>CAWGVL010000047.1:0-128171 GCA_963825845.1 Bryobacteraceae bacterium | reverse complement strand
CTGGGAACAAAGACGCGTTTGGAGAGTTGATACGTCGACATCATCGAAGGTGTGTAGCACATTACTTTTTTCTGCCGCAATCACGGCGATGCGGAAGATCAGGTGCAGATCGCTTGCTCAAAAGCGTACGTGCGGCTGGATCAATTTCAGGGCGAAGCGGAATTTGTTACCTGGCTATCGCGGATCGTCACAAACAAGTGTCTCAGGAATATTCTCATGCGGGAGAGGCGGCGCGCGCGATTCGTGTACCTGGATGACCCGTGGCGACAGCCGGATGCTCCGCGTATGGAACTGCCCGCGTGCGGCCCTGACCCTGAGGGCGAGTTAGCTCTTGACGAGTTGAAACAACTGTTAAGAAGTGAGATTCGGCGTGTTCCCCCCTTGCTGCGCAATGTAATGAGACCTCATTAACCTTCCGGGACTGACCATAAAGGACGTAGCGGAGACATTGCAAATTGGTGTACCAGCGGCGAAATCGCGGCTTTTTCAGAGCCGCGCAGAGTTGCGTCTGAGGATCAAGCGGCGGTGCGATGGTGGCGGAAATTTACCGGCGTTGTCGAGGTCGGCGGCTCCACTCAGGCGTGTGGCGCAGCATCGATCGATGTGCCCACTTTTGGCAACTGAGACGTAGAACGGGCGTAATTTCGGGATAAATCTACGCGATGAAGCAGTCTCGATGACAAGCATTTGTCTGTCGGAGTGTGTCCCCTTACTTGCCACTGCTCCCTTTTGGGGCACAGCATGGGGCCACAAAGGTTTGTTGCGCGCATAAATCTACCCGCCGATTAAGAGCGTGGACCCGCACAACAGCAGCGTGTATTCGATCTTCCATTCGATGCGACGATTCCAGCGACACGTCAAAGACGTGATGGATCGTCGCAGCGATGGCTTTGGCCTCCCTTCTATTTATTCCCCGGTTCTTTCCCGGCTGTCCTGCTAACGGAGCCTGATCGCTCATTTAATATGATTTCCGATCCACGAATACTGCCAAGCGGCGGAGAAGGTCTGAAAACTCCCGACTATTCTTGTCACCGCTCCACGGCTGTGGCTGAACTTCAAAGAATGGCGCGGACCAAGCGGCACCGAAACTGTCAAGCCGACGCGGGAGTCCCTATGCTGGTCCTGTTTTCCCATACCGTTGATCGAGGAACGTCCACCCATCCAGAAATGCTATCGAACGAGACCCATAAGCGTGGTTTGATGTAGTAGCCGGCGTGAGCTTCGAAAGCCACTATCGGGTCCTGGGTTCGTTTTGCATCGCCTGGATAGAAGTTAGTATTTGAGGTAAATAGCCAAATTCCGGTGTAACCTTCCACGATCACGCGCTGCCATTTGCGCGTAAAGCCAATCTCCGGTTTAAAAGCCCAGCGATTCGAACCTATGTTGATGATTCGGGCGCGATCGTTCTGGCCAAGAGGGATCACCGTCGTGAGGCTGACCCCGATCAACCGCTTTTCATGCCACCGCAAATACTCCTTCGCGCATCGCCGGCCCCCCCACAAGGTTCATGGAGACACGTATACGCGCATCGGCCAGTCCCGAAGGGCTCACCTTCGCCTCGATTCCGTTTACAATGCCACTGAAGCTTCCTGTCGCATACGGCATCGAGAGGACCAGGTTTGACGATCGTCCCAAAACTGTAGATGAGTGGTAATAACTCAGAACCGACGTCTGGAAAGAGCCCTTTGCATCGTCGATAGGAACTGAGGGATCGAATGTGATCTCTCCTTCGTTCCAACTGTGAGAAAATGTGACGGCGTTGGAACCTATCGGCGTAATAACATACGCACGGGGAGCGAGATCCTGTGCACGCGCCAGCGTAGCAATCACAAAGGCGATAAGCCACGCCCCATTCTCGGATCTCACTATCAAGCGAATTCCTGGGGGCGTGATGCAATTCCCGCTTCTTTGGACCTAAGGAATCTTCGGTTTCCACCCTCTCCGCGACCGGTACAGTGACGGAGTCCCCGCCAATAGTGTGCGTCGCGATGCAGGCTCTGTTTATCGTCCAGGCGTTTACCCGGGGAAGGTTGCTTGCCGAATTGTCCGAGACATACCGAAAGTACACACACCGCCGTTCCTGCCGCGGGCCACGATTGCAGCAGCGAGAAATAATCTAAATCTATTCCTGGCTGGGCGCATCACGGCGTGCAGTTTACATGCCGGTGAAAGCCTAGAGGAAAGAGGAGTGCCTTTCTCGAGAACACTCGAGCGATCCGATTTCCTTACAGGAATCATCTCTGTCTTTCCTACGCGGCGCCGTCGCGCACCGCGCGATGCGTCACGAGCCGCTGTTGGTTCTTCGGAAATCTCAGGTTAACGAGCCATTCGGAATGACAATGACCTCGACGACATGGACGCGACGCCGACACTTTTGTCCGACCGCGGCGGTACAAAGTTCAGTGCCCGCTCAGAAGGCCGCAGCGAACGATGCCTCTCTGCCATCGAACAGCGGAAAAAGCCAAGCAAAACCTACTACACCAGACTGGGGATGCTGTTAGTAATGAAACCGAAACTCGGATTGAGCCGCCTGCAAGTACTGCTGATCGGCACGTGTTGCGCCATATGGCCGCAATCCATCTCCGCAGTAACACCCAAGGCGGCCGCCGATGTCATTCCAATACTGGTAAACACATATTTATCAGCTGATATACCGATCCCGGCAATAGCGACTAGAAGCACAGCGACGAATACACCCGGCGAATGGCTATTAAGCAGGCCCGTGGCGGTGTTTGGAATGGTGGGTTTGGGGATGATTGTTGCCGCCATATCCGTTCGACTTGTTTGCTTGTCGCCGCCGCACGATGCGTCCACTGATCCCTCGCGAGCGCGTCGAACGACGGAAAGACGCACCGCGTACGACACCGGTGACAGCCTTGAATCCAGGAGTCTTGGTGTCGCAGAATTTATACCCATTTTCATGATGCGCCGAACGGGCTATGCACAACAAAGCCGGTCTGCTGAATGGCCGCAGAAGGGCGAGCTAAACAGTGGTACTCTATCAGCGGGTTCACGCAGAAACAACGTCTGTGACTGGGAGCATTCAGAACGCTGTATTGCATCTTAGCTACGTTGGCTCTAGTTTGGCCTCGCGCCTGCGCCGGGCGATCATGATCAATTCTGCCGTGCGTCGTGAGTTCTCTCCTGCTGCAGGAACGGTTTGCGCACATGAGTAATGCATCACGGCCCGCGAATCCCACAAGTCGTGAGGAGTGCGAGCGGCATAGCCTGAACAGCAAAGGGATTATTCTAGCCGTTGACGACACATCAGAATCGCTCAGAATCCTGACGGACATCCTTGTCTCGCAAGGTTATGATGTGCGCCCGGCCGACAGCGGCGAGCTAGCACTCGCTTCGATCGAGGCGACGCAACCTGAACTTATCCTGTTGGATATTCGCATGCCCGGTATGGACGGGTTCGAGGTTTGCCGCCGGCTTAAAGACAGAGCTGAAATTCATCACATCCCTGTGATATTTCTCAGCGGCATAACCGACACGAAGGATCGTGTCGAAGGGTTGAGACTCGGCGCGGTCGACTTCATCTCTAAGCCATTCGAGCAAGAAGAACTATTAGCACGCATACGCACTCATCTCGAACTGAGCCGGCTGCGGGCCAGCCTGGAGGAAATGGTCGCGGAGCGGACGGCACATTTGAATGCTGCGAACGAACGATTGCGGCTGGAACTTGGCGAACGCCTGCGTGCAGAGTTGGCGCTGCGCGAAAGCGAAGAGCGGTTCCGCAGCATGGCGGACAACGCGCCGGTGGTTATCTGGACTTCCGGGCCAGACGCGAAAGTTAATTTCATCAACAGATACGCACTGAAGTTTACGGGTCGAGAGTTCGAAGAGCTCACAGGCGATGGCTGGATGGAGGTCGTGCACCCTGAAGACCTCGCGGTGAAGCATCCCGTATATTTTTCGACCAACGTGGCTGGGCGCGAGTACCGTGCCGAGTACCGCGTACGCCGTGCGGACGGCGCGTACTGTTGGATGTTCGACACTGCCACTCCGCGCATTCTACCGGATGGCTCGTTCGCAGGTTATGTCGGCATCGTGGTCGACATCAGCGACTGGAAGCAGCATCAGCAGGAGCTCCTGGCTACCCAGAAACTCGAGAGCCTGGGTGTGCTTGTTTCGGGTGTGGCCCACAACTTCAACAACATCATGGGAGCTATCATTGCCGAGGCGGATCTCGCGCTATCCGAACTTCCCGAGGGCTCGACGCGTGGCAATGTGGAGCGAATCAGCGCTACGGCTATTCGAGCCGCTAATCTCGTTAATTTATTGACGGCGTACTCCGCCAACGGACCAAGTGGCGCACTCGCACCAGTCAGTGTGTCCAGTGTTGTAGAGGAGATTCTTCAACTGATTAAGGCGACCGTTTCCCGGAACATCGCGTTCTCGATAGATCTTGCCCGAAAACTACCGTCGGTCCGCGCCGATCTTTCTCAGTTCCGGCAGGTCGTCCTGAACCTGCTAACGAACGCCTGTGAGTCACTCCCGAACCAAGCAGGCTCAGTTTCCGTGAGTACTTCGGGAGTGTCGATGGGCGCCGACAGAGTTGGCGGCAAATCGATTGACCCTGCCGCCAGGAAAGTATGTCAGGCTCTACATCAAGGACAGCGGCTGCGGCATCCCGATTGAACTCCAATCGAAGATCTTCGATCCTTTCTATACCACGAAATTCCTGGGACGCGGACTCGGATTGGCCGCCGTTCAGGGCATCGTGCGCAGCCTTGGGGGGAGCATTACTGTTCAAAGCAACCCGGGGCGAGGCTCCGTGTTCGAAGTTCTACTACCTTGCATAGAAGCCGTTGACGTGAGCCGTACTTAAGGTCTGGGGAGGACGCTTTCAAGCAGTTCAATAAGAAGGCCAAGCCGAAAAGGCTTCTGAATGAAGGAATCAACTTGTAGGCCCTCAAACGAGGGCTCGACCACATCCTGACTGAATGCACTAGTGAGTACTACCATAATCCCGGGTCTGATGCGGCGAGCCTCCTTGAGGACGTCGCGGCTCGGTAATCCAGGCAGAGTAACATCCAGCATGAGAAGCGTGAGACGCTCTCCGTGAATGCGTAGCTGATCCACCGCGGCGGTACCATCTGAGGCCGCCAATACTTCGAAACCTTTCTTTTGCAGTATGTTCGCTACTGCGTTCCGAAGCATCTCTTCGTCTTCGACGAGCAGGATAGCGACCCGCTGCTCGTGCCCGACAGTGAGATTAACCGAGGTCATGTGAGCCTCAGACGCCGATTCGATGCCAGGCCAGAAATGTTGGGATGCGGATACCCTGCCGTGTGTCCTCGTGTTGCGGTCGGTGTCACGATGTTTTGCACCGTTCGACGACGGTTGCCCTCTCGTCTGATCACGTACCTGCATAACTATCGGTATGGATGCTGGGGATCATACGCCCCCGGCAAGCTTTCCTCAACGATTCCGGTCTGGCAGAACTAATATTGCTGTGAACCCACATACCGCGCTTTGCAAAGTTAACGTGCGAAGGCCATCAACGCTACCACCACATAGACGCAGAGGGCCTCAGGAAATTTCCGTGTTCACACGGATTTTCTCGACGTCGTCGATTTCTGCGTTACAACTAACAATCGCGTTACTGACATCAGATTGTTTGCACCGCTTCTCTGAACTCGTGTTGAGTGACTCCAAAAAACTAAGCCGAGCAATTTCGCTGGAGCATCCCATACCTGGCTTACGGGCAAGTATTATGGGTATGAAGTACTATGGGGAAATTACTCTTTGCAGTTTCAACAATGGTGCTCGGCCTTGCCGGCTCGGCTCTTGCTCATGCAGTTCTCGTCGCGGCAGTACCGCCCGTTCGCGGATCCGTTTCCGGTCCAGAAGTTGTGTTCCGCCTCCAGTTCAACTCCCGGATCGATGCAGCACGATCAACTTTGAAGCTGGTTTTGCCCGACACGAAGGTCCTTTCTCTCCCCATGGGACCCCAACCTTCACCAGACAGCCTAACGGCGCGATCGACGGATTTGAAACCCGGAAGTTACACACTACTGTGGCAGGTGCTCGCGACAGACGGGCACATCACGCGGGGTGAAGTGCCGTTCGCGGTCCGGTAGGAAACGTGCTGACGCAACTTCTGGATGTATTTAGCTTCATCTCGGTGCTCCTACGCGGTGCAGCACTCGCGTTTCAATCGCTGATCCTCGGCGGAGTGGTATTCAGTTTCTGGATTCTCAAGCCACTGAGTGTACTCCTCGATTCGCCGGCTGACGACGTCATGGGATCGAGTAGACGGCTGATCACGTGGTCCGCCTTGGCGCTCGCTTTGGTACAGATTGGTTACGTCACGGCGGATTCGGTGTTGCTCACGGGAACGACTGGTCTCGGGTGGCGGGATCTTGCAGGCGCTGGTTTCTTTGTTTCTGGAGGCACTAGCGCAGTCGTGGCGCTGATCACCGCAGCAATCGTAAGTCGCCGAGGCTCGACGCCGCAAGCAGCGCTAATGGCTGCGTCAATGATCATCCTAAGCACGCTTGTGGCGACGAGCCATGCAGCCGGACGATTGGAAGGGCGCACGGCCCTCTTGGTGTTGAGCGCCATCCACATGCTGGCAGTTGGGTGTTGGATCGGCGGATTACCTTACTTTCTGCTCACACTCAAACGAGCGCCGAATCTCGTGATCCGCCGCTGGGTCTGTCACCGATTTTCGAAGCTGGCAGCGCTGAGCGTCGTGGTACTCGGCGCTGCGGGATGGCTGCTGTCATGCGTGTATGTAGGTTCTCGCGAAGCAGTTTACGGCACTGCCTATGGAGCGATGGTCGTGTCTAAAGTGATACTCTTTGCAGTTCTGCTGCTTCTCGGAGGGCTGAATTTTTTGATCGTCCGCCGAATCGCCACCGCGGATGACGAAGTCATCACCAAGCTGCGGCGGTTCGCCGAAGCGGAAATTGGCATTGGGTTTACGGTCATTTTCGCTGCAGCTTCGCTGACTTCGCAGCCGCCGGCGGTAGATCTCAGCGCGGACCGTGTTGCACTATCCGAGATTGTGCAGAGGTTTACGCCACAATGGCCTACCTTCAGCACGCCGCCAGTCGAATCTCTGTCACCGGCTACCCCCTTGTTTGTTGACACTGAAGAAAACACTCCCCACGCTCCGCAGTCGTACGTGCCTGGGACTTTGTACCAACCCAGCACGCCTAGTGATATAGCGTGGTCCGAATATAATCATCACTGGTCCGGGGCTATCGTTCTCCTTGTGGGATTATTAGCGCTTGGGGCGCGAGTGCCCGCGCTTTCCTGGGCTCGTAACTGGCCCCTTGCCTTTTTAGCTCTCGCCGTGTTCTTGTTCCTCCGGGCTGACCCCGAGAACTGGCCATTGGGCCCGCGAGGTTTTTGGGAGAGCTTCCTGGTGGCAGAGGTGCTCCAGCATCGGTTATTTGTGGTCCTTATCGTCCTGTTCGGATTTTTCGAATGGGGCGTTACAACGGGACGGATCTCCTCTCCTCGGGCAGCACTTGTCTTTCCAGGAGTTTGTGCCGTCGGAGGCGCGCTGCTGCTGACTCACGCGCACCCGCTCGGGAATATCAGACAAGAACTCTTATCAGAACTGAGTCATATACCTCTCGGGATCCTGGGCGTCGTTGCAGGGTGGTCACGATGGCTCGAGTGGCGTACTGCCGACAATTCGCGCCGAATTCTTGGCTACATATGGCCTGCTTGTTTTGTGCTGGTCGGAGTGATATTGCTTAACTACCGTGAGAGCTGAACAACAGCGTTTTGAAAGATGACCGTCTGGTGAGATTTCACCATGCGGCGTCCAAGCTGCTGCAGACTGATCACGGTCGAGAGAGTGCGCCGGGATTCAGGGTGTAATCTCCCTGGCCATAAACACGCTCAGAACGTCTCAACCCGTAAATGACAGGGTGAGAGGGGCGCACATACAAAAATTTGCAGCCAATTGGCTGTGGCGGTTAATCATGCCTGTGTCGATTCCTGGCTGACTAATGGCAGTCTGTAATTACCTCATCACCGAAAGGCGCATTTGCAAGATTCTCTTCGGTCTGTTGGCACTGTTGGTTATCCCCGGAACGGCGCAGGACAAGGCTCCGGCCGGGGTGGCGCCTGCAGCGCCTCAATCGATTTCCCTCACGCAAGTCGCGCAGCGCAGCGAGGAACTGACACGTACCTTGCGAGAGATCTCACGAAGCTTACCCACGGATTCTGACCTGGCGGCCTTCGAAACGAACTTCCGAGAGCAGGAAGACCTTGTTCGTGCCAGGCTCGCAGACTCAGAGATTGCTGTTACGACTGGCGCCACGCTATTGGATATTCGCGGGTTGTTGCGAGATTGGCGAACCTACTCCGCTGTTGAATCAGAACAGCGAAAGACCCTGAGCAAGTGGGGTACGACGTACGAGCGCAACCTAACGCTTCTGAATAACGAACGGCAGGTGTGGGAAACCACACTTCAAACGCTAATCAGCGTTCCGGAGCTCAGTTCTTTGGAGGGGCGCGCGCGATCAACAATAGCAGACATTCGGGCTGTAAGTGGGGTTGCGGAACAACGCTTGCGAACTGTGTTAGACCTCCAAGCCCGCGTGTCCAAACAGGCCCTCATCGTGGCCGATATTGTCGAGAAGCTCGAGGCAGTAAGGCAGGGTTTCCAGGCCAGAATGTTCTATCCGGACGCGGCGCCGATTTGGCAAGCGCTGCCGGAGCACGGGAACGAGACGATAGGCACTGTGCTGGGCCGGTCAATAGCGCGTTTCTACTCCGATTCTGTTAGCTTCGCGAAGGTTCACAGGGGCGGCCTGTTCCGAGGTGTTCTTTTTATCGTGTTCGCAGTCGTAATCAGCCGCCGTCTTCGCCGCATGTTCCTGAATATCGGATCGCAGGATGAAACTGTTGCGCGGGCGGCGCTCGTGTTGAAGCGACCTGTTTCGCTCGCAGCGCTAATAGCGGCTCCTTTGATTACGTTGTCATCGCCGAACGCGCGCACGAATGTTGTTTTGCTTCTGATCGGTATTTTTCTTCTTCCTATCACCCGCTTGCTTCCGCTCTACACCCCAGCGGCGCGGCTAGTGTATTTTATGGCTGGTTTTTACGGACTCAATATATGTGTGGGTACTTTGGATGCTGACCCCGTTGTACGACGGTGGTTGATTGCCCTCATCTTTGCGACCGCCGCTTGTATTCTTGGCTGGTGGGGCAGACCTGAACGGCTGCATCAAGCGGATCGACGCGAGGGAAGCCTGCAAGAAGATGGCATTCCTTTTGTTCGTTGGAGTCTTGCACTGGTGATACCTATTCTCGTCGCCAACGTGCTTGGATTCCTCCTGTTGAGCTATCTGCTCCGACTGACCCTCCTGCTCTGTTCCTGCTTCGGCCTCCTTCTATATACCTCCGTTCGCACGATGACAACGCTGTTCGCGGCCATGCTCCGGCTCCCACGGCTACGTTCTCTCGCCTCCGTCCGACTGCACGAACACGCGTTAGTGCGCTGGGCTGAACTGGTCATGAAGGGCAGCGCCGTGTTTTGCTGGCTCTACGTCACGCTTACTCTGCTCGAGTTGCAGGAGCCCGCTCGCGAGACCTTGATAGCAATCCTCAATGCAAGGCTCGGGATCAGAGCGTTCAATTTCTCGCTCGGCGACATCCTTGCCTTCCTGAGCGTTCTAGTTTTTGGATATCTGATCGCGAGCGGGTGCCGATTCATCCTTCGAGAAGAGATCCTCCGGCATTGGCGGTTAGCGCGTGGCGTCCCGGAAACGATTGCGACTTCTTTGCACTACACGCTCCTTCTACTCGTTTTTTTGATGTCGCTGAGTGCGGGCGGAATCGAGCTTGGCAAGCTTACGCTGTTAACCGGAGCGTTGGGAGTCGGGCTCGGGTTTGGGCTGCAGAACATTGTGAACAACTTTGTGTCCGGATTGATACTGCAATTCGAACGGCCGATCCGCGTCGGCGACGTCCTGGAGGTCGGAACCCTGAGCGGGGAAGTTCGCCGCATCGGTATCCGTGCAAGTACAATGCGCACCTTTCAAGGAGCTGAAGTGATCATTCCGAATTCAACATTCATTTCCGGCCAGGTCGTGAACTGGACATTGAGTGAGCCGGTGCGGCGAGTGGAGGTGCCTGTTCCCGTCGCTTACGGCACCGATCCGGAGCGTGTTATCAAGATGCTTCTTGAAATAGCCGTCAGTCACTCCGAGGTGTTGCGGCGACCAGAGCCCGTTGCGGTGTTTAAGGGTTTCGGAGAAAGCTCCCTCGACTTTCTGCTGATGTTCTGGGCGGATCAGGATACTCACTTCCGGCTACGTAGCGACATTTCGATCAGGATCAACGTCGCGCTGCGGGAAGAAGGGATCGAAATACCCTTCCCACAAAGGGAGATACGAGTACACTCATCGGACGGCATACCCACATTTAGACAGCCGGCCTCATCTCGCAGCTAGATCGGAAAGTCGTGGTCAGTAGGGTTTCTGAATACTTCAGGCTGATGCTGTCAGCCGATGTATTGGTTTAGATTACGATCTTCTGGTTTCATCGGAACTCCAAAAAAAGTAGATCTGCGGTCTCGTGAAAATAATCCCCAAGGTCGAGCCGGAAGGGCTTTTATTAGGTTGACCGAAGAGAGGTTTTCAAGATGAGGATTAATCGCCTGATTCTGTCGCTATTGGCGGTGGGCGCATGCTGTCTTGGCCAGGATGTGCGGTACAACTTTGCCGCTGGCCAAGATTTCTCAAAATACCACACGTACAAATGGGTGCAGATCAGCGGCACGGAGAAGGTGAACCAACTTGCAGAACAGCAACTGCAGGCGGCCGTGGACGCAGAGATGACCAAGAAAGGGCTAAAGCGAACGGATGGCGACAATGCTGACCTGCTTATTGGATATCAAGCGGCAATAGGACAGGAGAAGGAGTATACGTCTTTTAACAGTGGTTGGGGTACTGGCCCAGGTTGGTACGGCGGCGGATGGTACGGAGCATACGGCGGAATGGGTGGCACGACCAGCGGGCAGACTTCTACCATCTACGTGGGACAGATTGGTCTCGACATGTATGATCCGGCCCAGAAACAACTCGTTTGGCGTGGTAATGCATCGAAGACGCTGGACACCAAAGCTAAGCCCGACAAGCAGAAGAAAAATCTCGAGAAAGCTATGGCGAAGCTGCTGAAGAACTTCCCACCGCCGCCCAAGAAGAGCTAGACAGGCCGCTGAATCCCGATCGGTGCTCAGTATCAGCGGCAAATTTCGTGCCCGGCCGGCCTGCGCGCCGGGCCACGCTGATGCCCATGATTGTTTTGTTAGCCGACACTATTCCATTCCTCGCGATGCTTCCAGGAATGTAGCTCCCTGATTTCGTTGCCGTTCTACTGCAGATGAGATGCTTTTTCCATCGCGCTAAGGCATGGCCGCGACAATGTGCGTGTTTATCAGCAATGCCGCGTTTGGCTTTCGCACACCGCTCGTAGGTGTACCTTCATCCCTTGGTTGCGCGATCACGCATTAGCGTTGCGTGCAAAAGTTTAGACCTTCCTTCCGGCGCCTTCATCAATCGATCATCAATCCGTCGCCAGCGTGCTCGCAGTCTCGGGGGAATGTTTTAAGGGCTGTGGGTGGCGGCCAAGCGTCAACTGCGCGTGCACGGTGACCTAAGGTCGATGGAGAATATCGCAATGAAAAAGGCTTTACATCCCGTTGGGCTCGGACTAAGAGTCTTCGCTGTCGCCTTCCGGGCCGGAAACTCCTGCGCGGACGCCTGTCCGGACTATGAAGAATTGGTGCGACGGCGAGTTTTGATCGCTGGTGTTGGGGCAGTCGACAACGGGGTCGATTTACAGCGTCACTTCCGGTGAACGTCTGCGATCCCGAAAACGCTCGAAAAGCGTAGTCAGTCTATCAGGGACATTTGAGAGGCGAAGTTGCGTCGTGCAGAGGTCTGTTTGCACCATTTGGCGGAAACACTCCGACGCCGGCGAAGGGATATCGAAGGGCGTCTACGATTGAGTAGCCCGTCCTGGGAGTCCCAAACAAGGAAATCAGTAACCATCAAAGAATCAGACCGGGCGGGGATTGTCCCGTGCGGGCCGATTCCGCGGAGGTTGGGAAACACGCGAAGAAACGGGGGAGTGTCGTGGAATGACAACTCGGAAATGGCTGCCGGTGACGTTACCCTTTTCGATCGGTTTGATGGCAAGCGCGGTCTACTCCTCTTTCGCAATCTCCTCAGAATCCTGGGGACAAGTGCTAGGAAGTCTTTACTACATCCCCATCGTGATAGCCGCGATAGTTCCTGGAGTTCCGTCAGCGTTCACCGTGGCGCTCGCGGCAGGTATTGTTCACACTGTAGCCGCCACATTAGGTCACGGAGATCATTCGGGTCGGACCGATTGCCCAGACCCTTCTTTTCGTATGCGTAGCGGTCACTGCCGCGCGACTCGCGCAGTGGCGTGCGGGCGCTAAACGAAGTGTTGTTCTCGAGCAGCCAGAAGGTTCGTTCCCCACCGGAGGAGAATTGTGCGTGCTGAGCCGGATGATTGTTGGCCTGGTTCGGCAGTTCCGCACCCCGCTGACAAGCATTGAAGGCGCAGGATGGGTTTTAGAGGATCCTAAGTTGGCGGATAACAAACGTCGTGAGCTAGTGGGAATCGTTCGGAAAGAGACGCATCGTCTGAATCGCATTTTGATGGATGTTCTGGAGTTCGCCCAGCCGCGCAGTCCCAGATTCCGCACGATAGATCTTTCGAAGCTCGTGGATGATGTGATTCATTTGGCCGGCACAAAGGATGGACGACCCTTTACCGTAACTAAAAACATTCCCTCTGATCTCCCCGTGCTCCGAGGCGATCCCGAGCAGATCAGACAAGTGCTTTTGAACCTCATAATGAATTCCAACCAAGCTATGCCTGCAGGCGGCGAAGTCGAGATTTCCGCTCGCATCGAGGGCGATACGTTTGTGATTGCAGTGCGGGATCACGGGACGGGGGTTCCTGCCGCAGCGGTCGACAGAATTTTCGAACCGTTTTTCAGCACTTATGAACACCGGCTGGGATTAGGCCTCGCACAAGCACTGCGCATCGTGAGAGAGCATGGCGGTAGGATATCGGTAGACCAGGAACAAAGTGAAGGAGCGCGAATTTTAGTTATTTTGCCCAGGCGCCATGACACCCCATAAAAAGTGAGACTAGGCTACGGTTGCGAGGATTCGCGCCGTGCCCCATAGTTTATAGTGATCAAAATTCCAAATCTGGAGGATATGCCTCGCGAAAACGGATACTTCAGTAGCCTCGTTTCACAGTCTCAAGCCATCGCGCCGGCTGAAGTGTCGCGTCGTGAGATCCGGAAAGTGGATTCGAGAAACCCTATGAGTGTTGGTCGCATACTTGTCGTTGAAGACGACGATTGCCTGAGACGAGTCACGCAGGCTCAGCTGGCGAAATGCGGCTATCAGACAGAGGTCGCAGGCGATCCCGAAGCGCTGGCACTCCTCGAGAAGCAGGCTGTTGATCTCGTACTCACCGACATGAATCTGCCCGGCATGTCGGGTCTCGAGTTGCTAAAAAGTTCGTGTCGATTACCCGGAGATCAGCGTAGTCATCATCACCGCATACGGTACGATCGACACGGCCGTGGCCGCCATCAAGGCTGGCGCGTACGACTACATAACCAAACCGGTCCATCCTGACGAGTTGCGAGCTTTGGTGAACCGCGTACTCGAGCGGCACCGGCTTATCGACGAAGTTCGCCTGCTCCGCACCACTCTTGATGAGAAGTACGGCTTTGATCAGATTGTAGGCAAGTCCAATGCACTGGTTCAGGTGCTCAATTCCGCTTCTCGTGTAGCCCACACGGACGCAACCGTGCTGATCTACGGAGAGACGGGTACAGGCAAAGAGCTGATTGCGAGGGCGATTCATCTCAACAGCCTGAGGAGAGACCGGGCGTTTGTTGTCATAAACTGCGGCGCCATCCCGCCGGAATTACTCGAGTCGGAGTTGTTCGGTCACGTCAAGGGCTCGTTTACGGGCGCCATCGGCCACAAGAAGGGGAAAGTGGAAATGGCGGAAGGCGGAACGCTGTTCCTTGATGAAATCGGCGAAATGCCTCTGGACCTTCAGGTCCGTATGCTTCGTCTTCTGCAGCAGCACGAGATCGAAAAGGTTGGCGCTATGAACGCCACCCGCGTTGACGTACGGATTATTGCAGCGACGCATCGCGATCTGGAAGCTCTGGTTGCCGAAGGGGAATTCCGGGAAGACCTCTATTATCGTCTCGCGGTCATTCCTATCACCGTTCCCCCGCTCCGCGAGCGGCCGGGAGATGTGGCGGAGTTGGTGCACCACTTTTTCGAGCGAAGCAAGCTCCGGCACGGCCGGCCCGGATATCAGTTACCAGTCTCGGTCATGCCGTATATCCTGAACTATCGCTGGCCGGGAAATGTTCGCGAACTGGAGAACCTCACCGAAAGACTCGTTCTGTTGAGCCGGTCTGACGAAGTCACGGCGGCCGACCTGCCGGAAAAGCTTCGGCTGGCGCTGTCAACGGAGCATACAACGCCGCACCCGATGCCCGCCAGCCGGCGAACCGTTCTTCAAAACGGTAGAGCGTGACCTGATCCTGCAGGTACTGACCGCCTGCAACTGGAACCAGTCGCAGGCGGCCCGCGAACTGGATATCAGCCGCAAGACTCTGCTCTACCGTATCAGAAAGTACGGTATTGTTGAGAAGCGCATCATAGAGATCGATGGAAGCTCGATACGAAAGCAGGCCGATCGGCAAAGCCTTATTGAATTTAATCTATGCGAAATGTGTGCACTCCAGAAGCATGTAATAACGGGCAAATGTTCAGCCATAGAAAACAGTATCATCCGCTCGGGGATGCGTAGCCCGGGATGGGGCCGTTTGTCCGGGCTTTGTGGTAATGAGCGCCTGATCATGAATGCAGCCGCACCAGGACTGAACGTTACCCAAAAAAAAAACGTCTTTGATACGAGGACATCACAACGTCGGCAAATTTTAGTCTAGGATAAGGCGAGGTCCCGATTGTTTCATCGTTTATTACAGATTCCTTGTTGTTGCGCTGTTTGCGAGCGTTGTAGGCGGGGATTCTCCCAAGCCCAGGAACCCGCAGCTCCTGCCGAGGTCGACACTCGGATGGGGGTTATGCAGCAGCAGCAGACCTCGAAGAAGGCACAACTCAAACCTGAGCAGAAGGACAGAGCGGAGGAGATTTACGATCGAGCGATCGATAATCCTATCGTCAAGCGTTTCTTGGGCAATCAGAATGGCTTGGGAATTCAGTTCGGAACACTGTATCCAGGCGCGGGCTTCTCGCTCGGGCCAGATTACACCGTCCGCGGCTTGCTTAATGAGAACCTCGACCTCCATTTCGCAGCCATCGGTTCAACTAAGCAATACTACGAGGTTCGCGGCGGGCCTCGCTCCGCCATTTAGCGGGTAGCCGCCTGACGGATTGATCTGAACGCACGCAGAATGGATGCGCCGCAGGTGCATTACTACGGCCCTGGGAACGGCAGCGACAGCGATGCAAAGACAAACTACCGCCTCGAAGGTGGTCTGTTTGACGGTCGTGTTTCAGCGATCCCGTTCCGCAGGATCCTGAGAGTTGGCGGCGCAGTCGGCTACTCGATGATCAACGTAGGTCCTGGGCAATCCGGCGAGATCCTTTCATCGGATTTGGTGTTCGGTCCCCTAGTCGCACCTGGTATCAACAGACAAACGGACTATTTGTATACAGGGCCGTTCGTGGAACTGGACTGGAGAGATCAGCCGGGAGATCCTCATCGTGGTGGCGCCGTAGGCGCAAGCTATCAGTGGAACTTCGATCGCGTCGGCGGCCCATTCTCATTCCGAAGGGCTCAATTCTATGTTGAGCAGTACCTTCCATTCCTGAATGAGAAGCGGGTCATCGCCCTTCGTGCCAGGACTACTTTAACCTACACTGGCCAGGACCAGGTTGTCCCGTTTTACGTGCAGCCCACGCTTGGGGGGCCGAACGACCTTCGAGGCTATTCGCAGTTTCGTTTCTACGATAGAAACTCTCTTATTCTTAATGCCGAGTACCGGCGGGAATTGGGCCCGCCACTCGATCTCGTGTTGTTCACGGATTGGGGAAAGGTATTTTCCAAACCTGGCCAAATGGCCTTCTCGGGACTGCATGGTTCTGGGGGAATTGGATTCAGGTTCAAAACGCGCAGTAGCGTTATCATGCGGATTGATGTTGGCGTAAGTGAGGAAGGAGTACGATTCTGGTGGGCATTCAACGACATCTTCCGAGGATTCTTGCACAACTTATATTAGTTGTAATCCTGTCATTCTCTTCCAACGCGGCCGAGCAGGAGCGTGTTCCTCGTTTCTACGCCGATGATCCCGTTTGCTGTGCGCCACAACCGCTGCACATTCCAGAGATAAAGGCGCGCAAGACAGATACTTTGTTCGATTTCCTTTACAACTCTTTTGCCGAACAGGTATACACCGACACGCCCGCTGAAGGTGTAAATACGCTGGGTGATGTCCTCGACAGTGAATGGTTCCTTAATCGCCATGGCCGTAAGCGTCTGTCTGTCAAAGAACTCAAACAGGGGAGCGGCGATGGACGGCCGCCACGTCCTCCGTACGTTGTAGTCGGAGCGAAGCTCGATGGAATAACTCCAGGTTTTAGAATGCGCGACTCAGAGGGCACGGTGTACTTCGTTAAGCCGGATCCGCTCAAGTACCCCGAGCTCGCGACCGCAGCGGATGCCATGGGAGCCAGGTTCTTTCATGCTATCGGATACAACACGCCGGAGAACTACATCACGCATGTGCGCGTCGAGGACATTACGGTGAGTCCCGATGCAACACGCATTGGCGACAGCGGCAAGCCCCGGCCGATGACCATTCGAGATATTGAGTCTATCCTCTGGAAGGTCCCTCGCGCTGCCGATCGCTCTTATCGAATGATCGCAAGCCGTGCAGTTCCGGGTGCTCCGCTCGGACCCTTCAGATACAAAGGCGCGAGGGGAGACGACCCGAACGATTTGGTACCGCATCAGAACAGGCGCGATCTTCGCGGTCTGTTTGTTTTCTGTGCGTGGCTGAATCATACCGATGCCAAGTCGATAAACTCGCTCGACACACTCGTAAACGAAGGCGGCCGGCAGTACATCCGTCACTATCTCATCGATTTTGGATCCGCGTTCGGAAGTGATAGCGACATGCCAAAAAACGCGAGGTTCGGAAACGGATACGTTATACCGAGCAGCGGTGAGGTTGTTCGCGGCATTCTAAATTTGGGACTCATCGCTGAGCCGTGGGAGCGCGCCGACTATCCCAACATTCCGGCGGTCGGCCGGTTTGAGGCGAGCGCATTCGACCCCGAGAAGTGGGTACCTAACTATCCCAATCCTGCCTTCGCCCAACGCACGCCCGAAGACGAGTACTGGGCAGCCAAGATAGTGATGTCCTTTACGGATGATGATATCCGCGCGCTCGTGGAGACGGCCCAGTACACGGATCCGTTGGCGACGGAATACGTAACGAAAACTCTAATCGCGCGCCGTGACCGCATTGGGCGAACGTACTTTGTCAAATTGCTGCCTGTGGAGGAGTTTCACTTCGTTAACGAGAGGCTCGAGTTCAAAGATCTCGCTGTGGCGCTTGGATTCGTTCCGCCGCGCGACTACGACACTAATTGGTTTCATCTGGATAATACGCGCGGTGTAATGACTCCGATCGCCGGCGCCGTAACGGCCGCTATTCCGAAAGAATGGGCGGCTGCTCCTTCGGGAAGTTATTTTGCAGTGAAAGTCTCTGTGCGCGGTAATCCGGCAAAGCATGCAACGGTGTTTCTTCGCAAGACAGGTCGGGACGTTCAAGTAGTCGGTATCGACCGCAACGCAAGACGGGCGGTCGTCAGTGAATCCACCAAACCAGCAACTACTTCGGTCGCCGCAGGGCGATAGTTGCACGGAAATGTGTTTTTCGCTTGTCGCACGGGAGAAGGAGGACCCAACCGGACAATGCATTTGATGCGCGTGCATCTGGCAGCCTTCGCCATCAGCAATCTGGGCGGTGTTATGCCCTCTACTGGCTCAGTTGCGTATTGTTGATGGCGAAGGCTGCCAGATGCACGCGCATCAAATGCATTGTCCGGTTGGGTCCTCCTTCTCACCGTGCGACAAGCGAAAAACACATTTCCGTGCAACTATCGCCCTGCGGCGACCGAAGTAGTTGCTGGTTTGGTGGATTCACTGACGACCGCCCGTCTTGCGTTGCGGTCGATACCGACTACTTGAACGTCCCGACCTGTCTTGCGAAGAAACACCGTTGCATGCTTTGCCGGATTACCGCGCACAGAGACTTTCACTGCAAAATAACTTCCCGAAGGAGCAGCCCCCATTCTTTCGGAATAGCGGCCGTTATGGCGCCGGCGATCGGTGTCATTACGCCGCGCGTATTATCCAGATGAAACCAATTAGTGTCGTAGTCGCGCGGCGGAACGAATCCAAGTGCCACAGCGAGATCTTTGAACTCGAGCCTCCCGTTAACGAAGTGAAACTCCTCCACAGGCAGCAATTTGACAAAGTACGTTCGCCCAATGCGGTCACGGCGCGCGATTAGAGTTTTCGTTACGTATTCCGTCGCCAACGGATCCGTGTACTGGGCCGTCTCCACGAGCGCGCGGATATCATCATCCGTAAAGGACATTACTATCTTGGCTGCCCAGTACTCGTCTTCGGGCGTGCGTTGGGCGAAGGCAGGATTCGGGATAGTTAGCCGTACCCACTTCTCGGGGTCGAATGCGCTCGCCTCAAACCGGCCGACCGCCGGAATGTTGGGGTAGTCGGCGCGCTCCCACGGCTCAGCGATAAGTCCCAAATTTAGAATGCCGCGAACAACCTCACCGCTGCTCGGTATAACGTATCCGTTTCCGAACCTCGCGTTTTTTGGCATGTCGCTATCACTTCCGAACGCGGATCCAAAATCGATGAGATAGTGACGGATGTACTGCCGGCCGCCTTCGTTTACGAGTGTGTCGAGCGAGTTTATCGACTTGGCATCGGTATGATTCAGCCACGCACAGAAAACAAACAGACCGCGAAGGTCGCGCCTGTTCTGATGCGGTACCAAATCGTTCGGGTCGTCTCCCCTCGCGCCTTTGTATCTGAAGGGTCCGAGCGGAGCACCCGGAACTGCACGGCTTGCGATCATTCGATAAGAGCGATCGGCAGCGCGAGGGACCTTCCAGAGGATAGACTCAATATCTCGAATCGTCATCGGCCGGGGCTTGCCGCTGTCGCCAATGCGTGTTGCATCGGGACTCACCGTAATGTCCTCGACGCGCACATGCGTGATGTAGTTCTCCGGCGTGTTGTATCCGATAGCATGAAAGAACCTGGCTCCCATGGCATCCGCTGCGGTCGCGAGCTCGGGGTACTTGAGCGGATCCGGCTTAACGAAGTACACCGTGCCCTCTGAGTCGCGCATTCTAAAACCTGGAGTTATTCCATCGAGCTTCGCTCCGACTACAACGTACGGAGGACGTGGCGGCCGTCCATCGCCGCTCCCCTGTTTGAGTTCTTTGACAGACAGGCGCTTACGGCCATGGCGATTAATGAACCATTCACTGTCGAGGACATCACCCAGGGTATTTACACTCTCAGCGGGCGTGTCGGTGTATACCTGTTCGGCAAAAGAGTTGTAAAGGAAATCGAACAAAGTATCTGTCTTGCGCGCCTTTATCTCTGGAATGTGCAGCGGTTGTGGCGCACAGCAAACGGGATCATCGGCGTAGAAACGAGGAACACGCTCCTGCTCGGCCGCGTTGGAAGAGAATGACAGGATTACAACTAATATAAGTTGTGCAAGAATCCTCGGAAGATGTCGTTGAATGCCCACCAGAATCGTACTCCTTCCTCACTTACGCCAACATCAATCCGCATGATAACGCTACTGCGCGTTTTGAACCTGAAGCCAATTCCCCCCGAACCATGCAGCCCCGAGAATGCCATCTGGCCAGGTTTGGAAAATACCTTTCCCCAATCCGTGAACAACACGAGATCGAGCGGCGGGCCCAATTCCCGCCGGTACTCGGCATTAAGAGTAAGAGAGTTTCTATCGTAGAAACGAAACTGCGAATAGCCTCGAAGGTCGTTGGGTCCCCCAAGCGTCGGCTGCACGTAAAACGGGACAACCTGGTCCTGGCCAGTGTAGGTTAAGGTAGTCCTGGCGCGAAGGGCGATGACCCGCTTCTCATTCAGGAATGGAAGGTACTGCTCAACATAGAATTGAGCCCTTCGGAATGAGAATGGGCCGCCGACGCGATCGAAGTTCCACTGATAGCTTGCGCCTACGGCGCCACCACGATGAGGATCTCCTGGCTGATCTCTCCAGTCCAGCTCCACGAACGGCCCTGTATACAAGTAATCCGTTTGTCTGTTGATACCAGGTGCGACTAGGGGACCGAACACCAAATCCGATGAAAGGATCTCGCCGGATTGCCCTGGACCGACGTTGATCATCGAGTAGCCGATCTGCGCCGCCGACTCTCAGGATCCTGCGGAACGGGATCGCTGAAACACGAGCGTCAAACAGACCACCTTCGAGGCGGTAGTTTGTCTTTGCATCGCTGTCGCTGCCGTTCCCAGGGCCGTAGTAATGCACCTGCGGCGCATCCATTCTGCGTGCGTTCAGATCGATCCGTAGGCGGCTACCCGCTAAATGGCGGAGCGAGGCGCCGCCGCGAACCTCGTAGTATTGCTTAGTTGAACCGATGGCTGCGAAATGGAGGTCGAGGTTCTCATTAAGCAAGCCGCGGACGGTGTAATCTGGCCCGAGCGAGAAGCCCGCGCCTGGATACAGTGTTCCGAACTGAATTCCCAAGCCATTCTGATTGCCCAAGAAACGCTTGACGATAGGATTATCGATCGCTCGATCGTAAATCTCCTCCGCTCTGTCCTTCTGCTCAGGTTTGAGTTGTGCCTTCTTCGAGGTCTGCTGCTGCTGCATAACCCCCATCCGAGTGTCGACCTCGGCAGGAGCTGCGGGTTCCTGGGCTTGGGAGAATCCCCGCGCCACAACGCTCGCAAACAGCGCAACAACAACGACCTGTAAACGCCAACGCAACAAACGCCACCTCGCCTTATCCTAGACTAAAATTTGCCGACGTTGTGATGCCCTCGTGGCTAAGATGCTTCTTTTTTTTGGGTAACGTTTAGTTCCGGCCGGCCGCATTCATTATCAGGCGCGAATCATCACAAAGCCCTGACAAACGGCCGCATCCCGGGCCGCGCATCGAGCGGATGATACTGTTCCCTATGGCTGAACATTTGCCCGTTATTACATGCTCTGGAGTGCACACGATTTCGCGTAATTAAATTCAATAAGGCTTTGCCGATCGGCCTGCTTTCGTATCGAGCTTCCATCGATCTCTATGCGGCGCTTCTCACAATGCCGTACTTGCGCATTCGATATAGGAGAGTCTTGCGGCTGATTTCGAGTTGACGGGCAGCTCTCGACTTGTTCCAGTTGCATTGCCGCAGTGCTTGCACGATCAGATCTCGTTCGACAGTTTTGAAGATCGTTCGCCCTGCTGGAGGCATCGGAATTCGGAGATTCTTCACGGCTGACGCTTTGTCGAAGCCTCTCCGGCAGGTCAGCCAATGTCACCTCATCCGCACGGCTTAAGAGAACCAACCTTTCCATCAGATTCTCCAATTCACGTACATTCCCCGGCCAGCGATAGTTCAGGAGGTATGGCATCAGCGACGAGGGTAATTGCAGTTCCGTCCGTCCATACCGCGTTTTCGTGAGACTAAAAAAATGATCAACCAACTCAGCAACGTCCCCGGGCCGTTCGCGAAGCGGAGGAACCGTTATCGGAATCACTGCCAGGCGGTAGTACAAATCTTCACGGAATTTTCCTTCAGCGACCAAAGCCTCCAGGTTCCGATGTGTTGCGGCTAATACACGGACGTCAACGCGGATCATGCTGGTGGAGCCGATCTTCTCAATTTCGCGTTCCTGCAGAAGGCGTAAGAGTCGCACCTGAAGATCCATCTGCATCTCGCCAATTTCATCCAGGAAAATCGTGCCGCCTTCAGCCATTTCCACTTTGCCTTTTTTATGGTTCGTGGCGCCGGTGAATGAACCTTTCACGTGGCCGAACAACTCCGATTCGAGAAGTTCTGTCGGAATTGCGCCGCAATTGATAATCACAAACGGCTGGTCTCTTCTTAGGCTGTTGAGATGAATTGCTCTGGCAATCAACTCCTTGCCCGTGCCCGTCTCACCAAGAATAAGCACGGTTGCATCCGTCTGTGCAACACGCGAAGCTGAGTCCAACACTTGCACTAAAGATCCGGACCTGCCGACGATGTGCTCGAAGCCATATTTCTCGTCAAGTGTGCTACGTAGAAGGCGAACTTCGTCTATCAGCCGGTGGCGCTCATGACTCGGCTCACTAGAGCCTTCAACTCATCGGGATGCACCGGTTTTGTAATGTAGTCGTAGGCTCCGGCTTTGATAGCTGCCACCGCGGTTTCGATCGTGCCGTATGCGGTGATTATCACCACGCTAGTATCGGGATACTCGTTCCGAACTTTGCTTAGCAGCTCGAGGCCCGACATGCCTGGCAAATTGAGATCGGTGATTACGAGTTCGACAGGCTGCTTCTCGAGCACTGCCAGTGCGTCGGGTACATCGCCGGCAATAGCGGTTTGATGGCCACACTTCTCCAGCTGGGCTTGCGTCACACGTCTCAGGCAATCGTCGTCTTCGACGACTAGTATGCGACCACCGCTCATAGGGGTTTTCGAATCCACTTTCCGGATCTCACGACGCGACACTTCAGCCGGCGCGATGGCTTGAGACTGTAAAACGAGGCTGCTGAAGTCTCCGTTTTTGCGAGGCATGTCCTCCAGATTTGGAATTTTAATCACTATACACTATGGGGCACGGCACGACCCTCGCAACCGTAGGCTAGTTTACTGTTTTATGGGGTGTCATGGCGCCTGGGCAGAATAACTGAAATTTGCGCTCCTTCACTTTGTTCCTGGTCCACCGAGTATCCTACCGCCATGCTCTCTCACGATGCGCAGTGCTAGTGCGAGGCCTAATCCCAACCGGTGTTCATAAGTGCTGAAAAACGGTTCGAAAATTCTATCGACCGCTGCAGCAGGAACCCCCGTCCCGTGATCCCGCACTGCAATCACAAACGTATCGCCCTCGATGCGAGCGGAAATCTCGACTTCGCCGCCTGCAGGCATAGCTTGGTTGGAATTCATTATGAGGTTCAAAAGCACCTGTTTGATCTGCTCGGGATCGCCTCGGAGCACGGGCAGATCAGAAGGAATGTTTTTAGTTACGGTAAAGGGTCGTCCGTCCTTTGTGCCGGCCAATGGAATCACATCATCCACGAGCTTCGAAAGATCTATCATCCGAAATCTGGGACTGCGCGGCTGGGTGAACTCCAGAACATCCATCAGGATGCGATTCAGACGATGCGTCTCTTTCCGAACGATTCCCACTAGCTCACGACGTTTGTTATCCGCCAACTTAGGATCCTCCAGAACCCATCCTGCGCCTTCAATGCTTGTCGGGGCGTGCGGAACTGCCGAACCAGCCCAACAATCATCCGGCTCAGCACGCAGAATTCTCCTCCGGTGGGGAACGAACCTTCTGGCTGCTCGAGAACAACACTTCGTTTAGCGCCGCACGCCACTGCGCGAGTCGCGCGGCAGTGACGGCTACGCACACGAAAAGAAGGGTCTGGGCAATCGGTCCGATCCAATGATCTCCGTGACCTAATGTGGCGGCTACAGTGTGAACTATACCTGCCGCGAGCGCCACGGTGAACGCTGACGGAACTCCTGGAACTATCGCGGCTATCACGATCGGGATGTAGTAAAGACTCCCTAGCACTTGTCCCCAGGATTCTGAGGAGATTGCGAAAGAGGAGTAGACAGCGCTTGCCATCAAACCGATGGAAAAGGGTAACGTCACCGGCAGCCATTTGCGAGTTGTCATTACACGACACTCCCCGTTTCTTCGCGTGTTTCCAACCTCCGCGGAATCGGCCCGCAGGGACAATCCCCGCCCGCTCTGATTCTTTGATGGTTACTGATTTTCTTGTTTGGGACTCCCAGGACGGGCTACTCAATCGTAGACGCCCTTCGATATCCCTTCGTCGGCGTCGGAGTGTTTCCGCCAAATGGTGCAAACCAGACCTTCGGCGCGACGCAACTTCGCCTCCTCACAAATGTCTCTCATAGACTGCCCACGCTTTTCGAGCGTTTTCGGGATCGCAGACGTTCACCGGAAGTGATGCTGCACATCGACCCCGTTGTCGACTGCCCCAATACCAGCGATCAAAACTCGCCGTTGCACCAACTCTTCATAGTCCGGACAGGCGTCGGCGCAGGAGTTTCGCGCGCGGAAGGCGACAGCCAAGACTCTTAGTCCGAGCCCAAGGCGATGTAAAGCCTTTTTCATTGCGATATTCTCCATCGACCTTAGGTCACCGTGCAACGCGCACTTGACGCTTGGCCGCCACCCACAGCCCTTAAAACATTTCCCGAGACTGCGAGCACGCTGGCGACGGATTGACGATCGATTGATGAAGGCGCCGGAAGGAAGGTCTAAACTTTTGCACGCAACGCTAATGCATGATCGCGCAACCAAGGGATGAAGGTACACCTACGAGCGGTGTGCGAAAGCCAAACGCGGCATTGCTGATAAACACGCACATTGTCGCGGCCATGCCTTAGCGCGATGGAAAAAGCATCTCATCTGCAGTAGAACGGCAACGAAATCAGGGAGCTACATTCCTGGAAGCATCGCGAGAATGGAATAGTGTCGGCTAACAATGCAATCATGGGCATCAGCGTGGCCCGGCGCGCAGGCCGGCCGGGCACGAAATTTGCCGCTGATACTGAGCACCGATCGGGATTCAGCGGCCTGTCTAGCTCTTCTTGGGCGGCGGTGGGAAGTTCTTCAGCAGCTTCGCCATAGCTTTCTCGAGATTTTTCTTCTGCTTGTCGGGCTTAGCTTTGGTGTCCAGCGTCTTCGATGCATTCCCGCGCCAAACGAGTTGTTTCTGGGCCGGATCATACATGTCGAGACCAATCTGTCCCACGTAGATGGTAGAAGTCTGCCCGCTGGTCGTGCCACCCATTCCGCCGTATGCTCCGTACCATCCGCCGCCGTACCAACCTGGGCCAGTACCCCAACCGCTGTTAAAAGACGTATACTCCTTCTCCTGTCCTATTGCCGCTTGATATCCAATAAGCAGGTCAGCATTGTCGCCATCCGTTCGCTTTAGCCCTTTCTTGGTCATCTCTGCGTCCACGGCCGCCTGCAGTTGCTGTTCTGCAAGTTGGTTCACCTTCTCCGTGCCGCTGATCTGCACCCATTTGTACGTGTGGTATTTTGAGAAATCTTGGCCAGCGGCAAAGTTGTAACGCACATCCTGGCCAAGGCAGCATACGCCCACCGCCAATAGCGACAGAATCAGGCGATTAATCCTCATCTTGAAAACCTCTCTTCGGTCAACCTAATGAAGCCCTTCCGGCTCGACCTTGGGGATTGTTTTCACGAGACCGCAGATCTACTTTTTTTGGAGTTCCGATGAAACCAGAAGATCGTAATCTAAACTAATACATCGGCTGACGGCATCAGCCTGGAGTATTCAGAAACCCTACTGACCACGACTTTCCGACCTAGCTGCGAGAGAGGCCGGCTGTGTAAATTTGGGTATGCCGTCCGATGAGTGTACTCGATATCTTCCCTTTGTGGGAAGGGTATTTCAATCCCTTCTTCCCGCAGCGCGACGTTGATCCTGATCGAAATGTCGCTACGTAGCCGGAAGTGAGTGTCCTGATCCGCCCAGAACATCAGCAGAAAGTCGAGGGAGCTTTCTCCGAAACCCTTAAACACTGCAACGGGCTCTGGTCGCCGCAACACCTCGGAGTGACTGACGGCTATTTCAAGAAGCATCTTGATAACACGCTCCGGATCGGTGCCGTAAGCGACGGGAACAGGCACCTCTACTCGCCGTACGGGCTCACTCAATGTCCAGTTCACGACCTGGCCGGAAATGAATGTTGAATTCGGAATGATCACTTCAGCGCCTTGAAAGGTTCGCATTGTACTTGCACGGATTCCGATGCGGCGAACTTCCCCGCTCAGGGTTCCGACCTCCAGAACGTCGCCGACGCGGATCGGCCGTTCGAATTGCAGTATCAATCCGGACACAAAGTTGTTCACAATGTTCTGCAGCCCAAACCCGAGCCCAACTCCCAACGCTCCCGTTAACAGCGTAAGCTTGCCAAGCTCGATTCCGCCCGCACTCAGCGACATCAGAAATACGAGTAGAAGCAGCGTGTAGTGCAAAGAAGTCGCAATCGTTTCCGGGACGCCACGCGCTAACCGCCAATGCCGGAGGATCTCTTCTCGAAGGATGAATCGGCACCCACTCGCGATCAGGTATCCAAAAACTAGAACGCTCAGGAAGGCAAGGACGTCGCCGAGCGAGAAATTGAATGCTCTGATTCCGAGCCTTGCATTGAGGATTGCTGCCAAGGTCTCGCGAGCGGGCTCCTGCAACTCGAGCATCGTAAGCGTGATATAGAGCCAGCAAAAAACTGCACTGCCCTTCATGACCAGTTCAGCCCAGCGCACTAACGCGTGTTCGTGCAGTCGGACGGAGGCGAGAGAACGTAGCCGGGGGAGCCGGAGCATGGCCGCGAACAGCGTTCTCATTGTGCGAACGGAGGTATATAGAAGGAGGCCAAAGCAGGAACAGAGCAGGAGGGTCAGTCGGAGCAGATAGCTCAACAGGAGGAATCCAAGCACGTTGGCGACGAGAATAGGTATCACCAGTAAAACTCCAACGAACAAAAGGAATACCATCTTCTTGCAGGCTTCCCTCGCGTCGATCCGCTTGATGCAGCCGTTCAGGTCTGCCCCACCAGCCAAGAATACAAGCGGCGGTCGCAAAGATGAGGGCAATCAACCACCGTCGTATAACGGGGTCAGCATCCAAAGTACCCACACATATATTAAGTCCGTAAAAACCAGCCATAAAATACACTAGCCGCGCTGCTGGGGTGTAGAGCGGAAGCAAGCGGGTGATAGGAAGAAGAAAAATACTGATCAGAAGAAACAACATCGTGCGTGCGTTCGGCGATGACAACGTGATCAAATTCGCCGCTATTAGCACTGCGAGCGAAACAGGTCGCTTCAATATGAGCGCCGCCCGCGCAACGTTTCATCCTGCGATCCGATATTCAGGATCACGCGGCGGAGACGGCGGCTGATTGCAACCGCGAACACGATAAAAAGAACACCTCGGAAGAGGCCGCCTTTGTGAACCTTTGCGAAGCTACAGAATCGGAGTAGAAACGCGCTATTGACCGGCTTAGGACAGTGGCTATCGTCTCGTTCCCGCGCTCCGGCAGCGCTCGCCAAATTGGCGGCGCGTCCGGATAGAACATCTCGCCTGGAAACCCTGCCTTACTGCCTCGAGCTTCTCGACAATATCGGCCACGAGGAGGGCCTGTTTGGACACGCGGGCTTGGAGATCTAACACAGTTCGCAAGCGTTGTTCTGCAACGCCACTTACAGCCTGAATGTCCGCTATTGTTGACCGCGCGCGCCCCTCCAAAGAACTGAGCTCCGGAACGCTCATTAGAGTTTGAAGTGTGGCTTCCCACACCTGCCGCTCGTTATTCAGAAGCGTTAGGTTGTGCTCGCACGTCGTACCCCACTTGCCCAGGGTCTTTCGCTGTTCTGATTCACAGCGGAGTAGGTTCGCCAATCTCGCAACAACCCGCGAATATCCAACAGCGTGGCGCCAGTCGTGACAGCAATCTCTGAGTCTGCAAGCCTGGCACGAACAAGGTTCTCCTGCTCTCGGAAGTTTGTTTCGAAGGCCGCCAGGTCAGAATCCGTGGGTAAGCGTCGTGAGATTTCTCGCAAGGTACGCGTCAGTTCCTCGCTGCGCTGCGCGACTTGCGTGAGGGAAATCGATTGAGGCGCTGCAGTCGCCACCCCGGCCGGAGCCTTGTCCTGCGCCGTTCCGGGGATAACCAACAGTGCCAACAGACCGAAGAGAATCTTGCAAATGCGCCTTTCCGTAATGAGGTGATTACACACTGCCATTAGTCAGCCGGGAATCGACACAGGCATGATTAACCGCCACAGCCAATTGGCTGCAAATTTTTGTATGTGCGCCCCTCACCCTGTCATTTACGGGTTGAGTCGTCCTGAGCGTTGTTTATGGCCAGGGAGATTACACCCTGAATCCCGGCGCACTCTCTCGACCGTGATGAGTCTGCAGCAGCTTGGATGCCATATGGTGAAATCTCACCAGACGGTCGTCTTTCAAGACGCTGTTGTTCAGCTCTCGCGGTAGTTAAGGAGTATCACTCCGACCAGCACAAAACAAGCAGGCCATATGTAGCAAAGAATTCCGCGCGAATTGTCGGCAGTACGCCACTCGAGCCATCGTGACCACCCCGCAACGACGCCCAGGATTCCGAGAGGTATATGACTCAGTTCTGATAAGAGTTCTTGTCGGATATTCCCGAGCGGGTGCGCGTGAGTCAGCAGCAGCGCGCCTCCGACAGCACAAACTCCTGGAAAGACAAGTGCTGCCCGAGGAGAGGAGATCCGTCCCGTTGTAACCCCCCATTCGAAAAATCCGAACAGGACGATAAGGACCACAAATAACCTATGCTGGAGCACCTCTGCCACCAGGAAACTCTCCCAAAAACCTCGCGGACCTAATGGCCAGTTCTCGGGGTCAGCGCGGAGGAACAAGAATACGGCGAGAGCTAAAAAGGCAAGGGGCCAGTTACGAGCCCAGGAAAGCGCGGGCACTCGCGCCCCAAGCGCTAATAATCCCACAAGGAGAACGATAGCCCCGGACCAGTGATGATTATATTCGGACCACGCTATATCACTAGCCGTGCTGGGTTGGTACAAAGTCCCAGGCACGTCGACTGCGGAGCATGGGAAGTGTTTTCTTCAGTGTCAACAAACAAGGGGGTAGCTGGTGACAGAGATTCGACTGGCGGCGTGCTGAAGGTAGGCCATTGTGGCGTAAACCTCTGCACAATCTCGGATAGTGCAACACGGTCCGCGCTGAGATCTACCGCGGGCGGCTGCGAAGTCAGCGAAGCTGCAGCGAAAATGACCGTAAACCCAATGCCAATTTCCGCTTCGGCGAACCGCCGCAGCTTGGTGATGACTTCGTCATCCGCGGTGGAGATTCGGCGGACGATCAAAAAATTTAGCCCTCCGAGAAGCAGCAGAACTGCAAAGAGTATCACTTTAGACACGACCATCGCTCCATAGGCAGTGCCGTAAACTGCTTCGCGAGAACCTACATACACGCATGACAGCAGCCATCCCGCAGCGGCGAGTACCACGACGCTCAGCGTTGCCAGCTTCGAAAATCGGTGACAGACCCAGCGGCGGATCACGAGATTCGGCGCTCGTTTCAGTGTGAGCAGAAGTAAGGTAATCCGCCGATCGAACACCCGACTGCCAGCATGTGGATGGCACTCAACGCCAAGAGGGCCGTGCGCCCTTCCATTCGTCCGGCTGCATGGCTCGTCGCCACAAGCGTGCTTAGGATGATCATTGACGCAGCCATCAGCGCTGGTGGTGGCGTCGAGCCTCGGCGTCTTACGATTTCTGCGGTGATCAGCGCCGCGACTGCGCTAGTGCCTCCAGAAACAAAGAAACCAGCGCCTGCAAGATCACGCCACCCGAGACCAGTCGTTCCCGTGAGCAACACCGAATCCGCCGTGACGTAACCAATCTGCACCAAAGCGAGCGCCAAGGCGGACCACGTGATCAGGCGTCTACTCGATCCCACGACGTCGTCAGCCGGCGAATCGAGGAGTTCACTCAGTGGCTTGAGAACCCAGAAACTAAATACGACTCCGCCGAGGATCAGCGACTGGAACGCGATGCTGCACCGCGTAGGAGCACCGAGATGAAGCTAAATACATCCAGAAGTTGCGTCAGCACGTTTCCTACCGGACCGCGAACGGCACTTCACCCCGCGTGATGTGCCCGTCTGTCGCGAGCACCTGCCAGAGTAGCGTGTAACTTCCGGGTTTCAAATCCGTCGATCGCGCAGTTAGGCTGTCTGGTGAAGGTTGGGGTCCCATGGGGAGAGAAAGGATCTTCGTGTCGGGCAAAACCAGCTTCAAAGTTGAACGTGCTGCGTCGATCCGGGAGTTGAACTGGAGGCGGAACACAACTTCTGGACCGGAAACGGATCCGCGAACGGGCGGTACTGCGGCGACGAGAACTGCATGAGCAAGAGCCGAGCCGGCAAGGCCGATCACCATTATTGAAACTGCAAAGAGTAATTTCCCCATAGTACTTCATACCCATGATACTTGCCCGTAAGCCCGATATGGGATGCTCCAGCGAAATTGCTCGGCTTAGTTTTTGGAGTCATTCAACACGAGTTGAGAGAAGCGGTGCAAACAATCTATGTCAGTAACCCGATTGTTAGTTGTAACGCAGAAATCGACGATGTCGAGAAAATCCGTGTGAACACGGAATTTCCCGAGGCCCTCTGCGTCTATGTAGTGGCAGCGTTGATGGACCTTCGCACGTTAACTTTGCAAAGCGCGGTATATCGGTTCACAGCAATATTAGTTCTGCCAGTCCGGAATCGTTGAGGAAGCTCGCCGGGGGCGTAGATCCCCAGCATCCATACCGATAGTTATGCAGCTACCTGGTCAGACGAGAGGGCAACCGTCGTCGAACGTTGCAAAACATCGTGACACCGACCGCAACACCAGCACACACGCCAGGGTTTCCGCATCCCAACATTTCTGGCCTGGCGTCGAATCTCCGTCTGAGGCTCGTATGACCTCGGTTAATTGCACTGACGGGCACGAGCAGCGGGTCGCTATCCTGCTCGTCGAAGACGAAGAGACGCTTCGGAACGCAGTAGCGAAGATACTGCAAAAGAAAGGATTCGAGGTACTGGCCGCCTCAGATGGTACCGCCGCGGTGGATCAGCTACGCGTTCACGGAGAGCGTCTCACGCTTCTCATGCTGGATGTTACTCTGCCTGGATTACCGAGCCACGACGTCCTCAAGGAGGCTCGCCGCATCAGACCCGGGATTATGGTAGTACTCACTAGTGCATTCAGTCAGGATGTGGTCGAGCCCTCGTTTGAGGGCCTACAAGTTGATTCCTTCATTCAGAAGCCTTTTCGACTTGCCCTTCTTATTGAACTACTTGAAAGCGTCCTCCCCAGAGTTTAAGTGCGGCTCACGTCAACGGCTTCCACGCAAGGGAGTAGAACTTCGAACACTGAGCCTCGCCCCGGGTTGCTTTCAACAGTAATACTACCCCCAAGGCTGCGCACGATGCCCTGAACTGCGGCCAATCCGAGTCCGCGTCCGAGGAATTTCGTGGTATAGAAAGGATCGAAGATCTTCGATTGGAGTTCAATCGGGATGCCGCAGCCGCTGTCCTGGATGTAGAGCCTGACATACTTTCCTGGCGGCAGGGTCAATCGATTTGCCGCCAACTCTTTGGCGCCCATCGATACTCCCGAAGTACTCACGGAAACTGAGCCTGCTTGGTTTGGGAGTGACTCACAGGCGTTCGTTAGCAGGTTCAGGACGACCTGCCGGAACTGAGAAAGATCGGCGCGGACCGACGGTAGTTTTCGGGCAAGATCTATCGAGAACGTGATGTTTCGGGAAACGGTCGCCTTGATCAGTTGAAGAATCTCCTCTACAACGCTGGACACACTGACTGGTGCGAGTGCGCCACTTGGTCCGCTGGCCGAGTACGCCGTCAATAAATTAACGAGATTAGCGGCTCGAATAGCCGTCGCGCTGATTCGCTCCACATTGCCACGCGTCGAGCCCTCGGGAAGCTCGGATAGCGCGAGATCCGCTTCGGCAATGATAGCTCCCATGATGTTGTTGAAGTTGTGGGCCACACCCGAAACAAGCACACCCAGGCTCTCGAGTTTCTGGGTAGCCAGGAGTTCCTGCTGATGCTGCTTCCAGTCGCTGATGTCCAGGACGATGCCGATATAACCCGCGAACGAGCCATCCACTAGAATGCGCGGAGTGGCGGTATCGAACATCCAACGGTAAGCGCCGTCCGCACGGCGTACGCGGTACTCCGTACGCAGCTCGCGGCCAGCCGCGTTCGCGGAGAGATCTTCCGTATACTTCACCGCGAGGTCTTCAGGGTGCACGACCTCCATCCAGCCATCGCCTGTGAGTTCTCCGAACTCTCGACCCGTAAACTTCATTGCGTATCTGTTGACGAAATTAACTTTCGCGTCTGCCCCGGACGTCCGAGATAACCACCGGCGCGTTGTCCGCCATGCTGCGGAACCGCTCTTCGCTTTCGCGCAACGCCCACTCTGCGCGCAGGCGCTCGCCAAGTTCCAGCCGCAATCGTTGGTTCGCAGCATTCAAATGTGCTGTCCGCTCCGCGACCATTTCCTCCAGGCTGGCCCGCAGCCGGCTCAGTTCGAGATGAGTGCGTATGCGTGCTAATAGTTCTTCTTGCTCGAATGGCTTAGAGATGAAGTCGACCGCGCCGAGTCTCAATCCTTCGACACGATCCTTCGTGTCGGTTACGCCGCTGAGAAATATCACGGGGATGCGATGACTTTCAGATCTGCCTTTAAGCCGGCGGCAAACCTCGAACCCGTCCATACCGGGCATGCGAATATCCAACAGGATAAGTTCAGGTTGCGTCGCCTCGATCGAAGCGAGTGCTAGCTCGCCGCTATCGGCCGGGCGTACATCATAACCTTGCGAGACAAGGATCTCCGTCAGGATTCTGAGCGATTCTGATGTGTCATCAACGGCTAGAATAATCCCTTTGCTATTCAAGCTATGCCGCTCGCACTCCTCACGACTTGTGGGATTCGCGGGCCGTGATGCATTACTCATGTGCGCAAACCGTTCCTGCAACAGGAGAGAACTCATGACTCACGGCAGAATTGATCATAATCGCCCGGCGCAGGCGCGAGACGAAACTTGACCCAACGTAGCTAAGATGCAACGCAGTGCTCTGAATACTCCCAGTCACAGACGTTGTTTCCGCGTAAACCCGCTGATAGAGTACCACTGTTCAGCTCGCCCTTCTGCGGCCATTCAGCAGACCGGCTTTGTTGTGTATAACCCGTTCGGCGCATGATGGAAATGGGTATAAAGTCTACGACACCAAGACTCCTGGATTCAAGGCTGTCACCGGTGTCGTACGCGGTGCGTCTTTCCGTCGTTCGACGCGCTCGCGAGGGATCGGTGGACGCATCGTGCGGCGGCGGCGACAAGCAAACAAGTCGAACGGATATGGCGGCAACAATCATCCCCAAGCCCACCATTCCAAACACCGCCACGGGCCTGCTTAATAGCCATTCGCCGGGTGTATTCGTCGCTGTGCTTCTAGTCGCTATTGCCGGGATTGGTATATCAGCTGATAAATATGTGTTTACCAGTATTGGAATGACATCAGCGGCCGCCTTGGGTGTTACTGCGGAGATGGATTGCGGCCATATGGCGCAACACGTGCCGATCAGCAGTACTTGCAGGCGGCTCAATCCGAGTTTCGGTTTCATTACTAACAGCATCCCCAGTCTGGTGTAGTAGGTTTTGCTTGGCTTCTTCCGCTGTTCGATGGCAGAGAGGCATCGTTCGCTGCGGCCTTCTGAGCGGGCACTGAACTTTGTACCGCCGCCGTCGGACAAAAGTGTCGGCGTCGCGTCCATGTCGTCGAGGTCATTGTCATTCCGAATGGCTCGTTAACCTGAGATTTCCGAAGAACCAACAGCGGCTCGTGACGCATCGCGCGGTGCGCGACGGCGCCGCGTAGGAAAGGACAGAGATGATTCCTGTAAGGAAATCGGATCGCTCGAGTGTTCTCGAGAAAAGCACTCCTCTTTCCTCTAGGCTTTCACCGGCATGTAAACTGCACGCCGTGATGCGCCCAGCCAGGAATAGATGTAGATTATTTCTCGCTGCTGCAATCGTGGCCCGCGGCAGGAACGGCGGTGTGTGTACTTTCGGTATGCCTCGGACAATTCGGTAAGCAACCTTCCCCGGGTAAACGCCTGGACGATAAACAGAGCCTGCATCGCGACGCACACTATTGGCGAGGACTCCGTCACTGTACCGGTCGCGGAGAGGGTGGAAACCGAAGATTCCTTAGGTCCAAAGAAGCGGGAATTGCATCACGCCCCCAGGAATTCGCTTGATAGTGAGATCCGAGAATGGGGCGTGGCTTATCGCCTTTGTGATTGCTACGCTGGCGCGTGCACAGGATCTCGCTCCACGCGCGTATGTTATTACGCCGATAGGTTCCAACGCCGTCACATTTTCTCACAGTTGGAACGAAGGAGAGATCACATTCGATCCCTCAGTTCCTATCGACGATGCAAAGGGCTCTTTCCAGACGTCGGTTCTGAGTTACTACCACTCATCTAGCAGTTTTGGGACGATCGTCAAACCTGGTCCTCTCGATGCCGTATGCGACAGGAAGCTTCAGTGGCATTGTAAACGGAATCGAGGCGAAGGTGAGCCCTTCGGGACTGGCCGATGCGCGTATACGTGTCTCCATGAATCTTGTGGGGGGGCCGGCGATGCGCGCGAAGGAGTTTTTGGGGTGGCATGAAAAGCGGTTGATCGGGGTCAGCCTCACGACTGTGATCCCTCTCGGCCAGAACGATCGCGCCCGAATCATCAACATAGGTTCGAATCGCTGGGCTTTTAAACCGGAGATTGGCTTTACGCGCAAATGGCAGCGCGTCGATCGTGGAAGGTTACACCGGAGTTTGGCTATTTACCTCAAATACTAACTTCTATCCAGGCGATGCAAAACGAACCCAGGACCCGATAGTGGCTTTCGAAGCTCACGCCGGCTACTACATCAAACCACGCTTATGGGCCTCGTTCGATAGCAATTTCTGGATGGGTGGACGTTCCTCGATCAACGGTATGGGAAAACAGGACCAGCATAGGGACTCCCGCGTCGGCTTGACAGTTTCGGCGCCGCTTGGTCCGCGCCACTCTTTGAAGTTCAGCCACAGCCGCGGAGCGGTGACAAGAATAGGCGGGAGTTTCCAGACCTTCTCCGCCGCTTGGCAGTATTCGTGGATCGGGAAATCATATTAGATAAGCGATCAGGCCTGTTAGCAGGACAGCCGGGAAAGGACCGGGAAAGAAATAAAAGGGAGGCCAAAGCAATCGCTGCGACGATCCATCACGTCTTTGACGTGTCGCTGGAATCGTCGCATCGAATGCAAGATCGAATACACGCTGCTGTTGTGGTCCACGCTCTTAATCGGCGGGTAGCCTTATGCGCACAACAAACCTTTGTGGCCCCCTGCTGTGCCCCAAAAGGGAGCAGTTGCAAGTACGGGTACACACTCCGACATACAAACGCTTGTCGTACGACCCTGTTTCATCGCGTACATTATCCCGAAATTGCGCCCGTTCTACGTCTCAGTTGCCAAAAGTGGGCACATCGAGCGATACTGCGCCACACGCCTGAGTGGAGCCGCCGACCTCGACAACGCCGGTAGATTTCCGCCACCATCGCACCGCTGCTTGATCCTCAGACGCAACTCCGCGCGGGCCCGTAAAAGCCGCGATTTCGCCGCTGGTACACCAATTTGCAATGTCTCCGCTACGTCCTTTATGGTCAGTCCCTGAAGGTCACGAAGCACCATTACATTGCGCAGCAAGGGGGGAACACGCCGAATCTCACTTCTCAACAGTTGTTTCAACTCGTCAAGAGCTAACTCGCCCTCAGGGTCGGGGCCGCACGCGGGCAGTTCCATACGCGGAGCATCCGGCTGTCGCCACGGGTCATCCAGGTACACGAATCGCGCGCGCCGCCTCTCCCGCATGAACATGAGACACTCGTTTGTGACGATCCGCGATAGCCAGGTAACAAATTCCGCTTCGCCCTGAAACTGATCCAGGCGCACGTACGCTTTTGAACAAGCGATCTGCACCTGATCCTCCGCATCGCCGTGATTGCGGAGAAAAAGAGTCGCTAAGTCTACACACCTTCGATGATGTCGACGTATCAACTCTCCAAACGCGTCTTTGTTCCCAGTGCGAGCCATATCCACGAGCGCGGAATCGCACTGGTCAAACCCAGCAGCCGTAGCCTGCATGTTACATCCCTCCATTTCACAATCAGCCAAATAAAGATTGTGAGAAAGCATCGAAAAGAAGGGCAACCGGGATGCCATCGAAGCTAGGCGTCGAATTTGCTTTGTTTTCAACAAAAGTTGTTGATCTTGACCGCAAATGAGGGCAGCACTGCCCCAATTTGGGGCAATTCAGGTCCACAAATTTGGTCCATTTTGAGGCGACTGGCGATAATGTCGCATCCCACGTTTCGCGCAAAACTTTAGAGCGACAGCCATTGGCGCGACATCTCTGCGCCGGGTAATCAATATGAAGGTACCCGCGATTGTACGTTGCGTACTACTGTGTTCAAGTTGCACTTCGCGCCCAGGTACCGATGCGCGGCCTGTTCCCCGGAGGAGGGGGGCAGCTGCTTCCCTTTGATGCTGCTGTCCTTAATACTCAGGGAAAAAGAATGTCGCTGCCGTGTGAAGTAAAGCCTGTCGAGCCGAGATTGGGCTTTGATTTAGGCTTTCATACGGGTTATCAGGCGCGGCTCCAGCTTCATGACCTCGCGAACGTCGGCGATATCCTCAATGTCATGTTCCGTGTGACCCCTGATGACAATACGATTCCGCCTACCTACTTCAAACAGCAATGGAAGCTGCCGCCCATCTCGAATGATTCCGCTGGCGCCATCACTCTCGACGGGGCGTTTACGGTCGGCACGGGGAATTACAAAGTAGATTGGCTGATGCGTTATGGGCTGGATCGGGTTTGCTCAGCTCACTGGAAGATTTCCGTTCGGTTCCCTTCGGCAGCAGAGCACCCTATGATCGCCCTCGAGGCCGGATCGGTAGTTGGGTCCAACGAACTGGTTCCTGGGAAAAGATCGGTGTCCGAGACGGAAACGCGTCCGGCGGTCACCATCCTGGCCCATATAGGTTCACAGCGGAGGGGAGCGGCCGCATTGTTGCCGGAAGAGAAACAGACACTCCTATCGATTCTTCAAGGCATCTCTCGAGAGCCTTGCATTGGCAGCTTCTCATTGATTGGCTTCAATCTTGAGCACCGCAAGATAATTCTCAAAGAAGATAACGTGAAGCAGATCGATTTGGCTGCTCTTGACAAAGCCGTTAGTTCTTTCTATCCGGGTACGGTCGCTCTCAGTCAACTCGCTGAAAAGGGGTCAAGCACTGACTTCTTGGTGCAGCTTGCCGGAGAACAGGTTGTGCGGGACCACTCGGATGCCTTGATCTTTGTAAGTCCGAAGATAGCAGATCACTCGAGATTGGAATATCGCATGTTGAGTGGGCTCGGTGAGGTAGGTTGTCCTGTCTTCTATTTGAGCTACAATCCTGGCTGGGCTGCGAGGGGCGGCAGCGATTGGATAGCAGCCGCCGTGAGGTATTGGAGAGGTTACGAGTTCAATATCAGGAGGCCAGTCGATCTCCTCTCCGGGTGGTCGAACATCATGTCACGAATCGGACATGGAAGTTCCTGGCAGAGTGCCTCGAGACCCCACTAGGAACAGCTCCATTTCGACACGATTACGCGAGAGGATGATGCCGGAATTATCTGCGTCTGCCCCCTCGGCCTGCGTAGCCTCCATAGCGCGAGCCGCTATAACTCCCCGTTGACCTCGTCGTAGCGGCTCTTCCGGAGTTGTAGTTGCCCCTACTTCTGGCCGCCGCATCCCGGTTTAATGCTTCCACTGATTGCGACGTTCCCGCAGACCCTGCTCCGCTTCGAGACTGAGCTGCATTGCCGGTCTGGTCTCGAGTCGGGCGCTGCTGTATGCCTTCCCAGGATCCGCCGTTGTTCTTGTACCACTGTCCCGACTGGTCCCTTTTGTACGCGTTACCGTCCCTGCCGGCGTAGATGTCCCCCGCTGCCGACCGTGCGGCGAAGCCCTGGCCCTGATTACCTCGGGCTGCAATTGCCGCGCCTCCGCCTGATCCCTTTATGCCCGCCACTGTGCCCCGGCTGTCCGAATACGACGCAGTTCGCGCCGTTTGATTGCCGCGTCCGACAACGCTACTCCCCCAGGTTTGATACCCGTTCGACGCCGCGGCCCTGCCGCCCCACGCTCCTGTATTGGGATTGTAGAAGCCTCCCGAAGCCGCCGCTCCGTATGGCCCCCACGCCGTCTGCCCCCATGAGTATCGTCCAGTAGAGGGGTTATAAGCGGCTGCGCGCCCGTATCCTCCGTACGGACCATATACGGCGCCCCCTCGCGCGTAGGCGCCTGTCATCGGGTTGTACCAGGCGCTCGCGCCATAGGTGTAGTAGCCATATGGCCAGTAAACTGGGTACGGATAGTAGCCCCATCCGTAATATGGTGGGTAATAATATCCGGTACCCCACATCGCGACGCCGTATGAAACGTACACTCCCGTGTATCCCGGCGTGTAGCTGTAGACTACAGTTTCAGGCGTCGATTGCTGTACGGTCACATAGGTGACATTATGTTTTGGAGACTCAGAAGGAATTTGGTAGATCTCACTGGGAACCTTGTCCGCTAGACTCCACGTGCCCTTGGGTGAAGAGGCGACAAACCACACCCCATCCAGGCAAAGATAATAAGAGTCGCCGACTCGCAATACGTCGCTTGGGGTGTTTGTCGCATAAGAAAGGTTGGTGCCGGAGATCGCCTGAAATTTGGGCTCACCGCCGACATACTCCACCTTCGCTTGCGCTGTCTTGCGATCGATTGCCGCCGTTTGCGGGATGGAAGCCATCAGCACGGCATCTTGGGCCTGCCTCGTACCGGGCACCGCTGCGAGTACGTGGGCGCGCGGGTGACCGGTCGGAATCTTCTTGAAGTCCGGCGGAAGGGAGTTGGTCGCGGCCTCCCACTTGCCTGCTCGCAGATCAGAGGTACGGAACCAACGTCCTGACGTAAGGAAATAGTAATTATGATCGCCTGCAGCGTAGAACAGATCGCAATCCGTGTTGCTGACCCAACTCAGTTCGGTTCCCGTCACCGCCTCCAATACGGGCTTGCCCGCTATAACGATAATTTCCGACGGTTTATTTACCGCGATTACCAACGTGACCGTTTCGGTCTTCTGCGGGGACGCGGCTGTTTGCTTCACTTCCTTGTATTCTTCGGTATCGGGAAGTTTGCGAAAGTCATCGGGCAGTTTCGTCTCATTCTTCCAGGCGCCGGACAGCTCTTTCGCCGAGAGCCATGATTTGCCGTTCCGCAGGTAGAATTTTTTACTCTTCGTTTCTAGGAACAAGTCCCAGTTGGTATTCAATACTTTCTGCAGCTTCGTGTTTTCGATGTCCAAGAATACCGGCTCGCCGTCGATGATCACTAGAATTGCCGGTTGCATGCTGACAAGGATCGGGGGTGGATCGAGCGATACCGCAGTATTACGTGCTTGGATCTTGGTAGTGTCCATGTATGCCAACACTCGATCGAGTGACACGTTAGTCGGCACTTTGGGAAACAAAGCTAACGTCAATGACTGCAATCGCTGTGTTTCAGATTCGCTCAATGCGGAAGAGTAGCGTACATCTCCAACGGCGAAATCCGAAAGCGCCACGGTGCGCGAATCCATGTCAATGGAAGTGTTCGCTTCCACCACTAGGGTGCCGTACATCGCTTGTCTCCCTTTTGGTGTCAGCGCAACCGCAAACCTCGCTTTCATCCGGCGGAAGGCTTCCCAGCTATCAACCTGCGGCTGATAGATGAGTAGCTTCCCGCTTTCGTCGCCATACTGCCGGGGCCAGCCCGGGTCGGTCGCAATCGCCTTTTCGGGCTGCGGTGCTTCGGCAGCGAGTATTCTGAAGCAGACAAGAACTCCGAACGCGATGAGTCTTACGAGTACGTGGACAGGCAACTGTGGACTCAATGTCAGTTCCTCCAGGTCAAAGATTCCGTGTCAAAGCTCAGATTCCACCTTGATCCTGCAGGGTCCAACATATTCGTACACAGAGGGTTCAGGCGCGCTTGACGCTAGGAGTGATTTTGTAAACCTCGCGACGCGAGAGTCGCATCAATCCGGCGGAACTTCACTTCGAGAAACGACTATGAAACAAGTCTGGGTTCAGGTACTAATCCTCACGCTCACCGGGGGAACTTCGTGGCTTGGGGCGGATACCGGTCGATCTCGCGACGGGAAAGCTCTCGACGGCGCCTTCGCCGGAGGAAGCTTTCGGTATGGCGACATCGTAACCCCATCCGCCCAAGCTAATAAGCCTCCGGTTGAAGGGGTTTTTTCTTTTAACTTCTTTCAGGCAAACGCGCGATCTCGGGACGAATCCGACGCTCGGCCTCCGGTGATGGTACCGGCCGGCACTCCATTTCGCGTGCGCGTCGGCGAGATGATCGATGTTGACTCTACTAAAGCCGGAGCGCAATTTCGCGGAACCGTCGATGACCCAATCATGTTAGGGGGAGATGTGATCGTGCCGCGCGGCGCGGATGTCGTCCTTGTAGCCGCCAAAGTCGACCAAGGCGGGCGATTCAAAGGGAGCGATCTGATCGAGTTGAAGGTAAACTCGATTTCTGTTCGGGGCCGCGCGTATCAGGTGGTGACAAGCGTTGCGCAGTCGAAAACAGCGGGTGAGGGAAAGAAATCGACGAGGAAAGTTGCCGGCGGCGCGGGCTTGGGAGCAATCATAGGCGGGATCGCGGGCGGAGGATCGGGCGCGGCAATAGGCGCCCTGGCCGGTGGCGCGGGCGGTGCGGCATTGTCCGCCAGCGGCCAACCTCATCTCAAGATTCCCGCGGAAACACGTCTGGAATTTCAACTGCTGTCTGACTGGAAGATTCAGTGACGGCAGACTTCGGCGAAGCGAACCTCTGGCGCCGTCCTCCCTCCGCAGTTCTGCAGCGCGAATGAGTCGCGGGCGACAAGCCCTCGACCTGAGCCAGTCGAACTGCGCTGGCTTCCGTGTACTCGCAAGGACTCGACGCTGCAGCCCCAGGAAAAGAATCCTGAAATCCTGAACCTGAATCATCGTGCCGCATCAGCCCACGACTGGATGCGCGCCGGAGGCATATAAAAGGAGCCCTTGATGGAAAAGCTATTCCCTGTGATTAAAAGCGCCGGCGATGGTTGCGGCGACTGCGGCACAAGCGCGTGCGGGTCTTGTTCGACAACCAGCTCAGGGAAAAAGAATTCGGCATCCATGAGCCGGCGCGAGATGGCGCGCACCGCTTTGGGAGGAGCCGCGGCAATTCTCAGTGGCTGCTCTACTCAGAAGGAAGTGAAGGTGCAAGCGGCGCCAGAAGCCTCGGTGGTGCCGGTGTCAATGGTCTCTCCCGACCTCGATGTCGTCCAGAAGTCCAAAGCTCCGGTCATGACCATGATTGACGAGTTCTTCAAGATGGGGCCCGGACCCTCGAGTTCTCACACCATGGGGCCGATGCGGATCACCTACGACTTCTACCAGCGAATCTCGAAGCTCCCTGAAGATCAGCTCAAGCGAGCCACCGCAGTGAAAGTGAATCTCTTTGGAAGTCTCAGTGCGACCGGGAAAGGCCACGGCACCGACCGTGCCGCGCTCGCCGGACTGCTAGGCAAAGCCCCGGCAACCTGTCCGCCCGAGTTTCTCGACGGCTTGGCCGCAAATCCCGGCCAACAGCACAAACTCGTTCTTGGTCCTACAAACCTTAACCTCACTCTGAACGATGTCGTGTTCGACGACACAAAGGGTACTTATCCGCACCCGAACACGATGCGCGCCGTGTTGATGGCAGGCCAGGAAAAGCTGTACGAATTGGAGTATTACTCGGTCGGTGGCGGCTTCATCGAATGGAAGGGCTACAAACCGCCCGACAAGGGCCAACCGAAATACCCATACTCCACGATGAAGGAGCTGTTGCGCCACGTAGTAGACAAGAAGATCCCACTCTCAAAAGTGATGCTCGTCAACGAAATGGCTATCTCGGGGAAGAGCGAGAAACAGGTTTGGGACTTCATCGACCAAGTCACGGACGTAATGATGGGAATGGTAAACACCGGGCTGAAAGCGGAAGGAGTGCTGCCCGGTCCCATCAGGCTTCAAAGCAAAGCCGCAACCGTATTCAAACGCGCGCAGAGCAACGAATTCCAAACTGATCGTGCCATTGCGACACTATCTGCTGCCGCACTGGCCGCCTCTGAGGAAAATGCGCGCGGGCACATTATTGTGACAGCTCCCACGGGAGGGTCCGCCGGCGTGCTTCCCGCGCTGGTGAAGGGTCTTCGCGATTACCGCAAAGTTCAACCACAGGCGCTCCGAAATGGGTTTTTGGCTGCTGCTGCGGTCGGCTACTTGTGCAAACATAATGCCACCTTATCGGCTGCGGAAGGCGGTTGTCAGGCTGAGATTGGAGTGGCCTCGGCTATGGGTGCGGCTATGGTGGCCGAGTCACAGTTCGCGGGACCTATGGTGGCGGCAAATGGCGCCGAGTCTGCTTTGGAGCACCATCTGGGTATGACCTGCGACCCGATTGCCGGATTCGTGCAAGTACCTTGCATCGAGCGTTGTGCCTTCGGGGCTGTGAAGGCTTGGACCGCATATACCATCGCCTCCAACGAGATCGAAACCAGACGGCGCGTGGACCTCGATACCTGCATCGCTGCAATGGCGATGACCGCCAAAGACATGAATCCGAAATATAAAGAAACGTCCGAGGCGGGACTCGCGGCGCTCGTACTCTGCTAACGGGGCTCGATAATGCGAACGCTCACAGGCGCGGCCGGAATCGCGTGGCTTCTCGCAGCTACCTTTTACTTTTTTCAGTACGCGCTCCGCTCGGCGCCTGCGGTAATGTTGCCGCAATTGTCCGATGCCTACAACCTCACTGCCATCGCAGCGGCATCGATGGTCGGTGTTTTCTACTATGGCTACTCCGCATTCAGCCTGATAGCCGGCGCGGTCATTGACCGGTTCGGAGCAAGGGCAGTACTGCCGGCTGGCGCTCTTCTCACTGGATTGGGTTCGTTGCTCTTTGCGAGCGGGGATTTGACGTTTGCCACCGTGGGTCGGATAGTTCAAGGCGCCGGAGGAGCGTTTGCCCTAGTCGGGACCATTTATATAGCCAGCAACAGCTTTCCGTCGTCGCTGGCAGCGACCCTAACGGGCGCCGCGCAGATGTTCGGAATGGCCGGTGGATGGGCGGGACAGATTCTTGTAGGGCCGATGATCGCGAGAGGCTTGCCGTGGGCTGTTTTTTGGGCCGGGATGGGACTGACTGGCGTACTGATAGGGGCCGTTCTGTTCTTTCTTCTTCCCGGCCGTTCGAGCAACCTCGATTCGGAAAAAGGTTCCGTTGCAACGCTGTTTACCGTGTTGAAGAACCCTCAGACCATTCTGTGTGGTCTCATTGCAGGACTCCTCTTCATTCCAACCACCATCTTCGACATGATTTGGGGGGTTCGATTCTTACAGGAGGCGCACGGATTTAACTATGGCGATGCGGTTATGCGTTCGTCGATGGTCCCGCTTGGGTGGATTATTGGTTGTCCTCTGCTGGGTCTGCTCTCCGATCGTATAGGCCGCAGGAAGCCGGTGATCGTGGGTGGAGCATTCGTGCTCCTAGCTTGTCTCGCCTGGATTTTGTATGGGCAAACCGGTGTGTTCCCGCCGTATTTCGTTGGCTTGATAGCCGGTGTCGCGTCCGGGGCTTCGATGCTGACTTATACGGTCAGCAAGGAAGCCAACCCACCGAGCCTTAGTGGGACGGCAACGGGTGTGGTCAGCTTTCTGAACTTAACGTTTAGTGCGCTCGTAGGCCCGGTTTTTGGATCGATCATGAAAGGTCTCGGGGCGGCTGAGAGGACGCCTCTCGAGCGATACCAAGTCACATTTGAACCGCTTCTCTACGGCGTAGCGCTCGCTATGGTGCTAACGCTTGCCCTGAAGGAAACCGGCCGCCACGTGCGTGTCGAACTAAAAACTGCTGTGGAGGCTGCATGAATCCTGGAACGGGAAAATACGAGCGACTTCTCGAGCGCTGCGCGGGCTTGGCGCCCGTACCCGCCGCTGTCGTTCACCCTTGCGAGCAATCGGCGCTCGAGGGCGCCCTCGAAGCCGGCGCCAGGGGCCTGATCACTCCCATTCTTGTCGGCCCTGCGGACAAGCTCAGGGACATAGCGAAATCATCACAATTGAACATCAGCGGAATCGAAATCATCGACGCGCCACACAGCCATGATTCAGCTGTGAGAGCGGTGCAGCTGGTGCGCGAGGGCAGGGCAGAAATGCTGATGAAGGGCAGCCTGCATACGGACGAACTGCTGGGGGCTGTCGTCGCGCGCGACACGGGGCTGCGAACCGGACGCCGTATTAGCCATGTGTTCATCATGGATGTCCCCACGTACCACAAGGTGCTTATCGTGACGGATGCGGCGATCAACATCGCCCCAACCCTCGAAGACAAAGTCGACATCTGCCAGAACGCTATCGACATGGCGATCTCACTAGGTTAAAGGAACCCAAAATCGCCATTCTTGCTGCAGTCGAGACGGTTACTTCGAAAATGCCTGCGACGATCGATGCCGCCGCGCTGTGCAAAATGGCGGAACGAGGGCAGATCACTGGAGGCATTCTCGACGGCCCTCTCGCCTTTGATAATGCCATCAGCAAGCAGGCTGCGAAGACCAAGAAAATCATTCCGCCTGTTGCCGGCGATCCCGACATCCTACTTGCCCCGGATCTTGAGGCCGGTAACATTCTCGCCAAGCAACTTACCTTTCTCGCAAATGCCGATAGCGCAGGATTAGTGCTCGGCGCACGAGTCCCGATAGTTCTGACCAGCCGCGCCGACAGCTGTACGCTCCCGGATTGCCAGTTGTGCGGTTGCCTGCTTTGGTGGCACACGCGCGCCGCAAAGAACAAACGAGGAGCGTCAGTCATGGATGATTACGCGCTTGTGCTAAATGCAGGATCGTCAAGTCTGAAATTCTGTGTGTTTGTGAGACCGTCGGGCGAGAGTTGGAAGCTGGCCTCAAGAGGGCAGATCGACGGGATCGGCACGTCCCCGCGCATTTCTGCCCGTATAGCGCAGGTGAGCCCTTGTCGACGATCAACTCGATACCTCGATCCAGATCAGCGTAGTGCCCTCGGTGCGCTCGCCGGGTGGCTCAGATCCACGTATGCGGGCGCGCGGGTCCTCGGCGTTGGACATCGTGTAGTGCATGGCGGCTCGCAATATACGGGACCAACAGTAATTACGAGCAGGTTCTCGCTGATTTGCACGCCTTGGAGCCGCTTGCCCCGCTGCATCAGCCGCACAATCTCGCCGCGATTCACGCAGTCTTCGAACGGCTGCCGAATGTGCCTCAGGTAGCCTGCTTCGATACAAGCTTCCATCGGACCCAGTCTCCCCTCGCACAGTTGGTTCCACTTCCGCGAAAATTCGCGAGTCAGGCGTGCAGCGATATGGCTTTCACGGTCTCTCCTACGAATACATCGCGACGGCGTTGCCGCAGATATCGCCCGAGATCGCCGAAGGACGAGTCATCGTAGCTCACCTTGGAAGCGGCGCCAGTCTTTGCGCGATGAAGGACCGCAAGAGTGTCGATTGCAGCCTCGGGTTTACAGCGCTCGACGGACTCTGCATGGGCACAAGGCCGGGCTCCCTCGATCCTGGCGTCATTCTGCACCTGTTTCAAAATCTGCGAATGACTGCGAATGAGTGCCGAACGATGCTCTATAAAAAATCTGGCCTGCTTGGCATCTCAGGGATGAGCAACGATATGCGCGATCTTCTTCGAGAGCCCTGAACCAGAAGCGCGCCTCGCCGTTGACTACTTCGTCTACCGTGCGGCGAAAGAGATCGGCGCACTGGCCGCCGTACTTGGGAGGAGTTGACGGACTTGTCTTCACCGCCGGAATCGGAGAGAACTCCGCTGAAATCCGGAGGCGGATCTGCCGATCGTCCGCATGGCTGGAATTGAGCTCGATGATGAATGCCAACGTCCACGGCGATTCCCTTATTTCGTCGCGCGGAAGCAAAGTTTCGCGTGGGTCATTCCGACCAATGAAGAGCTGATGATCGCCCGGCATATGGGCCTGCTGCTCGGGTTGATCGCGGCCCACGCATAGACAAGGAGAGAGGAATCACTATGGCTGCAACAGCACTGCCCGAAACAGCGAAGGAACTCGTTTTCCCTGGCGGATTTCAAAGGGGGTCTTTGGCAGAAGGAGATCAACGTTCGGGATTTCATTCAGCACAATTACAACCCTATCAAGGAGATGAATCGTTTCTTGCATCCGCAACCGAGCGTACGAACAAAATCTGGGATCTGCTGAATGAACTCTTCTAGAAGAACGTCGAAAAGGTGTCTTGGACATTTCCCAGATTCCGAGTTCGATCACCGCTCATGAGCCTGGCTATATCGACCGTGATCGGGAAATTATCGTAGGGCTGCAGACCGATGCGCCGCTGAAGCGCGCAATCATGCCTAACGGCGGTTTGCGAATGGTTTTGACTGCTTTTAAGGCGTATGGCTATGAAGCTGACCCGCATGTGGTTGAAACTTTTTCCAGGTATCGCAAGACCCACAACAATGGTGTCTTCGATGCGTACACGGCGGATATCCGAAAGTGCCGGAGTTCTCATATCCTGACAGGGCTTCCCGACGCTTACGGAAGGGGCCGTATCATCGGTGATTATCGGCGTGTGCCACTGTATGGTTTGTCTCGCCTCATTGCGGTCAAGGAAGCTGAGAAGCGTAGCCTCGACACGGCCATGTCGACCGAAGAAATCATTCGCGACCGCGAAGAACTCAGCGAACATATACGCGCGCTGCAGGAAACCCAGGAGATGGCTTGGAAGTACGGCTTCGACATCTCCCGCCCGGCGAGCAATGCCCGCGAAGCGGTACAGTGGCTCTACTTTGCCTATCTGGCGGCAGTGAAGGAACAGAACGGCGCTGCCATGTCGTTGGGCCGGGTATCGACCTTCGTTGATATCTATTTCAGCGCGATCTTGAGGCCGGTGTGATCACTGAGGAGCAGGCCCAGGAAATCGTCGATGATTTTGTAATCAAGCTGCGTATCGTCCGTTTTCTGCGCACACCCGACTATGATGAACTCTTCGCGGGCGATCCCACCTGGGTTACCGAATCGATCGCGGGATGTGGCGACGATGGACGGCCGCTGGTGACAAAATCCAGCTTTCGGTTTCTGCAAACCCTCTATAACTTAGGTCCCGCACCGGAGCCGAACCTTACTATCTGGTATTCGCCGCGCTTGCCTGACGGATTTAACGTTTGCCGCCCGGGTAGCCATCGATACCAGCTCTATTCAGTTTGAAAGCGACGATATTATGCGCCGTGCCTGGGGAGATGATGGCGCCGTTGCCTGCTGTGTCTCACCCATGCTGATCGGTAAGCAGATGCAGTTTTTCGGCGCACGTGCCAATCTCGCCAAGTGCCTGCTGTATGCGATCAACGGAGGGAGGGACGAAATCACCGGCGAGCAGATCGCGCCGGCCTCTGGGGACGTAGAAGGCGATTACCTTGATATCGACGATGTTGTGGCGGATTCGAACGAGATGATGGACTGGCTTGCGGGCGTTTATGTCAATGCGATGAACGTAATCCACTACATGCACGACAAGTATGCCTATGAGCGTATCGAGATGGCGCTGCATGACTACGCTCCCGTTCGTACCATGGCTTTTGGTATGGCGGGCCTGTCCGTGGTCGCCGACAGTCTTTCGGCGATACGCTATGCAAAAGTGCGTGTCGATCCGGGACGAATCCGGCCTTGATACCGACTTCTTGACCGAAGGCGAATTTCCGAAATTCGGAAATAACGACAATCGCGTGGATCAACTTGCCGCTTGGCTTGTGAGCACGTTCATGAACAAGTTGAGGAAATATCCCACTTATCGCAATGCGCGTCATACACAGTCCATTCTGACGATCACTTCGAATGTCGTATACGGCAAAGCTACCGGCAACACTCCGGATGGGCGGCGTAAGGGAGAACCGTTTGCTCCCGGCGCCAACCCGATGCACGGCAGGGACAGCCATGGAATTCAGGCCGCTGCTGCCTCCGTCGCCAAGATTCCCTATCGCGATGCGGAGGACGGCATCTCTCTTACCGCTTCGCTCGTACCGCAAGGTCTGGGCCGTGTTCCGGCGGATCAGATTACCAATCTCACCGAGCATGCTGGATGCTTACTTTAGTACTACGGGATTACCACATTAACGTCAACGTTCTCAATCGTGACATGTTGATGGATGCGATGGATCACCCGGAAAAATATCCGCACCTCACCATACGAGTATCCGGTTATGCAGTGAATTTCGTGCGCCTGACGCGCGAGCAGCAGATGGACGTGATCAACCGCACCTTCCATGGACGATGAATCTCATGCCTGTAGCTCAAACAGCGCGACAAACTCCGCTGCAGGCGAAAAGCCCGCATGAACTTCGCGTAGGCTCGCTAGCGGATGTGCCCGGATCGGATGTCCAGATCGGCGCTAGCCAGCGGCGATATGGGATTCCTGCATTCGTTTACCACCGGTTCCACCGTCGACGGTCCGGGCGTCCGTGTTGTCGCTTGGACATCAGGATGCCAGTTCCGCTGCCTGTATTGTCATAACCCGGATACCTGGAACATGATGAATGGCATTCCGGTACCATCGAGACTGCAGTGGAGGAGTTGCGCAAGTACCGGCATGGGTTGAGGATCATGTCGGGTGGTTTCACTCTGAGCGGTGGAGAGCCGCTCATGCAGCACCGGTTTGCCGCGAAACTCTTTGCCGCAGCACAGGGCTATGGGCATCCACACCGCGTTGGATACTAATGGGTACTTTGGCGATCGACTGACCGACGAAGACCTGAATACGATTGACCTGGTATTGCTTGATATCAAGGCGTTTGATCGCGGACCGGCACCTTCGTCTTACCGGTCTGGATGTCGAGCCGGTCCTCAATTTCGCACGTCGCCTTGCCACTCGAAACAGAGCGATATGGCTTCGCTTTGTGTTGGTACCCGGGTTGACGGACGATCCGCGGGACATCGAAAACATTGCCCGTTTTGCTGCGAGGCTTAACGTGGTACTTCGAGTTGATGTGTTGCCGTTCCATCAACTGGGTCGTTTTAAATGGGACTCGCTGAGACTCGATTACAAACTGCGCGATAGTCATCCGCCTTCTGCGGATCAGGTCGGAGAAGCTTGTGCGCAGTTTCGGAAAGTGGGCCTGACTGCCTATTAGCCGGCAGACCGTCGACGGTGTCAAATCCCCTGTTTGGCTCCGATCTCCGGAAACGAAGATCAACTCCCCCGGTTATCTTCTTCCACTGGCGGAATTCATCGACTCCGGTGGCACGTCGCGGGTTTTTCGGCTCGGCTTCGGCTCCAGTCGACAACGATCAAATGGGCATCGACATCAGTCACACGTTCAGTCGGAATGACCAGTTGCACGGCTACTACAGCATCGATCAGTAGGAGCATAGAGCCCACGTACATCGGCAACACCGTCCCGGCTTTGAGCATACCTTCCACGCGCGAACGCAATTCTTTTCGCTCAACGAGACACTCGCGTTTAAGTCGACTCTCATTGCTCAAGCGCGATTCGGCTTGAACCGTCTCTCTTGTAGCAACATACCTGACGCGGAACTCAACCCGGCCGATTTTCGGGATTCGCAATGGCATCATGCAGCGTATCGAATGCCACAGAATAGTATCGCGTCTGGCACAGTTCGGATCTCAGCACCAGCGCGAATGCGCGGCGACACGATCCGAGTGTTCGCCGTCTCCAAACTCCCCGGATAAGGCAGCAACAGAAAAAGCTCCGGGAGCAGGAACGTGAGGCGACCCGCGAGTATCTCGACCGCGAGAGCCACTACATCTCTGGTAAGCGGTGCGTGCTCAGGGTTATCGAGGTTGATGCTCCGCCATGGTCGAGCTCAAACAGGGAAAGCTGATACTGCGGGTGCGTCCCGGAACGAGCGAAGAGGCGAGACAGGCGGTTGTTGACGAGTGGTATCGCCGACTGCTCAAGGAGACGATTTCATCTATGATCGCCCGCTAGGCGCCAAGAATGGGAGTGAGAGTTGAGCGATTCTTCGTCCAGCGAATGAAAACCAAATGGGGGAGTTGCAACGACCGTGCAGGCACGATTCGCCTGAACACGGAACTGGCGAAGAAGCCACCGGAATGCCTCGAATACATCATTGTTCATGAGATGGTGCACCTGCTGGCGCCGACCACACAACGCTCGGTTCATAGCGCTAATGGACCGATTTATGCCCAGGTGGCGGTTCGCCAAATGCTTAACCACTGCCACTCCGACACGAGTCTTGGGACTACTAACACGTCTTACAGCGACCCGACCATTCTCTCTTTCCGGCGCGTCGCAAACACCCATCCGCGCGCGAGGGCGTTGTATAGTTCTCTCGGCCGGTGAACTCGGCGGCCGCACGTAAATAAAAACGAGCCGAAATGAGCCGTTTTGATTTTGAAGGGAGTGCATCCTCACATGTGTCAACACACCGAAACGGGGCGGCAGTGCTCTACACGAGGGTGAGTTGTGTACGCGTGATCATCTACCGATACCGACTGTCGTTATGCTCCGCTCCGCAGAGCTTATAGCCCTCGAACAAAATCAGCGGATCTATCCAATGTGCCTCGCTAAAAAACGGGATTGCTGGGCTTATACGCGCTTGCGGTGCGAGACCAACAACCTCGGTTTAGGATCTCCGTCGAACGCCTCTCACAGGATGGTGGTCAACCGGGCCTGCCGTTCAGATACCAGCGTGCATGATACTCGCGCACGGTCACCTCGTCGTCGCCCGGTGGATCCGCGACATCCGAAACGGGCACGCCACGCTGAACCAGAACGCGCGCAAACGTATGACGGAATCGGTGGGGCGTGGGAGTCTGGGCGAAATTCCCGGCCCGGAGCAAACACCTTGTTTAGTCGTCTGCGCCAAGGGTCGGTCACGGTTTCCAGCCTGTCTGAATCCCCGCTGGTAAAACGACGGTCGCGTCCGAAATCCGCAGACCCGTCTGCGCCGACAAGTAGATGAAGTCCTTTACGTCTTCTCCGGTCCAGATACCGGTTGTGTGGCCGTTCGTCCACTCGGTAGCCCGGATCCGATCGCACGCCCGTAGATGCGATCGAGTTCTTCATCCGTGAACGGGAATTCGTTGGCCACAGGATTGGCACCAAGGGGAGGCTTCGGGTCACTGGTCACCGAATTCTTGATCAACCACTCGCGCGCGACTGCGAACCGGGAGAACGCCCGCAGGGTACCCGGAGCTTTGCCCTTCGCGCGGGGACCAAGCTGCCATCGGGAATAGAAGCCGTCAACGTCCGCAGCGCTAAACTCGTCCAACATGATGTAGCCCCTATCATCTGCAAGGCCCGCAGCTGTCTACAGAAAGTCCGGTACTTCCGTAATGTCGACGGTGCAATTTTCGACCTTCACGGATCGCAAGGAAGGCAGCCATTGCATCGACGATGGTAATGCGTGCCGCAGGCTGGGCGATGGCAGTGGGTGCTGCTGGACCCGATGTCTCCACTTTGACCGAGCCGCCCCAGGAACAAGCTTCTTCCCACGCCCTCACGATGGACTTAGCTTCGTCCCATTTCGCTCGTTCCGTATTCTTCCGCTTGAATCGTCCGCCCAGTGTGCCGGACGTGTATATAGGACAGCTGCGGTTTTCGAACTGCGGCGAAGCTCATCGGCTTCGTACGTCATCGGTGCAGCGCTCGGCCGCCAACGCAATGGCAACGATGACTGCGGTATAAGATTGAGTGCCATAAACGGCCCGATCATACCGGAGGCATTACCCAAAATTGCTCGAGGTTTGCGGGGCTTTCCGCGTAAAAGACTGATTCTAAAATGGCGGTGAGGGTGGGATTCGAACCCACGGAACCCGTGAAGGTTCAACGGTTTTCGAGACCGCCCGATTCAACCACTCTCGCACCTCACCGTGTTTGCGGGCTTTCGCCATTGTACCAACATGCGGCCATTTCTGCATTCCTCAAAGGTCTCTTTCCACGCCGCAAGTGATGTGTTAGTATAGAGATGCTTTCATGGGCTGCGCCTCCAACCCGGTCCCGAAGTCAATCCCCACGGAGTAGAAAACAACAATAAGAATGAGCTTTACCGTATTTCTCGGAAACCTCCCGGTCTGGGTGACCGCGGACGATATCAGGTCCTGGCTCACCGCCGAAGGTCTGGTGTCCGACGCTGTCAAGGTCATCCGCAATCCCGAAACTCAGGAATCCAAAGGCTTCGCTTTCATCGACGCCCCCAACGCAGAAGAAATGAACGCGATCATCCGCCGCTTCGATCGCGCTCCCCTCGAAGACCGTTTGCTCCGCGCCAATCCAGCCCAGCCGCCCAAGTCCAAGAACCAGAAAGCCGTCGAAGGCGTTCGTGGTTCGCAGCAACAACAGGCTCCCGCTGCCGGTGCTCCTGCTGGCGCAGCTTTCGACCGGAATCGCCGGGGTGGCAAGAAGCACAAGCGACCGACAGCTCCACAGAGCGCGTTCGCGGAAGAGCTGGCCAAGGCGCTCTAAGCCAGGCCCGCTCTTCCACCGCCTCCCCCAATCGGTACTTCCGCTTTATCGCAACCCGCTTCCCGCTTTTCTTGTATAATTGCAGTCCTGCTGTCGCCGGCGATAAAATCGTTTAATATTTTGCCCGCATTTCCGTGCGTGCAGGCCGAGCGATTCCCGGCAGGGGGGCTCCGTGATTGACCTACAAATCCTCCGAGTGCTGGCCGTCCTTCTCTTAGGTGCGGTCGGTTACTATTTTCGTCCCTTTCAACTCGATCCCGTAATCTCAGCCTGTCTCGGCGCGGCATGCGGGCTAATCATAGTAATAATCGAATGGAGACTTCGGCACGCAACAGCGAAACAGTTGATCGGCGCAGCTTGTGGATCTCTGATCGGCGTTGCCATAGCTCTGCTTGCGTCAATGATCATCGGCTCAGCCGCGCGGCCAGGATCTGAAATTGCGCCGTTCGTGCAGATATCGTTGCTGATTCTAGGTGGTTTCCTCGGGCTGACTCTGGGCGGCGCTCGCGGCGAATTGCTGAGTTTCAGCGTCGGCGCTCCTCCGGTTGTTGTCACCGACCTGCCCAGCTCGAAATTTCATATTCTCGACACGAGTGTCATCATCGACGGTCGCATAGCTGACATCGCCGAAACCGGCTTTATCGATGGCGGGCTGGCTATTCCTCAATTCGTCTTGAGAGAACTCCAGTTGGTAGCAGATTCAGCGGACTCGTTGAAGCGCAATCGCGGGCGTCGCGGCCTCGATGTTCTTCAAAGGCTGCAAAAAATGCCCCACATCGCCGTGGCAATTCTCGAAGAAGATTTCGCTCACATCCGAGATGTCGACATGAAGCTTGTCGAACTCGGCAAACTCCATAAATGCAAGGTCATGACGAACGACTTCAACCTAAACAAGGTTGCGCAGTTACACGGCGTGACGGTGCTGAATATTAACGAGCTTGCGAACGCGTTGAAGCCTATCGTGTTGCCTGGCGAGATCATGCGTGTCTTCGTCCTTAAAGAAGGCAAAGAATACAATCAGGGCGTCGCGTACCTGGACGACGGGACCATGGTTGTTGTGGACAACGCGCGCCGCCTGATCTCGAAGACGATCGATATTTCGGTCACGAGCGTTTCTCCAGACCACGGCCGGCAAGATGATTTTCGGCAAGTTCGATGACCGTATGCACGCGATTTACGAAAAGCCGCAGGCCGATGATCGCAAGCAGCGCGAAACCAGCGCTGTAGCGCCCCAGCCGTAAGCCTCACATTTTACTGCGGTAGAATGAAGGTCCGGTCATGAAAGTTTCTGTCATTCTACCTGCCGCCGGGCTCGGCACCCGCATGGGACGCCTGCAACCGGAGAAAGCGGGTACCAGTCGGAAGCAGTTCATGCTTCTGGACAATCTTCCGATTCTGGTTCACACGGTTCGGAAGTTCGTGGCATGCTCGCTCATCTCGGAAATCGTAATCGCGATCCGGCCGGAAGACCGGGCTTGGGCGGCTGACCTGGTCGCGGCCGAGCCGCAATCGAAGCCAATCCGGGTTGTCGAGGGCGGTGAATCCAGACAGCAGTCGGTCGAGAACGCACTCGCAAGTCTCGCGCCTGACATCGATCTAGTCGCGGTCCATGACGCCGTTCGACCGTTCATCGATGTCCCGACGATCGAACGAGTGATTCGAGAGGCGGAGGCCACCGGGGCCGCTATCGTCGGCATCGTCCCTGTCGATACAGTCAAGCTCGTGCATCTTAATAAGATTCGGCAGACCCTGACGCGAGAACGGCTCATTCTTACGCAGACGCCCCAAGTTTTCCGTTACGATCTCATTCAACAAGCGTTCGCGAAAGCCCGCGAAGACGGCTTCATCGGCACCGACGAGTCAAGTTTGGTGGAGCGGCTGGAACAGGTTGAAGTCAGCGTAGTTCCGGGCAGCGAACGCAACATCAAGATTACCCGCCCAACTGATATGGAGTTGGCGCGGCTGTTTCATTCTCTCGAGATCGCAGAACGCAAGGCATCCTGACGTGGACATCCGCACGGGACTGGGTTGGGACAATCACAGGATTGCGCCTGGCAGGCCATTGATCCTCGGAGGTGTCCGAATTCAATCGGAGATCGGCCTGGAAGGACACTCGGACGCTGACGTGCTTGCGCATGCGATCACGGACGCGATCCTAGGAGCTGCCGGGCTCGGCGACATCGGAATGCATTTCCCCGATACCGATGCCCGTTGGAAAGGAGCTGACAGCCTGCAATTTCTGCGGCATGCCTGTGAGCTTGCGAAGGCCGCGGGATACCGCATCTCGAATGTTGATTCCACTGTGATCCTGGAGCGTCCGAAGCTGAAGGATTACCGTGTCACGATTCGCGAGACTCTGGCTCAGCAGCTGGGTGAACCGCTCGATCGCATCTCTGTTAAGTTCAAGACCAGCGAGGAGGTGGGACCCGTCGGAGAAGGCCGATCAGCCGAAGCTCAAGCGATCGTTACGTTGGTCCGGGACTGATGGCTGACGTTATCTGTCCGGAATGCGGAGCGTCGTTTGAATGCACGCCTGAGGCAGCATGTTGGTGCTTCCGTCAGACTCCGACGCTGGCAGTACCGACCTGCACGAAAGTCTCGTGTTTGTGTCCCGATTGTCTGAGTAAGCGGAAGGACGACCAGCGCCCGTCCAAACCGATTCCGTCAAGTGGACAGCGTGGCGCTCCGTAACACCCTCGGACGTCCGCCTGGACCCGCTGGTCGCCCCATTATCGGTTTACTACCTGAGTTCCGGCGTCGCCCTGCCGATTTTCTCCTTGATGTCGCGCGCGAGTACGGTGACATCGCCTATTTCAAAATCGGCCGGCAGCATATGTACCTGCTGAACCGGCCCGACTTCATTCAGGATGTCCTGGTCACGTACCACCGGAATTTCATAAAAAGCCGGATGCTCCAACGAGCCAAGGTGCTGCTCGGCGAGGGGCTCCTTACCAGCGAAGGAGAATTTCACCTCCGGCAGCGGCGTCTGGTTCAGCCCGCCTTTTATCGCGATCGGCTGGTCTCGTACGCGGCTACCATGGCATCTTCTGCGCGCGACATTACGGATCGATGGAGACCGGGTGAGACTCGGGATATGGCCGAGGAGATGATGCGAGTTACGCTCGCGATTGTTGGCCGCACATTATTTAGCAAGGATGTAGAAAAGGACGCAAAGGATATAGGGCGCGCGCTTGACCGACGTGCTGGGTACGTTTGGTACCATGATGCTGCCATTCAGCGCGTGATCCAACGGCTGCCTCTGCCCAAGCTCCGGAGAGCGAAACGCGCTCGAAAGTTCCTGGATAAAACGATCTACAACATGATCTCGGAACGTCGCGCGAGCGGTATTGACCAAGGTGATCTGTTGTCCATGCTCCTGATGTCCGTGGACGAACAGGGATCGGGCGGCATGACCGACCGGCAGGTCCGTGACGAAGCTTTGACCTTGTTCCTTGCCGGACATGAGACGACAGCGACGGCTCTTACCTGGACCTGGTACGCTCTTTCGCAGAATCCTGAAGTCGAGGAGAAATTGCGGACCGAGATCGATGCGTTGCTCGGGAACCGCCTCCCAACCTATGAAGATTTGCCGAATCTGTCATACACCGAGAAGGTCTTCGCCGAAACGCTGAGATTGTATCCGCCCGCGTGGGCGGTGGGTCGCATGGTCCTGAATGATACTCGCATCTATAACTACCAGGTGCCGCATGGGGCGATCTGCCTGCTTAGCCCGTACGTGATGCAGCGGCATCCCCGTTACTATCCCAATCCGGAGCGCTTTGATCCCGAGCGCTTCAGCCCGGAAGCGAAGCAGAGCCGCCCCAAGTTCGCGTACTTCCCATTCGGCGGAGGACCGAGGGTCTGCATAGGGGAGCGGTTTGCCTGGATGGAAGGCGTGCTCCTGTTGGCGACGATCGCACAGCGCTGGAAATTCAATCTTGTCCCGAACCAGATTATCGAGCCCCATCCGCAGATTACGCTTCGAACGCGACACGGAGTGAAGATGATACTCCGGCCGGCACATTAGACTTCGTCATCTTAGACTGCATTAACGGCCCGCGACAGCAAACTCATCGCCCGGATTCCAACGCGGCAAAGATTCCTGATTCGCGATGTTCAACCCAAGCGTAAATCCGAAGCGTCCGATGTGTTCGAGACTCGTGAAATCCCAGTCATCCCGGAACTCGTCTCCGGGTTGGTGGTACCGTTTCGTGTTGTAGTCGACGAACTCGCTATCGGCAAGATTGTCCGGCTTGCCATAGATCTTCGTGCCGAGGCCGATCTTGAACGCGGGTATACCGATTCGAGCCAGCATGAAGTGATCGGATCGGTAATAGCTTCCCTGCTCGGGACGCGGGTCTGGGGCAATTTCGAATTCATGCTGGCGCGCCGCCTCCTGAACCATCGTCCAGGTGCTTGTCCGTTCCGCGCCGCTGACGACGACGTCGCGTGTCCGCGCGGATGGAAACAGGGCGTCGTAGTTGAGGTTGACGGCCGTTGTTGCGGGCGCGAACACAGGGTGATGCGAGTAGTACTCGGCTCCTCGGAGACCGCTCTCCTCTGCGGTCCAGAACGCAAATAGGACCGACCGGCGGGGCATCTCCCGCAATGCTCCGAATGCTCGGGCGGTGTCGAGGACGACGCCAACGCCGGTCGCGTTATCGATCGCGCCGTTGTAGATGGCATCACCGTTGACCGGCAGGGCCATCCCTAGGTGATCCCAATGCGCGCTATACATCACATGCTCATTGCGCAGTTTGGGGTCGCTACCCCGTAGTATGCCAAGGACGTTTCGACTTTCGATTTTGCGGATCTTGGCTGTCAGATTCCCTTTCAAGGTCACGCCGAGTGGGATGGGGCGGAAATCGCGCGAATCGGCCGCTCGCAGGAGTTCGTCAACGGTACGCTTCGACAACCCGAGAAGTTTCTCGCCGGCCGCCTGTGTCACCCAGCCCGCAAACGCGAGCGGTTTCTGACCCGGCTCCAAGAGCATCTGAGGATCTTCCTTGCTCCACGAATTGCGAACGACTTCCCAGCCGTAGCCGGCGGTGGGTGTCGTGTGGATAATCAGACACCCGAGGGCGCCCTGCCGTGCCGCCTCTTCAAATTTGTAGACCCAGCGTCCGGCATAGGTTAGTGCCCGGCCCTTAAAAACATCAGGGTTCTCCGGTTGCGGCTCATTCGTAAAGACCACCACGACTTTTCCCTTTACGTCAGTTCCTTTGTAGTCGTCCCACTTTTCCTGTTCGTTTATGATTCCGTGGCCGAGAAAGATCGCCTCGGCATCGAAGGCTACGTTTGCCTGCTGTTGATGAGTCGTCCCCACGAAGTCGTCCTGCCACTTGAAGTTGACGGCTTTACCATCGCGGATGGCAGATAGTTCAGAGGAGGGTGATGTTTCGACACCGACGAGAGGAACTCTCTGGAAATACGTTCCGTTCTCGCCGGCTGGTTTGGCTCCGAAGACAGCTAACTGCGCCGCGAGGTACTCTTCGGCGAGTTGGCCGCCTCTTGTGCCAACGCCCCTGCCTTCCAGGAGGTCGCTCGAAAGGTATCGAACGTGAGCTTTGACGCGGTCTCCAGATATCAGGTGACTTTGTGCAACTGTAATCCCGACAGCAACTAAACCGAGTATGACCCCTATCCCGATAGACTTCTTCCAGATTCGCATGGTATCCTGCTGCTAGTACCACTGTGTAGCATGAGCGCCGTAGCCGAAGCCATCTCTTCCCGCACCCTGACTCACTTACGCGCTCTCGAAGCGGAAAGTATTCATATCATCCGTGAAGTAGCTGCCGAGTTCGCAAAACCGGTGATGCTGTACTCTATTGGCAAAGACTCGTCGGTGATGCTGCGTCTGGCCCAGAAAGCCTTCTATCCCGGCCCGATCCCGTTCCCTCTCCTGCATATCGATACGAGCTTCAAGTTCCGCGAAATGATTGAGTTCCGAGACCAGTATCCTGGGTCGATCGGAGCGAACCTGCTGGTGTACAGGAATGAGGAGGCGATAGCGGACGGAGCCAACCCCTACAAGCTTGGTACTCAGAAGTGCTGCGGCTTCCTCAAGACGCGGGCGCTGCTGGATGGATTGGGGAAGTACGGTTTTGACGCGGCGTTTGGCGGAGCCAGGCGCGATGAAGAGAAGTCCCGCGCGAAAGAGCGAATCTATTCGTTCCGTGACGCCTACGGACAATGGGATCCGAAAAACCAGCGTCCCGAATTGTGGAACATCTATAACGCGCGAATCGACAAAGGCGAGACGATCCGAGTGTTTCCGCTCTCCAACTGGACGGAACTGGATGTGTGGCAGTACATCCACCTCGAGAACATTCCGATTGTTCCGCTGTATTTTGCGAAGGAACGCCCGATGGTCGTTCGCGGCGAGTCGCTGCTGCCCATCGAGCACGACCCACCGCTTCTGCCGGGTGAAGAAGCCCAAGATGGTGATGTCCCGCATGCGGTCGCTCGGATGCACGCCTTGTACGGGCGCAATTCGTTCCGCTGCGGACACGCTCCCGAAGATTATCGAAGAACTGTTTCTCATGCGCCGCTCCGAACGCGAAAATCGCATCATCGACCACGATCAGGAAGGCTCGATGGAGCTGAAGAAGCGCGAGGGTTATTTCTAAATGGCCGCAGCACAATCCGCGATCGACGAGTTCCTCGAGCAGGAGCAGCACAAAGAACTTCTTCGATTCACCACCGCCGGAAGTGTGGACGATGGAAAATCCACACTGATTGGCCGTTTGCTTTACGATTCCAAAGGTGTCTACGAAGATCAACTGGCGTCGGTGAAAAAGGCGTCGGTGAATCGTTCCGGCCGGCCCGATCGATTTCTCGCTGCTCACGGACGGCTTAAAGGCCGAACGCGAGCAGGGAATTACGATCGATGTCGCATACAGGTATTTCACCACTCCGAAACGCAAATTCATCATTGCCGACACACCTGGCCACGAGCAGTACACGCGCAACATGGCGACGGGCGCATCTACCGCGCAGCTTGCCATTGTTCTAGTCGACGCGCGCAAAGGTGTTCTGCCGCAGTCTCGCCGGCATGCGTTTATCGCTTCGCTGCTTGCGATCCCTCACGTTGTTGTTGCCGTGAATAAAATGGACCTTGTTGACTATAGCGAGGAGGTATTCACGAACATCTGTGCGGATTTCCAGGAATTCGCGCGCGATTTGAATCTTTCGAACGTCCATTTCATTCCCATCAGCGCGCTGGAGGGGGATAACGTGGTCAGCGTCAGTCCGCGAACGCCGTGGTATCGCGGCGGCACGCTGCTGCATATTCTTGAAACCGTTCCGATTCAGCTTCAGTTCGGCGAAGAGATGCGTTTCCCTGTACAGTATGTTGTCCGGCCAACGCTTGATTTTCGTGGGTACGCCGGTCAGGTTGCTTCGGGAGTCATCAAGCGCGGCGATCGGGTGATGGTGCTGCCGTCTGGTCGGACGAGTCGTGTGAAGTCGATCGTTACATTCGACGGTGATCTGGAAGAAGCTTATGCGCCGCAATCGGTAACGGTCTGTCTGGATGATGAGATCGACATCAGCCGGGGCGACATGTTGGTCCGGCCCTCTCGCATGCCGCATGTGTCGCGACGTTTTGAAGCGACGATAGTCTGGATGGCGACCGATCCTATGCAGGTCGACCGGCCGTATCTGCTGAAACACACGTCGCAGCAGGTCCGGGCGAATATCAGTCATCTCCATCATCGAGTCAATATCAACGATCTATCGAAAATTCAGTCGTCAAAGCTGGAATTAAACGAGATCGGCGTTGTCTCGATTGAGACCCATCGCCCGATCTTCTTCGATGCGTACCGGAGGAATCGCGGAACCGGCGCATTCATTCTGATCGATCCAGTTACGAATCTGACCGTCGGCGCCGGAATGATCGCCGAGCGAGTTGTTAGGGATGACTCCTCCCGTAAATCTGTCCTCGCCGGAGTGGAGTTCGAGCGCAGTCGGTTGACGGCAGCGGAACGCTGGGAGCGCGCGGGACATCGACCGGTCACCATCTGGATGACGGCCCGGACTGATGTGGCTTACCTGCTCGAGCGTGAACTGTTCGATCGGGGATGCATGGTCCACGTCCTTGCCGATGATGTTGAGAGCCACTTGCTGCCCGAACTCGCGAAGATGTCCAGCGCAGCTGGGCTGATCACCATCTGCACGATTTCGTCCGATCAGGGCGCTGAACGCGATCGCGCGCGGCAACTCGTCGGCGCCGAACAGTTCGTGGACATCGACCCGCAGACGCTTTTGTCCAACGACTCTGAAGCCATGGAGCAGATTACACGCCTCCTTGAGGCGCGGGGGTTCGTCCGGCCGGATGAGCGTGGTCTCGGCGGCGACGGTATTTAAATCTTACGTTCGCTTACGTCGTTCATCAATGTATGAGAGAATACGAGCAGTTTCGCCTGGTATTCTCCTGTGATGGATGTGCAATCCAAGCTGCGGATCTTAGCCGATGCGGCGAAGTACGACGCTTCCTGTGCCAGCAGCGGTTCAAACCGGAAGAGGCCGGAAGGGGGGCTCGGCAATGGCGCCGGCGTAGGAATCTGCCATAGCTACACGCCGGACGGGCGATGTATCTCTCTTCTTAAGATTCTCCTCACAAACTACTGTGTTTACGATTGCGCATATTGCGTGAACCGTGTGTCGAGTGACACTCCACGAGCACGCTTTACTCCTCAGGAAGTCATTACTCTCACTCTCGAGTTCTACAAACGAAACTATATCGAAGGCCTATTCCTAAGCTCCGGGGTAATTCAGAGTCCTGACTACACGATGGAAGACCTCGTCGAGGTTGCCCGGTCGCTGCGGGAAGATCACTCCTTCGGCGGGTATATTCACCTGAAGGCAGTACCCGGCGCATCGCGTGAGCTCTTGTTGCAGGCGGGGCGGTGGGCGGATCGCCTTAGCGCGAATATCGAGCTTCCGACGCAAGCCGACCTCGATCGTCTCGCTCCGGCGAAAAGCCATAACGAGATCGAGACGTCCATGAGTCAGATCCGCGACGGAATCACCGAAGCGAAGGAGATACGACAGCCGTATGCAGCAGGCCAGAGCACCCAGATGGTTGTCGGCGCTACGGAGACTACGGACGCTACGATCCTGACGACGTCTGCGCACCTCTACTCCGCTTACAATCTACGTCGTGTTTACTACTCCGGCTTCAGCCCGATCCCATATTCAGACGGCCGCTTGCCAGTCGATCGTGCGCCGCTGGTGCGGGAGCATCGGTTGTATCAAGCGGACTGGCTGATGCGCTTCTATGGGTTCGATTCGTCAGAATTGACCGTCCCGGGTCAGCCGAACCTGCCGCTTGATAAAGACCCCAAGCTCGAATGGGCGCTGCGAAACCGGCATAGGTTCCCGGTTGACGTGAACAAGGCGTCGCAGGCGGAACTTCTGCGCGTCCCGGGCTTCGGCGTGCGTAATGTCAAACGAATGTTGAAGATTCGCAGATACGCACGGCTGCGGTTGGCGGACCTTGTTCAATTACGAGTGCCCCTGAGCAAAGCGAAGTCATTCATTGTGGCGGCGGATTATAGTCCGGCAGTGCTGCGGCTAGACACGGTTTCACTGCCCGGCTCGTTTCGCCAGATGAGCCTCTTCGATTCCACGGTCGCCGCGGTCACGGGTGAGTTGTGATCGTCGCGGCGTTTGAGCGCACTTTTGCGGGTTGGCGGGATGCGGCTCGCCAGTTGCTCTCCGCCGGTGTGCCGCCAGAAGACGTTCTGTGGACGTCCGAACCGACTTTATTTGCTGCTGAGATGCCGCCGCCAACCGGTCGCGCGATCACAGTTTCCAAGGCCTTTCTTGACGTAGCGAAAGGAATTGCGTGCCATCGCGATGAAGCGAAGTGGGCGTTGCTTTATCGTGTGCTGTTCCGAACGGTGAACGGTGAACGTCATTTACTCGAAATCGAGAGCGACCCCGACGTCAGCCGCCTGTACACGATGCAGAAGCAGATCCATCACGATATGCACCGCATGAAGGCGTTCGTCCGGTTTCGGCAGGTGGGCGATCGCTACGTCGCGTGGCATCGGCCCGATCACTTCATCGTTGACAGGATGGCCCCCTGGTTTGCGGAGCGGTTCGGGTCGATGAAATGGAGCATCCTCACGCCCGATCAAAGCGCGCACTGGGATCTGGCTGAACTCACTTTCGGTCCGGGAGTTCCGGCGTCGGAGGCTCCGTCTGACGACGAGTTGGAGGAGCTTTGGCGCGCTTATTACGCATCGATTTTCAACCCGGCTCGAGTGAATGAAAAATTGCTCAGAACTCACGTTCCGGGCCGGCACTGGGCGACGATGCCCGAGACGTCCATTGCGCCGGGCCTGATCGTGGACGCGAGGTCTCGGGAACGCCGAATGTGCGAAACGAACCCAAGGTCAGCGGCTGAGTTCGTTCCGACGAATGCCAGTTTTCCGGTACTGCGCGAAGCCGTTCGTAACTGCCGCGGGTGCGAGCTATGTGAATCTGCGACCCAGCCGGTCTTTGGATATGGCCCGCCGAATGCCAAGATGGTCCTGGTCGGCGAACAGCCGGGTGACCAGGAGGATCGCGAAGGAATGCCGTTCGTTGGACCCGCGGGGCAAATCCTGGATCGTGCCCTGGGGGAGGTCGGACTCGACCGCGGCTCCGTGTATTTGACGAACGCGGTCAAGCACTTCCGCTTTGAGGAGCGAGGCAAGGCTCGAATCCATAAGACGGCAACCCGGGGACAAATTGCGGCGTGCCAGCCCTGGCTCGAAGCCGAATTGGCTTTGATTCGTCCCAAGCTCATCGTTTGCCTCGGGAATACAGCGGTTCTTTCGGTGGTCGGACGCGTGGCGAAGGTCTCGGAATTGAGAGGGACAGTCGTGCGTCACAGGCATTCGATGGGAGTGACCGCGACCGTGCACCCGTCCTTTATCCTTCGGGTACCCGAGCGACAGGAGGAGGAGTACCGCCGCTTCGTCGAGGACCTCCGGTTTAGCCGAGAGCAGCTGCGGGTGCTTGGGGGCGAATGACCTGGTCGCTTGATCGGCTGCGCTGATTATGTGAGCAATGAGCAAATGCGTTCGATGAGTTCCGGTGTCGCGTGACCGCTAACGGTGAAATCAGCTTCAGCCGCATGTTTCATCGCCGATGATTTCCACTCGCCGTTTCCTGCCACGAAGACGAATACGTCTGGTGTCATAACATCGAGGATTGCATTCGACTCGATGATCAAGTTGCCTTCGAAAGAGGTCCACGCATTCGGGTCTTTAAGAAGTTCCGAGTTCACTGCTCCTGCGGCGGCGAAGCGATCTGTGTCTCCGAAGTGACCGGGCTGGTGGTCATGGGGGCTGATCTTCAGCGCGGTCCACCCGGCTTCACGAGTCGCGCTGATGATTTCGCACATCACCCCGGTCTTGCCTACGTTGCGGGAACTGCCACCGACAACAACGATCATCCGAGACGTTTTTTCAACTCCGCTACCTCCGCCCGGAGTTCCGCAATCTTTGCCATGTTCGCGAGCTGGTGCAGGTACTCTTTGAGCGGCCGCGCGGGCGTGCCCCAGACAACTTGACCCGAGCGGACGATCTTCGACGTAAGGACACCGCTGCCCGATCCCAGAACCGCTCGCGTCTCGATGCGAGCCTTATCGCCAATGCCGACCTGTCCGCCAATGACAGCGTAGTCCTCGACGACCACTGCGCCCGAGAGTCCTGTCTGCGCCGCAATGACCACGTGCCTGCCAATGCGGCAGTTATGCCCGATGTGGACCATGTTGTCCAGCTTTGTGCCCTCCCCAATGGTTGTGACTCCGAGGGCGGCGCGGTCGATGCAGGAATTGGCTCCGATTTCCACGTCATCTCCGATTTCGACGCGCCCGACTTGCGGGAACTTCTGGTATCGGTCCCCTGTGAGCGCAAACCCGAAGCCGTCTGCTCCGATGACGCAGCCGGAATGCAGAACGGCGCGGGCTCCGATGGAGATGTCGGTGTATATAGTGACCCGCGCATGCAGTTTGGATCCCGGACCAATGCGCACGTACGCGCCAATTGAGCAGCCTGGACCTACGACCGTACCTTCCTCGATGACGGAATCATTGCCGATCGTCACGTGCGGACCTATAGAACACGACGGATGGACCTTGGCTGACTCAGCAATCACAGCACTGGCGTGGGCTCCTGAGGGCGGCGCCGGCTCCATATAGAGTTTGCCTAGCGCCGCGGCAAATGCGGCTCTTGGGTTACCCGCGCGGATGACCGTCTGCCCTATCGCCGCCTCATAGTCGTGAGGGACAATCAGGCATCCGGCCGTCGACGTCTTTGCCGCATCGGCGAACTTGCGACTTCCTACAAAGCTGATCTCATTCACCCCCGCTGATTCGAGAGGTGCAGCGCCAACAATGTCCCGATCTCCTTCTCCATCGAAGGTCGAATCAAGCAGCGCCGCGATGTCCTTTACAAGCACGCTTGTATGATACAAAGGAATGCCAATCGACCCGTCTGCGCACATCGCTCCAACTGCGCGCATCCATCCGGACGCCGTCATTGGACCCCAGTGCTCGGTCGGTGAGTTCTGCATCGTTGAGTCCGATGTTGTGCTGGGCAATGAATGCCTGCTCGAGCCGTATGTCTTCGTGAAGCGATGGACCTCGATGGGCGACCGGAATGAGATCTCGGCCGGTACTGTCCTGGGTACGGACCCGCTTGATAAAACCTTCACGGGTGAGCGCAGCTATCTCGAAATCGGCAGCCGCAACAAAATCCGGGAGCACTACACCATCTCGCGCGGTACAAAACCTGAAACGAAGACGGCGATCGGAGATGAGAACTACATCATGACCTCCGGACACATTGCGCACAACGCGCGGATCGGGAGTGGCACAGTGATTGCCAGTTGCGCCCTGGTGGCCGGCTACGTGGAGATCGGGGATCGCGCGTTTATCTCGGGCGGAGTCGTCGTTCACCAGTTTTCAAAGATCGGAGCGCTCGCCATGATTGGCGGTAACACACGTGTGAATGCGGATGTGCCTCCATATTTCTTATACTCAGGGTTTGATGTTACGCCCGTGGGAATAAATGTTGTCGGGCTCCAGCGCGCGGGGTTCTCCGATGAGGATATATCACAACTAAAGCGCGCGTACCGGTTGTTATACCGGTCCGGACTGAAGTTGAAGCAAGCTCTGGATCGTATCCTGACCGAGTGCGGCTCCGTGCATGTCCGGCATCTCGTCGACTTCGTTCGAGGAAGTGAAAGAGGGATCTGTCGTCCGTGAGAGCCTGCATTCTGGCCGTGCTGTGTGGAGCAGCGCTCAGTGGCACTACTTTACCCGAAGCTGTCAATCTGGCGTTAAAGAACTACCCGTCCATCCGCGTTTCACAGCAGCAGTCCGCGGCTGCGGCGGCTGCGATTCAACTTGCGCGCACGGCGTATCTGCCGCGGGCTGATATTCTGGCGCAGATCAATCGAGCTACCCGCAACAACATCTTCGGGCTGCTACTCCCTCAATCGACGCTACCTACGATCTCCGGTCCGCCCAACCCAGAGAACGACATGACGAATGTCTGGGGGAGCGCTGTCGGGTTTCTTGTCTCTTGGGAACCTTTCGATTTCGGTCTTCGACGGGCGAATATCGAGGCGGCTGAGGCGGGTCGGGTACGCGCAGATGCGGCGGTAGAAAGAACCCGGCTGGATGTGGCCACGGCTGCAGCTGATGCGTATCTAACCTATCTTGCCGCGCAGGAGACCGTTCGGGCGGCCGAGGCGCAGCGCGACCGTGCCCGAACTGTCGATCGTATTGTCGTCGCCCTGGTGAACTCCGACCTGCGGCCAGGCGCCGATGCTTCGCGTAGCCGCGCGGATGTGTCGGTATCGGAAACGCAGGTCATCCAAGCCGAGCGCGCGGTCAGCGAAGCCAGGATCGTCATCGAACAAATGACGGGGGTCGCCCTTGGAGCCGCCGAGACGGATCTGTCTCGCCGAACTCCTGCGCTTGATCAGACGTCCTCAGCCACGCATCCGTTGTTGGTAGAGCAGCAGGCTGCATTGAAAGAGGCATCGGCGCGGGCGCATGCTCTTGATCGAAGCTGGTATCCCCGTTTTATGACACAGGCATCGAGCTATGCTCGGGGCACAGGCGCAAATCCGGATGGGACTACGGGAGGCGCGCTGGCGGGCATCGGGCCGAATATTCAGAACTGGGCTGTCGGACTGACTGTCACGTTTCCGGCGCTGGAATTTCCCTCTCTTCGTGCGCGCAAAGCTGCCGAGCAGGCGCGCGTTGGGACGGAACAGGCGCGCGAGCAACAAATCGCCTTGGAGATTCGTACCCGCGTACTTCGGGCTGAGGCTGCTTTAGATGCAACTATTCGTATTGCGGCACAAACTCCGACGCAAGTGGATGCGGCGCGAGCGGGTGAACGTCAGGCGCGAGCCCGGTATGAATCGGGTCTGGCGAATTTGACCGAATTGGCGGATGCGCAGCGCCTGCTCACGAACGCGGAGATCGATGATGCGCTGGCTCGTCTGAATATCTGGCGGGCCCGGCTTGCGGTGGCTGCTGCACAGGGCGATCTGCAGCCGTTCCTGAGCGAGGTGCAGAAGTAATGTGGCTCGTAATTGGAGCCATGCGCCGACCGGTAAGCGTAGCGGTCGCTGTGCTCGCGATCGTGCTCGCAGCCGGATTGGCGATTCGCCGCATGCCGGCAGATATTTTTCCAAAGCTCGGTGATCCGGCTATTTATGTGGCGCAGCCGTATGGCGGCATGGATCCCGCGCAGATGGAAGGCTTCCTCACGTATTACTACGAGTATCACTTCCTCTACATCACTGGCATTGAACACGTTGAATCGAAGAACATCCAAGGCGTCGCCCTGATGAAGCTCGTGTTTCATGAGGACACGGATATGAATCAGGCGATGGCGGAAGTGGTTGCGTATGTAAACCGTTCGCGCGCGTTCATGCCGCCGGGCGCTGTTCCTCCGTTCATTACGAGATTCGATGCGGGTAGCGTACCAGTCGGACAACTCGTGTTCTCGAGTCCTGCGCGCTCGCCCGGAGAGATGCAGGATTTCGCGCTTAATCGCGTGCGTCCGCTCTTTGCGACATTGCAAGGTGTTTCAGCGCCTCCGCCATTTGGCGGGAATCAGCGGACGATTGTCGTTCGTCTCGATCCTGATCGGATGCGCGCGTATGGCATCTCGCCAGGGGAGGCGATTGCTGCCGTCAATACCTCCAGCAGTGTGCAACCTTCCGGCAACGTGCGCACCGGGGATGTAACCCGGTTCGCGTCAACGAACGCAACAATAGGCGCGAATTTGCCGGAACTGATGGATGCTCCTGTTCGTGCGAGAAACGGACCGAATGTATATTTGCGAGACATCGGGATCGTCGAGAACGGCACCGATATCGTCACAGGCTACGCTCATGTGAACGGCAAGCGAACCGTTTACATTCCTGTCACCAAACGTTCCGATGCGAGCACGTTGGCCGTCATCGATCGTGTGAAACGAGCGCTGCCTGCTATGCAAGCGGTCGTGCCGCAGGACGTGAAAATCAGCCTCGAGTTCGATCAATCGCGGTATGTGGTGGACGCGATTCGCAGCTTGATCAACGAGGGTGTACTTGGGGCGGTGTTGACCGGACTGGTCGTCCTGCTTTTCCTGCGCGATTGGCGCAGCGCCTTGATCGTCATTACCACGATCCCGATCGCGCTGCTCTCCTCCGTCGTGATGTTATGGGCATTCGGCCAAACCATCAACATCATGACTCTTGGCGGACTGGCGCTTGCCGTGGGCGTTTTGGTCGATGAAGCTACGGTTGAGATCGAGAACATCCATACCCATATGTCGGCCGGACTCTCCCGGCCACACGCTGTGCTGAATGCTGCCAATAAGACCGCGACGGCGCGATTGCTGTCGATGCTTTGCATCCTTTCGGTGTTTGTCTCCTCCTTGTTTATGGCTGGGATCGCGAGGCAGCTGTTCGTGCCGCTGTCTCTGGCTGTGGGTTTCGCGATGTTGGCATCGTATGCGCTCTCGAGCTCGGTTGTGCCCGTGCTTTCCGTCTGGTTGATGCGAGAGCGCTCCAGTCAAGGTGAACGCCAGTCCAGGTTGCGTTCGGCATACGGCCGAACTCTGGATCGCGTGCTCGGCTTCCGGTGGTTGGCGACGATGGGGTATGCAGTGGTGGTCGGGTTCTGTTTATGGATACTTCTGCCACGTATTGGGACGGAATTGTTTCCGTCCGCCGACACGAATCAGTTCCAGATCCGGCTGCGGGCCGCGACGGGTACCCGAATCGAGCGGACGGAAGTGATGGCGCTGCGGGCCCTTGATGTGATCCGGGAGGAGGTGGGCGCGGACAACGTGGCCATCAGCACGGGATTTATCGGTGTTCAGCCTCCCAGTTATCCAATCAATACGATCTATCTGTGGACGGCTGGCCCGCATGAAGCGGTGTTGAAGGTGGCGCTCAAGCCGGGCGCCCGTTCAGGGGCGAGGAGCTGAATGAACGCTTGCGGGCCCGATTCGCGAAAGCGATGCCGGACACGGCCATCAGCTTCGAGGCGGGTGACATTATCGGTCAGGTATTGAGCTTCGGGTCACCCACTCCGGTTGAGGTTGCCATACAAGGTCCGGCGATGGGGGCCAATCGCGAGCATGCACAGAAAGTCCGGGCGGAACTGGTGAAGCTGAAGTTCCTTCGCGACCTCGAAACTTCACAGCCGTTCGATTATCCGACGCTAGAAGTCGCGGTCGACCGCGACAGGGCAGGGCAGTATGGACTGACAGCATCCAACGTGACGCGCTCACTGGTGGCGGCAACGTCTTCGAGCCGTTTTGTCGAGCCGAATTATTGGCGTGACCCCGCGAGCGGCAACGCGTTCCAGATTCAGGTGGAGATCCCGCAGAACCGCATGGCTTCGGTCGATGATGTTCGGAATCTCCCAGTGATGTCCAACGGAGGAACGCGCCCTCTGCTCGGAGATGTCGCTAGTGTGAAGCTGGGAAAAACGGCGGGAGAGATCGATCGCTACAACATGCAGCGCGTGGTGTCGTTCACGGCCAACGTGGAGGGTGTGCCGCTGGGAGATGCCTCGAAGGCGATCCGAGCGGCTGTTCAGCGGGCAGGAACTCCTCCTCGCGGCGTGACCGTGAACTTGCGTGGCCAGATTCCCCCATTGGAGGAGACGCTGAGCGGCCTTCGTCTAGGGCTGGCGCTGTCAATCGGAGCAATATTCCTGTTGCTGGCCGCAGCCTTTCAATCGTTCCGGCTCTCACTGAGTATTGTGCTGATGCTGCCTGCTGTCTTATTGGGTGTGGCTGTGGCGTTGTTGCTTACCAATACGACCCTAAACGTCCAATCGTTCACGGGGGCGATTATGGCGATGGGCATCGCCGTCGCGAACGCGATTCTGCTGGTCAGCTTTGCGGAGCGAACCCGAGTAGCGACCGGGAATGCAGTGGAAGCCGCCGCTACTGGCGCTCGGGACCGGCTTCGGGCCGTGTTAATGACCGCAACCGCGATGATCGCGGGCATGATCCCGATTGCGCTAGGGGCTGAGCAGACTGCTCCGCTGGGCCGTGCGGTTATTGGCGGGCTGGTAGCGGCGACATTCGCGACCCTGCTCGTATTGCCCGGACTCTATGCAATTCTGCAATCGCGGGCCGGGGCGGGTAGCGTTTCGCTTGATCCTACAGATCCGGAAAGCAGGTGGTATGAAGCTCGTTAGCGCAGTGGCGGTGCTCGCGGCTTGCAACGCATTTGCGCAGGTCGAAACGGTTAAGGTCACGAGTCAGGCGGTGGAGCGTTCGGTCAAGTTGACTGGAGATCTGGCTCCCTATCAAGCGGTCGACATCTATGCGCGGGTAACCGGCTATCTCGAGAAGATCAGCGTTGACCGAGGATCCGCCGTTCAGAAAGGACAGGTGATCGCCGAGCTAAGCGCCCCTGAGATGCAGGCCCAGGTTGCTGAAGCTGTATCAAAAGTCGAGATCATCGAGTCGCAGCGTGCAGAGGCGGAAGCGAAGTTGGCTTCCGCGCAGAGTACGTATGATCGAATGAACGCGGCGTCCGCGACGGCGGGTGCTATCGCCGGGAATGAACTGATCACGGCGGAAAAGGCGGTTGCTGCCGCCCGCGCGGTAGTAGCGGCGCTCGAGAGTTCGAAGCGTTCCGCTGCCGCGGCTGTGGAACCCCTACGGGAAAACCTGAAGTATCTTCGGATCACGGCGCCATTCGACGGCGTTGTGACGGAACGAGATGTCCATCCGGGGGCGCTCGTTGGACCCGGTCGCGAGAGGCTAGTCCGCATTGAGCAAGTATCGCGGCTTCGTTTGATCGTGCCTGTTCCGGAAACGGAAGCCGGGAGCGTCGTTCGCGGCGGGTCCGTGATGTTCACCGTCTCGGCCTTCGCGGGGGAATCCTTCCGCGGAACCATTGCGCGAATCCCGCGATCTCTCGATCTGAAAACGCGCACGATGCCGGTGGAGGCGGACGTTATTAACACGAATGGCAAGCTTTCTCCCGGGATGTACGCCCAGGTGGACTGGCCTGTTCGTCAGCGCCGGCATTCCTTGCTGGCTCCTCCGACTGCGGTAGTGACCACGACGGAGCGCACCTTTGTCGTCCGGGTTCGGGGCGGACGCGCCGAGTGGGTAGATGTCCGCAAAGGCCGGAGCATCGGAGATCTGGTCGAGTTAATCAGTCCTGACATTCAGGAAGGCGATGTTCTCGTGCGGCGAGCTTCGGATGAGATCCGCGATGGTACGCCCGTCGGCGCTAAATGAGCTGCGCCGATTCTAGATACCCGGTCGCCACTTCGCTCGACATCGGCTTCCCAAACAGAAATCCTTGCGCCAGATCCACTCCGATCGCACGAATGGAATCGAGTTGAACCTGCGTTTCTATTCCTTCGGCAGCAACCCGGAGCCCGAGGCTGTGCGCAACGGCAGTAATCGCTTTGATCAGTGCGCACGTGCTGACCACCTCCACGTCCTGAAGGAAGGATTTGTCGATCTTCAGGAGGTCGACAGGTAGTTTTTGCAAATAGCTGAGCGAAGAGTATCCGGTACCGAAGTCGTCGATGGCGACCGTGAGACCTAAAGCCCGCAGCCGCTGCAATTCTTTGGTCGATTCGTCAGAGTTGCGCATGATGAGGCTCTCGGTGAGTTCCAACTCCAGGCACTGAGCGGGTAGATTGTACGTGCTCAATGCATTACGAACGATCTCCAGCAGGTCAGAGAAATAAAACTGGAGCGCTGAGACGTTCACGGCGACTTTCAGGTTTTTGTAGCCGGCTTTATGCCATTCAGCACACTGGCGGCATGCTTCGCGGATAACCCACGATCCGATGGGAACGATAAGTCCGGTTTCCTCCGCAATCGAGATGAACTCAGTCGGGGCAATCATGCCGCGCTTAGGATGCTGCCACCGCAGGAGCGCCTCCATTCCTTCAAGCCGGCCCTGCAGGTCGACTTGCGGTTGATAGAAGAGTCGAAGCTCGCCGTTTTGTAGCGCTCGGCGGAGGCGGGTTTCGATCTCCAGCCGCTCGCGCGCTCCACGCTCCAACTCGGCTTCGAAGAACGCATAGCAGTTTTTGCCACTGTTTTTGGCGCGATACATCGCCGCGTCGGCTTTCTGCTGCAACTCGGCCGCGGTCGTCGCGTCATCGGGCGACATGCTTACCCCGATGCTTGCCGTGATGAACAACTCGTACTCACCGATCTGGAACGCGGGTTGAAGCGCGGCAAGGAGTCTCATTGCGCAAGCTTCTGCGTGCTTTCGGCCCATGACGGGATGGAGGATGATTGCGAACTCGTCACCGCCGGTTCTGGCGAGGAGTCCGGAGCCACCGGTGCAGTCTCTAAGACGGTCCGCGACTTCCTTGATCAGCGCGTCACCGACGCGATGGCCGAGAGAATCGTTTACTTCCTTAAAGCGATCGAGATCGATCCAGAGGAGGGCTAAGTTCCGAGCGTCGAGCAAGCGGTCAGCTAGAGTCTCCTCGAAAACGAAGCGATTCGGCAGGCCCGTCAAGGGATCTCTCGTTGCCTGACGATGCATGTTGTCGTAAAGACGGCGATGCTCGATCGCTACAGCCGCCAGCCGGCTCGCTGTTTCCGTGAGGGCAAGCTCCTGGCTGTGCGGAACTCCCGTCTCATGCCGGAACATGGCGATAGTCCCTTTCACCTCGCCGTCGGAACAGATGGGGGTGCTCCACGCGCCCTGAATTCCGAGCAGCCCAAATACTTCGCGGACATTCGAGAATAGCGCGGATGCTTCGACGTTCGGAGCGACAATCGTTTGCTTGGATTCCACCGCCTCCGCGCAGCAGCCGAAGCCTTTTCGCAGGGGCAAGCCGGATTGCGACGAACTCGCGCCCACTTTCGAGCTGGGAATCGGATATAGCCGGTCCCCGCGGCGAAGCGCGACGGAGCAGGTTCTACCTGGCGCTTGTGACTCCAGCAGTGCGGCGATTCGCGCGAGTACATCGTTCAGCGGCTCATTGCGGGCGACCATTTCGAGGACATGCCGGCAACCCCGGTCGAACATCTCCGCCTTCTTCTCGCTGGTGATGTCTTCGACTATCCCTTCGTAGAAGAGAACGCATCCCGTTGCGTCCTTGACGGAACGGGCGGTTTCCCGAACGGTGAGATACTCCCCGTCGTTCTTGATCCAATTCGTTTCCAGGGAACGGACGTGCCCTTCGCGATCGGTGCTGCGGGCATACGCCCCCGGGTCGACCCGGCGGATTCGCGCGTCCTTAATCGAAGTTGCTCCGAGCATGCGCAGGAGTGCCGGATTGGCGAGTAAGATCGATCCCTCAGCGGTAATACGGTAAACGCCGGTCAGCACGTTGTCGAACAAGTCTCTATACCGACGTTCGCTTGCCTCCAGCGCCTGCTCGAATGCCTTTCGCTCTGAAGAATCGAATGCGAACTGCAGAGCTTGCAATTGGCTTGCGACAGCAGCCGCGTCCGACTGCTGCGCGTTCTGAGAGATAAGCACTTCCACCGCCATTTGTGAAGCTTTTCGGCTGGGGGGGTACTAACTTGAGGAAAGTTTTAGGCTTTTTTCAAACTGGCGGGTATTCCTTCTCGATACGAAGGGAATGAGAGACGGATTCCCAGTTTGTCGCGAACAGCGCGTCCATCGACGCGACGATCGGCTCGCCGAGTCGGGTGCGCGTGGTCTCGATCCATTGTTTCCGGCATCGGAACGTTCAGGAGATGGGAGCAGTATGACGCGATCTCCTGGGACGTACAAGGATGGTCGTCAGCGACTGGCCAAGCTCCCGTGATGCCACTCAACAGGGCAGCTTCAACATGGGCTGCCAGGTCGTCGACATGGATGCGAGAGACGAAGTTGTCGCCGCTGCCCACGAGGCGAAAACGTCCTTCCTCCATGCTGACGTGGACTCCGCGTCCGGGACCGTAGATTGCAGCGGGGCGGAGAATCATCGAGGACCAAGGTCCTGCGCTGATCGCGGCTTCGGCTGCGAGTCGCTGCTGCTCGCGGGGATGCCTCGGAGAGGGAGATGTGGATGCATCTACGTCCTTTTGGCCGCCGTATACACCGGTGGAGGAGAGATAAACGACCCGCGCGGGCCGGTCACTCAACGCTTGCGGGATGGATTCGGGATTATCGTCGTCGAGTGGCGGAATGGAATGCAGAATCAGGGCTTCGCCGGGAATGAAGTCTAGCGAGAACGGCTCGCTTACGTCCAGTTTTATGGTCTCTAACCCCGGAATCGACGGGAGGCGATCCGGGTGGCGCGATGTGCCCATGACGCGCGCGCCGCGCTGGAGCATTCTGTGCGCGACACGTTCGCCTGTGTAGCCACATCCGAGAATGGCGACGATCAATCCTACTCAGACCTCGGCGGCAAAGGAGATCGAGGTGGCTGCGGGGTAAGTGGCGCTACTGCGGGAAAATCGTCGGCTTTGCGGATCGCGATATGTCCGCGCTCCGTCGTGATTGCGATCGACGGACCTTCTCCCACATTTCCGGTGATCGAGCCGCCGCGACCTTCGTCGGAAACTCGCAGAGCATCTCCGTACTCGTTCTCAACTTCACCTTTAGCTACTTGGGCTTTGAGGGTGAACTTGGCGTCACCGGGTATCGCCAGGTCGACAGTGCCGTTTCGAACTTCGACATCCATTTTCGGTAACGTCCGGCCAGGCCTGAGTTCCACGTCTCCGCGCTGAACTGCGATTTCGAGAGACGAACTGAAGTCGGTGAGACGTACATCGCAACAGCCTTTCGTGTGGCCTCGGAGAATTATTGGCCCTGTGATGGAATCTCCGTTGACGAAGCCTCGGCCCAGCCGGAGATCGCCCGCTATTTTCTGAACCTGAAGTTCGGCCTGTATTCCCTGGAACCGAATGGGCTTCGCAAGATTGCGGAAGTGCAATTCGCCGCCCCAAGAGCCATCGATTGTCACCTGGCCCTGAACGTTTTCGAGTTCAACATCGTTGCCGCGACCCTGCAACTCAACGGTGCCTTGGACCGTTTCGGCTCGGATCAGATCGCTGCGCCGAACATTAACGCGAAGGTCGCCGGCGAGGTTCTGCACCCGAACGCCGGCATGGTCGCTATCAATCTCCACTCTGCCTTGCAAGTTGTTGACTTCGAAGTCGCCGTCGCGTCCTCGGGCTTGGATGTTGACGCCTTTCGGAAGCGTGATCTCGAGGTCCGCCGTGACGTACCGCTCTTCCGCAGCGCGGTTCTGGTTGGTGCGGATTACGATCGCGTCAGCCTGCTCGATGACTTCAAGTTGAGTGTTGCGATTCACGTTGTCAGCCGAGTCCCTCGACATGGATCGCACGGTTTTGCGCCCGGAGACGATGATGTCGGTGGTGTCGGCCCCGGTGATGCGACTATTCCCTCGAAGGTTTTCAAGGATTACACGGCGGTTCTTGCCAATCTGAGTCTTTTTCTCTTCGATCGTGTAGTCGAAGGCTTCGCCGAACATCTCGATGCCGTGCATGCGAATTCTGGTCGGCGGCCAGCCAACGCTGGTATGGAAGGCATACAGGCCAGTTCCGATGAGGCTCAAGAAGATCACCAGGAACCATTCGCCTCCTGAGATGCCGTTTACTGGCAGAGGCTTACCTCGCAAGGTCCAGATAAGGATTTCAACCAACCGAACCGCTCCCCACGCGATCAGCATGAACGGCCAGAACCGACCCAGGAATTCGAGCATCGGGATATCGGGCCGCAGATTGTTCGCGAGAAATAACCCCCCGATCAGGATCAGAATGATGGGTCCAACAATAGAACTGCGGGTCATTGGGCGCCTCCTTGAGGGTATTGCGTTGTTGGTGGCGGTGGCGCTTGATACGGCGGATATGGCGGCGTGTACCCCGGTTGCGGCCATGTCGGAGGTACCGGGCGCGCCATCATTCTCTCCAACAGCTTGAAAAGTCCGTACACGATGATCAGAATCGGCCAAGTGCGCTCAAAACTGAGCGTGTCCATGTGGTTCAAGGCCATCAAACTACCGAACGTGATGAGCAGAACGGGTCCGCGCACGGCGCGGATGATTTGCCAGGCGCTAGCGTTCATTTGAAACCTCGGACTCGGCGGGGATTGCCGGCTCGTCACCGCGCAGCCGAATGTAAAGCATGTAGCAGCCGAGGAGGATCAGAAAAACCGGCCAGTATCTGACAATTTGGTACAGACGGACGATATCCAGCGTTTCAAGAAGAAACACGACGCCCATGAGAATCAGGAGAATCGGTCCGATCGGGAAACCCCGTCCCGCGCGGCCAACCGTGAGAATACTCGAGAACTCATCGACGGGTTCGCCGCGGAGACGTTTTGCCGCGGTGTGGTACGCCTCGAACGCCATGTAAAAGAACAGGAGAGGAATCAGCATGCCGAACAAAGGCTCGAATCCGTGTGCCGAGTCGGAACTGACGATGCTGATTAGAATGCCGAGTAAGATCACGTGAATTACACCTTTGGCGTATTGCCCGTTGTAAATCGCTCCCACACCGGGGATGAGGCCGAGTACAAAGGCGAGCCCCGGGGACGGCGCTCCGGGAGTCGGCGCATAAGGGGCCGCGTACGGCGACGCGGCCGGCGGCGCTGTGTAGGGGTTCGCTGCAGCGGCCGCAGGCTCATGCTCCTGGCAATACACGGTACCCTGCGCCTGCCTTTGGCAAACCTGGCAAAGAGGCTTACCGCAAACTCTGCAGTAAGCGACCGCAGCCGTGTCGGGATGATTGGCGCAATTCATTTCTTTTCTGTTCCTTCGCGGTTTTTCCGTTCGTCCTGTTCGGACCATTCCTGTAGCCGCGACTGGACCTCGTAGACCAGGCGCAGATTTTCGTAATACTTCACGGCTCGACCCCAGGCCCGGTGTGCCCGGTCGTCGACGGCAGCCCATACTTTGGCCGGCTGCAAATCGGAGGGCTTCAAGTCTCTTACTTCAATCCCTGAAAACCGTCCGAGCATAGAGAACGACAGAATCGTCATTGCCATGCCCATGGCGAACCTTGGTTGAACCACGGGGCGCAGCCAACCGGAGATCCGCGCCTTCAGCCCGCGCTTCGGACTACTTTCCTGGGGGATGTCAAAGGCGATCTTCGCCAGCAGTTCGGGCGGCGGCTCAACCTGAGGGACTCGGGCGATGAATGCAACAGCGCCCGCCACATCTTTCGCCAGTTCTGCGCAAGACGCACACTCCAGCTGATGGGCTTCGAGTTCGGAGCGGCGCGCCTCGTCAAGCGTCCCGTCCATGTAATCGCAAAGCAGAATCTCGAAATCAGTGCAATTCATGGTTTCCTTACACCGTCGCGCGATGGCGCCTCAAGAGCCGCGCCAGTTCGGCACGTCCCCGGTTTAGCCTCGACTTGACGGTGCCCTCGGGCACCTGCAACACCTGCGCGATCTCCCGGTACTCCAATTCCTCAATGTCGCGCAGGATCACTGTTTCACGTAGTTCCGGCGAGAGCTTTTTCAACGCTCCCTGCAGGAGTTCGCTTGCTTCGCGTCCGGCGAGCATGCTATCTGTCCGGGCAGTAATCGCGTTCGACTCTTCGATTCGGGGCAATTGCTCTTCTATAGAATCGGTACTGCGTTCCTGCTTGGTCCGGCGGTAGTGATCGATCAGCAAATTCCGGGTGAGCCGGTTCAGCCAGACTCCGAAAGTTCCCTCACCGGTTCGAAAACTCCTAAGCGTACGGAAAACGCGGAGGAAGACCTCCTGAGTGAGATCCTGGGCTTCGGAATCCGCGCCAGTAAACCGGAAACATACCGAGTACACACGCCGCGTGTGAACGCGGACGAGTTCTTCCCAGGCGGCTTCACTTCCGCTGAGGCACTGCTCAACTAATGGATAATCAGGATCCAAAGTACGAGTGTCCTGGCCGGCATCCTTTGTTTCGCCGAAGAACCGAGGCAAGTCCTGACGCGGACTTGCTTGAACTATTGCGGCTGCCGACATCTCGCTCTCCGTCTCAGGCATTCGCCAACGGCTCCAGCCTTTCCTTACTCCTGTTAGCTAGAACGAGAAAGCTACCTCGGAAGTTCACGGTTTCTGTGGTATCGGCCCTATCATAGAACAGGTTGCGCACACAGCGATTGGCCGGCAGACCGGTCACGATCATATTGGCCGTGGTAGGTGGTCTGCTGGCCATCGCGCTTTTGCTATGGCGGCTCGGCGGGTCCGACTTCGAATGGCAGCGGTTTCGGACAACGTTCACGCACCTTCATCCAGGTTGGTTGAGCCTGGGGATCGCGCTGGTGCTGTTGACTTACGTGGGGCGAGCCCTCCGCTGGCAGGTGATGATGCGGCCCTTTGCCCCTCATTCCCGATTCCATAAGATCCTGAGTGCAACTGTAATCGGATTTACAGGAATTGTGATATTAGGCCGCCCAGGGGAATTGATCCGTCCATATCTGATTGCGGCGCGAGAGGGTACTTCGTTCTCGGCACAAATGGCGATCTGGATACTGGAACGCATCTGGGATTTACTCCTGGTTTTGGTGATTTTCGGTTTTGCGCTGACCCAGGTTCAGATCCATCCGGCGAATTTAGGGCCGGGAATGCAGTGGCTCCTCCGGACGGGCGGCGTCGTGGTTGCGGTGCTCTGCCTGGTTTGCGTCGGCGTGTTGGTGATGATCAGCATCTTCTCGGAGGCTGCCCAGCGCAGAATCCGGGATGCCCTACCCGCGATTCCCGAGCGTTTCCGCGGCCGGATCGAAAACATCCTCGTCTCCTTCGCCGGTGGCATGCAGGCATCGCGGAGCGGATTGTTTACGGCCCAGATCCTTGCCTACAGTATCGCGGAATGGGCGATTATCGTGGGCGCGACCTGGTGCCTGCTGAGGTCGTTTCCGCAAACGTCTACGTTTTCAGTCGTCGACAGCGCAGTATTCATCGGATTCGTCGCGTTTGGAAGTATAGTTCAGATTCCGGGAATCGGCGGGGGAATGCAAGTTGCATCTGTCGTTATTCTGACGGAGCTGTTTGGGGTTGACTTCGCGGCAGCGACAGCAGTCGCTATCGTGATCTGGCTCACGATGTACGTGTTTGTAGCTCCGATTGGGGTTTTGCTGGCGGTGCATGAGGGGCTGAAGTGGCGTGAATTGAGAAATATAGATACGGAGCGTCTTAGCTGAGGGTATGCGTTGCCCGTTTTGCACCTATCCGGAAGACAAGGTCATTGACTCGAGAGAGAGCAAAGAAGGCGAGTCGATCCGACGCCGCCGAGAGTGCCTGAAATGCGCTCGTCGATTTACGACATACGAGCGGATTGATGAGATTCCTTACATGGTTGTCAAGAAAGATGGCCGGCGTGAGAAGTTTGACCGTCAGAAAGTGATGCAGGGTCTCGTGAAAGCCAGTGAGAAACGGCCTATCAGCATGGGGAAGCTGGCGGAAATCATTGATGACGTTGAGACGAAACTGTCGGAAACCTCGGATCGGGAGTTATCGACTGTAGAGATAGGGGAACTGCTTATGGAGAGCCTGAAGGGACTGGATAAGATTGCTTACGTTCGATTCGCCTCGGTCTACCGGGATTTCCAGGACGTGGATGCGTTTCTCCGGGAGGTCAGCGATTTGGTGAAGCAAAAAGAGGGCATAAAACAACTCAGAGGTGTTACGTCGGGGCATCGGCGCGCATCCAAATAGTACAAGGGCAGCAGAAGTCCTACTGTAAGAATTACTTGAAACGGAAAGCCGTTAGAAACATCTTGTACATAGGGCTTAACTCGGCAGAAGATTGGTGCTATACTGGACCTGCACTGCGTACACATCTTTTGCAGTCGTCTCCTACCATCGCCGGATGGTTTTCCACAGGTATTCCGGCACTGCGGAGGCCAACCCCCGGGCACTCCCTTGAACATTGCATTCTTATAGCGGGGAGGTGAGTCTGAAGTGGATCATTTTGAAGATCAGTATATAGGCGACGCGACAGAGCCGCTTGGCATTCCTTTTGACGACGATACAGCATTTTTTCATCCAGAAGAGCAGGATACCGACGATCCACAAGCTGGCGCACCAGTAGAAGAATCGATCTATACGGACGATCCCGTTCGCGTTTATTTGCGCGAAATGGGTGCCGTACCCCTTCTGACCCGCGATGGTGAGGTTAGCCTCGCCCGCAAAATGGAGCGCGGGAAGCTCCGGATGCAGAAGTCGATCAGCCGGTCGCCTCTTGTTCAGCAACTGGTAGTTGAGATCGCTGAAAATATCAAGCGGGAGATCCAGGATCTTGATGACCTGGTGGATCTCGGCAATGCGGAGATCGAAGAGGGCAGTCCGGCGGACAAGAAGCGCCGGGAAGAAGCCAAGCAACTCTTTGCTGATGTTTCTGCGTTGTACAAGAAGCAGCAGCAGTTGATGGATAAGGCGAACGCGGTTACGCCGACCAACAAAAAGCTCCGCAAAAAGGCTGTCATGAAGTACAGCCGTGCGCGAGTCGAGACATCCAAGGGGATTCGGGCTATTCCATTTCTGGGCAGCCGCTGGAAGCAGTTCGGGAAAGAACTGGAGCGGGCTGCCGACGAACTGGCCCAAATCGAATCCGAATTGAAGCGTCTGGATGATCACAGCGATCCAGCGAATCAGGCGCGGGTTCGGGAGCTCAAGCGCGAGGCTCGGAAGCGTGAGTTGATGGCGGGCGCCAGCCTTTCCGATCTGCGGCATACCTTGCTGGTCATCCGGCATGGTGAGATCGAGGCTGAGAAGGCCAAGAAGGATCTGGTTGAGGCCAACCTTCGACTCGTCGTTTCGGTGGCAAAGAAGTATGTGAACCGCGGTCTGCACCTTCTGGATTTGATCCAGGAAGGCAATATCGGTCTGATGCGCGCGGCCGACAAGTTCGAGTATCGCCGCGGCTATAAGTTCTCTACATATGCCACCTGGTGGATACGGCAGGCGATCACGCGAGCCATCGCGGACCAGTCTCGTACGATTCGTATTCCGGTGCACATGAACGAGAGCATGAACAAGTTCCTCCGGGCAACTCGTGAACTCGAGAAGGAACTGGGTCGTGCTCCGACGAATGATGAAATCAGCCGCCGGATGGATATTCCGGTTGAGAAGGTGCAAAAGCTGAAGACGATCTCTCGCGATCCGGTCTCTCTCGAGACACCGGTTGGACGCGACGGTGAGTCTGCGCTGGGCGACTTGATCGAGGACCGGTGGGTAGGTTCCCCAGTCGATGCGGTCATCGATTCCAACGTTCGCGATGAGACGGCAAATATCCTGAAGACGCTTTCTCCCAAGGAGGAGAAGGTTATTCGGCTCCGCTTCGGTATCGGGTGTGAACGTGAACATACCCTCGAGGAGATCGGGCAGGAGTTCGACGTTACGCGTGAACGCATCCGGCAGATTGAAGCGAAGGCGCTCCGCCAACTTCGCTCACCTGAGCGGGCTCGACACCTGCGTGCGCTGCTTGCGGCACGTTAGTTAGCAATTTAATTTAGTTGTGCGAAGGGCCGAGATTAACGTCTCGGCCCTTTTTGCTTCCGACCGTTCGTTTTCGTGAGCTTCAGCCCTGGTCCCGAAGGATTTCCGTCGCCGATCTTGAATAGGCGTGCCTCGGTGCTGTTTACGACCGTCATCTGAAAACGTACATTCGGGCCGAATTCAGCGCTGCCGTGCGATTTGTGGTGCGCGGTCTCGAAAGTCAGAGTGGCCGCCTTGCACGTTCGGCGAAAGAATGGGAGTGGTGTGAATGTCCTTTGCCTCCCAACTGCCATCCGCTCTGCGCTGCTGAAAAACGAATCCGATCGTACCGCTGATGCGGTCCTGGTCGGGGACAAGGGTGATTTCAATGGCGGGAAGATCGTTGAACTTGCCTTCCCATTTTCCGACAAACTGCGACGAAGTCAGCTCGGTGTAGGCAAGAAGAATCGCGATTGCGAAAGAATGCATCGATACCCTCCGAGGATAATACTGTACTAGTTTTATAGTACAGTCAAGCGAGCCTTTAGACATTCTCGCTCGCCGGCGTCCGCCTGCAGGATTCTGCATGAGGGGTCGACGTTGTTCGCGTCTCCGGTCTCGTACGCGATGCGTCCAGCGACCTGTATCAGCGCGTTGGATTTGAAGGGCTCCCGATGGTCAAAGCGAAAGCCCGAGTGCTCCAAAATGGCCAATTCTCGCTAGATCGACGGAGGGGCGAAGAAGACACCCCCGAAGATCAAATAAGCCAGGAGCAGAGTCCATATCAGGTTCGCGAACTGGCCTCCCATAAAGGCGACGAACGGCCTTCCACCTTCCATCGACAGCAGGTCAGTGAACTTCGTTTCCAATCCGATGGACGTGAACGCTAGGGCGAACCACCACGTGCGCAGGCCGCCAATCAAGGATTTCGTAGCTTTGACAGTATTCGCATCGACGAGCAGCGAAAATACGAGCGATGAGACGATGAAGCCGAGGACGAACTTCGGGAAGCGCTCCCAGATTACCCCTACGGTCGGGCGTTCCTGACCTTCGACGGGACGGCGTATCGTCCACCAGATAGAAAGGAAGAATGCTGCGAAGCCGATGAGTACGTTCTGGGAGAACTTCACGATGGTCCCGATCTTCATCGCGGTTTCGCTGATCAATGCGCTGGCCGCGACAACGGATCCGGTCGTGTCGAGTGTGCCTCCGAGCCAAGCTCCACCCACAATGTCCGGCATGTTGATGCCGCGGATAATCCAGGGCTGGATAACGATCATCGGGACTGCCACGATTAGCACTAGTGACGCGACGTAGCTGAGCTTCCGTCGATCGCCTTGTATGGCGCCGCACGTTGCGATGGCGGCCGATACACCGCAAATGGAAACAGCCGAGGCGAGCATGGCCGCGAACTCATCGTCGAGGCGCAACCGCTTCGCGAGCCAGAACGTGAGATACCAGATCACAATGACAACCGCCACCGCCTGGAGCATGCCGAGAGCGCCCGCGGTCATAATCTCCTGAAACAGAATGGTGGCCCCCATGATCACGAGGCCCGTTTTGATGTAGTACTCGGTCCGGACTGCCTCCTGCAGCCATGCAGGTACCCCAATCACATTGCTGACAAACAGGCCCAAGATCAGCGCGAAAATGACGTACTCGATTCCCCAGTAATTGGCGGTCGCATTGCCGGCGGCTACCTGCGCGAGCCAGGCAAGTACGAAGACGAACGGGAAACCAGTGACGTAGCGACCCGCCTTGGCGCCGAGCGCAACGGCGCCTGGTAAAGATGTAGCCAGATAGATACCACAGATGAGGGCCAGTTGTCCGAGAACGCCCGAGCTGGCGATTGTTCCAAGAGAGGCCGAGTCCGACCATTTGAATGCGGGCAGCGGTAGACGCAGGCCAAGCAGAACCGCGACGAGAAAGAAGCCGCCGAGCCACACCGCCATCCAATCTTCCTGCTGCCACCAGGCAGGTGTCTTTGTCTTCGGTTGTACTGAAACGTTGGTCCCCAAGGCGACATCATATCGCGGGTTCATAACGCTCGGCATCCCGAGAGAAGCGAACGGTAAAAATGGCAGCTATTTCGTACACACTACTCTGCGGAGCCGGCGCGCTTAAGGATGCTTACAACCTCGTTACCGCCGAATGCAGTCTTTGATACGGTCATTCCGACGACAGCGTAGCCTTGGACGCCTGACTCCGCGAGCTCTTTCTCAAGCGTGGACGTACGTGCTGTGGCAATCAATCTATATCTCGTTCCTTTCGATGACGATTCCAGATCGCGCTCCATAATCACGCTGACTTCACGGCCACCGAACGCGGATTCGAAAATTGTTTGTCCCTTGTACTCGTAACCTGCATCGGCGGCGTCCTGCATTTCCTTCTCGAGCGTGGATGTCTTATTGGCGGCGAGGAGTTTATAGGTTCTTAGCTTCCGGCCCGCCGTCCGGCCCATGATTACCACTACTTCTTTGCCGCCGAACGCTGTCTCGCCTCCCATGACGCCTTGGAACGAGTACCCCGCCTCGGCGGCGTTGTTCATCTCCTTCTCCATGGTCGACGTTTTCGAAGTGGCTAAAACCTTGAACTCATATCGAGCCGGTTCGACAGCAAACAGCCCGATCTGTGACAGCAGTAAGCCTGACAATAACGATCTTTTCATAGGTTGTCGAAAATGTTCGTGGTAGTATCTGTTCTCGGCGCCCTATCGAATAAACGCGTAGAAAGGACGAAGAACCGTGCTCCGAGCGCTCCTGATTTGTTTATTTCTCACCCAAATACTCACAGCCGAAAAGCAGACTGCGCTGGACCGGTATGTCGCGTCCCCTGATCCGAGCTATAGATTTGAGGTCATAAAGACGCTTTCAGGCGACGGGTACACGGCGTACGTGCTGGACATGACGTCCCAAACATGGCGCTCGGCTGCCGAGGTGGACCGGCCGGAGTGGCGCCACTGGGTCACGATTATCAAGCCGAAGGAACTGAAGCATTCTACTGGTCTGCTGTTCATCACCGGTGGAGCGAACGGATCTAACGCGCCGGCGCAACCCCCGGCGAATCTGACGTCGATGGCCATCGATACGGGTACGGTTGTAACGGAGTTGCGAATGGTTCCGAATCAACCGATCGTGTTTGCAGGGGAGAGCAAGGGACGGGTAGAGGATGAGTTGATCGCATACTCATGGGACAAATTCCTACGAGGTGGCGATGAGAAATGGCCGGCGCGACTGCCGATGACGAAGAGCGCGGTTCGAGCGATGGACACCGTGACGGCATTCTGCGCGAGCGAAGCGGGCGGTAAGGTAGTCGTCGATAAGTTTGTGGTCTCCGGCGCCTCCAAGCGGGGGTGGACGACATGGGCCACGGCCGCAGTTGATAAGCGTGTCACGGCCATCATTCCGATCGTCATTGACCTGCTCAATGTTGAGGCTTCGTTTCGACATCACTGGCAGGCCTATGGGTTTTGGGCTCCTGCGATCAAGGACTATGTGGATATGAAGATAACCGATTGGCAGGGCACGCCCGAATATCGCGCTCTGATGAAAATCGAGGATCCATATGAGTATCGGGACCGGCTGACGATCCCGAAGTATTTGGTGAATGCCACTGGGGATCAGTTCTTTCTGCCGGATTCCTCGCAGTTCTACTTCGACGATCTAAAGGGTGAGAAGTATCTGCGATACGTACCGAATAGCGAGCATTCAATGCGGGGCACCGACGCTTTCGACAATGTTCAGGCGTACTACGATGCCTTTCTGAATGAGCGCGCCCGGCCCAAAGTAACTTGGAAGTTCGAGAACGACGGAACGATTCGCGTCAAGGCTTCGGGTGAACCCTCGGCGGTGAAACTGTGGCAAGCGACGAATCCCAAGGCTCGGGATTTTCGGGTGGATACGATCGGGCGGTCGTGGAAGGATTCACCCGTTCAGAGCCCGAAACGCGGAGAGTGGGTGGCGAAGGTCGACAAGCCTGATACGGGCTGGTCCGCGTACTTTGTCGAGTTGACATACCCTGCGGTCGGGAAGTACCCGCTGAAAGTGACATCTGCCGTTCGCGTGGTTCCAGACACCCTGCCGTATCCACCTTTCGAGCCGAAGCGCTAGCGACAGCTACAGCTACAGCTACAGCTACAGCTACAGCTACAGCTACAGGGGAGTGTCTGCAAGTCCGATCAATAACGTGCTAGAATGTTTTTGCTCGGTGGAGGTGGATCTTCCCCACTCGATGGCTAAAAACAGTTACGTCGCACATCGATTCTCGCGCAGTAAGGGTAATCCCCTCAGCGCTGTTTAACCTCGTCTTCCCTGACGATTGCCGCGTATGCGGCCAGCGCCTCGAAAACGTCTCCAGAATCCCAGTCTGCCTCACGTGTCTCGACGCCCCTAAGCCTTTTCTCGCAGAGTACTTCTGCGTTGATTGCCGGAGTCCTTTTCTGAACTCGGCTCCCCTCGACGAAAACGGCCGGTGTGCTCTATGCCGGAGCGGCCTGAATGGATTTGATGCCGTTTACTCGTACGGCGAATACGACGGGACGTTGCGGAAGCTGATTCACGTATTCAAGTACGGCGGTGTGAAGCCGCTGGCCTCTCCTCTTGGTCGATTGCTGAACGGAGCTCTGCCGCGAGAGCAGAACTTCGATGTGATTGTTCCAATGCCGCTGCATTGGCGCAAGCGGCTGGAGCGCGGCTTCAATCAATCGGAGTTGCTGGCTAAGTTCCTGGCCAAGCGTACCGGAATCCCGCTGGCGAAAAGCTTACAGCGGCGAAAACGAACAGATCCGCAGGCAGGATTGACACGCGCGCAGCGACGGACGAATGTCGCCGGCGCATTTGAAGTAAAGCGTCGTCAGGAGGTGCAAGGTCGACACGTCTTGCTCATAGACGACGTATTGACGACAGGCGCGACGGCAAGCGCCTGCTCGGCGGTGCTGAAACGAGCGGGGGCGAAGCGGGTGACCGTGTTGACCCTTGCTCGAGCGGACCGAAGGAAGAGTCTGACGAGGGTTTAGCCGGTTCGCTCGTAATGGCGTGCGGCTGCCCCTCTTAGAAGTTGAGCGACCCTCTTAGAGGGAGCGAATTGGAGGAGCTTAGTCGATGCCAGTAGTGGATCGTTTGGGCAGACCGGTTCTCGTTCTGAACGCGAGCTACGAGCCGATCAACGTTTGTGCTGCGCGGCGCGCGCTCGTGCTGGTGTTGAAAGGCGTGGCCACCGCAGAAGAGCACGCCCCGTTGCAATCCATTCCTCCCGCGCATAACCTGACGCTCCCCTCTGTCATCCGGCTGCTCGAATACCGCCGCATCCCGCATCAAACCCGCGCCCTATCGCGCAAAAACATCCTGATGCGCGACCGCTACACTTGCCAGTACTGCCTGCGCACTCCGCCGGCGGCGATCTGACGCTTGATCATGTGATTCCGCGCTCGCGGCCGGCGAAACCACCTGGGAAAACCTGGTGGCGTGCTGCCATTCCTGCAATAACCGCAAGGGGAATCGCACGCCGGAGGAAGCGGGCATGAAACTGGCTCGCAGCGCCTCGGCCGTTCAGCCTGCACACCAGTCGCCATCTGATGCGTCTGCTCGGGAAGAGCGACGATCAGTGGCGGAAATACCTGTTTTATTAACCGACAGTGCAGCTGCCGCCGGTCGCTTCGGGCGCAGGCGGCGGGGGATCCGCGGCGAGCCGCGGTTTCCTGTTCTCTGCCGGCCTTCTTCTTTCGGGCTCTTTGCCTTGTCCTTCTTACCGGACTGATGATCACGTGCGCGTTGCGGCCTTCGAGCCGCGGCTGCCCTTCGACGGCGCCGTACTGCTGCAAGTCCCGGCAAACCGCATCAGCAGCTTCTTGCCGAGATCGACGTGCGCGATTTCGCGGCCGCGGAACTGCACGACCGCCTTCACGCGGTTGCCTTCCTTGAGAAAGCGAATGGCGTGGTTTTTCTTGAAATCGTAATCGTGGTCGTCGGTGTTGGGGCGGAACTTCAGCTCCTTCACCTGGATGATGTGCTGCTTTCTCTTGGCGTCGTGCTGTTTCTTCTTGTTTTCGTACTGCCATTGGCCATAATCCATCGCCTTGGCGACGGGCGGCTCGGCCGTGGGCGCGATCAGGATCAGGTCAAGTCCCATTTCCTGCGCCTTGCGCACAGCGGCGGAAGTCGGCATGACTTCGACGTGCCATCCGGAAAGACCGCGCGGACTTCCCGGGCACGGATTGCTTCGTTTACGTTTTCTCGGATTCTTGGTCGGCGGGGAGGGAAATTTCTAGGTGGAAGCATCGATTAAAAGCGGAAGGGAATTCCAACCATTACAAGATCGTACCAGATTCGCCGGAGTCAGGGAACCGCAACCGCGGGCGCACTTCGCCCTACACTGACATCATGAAGGTCAGCGAACTAGCCGAACGTCTCGGCTGCCGGGTACACGGAGACGGAGAACGGGAGATCACCGGCGTGGCCGGAATGGAATATGCCTCCTTCCACGATCTCACGTTTCTCGCTAATCCGAAATACGCTGTCCGCGTGAAAGACACGAAGGCAGGTGCGATTCTCGCATCTCAGCCCGTGGACGGGCCGATTACCAGCCTGATTTCAGAGAACCCGTATCTCGATTTCGCGCGCGCTCTGGCGCTTTTTTATCAGCCGCCAAGTCCCTCCGCCGGAATTCATCCAATGCATCCATTCGACACGACCGCCAAAATCGGCGAGAACGCCTCGATCGGGGCATTCGCCGTCGTGGGTCCAGGAGTCACACTAGGACGTAATGCCGTGTTGCATCCACACGTCGTGATCTATGAAGGCGCGGAGATCGGAGACGATTTTCTGGCGCATTCTCACGCCGCGGTCCGCGAATTCTGCCGCGTCGGGAATCGCGTGACTCTGGCAGCAATGGCGTCGTGGTTGGCGGAGACGGCTTCGGATTTGCGAAGCGCTCCGACGGCACGCACGAAAAAATCGTACAGTCCGGCGTGACGGTCATCGAAGATGACGTGGAGATCCAGAGCCTCACTTCGGTCGACAGGGCGACCGTGGGCGAGACACGCGTGAAGCGAGGCGCAAAGATCGACAGCCTGGTGCAGATCGGCCACGCGTGTGTGGTTGGCGAAGACAATATCATTTGTGCCCAGACGGGCCTCGCGGGCAGCAGCGTGCTGGAGCGCAACGTGCTGCTTGCGGGTCAGGTCGGCGTTTCCGGGCATTTGACGATCCACGAGAACAGCGTCGTTTATGCGCAAAGCGGAGTCGGCAGCGATGTTCCGAGGGTCGGCTGCATTTCCGGGCAGCCCCGCATTCGAAACCCGCGAATGGCTCCGCGCAATTACCGCGTTTCAACGCCTGCCGGGGCTTTTGCGCACGATGCGACAATTGGAAAAACGCGTGCAAGAACTCGAATCCCACGCGTCCGAAACCTGATGAGTCGAGAATCGAACATCCCAACCGACGCCCTGTTGCATACCGAGAATCTGGATTTCCTGGAAGGACCGACGCGCGCGGGCTTCGCATCCTTTCCGAATATCTACACCCTCTGTCCCATCTGCGGACGAGAAAATTCAGGACACGATCGTGTTCTTCGGTTCGGCCCGGATTCACGAAGACGGGCCGCTCGCGCGCTATTACAACGAGGCCCGGGAACTCGCCCGGCTCTTTACTCGACTGGTCGGAACACCTCGCCGATCAAAGCCGGCGCTTCGTCGTCTGCACCGGCGGAGGACCCGGAATCATGGAAGCCGCCAACCGCGGAGCCATCGACGCAGGCGGAAAGTCATCGGCCTTAACATCGGTCTGCCCTTTGAGCAATGGCCGAACCCGTTACATCACTCCGGAGCTTTCGTTCGAGTTTCATTACTTCTTCATGCGGAAGTTCTGGTTCGCATATCCGGCCAAGGCGATGGTGATTTTCCCGGGCGGCTTCGGCACGCTGGACGAGCTTTTCGAAATGCTGACGCTGATGCAGACGCAGAAGATCGAGAGCAAGTATTATTCTGCTTCTGTACGGCACCGATTTCTGGCGCGAGGTCGTGAACTTCGAAGCGTTGGTGGAGCATGGGAGTGATCAGTCCGAAGACCTGCACCTGTTCGGAATGCGGACGATCCGCAGACTGCCTTCCGCATCCTTCAGGAAGGTCTGACGGAACTCTATCTGCAGCCGGAATCGCCTCTTGCGGAACCGGCAGAAGAAACACCTCACATCGCGAAATCTCGCATATAACGGAGCTATGACCGTACGAATTGGCCGGCTGGAGATTGCCTTCGGCATCACGCTGGCTGTTTATATCGTGCTCGCGATGTCGGGCGCGACCGGTCCTGTTGCGGGCTGCGGAAGCTACTGCTCTCGCTCCTCGGTTGCTGGTTGGCGATCCGAATCTCTCGTGCAGTTGTCAAAAGCATGCTTTGGCGACTCCGAAACCGCCTGATCGTCGCGTATTTCTTCATCGCGGTTGTACCCGATCATTTTGATATCGCTCCTTGCGGGGTTGGCTGTTGCGCTGGTCGGGGGCCAAATCTCCGTTCATCTGGTCACGTCGGAACTGGAGAGACGAACATCCAGTCTTGGCTCGAGTGTCGAGTTCCTCGCGCAAGACGGCGGCGAACCTGGAGATTGGGTGTCAAATTTCGCCCCATATTTGGAAGCCCGCTTCCCAGGAATTCAGGTGTCAGTACGCGACCGCGGAACGTCGGACGTATCCGCGAACCGCAAAGATGGAAGCTCCACCTTCCGACTGGCCGCAGGGAAGCGGGTTAATGATCCGGGGACGGGCTCTTGTATGGATGGGCACTTAGCGCGCACAATAACAAATCTGCGATGGCGACGTTCCCGATCACACGGGAGTTCCTGGGCGCGCTGTCCCCCGACATCGGCGAGGCGCTGATCCTCAACATCGCTACGAATCAAGTACTACTTCACCCTTCGTTGCCGAATGCGCCGGAGCCGTCCCGCAACCGGTTGCTTCCGCCGGCGAACCTGTTCGATTTTCAGATCTGGTGGGGCGCCCCGATTCTCGCGACGAACTGGACTGATCCATTGAAGACCGAGACCGAGTGGCTCAACATGCGAACACGGCCCTCCGCGGTGTTGCGCACTGTCCTGGCTCAGAAGGTTGATTTTGCGAACGAGACAATACCCATCTTGTTCTTCGCGGTAGCGATTCTATTTCTAGTAGCCGAAGCAATCGCGCTTGTGATTGGTGTGTCTCTGTCAAAGACGATTACCGGCGCGGTGCACGAGCTATACGAGGGGACGGTACGCGTAATGAAAGGCGACCTACAGCACAGGATCCCGCTTGGAGGTAAAGACCAGTTGGGCGAACTTGCTGTGTCGTTCAACCAGATGACCCAGAACATGGAGCGTCTGCTCGTCATCGAAAAGGAGCGCGAGCGGCTTCACACCGAACTTGAAATCGCCCGGGAAGTTCAGAACCAGCTCTATCCGAAGAAACTGCCGGATGTCGAGTCCTTGCAGCTTACGGCAGTGTGCAACCCGGCGCGTATGGTATCGGGCGATTATTACGATTATCAGCAGATTGGGGAAACGAACGTCGCCATCGTCGTCGGCGATGTTGCCGGAAAGGGAATCTCGGCAGCGTTGTTGATGGCTACGATCCAGTCCTCCTTCCGCGCTCAGCTTCGCGGGTCTCTCGAGTTAGCTGCTGGAGCCGGACAGGAAAGCTTCCGAGTGTCGGTATCGACGTCCCGAGTGGTATCCCACTTGAACCAGCAGCTCTACGCCGATACCGCCCCTGAGAAGTACGCGACGTTCTTCCTTGGTGTATATGATGAGACCACCAATGCGCTGATCTATACGAATGCGGGTCACCTGCCGCCCATCCTCGTTCGGGATGGCGAAGCCTCCCGCCTGGAAGTGAATGGCATGGTGGTGGGCGCGTTTCCATTCGCGAAATATGGGGAGAGCCGGTTGGTTTTGCAGTCGAGCGACCTGCTAGTGTTCTACACGGACGGCGTTACTGAGCCTGAAAACGCGTACGGTGAGATGTTCGGTGAGGAGCGTCTAGTGGAGTTGGTGCTGCGGAACGCGGAATGCGATGAGTCCCAAATCGTGACTACGGTCACCGACGCAGTTCGGGAATGGACCGGCTCAGATGAGCTTCAGGACGACATGACATTGCTGCTGGTTCGTCAACTGTGAGATGTCGCGGCTGCGTCGGCGCCTGATCATTATCATCCTGGCGGTGTTTGTACCACTGCTGGTTGGAACTATCGGTTTCATTCTGATCGAGCATTATTCGCTGTTTGATGCATTCTATATGGCCCTGATCACTGTTACGACAGTGGGCTACTTCGAACTGACGCCGCTGAGTAGATCGGCTCGAGTGTTCAACTCATTCCTGATTTTGTTCGGGGTTAGTGGGCTATTCCTGGCAGTCGGCGCGATGACACAAACGGCCATCGAACTGGAGTTTAATCAATATTTCTCACGCCGGCGGACAAGACGAATGATTGAGAACATCAAGAATCATTTCATTGTGTGTGGATATGGCCGCGTCGGACGTGGAGCCGTGGACGAACTTCAGAGGACCGGGGTTCCATTCATCATTCTGGAACGCGATCAGGATAAAGTAGAACGCGCCTCAAGAGCGGGCCTTATTGCCGTGCCCGGGGACGCAACGTTGGACGTGCACCTGCGTGAAGTTGGAATCGATCGGGCCAAAGGGATGATCGCGAGTCTTTCCTCGGACGCGGACAATCTTTTTCTTGTACTGTCGGCGAAAACACTGAATCCCAGGCTGCAGATTGCGGCGCGTGTGCTGGAGGAAGAAGCCGAGGCGAAGATGCGACGGGCGGGCGCGGACACGGTTCTAGCGCCATACAGCATTACGGGATCGAGGCTGGCACAGGCAATCTTAAGGCCGCATGTCGTCCAATTTCTCGATTTCGCCACCATCGGCCTGGATGTAGGTATTGAACAGGTACGGGTTGCCGATAACAGCAGGTATGTAGCGAAAACGCTTCGGGAGATGGCACTGACGAAGGAGGTCGGTGTGATCGTACTTGCGATACGGAAGGCTGATGGCCGGATGATATTCAACCCGGATGCCGAGTCTGAGATTGGCGGCGCGGACGTGCTGATCGCGATGGGTGGCGCCGAAGCGTTGCGGCGGCTGGAGCATCTGCTGGAGGTCCGATGAAGGTACTTACAGCCGCAGAGATGCGGCGGGTCGATCGCCTGACAATGGAGCGCGGGATTCCGGAACCCATCCTTATGGAGAATGCCGGACACCGCGTCGTGGAGTACCTGACAAAACGCTGGCCCGATGTGGCCAAGGAACGCATCCTCGTGCTGTGTGGGAAAGGCAACAATGGGGGCGACGGTTTCGTAGTCGCGCGGCAGTTATTTACCCGCTTCAAGCCCGCCTCCTTACATGTCGCTGCCACTCATCCTGATGATGACTCCGACTCGCTGCATATGCTCCTTGCGTGTGGCTGCCCCGTGTATGACTCCATCACGCAGGACATGCGTGGCGCGACGCTAGTCATTGATGCTCTGCTGGGAACGGGAATCAGCGGCGCTGCTCGAGGAATTGCTCTCGAATGGATTCGGGAGATCAATCACGGATTCCCTCATGCGAAGGTGCTCGCAGTGGATCTGCCTTCCGGCATGGATAGCGACAGCGGCGTGTCAGAGGGCGAGGTAGCTCGAGCGGACGCTTGCGTGACGTTCACGGGTCTGAAGGTTTGCCACGCTCTGCCACCGAATTGCGACGCATGCGGAGAAGTCACTGTAGGCAAGATAGGGAGTCCGGACGAATACATGGCCGACTCGCTCCTGCATCTCACTGAGCCTGCCGACTTCGGTCGTTTGTTAGGCCCCAGGAAGGTCGATACCAACAAGGGTGACTATGGCCACGTCCTGGTTGTTGGAGGAGCCGAAGGTAAGACCGGCGCCGCCGAAATGGCCGGGATCGCGGCGCTGCGAGCAGGCGCAGGCTTAACGACCGTGGCCTGTTCAGGTGGTCGATTCCGAAACCCGGAGTTAATGACGGAAGCATTGCCTTCTTCATGGGCCGACCTCGAGCCGCTCACACATCGGAAACGGGTGATTGCGATCGGTCCGGGCCTGGGTATGGCAGGTTGGGCCGTCAGTCTTGTGCGCGAAACGGTGACGAACGCGAAAGAGCCGCTAGTGATCGACGCCGATGGACTGAATGCGCTTGCGGGCTACGAGTGGCAGGCGGGAGATCGAGTCCGTGTATTGACGCCTCATCCCGGGGAGATGTCTCGATTGCTCGGCGTCCCTATCGCAAAGATTCAGGAGAGCAGGGTGGACTCCGCACGAGCTTTCGCGCAACGGACCGGCGCGATCGTTGTCCTGAAGGGCTATCGAACCGTTGTTGCGCGACCTGACGGCCGCTGTTGGATCAATGCGACGGGATCACCGGCCCTCGCTAAAGGTGGGACAGGGGACGTACTGACGGGACTTATAGCCGGAATGCTAGCTCAGTATCCAGATGACAATTACGACGCAATAATGGGGGCGGTTTACCTCCATGGTCTTGCGGGACAACACGCTGCCGCAGACAAATTCGACAAGTGTGTGCTGGCGACTGAGATTCTGGACTATCTTCCGGAGGCCATGCGTGAGTGTGCGCGTGTATCGCACAATCTCTGAGGAAGATACGATCGAACTCGGGCGCAAGATAGCAACGGAGCTAACCCGTCCCTGTTTGGTCCTTTTGATCGGCAACTTGGGCGCAGGTAAGACGACTCTGACCAAGGGAATCGTCTCGGGTCTCGGTGTCGTCGCTGCGGATGAGGTATCGAGTCCTACTTACACTATCATCCACGAGTACGGCAATGATGTGTATCACATCGATCTTTACCGACTGGAAAAGCCGGAGGAAGTTGCACTACTCGGATTGGACGAGATGTTCAATCGCGGGGCGGTGATGCTGGTCGAATGGGGAGAGGCTTACAAGCGTGTACTTCCTCGGACGAGCCCGGTGGAAATACGCATCCGTACGGACAAAGATGATGATCGGGTTATCGACATCTCCGGGCTGGATTAACTAAGCTCTTCCTTTCCAAGATAGAGATCACTGACCACGTGTTTGTAGTTCTCAATGACCTGTTTGCGGCGGACCTTCATGGTCGGAGTCATTTCGCCCCGGTCGATTGAGAATTCGCGGTCGAGGATATGAAATCGGCGGATCTGTTCGAAGGGAGCAAGTTGTTTGTTGATGCGCTTGACACTTCGATCGACCTCTTCGGTCACTGCGGACGCCTTTACAATGTCTTCGGCAGGTCGACCCTTGAACTCGCTCATTCCTTCCAAGGTCTCCGCGGCCGCTACATTGACCGTGATTAAGGCGGTGACGTAGGGTTGCTTGTCGCCGATGAGAAGGACCTGGTTGACGATCGGCTCCATTTTGAACAAACTCTCGATTCGAGCAGGATAGATCTTCTTGCCGTTCGAGGAGACGATCAGCTCTTTCTTCCGTCCTGTGATGGTGATGTATCCCTCGTGGTCAATCTCGGCGATGTCGCCGGTGTGGAGCCAGCCATTCTTCAAGACAGAGGCCGTTGCCTCAGGATCTTTGTAGTATCCGGAGAACAGGCAAGGGCTCTTCACCAGCAGTTCCGAGTCATCCGCCAGTCTCACCTCGACACCTGGCAGTGCTTTTCCGATAGCTTCCAGGCTTGGGGTTGTCGATCGGATTCAAGGAGACGACGCCGCCTTCGGTCAGCCCGTATCCCTCAATCAACGGCAAGCCAATCGCCTCGAAAAAGTGGGCAAGATCGCGACTGAGCGGGGCCGCGCCTGATGCTGCGACTTTGAGCCGGCCACCGAGACGTTCGCGGATTTTGTTGAAGACGAGTTTACGAGAGATGCCGAGCGCTCGTTGCATCCAACCGGGGATTCGCCTGCCTTCGTGTCTCATGCGGCCCGCCTTTAATCCAAGTCCGAGAGCCGTGTAGAACATCCCGCGAACGACAGCCGGCCGTTTCTTGATTTCGGTGCAGATACTGGCGTACATCCTTTCCCAAACGCGTGGGGGAGCGAGAAAGAATGTCGGCTTTATGCTGCGAAGCTCGTTCGGTAACTTCGAGAGTCCTTCGGAGAAGTAGACAGGAGTGCCGCAACGCATAGGAAGAAACTGGATAACCACGCGTTGCGCAATGTGCGCTGAGGGGAGAAAAACGATCGTTGAATCTTCCGGCCCCAGGGGCAATACGTGCGGCCCCATATCGAGGTTTGCGCCGACCGCCCAATTTGTTGCCAAGCCCATCTTGGGCTCGCCCGTTGCCCCGGATGTCATGTAGAGAATCGCATAGTCATCAGAGGTCACTTCGCTGATAATGCGAGAGAACAGTGCCGGGTCCGCCGCCATGGCCGACCGACCGCGCGCGCAAAGCTGCTCGAACGTCATCGCTCCTTCGGCTTCTCCGGCCAAGAGAATCCAAACGGGAGATTGAATGCCGACATTCCGCAAGGCACGAAACGTCTTCGCGTCCTCTACAACGAACGCTTTCGGCTCGATGATCGTAAGTGTCCGGATGTGGTCAATGGGAGGGAGGCTGGTGTAGAGGGCGGCAGAGATTGAGCCATTGCTAATGATCCCGAGATCGACCATGTAGAATGGGGCGCTTGGCTCCGCATGAAGCGCCACGATGTCACCCTTGGCAACTCCCAACGCTCGAAGGCCACATGCAACTTCCTGAACCGTTTGACGATAATCGAGCCAGGAATACGTTCTGAACCGGCCGGAACCGGACTTGCCACCCGTCGGCTGATACATCGCCACGCCTGCTCCGTAGCGGGAAGTGGTCTCCTCCAGGACCTTGTACAAAGTACGTCGCGCCATCGCGACAAATGTAACATCCTGACCCGAAGAGACTCAAAACGCGTTGGCGCGAGGATGTTGCACGTTAGAATAGGGCCGTGTCATGGGAAAAGGAGTTGCAAGTCGCGCGTTCGGCTGCGATGCACGCTGGTGACCTCGCCGTAGGCTATCAGGCGCAAGAACTGAAGCCTGAAGCGAAGCCGGATTTATCGCCAGTGACCATCGCGGATCGAGAATGCGAGAAATTGCTGGTTTCAGAGATTCTCAACGCGTTTCCGGACGACGGAATTCTTGGCGAAGAGGGCTCACAGCGCGAAAGCCGTAATGGCCGCAAGTGGATTCTGGATCCGATCGACGGAACACGAGATTTCGTTCGCGGGCTTCCGTTTTGGGCGGTGTTGATCGGTCTGGAAGTCCATGGGGAAGTCGTAGTCGGCGTTACCCACATGCCTGCGCAGCGTCGCATGTACCATGCCGTACGAGGAGGCGGGGCTTTCTGCAACGATCAGCCGATCTCGACTTCCGGTATCGACGGACCGTCTAACGCTCTTGCTTGCATCAATGGATTGAACAATGTCACGGAGTTTCCCTGGTCTAGCAGGTTAGTGTCTTGGCTTGACCAGTTCTGGGCTGTGCGGAGCGTGGGAGGTTGTATGGATGCGATGCTCGTCGCCTCGGGACAAGCCGACCTTTGGCTGGAAGCACACGCCCAAGCATGGGATCTGGCGGCGATTAAGCTCATTCTCGAGGAGGCGGGCGCCCGCTTCTGCAATTTTGACGGCGGCAGCAGTATCTACGGTGGTAATGGCGTCGCGTATGTGAGTTCTTTGGAGCCGGCCGTACGGGATCTACTTCGATGAGGTTCAGAGGCAAGCGCGTCCTGGTAACTGGACGACTGGGGTTCATCGGAAGTAATCTGGTGATCCAACTGGTAAAAGAAGGCGCGGGTGTGACGGTTGCCGACAATCTGCTGCCCGGTGTGGAGGCAACATTTACAAGGTGCGGCCAGTACATGATGATCTGCTGATCATCGACGCAGACATCGGAGACCTGCCCCCAAAGGCCGTTGAAGGGCGCGATGTCCTTTTTCAAGCTGGCCGGTGAGATCAGCCACATTCACAGGATGGAGTTCCGGGAGCGCGATCTGCAGGTGAACACGATATCCCAACTCCGTTCTCTGCTTTCGTGTTCGGAAGGGGCTCGGGGAAACCGAATCGTGTATGCAGGGACGCGCCAAGTGTAGGGGGTTCCTACCTATCTGCCGGTTGACGAAGGACATCCATTTCAACTGGTCGAGTTTAACGGAGTACACAAACTCGCTGCGACGATGTATCACCTGATATTGAGTCGTAGGATGGACACTATGTTTCCGGTTGATCTCAGTTGGGAAGGGTTGAACTTCGCGAGATCAATGGAAGTAGGACGACTCACTCAGGCAGACATAGCACGTCTACCCCCCGAATCAGATTTATTCGACGCGGTGGTATCGATGGATGTCATTGTGCATTTTCCCCGTGGAGAAGAGCAGCGGGCATTCAAGGAATTGACCCGTGTGTTGAACCCCGGCGGACCGTTGGCAGTGCGTGTTTCCGCACTGGAAATCCTGCGAAGCGGTCATTTGGAGTTTGCGCATGAGAGGCAGCGTTTTACTCGCTCACGCCTGCTTTCGTCAGTGCGAGATTGCGGTACTGAAGTTGAGCGGTGCGCGTATGCAAATTTGCTCCTGATGCCGGTTGCATTTGCCAAATTCCGCATGTGGGAGCCGTTGTCGGCATCGCAGCCCGCTAATGGTGTAACTCCGGTCAGCCCGCTGCTTGACCGGTTTCTTTTTTCGGCTCTGAAACTCGAGGCCGAATGGATCGGGCGGGCTTGATTTCCCTTTGGGGCAGTCCCTCGTGCTTATTGGTTGGAAGGAATAGGACGCTGGGGCGGCTGACAGCAGTCCGGCGCACAGATACTCGGTCCAGCTAGCATGAGATCCCGGACCATGCGGACGAACTCCGGGTGCGTTCCAGCCGTCTTCGCACGGACCATTCGCATCCCGAGATCCCGGCAAAGTTCCGCCGCTTCTGTGTCGAGGTCGTACAGGACTTCCATGTGATCGGATGTGAAACCGATCGGAGCAATAACCAACTCACGCCGTCCTTCCGCATGCATCGTACGAATGTGGTCGTTGATATCGGGTTCTAGCCAGGGCTGAGTTGGTGGGCCACTGCGGCTCTGATACACGAGCTTCCAGTCCATAATCCCGAGTTGCTGAGCAACGAGGATCGCAGTCTCTTTCAATTGCTGGACGTACGGACTTGTTGTGGTCATTACAATTGGCACGCTGTGAGCGGTAAACACCACTTGCGGGGGGGAGGAGAACTCGCCCAATGCTGTTCGGATGTGCTCTACGTTGGCTCTGATGAATCGCGGGTGCGCGTGAAACGCCGGAAGTTTTCCCATTTGTGGCGCGCCCTGGCCAACTTCGGCCTGCGATTGTGCAATATCCTCGCGATACTGCCTGCAGCCGGAGTATGAACTATACGCCGATGTCACAAATGCGAGAGCCTTGCGGATTCCATCCGCGCGCATCTGACGCATCGTGTCTGTGAGGAGCGGATGCCAGTTCCGATTGCCCCAGTAAATGGGTACGTCTGGTCCCTCCCGACCGAGCAGATCCCGGAGAGCCGCTATTAACGCACGGTTCTGGTCGTTGATTGGGCTCTTGCCGCCGAAGTGGTAATAGTGTTCAGCGACTTCCAACATGCGTTCGCGAGGAACGTTCCGCCCGCGGAGGACATTCTCGAGAAACGGCATTACGTCGTCAGGCGTTTCCGGCCCACCAAACGATAAGACAAGAAGGGCATCGAATGATTCAGGCATCGTTGTTGACATTATCAAGTGTTATTCTGGCCGCGTGCAGAAAGAGAGATTGCAGTCGCTGGACGTGTTCCGGGGTGGCACCATTGCGGCCATGGTCATGGTGAACAACCAGGGGTCGAGTGAGGCATATCCACAACTCATGCATGCGCAGTGGCACGGGTGGACTTTCACGGATCTGGTATTCCCGTTCTTTCTGTGGATTATCGGCGTTGCGATCACATTTTCGTTCGCGAAGCGCATCGAACTCGGAGGCGACAGATCCAGGCTTCTGTTGCATGTCATAAAGCGGTCGGCCATTATTTTCGGTGTCGGACTGTTGCTCAACGGTTTTCCTTACTATAATTGGGCGACGATTCGCATCCCGGGTGTTCTCCAAAGGATCGCGATCTGTTATCTGATTGCCGCCACGATCTTTTTATTCACAAAAACGCGCGGTCATGTTCTCTGGTGTGTGGGGCTGCTATCGGCATATTGGATGTTGATGAAGATGGTCCCAGTACCGGGGTGTGGCGCGGGCAGCTTCGCTACTGACTGCAATCTCGAGAAATGGGTCGACGGCATGCTGTTATCCGGGCACATGTACAGCCGCACCAAGACCTGGGATCCGGAAGGTGTGGTCAGCACTTTGCCGGCAGTCACGAATGTCCTGTTCGGGATCTTCGCGGGCCAAGTCTTGCGATTGCAGCGGACTGCCGCCGAAAAAGCAAGCTGGCTCTTCTTTGCGGGGGCGGTACTGACGTTTAGCGGAATGATGCTTTCGACTTGGATTCCGATCAATAAGAGCATCTGGACGTCGCCATACGCAGTGTTCACGTCGGGTCTTGCATTCACAGTGTTCGCATGTTGTTTCTGGCTCGTCGATGTACTTGCATGGCGCCGGTTTGCGCGCCCCTTTGTGATCTACGGGCTGAACGCCCTTGCGGTTTACGTGTTTTCGGGCCTATTTGCACGGATGTTGGGACTCATCAAAGTTGGTGAGAGTTCACTTGGCAGGTCGATTTGGGAACACGGATTTGAGTGGATGGGCAACCCTGCACTTGCTTCACTTCTGTACTCGCTTTGCCACGTAGCGGCTTGTTGGCTTTTCGCGCTCTGGCTCTATCGAAGAAACTGGATTGTTCGAGCTTGATCAGGCAGTAGTGTGCTTCCGCAACCCAGGATTAGTGGCCTGGCCCAGTTGAGGGTGCAGGCTTCAATGTCCCGAACTTCGCTGCGATCGGAATTAGCTCAGGGTAAAACTGAACGAACGTGTCGTCGACAGCTCCGTGTTTGGAGTGGCATTCTTGACATCGATTGCCCGGCGCGATTGCTTTAACTGTCGGTCTCTGATCTGGTTTAGGACTCAGATCGAAGAAGGCCCACCCTCCTTCAGAAAACCGCTTTGAATCCTTCACGTGCGCTTCGATTGCAGCCACTGATTTCTGGTAGTGTCCATGCTGATTGATTGAGCCCTTCGATTCTGATTCGCGCGATCTAAGGATCAAAACGGTGCCGTCGGTCCACTTCCCGGTTCGAAGAAATTCGCGATAGGAGGAAGGGTTGACGTATACGTTGTCAAAGCGTAAAGGTGTGCCGGCGGCCGGAGCGTTCGGGCCATACGTCATTCCGAGGCCGGACGACAGAAAAATCCATTCGCGGTAATCCGTGGGCCGCACCAGTTCACCGGATTTCGTAAAGCTGGCTTTGTCACCGGCATCCCGACCATTGCGAAGGCGAGTGACAAAAGGGCCGCGAGTCTCATGGATCTTAGCGTATACCGAATGGCAGTCGGGAGCAAAAGATAGCGGTTTTGCAGTGGGTGAAAGTACGTTCCTGCGCTTTGAGCATTTTTATTCTTTTGTTTTTCAGCGACTTACGGTTCGTCTTCCGGGGTTGCTCGACGATTCCTGTTAGTTTTGAGTCAGGAGGCAACGCGGCCGAAAGGACATGCGGTCGTGAGGCTTTGCTGGTTGCGGTGGCTACTTCAAGAGAGCCGGGGTGAAAGCCCCGGCTCTCGCATTTTCGGAGGGTCGGTGGCGGTAAAGCGGACAACGAGAAGAACAGACCGGGCGCGCAAATCGCTGCGCTTCTCAAGGTCGTTGAAAACAAGTTCAAAGGGGATGTGAAGTGCACGATCGGAGACTACATTCGGCTTCTACAGGCGCAGCAAGAATTTGATCGCGATATACCGCGCGATATCGAGGTTACATGGGTAGACTCGCTGGAAGCAAAAAACGAATTAAGAAACATAACGTACTCGCCGCTTCCATCGCAGCGACGGTTTCATCGGTCGGCAGGGCGGTTAAAGGCTACTCGGGCTAATCGGATCGGTAAAAGCGCCGCGCTTTGTCACGAAGCGATCAGGCTCGACATATCTCAATCCTGGACGTACAGGGTTGGTCCCGGCGCACCAACATATCCGATGTTGAGGGATGCGACACTCGCGGCATTAACCGAGATTCTACATGCGAATGACATTCCGTATGAGCTGAATAAAAGTGAGTTTGTAATCACGATGAAGGACACGGGATCTCGTATCCTGCTGCGGTCGCTGATGAGTTTGAGCGGCTGCGGGTACGAACCTGGCTGGTCTGGCGTAGATGAGTTGACTTATACATGCGAGGAAGCGTGGCTGCGGCGAAGGACGACTGCGGGATCCACAGGCAACGCGCCTTTCCGGATTCGCGGTGTGGACTCCCAAGGGACATGACTGGGTCCACCGGCGATTCATCGGCGCCCCTGTCGAAGGATATGAGCTGGTACAGGCCAAGCCGTTCGAGAACAGATACATTCTGGATCAGATTCCAGACTTCTACGATCGCTTGAAATCGAGCTACCGACCAGAAGTTCTTCAAGCACGAATGCTCGGCGAGTATCTGGCGGCTAACACGGGCCTCGTTTACCACGCGTTCTCGCGAGAGGCCCACATTGGAGAGCTGCGTCTGGAGTTGGGACTTCCGCTATTGTGGGCGGTCGACTTCAATGTGGACCCGATGTGCTCCATTGTGGCGCAGCGACAGGGAGATCAGAGTAAACGTACTCGACGAGATTATGATAAGCCGCGCAAGTACGCAGCGAGCATGTGAGGAATCTGGAAACGGTTCCAGAGATACGTCGGCAACGGATTGGTGATTTACGGGGACGCCTCCGGGAACAACCTGAAGACGTCGGGGACTACAGACTACCAGATGATGCGAGAGCATTTTCTGAAGACTCCACTGCGTTCGATCGATTATCGGGTTCCCAAGGCGAACCCGGCAGTGCGAGACCGCGTGCTGATGGTTAACGCGAAACTGCGCAGCGCGAGAGGTGATATTCACATGCGAATCGCGCCGCAATGCCAGGAGTTGATCAAAGATTTCGAACAGGTCGTGTGGAAGCAAGGCACGACACAGATTGATAAAGATCGCGATCCGAAAAGGACACATCTATCGGACGCGCTCGGTTATCTGGTGTGGCAAGAAACGCGCACATCGGTGCAGTACGGTGAACAGCCGCACAGGCTTTTCTAAGGAGAAAGAGATTTGCAGAACATTAACTTGGAGCATCCAGACTATGTTGGCCGAAAGGCAATGTGGCGCAAGTACCGCGACTTGTACGTCGGTGGCGAACAACTCAAGGCGAATGCGTCCGAGTATCTTACTCCGCGGCAAAAAGAGCCAGCGGATGTCTACTCCGAGCGGCTGAGCAAGGTGTTTTATGAAAACTACGCCGGATCGATTATCGACTGGTATGCGGCCACGTTGTTTCGTCGCGAACCAGAGTTGCATATCGAAGGTCTGGCGACTCACGGCCGAAAATTCTTCAACGACTTCGCTGATGACTGCGATTTGAAGGGATCGACCCTGAGCGATTTTTTCCGCAAGCAACTCATCGAGGCGCTTGTTTGCGGAGTCTCTTATACACTTGTGGACTTCCCGAAGTGCGCCATTCCAGTAGGAACGCGAGCTGAGGAAGACCTTATCGGCGCATCTCGCGGATACCTGGTCGATTATCCTGCCGATAGTCTGATCAACTGGAGTTTTGATTCGAGGGGTAGCTTTGAATGGATCGTACTGCGCACTGAGTATCTGCGAAAAAGCGGTCCCGATGCTCCTTCGTTCGAGAAAGAAACCTTGTGGCGATACTATGACCGCACGACTTATCGCGTATACCGCAAAGGCGCCGAGCGGGATTCGGCCATTGAACTGATCGACGAAGGCAGGCATGCGCTCGCGGTGCAGGAGCGTGTACCGCTGTTTGAACTTCGAGTAAGTGATGGTCTTTGGCTCATGAATAAGGCAGGCCTGTTACAACTCGAGCACTTCAACAAATCAAACGCGTTGTCCTGGGCTTTGACCATGGGGCTATTCGCAACGCCTGTCATTTACAGCGAGCGGCCGTGGAACCAGATCGTTGGCGAGGCGTATTACATCCAGCTCGGTCCAAACGACAGATTTGGCTGGACGGAGCCCGAAGGACATGTGTATCAAATCGCCTCAGAGAATCTGAGCCGCTTGCAGGAGGAGATCTACCGCGTTTGTTACCTGATGACGCAAGCGACCGGCCTTCACACGCCCGCATCCGCGCAATCGGGACTTAGCAAGATGCGCGACTTTGCGATAACCCAAGAGGTCTTGCGCGCTTACGGCGATGCCGTCAAGGACACGATGAAACGCATAATTCGCGCTGTGCAGGCAGCGCGTTGCGATGATTTGCAGGTCGACGTTTCAGGCTTGGATGACTTCGATATCCGCGATTTCAGCACAGACCTCCAGGATGCAGAGCGGCTGCTGTCGCTCGGTATTGAGTCGCCTACTTTAAAGCGACAAGTGCTGAAGCGATTGGCCTATAAATATCTGTGCGATGTGCGACAGGAAGTGAAGGATCGCATTGCGACAGAAATCGATGAAAGCTTCGAGCGGAACTGACCGTTCGAGAGAGGAGAGTATGGAAGAAGAAACATCACAGGGCGCGTCCGAGCCGGGACAACATCAGGACATCCGGAACATCGTGCGTAACGCCATTGAAGAGTACGCACGAATGGAGCAGTCCAAGACTGAGCCGGCGTACAAGGTGGAACTCGTTGAGGAGAGAAAGCGCCGTGAGCAACTCGAGCGGCGACTTAACGAACTTGTTGACGAGAATCGCCGTAGTCGTGAGATGGCCGAGGAATTGGAACGAGCATCTTCGATCCGAGCTGAATTGCAACGACTCGGGGTTACGAAGGTGGACTTGGCTTTCAAGGCCGTTAGAGAAGACATCCATAGGAATAGTGAGGGTCGACTCATCGCCAAAACGGACTCAGGCGACGTTGCGATGAGAGAGTACCTGACCGGATTTCTCAACGAGAACCCCGAGCTATTACCCGGACGAATTCAAGGCGGATCGGGCGCAGGATCGGGGCAGAAGGCCCCCATCACTGCCAGCACGGTCGATCTGGATAAGATCCGGCCGGGCATGAGCGCTGAAGAGCTCGACAAGGTTCGGCAGGAGATCGCGCGAATCGCAAGTCAGACGATCCGCGGCGTGTAGTACACCCGGCCTACTCATCACAATAGGCGCACTTGATCACCTATGTAAGTCGAAGTGTGTCTGAGGGCCGGCATTTCATTCAGTGAAAGATAGACAGGAGAAAAAGTAATGGCAGTGATCACATCAGCCAATTTGGCTAACGCGATTGTGAAGCTAGTAGCTGTAGACGCGCTCCCCGCGCTGACGGGCAACCTGGTTATGGGTAACCTCGTCAACCGCGATTTTGAGCCCACGCTGGCCCAGGCGGGAGACACGGTAAATGTACCGATTCCTCCAACGCTGGTCGCGAACAATATTGCCGAGGGTGGTTCGGTTGTAACCCAGAACCCTAACGTCGGTAACGCCTCGATCGTGCTGAACACGCACGCTGAAGCAACCTTTCAGATTCCGGACGTGACCAAAGTCATCGCCGTTCCCGATCTGTTGAGACTGTACATGCAGCCGGCAGTCACGGCGCTGGCCGAGAAGATCGAAACGGACCTTTTGAATTTGTACGCGCAATTCACCTCCAACGCGCCCGTGGGTACAGGCGGATCGGCGTTAACGGAAGCTGCGATCGACAGCGCTGAGACTTCGCTTTTTAACGCCAAAGTTCCGGCCAGTCAGCCGAAGTATCTGATTGTGGATGGGAACGCGTACTCGCAACTTCGTCAAATCCCGCGATTTAGCGAATACAGCAGCGCTGGTGAAGCAGGTCTTCGCGCCCTTGTCGACGGCAATGTCGGAAAGATCAAGGACTTCTACGTCTTCCGGTCGCAGTTCGTCCCGAAGACCGGAATGACCCCGGTGACCACGCAGAACATGGCCTTCTCTCGCAATGCGATCGGTTTGGTGACTCGTCGCCTGCCGCAACCGCTCCCGGGCACGGGCGCTATCGCCGAGTATGCGGAAATGGGGAACTTCGGCGTTCGGGTGTTGATGAGCTATGCGCCGAATACGTTGGCGCAGCAGTTCACTGTAGACGTGCTCTACGGTTGTGCGGTTCTGCGCAACAACCACGGAGTGCAGGTCCGGAGCTAGTTTGTTGGGCCCCGGCTTACCGCTGGGGCCCTTCGTTGTCACAAAAGGAGACAATTGCGTGGACATTCGATTGTACTTTCAAAAAATTCGTGAGATAGAGCGGAATATTCAAGATCCTTACGTGGTGGTCTTGAGCTTAGAAACTTCAGAGGGCGGTAAGCCCGGACGCGCAACTGAAGTGACTCGCGAAGCTGCCGCGAAACTCGTCGTAGAGGGGAAAGGTCGCCTCGCCGATCAACAAGAGAAAACTTCGTATTATGCCGAAGCAAAAGAGGCGCTCGCCGCCGCCGAACAGGAAAAAATAGCAGGTAAGATTCAACTCACAGTTGTCTCTGACCAGGGAAGCCGTACCCTAAAGCCACGATCCGAGAAGGGGTGATCGACATGCTGTTCACTGATGGACCCATTCTCGGTATCGACGATCTTAGAGAGCACGACAACTTCGTCCTCGACGTAGCGAGTACTGAAGCCATCGAACTGAATTCGAAGGTTTCTGTCGCCCAACGGGAAGTGGGCTACGAACTCACCTCGTTTCTGAGGACAAGATGCCCCGGAACCGACCTCGGCAATGTTGTTGTGACGGGTCAGTTACGCGACCTCCTTGTCATACACACATTAAGCACAATTTATCGCGACGCATACAATCTGCACCTCAACGACCGATATCTTGGACGGTGGAGAGAGTTTACAAAGGCAAGCGAACGCGGATTGCTGCGTCTACTTCACAATGGCGTGGGGATGGCAGCCGTTCCTGTCCCGCAGGCCGGCAAACCAGAGGTATCCGGGTCGGGGCAAGGCGGACTCGTCCAGGGTACTTATACGGTTCAGGTGGCATGGCATCATGTAACGGGCAACATCGGGGAAAAGAGTACGCCCGTGGCAATCGATCTACCTACGGGTGGAGCGCTGACCATAGACCCAGGCACCGGACCGTCCAATACCCTAGGCTGGCATGTCTTCATCGGCTTTCAGGATGGCGAGCCCACGCGACAGAATGAGATCGCTCTACCATTGGGCGTGTTGTGGACACAGGCGGCCGACCTACGTCATGACCTTGCCGGACCGGATGCCACCGGACCTGATTACTACGTCCGCAACTCGGGCCAGATCTCACGAGGATAAAGTGGCTCGAATTAGCACTATGGTGACTTCCGCGCTGACGGGACATCTGTGTAGCGATCACGACGGACTACCCGCTAAGATAGGCGAACTGGTTGTCCTCAGCGATATCCAACTGCCTCAGATTTCGGCGGCAGATATCTTGGAGCGTCATGTCGCTGCTGAGTTAGCTGAAAAGACATCCGGTGTTCGCTATCCCGTAGTTTACGTGTACTGCGAAAAGGTAGTAAACGACCTGCGAGAGAAATTCCGGACATTCTCCGGAACCGCCGATCTATGCGTTGACATTCGTGTATCGCACGAGCATATGAACGAACTACAGTCGTCACTTCAGACATATGTGGAAGCAGTAACAGATGTGCTGGACAAGAAGCGCGGCAGATGGTCGACGGGTGTCTTCTATAGCGGTGGCTACGAAATCGAGTTTGGTCCCATCAAGAGAGGCGGCCGGAACTTCATTCAATCTGCCAAGGTCGAACTAAGAGTGAATGTAAGTGTGGAGTGACTGATCAAAATGTCTTGTTACATATCATCTAACCAAAACCGGTTCTACGCCGGTTCGGAATCGAGCTACGGCGAGACTCCGACGATCGGAAGCCGCAACCGGCTGCCGGCCGTCAAACTGTCGATAAAACACGCGATCGAGAAGGTCGATCGACGTGATAAGACTGGTGGGCGTACCTTCTCAGGTCTTCCTACAGGGTTGCGTCGAAAAACGGAGTATCAGCTACGTACGTATTTGACCACGTGGAGCGACGCAACGGACCAACCTGGTTATGGACCTCTGTTCCGTGCCGCAATGGGCTCAGCTCCACTTTTGCATTCGGGGGCGACTATTGCGGACGGCAGCTCGAACGTTCAACTGCGATTTAACGCGGGCCATGGCTTAACAGCGGGGCAAGCAGTATCCTTTGGTGGAGAACTGAGGTTCGTGTCGGCAGTCGAGAGCGATATGGCGGTTGAATTGAATGCACCCTTATCCGATACGCCCGTTGCAGGCTACGTGACCGGGCCCACCATCACTTATTCGCTTGGAAAGAACCTGCCGAGCGCTACTATCTTCGATTATTGGTCACCCGTGGAATCCGTTCAGCGGATCCTTTGCGGCGCCGTCGTCGACAGGATGAAAGTTACTGTCAACTCTGACTTTCACGAATTCCAATTCGCAGGGCCGGCGCAGGATTTGATTGACAATATCAGCTTCGCTGCGGGTCAGGGCCAACTGACCGAATTCCCTGAAGAACCGGAGACAGAGGGCTTCGACTACTCGATTGTGCCTGGCCACATGGGGCAGGTGTGGCTCGGTGTCAATCCCGAGCGGTTTTATACACTTACGTCTGCGGAGTTGTCGCTCGATAACGGTATCGACGTCCGGGCTCGTGAGTTCGGCTCGAGCAATATAAGGTGCGTCACGGCGGGAGTCCGCAATGTGAGCGTCGACTTTGAGCTGTACGGGAATGAAGACGATAGCACCACTGCTCTCTACGCTGCCGCAAGACAACGTTCTCCAATCAGCGCCATGTTTCAACTCGGTGAGCAGCCCGGCCAGCTCTTCGGAGCATTCATGAAGAGCGTAGTGCCGGAGACGCCACAGTTCGACGATAGCGAGACACGTGTTCGCTGGCGCTTCTCAGGATGCCGGGCCCAAGGCAGTTCAGACGACGAACTCGTTCTCGCGTTTGGTTAACCGGCATGCAATACGAAAGCACGTTGACAATACAGTCGGAGGTGCTCGAGGGTGTCTCCTTCACAATTCTGCGCATGTCGTTCGGTCGCCGCATCGATCTGATGCGGCGGGTGCGAGACCTGAGCTCACGAATCGAGTATGAGCAGGCCGGCATGCGTGCAGAAGACAAGATACGAGCGAGCGTGTTGCGGGCTGAGATCGATGAGCTGTACTTACGCTGGGGTCTTTCGTCTCTGCGCGGTCTAACGCTCGACGGAAGGGACGCAGATATAGAGTTACTCCTCTCAAGCGGCCCCGAGGCGTTGTGCGGCGAGATCGTCGCCGCTATCAAGCGCGAATGCGCTCTTACAGAAGAAGACCGAAAAAACTAACTGTCGCCTTCCACTTTCTATTTGCGAACCAGGCCGCATGGAAGTGCGACGAATGCCGATCAAAAGGCCTGGATAAAAAGCGAAGGTGCGCGCGCGGGTCGACTACAGATCAGCCACGCGTTGTTTGGGCGAGGAAGGGAGTCGCAGTCTCGTCATGTCCTAAGTCGGTCATCACGGGTGAAAGTCTTGCCTGGATAGAGGAATACCAAGCGAGGCGCACTTTCGGTGACTTCGGACATCTGAGAGAACTTCCGGGGAAGACCGTGGATGCGTTCTCCCTACTCGAGCAGTTACTTGCGAAGGAGAGATCGAATGACGAGTGAGTTTGAGGATTTGTTGCGAGCCGTTTCATACGCGCCATCCGACGGTCAAGATATCGCGGCGATGCTGATGCTAGGGTACCCGGCGGCTCAGGGTACACCGAATGCTCCTTCAACCGAGAGTAGCTCCAGGCGCGCAGAAAGTGATGTGGCGAGTACCGCCGTTGAGGTAAGTCGTCTGATTCAGATTGCGGAGGCCTCGACTATTAGCCCATCTCAGACCACAGCACGGCCCGGGAGTTCCCCCACAAAAGAGACCAATGTGGCGGAGACAGTTATCAAGACAGCCGAAATGGTAACCGGAGTCGGACCAATCGTGACCGGACTGATGAAACTGTTCGGATCGCGTGATCCCGAGCCGCTTCCGGCGCTGGAGAAATTCATCATGCCATCGTCGGTATCTGTAGAGGCGGGACTCTCAGCGGATCGAGGTTACAGCAGTGTTCGGTACTCGCAAGGTGGTCAGCCTCAACTTGCGGGGGCAACGCCGCAGGCGAACCACGAGGCACATCAGCCGAGCACGATTCAGGTGAACATCCAGGCAATGGACAGTCAGTCGTTCCTAGACCGGCAGGACGACATCGCAAAGGCTGTTCGCGAGGCGATGCTTCATTCGAATTCTCTCAATGACATCGTGATGGAGCTGTAACTATGGCCAACTTTCCTCGACTAACCACCGGGGCCGTAACTCAGTATCCTTCGTCCCGGAATATGACCTACTCCACCCACGTGCTTCGCTTTGTCGACGGTCGGGAACAAAGATTTCGGGAAGTAGGGGGACCGGTTCGAAGCTGGGTGGTGAAGCTCCATCAGCTATCTGCCGAGGAGATGGGCGCACTTGAAACGTTCTTTAGAGAACGTCAGGGGCAGTTCGGATCTTTCACGTTCGTGGACCCATGGGACGGGACGGAGTATTCGGACTGCAGCTTCGATCAGCAGGTCCTCTCCGCAGCGGCCATGGACGAAAGACACTACCAAGGGCAGCTAATTATCCGGAACAACAGGCCGTGAGTACACTTTATTTTCCACAACTCGCTACCGGGACCATGTGTCAATTCCCATCCAGAAAAGACACTCTGGAAAGAACGGTGATGAATCGCGCGCCAGGGAACAGAGTCGTCAAGATGGCCGATCCGGAGGCGGGATCTACTCGATGGGAGCTCGCATACGAGGGCCTGACAGACGACGAGATCAGCAGCCTCGAAGATCTGTTCGTCGCCTGCGAAGGACGGTTACGAACCTTTATGTTCGTAGACCCCTTTGGAAACCTATTGCGTTGGACAGGGGACTTATCGAAGCCAGTGTGGGAGTCGGCGATGCAGACCGCGCCTTCGAGTGATGATGCGCTTTATGGCATGTCTGGGTGGCGCGTCGTAAATGCCGCTCAAGCTCCCCAGATTATGGCGCAGAGTGTGGATGCTCCAGGTTGGTATCGATACGCATTCAGTGTATGGGTACGCTCCGAATCAACCGAGTCGGTCGCGTTGCGCCTCGACAATGCGGACGGGGCATTGTTCGTGAAGCGTCCAGTGACTTCGAATTGGGAGCGTATAGTCATCAGCGGGGAAATAACGGGCGAATCCGAGTACGTTCGGTGCTGTGTCGAGATACCTGCCGCTTGCGCTGTAGACGTGTATGGCCCACAACTGGAAGCGCAGGTCGACGCATCGGGATACCGCAAAAACACGGACTTGGCGGGTGTTTATACCGCTCGCTTCGATCAAGACAAGTTCGGATGCGTGTCAAACGGCCCAGACAATCACGCTGTTCGTCTGCAGGTTGTAACCGTCAGAGGAGTAACTTCATGACAATCCATGAGATTAAACGGAGTGAGATAACCGAGACTCCCCTTCTGTTATTCGAATGCGAGCTTCCGACCGGGGCGGTGGAACGGTGGAGTACTCACGAAATCCAGCTCCGGGATCGATCATTCGACGGGCGGGTGCTTAGGCACAATGTTTTTGATCTGCGGTCTGCGTCCGAGGACGGGATTGACGCGTTATCGAAGGTTTCTCTTACGCTGGCTAACGCCGACTCGTATTTCTCACAAGTCGAACGTGCAGCGGGTTGGAAGGGTTCGCGCTTGACGGTGCGTTTTGTCTTTCTGAATGCGTTATCGGGCGAAGCTGTATCCGAAGAGATGGTAATCTTCCGTGGAGCCTGCAACCCGCCCGATGAAATCACTGAGTCGGCTATACGCTTGAGCTTCGTTAGCCGAATGAATTTGCAGCGGATCTTGCTCCCAGAAGCGCGCATCCAGCGGCGCTGCCCGTGGATGTTTCCGTCGACAGAGAAACAGCGTCACACCGCGCTCGATGGCGGCAACCGAGGGAAGTACTCGCCGTTTTATCGGTGCGGATACTCGGCCGGGCTCGAAGGCGGAGCCGGCAACCTGTCTGGAGGACAGCCATACACCGACTGTGACTACACACGATCATCATGTGTCGACCGAGGTATGTTCGACGTTGACGTCGCAAATCTTACAACACGGAGATTCGGTGGCGTTGAGTTTGTTCCTTCTACCATTCAGGTTAAGACTTATGGGGAGAAGACTGGTCACGCCAGCGGCGCCGTTGAAAATGAAGGTCGCTACAACGACTTCATCCCCTTGGTGTACGGTATCGCGTGGTATCGACCACCTATTGTGTTTGCTCGCAATGACGGAAATCTGACGCACCTGGAAGTGCTGCTTGGAATGGGGCCGATCGAGGGTGTCACTAAGGTAGTTGTGAACGACATCGAACTGCCCGCGGGAGATCTTGCGGAGAAGCCGACAGCGACAGGTTGGTTCAACGTAGCCAACGCGGGCTATCGGGACGGTACGTTCAATCTCGACTTTACGGACGGCGCAGGCAATCCCATGGGAGATCCCTATGGGAGCATGGCCGTACTGTCCGTCGTGGTCCCAAATCGTATCAGTGACGGACGATCGCTACCCAAGGTCGATGTGCTGATTCGCGGCATGAAGCTGCCGACATATGATGACACGGGCACGTTCGTTGGAGAGATCTTCACAAACAATCCGGCGTGGGTCCTTCTGGATCTGCTTCGGAGGAGTGGATGGGCTCAAGATGAGATCGACCTTGGAAGTTTTGCCCGTACCGCCACTTACTGTAGTGAACCAATTGAGACCGTAGACCTTCATGGGAATCCGCGTACGGTCGCGCGCTTTCAATGTAACTTGGTAGTACGAAAACGACGGAGCGCGGCGGACGTCATCCGCGGAGTCCGTAATGCCTCTGCCCTGTATCTCACATATGGGCCGGATGGTCTGCTCCAACTCGGCACGGAGTCATCCATTGCCGTACAGCAGGCAGAGAAACCGGAATGCTCGAACAGCGTGGAAACGCTCTCCGGCGGGTGGCCGGCTTACGAGTTTGGCGATGCCAGTTCGCCGTTCTCGGATATCGCCCGAAAACCCAGTGGCGAACCTACTTTGCGGTTGTTTTCGCGGAGTACCGCTGAGACGCCTAACCGATACACGGTCGAGTTCCAGGATGAGTTCAATGAGTATCAGCAGGACAGCTTGTCCCTGGTGGACGTGGCTGATGCCGTGACTGCTGGCCAGGAGATCAGCGCGAGTCTCACCGCCTTGGGTATGCCGAACTTCAGCCAAGCTGGACGCATCCTCCGGTTGCAACTGGATCGAGCGATTCGCGGAAATACCTATGTCGAATTTGAGACCGGCGTTCGAGGAGTGGGGCTGAGGCCAGGTGATCTGATCACAATCACGTACTTAAAGGAAGGATTGGATCGTCAACTCTTCCGGATAGTTCGTATGGCTCCAAGCTTGAACTACCGTTCTATCCTCCTGACGGCCCAGCTCCATAAAGATGAGTGGTATGTCGGAGGTGGTGGCGCATTGGGAGTTATCGGTGGAGGCAGACAGCCTGTCGTCGAGGCTGGCCTCCCACGTCCGCTCTCCGGTACGTCTTTCGATGATGAAGGGTTTTCCCAGTTCGATGTCGAAGAAACACCGATCGAGACGGCGGATGGATCTTACGAGGTTTCGGTGGCAGTATCATTCGCAACGCCCAGAAGTCCTGCGAAGAATGCGCCGGCGATTCCGCTGATGAGCTTGGCTCCTCGTGTTTCGCAAGGTGACGGCGGTCTACCGGGCGGCAGAAGCTACTACTACGCAATCAGCGCAGTGGGCGAAGATGGCGAGGAGAGTGCGTTGTCGTTTGTTGCGCGGGCTACCGTGCCTGCTAGCGAGGATACGAACTCGGTTACCTTGCATGATCTGAGCTTTGCTCCCGGAACTGCCTCATTCAATGTGTACAGAGGACCCAATCCAACGCAGCTGTTGCGCGTTGCAAGGGATCAGGCGATTGTGCCGGAGTGGATCGACGATGGCGTTGAACCGGAGCTTGCCGCGCCGCCGGATGCTAACTACCATCATGCAAATTTTTACTGGCGCCTTGAACTTTTGCCAGAGACAAGTGGATCCACTCACTCGAATATCGGCATCGGTAATGAGAATTTGCGGATGCTCCCCAACGAATATCGAGGAAAGCTTGTCAGGATCTGCAAAGGTAAGGGCCGCGGCCAGGAACGATTGGTACTTTCCAATACGGACACATCGCTGTCACTGTCGACGAAGTGGACGGTGGAGCCGGATTCGACCAGCATGTTCGTTGTGGTGGAGCCAAGCTGGAATTTTGCAGCGCTGAGTGAGTCAAGTCCTGTGGTATTTCGCGTACCCAACCGGGAGCGGGCGGTAATTCACGTATCGGGACGTTCCGCAAATGTGCACGATCGTGAGTGTTCCTACGAGTTATCACCTTTGACGCGATGGACGATCGGTGGTGCAGCGGCGGACAATGACGTGCCGCCGGCCCCGATTTTCGGGCTGAACTCGCCAGGGCAGGGACTGTGTGAGATCACTGGTGTCGGGTTTCACGACCTTACGAACACCCGGTCGATCTCTGCGGGGAGTTTGACGCTCCATTTCTGGAACGAACTCGCTCCGGCAACTGCCATTGCGCTTGCGGAAGCTGTAGCCGAGGAAACGACCGTGCTTCGGCTTTTGGAGCCACGGTCGTTCAGTATCGGTGGGGTGTTGCAAATCGGTACGGAGTTGGTCAGCATCGACGAGATTTCCCACGATCAACTGGAACTTGTCGTTCAACGCGGGGCTCTGGGCACGGAAGCGGCATCGCATGACGGGACCTCAAGCGTGTGGCCCCTCGAGCGAAAGGCGTTTGTGATCCCTTTCGTGAAAGGTGTCTTCGGGACGGCGGCGAGTGGAAGTTATAGTCAGGTCTTGACAGTCCCGGATATTCGTATTGCTGCTGCGGAACTCTACGTCACTAATGTAAAAGGTAACAGTCAGGTAGGCGTAGCGTCTTTCAGCACTCTTGTTGATGGCGGCATTCGAACCTTGTCGGGTGGTCAGTTCTCAATGCAGGTGGATGGCCCACTTGCCGTGCAATCGAACGCCGTGCCACAGTTGAGCGTCGAGGCCTCGCATGCTGTTCGAGATATTTTCGCGACCGTGATCGACCCCTCAACTGGCGGACCGATCGAAGTGCGCGTGACGCGTGACGGGGAAGCGTACTGCACGGTCACAATTCCAGCCGGCGAGACCCTCTCGGATCCGGTCATCGACGGCCTGACGCTCCCGCCGCTTGCCGCTGGATGCAAATTGGGCTTGGATCTCATAGCAGTAGGTTCGGACCGGCCTGGAGCGGGTCTTACCGTAACCGTTCGGCTGTGAATGCTATATTCAGGCCGTGGTGGTGGCCCAGAATGTCTCGAAATTGTTTCGGCTCTACGATCGTCCTTCGGATCGCTTACGAGAGTTGATTCCTTTTCGGTCCAAACCGTGTCATACGGATTTCTGGGCGTTGCGAAACGTAAGTTTCGGCGTCGATGCGGGCGAGATCCTCGGTATCGTGGGGCCGAACGGGTCCGGCAAGAGTACTTTACTGCAGGTTACGACGGGAATCCTTCAGCCTACGTCGGGACGCGTCTCCGTAGAGGGACGCGTCGCCGCTCTCTTGGAACTGGGGGCGGGGTTCAATGCAGAGTTCTCCGGAAGAGAAAATGTCTTCCTGAACGGAGAGATCATGGGGCTGTCCCGCAAGGAGACGGAGCGTGTTTTCCCAGCAATCGAAGCTTTTGCCGAGATTGGTGAATTCATCGACCGTCCAGTGAAAGAATATTCAAGTGGAATGTATGTACGGCTCGCGTTTGCGACCGCCATTCATGTTGAACCTGACGTTCTGATAGTTGACGAGGCTCTTGCCGTTGGCGATGCGATCTTCGCCAATCGCTGTTTACAAAAACTCGAAGAGTTGAAGAATCGAAAGGTCACGATCCTTTTCGTCTCGCATGATTTGGGTCTTGTCAAGCGGCTCTGTCATCGCGCGATTCTGATGCTAAAAGGTGAGGTCTTCTCCGAAGGCTCCCCATCCGAAGTGGTGAACCGCTACGTCGCGCTCGTTCACGATCAGCAAGCCACGCATGCCGAGAAGAGTGACCTTACCGGCAATTACAGACATGGCGATCGCACGAGCACTATCACCGGCATTCGAATCATCGCCTCCTCAGGCGATGAGACGAATGCGGTTCAAGCAGGCGACGATATCTCGATCGAGATCAATGCGCGATTCAATAAGCCGACGGCCCGGCCGATGATCGGAATGTTGATCCGCAATCGGCTAGGCATTGAGGTGTTTGGCACAAACACCAGGATCGAAGGGATCGAACTAGGGGACTTTAATGCCGGCGATTCGGTGACAGTTCGCTTCGGTTTCCGCTGCTTCCTCACGCGACAAGAGTACACTCTCACAGTTGCCAGCCAACACCCAAACGGAGCCAGTCAGGACTGGCTTGATGATGCCGTGATGTTCAGTGTGGTCGATGAACGCGACACAGCCGGCGTCGCGAATTTCCGAACGCAAATTGACTGGAAAGTGGCTCGGGCATCCTGATGGATACGAATTTCTTCGGTCATCCACGCGGTCTCTCCACTCTTTTTTTTACCGAAATGTGGGAACGGTTCAGCTACTACGGCATGCGAGCGATCCTGATCCTCTTCATGACTGCGAAGGTGTCCGAAGGCGGTCTTGGCTTTCAAACCGCGGACGCTGGTGTCATCTATGGTTTAACCACCGCGATGGTGTACATGGCGGCGCTCCCCGGCGGCTGGATCGCAGACCAATTCTTAGGCTTACGACGGGCCGTGTTCATCGGCGGAATTCTGATTACTGTCGGCAACTTCTGTCTTGTCATCCCATCGATGTTTGCTTTCTATACCGGTTTAGCGCTGATCGTCGCGGGCACCGGACTGCTGAAGCCGAATGTCAGCGCGATCGTTGGTCAACTCTACACACCCGAAGACGCTCGCCGGGACGCAGGATTCTCCATTTTTTATATGGGTATCAACACGGGAGCGTTGATCGCCCCGTTGCTATGCGGCTGGGTCGCTCAGTATAACTGGCGGTATGGATTCGGACTGGCTGGAATTGGAATGATCATCGGGCTAATTCAGTATGTCGTCGGCGGAAGCAATCTTGGTGACGCGGGATTAGTCCCCGCGGGCAGTAGCGATACGGCTAAGTCCCGCCGGCGTCTGATTCTTGGACTCGCTGTTCTGACCGGCATTGTTGCCGGGGTGATCATCCTCGGTTTCGCCGGTATCGTAACAGCAAAAGGCATCGCTGATACTTCCGGGTTGGTGCTGTTGACCGTCGTCGTAGTGTTCTTCGCATGGCTGCTCACGTCATCGCAGTGGAACACGATCGAACGCAAGCGGCTGATTGTGATTCTCGGGTTGTTCCTTGCAGCCGCAATCTTTTGGTCGGTGTTTGAACAAGCCGGTTCGACAATGAACCTGTTCGCGGAACGAAGCACTGACAATCGCATCTTGGGCCGAGAGTTCCCTGCGCCCTGGTATCAATCCGTCAATTCCATGTTCCTTATCGCCTTGGCTCCTGTGTTCGCGTGGCTGTGGGTGCGCTTGGGGCCGAAAGAGCCATCGAGCCCAGCGAAATTCGCCTTGGGCCTTCTTCTGGTCGGACTTGGATTTTTAGTTCTGTCGGTTGGCTCCACCGCCGAGTCGGGCGTCAGAGTCAGTCCTTTGTGGCTGGTCGCAACGTATCTGTGTCATACGATGGGTGAATTGTGCCTGAGCCCCGTAGGCCTCAGCGCGATGACGAAACTTGCGCCGCCGAGTGTCACCGGCCTCATGATGGGTGTTTGGTTTCTTGCGCTATCAGTCGGCAACTACATGGGAGGCCGCATGGCATCGATGTATGAGTCACTTCCCCTGCCCACCCTATTCGGTGTTGTTGGCACATTTGCGATTGCGGCCGGTGTTGTCCTTGCGATGTTTGTCCGGCCGATGGTCCGCCTGATGGGAGGAGTTCGATGAACCTCGGTGAGATACAAGCTGCCATTCAGGCCCAGCGACTCGATGGATGGCTCTTCTATGACCACCATCATCGTGATCCCCTCGCGTATCGTATTCTCGGCCTACCGGATGACTTGCAACCTACCAGGCGTTGGTATTACTTCATACCTCGGGAAGGCGAGCCCGCTGCCTTATGTCATCGAATCGAGCCGCATAGCCTCGAGTCTTTGCCGGGCGCGAAGCGTTTCTATTCGCGATGGTCTGAGCAGCGAAACGAGTTGCGAGCACTCCTCGGCAATGCGCGCGCAGTCGCGATGCAATACTCAGCCGAATGCGCCTTGCCTTACATTGCGATGGTCGATGCAGGTACCATCGAGATCGTTCGGAGCTTCGGAATCGAGGTTCGCGGATCGGCCGATTTGGTTCAGCAGTTCGAAGCCCGTTGGACGGACCAGCAGTTGGAAATGCACCTCGAAGCCGGCCGTAGAATGGATAGGATCCGAGCCGAGGCGTTTGAGTTAGTCAGAGAGCGGACTCGAAATAACACAGCGGTCGATGAGTGGGAGATAAAGTCGTTTCTCCTCGAAGCATTCGCAGCCAACGGACTGGCGACAGATCACGGCCCTATCGTAGCGGTCAACGCGAATGCGTCCGACCCCCACTATGAACCGACGGCCACTCGTCACGCTCCGATAGTTCCCGGCGACTTCGTCCTGATCGATATGTGGTCCAAGCTTCAAAGACCCTCGTCCGTGTACTATGACATCACCTGGACGGGCTTCTGCGGCGATTCCCCTCCTTCAGAAATGCTGAACGTATTCGAGGTCGTCACGAGCGGTCGCGATGCAGCCGTTCAATTCGTACAACGCTCTATTACCGACGAAAAATCGATTGCTGGATTCCAGGTTGATGACGTGGCTCGCGGTTATATCGAGCACGCCGGGTTCGGAACATACTTTATTCATCGAACGGGGCACTCGATTGGGGCTGATGTCCATGGAGCCGGCGCCAACATGGACAACTACGAGACTCACGACGAGCGACGTATTATCCCGCGTACCTGTTTCTCCATTGAGCCCGGAGTGTACTTGCCGACTTTCGGAATCCGGTCCGAGGTGAATGTCTATGTAGGCGAAAGGGATGCTCAAGTAACGGGCGAAGTTCAAACCGCGCTCCTCGTTCTCTAGCGCCGAACGCCGAGATACTCTCTGCTGTATGAAGCTCGACCCCTGTCGATTGTGGGTCTGCTTACCATTTCGCTCTTTGCGGCCGACGCGCAGCCCGGCAAGACAACACTCAAGGTCGGCGATACAGCTCCGACTTTACTTTACGACTTTACTCTGCCGGCCACGATTGGCAAGCAGGCGAAACTTTCCGACTTATGCGAACAGAAACAGTGGTATTGACCTTCTTTCCTGCCGCTTTTACACTTGCTGTACGAAAGAGATGACGAGTTTCGCATCTGACATCGAGAAGTTCAGAGGCGCGAACGCTGAGGTCCTCCCGACCAGCACCGATAACAGTCCGACCCTGAAACGTCGGGCTGAGGAGCTAAAAGCCTCCTACATCATGCTCACCGATTTTCAGCGCAACGTCAGCGCGCAATATGGCGTTCTGATCCCGATCGTGGACTGGCGAACCGGACCACCTTTGTCATTGATAAGGATGGGAGAATCCAGCACATTGACGAGGGGACGACTGCCGTCGACATCAGTGGCGCCGCGAGACCGTGCAATCGTCTCAAGAAGAGCTAGTTCGCGAAGAAAGGCTCGTCCAGTTTACGGTATTTGTATGCCACATCTTCATCGATGTCGATTCCCAGGCCCGGTGCATCAGGAACGCGGATTTTCCCGTTCTGGATCATCGGGCCTGATGCGTTTTTGATCAGCTCATCGAAGAACGGCACGCTCGCCGAGTGCCATTCGAGCGCCAGGACATTGGGAATCGCCGCGCTAAGATGAACTCCGGCCATGGTTCCGAGCGGGCTGCTGACGTTGTGCAGCGTCAGATTCACGTGGTGCATCTCACAAATATCGGCGACCTTGCGACCTTCCCATAGCCCAATCTTCTGTGGATCAGGCGCAAGCAATCGTAGTCCGCCTTCGGTAATCAGCCGCTGAAAATCTACACGTGTATAGTGATTCTCTCCCGTGGCGATGATCGTTCTCGTATTCTTCTGAACTTCAGCGATGGACTGAATGTTGTCCGGAGGAACAGGATCCTCGAGCCACAGCAACTTGTATTTCTCGACTGCGCGCGCTAGATCGACGGCCGCGGCAACACCGTAGTTCCAGTGGCAATCTACTGCCAATCCGATCTCACGTCCCACTGCGGCGCGCACAGCGCCGACAAGTTCGGCGGCGTATTCGATCTCGGGAAAGCTGAGGTCACGATTGTACTCGTCAGTCTCGTAGGGCGTAGGTACGTCGACGTCAAACTTCAACATTGTAAAGCCGCGAGCCACCATTTCCCGTGCGCGAGACGCATACGAGTCGGCGGTCAAGTGCTCTTCTTTGGTGGCATCCCACCCGTGATGCTTCAGGCTGACGATGCTCTTATGATTCCCATTTTTAGCTTCGGATCGCATCCACTGAGGCGTGCGCGGGACCAGCATACACGAGATGCTTTCAAGCGCATCGCCCGCATGGCAGTCTGCATACACACGCACATATTCGCGATATTTACCGCCGAGGAGTTGCCAGACAGGCAGACCGAACTTCTTTCCCACCAAATCCAGAAGAGCGGCCTCTATGCCAGCTATCGCGTGGTACAACATACCCGGCGAAGCATAGATGCAGCTACCCTTCAGCCGGCGTAGAACTCGGTCAAACGAAGTCGGATCCTCACCGATCAAAATCGATCCAAACTCACGAATCGCGGCGGTGACACCTGGTCCCAGAAAAGATTCGCCGTATCCCGAGATCTTCTCATCAGTCTCGATTTTTATGAAAGTCCAGTCGAAATTTGACTCGAGTACCGCCGTACTGATATTGGTGATCTTCATCGGGAAGCACCAAAATACCATGGAGGGTTCTTGCGAGTTCTAGTTACAGGTGGACAAGGCTGCATTGGCGCGTGGGTAATCAAGCGCCTGCTTGATAGACGAATCGATGTGTTGATGTTCGACGTCGATCCTTCGCCGTCGCGACTGCCATTGATCGCATCGGCGGACGAAATCAGACGTGTCACGATCAAGCAGGGTCGCGTCGAAGATACCGCTGCTGTCAAAGTGTTGGTGAAAGATGAAGGCATCACGCACATCGTGCATCTGGCAGCAGTGCTGATTCCGTACTGTCAGCAAAATCCCGTCGCGGGGGCGATGGTAAATGTCGTCGGCACGTTGAACCTTTTCGAAGCCGCGCGAGACGCAGACCGGCCGGTGCGAGTCGTGTACGCGAGTTCGGCGGCCGTCTGGGGACCCGAAGAGGCATACGGTTCGCGCGCTCTCAACGAGGAAGAAGCGCTAAAGCCCGCGACGCACTACGGAGTATTCAAGCAGGCGAACGAAGGGAATGCGCGAGTGTTTTATTCCCTGAATGGGATCTCCAGCGTCGGCCTGCGACCTTGGACCGTGTACGGCGTGGGCCGGGACCAAGGCATGACCGCCGATCCGACGCTTGCCATCCGTGCGCTGGCAAATGGCGAGCCGTTTCAGATCCGCCTCACCGGCTTCATGGACCTGCAGTACGTGGCCGATGTAGCCGATACTTTCATCGAGTGCCTCCTGTCGCCTCTCGAGGGCGCTCATGTTTTTAATCTCGCAGGAGAAGTGATCCACATGGATGCGTTTCTTAGCACCCTTCGCGACATCGACACGCGGGCATCCGAGTTGATCACGGCCTCTGGGCCGCAGGTGCCCGTCGCTTTCCGAATGGACGACTCCCAACTACGGGAGAAGATCGGACATATCCGCAAGACCCCCCTCGTCGACGGAGTCACCGAAACCTACGAGCGATTTCGCCGGCTGAGACAAACGGTGTCATAAACGCACTTCAGGGGAGTGAAAGCGCTAATCGCCTGTCTTCTCGGCGCGTGTGTCCTGCGTGCCGAATCGCCTCCGCGCGTCCCAGCGCCCCTCTATACACCATCGAGCATCGTCAACGCCGCGAGCTTCAAGATCGGCCCCCTTGCGCCCAACACAATCGGGACGCTGTATGGCCGCGACCTGGCGTTCCTGACCCGATCACTGGCAGCCGAGGATATCTATAACGGCACGTTGCCTACGACATTGCTGGGCACAGGGGTTCGTTTGCTGATCAAGAATACGGTCGCGTTTATCTATTTCGTGTCGCCGACACAGGTCAATTTTCTGGTTCCATCGACGCTCACCGCCTGGCCCCGCTGACCTCCTGTTCTCGCTGGATGGCCGCTATGGCGAAGCCGTCCGAATCCAGATCGCGGAATTCTCGCCGGCGCTTTTTCAACTCGACGCGAAGACAATCCTCTCCACGCGTCCCGATGGCAGTGTCATCAATGGCGAAAACCCCGCGAAACCAGGAGATATCGTCATACTCTACGCGACAGGACTCGGCGCAACCCGGCCGCGCATGGCGGCGGGCCAGATCCCCACGTCCGCGGCAATCCTCGAAAAGTTGTCCGAATTCAAAGTAGTAGCGGGAGGTGAGCCCATCGACCGCGCGAACATTCTCTACGCCGGAGCCGCGCCAGGATTCGCAGGTTTGTATCAGATCAATCTTCGGCTCCCCGGCAACCTCGCCCGTAACCCGGAGCTGCAGATCGGGTTCAATAACATAGTTAGTCCGACCGGGATACACTTGCCGTTGGAAGCCGGCAACCAGTAGATTCTGCAGCACGTCTACACTGGTTCTAGGTATTTATGCGATTTGTTGTCTGCGTTGCGTTCTGTTTTATACCCGGTAGCGCCTTTGGGCAGGTTGCGGAAAAGCCCGCGACGAATACGGAAGACCGGGCCCAAGCAGAGCGCCAATTCACTGTCGCAGCCGGGACCCGCATTCCTCTCAGCCTGATCAACAGCGTCAGTACAAAGAGCGCAGCCGAGGGTGACCGCGTATATCTAGAGACAGTATTCCCGATCGTGCTCGGCGGTCGAGTGGTGATCCCTCCGGGCAGCTATGTTGCCGGTACGATCACGAGCGTCAAGCGGCCGGGGCGCGTGAAGGGGCGAGGTGAACTGTACCTCCGCTTCGATTCCCTTACATTACCGAACGGCGTTACGCGTGACTTCCGGGCGCGGGTAGGAGCTCTCGATGGTCGTGCGACCGAAGATTTGGATAAGACCGAAGGCAAGATCAGGAGCGAAGGGAATAAGGGCGGTGATACACAGCGCGTCGGCGAGGCTGCTGCCGCCGGGGCTAGCGTTGGCGCGATAGCGGGTAGCGTGGCGGGACATCCGGGAATGGGCGCGGGCATCGGGGCCGGAGCGGGAGCCGCGGCAGCATTGATGGGCGTACTTCTTTCCCGTGGTCCGGAGGCCGTGCTCGCCAAGGGGACGACGGTTGAGATGGTCATCGATCGCGCCCTCATTTTCGACGAGAACGAGATCGAGAACTGGATGGCGCGGGGGCGCGCTATCGGCGAAGGTCCCGGGCCTGAGCCGAGCCGCAAACAACAGTCCGTGCCGATGCCCGGACGCCGCCTGCCTCTCTAATCCACTACCGACGCCCAGCCTCGACGCGACAGGTCCCAGTAAATGATCGCTCCCGCCCCGACGCCGATGGCGATAAGTCCCGCGCCGACCGCCGTCTCCTGCAGCAAAACTTTTCCGACTCCGAATAGCACACCGTAGATCAGCACGCATCCACAGATCCAGTCGAGGAGATTTGACATCCCGTCCTGGCGCGGATGAACGTCCGGAGCCATCGACGCGATCGGACGCCACCCGGCGACCGACGGAGCGGTGCGACGATAAAACGCGACCAGCGTCTCCTTCGATTCGGGAGGCGTCAGAAAAGTCACGCTGATCCAAACCACTGTTGTTATCGCGACCGTGATTATCATGATCCAGGCCTCGTCCACCGGACGCGCGCTGTCGAACCCAAACACCGTCTGCATGGCAACCGAGACCACGAACGCCGAGATCATCGCCGAGACCTCACTCCACGCATTGATCCGCCACCAGTACCAGCGCAGCAATAAAACAAGACCCGTGCCCGCTCCCGTCAGGATCAAAAGCTTCCATGCGCCGGCGATCGAATCCATATAGAACGTGACTACCGCCGACACGACTGTGATCAGAACCGTGGCGAGTTGCGAGGCCCGGACGTAGTGCTGTTCGGTGGCGCCGCCATTGACAAACCGGCGATAGAAATCGTTGATCAAATAGCTCGCGCCCCAATTCAACTGTGTAGCGATCGTCGACATGTATGCGGCTGCGAACGCCGCAACCATCAAGCCGCGCAGATAGGGCGGCAAATGGTCGATCATCACCATGATGTAGCCCGTCTCTTTGTCCTGCAGATTGGGGTAAAGGATGAGCGAAGCCAGGCCAACCAGGATCCATGGCCAGGGCCGTACTGCATAATGAGCGATATTAAACCACAAGGTCGCGAGCAGAGAATGACGCTCGTCGCGAGCGCAGAACATCCGCTGAGCGACATATCCACCTCCGCCAGGCTCCGCTCCCGGGTACCATGTTGCCCACCATTGCACGGAAATGTATACGACGAACGTGATCACCGGCATCCACGCGGAGCCGATATCTGGAACAAAGCTCAAGATCGACCCTTGCGCGCCTCCTGACGCAATACGACGCGGCATCGATGGCCATGAGCTTCTCCTTCATCGCCCCCATGCCTCCCACCGCATGTACTGCCGCCACAGCGAGTACGATCACCATGCCCATTTTTATGAAGAACTGCACCACGTCCGTCACAAGCACGCCCCAAAGCCCGGATAGTGTCGAAATAAACGATGTGACCGCGATCAGTCCGACGACGATAACTAGCGCTTCCGTCTTTGTTATGCCCAAGATGAGAGTCAGGATCTTAACCATTGCGAGATTAACCCAGCCCAGGATGATGCAGTTAATCGGAATACCGAGGTACAGGGCTCGGAAGCCGCGAAGGAACGCGGCCGGCTTACCGGCGTACCGAATCTCTGAAAATTCAATGTCGGTCATTACGCCTGATCTTCGCCATAGGCGGGCATAGAAGAACACCGTCAGCATCCCGCTGGCAACGAAGTTCCACCACAACCAGTTCCCGGCGATGCCGCGGGTCGCCACCAGGCCTGTGACAACCAGCGGCGTGTCAGCGGCGAACGTGGTCGCGACCATCGATGTACCTGCAAGCCACCAGGGTACATCCCGGCCCGAAAGGAAGAACTCGCTGATGCTGCTCCCTGCACGAGCCTTGTAATAGAAACCAATGCCGATATTCAAGACAAAGTAGAGTGCTACAACCAGCCAGTCAATCGCGGTAAGCTGCACGCACTGAATTATACAGGCGGTGGACTCTCACCTGCTGAAACAGATTGGAGGAACTTTGTTCCGTAGGAGTCCCACGGTTACGGTAATGAAAACTACTTCACGTCTGCCGATCACCTATGGTATTCTGCCGACAGCGCTAAGAGCGCTGAGTTTAAACACTAGAGGATTTGGGTACATGAAGGAAACCGGTGTTGTCAAGTGGTTCAACGCTGCGAAGGGCTTCGGCTTTATTCAGCGGGAAAACGGGGAAGATGTGTTCGTCCATTTCACGGCGATCCAGAATACTGGATACCGGACGCTTAACGAGGGGGCCAAAGTTTCATTTCTCGTGAAGCAAGGACCAAAGGGGTTGCAGGCCGAAGAAGTAGCGACGCTCGCTTGACCCGGTGCCGGCGTGATGCCGGTTCTCACAGTTCGTCAAATTCGAAGGCTCGGGGCCACGACCCCGGGCCTTTAGTGTTTCTGGTCACTAACAGCAAACGCTTGCTTGACAGTTCGATAACAATTATCCAATAATAGAAATTGTTGGGACCGCCGCACACCAGCAAGACCTTTCGTGAGTTATGCGAACGGCATGGGCTAGCCGTAACACATCAGAGGCAGGTTATCTTCGAGACCCTCGCGGGAATGCATGAACATCCGGGCCCCGAGGCAGTTTACGATCTTGTACGGGCTCACATTCCATCGATTTCACTCGCGACTGTATACAAGAACCTGAAGACATTCGAAGAGCATGGCTTAATCCGCGAGGTCAGTCCCCATCACGGTTCGGCGCGATTCGAAACGAATGCTGCGCCGCACCATCACATGGTTTGCCTGCGCTGTAAGGCGATAGTGGACGTGCCGGCCGAAGATATTGCTCCTGTCCGCTTGAAGAAGCGCGCGCCCGCAGGTTTCCGCATTCATCGCTATAGCGTGGAAATGCACGGGATCTGCGGCGAGTGCGCAAAGCAGCACGAATCGTAGTTCTTAGTCACAGCATCAAGTCAGTTAAGAGAAAAAGGAGAAATGCATGTTAGGAGTCGGAGATAAGTTCCCCGAATTCAAGGTAAAGGCTACCGTCAGTACTGATATGAAGAACGCCTTCACGGACATCACGAACGAAAGTTACCCCGGCAAATGGAAAGTCTACTTCTTTTGGCCCAAAGACTTCACGTTCGTTTGTCCGACTGAGATTGCCGGCTTTGGCAAGCTAAATGGCCAGTTCCAGGACCGTGACGCACAGGTACTGGGTGGTAGCACGGATACTGAATTTGTGCACCTGGCGTGGCGGCAGAACCACGAGGATCTGCGTGACTTGCCGTTTCCAATGCTCGCTGATGTAAAGCGCGAGTTGGCTGAGGAACTTGGCATCCTTGATCCGACCGAAGGTGTTTGTCAGCGTGCGACTTTCATTGTCGATCCCGACGATATCATTCGTCACGTATCCGTGAACGATCTTAGCGTAGGACGTAATGTCGACGAAGTACTTCGTGTGTTGGATGCATTGCAGACGGATGAACTCTGTCCATGCAACTGGCAAAAGGGCCAGGAAACTCTGCACGTTTAAACCTCCAAGCCGCGGATGAACGCATGTCGGCGTTCATCTGCGGCGAGTACATCATAATGTCGCTAGATAATCTTTTAGAATCCATCCCGGCTTACGCGAAAGACATTAAACTGAACTTGAGTTCGGTCCTGCGGCAAACGGAACTGAATCCGCAGCAACTCTGGGGCACGGCCCTGGCCTGTGCGTTCGCATCCCGGAATCCCACCGTACTGAACGCGATCTCCATGGAATCGCGTCATCATATGACCGAGCAGGCCGCCGACGCCGCGCGAACGGCCGCATCGATCATGTCGATGAATAATGTCTTCTACCGCTTCCTTCACCTCACGGATAACGAGAAGTACAAGCAGACTCCTGCGCGTCTACGTATGCAGGGGATTCGCACTCATGGCATTGACCAGGCCGATTTCGAACTTTGGTGTACGGCCGTGTCTGCGATCAACAACTGCAAAACCTGCGTGGCATCGCATGAACAGGTGCTGCGTGAGAAAGGGATCTCGGAAGAGCAGGTAGCCGCAGCTGTTCGCATCGCGGCCGTGATCCACGCCGCGGCGGTTGTACTTGAAACGGCTGCCTGATGCTCTTCCTCTAAGGAGAGCGAAATGGAAAAAGCTCAGAACGACGCAGCCAAACTGGGCGAATTGATCAAAGACATTCGGGTAGCCATGTTGACCACCGTCGACAAAGAGGGCCGGCTTCACAGCCGTCCTATGGCGACTCAGCAAACCGAGTTCGATGGGACACTCTGGTTTTTCACAGATGCTAACTCGGTAAAAGTTCATGAGTTGCAGCGGGATCGGCACGTGAACGTCAGTTATGCCAATCCCGAGGACCAACGGTATGTTTCCGTTAGCGGGATGGCCTCCACAATGACGGATCGCGGCAAAATGGAGGAATTGTGGTCGCCCCTTCACAAAGCCTGGTTCCCCAAGGTCTTGATGACCCCAATATTGCGCTCCTGCGAATCGATGTGGATAGAGCGGAATACTGGGACGCTCCATCTAGTGCAGTCGTTCAGTTATTCGGATTCGCGAAGGCCATGTTAACCGGCAAACGTTACGGTGAGGAAGGCGTCGATCACGAGCAGGTTAAGCTGTAACCGGTGATTCACGTAAGCAGAAAATCCGGGATTGGTCTTTTAGGATTATTTTCTTACGTCGCGTCGACGATAACAATCTAGAACTGCCGGTCGCCCACTGCCGCCAGTGCGATGCTTCCAGCATCATGCGATTCGACAACTCACGCTGCACACCCACGCGCCATCGCTGCACACGCGGGTGACGCCGATTGAAATCGTGAAGTTGAATCCTCGTCCGACACGTGTCATCGACCTAAGGCGTCTCGGAGGGAAATGTCAAATCGCTGCCGGCGCTGCGAATCGGGAATGAATCCGTTAACGGCGAGATCCCATTCCGAGATTCCATTCAGTGGGACTCCGGCGCGCCAGGTCTGACCGAAATCCGTAGTGAGCACGGTACTCGTACCACGAGCGTAGCCGTACTGGTCGGCCGCTTGATTCATCATCAAGAGCGTCGTAGTACGTTCCGTAGCTACCGCGAACATCGACGGTCCCAGGACCCAACTGCCATGCGGCGGAGATTCTGGGCAGCCACCTTGAATTTTCCTCCATAGCTGCCGGGCACGCCGTTCTGCCCTGCGTAGA
>CAWGVL010000046.1:0-42635 GCA_963825845.1 Bryobacteraceae bacterium | reverse complement strand
TTGGCGCGCTATGCCGACACCAACGGGTACGAAGGCGATCCCGAGTGGCCTCATGCCTGGCGTTACCGAAATTACGTCATCGACGCATTTAATAACAGACAAGCCATACGACCAGTTCATAAGGGAGCAGATCGCCGGGGATGAAGTTTTTCGAAATCGTTTCGGCTGTTCCCGCGCCGCCGCCAGAACCGGAACAAGCAGTCGCGCTAGCTTTCTCCGGCTGGCTCCGTTTAATCGCACGCCAGTCAGCGAAGAGAATCGCGATTCGCTGGCTGAGCGAGATGACTTCCACCGTCGGGTCGGTGTTTCTCGGCATGACGATCGGCTGCGCCAAATGTCACGACCATAAATACGATTCCGTACCCCAGAAAGACTTCTACCGCATGAAAGCGTTCTTCTCCACCGTGACGGTGCCGAGTACAGGCAGGGCCGGAGGAGCCGAACCCGCGGAATTCTACCGGCCTGGCGAGAAGGAGTGGGCAGAAAAGCTAAGGGAGAAAGCCAAACAGGATCTCGCGTCGATAGTGGCTGCCTTCGACAAATTCCAGGAGCCACTCATCGCTAAACTCACGGAAGCCAAGAAGCGCGACGACCCGAAGTTTGAGGGAAAGCTCGGGCCGAAGGATGTCGAAAAGGAAGTCAACTCCGACAACAACAATGCCGCTGGCTTTGATAAGCGTCCGGACATTCTCACTGCTGCCGATAAAGCTGAGTGGCGCGCCTTCAATGAGAAGATCACGCGTAAGAAGAAGGCGATCGAGCGGCTCGAACCACGATCCATGGGGCTGCACAACACAGACGGCCCGCCCTTCGGACCCGATGCAGCGGCGACTCATGTGCTGATTCGGGGTGACTACGATCATCCGGGCGAAGCTGTGGAGCCTGGCTTCCTGAGCGCCATCGAAGGGCATTCCAGACCCGCTGTCCTTCTGAATTGACCGCTACAAGATGTTCCCCACCCGTGGACGCCGAATGACACTCGCGAACTGGATTGCCAATCCAGAAAATCCATTGACTGCGCGAGTCATGGTCAATCGAATTTGGCAGTTTCACTTCGGCAAGGGCATTGTCGAGACCGCGAGCGATTTCGGACGCAACGGCACACCGCCAACAAACCTTGAGTTACTTGACTGGCTTGCCGTGAAGTTCACTGAAGAAAAGTGGAGCATCAAGAAGATGCATCGGCTGATTCTCCAATTCCGCGACGTACCGTCAGTCATCGGTGACGGATAACCCGAAGGCCGCGGAACTTGACGGAGAGAATAAGCTACTCTGGCGATTTCCAGTTCAGCGCCTCAGCGGAGAGGCCGTCCGCGACGCCGTGCTTGCGGTGAGTGGCCGGTTGAACTCGGAATCCGGTGGATTGCCGGTCTATCCGCCGTTGCCAGAAGGGTTGGACGAAGGTCAGAAAGTGCAGGGCGTGAATACCTGGGAGACTTTGACGGACCTGATGGGCGTCGGCGCAGCGTGTACATATTCCAGCGTCGAGCTTTGCAACTGCCGTTCCTCGAAACCTTCGATGCTCCGGTGCTTAACACGTCGTGCGACCGCCGCAGGCTCTCAATTACGGCGCTGCAGGCGTTGACGATGTATGACAACAACTTCGTCAATGAAGAAATGGTCCACATGGCGGAGCGCATTCGCAGCGAGATTGGAGCAGATGTTAGAGAGCAGGTTCGATACGCATTCGAGTTGGCATTCAATCGCCCTCCGAAGGCAAAGGAACTGGAAGGCGCGTTGAAGCTAATAGCGGAATCGGAGCCGCGTTCCAGCGGGCTGACGGCGCTCTGCCGAACACTGGTGAATGCCAGCGAGTTCATTTACATCGACTAGAGGTGATCCTGTGTCTGCATCACGACGCGATTTTCTGGCTGAGATCTTGGAATGGAATCGGAGGGCTCGCCCTCTCCCAATTGTTAATGGACGATCTCTCCGCGGCGGCCGCAGTGGATCCCATGGCGGTCAAGCCGCAGCACCTTCCCCGCAGGGCCAAACGTTGTATCTATCTCTTCATGGCCGGGGGGGCGAGCCAAATCGATACGTTCGACTACAAGCCAAAGCTCCGAGACTTTGCGGGAAAGCGGCTTCCAAAGTTGCCAGGGCTGTCGGGCGAAATCGAAGGCTTTCTTGATGCGCCGCATCGCGCGATTCCGAGTCCTTTTGAGTTCAAGCAATACGGCAAGTCCGGCCGCTATATGTCGACGCTGTTCCCGCACATGGGTGAGATGGTTGATGAGATGGCCTTTATCCATGGGATCAAAGTCGACAACAATAATCACGGGCCGGCCACCATGCACGTAAATACCGGCTCGCAATTGCAAGGGTCGGCATCCGTCGGTTCCTGGATCACTTACGGTTTGGGAAGCGAGAATCGAAACCTTCCCGGATATGTCGTAATCCAGGATCCTCGCGGAGCACCGGTGAATGGATCCGCGGTATGGGGCAACGGCTACCTGCCGGCCTCGTATCAGGGAACTCAGTTCCGTTCAACTGGCTCTCCGATTCTTGATCTCGAACTGCCGAAAGGGCTGACTCGGGATCAACAACGCCGTGAGTTCGATTTTCTCGCGCAGCTAAATCAGCAGCACGCAGCTGAACGTAAAACGTCTCCGGAACTGGATGCGCGGATCGACGCCTACGAACTAGCCTTCCGTATGCAGATGGAGGCTCCGAAGCTCGTGGATCTGGGTTCCGAACCGGAACCAGTCAAGAAGCTGTATGGACTCGACAACCCGATCACGGAACCGTTTGGAAGACAGTGCCTGCTGGCTCGGCGCCTTGTGGAAAGCGGTGTTCGCCATGTTTTGCTCATTCACGGAGTGGAGATCGGGAGGTTCAGTTGGGACGATCACGGCAATGTGAAGGAGAGAATGCCTCAGCACGCGGCCGAAGTAGATCAACCCGTCGCCGCCTTGCTGAAGGATCTGAAGGGCAAAGGGCTACTGGAAGAAACGTTGGTTGTATGGACCTCTGAAATGGGCCGCACGCCTTTCATCAACGACTTGAAGGGCGAGAAGCCTGGTCGCGATCACAATCAGTTTGGCCTTACGGTCTGGATGGCTGGCGGAGATGTGAACGCCGGCGAAACGGCGGGCGCGACAGACGAGTTTGGAATACGAGCGGCGGAGATGCCGATCCCAATGCGCGACGTACATGCGACAGTTCTCAACCTAATGGGATTGCGCGACGATCGCCTGACCTATCTCCACGCAGGTCGCTACCGCCGATTGACCGACATCGGCGGTCAAGTGCTCAATCCGATCGTTTCTTAAGGACAGTACGTTTGCGAAAACTTGTAGCTTTAGCGCTGCTGAGACTTCTCAGTGCAGCGGAACAACCGAAGTGTATGCAGCCAGAAGCGCTTTGGGAATTCCGCTCGATTACCGACGCCCAGATCGACCGTTCGGGCGCCAGAATTGCCGTCGTCGAAGAACGTACGGCCATTCAAAGCGACTCCATTTTCACTCGCATTGTTTTGGTCAGCGCGGATGGAAAATCGCGAAAGCCACTCAATGCGGGAAATTTCCACGAGTCGAGTCCACGTTGGTCTCCGGACGGCAAGCGGCTGGCATACATCTCAGACCGGTCCGGCACACCCCGGGTTATGATTCGTGAATTCGCAACAAATCGAGGACATCCGCTAACCGATGGCGACGGTGGGCAATCACTTCCTACGTGGTCACCTGACGGGAAGTGGATCGCGTTCCTGCGGTTTGAGAAAGAGCCTTCGTCATGGAATCCCAAGCTGCCGCAAAGGCCCGAAGGCGCAAAATGGGGACCAGGCGAAACGGTCGTGACGCAGTTGCGCTGGACCTTCGATGGGCGGGGGGTCCTGCGGGATGGAGCCTATCGAATTTCCGTGGCTCCCTCAACGGGCGGCCCTGCAAAGGTTGTTACGCCGCCTGGGTACTTCCATACTTCTTATCTGTACGATCCGGAAATCGCTTGGAGTGGCGACAGCAGCCGAGTGATTGCGCCGGCCGTGAAGAGCAAAGAAGGATGGGACAACATCACCGGGGGTGAGATTTACGTCTTCCCGCGTGAGGGAGGCAGCCCCGTTGCGCTAACCAGTTGGTCAGGACATAAAGCGCTGGTGCGGACGTCGCCCGACGGCAAACACATTGCCTTTGTGGGATATCCATGGAAAGGCCAAACCTATCACGTGGCACATCTATACGTCGCCGACGCCGACGGGTCAAACCAACGGAATCTGACCCCGGACTGGGATCGTGACGTCGCCGCTCCCACCTGGTCTCAGGATTCATCCACGTTGTATTTCTTGAGTGACGACAAGGGCAGCGCGCAAATACATAGTATCGGCTTGAACGGCGCGCGCCGCCAGTTGACTGACATCAAGAACCGAATCGGAGGACTGTCGTTAGCTGCTTCGGGCGCTATCGCCACGATCGTAAGCTCTGCCCACCCAGCCCGGTGTGCTTACCCTTCTGGACAATCAGGCGGGCATTCCTGGTGAAAGCTTGTGGGATCCCAACGAGCGATGTGGTCGCAGGCTGTCCCTTTGTCCTGGCTGAGGAAATCTGGTATTCCGCGTGGACGGAGAGCGCATTCAAGGCTGGGTGCTCAAGCCGATCATCGTTCAATGCCTCACGCAAGTATCCATTTATTGTTTCGATGCATGGAGGACCGCACGGCATGTACGGGACCACGTTCATGCACGACCTCCAGATGTTCGCTGCCCAGGGGCGGTCGTGCTCTATACCAATCCGCGCGGCTCCACTGGTTACGGCGAAAGATTCGGCAACGTCATTCAACACAAGTGGCCGGGCGACGACCTTCAAGACGTCCTGGCAGGTGTCGACTATTTGATAAGGCTGGATATGTTGACGAACAGCGAATGGGCGTGACCGGTGGCAGCGGCGGCGGACTGATGACGTGCTCTATCGTGACCGTGACCAACCGGTTCAGGCTGCCGTGGCTCTTTACCCGGTTACCGACTGGTTCACGCATGTGGGTACGGGTGATAACGGCTTCTATATTGCCTCGGTATACAGACAAGGCATGCCATGGCTCAACCACAGGATTACATTGACCGTTCGCCGCTGTTCGCGGTATGCAAAGGTCGTACGCCTATGATGATCATCACCGGTGAAGACGACTGGCGTACGCCTATCGCTCAAAGCCAGGAATTCTATCGCGCGCTAAAAGTGCAGGGTGTCGATGCGGTGCTGATTAGGGTTCCCGGTGAGTCCCACGGCATTCGCAGATATCCGAGCCACCGTGCGAACATCATTAGCCATACACTCGCCTGGTTCGAAAAGTATTTAGCAATTGATTAATCGATGTATTGATGCTATATCAATAGAACGTTCAAAACTGGTGGAAGGTAGGTGCAGTCATGTTGCGAGTCGTACGCATCCTTCTAGCTATCGGCGCAATGATTTCCATCACGGCACTTCAAGCACAGACAACTGTTGGGGAACTTCGAGGAACCGTGACGGACCCGACAGGCGCTCCGATAGGTGAGGCCGGACTCACTCTTCAGAATGTGGCCACGAACGATCTGCGGCGCACTGCGAGCGACCCGGAAGGTAACTACATCTATGCCCAACTTCCTGTCGGCACTTACCTGCTGTCGGTGGAAAAGACTGGGTTTCAGAAATTCACGGTGCGGGATGTAGTCATTCAAGTGGATGCACGACGCAGAGAAGATGTGACGCTGAGGGTTGGTGATGTCACTCAAGAGGTGACCGTCAACGCCGCGGCGTTGACGGTGAACTCGGTGTCTGCGACCGTCGGTGAAGTCATCGACTCCCGACCGGTAGTCGAGCTTCCGCTCAACGGAAGAAACTTTCTGCAATTAGCGCAACTAACGCCGGGAACGGTTCCGCCAGTCCTGCAGAATGGCGAGGATACGACCGCCTCTTTCAACGGCCGTCGAGCCAACTTGTCGGTCTCTGTGTCGGGAACCCGGACGGTCTCATCCGCCTATCTTTTTGACGGCATATTGGGCCGTGAGGAGTATTACGGCGCGGTCTCGATTCAGCCAACGCTCGAAGGCATTGCGGAGTTTAAGATCATGCGCGGCTACTTCGCGCCGGAGTACGCTGCGCCCGCCGTCGTCAGCGTAGTCAGTAAGTCCGGAACGAACGAAATTCACGGGGCGGCCTGGGAGTTTTTGCGTAATGATAAGTTCGACGCGCGCAACACGTTCGACTTTGCCCCGCATAAGCCGCCTTTCCGCCAGAATCAATTTGGAGCTTCGATCAGCGGACCCATCATAAAGAACAAGCTTTTCGCGATTGGAAACTTCGAGCTTCTGAAAGTGCGCCAGGCGTTTACGACCAGTCTTCTGGTGCCAACGCCGGCGATGCTTCAAGGCGATTTTTCCGGAGCAAATCCGATTTACGATCCAGCAACGGCGAACGCGCAAAAAATCAAGCAAGTCTTCCCCGGCAACATCATCCCTGCTGGCCGGATAGGCGCTTTTGCTCAGAAATACAACGACTTCATTCTCACATCACCCCTTTCGCCGCAGGATCCGGCGGTGCGGGCGCGAGGAACCAACTTCATCGGCCAGCAGCGCGTCGCGTTGGACGCCTATAAATGGGACACTCGTGTAGACTTCAACATTTCCGACAAGGATCGCGTTTTTGGCCGTATCAACTGGGATCAAACGGATCAGACAGATGCCAACCCGCAGAAGGGCTCTGAGCGGCATTTATCCGCTCTATGGTCGCAATGCAGTCCTTACCTGGTCTCGTACGACCTCACCGAATCTGATCAACGATGCGCGTCTAGGATTTTCGCGTACCGTGCTGCGCGCTGGGGGCCCGGTTGTCGGTCAGACGACGGATTGGCCTGCGTTCTTCGGGCTGCATAATATTTCCACGACACCCGGCTGCGCGGGTGTTCCGATCGTCGCATTACAACAGTTTGGGGGTTGGGGTTTCCCGAGCGGCAGTTGCCTCATTCCCACAAGTCAGATTTTCTCGTTTTATGACAATGCGTCCTGGGTGAAAGGCCGCCATCGCATTTCGTTTGGCGGCAACTTGGAACGAGTGAATCTCCGTCATGAAGTCGCGTTCAATCCTCAAGGTAACTTCAGTTTCACCGGACAGTTCACGGAAGGTTTTGATGGAACCAATCGGATGGCGAACACAGGCAACGCGATCGCGGATTACCTGTTGGGTTGGACGGCTTCTGCATCTGCGCAAGCCCTCGTCACCCCCACGTATCGCCGAGGCTGGTGGTGGGCGGCCTACATCAACGATGACTTTCAAGTTTCCAAGAACCTGACACTCAACTTGGGTGTCCGTTATCAGATTCAGCAGCCGCTCATTGAAAAGTACGATAACATTGCGGAATTGGATTTCGCCACGGGTAAGCAACGTTTCGCGGGAAAGAACGGCGTGCCGCGCGGCCTTTATCCAACTGACAAGAACGATTGGGCGCCGCGAATTGGGCTTGCCTGGCGGCCGGGCGGATCTGAAAATTTCGCTGTCCGGGCCAGCTACGGGATCTTCTACGATCGTTTACCGGGCAACGATCAATCCTGGCAAGGCATTTCGCCACCGCTCAATGTCGGCCAGTCATTCTCGACGCCTGACCCCGTGGTGCCAAGCGTCAATATTTTGCAATTGTTCCCCGCGCCGGACCTGAATAGCCCGCTGCCACTCGGTCAGTTTCTCTTCAATCTGCAAGGTCGCCGCAGTCCCTATATTCAGCAATGGACCATGAGCATCCAAAGGCTCTCCCGGCGGATATCTTCTTTGAGGTTGCCTATGTCGGATCCAAAGGGAGCAAGCTCTCCAAGCGCTACGACCGAAACATCGTGCAGACGCTCCTCCAGCCCGGCGACACCCGAACCGTGCAGCAACGCAGGCCCTATCCGGCACTGGGCTTTATTCTCAGCGATGAGGGCGCCGGCCTTTCGACTTACCATGCGCTGCAATCGTCATTGCGAAAGTCTTACAGCAGCGGTCTAATGTTTATGGTTAGCCACAGTTGGGGACGTTCCATGGACACGGACTCCTATGACGGGAAGGCAACTCGCTTCTACAGGCCAGGAGACAATGACTACGGCCGGAGTATCTTCGATGTCCGGCAGCGCTTCGTTGCCAGTGTGAACTACGCGATTCCATTCGGAAACAACAAGACTGGGCCTGATGCGCTTTATCGTGGGCGGCTGGGAGCTGAATTCCATTCTTGCGCTGCAAACCGGATTGCCTTTTCATGTAACAGCCACCGACCGATCCAACACTGGAACAAACTTTGGCGGACGACCGAATCGCATCTGTAACGGTAACCTTCCCTCCGATCAAAGGACCGTCTTCCATTGGTTTGATACGTCTTGCTTCGCTGAATCGCCGCTCAATACCTATGGCAACGGCGGCGTGCACTACTTGGATACCGATGGCAGTAAGACACTCGACTTCGGCATCTTCAAGAACTTCCGATTCACAGAACGAACGTCCGTCCAATTCAGGTGGGAAGTGTTCAACGCCCTGAACAACACCAACTACAATCGTCCTGGCAGCAACGTGAGTTCTCCAGCCACATTCGGAATCATCACGGCTGCTCAGCCGGCGCGCGCAATGCAGTTCGGCTTGAAGGTCTACTACTGATTTGGCACGCTTGATTGTTGGAGAAAAATGAAAGTTTTCTATGAAAAAGACGCGGATCTGACGGCCCTGGCCGGCAAGACCATATCCATCATCGGATACGGAAACCAGGGCCGCGCACAGGCGTTGAACCTACGCGATAGCAACCTTACTGTGATCGTAGGCAATATCGACGATCGCATACAAGGAAACCGCAATCGAGGATGGCTTCGCTCCGCTATCGATTGAAGAAGCAGTTCGCGCTGGCGACATCGTGATGATCCTGATCCCGGATGAGGTTCAGCCCAAGGTCTACAAGGAATCGGTCGAGCATCTCCTCGCCGCAGGCAAGACCCTTTCCTTCGCCAGCGGCTATAACATTCGCTTCGGGCTGATTACGCCCCCCAAGGATATAAACGTCATCATGATGGCGCCTAGGACGATCGGCCATCAGGTCAGGGTGGCCTTTGAGAACGGGGGCGGCGTGAATGCCGACGTCGATGTATGGCAGGAGGTAAACGACAGCGCTTGGCCAATCACCTTGGCGCTGGCAAAGGGCGTGGGATGCACGCGCGCCGGAGCTTTTCACACCTCCTTTGTTACCGAGACGGATCTGGATCTGTTCTCCGAGCAAGGCTTGTGGCCGGCGATCTTTGAGTGCCTGATGACCTCTTATGACCTGCTGGTCGAGAAGGGGTATCCGCCGGAAGCAGTCGCTCTGGAGTTATATGCATCGGCAGAGGCCGCCGATATTTTCTCGCCATGGCAAACGCGGGATCTTCGAGCAAATGCGCTATCACTCACCGACATCACAATATGGAGTGCTATCGCGCCGGCACGACTCTACCGGATCGAGCGCAGCCCTGCGCAAGCGTATGGAAGAAACGCTTAACCAAGATTCAGAATGGTGAGTTTGCCAAAGAATGGACGAAAGAGCAGGCCGACGGCTATCCGGTATTTACACGGCTACGAGCAGGAAGCCTACTCGCATCCACTAAATGACGCCGACCGCAAAGTGCGCGCGCTTCTCGCATTGAGCCGTACAACATAATACCTCCTGTCAGCTAATAGACACTCGCTCGGATGTTCTATGGTTGGCAAGCTGTTGATAGATTATGGTGAGATGCCATCGCACGGAGCGGCGCTAAGACGCCGCTGAAGACCGGAGCCAAGTCTACGGCCAAGAACACCCGCAAGCGGTATCAGGTACCAGCTGTACAGCGCGCATTTTCTATCCTGGACACGTTGAATCAGAGCAGCTTCGGGCTGACGATTCAGGAGGTCAGCCGGGCTCATCGCATACCTTATTCGACCGCCTTCTATCTGCTCGAAACTATGCTTGATTGCGGATATGTCGAGAGGCACGAAGAGAGCAAGAAATATAGTCTCGGCTACAAGCTATTCGCATTTCGCGACGGAAGCGCTATCCGCAATTCGATGGACCTACGCGCGCAAGCCTACCCCGGCCTGGAAGAACTAACAGAAATCACTAGGTTGACAGGCCATTTGGCGATTCTCGAAAAAGACGAAGCCGTCTATATCGAGAAGTCGGAGCCGAAGGTTTCATCCGCCTGAATACATGGGTCGGGGAGAGAAAGTTGTTGCATTGCACCGGGGTCGGAAAAGCCCTGTTGATGCATCTTTCACCGGACGAGATTCGTCGAATCATCGGGTCCGGTCCTCTAATTCGACGGACGGGCCGGACGATTACGAACGTCGAATATCTGATCCAGAATCTTGCTGAAGCTGCCGCCCGAGGCTACGCGGTGGACGACGGGGAAGACGAAGAGGAAGGTCGAGGCATAGCGACGGCGTTGTTTGACTCTGAAGGGAGAGTGGTCGCGTCAATGGGTCTCGCGGGAACCTTGCAACAAACCGAAAAAGACCGTTAGAGGGCTTGGGCCGTTTGATTTGCAATTACTCGAGGCAAATCTCTCAGCGCCTCGGTTTCCAAGGGTCATCCGGGGACACGAAGACGTGACCATGCTCGCGGCAACGAGCCAAACGCCGGCACAGGTCGATAGGCGCAAGTGGGCTATCGTTGGGCTTCTATTCGTCGGGGTATTGATCAACTATATTGATCGCGGAAACCTCAGCATCGTTGCGGTTCCGCTGATGAAAGATTTTGGAATCTCGACGGTATCACTTGGCACGCTCCTTTCCGCATTCTTCTGGACCTACACATTTCTGCAAATTCCCGTAGGGTTCATCGTGGATCGGTTCGGATTGAAGTGGGCTTACGCCATAGCCTTTCTCATATGGTCCTTAGCTTCAGCGGCCGTGGGCCTTGCCTCGTCGTTCGGCCAGATTTTGGCATTCCGGCTGCTCTTAGGTATCGGTGAATCAGTCGCGCAGCCAGCCAGCCTGGCTTACATTCGGCAAAACTTCGATGAAGATCAGCAAGGCCTCCCGAGCGCCATCTATTTGGCAGGGATGATGATTGGGCCGGCTACGGGGGCGTTTGTCGGCGCCGCGATGCTCGAATCCATGGATTGGCGGTCGCTATTCATCTACACTGGCTTGGGCGGCTTGGTGTGGCTGATTCCATGGATCTGGCTCATGCCAGTCGTCCAGCGCGAAACCGAAGCGAGTTGCCACACCAGACTCTTAACGCTCCGATGGATTGGCGCCGCTTGCTGTCCAATCCGACCTGCTGGGGCATTACGCTTGGCGCGTTCTTCTATTCTTACTTCTGGTATTTCTGTCTGACTTGGCTACCCGGCTTACTTAGTCCTGACACACGGGCTGTCGTTTCTGAAGATGGGCGCCTACACCGCGCTGCCTCTCATCTGTATGGCAATTGTGTCGATGATCGCCGGACGCGCGGCAGACAAGATTATCGCGCGGGGTAAAACGCCTTTGCTTGTTCGCAGAGCTTTCGTAGTGAGTGGATTTGCCGCGGGCAGCTCCCTGCTGTTGCTGCTGACCGTTCATTCGCTAACCGCTGTCTTCACTGTGTTGGTGTGCTCGCTTCTCGGACTTGGCTTGGCGAGCGCAAACTACTGGGCGATGACGCAGACTATCTCTCCTGCCCGCGTAATCGGCCGCGTCGTCGGGTATCAGAATACCGTGGCGAATCTAGCCGGCATTTGCGCGCCCATCCTCACTGGATATCTGGTGGGCGAATCCAAAGATTTTCGAATCGCCATCGCCTTTGCCGGTGGAGCACTGCTGCTGGCCTGCGCCTCCTTCGCGTTTCTCGTCACCGTGAAGGGCGTCGATGATTTTCGCGCCCTGGTAGGGCAAGACTAGGCAAGCAACGCCTCATACAAGCAGCTTGTTCACCACTTCACCATCCACGTCCGTCAGCCGGAAATTACGGCCCTGGTGAAGATAGGTAAGACGCTTGTGGTCAAATCCCAGGCAATGTAACAGAGTGGCCTGGAGATCGTGGACGTGAACCTTATCGTTCACCACGTTGAACCCGAGGTCGTCTGTGGTACCGACTACCTGACCGCCTTTGATGCCTCCGCCTGCCATCCACATGCTGTAGGCAAGCGGGTGATGATCGCGACCCTCATTGCCTTCTTCGCCGGGCCGGCGGATCTCGACCATCGGGGTGCGGCCAAACTCGCCGCCCCAGACCACGAGGGTCGAATCGAGTAAACCACGTTGCTTCAAATCGCGAATCAATGCCGCGGCGGGCTGATCCGTCGCCAGGCAATTGCGTTTCAGACCTTTGTTGAGTTCGGAATGATGATCCCAACTTGCGTGCATGACTTGGACGAAACGAACGCCGCGTTCGACCATCCGTCGAGCCAGCAGGCAGTTCGTGGCATAAGCATTCGTCGGCTCTTTTCCGACCCCGTACATGTCTAAGGTCGCCTGCGTTTCGTTAGAAAAATCCAACAATTCCGGAGCGGCAGACTGCATTCGAAACGCGAGTTCGTAACTCTTGATGCGCGAAGCAATTTCTGCGTCACCTGCCTGGGCCTGATGCGCCTGGTTCAAGTCACGAATCAGGTCGAGACTATCGCGCTGCAGCTTCGAATCGACTCCGGCCGGGTTGGAAAGATAAGGAACAGGGTCGCCTTGACTCCGGAAGACCACGCCCTGGTACACGGACGGGAGAAATCCATTGCCCCAATTGGATGCGCCGCCGCTTGTTCCCGAACCTGAACTCAATACAACAAAGCCCGGCAAGTTGCGCGATTCGCTGCCGAGCCCGTAGGTGATCCACGCGCCTGCGGACGGCCGCCCGAATTGAATGCTGCCGGTCATCAGGAGCAGTTGGCCCGGATGATGATTGAACGCGTCCGTGACCATAGATCGGATGAGGCAAATGTCATCTGCGCAGGTGGCGAGGTGGGGCAAGAAGTCGGATAACTCCATCCCGCATTGCCCGGCTGGCTTGAAGACGCGCGGGCTCGCCATCACTTTTGCCGTTGGCTTGATGAACGCCAGGCGCAGATTCTTCGTCATCGACTCAGGAAGGGGTGAACCGTTCCACTTGTTCAGCCCTGGCTTCGGATCGAAGAGATCCACCTGGCTCGGGGCGCCTTCCATAAAAAGGAAGATGACGTTCTTCGCTTTTCCCGTGTAATGGGGCGCCTTCGGAGTTAAAGGATCGGACGGTGTCTCCGCCGTTCGTCCTTCTTCGCGCATCAAGTGGGCCAGCGCGGCTGTGCCGATCCCGTAGCGTTTGAAGAAATCGCGGCGGGTTTCAATTTCGCGGAGACGGCGCCCGTCCATAGTTATTCCTTTGTTACAAACTCATCCAAATTTAGAATAGCCCGGCTAAGGACGACCCAGGCGCTCACGTCTGAACTGGATGCGCCTTCGAGCTTGCCTGCGAAGAGAGATGCCGCAAGCGCAGGCTCTTTCTCGAAGCGGCTCCGCTGTTGATCGAGGTACGAAAGCATTCGATCTTTTTCGACCACCGATGGATTCCGGCTGAGCGCGAGCCGGAATGCAGTGTCCAGGCGATTAGAGTCGGTGCCAAGATTCTCCAGCCAGAGCCTCGCAGCCATGGCTTGCGCTGCTTCAAAAAACACGGGGTCGTTCAACAGATTCAGAGCTTGGAGCGGAGTCGTCGATCGCTCGCGCTTGGGACAGGACACGTTCGAGTCCGGGCGCATCAAACATCATCAGTTGGGGATAGGGAACCGTGCGTTGAAAGAAAATGTAAAGACCACGACGGTATCGTTCCCGGCCCGTACTCTCGGGCCATTTTACGAAGTTGCCATAGCCAAGGTTCGTAAGTCCTGCCGGCTGCGGAGGACGGATGCTACGCCCGCCGATGGATGGATCGAGCAGGCCGCTCACAGAGAGCGCAGAATCACGCAGCAACTCCGCCTCGAGCCGTATTCTCGATTGGCGGGCAAGTAACCGATTGCCCGGGTCGATATCGTTTAACTCTTTTCTCGCTTTCGAAGATTGCCGGTAGGTCGCCGATTCCACGATCAGCCTGTGCATGTGCTTCACACTCCAACCGCTGTCTCGAAATTCCGCGGCGAGCCAGTCCAGCAGTTGCGGGTGAGTGGGCCGTTCGCCTTGCGTACCGAAATCGGACGGTGTCGAAACCAAACCGGTCCCAAACAACGCCTGCCACATGCGATTAACAGCTACGCGTGCGGTGAGCGGATTGTCCTTGGCGACGATCCATCGTGCCAGATCAAGTCGATTTGGTTTGTCACCCGCATTGAGTGGATTTAGCACAGCAAGGACGTTCGGCTGCACCTCGATTCCAGGGTTCCGGAAATCGCCCCGTATCAGCACGTGCGGCTCCGGCGGTGACGGCATGTCCACGATCCCCGATGCTTCGGTAAGCGCAGGGTACGTCTCGCGAAGCTGCGCGAGTTTCTCGCGAAGCTCTTTGAACTTCAACTGTGCGTATCGCTCTTTACTGATGACAGCGCTGTACCATTCCAGGAAATGGTCGGTCAGCTTGTCGGCTTGTTTGCGAGTCCGTTCGGCGGGATTCTTCAACAGAATCTTTCGCTCGTCGTTCCATAGGACCGTCCACGCCAAGTCCCAATCGCCACCGTACTTGCCGGGATTGCGGCTAGCTTCGATTACCTTGGGCTCCCACTCTTTCTGTAAAGGCTCAACTCCGTACTCTTTGATGAGTTCCGCCCGCTTCTCCTGATATTCCTTGAGAGTTCTGAGATAGGGTCCGACTTCACCGGGTATCGGGGCCTCTATTTCGCTATCCTCGGCCGGGCTGAAAAAGGCGAACAGTTGATAGTACTCTTTTTGACTGATCTTGTCGTACTTGTGATCGTGGCACTGCGCACATCCGACTGTTAAGCCCAGCCAGACGCTGCCCACGGTGTTAGTCCGGTCAACGGCTTGTTCGATCCGTAACTGCTCGCGATCAATTCCCCCTTCCCGGTTCACGAGCGAATTCCGATGAAAACCCGTTGCGACCCTTTGCTCCGCCGTAGCGTTTGGCAAAAGATCGCCGGCGATTTGTTCAAGGGTGAACTCATCGAAAGGCAGATCTTTGTTTAACGAATCGATCACCCATTTGCGCCATCGCCACGCGGAAGGCCGGGGCAGATCTTTTTCATAGCCATCGCTATCGGCATAACGGGCCAAGTCGAGCCAATGTCGGGCCCATTTCTCACCATAGTGCGGTGATTGCAATAGCCTGTCGACCAGGCGTTCGTATGCATCAGGCCGCTGGTCGGCAACGAAGTCTTCTACTTCGTCTAAGGACGGAGGCAGCCCGATCAGGTCCAGGCTTACTCGACGGATGAGCGTACGCCGATCGGTTTCCGGCGATGGCGCGATCCCATCGCGCTCGAGACGCGCCACTATGAAGGCATCGATTGGATTTCGGACAGACTGAGCCGCTTTTACCGCAGGTACCTGGGACCTTTGAATTGGCTGATAGGACCAGTGCGTGCTTCGTGCTTGAATCGTGCGCTGAGGAGATGCTGTTGCAGGCCATACGGCGCCCTCATCAATCCAGCGGCGCAGGGTGGCCACCTGTTCCGGTTTGAGGCCCGGTCCCGCCGGAGGCATCTTGACCTTTCCTCTACCAGAAACCATCGTGATCAGAAGGCTTCCTGCGCTATCACGGGGCTTAATTACCGGTCCCGAATAACTGCCCGTCATCGCAGCCGCGGGCTGATCGAGTCGTAGGCCGCTCATTTGTTGGCTTTGCCCGTGACAGCCCTGACAGTTTGCTCGGAGAATCGGCTCTACGTCACGGGCGAAATCCACTCGCTGGGCCGATGGCCACAACGGAGCCTGGGAACAAAAGTATCGCTGTTGGCAAAAACCGCGCCAAGGCACGCATATCAACTAATGGATATGTTATCAGCATCCTTCAGACTCGGACACTGCCCTCTGCGTGTGCGTAAGGATAATTCTCGCCCGAGGCCGATTCGCGACCAGCGATCGAACGGGGCGTCCATGGCTGATCGAATCGACGTCCAACGGTATCCGGACACCCGTAGCTCCTATTGGTCTGTACTTTGCGCGTCTTTGCTATTCAGGAGTTATACCCGCCGATCTTTGCTGCAGGCGCTGCCACTAGGGTCCGGAATGCTCTTAAATCGTTGAACGCCGCTGGATGCCCTCCTGAAGCCCGCGTTCACCACACGCCATAGCTCACTTGTGGTTTCCGACAAACACCGGCTTCACGACGAGTGACGGCTGTTTCAGCACTGCCTTCTGAATCGAAACTGTCCACTGAAGTTCGTTATAGCCTTAGAAAACGCACATCGTGCTGGTCGGCTGACGCTGATGCCTGCGTCGGGATTGCGCCTCAAACTCGACCGGCGGCCGCTCCATATCAGAAAAAGAGACGCAGCCCGAACTGCATACCGCGCGCACCTACGGACGTGGAGGTGACCCTTCCGTTCGAGCTGCTGCCCACTCTCGCTGTCGGAGGGTTGAAATCCGGGTGGTTGAACGTATTGAACATGTCCCACCGGAAAACCAACCTGCCGCGTTCGGTCAGACTGAATGTCTTAAAGATCGAAGAATCGAGCTGTGACATGCCATCGGCGAGCAACGGGTTTGTGCCCGCATTGCCGTAGGTGGCCCAATCCGGATGCCTCACAAATGCAGTGGTATCGTACCAACGTTCCAGCGTTCGCTGGTCTGTCGGCAGATTACCATCCGCGATCCGATCGGGTCGATTCGTCTGCGTGTTGTTCAAGCTCGTGTTACCGGTGACCCCAAAGCGGGTGCCGCTGCGCAGAAAGAGAAAGCCGGAATATTGCCACCCGCCTGCGATAGCATCCAAGACCGGGTGTATCGAGTTGCCGAACTTGCGGCCCCGTCCAAACGGCACTTCAGCCGTGAACTGCGAATTGAAGATATGCGCAATGTCCTGGTCCGACGGGCCGCGGTACTGATCCCAATCGAATTGCTTGATGTTTCGCGCATTATCGAACGTTCGGCCATGCGCATAGCTCGCCAGGACATTGATGTAACGGCCCACTTGCCCGCGCACTTGGGCGGTTACGGCGTCGTACCACGTGCTGGTTCTCGAATAGCTGATGGGCACGTCTGCCAATTCGGGAAAGGTGGAGTGAAGCGGGCGGTTAGCATCGATGTTCTGGCCCGGAGGTCCCGGAGGAGGCAGATTGATGTTCTGGACACGCAGATTGTTGCCGCCCTTGACATGCAGATAGCCGACATCCACCACCAGATTTCGGAGCACCTGCCGCTGCACATTCACCGAGAGCTGATCGACGACCTGGTTCTTCCAATCCTTGTCAACGCCCCGAATCACCGCGCCCTCCGGGAAAAGTAAATTGCCCTGCGCATCATAGTCGGCGCTGCCGATCGGCAGTCCGTCTCGCGCCATGCTGATCCCAGGTACGATGCTGTCGGAGACGAATGTCGTTTGTGCGTAATACGGATACGTCAATCCGAGGATGCTCAGCGGCCCTTGCCAGTAAGCTTGGTAGAACGAACGTCCGAACCCGCCGCGGATGCTCGTCTTGCCCTTGTCCGGCGACCACGCGAGACCCACGCGAGGACTCCATCCGTTGCGATCCGGTTTAATGCCGGGGCTTGGGTCAGCGTCACTGGCTAACAACAATTTCGTTCCGTCGAAATTCGCCTGCCGATGGAAGCGTTCGACCGGCAACGTGTACATTTCGTAGCGCAGGCCGACGTTCAGTGTGAGCGACGGCAGAATCTTCCAATCATCCTGGATGAAAAAGGCGTTCTGCCAATAGGTCTGGTAGGGCGCCCGGCAACGAAGCGGGCGCGAGCCGCGTAGGTCGGCGTGCCCAGTAAAACCGATGGGTAGCCGTACGGGCGCGCATCGCCCGAGAACGATGTCATCGTGGAGCTGAAGTTATAAGTGCCCCGCGGACTGGTTCCGCCCAGCGTGTCGGCCGACGTGTTCCTTACATGCATAATGACGCCGCCGAACTTCAGGTTGTGCCGGTTCTTCACCCAGGTAAACGAATCGTTCGCCTGCAACACAGTCCCGCGGATGAACGCCACCCAATCGGGATCTCCCACAGTATGAAGAGCATCGACATTCATCTCCACCAAACCAGTAGTCGCGGGATCACCCAGGTTTCCGTTTTTAATACCCAACTGGTTGTTGTACTCCTGATCCATGCTGTTGGTTGTGGTGGTGATCCGTGGTGAGAGATTCGCTCCAAGCCGCAGCTCATTCATCAGCGTTGGTTTGAAGCTGTAGAAATGCGTGACTTGGAGGTTTTGGTTGATGGTTGTCGAGTTAGCCTCGCCGTCCTGCCAGAACTGGTTCACGTCGCTCGAATTGTCGTTGAAGGCGCGCAGGATGGAGTATCGGAAGAAACCCCGGCTCCTGTCAGAATGGTTGTAGTCGATCCGGCCGTCGGCGGAGTGGGCGGTTTGGCCTTGCTTCAGCAGCGCGTAGAGATTTTCTTCCAGTCCGGGACGATTGGCCACGCCCCAGATCTTGGATTCATTCATCTTTGCGCCGACGGGATCCCACCGGTTACGTGGGATGATGTTCCCCGGAAACGGTGTTGCGCTTACCACCTTGCCGCCCGTGATCACTCGTGAGAACGGATCGTAGAGTTGCCCGGAGATGTTGCCTCCGTCGTCTCTTTCCGGGGGATCGTACAACTCGGAGAAGTCGCCCTGAGTCATCTTCGGGGTCGGCGCCGTGATAAAGCTGGCTCGCGACGTGCGGAACAACGTGCCCTGATAGTTGCCAAAGAAGAAGAGCTTATTCTTCTTGATGGGTCCGCCGAACGCGCCGCCGAACTGATTGCGCTGGAAGGGCGTCTTCGACTCCGCGAAGAAGGGCCGCGCATCGGTCGCCTGGTTGCGCAAATACTCAAACGCGGCGCCGTGAAACTCATTAGAGCCCGATTTGGTGATCACGTTCACGACGGCGCTTCCGGAGAATCCGAATTCCGCATTGTATTTGCCCGTGTAGATTTGAACTTCTTCGATCCCTTCGATCGAAGGCAGCACAGAAACGGTTGCGTTCTGGGGTTCGCGATTAAACGTGCCTTCGATAAACACAGAGTTTGCGTTGGCATTGACGCCGCCTAGGGACGCAAGCTGATCGCGGCTATTTCCCAACGCGGTAGGGTTTTCCCCTCCCAAGTTTCCATACCCGCCGCTGCCCCGTCCGTTGTTGGCTCCAGGCATCAGGTTCATTTGAAACAAGGGATTTCGGTCGATGTTGGGAAGGTTATCGAGTTCCTTGTTGCTGAAGTTCTGCGAGAGTTCGGACGTTTCCGTCGCCACCACAACAGTGCTCGCAGCTACCTCCACCTGCTGCCGGGTCTCACCGATTCTCAGGCTCACGTCAATGCGAGTGATGCCGCCGGCGTTGACTGCCACTCCTGTATAGACGCTCTTCTGAAAACCGGCCTGCTCGACCTCCACGCGATAGGTACCCGGGATCAGGAAGTTGACCAGATAATCGCCGGTTTCCTGACTCACTGTATTGGTAACGACACCTGTATCTTCGTTCGTCGCGCGAACAGACACCTTCGGTGCGGCGGCGCCGGATGGATCATGAACAATGCCGGTAATTCGGCCAGTGTTTACCTGTGGGAAGCATGTACCTGCTATGAGGAGCAACGTAAGCGGGAGCTTCGACAAACGGGTGCGGGTGAGGCTAAAAATCATTTCGACCTCCGTCGCGAGAGCCTAAGGAACTTGGGCAGATTATGGTTTAAGCATTCACTATTGTCAAGTATGATGTTTAGGTCAACTGGGAGCGGCAATAAGTGCCGTGTCTCTCATAATTTTCGGAACAACCTCTCAGCTTGCGCGATGCTTCTTAGGTTGTCTTCAGAGGTTCGCAGCCAATACTGACTCAGGTGCGTGAGAACGAGTGAAACTGACTTCCCTACAACAACAACTGCTTCGTCGCACATTTATCGATTACTACCCGACGGACGATTTTCTGAAAAACCCGCTGGTCATCGAGCGGGCTGAGGGGCTGTACCTCTGGGATTGCGAAGGAAAACGTTACTTCGACGCGATCGGCGGAATATTCGTCGCTATTCTCGGCCACCGCCATCCACGCGTGATGGAAGCGATGCGGAGGCAAATGGAGATCGCCACATTTGTACCTCCGCTGCACTCGATCGCACGCGTGACGCTTGAGTTTGTGGAGCGCGTGGGCGAAGTCACGCCGGACAACCTGAACTTTGTGAAGGGATTCAGCGGCGGCTCGGAAGCGGTCGAGGCGGCTATAAAGTTCGTGCGCCAATATCACAAACAGACCGGCAATCCGGGCAAGTACAAATTCGTGAGCCGGTATCACAGCTATCATGGAGGCACATTCGGAGGCATGGCCGCGAGCGGAACCGGCTCGCGAAAATCAAAGTTCGAGCCGCAAATGGCAGGATTCCCCAAGGTTTTTCCTCCGAGCCATTATCGCGACCGGTTCTCCTCATGGGAAGAAGCGAATCGCTTTGCTGCTAGAACCTTCGAGGACGTCATCCTCCATGAGGATCCGGACACCATTGCAGGCGTGATTGTTGAACCCATCGGGAATACCGGTGGAATCATCACGCCGACCAGCGAATACTTTCGTATCGTTCGCGAAATCTGCGACCGCTACAACGTAACTCTCATTTTCGACGAGGTGATCACCGGCTTCGCCAAGACGGGCCGCATGTTCGCCGCTCAGACCTACGGTGTGACACCCGACATCATCTGCACGGGCAAGGGTATCTCCGGTGGCGCGATTCCGTTGGGAGCGATGATCGCGCGGGAAGATATGGCAGAGGCGTTTAGCGGTCCGGGACGCAACTTTGCGCATGGTCACACCTTCGCCGGCAATCCTCTGGGCGCTGCGGTCGGCATCGCAGTGATTGACGAGATCGTAGAACAGGACCTCTGTGCGAAGGCCGAGACGTTAGGAGAGTACCTGGTTTCGCGGCTTGCTTGTCTCAAGAAACTCGGTGTCGTTCGCGAGATACGTGGTAAAGGCATCTTACGAGGAGTTGAAATGACTGATCGCAGACTCGGGCCGGCGCTGAAAAAGACAGCACTCGAGAACGGCATCATCCTTCGGGTCGATCCGTCCTGGTTCGCCGTAGCGCCGCCACTTATCGCCGAAGAAGCCCACATCGACGAGATGTGCCACTTGATTGAGAAGAGCTTGGCGGATGCGCTGGAACTGATATGAAGCACTTGATGGCCGGAACTGGGCGATGCGAAATCACGCCATCTCCGGGCACACCCCAGGGTGGGTGGGGAGCCCAAACACATCAGCGCGGTACGGGCGCCGACATGCCCTTTTATTCGACAGCACTGGTGTTGTCAGACGGTGAGGAGCAGGTCGCAATCCTCGACGTGGACGCAATTGGATTCGATAAAGGCTGGACGGACCGGATTCTAGACGCGACGACAGCACTTACCGGCTTGCCGCGCAATCGGATTCGTTTCTCCTGTACACACACGCATTCGGGACCGAACACGTTCCGGCTTGGGATCATCAGCGAAGGGCTGGACATGGTCCAGAGCTATCTGGACTCTCTGCCGCTTCGAATTGCCTCTGCGGTTTGGCAGGCTCAACAGAACATGAAGCCGGTACGCGTAGCCGCGGGGAAGGGAACCTGCGATATCAATGTGAACCGCCGCTTCCGCGCGCCGGATGGCTCGATGGTGGTCGGGCGAAATCGGAACGGCGCCGTGGACCGCACCGTAGGAGTGGTTCGTTTCGATGACATGGAGGAGAACCCGGTCGCGACGATTCTGCATTACGCGTGTCATGGAACGACGATGGGTTGGCAGACTGAACTCTTCACCCCGGATTTTCCCGGCCCGGCACGGGAGGTGGTCGAAAGAGAACTCGGCGGAACGTGCCTCTTCCTTCAGGGAGCAACCGCAAATATAACCCCGCGCCGCGGGTTCACCGGCGATTGCCGTGTGTATCGGCGGCTGGGAACCATTCTCGGGCTTGAGGCGGCAAAAGTCGCCTGGAACATCGAGACGCTTCCTCGGCAGGAGCGTTTTATCGGAGTGCAGCCTTCCGGAGCGCCGATCGCGCTCTATGATGATGTTCCGGTGGAAACGACGAGATGCCGATTACTCGTCGTACAAAAGACACTTCAATTACCTGCGAAGAAGTTCCGTCCACCTGCGGAACTTGAAGCTGACGTGGCATCTTTGCGCGCCGAGGTGAATCGTTTGCGCAAGGATGGAACTCCCGACCAAATCAGGGTCGCGACGGCGGCGGCCACTCAGGCGGGCTGGCGCGCGGAATACTCCATGAACTATTACGGCAAAGACACGGTTCCCTGGGAGTTGATGGTCATTGCCCTTGGCTCATCAATCGCCTTGGTCTCCGTCCCAGGCGAGCCTTTTACTGAGACCGCGCAGGCGATTGCTTCGCGGTCCCCCTTTGCGCACACTCTCGTTTCGGGTTACTCCAACGGCGGCTTCGGCTACATCCCCACGCGGGCAGCGTTTGGAGAGGGAGGCTACGAGACGGAAGCCACGCCATTTTCTGAAGACGCGGCGGATACCCTGACCGCGGAAGCAGTTCGCGTGTTGAACGAATTGCACAAGGAGCAATCGAATGCAGGACTCACTCACCCGACGTAACGTACTAACGATCGGGACCGCTGCCGCAGCGGCGACCATATCCACGGCGCAGACTCCGGTCGGCGAGCGAAACTCCGGCCGCGCTACGCGCATCGGCGTGGTAGGAGGCGGCTTCGGCTCGTCGTTCCAGTGGCACTTGCATCCCAAGGCCAAGGTTACGGCGGTTTGCGACATCCGGCCTGACCGGCTCCAGCGGCTATCCGAGGTCTATAAATGCGGGAACACCTATAAGAACTTCAGAGAGATGTTGAAGCATCCGGAACTCGACGCCGTGGCGATCTTCACGCCCGCTCCGCTGCACGTGTGGATGGATATAGAAGCGATGAAGGCGGGCAAACACGTACTCAGTGCGGTTCCGGCGGGGATGTCGGTCGAGGAACTCGAGCAATTGCTCGACACCGTGAAGAGCACCGGCCTGAAGTACATGATGGCTGAGACGAGTTTCTACCGGCCAGAGGTAATCACGTCGCGTCAGTGGGCGAAGGAAGGCAAGTTTGGCTCTATCTTTTACACCGAATCCGAGTACCACCACGACGGACTCATCAGCCTGATGTTCGATGATCGAGGTTTTCCCAACTGGCGTCACGGCCTCCCGCCCATGCACTATCCGACCCACTGCACCGGCATGATCGTTCCGGTTACGGGCGAGCGGCTGGTGGAAGTCTCTGCAATCGGATGGGGAGACGGGCACGAAGTGCTGCGCACGAATCTGTACAAGAACCCGTTCTGGAACACGACGGCCTTCTTCCGGACATCCGGAGGCCACTCCAGCCGGATCTCCGTGTTTTGGCACGTGGCTTCCGGCGGAACCGAGCGAGGCTCATTTTATGGCGATCGTATGAGCTACATCATGGAGCGGCCCGAAGGTTCTCCGAACACGGTAGTCACTATCAGCAAAGAAGGTAAGACGGTGATCGATGCCAACGGCTACCCCGAAGGCAAGGTTGATATAAAGGCGTTCCAGCAACCCAATCACTTTGAAAAACTCCCCGAATCGCTGCGAGTTCGAAGCGGTCACGGCGGCTCGCATACATTCATCACGCATGAGTTTGTGAGCGCGATCGCTGAGGATCGTACCCCGGAAGTGAATGTCTGGGAGGCCATTGCATACACGATGCCCGGGATCATCGCTCACCAATCTGCTCTTCGCGGCGGCGAAAGCATGAAGATCAAGGATTACGGGAAAGCGCCCGCGTAGCTCGAGTGGTCTCGGAGGGAACCGGTACCGCCTTCCAGCCCTCAGTTCCAAAGCGAATATCGCGTTCCACGAACTCCCAAATCACAATGGTTTTCCCGTGGAGCAGTTCTGGACGTCGCGCAAGCTCCTGCCGGACTAATGTGGACGCTCCACCGTCGTTGATCACCGAGGATACGGGCTGTCGCAACTCCCGCGCCAGGTGAGCAATGAAGCCCGCTGCTTTGGGCTCGTCGGTCTGGTAGATTCGAAGGAAGCTATCTCCCAGCAGGAGCACAGACGCGGACGGATCGTCGCGATAGAGGGCCCCAGTCGCCTTATCGCTGACTTGGCGCGCCCCGATTTCTTCCGCTGGATAAGATGCTTCGATCAGCGGCACGCGCGTCATTCGGGCGATGTCGCTTCGCCTGGAGACGATAACTTGCCGGACATCGTAAGCTGCGGAGCCGGGTTGGACCCATCCCAGTTTCTCGAGGCGATCCGCCACCGCGGAAGCAGCGAGCTCCGCCGTTGCGGCCGACCAGTGGGTGTCTCGAGCAAGATACAACGGATGTCGAGATGCTAATTTGTTCCTGCCGAACAATTCGAAGAGATCGAAAACTTCAACTCCGGCACGCCTCAAGCGAGAGATAAGGGTCAACGTGGGTGACGTTACGTGCTCGACGCCGCTGAGCCGCGTCGTCAGCATCTCACCATACAAACTCGGCTTGCCCGGTACGGGGAGAACGATGAGTTGAATGCCACGGCTGCGGAGCTGATTGCGAAAGAGGGTTATTGCGGCGAACGGATCTTCGGACTGCTCTCCAGCAGGAGGTGTGAGCGGCTCGACGAGATATCGAACATCAGGCCTGTAAAACAGCCAGCCCTCTCTGCCGGCCAACGCCTTCTCACCGGCGTCGCGAAATAGCAGGAATCGGGCATATTGGATCCAAGGCCGTACGCTACGTGCAACGATCGACTGGTCTTCGAGTTCCTTCTCGTAGGAACGCAAACTTGACCGGTTAGGAACCTGCCGGAATACATCGAAGAACTGAGGAACCTGTCCGCGAGCGATTTCGACGATGCTCTGTGTCAGAGGCACGCTGTAGGTCACCGCCAGAAACCCGATGACCACATAGCACTGTTGCCTTCGTGTCAAAACCATAGCGCCTCAAAACTGGAAGTACAAAAACGGGTTGAACGCCTGGGTGAACATGGTTCCAAGGCTGACGAGCAACAGCGGCGCGAGCGCCAACGCCCTGCGCCATGTCAGAGTGCCGACCCAATCGCATACCTCTATACGCTGGAACGAAATAATCATGCACACGCCAAAAACTGTGAGCGGTAGAGCTGTATAGATCTCGGCCGCCAGCAGAGCCGGAACACCGAACGAGCCATTCACGCCCAACATCGCTCCCCAATAGGAGACTGCATAAGCTAGGCTTGGCGAGCGGAACAGCACCCATGAAAACAAAACCAGTACGAAGGTCACTGCGACGCGGCCCGGGCGGGGAAGCCACTCATACGGACTCTTCTTGCCAATCCAGCGCTCGAACGCCAGCAACGAACCGTGGTACCCGCCCCATGCCAGAAACTGCCACGCCGCCCCATGCCAAAGGCCGCCTAGTAACATGACCAGCGCAAGATTGATATACGTCCGCCGGGGACCAAGGCGGTTCCCGCCGAGTGGCAGGTACAAGTAATCGCGCAGCCAGGTAGACAGAGAAATGTGCCAGCGCCGCCAGAAGTCCGTGATGCTCTCCGAGAGATACGGCGAGCGAAAGTTCTCCGGGATGATGAACCCGAACATACGTCCGAGCCCGATCGCCATGTCCGAATACCCTGAGAAGTCGAAATAGATCTGAAATGCGTACGCGATCGCGCCAATCCATGCATCCAGAGGCAACGGTGTCGCGGCTCCGAAAACCGCATCCGCAACCTGTCCCATCGGATTAGCAAGTAGAATCTTCTTGGCGAACCCGAGTATGAACATCGCAACTCCGGCACTGAACTTGTCGAGAGTATGCGTGCGGTGCTGAATCTGCTCGGCCAGAATGTTGTAACGTACGATCGGCCCGGCTACCAGGTGCGGGAAGAGGCTGACGAAACAGGAAATATCGGAAAATCGGCGCGCCGGTTTCGCCGTTCCCCTGTATACATCGATCGTGTAGCTCATGCTCTCGAACGTGTAAAACGAGATGCCGATAGGCAGGACCACTTCCAGCAGCGGGAGTGATCCCGAGCCGAAAACCGCGAGGAGTCGATTCAAGTTCTCGGCGGCGAAAGTGTAGTACTTGAAGTACGCAAGCAGCCCGAGATCGCCGCAGATGGCCGCGATCAAGGCTGTCTTCCGCCGCTTTGGCGATGTGCCAGGCGCGCCTATGATTCGCCCGCAAACATAGTCAAGTACTGTCGAGAACAGCATCAGCAGAACGAACCAGGGTTCCCACCAGCCATAGAACACATAGCTCGCAAGAGTGAGGAACCCGTTCCGTGAACGCGGGAGCAGATAATAAATCGCGAGCGTCAACGGCAGAAAGTAGAACAGGAAAATGTGGGAGGTGAAAACCAGATTACTTGGCTCCGGGATTCGTCCAGACTGCCCAATAGCGTGTGCCAGTACTTGCGAAATACTTATCCACGATCCCGCCCATCCAGAAATGATCCAACGGAGACTCCAGCGCCATTCGATGGACGTCTCCTGCGCGGAACGACTTCACATGGCCTCCGAGCTTGCCCGAAACATCGTCCTGCGCCTGCTCTCGCGGCTTAAGCGGGTTGTACTGCGCTACCAAAATCTCGGCTTCAGGAACATTACCTCGGTGAACCTTTAAGACCTTGTACTTCAGGATATAAGCGTAGTTATAGAGGTCATTCGGCGGAAACGATCCCGGGATTTCAATGAGTTGTGCTGTGACTTCTGCGGTACCCAGCGTTGAAACTTCGGTGTCAACCTCATTTGCAGGCGATTTGGAGCAAGCCGCGAAAGCAACGGCAAGCGCTGCGATCACGACAACCGAGCGGAACCTCACTTCGCGCCCAGCTTCGCGGAAGTCCATTGCGGCTCCCAACCTTGACCCAGATCAAGCATCACCGCATTCTTGGCATCTGGATGCATTTTCCGAAGCGCTACGCTCTCGCCCCTGACTGCAGGAGCGTCGGCTAGGCGCATCAGACCTAGAGTTGCAGTATCGAGACCACCGTCCGTATTCGCGCGAGTGAACATGACATATTTAGAGTCGGGTGAAATCTCAGTTCCGTAGATGTGCTTGCCGTCCTCACCCAGAAGAAGCCTCCGATTTCCGCCATCAGCGTCCGTCAGCCACGCCTGAGTCCATCCGTATCCCTGCTTCTGGCCCACAGATTCGGCCAATTTTCCGACAGATTCCTGGTTCGCAGGACGGTACGAGTTCACCACCCTCCGAGAATCCGGAAACCAGGCCGGTGTACAGTTCTGAAACTTGGCGATAGGATTGACCTCGCCGGTTTCTGCGTTCATGCGGACGATCGTCCAACTCTCACCAAAGGCATTCGCGGTACCGATGAACCATTTGCCGTCCGGAGACCAAAAGAGCTGCTGAAAGATCCCTTTTCTATCGAGCTTGCGAACGATCTGCTTGGTCGCAACATCGCGGATTTCGATTCCAGTCTTGTTGAGGCAGGCTAACTGTTTGCTGTCGGGACTCCAGACAGCCCAAGCGAGATCGCCAGGCCCTCCGTACACCTGAGGATTGCTGCCGTCGGAATTCGCGATGACGAGAGTCCCCAGGCTTCCCCAAGCATCGTGTCGAATCTTAACACCAGGGTCCACACGCCGATAGAGAAGCTGAAGGCCATCAGCCGAAAGTCGAGCTCCGATCTCATTGATGTTGGGCGTATTGGTAATGTTGCGTTTGTGCGAGCCGTCGGGCCGCATCACGAACAGGTCCCAATCGCCGCTGGCAGTCTTTCCGCTGTAAAGAATCCAGCCTTTCGTTGCCACCTCCTTGGCCAACTTTGCGGTTTGCGAATCGGCGGCGAGCATCGCAGCCGTGAAAAGCGGGACAAGACAACGCATCAGCGTCACTGCTGGTGACCTCCTTCGGAAGGTTTATCATCTCTCACCCGAAAAAGTCTTTCAACTCTGCGTTGTTCCGAAGGTCGCACCCGATATTAGAAAATCACCTTCAGCCCAAGCTGGACGATACGCGGATCGAGTGCGCTGGTGATGCGCCCAAAGCTCGGGCTGGTCACTGTAGTATTCGGCGCACCGAGCCGCGTGTGATTGAACAAATTAAAGAACTCGCCGCGGAACTGCAGGCGCAGTCGTTCGATGACGTCGAAGTTCTTGAACAATGAATAGTCAACATTCCAAGCCCCGGGCGCGCGAAGCTGATTCCGGCGGCCCGTTCCAATCGTTCCCGGGGCGTTCACCGCGAAGGCCGCCTTGTTGAACCATTCCTGGATTTCTTGTCCTCTTGACCGGTCGTTCGGCTGCCGCCAATCTACACCGGTAAGGTCCGCGAAGTTCCCGCCTATGCCCATCAATGCGTTGTCGACCCCGCTGAGGATCGTGATCGGTGTCCCGGTTTGCGCCGTCCAGATGAAGTTGCTCTGCCAGCCCCCCAGGACTGTGCGCACCACCGAATTGGAATTTGTCAGTTTGGGGTGCTCAACAATGCCGGATACGACGAGACGGTGCGGAATATCGAAATCGGACAGACCCCGATTGTTGTTGAAGTTGAACGGATCTGGTCCAGCCGAGTTACCTTCGATGCTCGCATACGAGGCAATATCGATGGATTTCGAATACGTGTAGTTCGCCAGCAGTGTCAGCCCTTTGCCCCAGCGCTTCTGCAGCGTCATCTGCAGAGAATTGTATGTAGACCACCCCGTCGATTCTCCAACTTGCAGCGGACCAATACCTTGATACGGTCGGCGGCTGTTCAGGTTTGATGCTGTGGCTCCCGGCCCGTAAATCGCAGGATTTCTTTCCGGAGCATGCAGCAGATGCGTACCCTTTGAGCCGACATACGCGGCGCGAATGAGCAAGTCGCTTGCGAACTGATGTTCAACTACAACGTTCCAATTCTGCATGTAACCCGCTACGATATCTCTGGCCCGGCAGCGCCCAGGTAGGAGCGGCGCTGAAGGCGAACTCCGGTCCGGGCACGATAGGCGTCGGATTCAGGATCGGTCCACCTGAGTAAGGATCCGACAGGTCCACAGGCCCCACCAGGAGCGAAGAGTTCACAAACGGCTCACCAGCCGCGCTACGGTTGTTGAAGATGGACATGTACTGGTCGTAGAAGATGCCGTACGCTGCTCGCACAACAGTGGTCGGCCGCAATTGGTAAGCGAGACCGAAACGCGGAGCGAAGTTGTTCAGGTCCGGATCGATGATGCGGTTTTCAAACCCCTTATCGCCTTGGAAGAGCAAGCCACGGGGAGCCTTTGGGTAAACCGTGGATTGGCTGCCCGGCGCAAAAACCAGGCGCTTACCGCTGGTTTCGGTGGAGTCGAACTTCGGATCCCAGCGCAGCCCTATGTTTGCCGTCAGCTTCGGCGTTAGCCGGATGTCGTCCTGAAAATAGAGGGCGATGAAGTTGGTGTAAAGCCGTTCGCTCCAGAACGACTGCTGTCGCCAGGAAGACATCTTGCCAAGGAGAAATTCCGCGAAAGCGTTCCCGGCGTTCGCTTTTCCAGGATCGCTATAGAGCTGCCCGTTGAAATGTCGCCGTCCCTCCGCTCAGCCAGTAGGATGCGATATCAAGACGGTATCTTTTCACGTCTCCGCCAAAACGGATGTTGTGTTTGCCGGTGGCGTAGCTCACGTTGTCACCCAACACGTACGTTGTCTGCGGACTGTAGTAGCCCAAACCCTGGCTGATGCCGGACCAGTTGGAGATGCCGACATCCATGGTCTCGAACCCCGGTATCGATTGGACACGGGCTCCTAGTTTGTCAAACGACGTGAGATCGGAAGGCGGACTTGCTTTGGGAGTGGTCAGGTGGAAAGTCGCGTTGAATTCATTCAACAATCTGGGCGAAATCGAGTACGTGTGAGCGATAGTGGCGTGATGCGCGGATCCGAACTGCCCGGCGTTCACGTAGAGCAGGTTCGACGGGATCGTCACCCAAGGCCTGTCGAAATGAAGGTAGAAGTAGCGTGCTGTCAATCGTTGTTTGCTGGTGAGTGAATGGTCGCCTCGAAGGATCCACTGCGAATCATCGGTTGCGTTGGACGGAGTGCCGAACCGCAACTGATATTGCGGGTCTGAAGAGGCCGGAATATAGTTCAGCAGTCTTGCGGCGACGGGATCGAATCGGCTCACGGGTATGCGATTGTTGGGAAAATACTGGTCCGCCGACAGCGGATCGCGAATCGCGCCGACACCGTTCGGCCCCAGAAACGCGGAAAGATCGCCTTCCTTCATCGCCTGGCTGGGAGCAGTTCGCACCACGGCCGGTGTCGCGACCCGCTGGCGCGTGCCCTGATACGAAGCAAAGATAAAACTTCGGTCTTTGCCGTTGTAGAGACCAGGAATAACCACAGGCCCGCCAATTGTGGCTCCAAACTGATTGCGCTTGAGCGCGTCTCTACCCGAGAAGAAATTCGCGGCATTCATCTTCCCGTTCCGGAAAAAATTGAATGCAGTCCCATGCACCTGGTTCGTGCCGGATCGGGTTACGACGTTGACCACACCACCCACGCCTCGTCCGTACTGCGCGTCAAAAGTGCTGGTCTGGACGCTGAACTCCTGAACGGCGTCGGGATTCGGATATGGCTCGGCTATGTTTGTATAGCCATCGTTGTTGTCGGCGTTGTCTAAAAGAAAATTGGTAGCATTCCCGCGCGAGCCATTAATCGAAACCGGGACGTGGTAGTTGCCGCCGGCGATTGTGTTGACTTGCAGTGTACCGCCTTGCGCTCCGCGATCGGAAACTCCCGAACTCAACGTCATCAACTGGAGTACATTTCGACCATTCAAGGGCAAGTCGACGATACGCCGCTCATCCACCACCTGCACCAGGTTGGTTGCCGTGGTTTGCACCATCGTCGCGGTCGCCGTGACGGAGACCTGCTCCGCTGTGCCCTTCACGTCAAGAGTAGCGTTCACCTGGATTGTCGTGTTCACCTGTAGCGTTAGTTCGGTCTGTAGGAATGGAGTGAAGCCGCCCTTCTCCACGCGCACAGTGTAACTGCCAACCGGGAGCAGCGGCACAACATAGTTGCCGGAATCATCGGTAACCGCGGATCGCGTTTGATTGGTGCCGGTATTCGTAACGGTAACGGCTGCGCCCGGAATGAGTGCGCCGGTCGAGTCGTAGACTGTGCCGTTAATGGTACCCGTGGCCTGCGCGTGTATCAGAGCAGGACAAAGAAAAGCCGCCAATACTGTTGGCAGACACAAGTGAGACTTCGGCATGGCGATCCTCCTCGCAAGTTATGGGAGTATATGCATCCCCACTAGGCGTCGGCAAGCACTCAATCTATAAATGTCCAAAATATTGGACATAGTTGTACGTCTCGGAGCACAAAAGTTCCACGGATCATTTCTATCCGGGTGTCCCATTCAGTTCACTGAAATGAAGTAAGCTACTACAAGCCCGAACATAATCTCATTCCGCGAACGGGCTTGTACAGCGGGTTGCATCCATTTTCGACCGGAGGCCGAGGATCACTAAAAATGTGCAACAACTGTCAGAATCCGCTCCTGATCTCTCAAAACCGAAGGGTACTGTAGGAAAGCACCCCACGGCGCATGTCTCCATCGGGCACTCGCACGACATTCTCTCGAAGACAGTGGGCGATTGCGATCCTGCTGTTTCTCATGATCCTGTTGAACTATCTGGATCGTGTTGTTCTGTCGCTGGTGAGCCCAATCGTGCGCAAGGAATTCAATCTTACTCAGATGGATTATGCCGTCGCGATCAATTCTTTTTTGATTGCATACGGAGTTATGTACCTCGGTTCTGGACTGGTTCTGGACAGGATTGGAGCAAGGGCCGGGCTCGCATACTTTGTTGGTTTCTGGTCACTCGCCTGCGTGATGCACGCCGCCATATCGGGTTTCTACAGCTTGGTGACCTACAGGTTTCTGCTCGGTGTCTTTGAGCCTGGCGGTTGGACGGGCGCCGTAAAGACAGTGTCGGAGCGCTTCGATCCCGCACAACGGAGTCTGGCGGCTGGTGTTTTCACGAGTGGAGCGGGTATAGGTTCACTGGTCGCTCCTCCCCTGGTGGTCTGGGTCAGTCTGCATTATGGATGGAGAAGCGCCTTTCTAATTTCAGGACTCGCCGGCTTGATTTGGCTCCCGCTATGGCTTCTTGCGACTGGAGAATCGCGAGCGGTAACAGATCCCGAGCGGCCGCTTCCGCTTCGCCGAGCCTTGCCCCGCGTGCTTCGAGATTCTCGCTCCCTCGCCTACGCAGCTACACGATTCTTTGGCGATACGACAGGCTATTTCTTTCTTTTCTGGCTTCCGGAATACCTGGTTACCTCGAAAGGATTTACGCTCGCGGCTGTCGGGGCGCTCGCCTGGATTCCGTTCCTTTGGAATGACATCGGCGCTCTATCGGGAGGATATGCATCCGGCCGTCTGGTGCAATTGGGACGCAAGCCGATTCAGGCTCACAAACTCATGATGAGCATCGCGGCTGTGTTTGTGCTAGTCGGCACACTGCTACAGACCGCATCCGGAGTCGTTGAGATTTTGCTTTCGGTGAGCTTTTGTACGTTCGGAGTCGGCATCTGGGCGAGCAACCTGCACTCCGTCGCGGCGGACGGATTTGCTCCGTCGGAAGTTGCAACCGTACATGGACTGGCAGGTTCGGCGGGAGCGATCGGAGGTATTCTCTTCAACACTTTGGTAGGGCATCTAAGCATGAGTGGAGATTACTTCCTCGCTTTCTGCGTTCTCGTGACCTTGCAGCCGCTCGGCGTTGCGGCGCTTTGGATTTGGATGCCTGACAGGAACGAAACACGAGCACGGTCAGGTGCTGCGCTGTCCGATAGTGCAGCGTGAGCCGCGCATGATGCTCTGTTTCTGGTCCCCGTCTGCCCCACGGGTCTCGTATAACTCCTACACAGCCGCCATACATTCACCCCGCGCGACAGATCATTCAACTGCGGTAGCAGATGTCGGCAGTTTAGGCGTGGGTGGTTATCATCATGGCTGGTCGAGTGGGCCGCAGTAAAAACTTCGCGCGGAAGCAGTTGCCGTATTGTGCGCGACGCTCCTGGAATTCTGGATTATCCAGGTTGGTCCGTCCCTTGATGGGACAGATGTTTCGCGGGCATTTCGGTCGTCGCGACCAGGCAGCCGTAACGCCTCGGCACGTTCGCAGTTTGCGGCAGGGCCTGCGAAGCGCGCTGCCGAAACGCCGATGGCGGATGTTACCTCTACTCTGATCATGGGATCCGTTTGGCTGTGGGTCGGGTTCAATATCTTCGTACTTGCGCTCCTTGCACTCGATCTTGGCGTCTTTCACCGGAGCGCACATACGGTTACTGCAAAGGAAGCGGCGCTCTGGAGTGGTGTGTGGGTCGCGCTGGCGCTAACATTCAACGCGGGCCTTTACTTCTATTCAGGTCCGCAGCCCGGTCTCGAGTTCTGACTGGTTATCTCATAGAGAAGGCGCTGTCGGTCGACAACATCTTTGTGTTTTTGCTGGTGTTCTCATATTTCCGAGTACCACCGAAGTACCAGCATCGTGTCCTGTTCTGGGGAGTGGTCGGCGCTCTTTTGATGCGTGGCGGGATGATCGTGGCTGGTTCGTACCTGATCGCTCGCTTCCATTGGATCATTTACCTGTTCGGAGCATTCTTAGTAGTTACGGCAATCAGAATGGCGACGCAGGACGAACGGGCTATCGAACCGGAAGCAAATCCGGTGATCCGCCTCGTGCGACGTCTGGTCCCGGTGACCAATACTTACCATGGTCAACACTTTTTCGTTCGCGAGAACTCTCGGTGGACAGCGACGCCGCTGTTCATCGTACTCGTCTCGATCGAGTTTACAGATCTCGTATTCGCCGTAGATTCTATCCCCGCGATCTTTGCTGTGACGCAGGACCCGTTTCTGGTCTATACATCGAACGTATTCGCAATACTTGGGTTGAGATCGTTATATTTCCTGCTGGCGGATGTGGTCGGCCGTTTCCATTTCTTGAAACTCGGGCTCGCGGCTGTACTTGGCTTTGTAGGCGGCACAATGTTGCCGGCGGATGTGTTCAAGATTCCTATCGGCGTATCCCTCGGCGTGATTGCTCTGCTTCTGGCCGTGTCGATTGCGGCATCGTGGATGTTGCCACGCGAATCGGCGGCGCACATCCCTGTCCAGCACCCTCGTGGGGATCCGACACACGCGAAGGAGACCGCTCCCGTTGAAACCCCTGATTAGTGCGTGTGCAGCGTGTTGTTTGCTCTTTTTAGGAGAAGCAAGCGCCGAGGTTCAGACACAACACGCTTTTGACACCTCAGTCACGCTGAAAAATCCGAGATGTTGTGGCATTTCCGCGTGCGGACAGAGCCTGAAGGCGGAGGTCTGTCCCAGATCCGAACCGGACCGATCTTCGAGTTCAATCTCAACGACCGTGTGACCCTCATCGCAGGATCGTATTTCACGCGCGAGCAGGAGGAGCATCGCTGGGCTGTTATCAACCGTCCCTTCGCGGGAGGTGAGTTCATGCTGTGGGGGCGCGGCGTCGAGGTGGACTGGCGCAGCTTGTTGGAGCGCTTTGTCATAACGCACGAACCCGATTATTTCGAGTTCCGGAACCGCTTTCGCGTGAGTCCTCGCGGCCGTACAGCCCCCTATGCGGCAGTCGAGGTATCTACCGATGCAAACGGGCTTCGAAGCGTCAAATACTCCGCCGGTTTTCGGCGTACCCTCACAGAGAATTTCATGGTTGATATCGGCTATTTCTTTGAAGACCGCCGCCCCATGCCGTCAGGCGAGCGCCACATGTTCAGCACCTCTTTCCACTGGCGCAACAAGACTCGCCGTATCGACCCCGACTTCTAACGGCCCTCCGCTGGCGACAACGGTTGCGCCTGCTCGGCGGCCGACATTTGGATGCCTGACAGGAACGAAACTCATCGAGTAGGTCAGGCGCTGCGCTGTCCGACAGTGCGGCGTGAGCCGCGTATTATGTTCTGTCCCGTCTCGCGCATACGACTGGCCAAGCTTGGGATCGCATCTGGTCGCATCTGCCCCACGGTTCCTGTCACTCCCAACGCCGCGACAAACTCACCGGTGGGCCGGAACACCGGTACCGCCACGCATCGAACCTCTAGTTCCTCTTCCTCGTCGTCGATGGCGTAGCCTCGTTGACGGACGTTCACTAGCTCCTTTCGTAGCAGGATGGCCGATGTAATCGTGTGGCAGGTATAGCGTGCGAAGGGCTCACGCGCGAGAATACGATCTCTCTTCGATTCGGTTGAGTAGGCCAGAAGGACCTTACCCACCGCTGTGCAATGTAGATTGGTCCGTTTGCCGACGTAAGTATCGAATTTGATAAGTCCCGGACAGTCCACCTTCTGAACGTACATGGCTTGATCGTGTTCGAGAATCGCCAGATGGGCCGTGAGCCGGACCTGTCTTACGAGGTCTTCCAGATGCGGCAAGGCGATGTCGGGCATTAAAACGTTCTTCATCAGACTGCGCCCAAGCTCGCATACCTTTACGGACAAACTGTAGTCGCGTGAGTCTGGTTCTCGAGACACATATCCTAGACGTTCCAGCGTCAATAAATCAGGTGCATCGTGCTCTTAGGCACCTCGAGCTTCCGGCTTAGTTGGGAGATGTTCCAACCTCGCTGAAAACCATCCAGAAACTCGAGTACGGCGAGAGCCCGCGCGATCGAACCAGTGTGAGGAGTCGACTTTTTCGAGGGGCATGGGGTGAACTACCTCCGTTCCATGCAATAATCTCAAACTACTCGGGTCGATGTCTCCGGCCGTGTGCGCGGCTGGCGATCCATTTCGCAGCAATTGCTCGATGGAGATGATTGAACTCGGGTCGAACAACGAACATACTTGAACACATGCCCAAACAATGTCGGCAAAATGAGAAGGATCGATACGAGTGGTGTAGCGGTATGATGTCGAATATTGTTCGCCCATCATCCGTATGGCCGAAGAGCTTAGGCAGACTTCGGCTTTAGGCGATTATCTGTGTAATCGGATGTCCCAAATCGATCTCCAGGCGCTTGCGGCCGGGCACTTCGAGCTTCTTCGGATCCAGTCCAAGCTGGTGAAGCATCGTGGCGTGGATATCGGTGACGTAGTGCCGGTCTCTCCACCGCATGGAAGCCGATCTCATCTGTGGCTCCATGCGCGATGCCGCCTTTGATGCCGCCGCCCGCCATCCATACCGAGAATCCGTACGGATGATGATTGCGGCCGTTGGCGCCTTCCGAGCCCGGTGTCCGGCCAAACTCAGTCGCGAACACCACGATCGTGTCGTCGAACAGGCCGCGCTGCTTCAAATCCTTGAGAAGGCCGGCGATCGGCTTGATCCACCTGCTGGCACAGGTCCGTGTGCCCTTTCTTCAGGTCCTTGTGCGCATCCCATTTGCCCGCGCCGCCGTTCTGGCCATGGAATACCTGGACGAAATCGCACGCCGGATTCCGCCAGGCGGCGCGCCGCCAGGCACATCTCGCCGAAAGGTCGCGTCGTCATCATGATCCAGACCATACAGACGGCGCGTGGCTTCGTTCTCTTCGGCTGAAGCGCATCACCTCGGGCACGGCCGTTTGCATACGGAATGCCAACTCGTAGGATTTGATTCGCGCGCGCATCGCGTCATCGTCCGGATATTCGGCGCGAGACAATTTTTGAATTCGCCCAGCAGGTCAAACTCGCTCTTCTGCTCCTCCGTCGAAACACCTTCAGGCCCGGCTTCGAGTAGGGGAGCGGATTTTCCGGCCGAACCTCCATCTGTACGCCGGCGTGCTCCGGCCCCAGGTAAGCGGCCCCGTGTGCGGCAACGCCGCCGCAGCAGGTATCGACGGCTCGCCGAGAACCACGAATTGGGGCAGGTTCTCGTTCAACGACCCCAGACCGTAATGGACCCAGGAGCCGATCGTCGGAAATTCGACCTTCCAAGTACATGTCGGCCCGAGTGGAACTGCATCTGGGCGCCGTGATTGTTGTCCGTCGTCCACATCGAACGCACCACCGCGATATCGTCGATGCATTCGGACACATGCGGCCACCAGTCGCTGACTTCGATTCCGCTCTGGCCGCGCTTCTGGAAACCCACCTGCAACGGATACAGGCTGGGATGGATCTTGTGGCAGCCCGGCAATCACCTCGCGCAACGTTCTTCTTGACCAGCGGATTCTGTCCTGAAAGTCCTTGAACGGCGTATCGCCAAGCTTGAGGCCGCCATACTTGGTCAAGGCCGGCTTTGGATCGAACGTCTCCACGTGGCTGACGCCGCCGATCATGAAGAGCCAGATGACACGCTTGGCCTTGGGAGGAAAATGCGGCTTGCCGTCCGGAGGCTGCCATCCCGTCGTGGCTGCCCGGGCGATTCCGTCACTGTTCAGCATTGCCCCCAGCGCAAGTCCGGTAAAACCCATTCCAAAATCGGCGAGAAAGCCCCGGCGGGGAATCGGTGAAAATTCGGGTATCTTCATGGAGCGATCCTTTCATCGAATGGTCACGAAATCATTGTGGTTGAGCAAGACATGAACAAAGTTCTGTCCCGCGCGCGCTGCGCCAGGTGCGCCGGAAACCTTCAGCGAAGCGAGCAGGATCCGGTTGCCGTTGCAGAAATCGCTCGCCGACGACTTGTTCTTCCGCCGACGGCAGACGCCCCAGTATCGTTTCAAAGGCGGTTTTGACAAACGCGGCGGGCGTGCCTCAAAGCCGACCTTGCGCGCGAGCACACCGCGCCTCCTCCTGCGCTGATCTGACTGTTGGCGAGAGCCAGCGCCTGCTGCGGTACGACGCTCTGGTTCCGCATATAGCACTCGACCGGATTGGGCGCGTCAAATGTTTTCAGAAACTCCATCTGTGTGTCGGGTGAGTGCCGGAAATAGATGCTCCGGCGCTTCGACTCGAACCCCTTGGTCTCATCGATCTCGGGACCTCCCATCGTCGGATCGAGTTGCCCCGCCAGATACAGGACGCTGTCCCGGACCGCCTCCGCTTCCATGCGCCGCGGATTCATTCGCCAGAGAAACTGATTCTCGGGATCGATCGGCAGCGTTCGGATGGTTGCCTCGCCCGCCGTCGAACGCCTGCGGTAGGCGCTGCTGGTCACCATCAAGCGATGTATCGCCTTCATGCTCCAACCGCTCTCTCACGAACTCCGTCGCGAGCCAATCGAGCAGCTGCGGGATTGGATGGAGGCTTGCCATTCATGCCGAAGTCGAAAACGGTGGGTACCAGAGGCTTGCCGAAATGGCGCAGCCACATGTGGTTGATCGCGACTCGCGCCGTAAGAGGGTTCGTCGGAGCCGCGATCCAGCGCGCCAGAGCGGTACGGCGCCCGGTACTCTTGCTCTCGTAAACCTTGCCAATTGTGCTGTAACCTTCGGGCGCCTGGGTCAGCGCTTTCTGAGCCTCTGCCAGTCGTTTCTGAGCTTCTCCGATCTTCTTTTCGTTCGTGGCATCTTTGCTTAGCGCCTCGTTGAAATCCAGTTGCGCCCGCAACACATTTTCATCGGCTTTCAGAATGCCCGCCTTGCGCTCCGCCTTTCGGGCGGCGAGAGCCAGGGTTTCATAAGCAGCATCCGGAGGATCGGAAAACTTGGCCTTGTCTGCGGCAATGCGAGCTTCAAGCGCTGGTAGATACTCCGTGGCCGCAGCGAGGGTCTTCTTGGCAAGTGCAAGTTGATCGGAGATCGCGCGAAGCTTTTCATAACCGGTCGCGAGGCTCGCATTCGCAAGCTCCTTCTCGACGGCCGCATACTCTTCTTGTTTCTTGCGCAGATCCGTTTCCGCTCGCTCGATGTCCGCTTTCGCCTGCGCAAGCAGATCGGTCTCTACGAATGGGCGGTGGTCCGGATAATAAGATTCGATAGGGAGAGAAACAGGTTCGATTTTTCCTAAGCTCTGTCCGAATAGGCGGGGGACGCCCGGCGTAAGGACACGGTCCTTATCCGGCATTTGAATATCTCCGCGAATGAAAAGGTACGTGGGGCGCAGCAGTTCAGCATCGTAGATACGCGAAAGTCCGTCTTTGTCGGTGTCCACTTCGCCAGGCACACGATCAACGCGCACCTCATAGGGCTCGAAGAAACTGCGCAGCCGATAATATTCTTCCTGCGAGAGAGGGTCGTATTTGTGATCGTGGCAGCGCGCGCATTTCGCCGTGATTCCTAGAAAAGCGAGCGACGTGTGGTCCACCGCATCCTGCATCCATCCGTTTCGATCGTATTTGGCGTAGTTGCGTGCCAGGAAGCCAGTGGCGCGGAGAGCGTTCGTATCCTTTGGAGCGATCTCATCAGCCGCGAGCATCTCCAGGATCATACGGTCATAACCTTTGTCGCTATTCAGTGACTCAATGATCCAGTCGCGCCAACGCCACATGAACCTGTGGCTGTTTCGAACGTCATTGCCTTTACGCCAGCCGTACCAGTCGCTGTAGCGCCACACATCCATCCAGTGCCGGCCCCAACGCTCGCCATAGCGCTTATCCGCAAGAAGGCTGTCAACCGCTGCTTCATACGCTTTGGGAGAACGGTCCGCTAAAAAGCGCTTGCTTTCCTCCAAAGTGGGCGGAACTCCGATCAAATCCAGGTAGACCCTGCGTAGCAGTGTCCTCCGGTCCGCTTCGGGCAACGCCGCCAGCTTTCGCTTCTCGAGTTCGTCCTCGACAAAAGCGTCGATTGGATTCCGAACTTGGCTCGCGTCTTTCACGACGGGTACCGTCGGCCGAGCCGGAGGCCTAAATGACCAGTGATCGGGCAGAGCGGACGCATGTTGGGGAGCAGCGGCAACCTTGGCTGCGTCGCCATACGGAGCACCGTCGTCGATCCACTCACTCAGTATTGAAAGCTCTGCGTCCGGAAGCTTAGGAGACTGCAAGGGCATATGTGGTTCAGCCGTATGGCTTGCGACCCGGATCAACAGGCTCTCTTTGGATTTCCCGGGCACGATCGCAGGGCCGCGATCACCTCCACGTACTGCAAGCTCGCGGCTCGAAAGATCGAGACCGGACTTTTTCAATTTTCCGGTGTGACAACCAAGACATCTCTGCTCGAGAATCGAAACTGCGCGGGGCTTTTCCGCCAGACCGAACGCTGCGGTCCAAGTCAGGAGAGCGACAAACCGCCACATAATACCTCTAACGCTATCTATTTCTGCATCGACTTGCAACGCGGCCGTCCAGGCATCGTCCATGCCCATGTACGAATTCTTCGAAATCAGCGCGCCGTAAGCACTGGCAGGATGACTCTGGAAGCAGTTTGCGCGGTATGGTAAACGCGCTGCCGCGCCTTTCTTTCTGTGGTCGCGAATGGTCCGTTTCCGGTATTCGGGTTCCGGTCGTACATAGGAAAGCAGCTAGCCGCGATTTCTAAGCGAAGTGAATGGCCGGGCGCCAGTGCGAACGCAGTGTGGCCCAAATCGATTCTCACGGGGTACATCTTGCCCGGCTCGATCGGGCTTGGGTTCGTTTCGGATTCTCTGAAGCTCGACCGCAGGATGCCCTCTGACACTGCGCGGGCTTTTCCGTCCGGCGCTACGATCGTAATCTTCACGACCCAATCGGCATCCGGTGTGTCTGCGCTGATCCACAACTCGGCGCGAGGCGACCCGGCTACAATCAATTCCTGACGAGCCGGCTGGCCGGTGTAGACCAAAACATCCTCACGGTCCTGTAGAGTGGCCCTGTCGACCGGACGAAACATCGACGAGCGCGAGGGTGGATCGGCGCTCGGGGGTTCGACGGGAACGGGATCTCGGGGATCAGACTCGAATTTATCTGCCGGTTCACCGGCTGCCGGCGGACGCATCGTCAGAGATCCGTTACCATCGCGTGTGTTGGCCTTGCCTCTGGAATGCAGATAGAACGCGGTCTCGCGGGTTTCGGGCGGCGGCCAATCGGAAGCGGTTCGCCATTCATTTGGACCCATGACGAAGTAGCGCACCTTCGGAAAATCAGCTTTGGGCTTCGGTGAGAGCTTTAAGAAACGGTCGAACCATCGAAGGTTTTCGTCCGTTACATCGAGCCGCGCCTTAGGTCCGAAGTTGACACCGCCTTCGATCTCTTTTCCGAGGGTGCTGTGGTCCCACGGACCAAGAATGAGTTGCTGGTTCATGCGTGCCCACGCAGTGGCAGAGGAGCGGCGGAGCCGCTGGAAACTGGCTACGGTCTCGCGGCAAAGGAAATCGTAATAGCCCACGATGTGCTGGGCCGGGAGGTCCAGATTCTTCACTCTAGGTGTTGCATGCTGGCGACTCCAGAAGCCGTCGAGGCGGGGATGGGTAACGATGCCGCGAAGCCACGGCATAGGCCATCCAATCGTCGTGTCCAACTCGGCGAGTGGCAGACGCAGATACAACAAAGCCAAATCTGCCGGTGTCCGTTCTCTTGAAGGTGGCGGATCAATCAGTGGACCCGCGCCGCCGATCAATGCCAGTCGCAGCGCACCGCCGAGATACGCAGTTCGATACAGACTCGGGGAAGCCGCCGTCGGAGCAATGACTTTCAAACCATACGGCCGCTCTGCGGCTGCAAGCCACTGGACTGCGCCGGGGTGCGAACTGCCCCACATCCCTGCATGTCCATTCGACCACGGCTGTCGCGAGATCCATTCCAAAGTGTCGAAACCGTCCTGGTCATCGTTGTTGTGATGGATGTAGTGCCCTTCCGAGGCGAAGGCGCCGCGCGCATCTTGCACCACCGCGACGTAACCCGCAGCGACCTGGCGCAGAGCTGTGCCTTCGGACCGGTTCTTGTCGTACGGTGTGCGAAGCAGAAGGACTGCTTTCCGAACCCCAGGTTCAGCTCCATAAACGTCGGTTGCCAGATGAACCCCGTCGCGCATGGGTATCCGGAACGTACGTTTTCCCGAGGTCGCGTCATCTTGCGCAATCAAGGCTGCGGAAAGCAGAGATAGAAGAAGGAGTTTGATGGCGCCCAATTTAACACATTGATTCTCCGATGCAGCGGACGTTTTACAGCGTATGTGTTTCCGACGTTGTTGCAACCCTATCCTCAATGCCGTTTGCGCAACACTATCTACCAGGTCAGTGATCCAGCGCGTTGCGGACTCGAATACACCAACTTTAACTCCGATATTGTCGAATCACCGATAATCCTTCTGGTCAAGTGGGACCTGGACTACTTCATGATCGTTCCGGACGACCATGTGGCGGTTCGCGAAAGCTGGACGCGATCAGATCACTGCGCCGAGCTCACGCCGGGCGGGCGGCCGGTGCGAAACGTCGGTTCGATGACCTTAGTACGGCCACTCTCCCGATAACCGGCCGGATTGAGCGAAGCGAGAATGAACTCGCGGAGATCGTTCAGTATGAGTGCCCGGTTCTGATTCCGAACCATCCAAGTAGCGTCACGGGCCTTCTGCACGCCGGAGTTGCGATCGCGTGTTCATCGCGACACGGAGGGCCGTAACCGCAGGAGGGCGCCAGTCTCAGTATCGACCGATTCAAGCGCGGCCGCGTGCCACACCACCAGTGCGCGCGCCCGTGGTGAATCAGGATGGGTTGGAAGTATCGCGGTTCCGAGTTGTCTGATGGAAGCGCACACCACACGTCCTTGCCCGTATACTTGTTGAGCGCAATAACTTTCGCACCACGCTTGCCGGCGGCAATCGCTATCATTGTTGAGCGCGATACCAAACCGAGCGCTCGATATCCCCGGCCCGGCACAGTCGAGCCGAAATCGCGCACGAAAGCGAAGATCAGTCCTCCGAGCCATGGATAGTATGAATGCTGCGCCTTCTTCCA
>CAWGVL010000045.1:0-43860 GCA_963825845.1 Bryobacteraceae bacterium | reverse complement strand
ACCGTATTCAGAAAGTTCTGATAGCCTCTTCCATTAATTGGGAGCTGCTCGATGCGCTTGCGCTCAACCGTATGGGCCAGCGTCGAGTTCTCCGTGGTGACCAAGGGAGTGACATCTTCTACCAGGACCTGCGTCGCCGTCTGGCCAACCTGCAGGACTACATCGATTGCCGCGTCCTGTTGGGCCTGGACTGTGAGATTAGCCTCATACTTCTGCATGCCCGCGGACTCGACTACGAGCCGGTACGGCCCAGGGAATACACCCGGAAAGACGAACGCCCCGGCTTCATTCGCCGTCGTATTTCGATCCACATTCGTCGCGGTGTTAGTTAAAGTGACCTTAGCCTGGGGTACGACCGCTTGGCCCTGATCGTGAACCGTTCCTCGAACCGTGGTACTGCTCGCCTGCGGCCATGCCGCCGGAAGAAAAGACAGAGCTACAAGAGCGCCAATCCCGATTCGTTGCATTAAGACTCCATCCCTCGGAAAGTAAGCTGGTCGCGCCAGCTAGAATTTATTGGGTCAAGTGTATAAGCCTAGAGACTGCTATGCAAGGGGCCGAGGAGGAAGATTTCGCTCTGCACTCTGGCACTCCAAACGACTTCCGATATCGGCCGTCAAATGGCTACGTTCCGCATCGTTCTCCTTCCTATTGGGTTCTGTGCCGCTGATGCGCAGTCGACGGCGCGCGTTCACACCGGCAAGGTTTCTACTCGAATTCAATGAATCACTGCATAGTCGAGTGATCTCCCGGGGTGCGTCAACGAACGCAATCACCGGCTGGTCAGCGTGAGACGACGTCACCTTCGCCGCCAGAGAAATCCGGGACCTCTCGTTTCGCACGCAGAACCACGAATTCGCGGCAGACGTCGGCTCACACTGGAGGTTCACACCCAAGAGGGACTTTCAGCAACAGAACTTTCAAGGTTGGTTCAACCACTTCAGCGAAGCTTTGTTCCGTAGATCTTCAGCGGTGACGCGATCGCATAGAGAGAGCAGAGGGAATGCGGTTGCTCGAGTGACCCGGCCGGGAATGTGGTCCTGCCTATATCACTCGATGGCTTGTCGATCTCGCGGTGAGCCGCTTTATCCTCCGAGAACTCTGGTCGTCTTCGGACCAGCGCTGAGGTGCAAAACGCGCCAGCCCGTAACAACGCTGAAGACAACGAGGGTAGCCGCACCGAGCGTCGTCGCGTATTACGATCCTTTTATTTCCGACATCTTTGCCTATTCATCTCGTCGGGCTGCGGAGCAGTGGTCGGGCGACTCCTGCGCGCCGTGAAGGACGAGAGCAAGAGCATCAAGGAAAGAGGACTGACACGCTTTGAAAGAGCAAGCGACACGTCCACTTCCCAGCATGTGTGTCCTCTGCATCAGCAGCGTCAGCCCTAGACGCCTGCAGCAGGCTGCGGAAGCGTATGCAAACGCGCTGAAAATGCGCGAGGTTGGCGCATGGTACTCTCTGTTCGTACGACATTGCTTGCGTTGTCAGCTGTTTGCGCAGCGTACGCGCAGCAATTGTCATTCGTCGACCGGGTGTATCCAATGCTGCAGAGTGCGGGGTGCGCCGCGTGTCACAACGTCGAGGGAGTAGCTTCGGCTACGCGGCTGCGATTCCCGGAAGAAGGCATGTCGAGAGTGCGGCTCCAGGCGTTCGGAAAATCGCTCGTCGAATTCGTCAATCGCAGCGATCCGGAGAAGTCGCTACTGCTATTGAAGCCCACCTTGCGAATTGCCCATACCGGCGGTGAACGCATCCGCAAGACAAGTGCCGAGGAGAAGATTCTTCGAGGCTGGATCTCGCAGATGGCAGCTATGCCGGCAGCGGAGGTGGCAAGCGCAATCGAGTACCGTAAACGCGAGGCGGCCGGGCACGGTGCGGCGCCGAGGGTTGCGATACGCCGATTGACACATGCGCAGTACGACAATACGGTTCGCGATCTCCTCGAAGGACACCACAGGCCCTTCGAGCAGGTTCCCGCTGGAGGACTACGTCAACGGCTTCAAGAATCAATATGATGCCCTTTCTGTTTCGCCCTTGCTGACGCAAGCCTACGCCCTCGCGGCGGAGCGGTTGGCGGCGCACGCGTTCCGTCGCGGCGATTCACGAGGATTAATTCCATGCAAGCCCTCAACGGAGATGGATGCCCGCTGCCGCGTTGAGTTTGTGTCGACTTTCGGCCGGAAGGCATTCCGACGGCCGCTCGAGAGCGCGGAACTGATCCGGTACGGGCGCATCTTCCAATCGCGTAGGACGTTCCTGGAGGGCGCGCAAGCAGTCATCGAGGCGATGCTCCAATCGCCGAATTTCATTTTCTGGATGGACCAGACCGACAATCCCAAATGGGCGCCCTACGCGACGGCAGCGCGGCTGTCATACTTTATTTGGAACACGACTCCCGACGACGCGCTTCTCGACGATGCAGCCAACGGTGAACTTAAAACCCGCGAGGGGGTCGAGAAGACGGTTCGCCGGATGCTCGATAATCCGAAGGCGCGAGATGGCGTCGACGAATTTGTCGCGGAATGGCTGCGGTTCGACAGGGTTCTTGCCTCCGCCCGCGAGCGGCGGGTTTACCCGTTATTCAGCCAGGAGCTTGCGCGGTCGATGACGGAGGAGTCGAAGCGTTTCATCAATGACCTGATCTGGAATGATCGGAACTTCATGGAAGCGTTCACGGCGAATTACAGCTTCATCAATTCCGACCTGGCGGCGATATATAAGGTTCCCCCACCCATGCAGGATTTCGCCCGGGTTGAGTTCCCAACGGAAGCGGGTCGCGCGGGTGTTCTGGGGCACGCGTCCTTTCTGACTTTGACGAGCAAACCCGACGACACCGCTCCGACGGGTCGAGGGCTTTTCGTGCGCGAGCAGTTCTTGTGCCAACAGGTTCCTCCACCTCCGCCGGATGTGGACACAAATCTCCCTCCCGTCGACGAAGCCAAACCGGTAACCAATCGCGAGCGTCTAGCCGCACATACTACGAACCAGATGTGTGTCAGTTGCCACAACCTGATTGATCCGGTGGGATTCGGGTTCGAAAAGTTCGACGCCATTGGGATGCGGCGCGAAAAACACAAGCTTTTGTTCTTTCCCGCCGGCGGCGGCGTGGCGGCCAGGCGCGCAAAGCCCAAGGAAGTTGAGCTTGAAATCGATACGCAAGGTTTCGTTGCCGGTCTGGAGAATTCCCGCTTCACGACGCCCAGGGAATTGGGGGAGATGCTGGCACGGACTCCTCAGTGTCACGAGTGTCTTGTAAAGCAAGTCTTCAGGTACATGGCCGGTCGTATGGATACTCCGGCCGATCGCCCAATGCTTCGACAGGCGTTGGAAACGTTTCGGCAGTCCGGGTTCCGATTCAAAGAGCTGATCGTGTTTCTCGCCAGCTCGAAAGACATGCATCTGTCCGGGAGGTATTCGAGTGTCGCAAGTGATCACAAAACGCAATAGGCTTTCACGACGGGTCTTCCTTCGGGGCTTGACGGCGGCCCATGCACCGATCGTCGTGGGCGTTCCGCCGCTGGTCTCAATGTTCAATTCGACCGGCACGGCGTACGCCGCAGAAACCAAAGTGCCGGGATCGGCGGCGAGCAAGGCGCCCGTAAAACGCTACGTACTGTGGTTTAACGGCAATGGAATACCGGAACGCTACTGGATTCCAACCAAAGAAGGCGTCGATTACGACATGACGCCGTGTCTGTCTCCGATCGCGCGCTTGCGCGACGACGTTCTCGTGCTCAGCGGTCTCGACAATACGCACGGCGGCAACGGACATCCGCAATCGCTTTGCGCTTTGATGACGTGCACGCCGCTGACCTCGAACGGACCTGCGGCTGCTTCAGTCGACCAGTTGATGGCGCGCAGAATCGGCGACACGTCGCGGTTCCGCTCCCTGCAGATCGGCGTGTCTCAGGAATCATTCGGCGGAGCTCTGCAGAAGAACATGAGCTGGGCGGGTCCGAACCGGCCGCTCCCGCCCGAAGAGATTCCGCACCGTTTGTTCGATCGTCTATTCGGTGCCAAGGATCAGGCCTGGATCAACGACAAGACAACATACTGGATGCCATTCGACAGGATGCGGCGTCACTGCGCGAGCGCTTACCCAAGGACGATCAAATACGGCTCGATGAGCATCTGTCGTCCATTCGCGACCTGGAACGCGCTATCGTCTCGCTGCCGCCGGAGTACAAGAACGTCACCGAACCGGACCAGGATTTCGATCTGAAGGATTGGCCGCGAATTGCAAAGCTCCAGAGTGATCTTCTGGCATACGCACTCGCGACGGGGCAGACGCGCGTTGCAAGCTACATGCTGACCAAGTGCCAGGGTTTAGCACGGTTTCCATGGCTCGGCCACACCGCGGCGCGCCATCACGATTACACCCACAAAGATGGCAAGGCCCCGGGTGAAAGGGGCGCCGAAGGGCAGCGGATCCTGCGGGATATCTGCCGCTGGCACGTGGAAGAGTTCGCTTACCTGGTCGCGAAGCTCAAGTCGATTCCGGAGGGCGACGGCAGCTTACTCGACAACACGGTGCTGACGTTCGTGCACGAGCACGCGGAAGCCGGTCCGCACAAGAGTAGCGGCATGATTGCTCTTGTCGCCGGAAGTAAGCGCCAGTTGGCTTTGGGGCGGCACACGAAGATCGCCGGAACCATTGCCGATCTCCATCTCACCCTCTCCGATGATGTTGTGGGCGCGGGTCTCGGCAAGATACCGTCAGCTAGCCGAAAGCTGACAGAGATCCTCGCGTAGCCGGCGGTATCTAGATACCGCCGGACAGGATCACTATTGAGAGATTCGCTTTCTTGAGCGCGTCAACGCCGGTTTGTGTGACTTGGCGTATCCTGCACGTCGAGGTACTTCAGGTTCTTCCAATTCGCGAGCTCCGCCATGGCGGCGTCGTTGACTCGGTGACACCCTTCCAAGGCCAACTTCTCGATGGCACCGACCGTGCTTAAGATGCGCAGGCCTTCGGCCCCGATCGCCGAGTAGCCCAGTTTCAACACGCGAAGTTCTTTCAGTTCGGCGATGGCTCGAACGGAGGCTTCCGGTATTCCTTGCTGCGCAGCCCGTCCAGGCATATCTGGAGGCGCGGGCCTCGCGCCGCTCAGGTCGAGATATGTGATTGTCGGCAGCATCTTGAGGATCTGAAGCGACGCATTGGTGAGTCGGCCGCGTCCCAGCGAGAGCTCCTTCAGGTTCACAAGTGTGATCAGATAATCCAGCCCGTTGTCCGTTATTGAGGTGTGGGCGATATCCAGCGCTTCCAGGCCGGGCATGCGGCCGACGATTTCCAGAGTGCCGTCCGATATCCGTGTTCCCCTGACGTTCAGCCGCTTCAGATGCTTCCAGTCGCGGATCGCCGTCATTCCTTGGTCGGTGATCCACTCCGCATAGAAGAGGTTCAGATCCTTGATCTTCGACGCGCCTTTCAGCCGCAGCATCCCCTCGTCCGTGATCCGTGTGTGGGATAGATCGAGCGTTTCGAGATCGGGCATGGCTGCCAGACTGAGCATATCCGCATCATTTATCCATGTTCCCCGCATGTTGACGCCGACGATTTTGCCTGCCTGGTCGCGAGTAACCTGCCCGCCAAGCTTCGCGATCCACTCGGCGGAATCGATCGCGGGCAACATCCCGCTGACGAGAAACAATAAGAAAATGGATCTCATGTTCGACCTGACCGCCGAGGCGATACACCCGACTGCTCATCAAAAAAGATTCGGCATTCCGGCAGCGATGTCTTCAGCGACTGATATCCATTCTTTGTGATCCGCGTATGGTACAGGTCGAGAGATTTTAGCGTCTTGAAAGCAGCGAGGGTCGGTATCGACGCATCTGTAATGTTCGTGTTATCAAGACCTAGTTCTTTAAGATTCGGCAGTTGTTTCAGAGCCGCGAGACCAGCATCAGTGAGGGGTACGTAGTCCATGTTCAACGATTGCAAGCTCTGAATTGAAGCAATCGCGGCCAAACCTTTGTCGGTCACGCGAGTTCTACCGAGTTCCAATCGCTCCAAGGCAGGTAATTTGGCGAGTTCCGCCAGTCCTTTGTCAGTAAACCGTCCATCGGTCAGATTCAGCTGCTTGAGACTTCTCATCGCCGCCAGATTGAACATGCCATCATCGGTGATATCTACACCGCGCAGATCCAGAGAAACGAGATTTCTGAGAGTGCTCAGGTGCTGTACGCCGGCATCGGTTACGTCGGAACTGCTCAAAATGAGATGTTCGAGACCGGTCATTTCCTTGATATGCAACATCGCTTCGTCAGTGACCGGGCTCGTCCCAAGCTCCAGGATCTTGAGTTGCTTCCACGCTTTCAATGCCGCGAACCCGGACCCGCTAATCTTGGCTCCGCCGAGGTTTAGCCTCTGCAGGTTCACAAGCGGCGCCAGGCGCTCGATCCCGCGGTCGGTCACGCCTGTAAAGCGTAGATCCAGGTCCCTGAGGGTACGAATTTTCGCAAGCGAATCCATGGCAGCATCGCTGATGTCTGTCGCTTCGAGGTTCAGTTCCTCAAGTGCCGACGCCGCCAGATACTTCATGTCCGCGTCCGTCACACGTGTCCGCGCGAGCGAGATATAGCGGATGCCTTTGTCCCCTCTGCGGACAGTTCCGCCCATCGCCTGCACCCACTTTCCGATCGCCAGAGCGCTGCGATCCCGAGGAGGAGCAATTTTCGAAGTCGTGGAGGGCGGGGCGATATCCACGAAGGTCACGCGCACATTCGGCAGCGCGGCACGCAGCGCATCCACGCCAGCGCCGGTAACCCCGGTGTACCGCAAGTCGAGCAGTTCAAGGTTGCGCAACCGATGAAGCTTAGCCAAACCTGCATTCGTAATACGGCTACGGTAAAGATTGAGCTCCCGCAATTCCTCGAGCCCCGACAAAATACCGGCGCTTGCGTCCGAGATTTGCGCGCCCAACAGGTTCAGGCTCCGTAGCTTCTTTAGCTTGCTCAGATGCTCGATGCCGGAATCCGTCACCTTAACTCCGTACAGGTCTAGGTCCTCCAACTCAGTGAGCCCGCTCAAGTGCTTCAGCCCCTCATCGGTTACCAAAGTGCCCAGCAAGTTTAGCCTGCGCAGGTTCTTCATTTTCGCCAGCGGCGCCAGAGAATGGTCCAGCACGTAGGCGTCGCCCAGATCGAGCGACTCGAGATTGATCAAGCCTTCAAAGCACTTGGGATCTTTGATTGTCGTGTTGTTCAGGCGCAGATCTTTCAACTGCGTCAAAGGTGTTAATCGCTTGACGCCCTCGTCCCCGATATCGAGCCACGCCAATGTAGTCAGCCCGGCATGAAACTTCTCCAGCTCTTTCATGCCTTGGTAGTACTGGAAGGACTCGTCGGCGAAGGGCGCCTTCACATCGCTCACAGGACTCCAGACACGCGCCGGCACATACAATTCGCGAACGTGCGCCAGTTTGCTGAAGGGCTCAAGCTGTTTTGGCTCGGTGATGGTGCCGTGCATGTCGACGACGACAATTCGGAAGTCGCCGCTCGGCAATTCGAAGGGGTCGCCAATCGGGTGTGAAACCCCCGTTACCATTACCTGACCGCCTTTCCGTATGATCCAGCGGGCAATATCGCGCTCGTCTGCTGGCGTGATCTCAGCGAAAGCGAAGCTGACATTAATTATGAAAACGAGGAGGACGGCTAAGGCTTCTTTCATATCGTTTTTTTATCGGCCGGGAACGGGCGAATATTCCGGATGCGCCATCAGGAACTTAGTCCAGCGCACGGATAGTTCGGGGTCGGTGCGCAGGTTCCCCATGCCGCTGCGCAACGAGCCGACGTAATTAGCGGCTGCGCGGGTATTGCCTGCTTCGGCGGCAGTGAGAAACCACTTTCCAGCCTCTCGGTAATCCTGCTGGACACCCTTTCCGATGGCGTACATCATTCCAACCACCTCTTGCGCTGGAACGTATCCACCTTGGGCGGATTTCAAGGTCATTTGGAACGCCTCAGCGGGGTTCTTGCTCACGAGCGCACCCCCGGCGCAGAAGAGATCCACGGCTTCAGTGCCGGTGTGGTCGCTGCCGGCGGGTTCGCAAACACGGTAATACATCTTGTCGCCGGCCTCTTCGGCTGTGATCCTGTCCAACCATTTCTGCCACCCATCGGCGGGAGGAAACTGCCCGCCGTTGGAGCCTCCGACGATGTACTCTCGTATCGGCGCGAGAGCGAGAAACGCCACCGCGCGCACCGGTTCGTTTTCGTCGCGGAGCAATTCGATCAATGCCTTAAACATCGGTGGATCCTGCTGCACGCCGCTAGCCTGTAACTTGACCGCCTCGGCGAGCGCGTCAGCGGCGGCGATGCGGGCGTCGATGTCAAGGCTCTTACTCGTCGCGCGTTGGATCAGGATCTGCTGAGCAGCTTGCGAGCGCCAGTTGGCGTACGATGCCATTGCTCGGTGCGCGGCGTTGCGCACTCGCTGAGAAGGATCTGCCAGTAATCTGCCCAATGCAGCGGTGGTTGCCTCACTGAAAATACCGTGGTTGCACGTCTCCGCCGCGGCGGCTCGGACAGCCGCGTCGGCCGACAAGAAGAGCTTTTCGAGCACTGCGCCCGCGGAAGCGCCGCCCACCAGGGCCAAAGTTGGGTAGTATCCTGAGACCGGCGCCGGCGGCTGACCCGTGCTGAACGTGTTGAGCAGAATCGTTTCTTCAGGTGAAGGCGGAATGTTCTTATTGCGCAGTCGCGTTGCCCACCGAAGCGCATCGTCATTGCTCGTTGGATGGTAGCTTCGGTCGCCCAGTTCTTCAAACTCGCGGTAGATGATGCGATAACCCTTGTTTTTCACCCGCTCGTACGTATCGCGCACCGTCGTGATGTGGTGCGTGAAGTCCCGCATGCCCAGCACGAGGTAGAATTCGGGAGCGCTGTTAGCTGTGTCGAGAGACTTATCGATTTCGGACGGCATGGACCACCAACCCCAGCTATAACTAATCCCAGCGGTGATGAGATTGGGGTACAACATCGTGAACTCACCAGCCACATAGCCGCCGGAGCCTTTGCCATACATGTAGACTCGGCGCGGGTTGACGGGATAATTCTTCTTCGCCCATGCGAGCAGCTTCTGGATCGGTTCGTAATCGGCCTTGCCCAGTCCTCCGCGCGGGCTTTGTGCGCGGATCGCCAGGAGAACGTAGTCGTCACTCAATCCGAGCCGCCTGCAGCGATTCGCGAACCGGGAAGATATCGGCGCCCGGCGGAGACGTGTGTTCCTGGAAGCAAAAGATCACTCCCACTTGCCGGGCGGGGTTGGTGGTTCCCGGAGGCGCCACGTCGGCGGGTGCTTCCACTATGTAGCGGACAATGGTTCTGCCGGTTTCATCTTTGAGTTCCATCTCCTGAGCGGTGCGAGCTGTCGTTACACAACAGCCAGCCCGTGAGCAGAAGGCCTGACAAACAGCGAAACCATCGATCCATATCTCTACTTATTGTTCCATCTTTATTTATGTTCCACGTTTACCACAATTGTCATCTGCCCAACTCGACAATGACATTCCGTACGGCCTCGATCCGTTCTGAGGGCGCCGGGTAGACCGACGCATCCTTGTTTTGTGGCGCGGGCAACGTCCGTAGATATGTCACCAGCGTGGCCGGGTCGAAGCCCGCATCGTGAAGCAGTCTGGCCGCGTAGACGTCGGCCGCAATTTCACAGTCGCGATCGAATGCAAACCGATTCAAAGCGACGGCCCTAACACGCCGGGGAGCCTCATCCGGCATCGATCGGCTGGCGGCCTGCACCTCGACTTGCGCCAGTTCACCCCGAGTCATCCCCACTGTGGGATGGCGTAGCACAATGTGTCCGAAGGCGTGTGCGAGGATGGCGGTTAAATCGGTATCACCGCGCGACAGCAGCCGGCGTGGCACGAAGATCGTCCCACCCGCTACCGCGATCGCCTCGTCGAGCTCGAGCCGTCGCCAATCTGCGGGGAACGCTGCTGCGGGCGCCGTGTCTTCAGATGGCTGGCCACCGGCGAAAGCGAAAAAGCGGTAACGAAACTCTGGTGTACGAGCCACAAAGCGGTTGGCGATAGAATCGAGGCGGGAGTCGGCACTCGCGGTGACGTTAGTTTGCAATTGCGTGGCGAAGCGATCGCCGACCTCGGCTTCTCTGCTCAAGGAATAGTAATTGTCGTGCCGCGCACTCAGCTGCTGCGCGTCCGCGATAGCCGTAGCGGCCAAGAGGAAAAATAGCCTCATCGCAATAGTGTACGCGGCATTCTCAACTTTGGCGCGAAATCGAAAGACTGTTGCCATGAAGAGCAATCGGCGTCGCTGGAATCTATTGCCCCTAATCAAAGCTTCAAGCAGGCGCAATGTTCGCCTCGTAAGTGAGCCATGATGACGCCGTGCTCAAGAGCTTGCCACGCTGTGATTCCCACACGCAACGTCCAGCTGCTGAAGTACGGTCAGCCGCTCGTTCAGGTTCCGCGCAAGCACAAGCTCTATGCTCTTGATTCGGTGTTCACGTGAGTGGCTGCAAGAAGGCCAAAGGCGAATTCGGGCGAGCGAAAGAATCGTATCCACTACAGTCCGGTTGTAGCAACGCCCCTAGGGACTTGCAAGGGTTGAGGTGTCGATAACTGATGGAGCCACCAGCCGGGATTGAACCGGCGACCTGCTGATTACGAATGACTCGCTATTACCGTATGCCTAATATTTTCAATTATGCCTGGCCCGCTACCACGGTCATTTCCTGCCGTTTGGGCACTTAGTATCCGAGATTCTGTCCGAGATCAGCTCCAGACCGCAAACAGCATAACAAACAACGGCACCGTGGCGCCCTCGTCTCGATGCCCTTTTTGGGGAGCCGTCATTTGCCCACCTCACCTAACATTCTTCGGTAAAGTCGTGCCCCAACCCAGAAATTCGCCTCGTGGACGAGGCATCCAGTAGGGGCTCGACCTGCTGAATGTGCCCTGTCCGTTTCGCGTCGACAAGGATGCCAAGGAGCCCAACGGTGTTCAGTCCAAGTGAGGATGCGATTTGCCGGCCCTTTCTCTCATCCATCAGTAGGAGATCTGACCCGAGTTCTTGTGCTATGACGATAGCGTCAGATTCGCGCATTCCAGATCTGTCGCGAATTCGGCAACGCGCCCGAGGTCTCCTGGCTCAATCACCTCAGCCAACTTGCCGACGTTGTTATGTCCGGGAGAGGCGAACGCTTCGAGCGTCGCTACAAGCTCGTCACAGGCGCCACAGGCGGAATGGTGACCGGACGTACAGGATTCGGAGTAGACCAAGCGGGCCAATACGTATCAGGTTCAGAAGCGGTGAGGTGTTGGAAACAAGAATCAAGAGCGGCCTAGGCGGTGAAGGGTGTGGAGATCCTGTTCAAATTCCGCCACAACGTGATGCACTGGAATCTGGCGCTGGACCAAGAATGTTTTGAACTGCAACTCATTCATGCCAGCCAACCGGCTCGCTCGAGCGAAAGTAATCCGATCGCGCTGAAACAAGGCTAAGGCAAGCTCTTGTTGGAGCTCGGCTTGAGACAGGCGGCCACGTGCGGCTCATCTGGAATTGTGATTGGCACAACTGAACACCACTAGAGCGTTGGGCACGACCAACTGCAGACGCCACGCATCCCAATGCAGGTTCTTGTGCACGTTCGATCGGCCATTTGACGAGCGTTAGCTGGAACTGACTTCTGCGAATCTTCTGCACTCCGCGCTAACTACGCCTGTACCCTGCCGAAGGAATCCTACGTGATGGTGTAGTGGTGACCAGTGTTCCGCTCGGAGTGTAGTGCGCGTCGGCACAGCACTCGGGAACGGTCGTAGCCGATTACGCGGAGTTGCTCAGCCCTTCGTCGCTGTCGTCTCGTTCGTGGGCGTCCATCATCCGACCGAATGGCATCGGTTTATGAAAGACGGTCTTGTTCAGATCGCGATAGATTCCGCTGAAGTATTTCTCTACCTCGCGTTCGACCTTCGGAATCGGAATGCTCAGGATCGTCTGAACGTACTTGGCGTGACTTGCGTATGCCACGTCGACCGCATTCAATTGTGTGGAGTACGCCCTCGCAATCATGAAGAACAAAGGATTCATGACGTAGTTGAGCGTCTGATAAAGCTGCTGCTTTCCGGAAAACTTCCAGATGGTGCGATGCAGTTTCAGATCGCATTGCAAGAACCGTTCCTCGTCACCACCATCGGCGGCTTCCTTCATGGCGTGAAGCGCCTTTTCGAGCGAGTGTTGCTTCTCCGGCGTCATCTGCTCGCGCATATAGCGAACGCATAAGCCTTCGAGCTTCCCTCGCATGCTAAAAAGGACTTCGACATCCTCCGGCGGAATGTCGCGAATAAACGTGCCGCGGCGAGGTGTGATCACAATCAATCCATCACGCTCCAGGCGCAACACGGCTTCTCGCAGGGGGCCGCGGCTACAGCCAAGTTGCCTGGCGATGTCATCTTCGATCAGTCTCTCGCGCGGCTTCAATCGCCCTTCGTAGATGGCGCTTCGTATGAAATTTTCTACTTTTTGACTGGTAGAAACCGGGCTGGCTTTGCGAGAGGGCGTCTTCATGTTGTCGACAACAATGTCCTCATTATACGAGGCAGGTGTTGGAAGATAGGTAAAAGAATTCACAACCCTCTCCGGTGTGGTGGACTGGCTTACTGGCGCGCCTCATGCCAAGGTTCGTAGCGGATTTTCGAGCAACTCGCGAATACGATGCATAAACTCAGCCGCATCTACACCATCGAGGACGCGATGATCCACCGCCAGTGTCAAGTAAACGCTGAGTCGCGGTTGGATGGTGTCATCCACGACAAAAGGCCTTTTCTCGACGCGGCCAGTGGCCAAAATGATACTCTGCGGAGGATTGAGGATGGGATGAAACTCATCGATTCCATGAGTGCCCAAATTCGTTAGAGTGGCGCTGCCCCCTTCCATTTCATTGAGCGCCAGCTTCCGTGCGCGAGCTTTCTCTACCAATCCAACCCGTTCTGTCGCGATCTCCGCAAGCGTCAATTTGTCTGCCGCTCGAATAACGGGTGTCAACAGCCCATGCGGGGTGTGTACAGCTAACGAAAGATCTACGGTACCCAACGGTATTATTCGATCCGATTGCCAGTATGAATTGACCCGGGACGTTCGAGCAGCGCGACTGCCAATGCGCGAAGGAAGAAGTCGGTATATGTAACTTTGACGCCATGCGTTTCTTGAATCGCGGCGACGTTGGCATCGCGAACTTTCGCCAGACTGGTGACATCCACATGAGCAGTGAGATAGAAATGCGGAGCGGAATGGAAGCTGGACGTCATCCGCTGCGCAATTACCGCGCGATTCGGCTTGGCCACAGTCTTCTCCTGGAACTTGCGGACGTCTTCTTCAGTGATCCGGTCGCCCTTTGAGGGAGTAAGGAGCGCTACGTCGATTCCCAAAGAACTCGCCAGTTTCTTTGCGCGTGGGCTGATCGGGATCTCTCGCTTAAACACTACTTTGGTCGAAACGACGTCCGTTTTCGGTATGGTTTCACGAGGAGGATCCGCTACGTGATGGATAGCTGGCGCAGTGGATTTTGCAGCACGGCCATCTTCCACAGTCGCGATCACCGTTCCCACCTTCACCACGACATCAGGCTCTATCAGGATATTGTCCAGAAGCCCGGAAACGAACGATTCCACTTCCATCTCCACCTTGTCGGTCTGAACAAGAAAGAGGATCTCTCCGCGTTCCACTCTGTCTCCAGGCTTCTTCAGCCAAGCGGATACGGCGCCTTCCGTCATGGTTAGGCCCAGTTGCGGCATAACAATTTCCTGCAACATCGTTTCTATGCTCCGAACAAGCGGCCACGGATCTCTGATACGATCCGGTCAACGCTTGGGATCATCTGGTCTTCCAAAACTGGGCTGAAAGGGTTTGGAGCCGGCAGCGAACAAATGCGTAGCGGAGGCGAATCCAAGTCATCGAAGCAATCCTCGCACGCGATGGCGAAGACTTCGGCTGAGAATCCACAATTGGCGGGTGCTTCGTCAACCACTGCCACACGTCCAGTCTTGCTTATGGATTTCGCGATTGCATTTCGGTCTAAAGGAACAATTGTTCTCGGATCGATTACCTCGGCAGATATGCCTTGCTGTTGCAAGATGTCGGCGGCATCTACGGCTAGCTGCACCATCTTCCCCACAGCGATGAGTGTCAGGTCCGTTCCCTCGCGGCGAATTCTCGCCTGTCCGAACGGTATCGTGTACTCCTCCGTTGGGATCTCGCCTTTGGTGTTGTAAAGCGCCTTATGTTCGATGAAGAGCACCGGCCCATCGTCGCGAATGGCGGTTTTCAACAGGCCCTTCACATCGTATGGTGTGGCCGGTACTGCGACTTTTAATCCTGGAGTTTGCGCGAACCATGAATAGAATGCATGCGAGTGATGCGATCCGGCGTTGCGCACCGCGCCCATGGCGCCCCGGATGACGACGGGAACCTTGATCTTCCCATTCGAGGAGTAGTGGACATTAGCGGCCTGCTGAATCACCTGCGTCATCGCCTCTAACAAAAAGTCGAGGAATACTTCATCCACAATCGATCGGCTGCCTGCCATTGCCGCTCCGATCGCGATTCCCGTTGCTCCCAGCTCGCAGATACCTGTATCGCGCAACCGATGGTCGCCGAATTCCTTCCAGAGTCCGCGCGTTTGCGCAAAGTTTCCTCCGCGCGGTCCTATGCCCTGGCCAATGTAAAAGATGGTCTCATCGCGGGCCATCTCTTCACGTAACGCCTCTACTCCGGCCTCAACGTAGGTTGTCTTCTTTAGCTCTGTAGCAGTCACCGCCCCTCCTCGGTGCAAAATACGTGATCCATCACAGTCCCGGGATCCGGCGAAGGACTTGACCGAGAAAACTCAACGGCGTCGGTCAGCCACGTGTCAACGTCCCTGGCGATCTTCTCGAAGTCACCAACGGTTGCCCATTGCGATTGGAGGGCGCGTTGTCTCAATATCGCCATAGGACAGTTTTTCTTCCACGTTTCGACTTCCTCGCGCGTTCGATAGTCCGTACCTGGATCGCCTTCGTGGTGACCGACATCGCCGGGCATACGTCTTGCATTCCAGCAATGTCGGGCCGCCACTGGATCGTGCGCGTTCGATAGCAGCCCCGCAGCCTCGTAAACCGCGAGCACGTCGTTACCGTCCACAGCCGTGGCAATCATTCCATACGCTTCTAGACCGCGACTGGCGACGTCGTATTCTTCGTCGCACGCCAAAAATGCTCATCTCCGTGGCGTACCCGTTCGTTTTCGTAAACATAGAAACGGGCAGGTTCGAAATGACGCAAAGTTCAAGCTCTCGTGAACGATCCGCTGTTGACACTCCATCGCCAAAATAGCAATGGTCACTTGGCCGCTGTTCTGCGAAGTTGCGCGCTTAAACCTGCGCCGGCCGCCAGGGGAGTCCTCCACCAACAACACCGTTTGTACCCATGAAGCCATACTCGGGAGCGTACATATGCATGCTTCCGCCACGCCCTCCGGAGCAGCCTGTCACTTTACCCCAGAGTTCCGCCATCACTTCACGGCCCGTGACTCCTTGGCAAGCGCATGTCCATGTCCTCGATGCGTGCTGAAGACGATGTCTTCCTTCTTTAGATGAGCGGAGACGCCAACCGCAATGGCTCCTCACCACATAGAGATGAACGAAGCCTGGAAGTTTGGCACCCGGTACAACTCCTGGACCTTCAGCTCAAACTCTCGCAATTCGAGCATTCCGCGATAAAGATCGAAAACGACTTTGATGTCCGCATTGACGGTCGCTGCTTTTTGCATGTCTCCTCCAGCGCTTTCTTTGAGCCGCCTTACAATCCTGTTTCCGGAATTGAAGTTCCGTCGCAGCCGGGTGCTCGATGGCGCAGCTCATCAGAAAGCCCACAAGATCGAAAGTATCCAAGAGTACCCAGCGAGTCCCGGGCCGAATCCCTGTGCCTGCCTGCAAGACTTTAACTCCGTGGGGCTCCAGAGCGGCCACCGCGGTGTCCATGTCGTCCACCTCAAAAAGGACATGGTGAATGCCGCCGCCATGTTCGTTGAGAAACTGACGATACGCGTTCTGCTCGCCTTCCAAGGGTTCGATGAGTTCGAGCTCCAGTTCGCCTGCCTGGACGAAGCCCTGTCGAATCTTAATGTCTTCTTCATGGCCGCGGAACCAATATTTGGAATCGGGACGATTGGGCCACTCAATGAACTTGAACGGACCGATACCGAAGAGTTTGGTAAGGATTCCAGTAGATTGTTCAAGATTCGGCACAACGATTCCGATTTGAACGGCCTTTTTGAGAGCAATACCGATCGAAGTCATCGAGCCAGGTATCCTCCATCGACGTTCAGTATCGTTCCCGTGACCATCGACGATGCATCAGATGCCAGAAACAGAACCGCGCCGAAGATTTCGTCGGGTTCGCCAACCCTACCGAGCGGTATGTTCGTGATCCATGTTTCCATCAATCGCTTCGGATCGAATTGCGGATCCGCCATGACTTCTTTGAGACCTAAGTCATAAACTGACATGGCGCGATCGCATTCACACGAATTCCGCGTGATGCCCATTCCAAGGCCAATTGCTTAGTCAACGTATCCACGCCCCCCTTTGCTTGCGCAATAGGCGTTTGCTCCCCTACCCATACCGACTGATCCCGCTATAGAGGAGAAATTGACGATAACACCACGCTTGTTTTTCAGCATGATCTGCGCAGCCGCCTGGCACGACAGGAATGTGCCTCGCAGGTTGATATCTAGTACGCGATCCCAAGTCTCAAGAGGCGTCAATTCGGCAGGGTCGTGCTGCGAGACGCCAGCGCAATTAATCAGGATATCGATTGTGCCGAATTCGGCTAGCGCCGTCGCCACCATCTGTTTCACCTGCTCCGGCTGACTCACATCAACGGCGATTCCGATTGCGCGTCGCCCAATGGAAGAGACTTCTGAGGCTACAGCGCGTGCATTGTCGAGATTGAGATCTGCGACGGCAACGTGACATCCATACTCGGCAAGTCCTGAAGAGATAACTTTGCCGAAACCGACCGAACCTCCGGTGATGAGGGCGACTCGATCGGTCAAATCGAAAATTTTGCTGAATTTCCCGTTGGTGGCTGGCATCGCTCCACGAACACTCAGTATATTGAAGTTTTGTGTTACTGTCATCAATATTGTTAACAAGCGTGAGAGCAGACGAGTGAGGAACCGTGACCTTGCCATCTTGCAGGCGATTCAGTTGGTCTTGATCGCGGCAGTCATCAATGCTGTCTATACCCTTCCCATGAAGTTCAACAAACACTGCGTAAAATGGAACACTCTTGGTTGGTTTTTACGATCGTTGGTGTCACCGCAGTCCCCACCATTTTGTCCGCGCTTATGATTCCGCGATTGAAAACGCCTACGACGGAGGGGTACCCCGATTTTGATTGGGATGGCGCTATGCGGAGCATTGTGGGGGGTATCGTTGGTGTTTCTTCGGCCGAGCTGTCGATACAGTTGGCGTTGCAATCACCTTCGCGGTGTCGCTTGGAATTTATGGCCGCTTCTGGAGCGCTGATTCCCTTCTAAGCCAGCACTCAATGGAACTATTCACGCGACGCGGTGTGTTAATCGTGTCGGGAATTGTGGTCATTATGTTAAGTGTGCATCTGCGGGATGGCGGGCCACCAACGGGAGAAGGATCAATCCACAGAGGCTCGCTCCGGCAATTATCGGTTAACCCGTGGCGTAACTCTCGGGTTCCTGTTCAGATTTGGGATCGATGTTGAACTCGGGACTTGCCCTCGGCGCCCCTATTCAGAAGAACGCGCAAAGCCTTGGCGCCAGCGAAGCCATGATGTCCAATGCGGTCTGGTTGCCGTGTCTGTCTTATGCAGGAGCCATTCCCGGAATCATTTATTGCATTTACCTGATGCGAAGAAACGGAACAACGTCCCAACTTTGGGCGGGTCGCGATGGTACTACTGGGTCACACCGGCCTTGATGGGGCTTTTCTGGTTCGGCAGCATCATGTGTTACAGCCTTGCGTCCGTGAAACTCGGTGTTGGGACCAGTCATCGCGTGGCCTTTGTTCTTTCGGCGGTCGTCATTGCAAGCACAATCGCCGGAGTCATCACGGGCGAGTGGAGAAATAGCGGACGGAAAGCGCTAACGTGGATGTGGGTTGGCGTCGGTTGCCTGGTTGCTGCAATGGGGTTACTTGCTTCCACCAGCGTTTAACGGGGCCGGAACTTAATCCTTAACGCGAAGGTAAGGGCCGCGGCGAAAATAAATCCGGTTGCCATTAACTGGGCCGCCAAAGAATACGAGTATCCGCGTGTCAAAAGAAAGCCGACCAGATAAGGGCCGATAAATCCGCCAAGATTTCCGACGCTGTTGATCATCCCGATCGCAGCAGCGTTTGCCGAAGCATCCAGCGTTGACGACGGCAGTACCCAAAACGACGGCGTCCATCCCCACAGCATGGAACCCGTCAAATAAAGCCATAGCAGGATCATCAGCGGGCTCTGTCCACCCATGGTTGACAGGGCGAAGAAGGCGCCCGCGAGTGCCAGCGGAACAGCAGTGTGGAATCGTCGTTCCTGCTTACGGTCAGAGGATCTTCCTGAGTACAAGACCACGGCCATCGCGGCCAGAAAAGCAGGTATGACGAGAAGGTTTGCGACCGACGGATCGACGTGGAATAACTTCTGAATCGTGGTCGGAAGCCAGAGAATGAAGCCATAGCTCGCCATCACTACGGCGCACAGCAACAACGACAGAATCAGAACATTCCGCTGCCGGAAAACTTGCCAGATGCTAGTCTTCCCGAGCGAAGCTTTCCATGCCTTTTCAGCATCCAGTTCCCGGATAAGCCACTCGCGTTCATCATCCGGCAGCCATTTGGCGTCCTTCGGATGGTCGGTAACGTAACGCAAAGTGATAAATCCGGCGACAATCGCGGGAATGCCTTCCAGGATGAACATCCAGCGCCAGCCTTCCAATCCGAACCAGGTGAGCTTCAGAAAGATTGCGGATAGCGGTGCGCTGACTGCGAACGAAACTGGAACGGCGAGGATGAAGGCCCCCATTGCACGCGCTCGTTCTTCCCATGGAAACCAGCGGCTCAGGTACACGATCAATCCGGGAAAAAAGCCGGCCTCTGCCAAACCAAGGAGTAATCGAAGGAGGTAAAACTCGTTTGCAGTACGAATAAAGCCAAGCAGAATGGTGACGATGCCCCATGTCACCAAAATACGAGCGATCCAGATGCGAGCGCTCCATCGTTCCATGATCAAAGCGCCCGGAATTTCCAACACGAGGTAGCCGATAAAGAATATACCCGCGCCAAACCCGAAGACTTCTTCCGAAAACTTGAGGTCGGCGGTCATCGACAGCTTCGCGAAGGTGACGTTCGCGCGATCGATGTAAGCAATGATGTAGAGAACGACAAAGAATGGAAGGACCCTCGCCCGTACCCGGCGGATGGCGCGCGCACCAACGAGATCTTTATCGATCACAGCGTTGTCATTCGGGGATCTTGGGAATTGCCGGGAGACTGGAAAAATCGATTGGCAAACCCTTTCCTCGCGGTTGCATGTCAACCACGGAATTGCCTCGCCAGGAGATCGTCAGTTTCAGATCAGGACGCGAAGGCCAATTTCCCCAAGTCTGCTGAAAATCGACTAAAGGGTACGAGACAGTCAGTCTTTCTCCAGGCTTCACATTTGCGAACCGAATATAAGCCAGTCCTTCTCCTGACCATTCCGCTCTGCCCTCCACGCCTCCGCGCGCAACGCGAACCGCATCGCGAGGCGCCCAGGCCGGCGGTCGGAGATAATAAGCACCCGAGTTGTGTGCAGTGACATCGATTCGTCCTTGGTCGGGCAAACTGGAAACCACGTCAGCAGCGGAACTTGCGCGATTCAAGGTCATGTTAATATATACCTCGCCCGGTTTCTCCTTCACGATTCCAGACCAGATGGTGTGCAAAGCTCGCATTCCTTCCGGCACACAACAGCCGAACATTGACATGCAGCCGTACGGAGTCGCATAGGGCCCGCATTGTTTCGCAGACGCGACCCAGTTGATCCAATCGTTAGGTCCCGGGCCGCCAAGGACGGCTCCTTGCAACTCCCGCATTCTTGCCAGACCTGCCTCGATTTCCTTTGAGGATTTATCGGCGTTCAGCTTGCGGTACAAAGCCTCGTAATCATCGGTGACGAAAAACTGCTGAGGTCGAAGGTAGTTGCGCAGGGCGCGCTCCACATGATCCCAATACTCAGGAAATCCCGCCTGCGCAATCCAGGAAGCTACGGATACCATGTCCGACGTTGCGCAAGTCTCGGAGAGTTCCCGAACAGGGTCATTCCAGAGCGCCGCCTGCATCCAGCCGGTCCCTGGGCCAAACCCACTAGCGTAGTCGTAGACGCGCTTTGCCCACAAGACATAGCGCGTTTCATTCAACACTGCGCCGAGATGAGCAACTCCCCACACTCCGTGCATGGTCGAATGCATGTGGCCGTGAAACTCACCTGTCGGGAGAATCCGCGAATTAGCAGGGGGAAGCAGTTCCGCGTCTGCGAGTAAACCCTCGGCCACCGCACGTGCGAATTGCAGTGCCTCTGGATCTTTTGTGGCTTCCCAGTAACTCACGAGCGGTTCGAGAACAGCCGTAGGCAACTGGGGCTTGATCCACTTTCCGTCGAGCCATGCTCCGGAGCCGCCAGGATAGTAAGCGCGGCCGCTATCCCAATCCGCCAGCTTGCGCAACGCAAGAAAGATGGTCCGCGCCATTGTACGATCTTCTGACCGACTTGTACGCTTGTAATTCTCCGAAAGACTTCGCAGAATCTTGCAACTTGCCCAGGTACTCGCGACGGCTTGCGGATCTACTTTCTTTCCTGCGTAAACATCGCCCTCCATGTAATGACCGGGAGGAACCCAGGCGAGCCCATCCGGCCGGACATAGCCGAGAACACGCGCATGCAAGCCTTTCTCCACCGGACCTGGCTCCCTTAATCCCAAGATCTCGCGCATATTGGGATACTCCCAATCCATACGGGCGTCCGTGTCACCGGGCACGATTGGATCATGACCCGAGGGAGCGACGGGCGAATGCAATGGGCGAATAAAGAAGACAGGCTCGTAATTCAGGTCCGGTCTTGGATTCAGATTCAAGTGGCGCAGCGACCACGCGCTCATGTCGCGCAAGTTTACGTCTGCGGATCGGAAGCTGGAGGGTAAACGTTCGATGCTGTCGGGGCTGTTTACGCGGACAATGCTAATCGAACCGGATAGACCCGATGGCTGGAAATATCGGGGCTTCTCGGCAGGAGGGGCGCCAGCGAGTGCAGCTGATAAGGCAAACGTCAAATATGCAGACCGGAAAACCATACTTACCTGACTGAAACAGTATCGTTGCATGTGCACTTTTGTCAACTTTTCGTCATCAAGATTGTTGACAATTTCGTTAGAAGGCTATAACGTATCCTTGACCTCATTCGCTGTCAGGGAGAGACATTGTATGGGATGCATGAAAGTACTCACCGCCCTCGTGTGTGGCGGCTTCGCGGTTCAAATTGCACATGCTCAAGCTGTATCTGGTTCGATAACCGGTTTGGTGACCGACACATCCGGAGCCGTTGTTGCTGGCGCACGAATCACAATTACAAACCAGGAGACGAGTGTCCCGTCACAAGTCTCCACAACAGACACTGGCTACTATTCTGTGCCCAATCTCATACCCGGCACATATTCTGTTGTGGCCGAAGCGAAAGGATTCAAACTGGTCCGCGTTCAAAATGTCGCCGTCAATCTGAACTCGATCGTTCGTGTCGATTGCACGTTGGAGGTTGGAAACATCTCCGAAACCGTGACTGTCTCCGCCGACGCGGCACTCCTTAAGACGGAGAAAGCCGACGTCAGCGGTGTCATCGAAGGACGTACGCTAAACCAACTGCCGGTTCTGAATCGAAACGTAAGTCAGATGGTAGCTCTCCTGCCAGGCGCGGTGCGGGGAGGAGCGGCATTTATCGGTGAGAATCCGAGCAGCGATACCAACGGCTTCGTCAATGGACTCGGGGGCGGGAACAATTACCACCAACTCGACGGAATCGACAATCAGGAGACGATTCAGGGCGTTGCAATGGTCAATCCCGCGATCGACTCGCTGCAGGAAATGAAGATTACCACCAACAGCTACGACGCCGAATTCGGGCAGGTTGCCGGCGCAATCTTTCAAGCATCCACGAAGTCCGGCACGAACAACTTTCATGGTTCCGCCTTCGAGTATCTGCAGAACGACAAATTCTTCGCCCGAAATCCGTGGACGCAATCCACGTCGGATGTTGCGCCATGGAGATGGAATCAGTTCGGAGGCAGCGTCGGCGGTCCCATCGTCAAGGACAAACTATTTTTCTTTGGTGATTATCAGGGGTTAAGGTCTCGGAATGGATCGACGATCGTAATGGGTTTACCGTCCCCGGATATGAGGAGAGGCGACTTCAGCGCCGTAAGCTCCATTTATCCCATCTTCGATCCACTTACTGGCGATGCCGACGGCCGCGGCCGAACCCAGTTCCCGAACAACGTTATTCCGACAAGCCGGTTGGATCCCGTAACCCAGAAGTTAGTCGCGATGCTACCGGATCCGAACACGCCAGATCCCACGTTGTTCTCGAGAAACTTCACCAAGTCGGGTTCGTTCATTTCCGATACGGATGCGACGGACGGACGTGTCGACTACAACATCAACGAGAATACGCGATTGTTCGGCCGGTACACCTTCTTGAGATCCGTCTATAATGCGCCTCCTATCTTCGGTACTGTTCTCGGTGGCACCGGTTTCGGGCCTCAGGCGGAAGTTGGGGGGACACGGACCCAGAACCTTTCCGTCACTCTCACTCGTGTCTTGCGACCGAATCTGTTCGGAGAAGTGCGGTTCGGTTTCTCCCGATTTCGCAGCAATCTTGCCCAAACAGACGTAGGACTTAGCACTGCTCAAGACATCGGCATTCCGGGCATCAACAAAGGCAACGATCCATTTACCGACGGCCTGCCTCAGATGAACTTCGACGGCCCGATTACCAGTTTCTACGTTGGGAATCCATTCGCGAACTTCTATGAACTCGAGCAGACGTTTCAATACGCAACCAATTGGTCCTACATAAAGGGATCCCACACGGTGAAGTGGGGCGCGGACTTGCGGCCTCATTCCAGTTTGCAAAGGATCGACAAGTCCTTTCGCGGATCATTCAACTTCAGTCGTTTCGCCACCGCGAGCGCTGATTTGCCGGGTGTCACGGGTATCGGATTCGCGTCGTTCCTGCTCGGTTATTCGAACAGCTATAGCCGAGGAACGTACATTCAGCTTCCGATCGAGTTTCAGGATCGGTATGGGCTTTATGTGCAGGATCAGTGGCGCGTAAGTTCGAGACTGTCACTGAACTTTGGAATGCGATGGGAGTACTACTCACCCACTTACTCTGACGGCCAGGGACGTGAGGCAAACTTCGACTTCGCCACCGGCAACATGGTTCTCGCGAGTTTGGGGGACATCAACAAGTATGCCGGTGTCAATCCCCGATTCAATAACTTCGCGCCCAGATTCGGACTCGCCTACACGCTGAGTGCAAAGACGGTGCTGCGCGCTGGTTATGGCCGTAGCTATGCCATCAATAGTGGTGGCGCCAATTTTGGCACTTATTGCTGTCAGTGGCCGATTGGAAACAACCAGGCTATTAACTCGACGACGAACTACACGCGAATTTTCCCGCTCTCGCAAGGTCCGCCTCCTGTCCAGAATGTGTCGATTCCGACCAACGGTATTCTGCCCGTTCCTCCGGGCCAGATGATCTTCGGCCGACCGTTTGACGACAAGATCACTTCGCAGGACTCGTACAACGTAACTCTCCAACGGCAATTTAGCCCGAGCTTAAGCGCGGAGATTGGCTGGGTGGGCGGTCTGGGTCGCCACCTGTTCCGTGCTCACGAAGCGAATCCGGCCTTGCCCGGTCCCGGTGCGTTGACGCCCCGCAAGCCGTACGGTGCTCGATTCGGGTTCAACCAGAGCATCAATATGCGAGCGGATGAGGGAAACTCTCGATTCAACTCACTGCAGGCACGTATTGAAAAGCGCTTCTCTTCGGGGTATCAATTGCTGACGTCGTTCACATGGCAGAAGACCATCGTCGATACGTATCAAAATCCATTCGATCGTGGAATGTACCCGAACTTGAGTGGACCATCGAAATGGCTAACGATCAGCCACGTTTATGAATTGCCATTTGGACCAGGGAAAGCAATGGGGAAGAATGCTACCGGTATTGTGCGCGCATTGATTGCCGGGTGGCAATTCAACGGCATCACACAATTCCAGGATGGCGTTCCTTTAAGCCCAACGATGATCGCGAATACGCTGAACGTGGACAACTACAGCCAAGTACCTGACCGGATTGGCAGCGGGGCAATCGATAATCCATCCACTCAGGCCTGGTTCGATGTAAAGGCATTTGGGATCCCGGCGGCATACAAATTCGGCAATTCGGGACTTGGTGTCCTTACTGGGCCAGGTTGGTGGGTAGCCGACCTATCTCTGGACAAAAATTTCAAATTTACCGAGAGAGTGAATCTCATCCTGCGATGGCAGGTATTCAACTCGTTCAATCACAACAATCCGGGTAACCCGGATACGCGTATTGACGCGCCGGCAAAGCGTAGCCGCTCACATCACAAGCGTCCAGCAGAATATGCGTCGTCAGCAATTGGGGCTTCACCTGTATTTTTGATTGTGACAAAGCGACGAGACTTTGTACTAGGCACGTGCGGAGTTGCTGCCCTCGGAAAACTCCAGGCGGCAGCAAGTCTGCGTCGAATCAACCTTGGCAACCACGGGCTCGAGTTTATTTACCGCTTGGGAGTTGGCTCGCAGCCGCAAGTATCAGGGCTCCGCAATCGAGCGACCGGATTCAACTGGTGCGGCCCCGGCAAAGGTTCACCAGCGGGCGCGGATGATCGAAAGGTCGCGGCCTGGAATCAGGCCGCCCCAAACGAGATCCGCATCGACTATGACGCCCGATCTAACCTCCGTAGCAGTCAGCATTATCGGCTTACGGCGGACCTGCCAGTCATTGCATGTGCAGGAGAGTTTCGCAACGTATCTTCGCAACCAATACCGAACCTGACTGAGTTCGGCTGTATTCAGATTCCCTTACGTGGGGACCTTGGTCCGCTACAAGTCCACTGCGTAAGTCGCGACAGCTACATGGTCCAACGCGTTCCCGTTGGGGAGACGCTGGTCTTGGAAGGTGGTGGCTGGAACTCACCCAAGTATTGCGGGTTACTGATACTCGAAGCCATGGATTCCAGGAACTTCCTGTTCATCGGGATTCAATGGGAGCGCGGCTGGCGTTACCAGTTGAAGAAGACTGGCGGAGTCGTGATGTTGGAGATCACGCTAGTCGACTTAGATCACACAATGGCGGCCGGCGAATCTCTCGCAGCGCCTCTCGTATTCTTTGGAGTGAGTGCAGGAGATGCAGATAGCGCGTTTCGTTTGGCTCAGCAATATCTGAAAACGCTTGCGCCGAAGACATTGCCGAACTGGCCTTGGGTAAGTTACGACATCTGGGCAACAGAAAGTAACGGTGTCGAGCAAAGCATCCTGGCTGAGATCGAAACGGCTCACGATCTGGGTGTGGAACTCTTCTATATCGACGCATCCTGGTACGAGGGCTCATCCAAGAGAGGCACTGGAGACTGGGGTTGCGGACTTGGGAACTACAAAGAGGATCGGGAAAAGTTTCCTCATGGCTTAGCCAGCGTGTCAGACGCAGTTCACGCGAAAGGAATGAAGTTCGGCTTATGGATCGGTCCGAACATCGTGGATAGCCGTTTGGTCGGCAAGACCATCCCACGCGAATGGATCGCCCAACTCGACGGTAAGGACCGAATTCTCACAATCAAAGAATGGGAGAGTTCGTGTCATCAGGTTTGTTTGGGCTGCACGGACTACGTGAGCTTCTTAAAAGAGACCCTTCCGGGGCTGGTAAGAGAGTTCCGTTTGGATTGGCTGAAATGGGATAACTCCGGAATCCCAGGCATCCCAGGAAAATGCAATCGATCCGACCATGGACATCAATCGGGCGATGGGAGCTATAAAGCTCTGCTCGGTCAGTACGAGGTGTATCGGCATCTCCACCGCGAATTCCCTGACCTAGTCTTGGAACAGTGCGGCTACGGCAGCCGGTTAGACTACGGTCTCATTGATACCATTCGGGCGAACTGGCTCAGTGATGCAAGCTTCCCCTCGAAGCACGTTCGGCAGAATGCCTTGGCCGGAAGCTATGTCTTTCCGAATTCGTACAACGGCGCATGGATCGTCAAGGATCCCGAGATCGACAAAACAACCGATCCGGATTTGCTCGATAGCATTTATCGAAGCCGCATGATGGGCCTCTTCGGTTTCGGAACACTGACAGGCAAGTTGACGGAGAGGGTTTCGCTCTATTCCAAGCCCGTGCTTGACGCGGCGAAACGAAACATTCCCGTTTACAAGAAGTACCGGCATCTCCTGCAGGAGGATGCGTATCATCTCTTTCCGTCTACGGGATCGCCAGAAGGATGGCAAGCCGTTCAGTTCGCCAGTCGCGATTTGTCGGAGTCGGTGATTCTCTGTTTCCGAAGCGGTAGTCCGCAGTCCACCATCCGGCTGCCTGTGAATGCGATTCGGTCATCCAGCCAATACACAATCACGAACACGAAGAATGAATCCAGGACCGTCGCGGGAAGTCAACTGTTGCGGGAAGGTATGATTGTCAGCCTAGGTAAGCCTGAAATGTCGGATATCATTTTTCTCAAGACAGAAGGTAGTGGGCGGCCCGATGGACACGACCGACCGGCCCGCGAAAAGCCCAAATCTGGCTGACGTCCTCGCAGTAATCCAGTCCGGTCTGTCCACCAATCGCGGGTACGTGATATTCCAGTTCACTGAAGGCCCCGAGACGGCTATTGACGTTGCAAGCTTGTACCGCATAGCCGAAGTCCTCCGTCGTTCGCCAGGGAACGTCCACATATTCTCCAGACGGATTAACAAAAAAGTTCCGAACGATCAGCGTTGCTTCATTGTCGCGCTGATAAACATAACCAACCCTGCCCGTCATCGAAGTCGCACGCAAGCCGATTTTATGCTCCCCTTCCGCGCGCATTCGATAGACGAGGAGCCGGTCGGATACAACTAGATCATCTCCGGCAATCTCACCCATATAGATCTTTGGTTCTGCCCGCCCAAACGTCGGCACTCGTAAGTCACCGCTGTGCGGCATCTGGACGAGGTTCCAGAGCCCGATCATCGCCTGGCTCTTCTGAATCATTCGCAGGCTGGTGCGTTGGGCATAGCCCGCATACTTCAACGTTGCGTCGTCACGCCATTCCCTCTCATAGCGAAGAGGATTCGGCGACGGGCCGACCCACTTCGCGATCTTCATTTCTACCCGCTGCCTGGACCGCGAGAGATCCAGTGCCAACGAATTGACCATCCGATTTGAGTGGAGAGTATAGTTTCCCGGATCCAGTGCACGCGGTTGCCAGTAGGTCGACATCTCGAGGTTCGGAAACTTCGGGAAAAAGATGTCCACTTCCGGCGCAAGCCAGGTTCGGTCGCCACCGGAGTTGTGCCACTCGTTGCTGTTGAACAATTCGCGAGCCGATGTCTCGGATTCCAGCGCAGCATTCGTCCAATAGAAATTGCGATCGTCGCTAGCGCTGAAGAGTCCGAGAATCCGGCCGCCATGCAGCAATTGCAATACTCGCGAGCCATCCGGCGATTCGTAGAGGACGGTCTCTTTTCCAACGCTCGTCAGGACCGATTGAAGCTGTGACAGCCTGCTCTCAGGCTCCATTAACGTACCCCAGTCCGCAGCGAGCCGAGGATTCGGTGCGGAAATCGGAGATCAATGACATGAGCGATGTCGTTCCACCGTCGGCAACAATGGTCTGCCCCACAATATATGCTGCATCGTCGGAACAGAGGAACGTGACAAGCTTTGCAATATCGTTCGGAAAGCCTGGCCGGCCTACGGGAACTTTGTTTCGTGCGTCTTCTAACGCGCCCTCTTCGGTATAGCCCGGAAAGATTTTCCGGTGACCCTCCACCATCACCCAACCCGGAGCGACCGCGTTGATCCGCACGCCTCTATGGGCTAGTTCAACTGCGACTGTGCGCGTGAATGCGATCACTGATCCTTTCGTGGCGGCATAAATCGTATGTTCGGGAGCAGCTTGCAATCCGTGAATTGACGCCATGTTGACGATCGCTCCGCCTCCGTGTTCGACCATATGCGCCGCAGCGCGCTGCGTCAGGAAGAATTGAGAACGGAAGTTCACGTGAAAGAGCGTCTCGTATTGTTCTTCCGTGACCTTCAAGAAAGGTTTATTGAAGGTTATGCCGGCGTTGTTAACAAGACAGTCGATGCCACCCAAGAAGTCGATAGCCTCATCTGCGAGCCGCTGAACCTGTCCTAAGTCCTCGAACCTCGCTTTGAATGTCGCTGCCTTCCGGCCGAGCTTTTGAATCTCCCGTAACGCCGCCGACCCATCTGCATCGTCGTGCGAATAGTGAAGCGCAATGTCGGCGCCATGACGAGCGAACTCGATCGCGACCTCTTGACCGATTCCCGTTCCCGCGCCCGTCACTACTACTCGTTTGCCGTCGAATCGTCCCATGCTGCTACTTCAGCCTCCAACGAACGTAGCCTTCGCCTGGAACACGCTCTACTTCGCCATTCGATTCCATCAGGCTGAGATGCCCGTGCAAAGGATACATCAAGAGCCAACGATTGTTTTCCGGCCAGTTGCCAAGGCGCGGACCGCACTCCGCGATACACTCACCAAGGGTCAGCCCATTCTTACTGCGGTTGAGGGCAAGCCGAACCTGGTCTTCCGCCATTCTCACGAAGCGGCGACATTCCCCGAGGAATACTTTCGTGTCTCCCAGATGATACGCCGGCCAATGCCCTGAGTAAATCCAATCGATATCCAGTGATTCAATCAACTGGACCGTAGCGAGGTAAGCGAGCACAGAAAAGTAAGCGGGAGGCAGTGATGGCTGTCCACTCGCGGACGGGCAGTTCATTCCGTGCAGCGCATCACCGACATAAACAGCGCGATTCACCGAGTCATAAAAGGCGAGATGCCCGTTGCTGTGACCCGGAACATGCAGCACGCGCACAGCATGCTTATCCGAGATCGCAAGGGATTCTCCTCCCTGCATTGTGACATCGATCCGCCGCGCTTCCCCGGCCATGCGTCGTACCCATACCGATGCTTCCGGAAACATTCCCAAGCCGAACCCATGCTCGGGAATCCACTGGTTGTAGCGAGCAGCAAAGAGCCGGTCAGGATTCTCGATTGCTTCGCGATCTGCGTCACCGCAGGCCAGTAAAACTTGCGGCGCGATCTTACTAAGGTTGCCGTTACCGCCGTGATGATCTGCATCGGCATGCGTATTCACGGCCATGGTCAGGCGGTCCAGAGGAAGCCTGTGCTCTTTGAAGTATGGAGCAATCACCGACTCCGGCGTGTCCGACTCTCCGGTATCCAGCAACAGGATGTTGTCCCCGACAAAGACATACTGGAACAAGTTTCGGTCCGAGATGCCGGATTCGATCTGGTAAACGTTCGGAAAGATCTGTATAGTCAAGCCCGCCTTGTTAGTCGATGTAGAGAAACTCGTTGGAACTCAGCAGCGTTTGACTCAGCGTATCGAAGGCTCTTTTATCTGCATCGGCCGGTGTCAGATTCGCTCTGGTGAACAGTTCACGTTGCTTCTGAAGATGCTGTTCGCAGGCGGTAACTTCATCGGCCGTGGGCTTACGGAGCAGGGCTATCGAGTACAACGTTTCTATCTTCTTGACCAACGGAGCGCTCTCTCCGGCGACCTTCGTCGCACGCTCGGCCATTCGCTCGGCGCCGTCGACAACAAACTCATCATTCATGAGCGTCAGTGCCTGCAAAGGAGTCGCAGACGGAACGCGACGCGTGCAATTCGCATCGATGATTGGAAAGTCGAACAGAGCTAGCATAGTGAGTGGATAGGTGCGCCGCGCCAGCAGGTACACGCTGCGACGATCCTGATTCCCCAGTGTCTCCTTGGGTGAGACCGTTTCCAAACCATCCTGGCGCATCTGCAACAGAACTGGAGGCCCGCCCATCGTCAAATCCAACTTACCTGAGGCGGCAAGCATCGAGTCCCGCAGAACTTCCGCTTCCAGGCGCCGAAGGTTCATTCGCCAGAGTAGTTTGTTTTCGGGGTCGACATTCCTTGCGGTCGCGATCTCGCCAGTTTGTTCAGAGGACTGTCTGTAGACCGTCGACATCATGATCATCTTATGGAGCCGCTTGGCGGACCAGCCATGATCCATGAAATCGACTGCAAGCCAATCCAGAAGTTCCTGATTAGAGGGCCGTCCTCCCATTTTTCCAAAGTTGTCCGGAGTCTCAACAATCCCCTTGCCGAAGTGGTGTTGCCACATTCGGTTCACGATGACTCTTGCAGTGAGGGGATTGTCTCGATTTGTCAACCAATCGGCGAACGCCAAGCGCATTCCGCTCGTCTTCCCCCTTGTTTCGGCGGGGCGGGTTGCGTTGAGTTTATCCGTAGCAGTCGCCACCGTCAGGAAACCTGGTTGCACTCTGGGGCCCGGTGACTCGGCGCTACCGCGTTGTAAAAGCCTTATGGCGGGCGGATCGCCAAAGTCCCAAACGGCTTGGACCACATCCAGTTTCTTTCGGTAGCTCGTCCACGTTTTGATCTGCGTTTCCAAACGTTCGACGGTCGGCGCGTCCGCCTCTTTCAGAATTTTCCGAACTTCTGAATCATCGATCGTCAGCGACTTCCCGAATTTGCGAAAAAGGTACTTCTGGACCTCATCGCGTTTGTCTTCGGCAGTCGCAAGTGCAATTCGAACATCCTCCCGGATTCCTTCGGGTAGCGTTTTGAGTTTTTCGTCCAGCAGTTTCTTTTCGTAAGGGCCACGAACCTTGGCCAATTGCTGTTTCAGTTCCCCTAGCGCGCGATCGACTTCCTTATTGTGACGCTCAATCTCTTCCTGCTCCGGCTTACTGACAGTAGGTTGAACGCGATTCTTGGGCTGTATCCAACTCGTCGGATTCAGAGCATTCGTAAACAACGCCAGCATGCGGTAGTAGTCGCGCTGCGGTATCGGGTCGAATTTATGCGAGTGGCAGCGAGCGCACTGCATCGTCAGTCCCATGGTGCTGCTGGAGACCTTCTCCATCATCTTGAACAATGCTTCGTAGCGCTCCACCGGTAGATTGGTGATGTCGTCATCGGTAATGTCGAGTACGTTGCGAAGGTAGCCGGTAGCAGTCAGCAACTCCACTGTTTCCGGCGTGTATTTGGTCGATGTTCGCCAGTCAACCAATTCATCCCCAGCGAGTTGCTCGGTTAGAAAGCGATTCCAAGGTTTGTCATCATTGATTGACTTGATGACATAGTCGCGATAGTGCCACATCCCCTCGGCGATATCGGGCTTCATCGCGTCGAAGTCCTTGGCTTGCGTATCCACGTACCCCGCGGCATCCAGCCAGTGCCGCCCCCATCGCTCACCATATTGCGGCGACGCCAACAGTCGATCGAGAAGTCGTTCGTATGCGCCCGGCTTTGTGTCATTCAGGAATGCGGCTGCTTCTTCTGGTGTCGGCGGTATTCCTAATAGGTCAAAGTACGCGCGACGCAGTAGGGATCTCTGGGATGCATCCGGCGACATTGTCAAACCTTTCGCCTCAAGCTTACTCAGAACGAAGGCGTCGATCGGCGTCCGAACACGTTTCGCGGACTTCACGTGCGGAACCGCTGCGGCTACGGGTTTTCGAAAGGCCCAGAACTCGCGATCCTTTGCCGTGATCTCCGGAGCCTCTGCCTTAGTGAACTCACGGTCGGTAGATTCTTGAATCTCGCTGCGATCGATAAAATGCCCTCTATCGACCCATTTGCGGATACCTTCGATCTGGTCGTCCCCAAGCGGTTGACCCGTGCCGGGAGGTGGCATGCTCCGGCTGGCCAGTTTGCGAATCAGAACGCTTTTTTCGGAGAAGCCCTCCATCACAACCGCGCCATTGCTGCTGCCCTTCAGTAAAGCCTGCAGCGACCGGAGGTCGAGTCCGCCCATCGGCTTGCCGGCGCCATGACATTGCACGCAGCGAGATGCGAACAGCGGCATGATTTCTTTATCGAAGGCTGCTCGCTGCTCGGACACTTCCTTGCTCATCACCGGCGGTTTATCTGATACGGCGCCGTCTGCGATCCAACGCTTGATGATCTCAATCTGCGCATCCGGCATCGTCTGTTTGAACGCAGGCGGTGGCATCGCCTTAGCTGAAATCTTTTGGTACAGCAGACTCTTTTCCGGTGAACCCTTAACGATCACAGGTCCGTTGTGACTGCCGCGCAATGTTGATGCGATTGTCCGAAGATCCAAACCTAGTTGAGGAGAACTCTGGCCATGGCACGTGAAGCAATACTGCGTGAAGACAGGCAGAACGTCTTTTTCAAAAGTCAGTGGGCTTTGCGCCAAAACAGGAATCGCCAGAATGAAAAGGGTCAGCGTGCGCATATGAGGACGTTACGCGCTCTTCGGCGGATTCTCTACGAGTCCACCGACGATTTTAGCGCCGGTGACGGTCACATCAGACGGTGTTTCTAAACGCCCGCCGTTCGGATACTGGATGCGCTTATGGTCAATCCCCATCTGATGAAGAATGGTTGCGGTTATATCGGGAACCCCAACCCGGTCCGCCACCGCCTTGTATCCAAAGTCATCGGTCTGCCCGTAGATCAGGCCTTTCTTGAATCCACCTCCCGCGAACCAGACCGTGAAGGCATTACGGTTGTGATCGCGGCCGTCACCATTCTGTGTGGTTGGTAACCGTCCGAACTCGCCAGCCCACATCACGATCGTGGTGTCGAGTAATCCGCGGCTCTTCAAATCCTTGACGAGTGCCGCGGCGCCTTGATCCGTCTCCATCGCGATCTTCTGGATTCCCTCTTTGCTCTTGTTGTGTGTATCCCACGGCTGGCCTGGACTCGTCGTGACTTGCACAAACCGAACACCGGCCTCGACGAGACGGCGGGCCATTAGACAGCGAGTACCGTAACTCGCCGTGAGGGAGTTATCCAGACCGTATAATTTTCGGGTCGCTTCCGTCTCTTTACTCATGTCCAGAACGTCGGCAGCCGCCAATTGCATTCTCGCCGCGAGTTCGAAGTTCTGAATTCGCGCATCCAGGTCGGACTCAAACGGATGTTGCTGGAGATGTTGCTTATTCAGCGCTGCCAAAAGATCCAACGTTTGTCGCTGCACGCCGGGAGGCAGCGGACGTTCCGGATTCAGATGATGGACCGGCGCGCCTTTCGTGCTGAACTCTACACCCTGATAAAGTGCCGGCAGATAGCCGTTGGCCCAAAGCTGCCTGCCGCCGATCGTATAGCCCTCCGGGTCTCGCAAAACGACGTACGCCGGAAGGCTCTGATTCTCGGTACCTAGCGCGTAGCTGATCCACGCTCCCATCACCGGCCTTCCCGGAAAGATCTTGCATGTCAGAAGCATGTTCAGACCTTCCAGGTGGTTGTTGTGTTCCGTGTACATGGAGCGGACCCAACAGGCCTCGTCCACGATCGTTGCCGTATGTGGCAACACCTCGGAGATGTCCATCCCGCACTGCCCGTATTTGCGGAACTCAAAGGCTGGCGCGAGCAATTTGTTCTCGTTGTTCGGCTGATGAATCTCCACTCCATCGGGGTGAGGTTGCCCAGAGCGTTTGGTTAGTTCAGGCTTAGGGTCAAACAGATCCATCTGGCTCGGACCGCCGTTCTGAACTAGTTGAATGATCGACTTTGCCCGAGCGGGAAAATGGACGGGTCTGGGTCGGAGATCGTTGTAAATCGTAGGCGAGGGATTTTCTGCGGCGGACAGGATACCGCGCAATGCCAACATTCCAAAGCCGAGACAGGACGTCTCGAGAAATCGGCGCCGTAAAAAACCGGGGGGATGAGCCATCGTTAAGCCCTTCGTTCTGTCGTCCTTAGGATACTCTATTCCTTCGAGATACTGTCAACATTCGTGTCGACAGGAAGCCTTCTAGGAAGACGTCGAACCCGCCGCAAAGGATACCGGTCGGCACCCCTCAAATCCATAGAATGCGACGTAAGAATAGCAGATAGCCGGCACAATAAAGGAAGGTTGCACGCCGCTGACATCCGCGAATACGCCCTGCACTACCGGAATAACCGCGCCGCCCACCGCAGCCGCCATTAGAACGCCCGATCCTTTGCCCGTGAGCGGGCCTAGCTGTGCGATCCCGAGCGTAAATATCGTTGGAAACATGATCGAATTAAACAAGCCGACCATGAGAATGCTGGACATGGCCACAGCGCCGGTCGAGGAAACGGTAGTAAGAAGGAGAGTCACCACAATTACCGCGGCCACACCAAGCACCTTTGGCGCCGGCCAGAGCCGCATCACTGCGGAACCAATGAACCGGCCGGCCAACGATCCACCCCAGTAGAGCGACACGTAAACAGCCGCTGTCTTTGGGCTCAAGCCACCAATGTCTGGTAGTGTCAAGTAGTTCACGAGAAAGCTCCCGACCGCAACTTCCCCACCAACGGCCAGAAAGATTGCCCCTACACCGAAGCAAACATGACGGTACCTCCAGACGCTTCCCAATGATTCAGGATGCGAAGCGGAAGCGTGGGAGAGAGTTGGAAGGCGACTCCTCGCAACCAGCAATGCCAAAATGAAGAGCGCAATGGCAATTCCCAGATAGGGAAGCTTCACTTGCGCGGCTTGCGCCAACTGATAGCGATGCAAAGCTTCCGGTTCAGTAGGCGCCAAAGCCGGCGAATTCAGAAGCAGCATTCCGCCGACAGATGGAGCGATCGTCGATCCGAGAGAATTACAAGCCTGTATGAGTGTCAACCGGCTTGAGGCGGTGCTCGGCGGACCCAGCACGGCCACGTATGGATTCCCCGACACCTGCAAGGATGTGATCCCCCCCGCCAAGATCACCAGAGCGCACATGAAAAATGCAAATGACGGCACATCGGCTGCCGGAAGAAATAACAGCGCTCCGGCACTCATCGTTAATAGCCCGATGACCATAGTCCGCTGATAACCCACAAGAGCGATTAATCTCGCCGATGGCGCGGCAAACACTAGGAATGCGGAAAAGAAGCTGAACTGCACGAGCATCACTTGCGCATAGTTCAAGCTAAAGATCGGTTTCAGATGAGGAATCAGTATGTCGTTCAATGCCGCCAGGAAACCAGACAGAAAAAAAAGCGTGGCGAGCACGGCCATTGCATGGCGGTTTGAGGACGGATAAGAGAAACCTTTCCGAGCCGCGGATTTCGGCTGAGCTGTCGCGGGTGAGTGCATCTGGGATCAGGCCATCAATCCCTGGATGACTGTCCCCGATACGTCTGTAAGGCGAAAATCGCGGCCGCTGAACCGATAGGTCAGTTTCGTGTGATCAAATCCGAAAAGATGAAGAATCGTGGCATGGAGATCATGGACGTGAACCGGAGCTTCCACCGCTCTTCTCCCCAAGTCGTCCGTTGCCCCGTATACAGTCCCCGGCTTCACCCCGCCCCCGGCCAATAACATCGTAAAGCCTGTCGTGTTGTGATCGCGACCGTTCTGAATAGCGCCTCCCTTGGCCTCCACCGCCGGGGTTCTTCCAAATTCACCGCCGATGATCACCAGCGTGTCTTCCAGAAGGCCGCGGCTCTTCAGATCCTGCAGCAATGCGGCAATCGGCTGATCGGCCTTTCGTGCGAGATCACGATGCTCCATGATGTCGCTGTGACTGTCCCACGGCTGCATCGCGCCAAAATACACCTGCACCATTCGGACTCCGCGTTCAATCAAACGCCGGGACATGAGGCATCCACGCGCAAATTCGCCGGGCCCATAAGCTTGTCGGGTCATTTCACTTTCTTTGGTTATATCGAACGCGTCCACTGCTTCGGTCTGCATATGGAATGCGGTCTCCATGCCCTGAATCGTAGCCTCTAGCTCTGGAACCGGGCCTTGTTTCGTCAGGTGCATTTGATTCAACGATGTCAGAAGTTCAACTTGTTTCTGCTGGTGATTGAGGTCGATCCGGTCGTTTTGAATGTAGGGAATCAGCTGTTTGGGATCGGCCTTTTCGGTATCAACCCAAGTGCCTTGATAGCTTGCAGGGAGAAACGCCGAATTCCAGATTTGGGGGGCCATGATCGGCAGCCCTGGAGAGAGGACTACAAAACCCGGAAGATTCTGGTTTACCGTTCCCAACCCATAAAGCAGCCATGATCCAAGCGCCGGACGGCCGGCGCCAATAGTGCCGCAGTTCATCATGAAGAGACCTTGCGGATGATTTGGAATATCGCTATACATCGATCGGACGACACAAACATCGTCGATGCGCTCACCGAGTTTCGGGAAGAGGCTGCTTACCTCGATTCCACTCTGTCCATACTTCTTGAACGTAAACGGCGACTTCATCAAGGTCCCTGCCTGACGAATATCTCCTGGAGCGATGATCCCATTCTCCCAACCCGGTTCCGCCGTGCCATGAAATTTCTCAAGCGCAGGCTTTGGATCGAATGTGTCCACCTGCGAGGGCCCACCGTTCAGGAAAAGAAAAATGACACGCGTAGTTTTCGGAGCGAAGTGCGTTCCCACCGGCTTTCCCGTGCCCGCGTAAAGGGCCGTAGAACCCAACATCTCCGCGAAAGCCATCATGCCAAAGCCACTGCCTATACTCTTCAATGCATCGCGACGGTTCATAGCACACCTAATTCAGATAGATGAATTCGTTTGAACTTAACAAGACCTGCAGGTAGTTGCGCCAGGAATTGCCCTCGGCAGACAAAAACGCCGTACCTTTACCGACTTCCTCAGCGTTTGGAGTTCGATTAAGTAAAACGGAGTATGCCCGCTTGATCTTCTCATCCGGCGAGATGTCACCCAGTCGCTTATTGAGCAATTCCGCTTGCGCTTGCACGAACGGACTATTCAAAAAGAAGAGCTGCTGCAGCGGGACATTTGTAGCGATCCGCTGTTCGCTCGTTTCGTTGGGGTCTGGAAAATCGAACAATCGAAGGAATTGGTCCGGCTTGGCGCGACTGACCGCGCCGTAGAGCGTACGCCGGAAGTTCTTCTCATCGTGCAAAGGAACTGCCGGCCCCCCCATTGTTTTGTCGAGCGCTCCCGAAACGAACAGCATGGAGTCACGCATAGATTCGACATCCATGCGTCGAACATTCGCGCGCCAGAAGAGTCTATTCTCCGGATCAATCTGAGCGTTCTCGGCCGAGTATTCGGAACTCAACGCATAGACGTTCGAAAGCATGATCTCCCGATGCATCTTCTTAACTGACCAGCCGTTTTGCACGAACCGGCTTGCCAGGTAATCAAGAAGGTCAGGATTAGCCGGCGGCTCTCCCAATTTCCCGAAATTGCTTGGAGTTCGAACAATTCCTGCGCCGAAGTGATGCAACCAAATACGGTTGACCATTACCCGCGCCGTCAATGGATTAGTAGCGTTTGCAATCGATTCGGCTAGTTCCAGTCGTCCGCTGCCTTGTTTAAAAGGAACCTGCTCACCGGGACTAAGAATCGCCAGGAACTGACGCGGCGCTTCTTCGCCTGGGTCGTCTTTGTTACCGCGAATGTAAACATGAAGGTTTTGCGCCTTCGCCTTGTCCTTAAGCACAGAGTACGCCGGATACTCTGCGGGAAGCGCGTTCTTCAATTTGTCGATGTTCCCGCGCAAATCGTCGAAATAGTCTTTCCAGACACTGCTCAAATAACTGCCGAGCTGATCATCGGAGAAGTAGAGCGGGCCGGGCTCTCTCTTTGGCTCGGTCTTAGGTTTAGCCCGAAGGTCCGAGAGGAGATAATACTTGTCGCGTTCAAGCGGAAGGGCGTTCGATACATCGCCCTCTTTTTGCTGAGCTTTCAACTTGGCATTCTTTTCCCGCAACTCCTCTTCTTCTTTACGGGTCGCGAGAAGCTGATTCTGGAACTTTGCAGCGAACTCGTGAACCTTCGTCTCGGCGCCCGAGTCGGTTAATAGCGCATCGAACTCGGCGAGATACTCATACTTCCGTTCCCGCGACGGTTGGAAGAAACGGATCCAGCCTTCGAGCACGCTCTTATCCAAATGTTGCATTGCCACCAGGTCTGCAACCCTTTTCTTCTCCGGTCCCAGGGCCCGCCACGATGCCACCACGTAGGCGGAAGTCTTCAATGCAAAGATGTCGAACAACTGCTCTCGTTGCGTGTCCAGAAATTTATTCAGCTTTGCCTTCTCATCGTCAAGCGCCTTCTTCTGCTTGTCATAAGCGGCGACAACGTCTGCGGGGGCGAGTGGGTATTTTCCTTCCTCCGTGGCTTCGAAAACACCAAGCAGCGAATAGTAGTCCCGTGTCGGAATCGGGTCGAACTTATGGTTATGGCATTGCGCGCACGCCACCGTCAGACCCAGAAAGCCGCGAGTCGCAGCATCTACCCGCTCATCCCGAAACTCGGGCTTCGGACTTAGCGAGAAAAACCCTACGCCACCAGCGTACTTCGCGCGAACGTCTTCCGGCATCAGGTCACCCGCGATCTGCGCCTTCACGAATTGGTCATAGGGCATGTCTTCGTTAAACGCGCGCACAACCCAATCGCGATACTGAAACGCGTTCGGAAGGGGCCCATCGCCCTCCGCGGTTAGCTGCTTGTCCGAGTAACGTGCAACGTCAAGCCACAGCCTGCCCCACCGCTCACCGTATTGCGGCGACGCCAACAGCCGGTCGACCACTTTTGCAAACGCTTCGGGCGAAGAATCTTTCTCGAAAGCTTCGACTTCCTCCGGTGTGGGAGGGAGTCCAATCAGATCGATCGTCGCCCTTCTGATTAACGTACGCTTATCGGCGGCATCCACCGGCTTCACGCCCGCAGTTTCAAGCTTCGCCAACACAAAAGAATCAATTGGCGATTTAATCCAGGAGCGGTTCTTAACGGAAGGTGGAGCAGGCGCTCGCACTGGACGAAACGACCAGAATGCCCTCGCTTCCGGCGTGATGACGAACGGAGTGGATGCAGCTTTCGACCGTGCGGCTGCGTGGCCCCAAACGGCGCCACTTCGGACCCAGGTCTCAAGCGTGCCGATTTCTTCATCAGTCAATCTACCCGATGGCGGCATCTTGATCCGATCCTTGTAACGGATCGCCTGGATCAACTTGCTTTCGTCCGGTTTCCCCGGAACAAGAACAGGTCCATCTTTGCTGCCCCGTTTCATCCCGTCTTCGCTGTCCATCTGAAGACCGCCGGCTCTTGCGTCCGTATGACACGTGTAGCAGTTCTTGGCGAGCAACGGACGCACCTTGGTCTCGAAAAACTCCTGGTCAGATTCACGCGACGGATAGGCGGGGCTCGCGATGACGCACATCAGGCAGGCAAGAGCTAGCCAACGGGTCACGCGGCGCGGTGACACACAGTCATTAGGGCACACCGATCATCAATTGTCAACAATTTTGTCTTCATAATCTGGTAGTCTGGACGTAGTCATGCCGCTCATCAAAAGCGCCATTTTGCTTTCTGGTCTTCTGGCGCAAACTGTTACGACGTTCGATGTGGCTGCCGATTTTTCTCTCGAGAAGAATCCGAATCGGGTTTGGCAGTACGGCTACTCGGCAACAAAGTCACTTGATCCAGCTGAGTTTCGGTTCGACAAACAAACTGAGATCGTTGGTGAGACTGGCTTTTACCATCCAGCCCAGAATAAGGGACCGGGACCCGGTTACTATCCCTATATCGCCTACAACCGCACCGATGAAACACAATACGGTTCACAGAAAGGCTGGGCGGTACGTGCGGGCCAAATCGCCATGGAAGCCAGCAATTCCGGCCAGTATAGCTTGATTCGTTTCGTAGCGCCCGCGAAAGGAACGTATCAGCTCACGGTTCGATTCGAGGGCATTCATTTCGGGCTCTCATCGACCGATGTGCATGTGCTACACAACACAACATCGCTCTTCGATGCCGAGATTCAGGGTTACGGTGGAGATCCAAAATTCCACAAGGTGGAGGGGGCAAACCCAGTTGCCGAATACACTGAGAAGGTCACGTTAGAGAAGAACGATATGATTACATTTGCCTGCGGCTATGGCAAAAACGAGACGCATTATGGTGACACAACCGGCCTCACGGCGCGAATTGTGTTGGAGCGCTCCCCTCTTTGATTTGCAGAATCCGATCTGCTGCCACGTCCTTGAAGGTATCCACTCGACCTGAGGGCCAGCGAATCTCCAATAGATCCACCTTGTTCGCCTTACCCAACCCGAAATGTAGGCGAAGATCGTTTTGCGAATAAAAGCTTCCACCGCTCCGAACCTCGTCGATCTGTCGCCGCGAACCGGTGACGCAACGCACGCGAGCGCCAATTGCACTCCGGTTTGACTTGGTCCCGACCAGTTTGATCTTAATCCAATGATTGTCTCGCGGCGCATCGCATCGCAATAGCTGCGGAGCTTCATTGATCGGGTTGACCAGCACATCAACGTCACCGTCGTTATCGTAGTCCCCGAACGCGCATCCGCGAGCGGAAGATAGCGAAGTGATCCCGGGCCCCGATGTCTTGGACACGTCCACGAACTTTCCTCCACCCGCATTGCGATAGACAATCTTTGGCTGTCGATAGCCGACCGGCCGTCCAAGTTGGTCGATCTCTGGATAAACGTGCCCGTTGACATAGAGTAGATCCGGCCAACTGTCGTTATCGATATCGAGAAAACCGCATCCCCAGCCGAGATAGAGCGAATTCAACCCGAGCCCAGCAGCTTTCGTGGCCTCTTCGAAGTAGCGTCCACCGTGATTGCGATACAAGTTCGGCAGGTCGTCGGAAAAGTTCGTCTTAAAAATGTCCAGCAAACCGTCTCCATCGAAGTCTCCGGCGCTCACCCCCATACCGGACTGCATCCGGCCGTCGACGTTCGTCGCCACACCGGCTTCCATACCCGCTTCGGTGAACGTTCCGTCACCGTTGTTCCAGAACAGATAGCTGGCGTCACTATCGTTCGCGACGTAGATATCCGGACGACCATCGTTGTCAAAGTCACCGGTCAACACCCCAAGCCCATAGCTGGGAGCCGCCTTCCCAATACCGCTTCGTTCGGTGACATCAGTGAAGACCCCATCACCGTTATTTCGAAAGAGATAATTCTTAGCCTTTGGCAGACCTCGGGGACCACAATTTACAGGTAAACCCTGGAAGACGCACGATCCGCTTCCCGGGAGAGGAGCAGTTTTGAACTCAAAATCAATGTAATTGGAGACAAAAAGGTCCAGCCACCCGTCACCATCATAGTCAAGAAAGGCGCACCCCGCGCCCCAGTGAACACCCGGCGTTGCCAGGCCCGCAGCACTCGTTACGTCGGTGAACGTGCCGTCCCCGTTGTTGCGGTAAAGCACGTTCTGCCCGTAGTAGCAGATGAATACATCATCGAAACCATCATTATTGAAGTCGCCGATACAAACGCCCTGCCCCCAACCTCTGCGCAAGAGCCCGGAACCGGCGCCGACATCTCGAAACGTGCCGTCGCGGTTGTTGTGCAGCAGTCTGGTTATGGGCGGAGCTGACTGTTCCTCGAGAGTCCGCCCATTCACAAGGAGGATATCGAGCCAACCGTCGTTGTCGTAGTCGAAGAATGCGGCGCCGCAGCCAGTGGTCTCGAGAATGTATTTATTCTGCTTTCGACCCCCATAAATGGTTGGCGAGTTCAGCCCGGCGGACTTGGCTACATCTTCGAAAGTCGTTGCGCCTAAGAGCGGATTCGCGAACGCGGAACCAAATATTGCGGCGATGGCTCGCCTACGGCTGACTAGCGAAGCTCCAACTGGCAGGGGCCCACCTCTCTTGCGCTAGCCAACTCCTCCCGAGCTTCCTCCACCCGGCCAAGTTGCTTCAGCGCGATAGCCAGTTCACATCTGGCTTGGGGATGAAAGGGACGCAGGCGAGCGGACTCGGCGAATTGTAATGCGGCGTTTTGCCACTGCAACTGCTTCCGGAGAGCGACCCCATAGTTGAAGAGAATCTCCGAATCCCGAGGATCCGCCTCGATTGCAGATCTGAAAGCCCGATCGGCTTCTTCCCACTTCCCTAGTGCGCTGAGGGCAATCGCCAGATAGTGATTCGCAGCGCCGAACGTCGGCTCAAGCGACAACGCCTGTCGAAGCGCTTCAATTGCCGAATCGACTCTGCCTTGTTTCAGCAGCTCAATTCCCCTGTTTGTGTGGAGAACGGCTTGGGAGTGGGCATCGGCAGCGGCCGCCAGTTTGCGAGATTCCTGAAACGCCGCATTCGCATCGGTGCGATTGCCAGTGCGCTGCAGGGCTCGGCCAAGCGATTGGTAAGCGGCGGAGTTGCTCGGATCCAACTGAACTGCCCGCCGCAACTCTTCTACCGCCGCGTCCGGTTTGGTCGCCATTAAGGCTACACCGTATTTCACTGCGTATTCGATATCGTTAGGCCGGAGTCGTCGAGCCGCTTCGTACTCCACCAGCGCCGCGGCGACGTCTCCCTTCTGACTGAGAGCCTCCGCCAGATGAAAATGACTGCGCGGGAAGTCGGGCGCTAGCTCCACAGCCTTCTTCAGTTCCGTGAGGGCTTCCTCTAGTTTGTCCGCGCGCTTCAGCGCAAAGCCCAGATCAGTCCTCACCTCGGCTGAATCAGGCCGAAGAGCACCTGCGCGCTTGTAATAACGCACGGCTTCGTTCAAGTCTCCTTTGTCCCGCATCGCCTGGCCCATGTTTTTCAGTGCGTCTAACGACTCGGGCGCCAATTCAAGCGCGCGCGTGAATTCTCGAATCGCGCCGGCCAAGTCACCTGACTTGTGGAGCACCACACCAAGATTACTGTGCGATTCCGCTGAAGATGGATCGGCGTCAACAGCGTGGCGAAACTCCGCGAGCGCTCGCTCCTGATCTCCCATTTGCGAAAATAGGAAGCCGAGTTGATTATGCGCTGAAGCCATTTTCGGCCGCTGCCGCAAAGCCGTTTGTAGTTCGCGGATCGCCTCCAAAGGTTCGCCGGTAGAGGTCAGAGCCATTGCAAGTGCCGCATGCGCTTCCGGAAACTCTGGACGCGCAGCAACGGCAGCACGCAGACGACCAATCGCAGATTCGGCTTGAGACTGGGCGAGAAAAGCGCAGCCGAGATTATAAAGCGCCTCGGCATGGTCGGGATTCAATTTCAGCGCGACTTCGAACTCCGCAACGGATGCGATCAAGTTGCCGGATCGCGCCAGGGCGAATCCGTAATAGTTGTGCGCGTCGGGAGAGTTCGGCGCTTCTCCGACAGCCCGCCGAAGGACGCGGACCGCTTCCTCATACTGATGCTTCTCAAGCAACGAAATGCCGGAGTCGAGATCTCCGGCTCGTTCGAAGGCGACGCTGAGTCCAACGGTTGCAAACAGAGCAACCGATAAAACAATCCGCTTCACTGGTTCACCAGTATACGTGAGCTCCAAGTTGCTGGCGTCGCATGAAATGTGCCAAGCCAGTTATCCTGCCCGCGAGTGATGAATCGATCCCCGTAGAAGGATTCGCTAGGTTCGTTTGATTGAAGGCGTTGAACACTTCCCAGCGCAGCTGCAGTCTGGCTCGTTCCGTAAATTGGAACGACTTAGCCAGCGACCAATCCGCTGCAGCGAAGCTGGGGCCCCGCAAGATGTTACGTCCGGAGTTGCCGAACTGGTATTGCCCTGGAATCGCAAAAGCCTTTGGATCGAACCATTGATTTCGGTCCGGGTTGGCGACGCTTCCATCGGCCAGCCGGTCG
>CAWGVL010000044.1:0-81020 GCA_963825845.1 Bryobacteraceae bacterium | reverse complement strand
CTCGTCGTGAGGCTCGGAGCCATGGGCGATATTATCCATACGTTGCCGGCCGTGGCGAGCGTTAAGCAGAGCTTCCCTCAGTCTCACCTTGCATGGGCGGTGGAGGAAAGATGGATGCCGCTGCTCGAAGGCAACCCGTTTGTTGATGAGGTGATCGCTGTCGGGAAAAGGACGCTATCCAACATGCTCGCGCTGCGCCGTCGATTGCGTGCCGGCGCGTTCCAAACTGCTATCGATTTTCAGGGACTGCTGAAATCGGCCCTGACCGCATCATTTGCCCGGCCGGAACGAATTTTTGGCTTCGATCGATCGCAGGCGCGAGAACCTCTGGCTGCGCTCTTTTATTCAGGCGCCATCAAGACTGCGGCCACACATGTCGTGGATCAATACAAAGAGATCGCGGCAGGTTCCGGCGCCACTGCGGTTGCACGATCATTTTTCATCCCGGAAGGCCGGCCGGAGGGCACGCTTCCGCCAGGCGACTTCATCCTGGCCGAATCCGCTCGCGGGTTGGGGAAGCAAACAATGGCCGCTCGAGATGTATCTCGATCTGGCGCGCAGGCTGGATCTTCCACTGGTCCTGAATGTCCCGCAGTCGATCGATGCGCCTGGCGTTTATGTTCATGTCTCGGGGCTTTCGGGGCTGATCTATGCGACCCGGCGGGCCGCCGCCGTTATCGGTGTCGACAGCGGGCCGCTTCACCTGGCCGCCGCACTGGGAAAGCCCGGCGTGGCGATCTTCGGCCCAACCGATCCGGCGCGCAATGGACCTTACGGCGGATCGTTGACAATCCTTCGTACCCTGACGCCGAGACCAGCTACAAGCGAGACCCCGAGGCGGCAACAAGTATGCGTTCCATCACGGTCGACCACGTCCTATCCGCTCTGTCGAATGCTCTTTCCAAAACCGTACGCTGACGCGGTCGCCAAGCTGCGAGTGCCAAGCGGGTTTCTTCTTGTGGCCGCGTTCTGCTGGCTTGCGATCCAACTCTTCATTCGCTTGCGATCGGCGTTCCGATATCGATTCTCGGATTGCTGCTGAGGGCGTGGGCGGCCGGCCATCTGGCCAAGAATGAGCAACTCGCTACGGGTGGTCCATACTCGTACATCCGCAATCCGTTATATGTGGGTACCCTCCTGTAGCCGCGGGATTGGTGGTTGCGACGCGTCGTGTGGAGTTAGCGATCCTGTTTGGGGCTGTGTTCTTCCTGGTGTATCTGCCTGTGATTCAGAATGAAGAGCAGCATTTGCGGAAGTTGTTCCCTTCCTATGAAGAGTACGCGCGGAAGGTCCCCGCTTTGGCGCCGTATAAGGCCGGTATCGGCGGCGCAGGTCACTTTCGGGCGGAGTTGTATGTGCGCAACCAGGAATATCAGGCTCTGCTCGGATATCTGGCGGGACTGGCCTTTTTGATCTGGCGAGCTATTTGAGCGGAATTTCCCTCACGCCTTCATCCAAGCCATAAATCCGAATTACGCCGGGTTTGCGCGGTTCGGATTCGGACTCGACAATGCTGGATGAATGCATGTTCTCGATTGCGGTGCGCCATTCCCGTTTCGCGAATTGCTCCGGAGAGAAACTGCCTGTCAGGCTTGCCTCCTGACCGCTCTGCCGACCGATGAGGCCCAGCAGGAGCGCATGCTCCGCAGCGGTGCGGGCAGAAATCTCGCTGGGATACCGAATCTTCGAACTCACCTGCACCCCTTGGTCGATGAGCCGAATTCCGAATTCATGGCGCGAGAAGCGTGATCCCGACGTGCGGATCCACAAATCGTAGCCGCCAGTTCCCCAATCTTTCGCTCTCTCCGACCGGTCAACGGCCGACTTGATCTCCGTCTCAGTGCCCAACATGAGCAAGGAAGGACTGATAAGGCCAACGTGCGTCCCGTCGTTTTCGGCGGGAGCCAGCAGTTCAACTTTCTTGTAAGGTTTGGTGACGCCCCCATCGGCAGACGCCATCTCTTTGATTTTCTGCAGATCGAAGGAGCCTTCGAGAATCGCCAAACCTGGGGTCCAGACAACGCGCTCGATGCCTTCGATGAAATTGATGTTGGAGAGTACGGGAACGGCAGCGGGTGGAATCTCTCTCCTTAGCGAAGCACTGGAAGACGAACCGAGAACGCGCTTCCACTCCATGGCCACAATCTGCGGCGCTTCCGGGGAAATGAACTGCCAGGCTACAGCAAGAGCTATGATTCCGAACGTCACTCGAGCACCATCGTCGCCTTTGTATACGCTACGTGGAAGCCGAGGCGCTGGTAATTTCGCTGTGACGCGCTGCCAGGAGTTGTTCCGGCGGTCATGAGTTCGCATCCAGCGTTCATGGCATCCGCGATTCTAGCTCTAATCGTTGCAGAGTGTACTCCCTTGCCGCGATATTCCGGCAAGGTCGCGTCCCCGAAGAAGCTCGCGATTTTATTGCGAATCGACATGCCCCCGCCCCCGGCGGGTTGCCCGTCAATCCACGCCAGATACGCGGTCGTACATGGCATGTGAAATAGAGTTGTACCGAGCGTTGCTTCCTCGGGTGTCAGCGGTTGTCGACCGAAGAACCCACCGATTACCGTGCTTACGTATGTTTCACGGTCCTCCGGCACGGCGGGCCGGACTTCAATGGAGGACGCGCTGAGTTCGGCGGGATCAGCGTTGCGCACCATCACGTTCAGGAACTCGACGATGCGGTATCCGCGCTGAGACGCGAGATCCCGAAGCGTAGGGTCGGCGTGCGGGCACACGTCGATGACTACCGCCGCTCCGCGACTCTGAAAGAATAATTCCACCGCATCCATGTCTTCGGCCGATACGGGTCCATGCATGCCCATCCCAAGGGCATGGGTCAGAGGTGACGATGCGCCGCAGAACACGGCGACACCGCCGGCGATCGATTGCACGGCAGCGTCGCAGTTTGTCTCGACGACGCATTGGGCTTCAGCACATCCGGCCGCGTCGACCGCTTCGGCGGTTTCGAGCCGGCAAGCAAGCTCACTTGTGATCAGGAGCATTCATTCCGTCATAGTCCGGCGCGTCGATAATCCCTTCAGGGTCGCCACTGCAGTAGTGACCTAGCTCCAGAGTCGATCGTTCACGCGATCCGTATCCCATTCTTTCGTGGGCTCAAAATATCCTTTATCGTTCGGATCGAGGTGTTGCTTTACGATGTCATCGTTTAAAGTTACTCCGAGGCCCGGTCGTGAGGGAACGTTGGCAAAACCTTTGTTGAACAGCGGCTTGTCGCCTTGCACGAGATCCTCCCACCATGGGACGTCGACAGAGTGATGCTCGAGGGCGAGGAAGTTTTCTGTCGCTGCGGCGCAATGCACGTTGGCCATGAAAGAAATCGGGGTTCCCGCGAAGTGCATCGCCATCGCAACTCCGTAACCCTGCGCCATGTCGCCGATCTTTTTCGTTTCGAGGAGACCGCCCGAGGTCGCAAGATCCGGGTGAATGATGTCGACTGCATGCGCCTTGCAGAGTGTCTCGAACGGCTCCTTGAGATAGATGTCTTCGCCGGTAAGCAGCGGTATCGCGATATTTTCCTTAATTTCCTTGAGCTGCTCAGTATATTGCCATGGAATCATATCTTCGAGCCATGCCATGTTGTATTTCTCGAGGGCTCGGCCGAGGCGGATACAGGAGTTCACTCCGATATGGCCGAAATGATCGGCGGCGAGCGGAACATCCATGCCAATAACCTCTCGCACTGCGGCAACGTAGTTCGCCATGGCATCGACACCCTTGGGGGTTAACTCCATTCCCGTGAACATGTGTTGCGTACGGGCAAACTCGCGTGACGTCGTGCCGAGCGGCTTTGTAACTGTCCCAGGAACCTTTTCGACAAGATCGACGCCGAGATCCATTTTGAGGAAGGTGAAACCCTTTTCGTCGACGCGCTTCTTCAGCCGTTCGGCGAATATTTTGGGGTTGTCGCTCTCTGTCGTGTCCGCGTAGCAGCGCACCTTGTCGCGGAATTTTCCACCGAGCAACTGATAGGCGGGCGCGTTATAAGCTTTTCCGGCAATATCCCACAGCGCCATCTCAACACCGCAGACACCACCGCCCTGTCGCGCATGCCCGCCGAATTGTTTGATTTTGCGGAAGATCTTATCGACATTACACGGATTTTCGTTCAGAACCAGCCGTTTCAACATCAACGCATAGTTCTTGCTCGCTCCATCACGGACTTCACCGAGTCCATACAGACCCTGGTTTGTGTCGATGCGAATGATGGGACACCGCATCGGGGCGCCGACGACTGTTGCGACGCGCATGTCGGTGATCTTGAGATCGGAAGGCTTCGAGTTGGTATTTACGTTCTGCTGATAGGCTTCGAGATGCTCATCAGCCCAGAACGTGGCTGCCGCTGCGGCGCTGAATGTTTTCAGGAATCCGCGGCGATTCGAAGGGGCCGGGCGGCCCATAAGCTTCTTCAGAGAGTCTTTCATATATCCTCTGCTGGAGGAATTCTATCCCAGGTCAGGGTTTGTTCGATGTGACTTATGTCATCGGCCGAAGGCGTTCGAACGGCCGAGTGACCGAAGTTGCGCATGATAAGCTGAGTCCGTCCCAATAACAACGGTATTGAAGAAAGGAAACAACCAATGAGAGTTGGCGTCTTTACACCGCTACTATCGCAGTTCCCGCTCCCCAAAGTTTTCGAGAAGCTCAAGTCGCTGAATATTGACACCGTGGAACTCGGTACCGGGAACTATCCAGGCGATCCGCATTGCAAGTTGTCCATGGTCGATAACGACAAGGAGCTTAAGGAGTGGAAAAAAGTCCTGGATGATAACGGTTTCAAAATCAGCGCGCTGAGCTGTCACGGGAATCCGTTGCACCCTGATGCGAATGTAGCCAAGGGTTATCAGGACACGGCCAAAAAGACGATCCTGCTTGCCGAAAAGCTCGGCGTTCCTATCGTTATCGATTTCTCGGGCTGCCCCGGGGATAGCGACAACGCAAAGTACCCCAATTGGGTCACCTGCCCTTGGCCGCCGGAGTACCTGGATGTATTGGACTGGCAGTGGGAGAAGAAAGTTATTCCGTATTGGACGGAGCACGCGAAGTTCGCAGCCAATCATGGCGTAAAAGTCGCGATCGAGATGCATCCCGGATTTGTAGTTTACAGTCCGGAAACGATGCTGAAGCTGCGCAACATTGCGGGTCCATCGATTGGCTGCAATTACGATCCTAGCCACATGTTCTGGCAGGGAATTGATCCGATTGCCGCCATTCGCGTGCTGGGTGACGCGATCTTCCACGTCCATGCGAAGGACACGCAGATCTACGATCGCAACCTGCCGATGACTGGCGTGCTCGATACGAAGAAGTATACGGACGAGCGGAATCGGGCGTGGATCTTCCGCACATGTGGATACGGTCATGCGTTCGGTTGGTGGAAAGAATTCGTGTCGACGCTACGAATGTTCGGCTACGATTACGTGCTTTCCATCGAGCATGAGGACTCGTTGATGTCGCCCGATGAGGGCCTGACCAAAGCAGCCGAATTCCTGAACCAGCTGATTATTCGTGAGGCGCCCGCCGCTGCCTGGTGGGTCTAGTCATCATCCTGGCGGCGGGCTCTTCCGGGCCCGCCGCTCAGTTCCTCGCTGTTATCCCCACCAAGTCTCGCCGGGGGCCAAGTGGGCCTTCGCCACGTCGGGATTCAGTTCAATTCCGTAGCCGGGTTTTTCACGGATTCTGAAGTATCCGTTCTCAAAGATCGGGCCGTCGTGTACCACGAGATCCTGCCACCAGTCGATGTACCTCGCCAGTTCGTGAACCCGGAAATCGCGCATAGACGCGGCAGCGTGTGCCGAAGCGATGGTGCCGACCGGGCTGGCGGGATTGTGCGCGGCGGAGGCGATGTAGTAGTTGTCAGCCAGATCGTGAATGCGCTTCGCTTCGAGCAAACCGCCAAGTTTCGGGATATCGAGGTGCACGATATCGCATCCCTGCAACTCGATGAGCCGCCGGAACCCGTCGCGCGTATACAGGTTTTCTCCTGTGCAGATCGGGATGTTGGAGGCTTGCGTCACGCGAGCCATTGCGTCGGGATTCCCCGGCGGGACCGGATCCTCGAGCCACATGGGCTTCACCGGCTCGAGCACTTTCGTCATGTTGATGGCATCGCGTACGTCGTACCGCCAGTGCGCCTCCACCCCGAAGTCGATGTCGGGGCCGAGTTCTTCACGGACGGTTTCCATGGCCTTGCCGATGCGGCGAAGATCCTTTGCCGTCAAGTTGCGGGTATAGGGATCGTGGCCGGGCTCCTTGTTGTCGGGGTCGGCGGCCGGTGGGATGCCGTCTCCCTGGAATTTAAAAGCAGTCCACCCGGCTTTCTCGGCTTTCGCCTGACGTACTTGATTTCGCCACTGCTGCATGTCTTCCGGGTTCTCGACGCGCGGCATCGTACGGTAGAACCGCACCTTATCTCGGAATCTTCCGCCGAGCAGATTGCAGGCAGGCGTCTGGAGCAGTCGTCCTGCCAAGTCCCACAAGGCGATCTCGATACCGCTCGCGGCTGTGACTGTTACACCGGCGAGTGCCCCCTGTCCGGCGCTTCTCATGAGCATCTTGGTGTAGAGTTTGTCGACGTTCAATGGGTCTTCGCCGACAATTTGAGGCTTCAGTTGGTTGAGGATGAGATCCTTTACGCCATAGCCCCAGTACGCTTCACCAATGCCTGACACGCCGGCGTCGGTGTCGATCCGGACGAGGTTCCAATCCCAAGTCCCACGAATGATCATGCACTTCACATCGGTGATCTTGACCTTGCCCTTGTGCTGGGCTGACAGTTGGCGCAGGGCCAAGGGTGTTCCGGTTGCCATCTTCAGAAACGTTCGCCGGTTCATGCTCGCCTCCGCGGACTATTCTACGCGACGCGCGACTGGGGCAGACTTGACTCAAGCCCTCGCGCGCGCGTAGCGTAGGATTGAGATGTCCTGTCCCACGGGCTTGCGTGTCCTCATCGGTCTGGCTGCCGTTTCAGCGATCAGTTCGGCCGATCCACGTGAGCAATTTGAATCGAAAGTACGGCCGGTTCTGGCCAAAAACTGCTTTTCCTGCCATCGTCAGACCGCGATGGGCGGGCTGCGGTTAGACTCCCGGGAAGCGGTTCTGAAAGGCGGGAATACCGGTCCTGCCATCGTTCCTGGCAAGCCTGAGGAATCGCTGCTGATGAAGGCCGTTGACCAGACGCATGAGCGTCTGAAGATGCCGCCGTCGGGAAAGATGAAGGTCGAGGAAATCGCTGCGATTCGAGAGTGGATTGCCGAAGGAGCGTATTGGCCGACTGAAGCACCCGCTCAGACTTCGAAAACGTCGGAGTACGTCATTACTCCGGAACATCGATCCTTCTGGTCGTTCCAGCCCGTGAAACGGCCTGCGGTCCCGGAGGTGAAGTCGCCGACGGCGAGCCCGATCGACAACTTCATCGTCGCCAAGCTCGAAGCGCAAGGATTGCAGCGTGCGCCCCGCGCAGACAAGCGGACGCTGATTCGTCGCGCCACGATCGATCTCACAGGATTACCGCCGACGCCGGAGGAAGTGGATGCCTTTCTGAAGGACGAATCGCCTGACGCATTCGCGAAGGTGGTTGACCGTCTGCTTGCCTCGCCTCGCTATGGCGAGCGATGGGCACGATACTGGCTTGACGTCGCACGCTATGCCGATGACAGTTTTCTCTCGACAGAAGATAAGCCCTACCCGAACTCGTGGCGATATCGCAATTGGGTTATCCAGGCCTTCAATAAGGACATGCCTTATGACAAGTTTGTGAAGGCGCAGATCGCGGGTGACCTGATCGGCGAACCGGCTGGGACAGGATTCTATTCACTCAGTCCGGAAATGCAGGACGATCGCGTCGATGCCACCACACGCGGGTTCCTGGGTCTGACGGTCGCGTGCGCGCAATGCCACGATCACAAGTTCGATCCGATTCCAACGAAGGACTTCTATTCGATTCAGTCGATCTTCAGCAATACGCAGCTTGACGAGGCGCCGCTAGCCGATGAGGCCACGGTAAAAGCGTGGAAGGAAAAGAAGGCCGCGTTGGACAAGACCGAGGCTTCGCTAAAGAAGTTCTACGAGACTCAGACGGAAGAAGTCGGTGAGATGTTGGCCGCGCGGACGGACGAGTATCTGCTTGCTGCCCGCGGGGTCGCGTCGGAAGCGGGACTGGATGCGGAAACTATCACCAAATGGAAGCAGTATCTGGCCAACCCGAAGAAGGACCATCCCGTTCCTGAAAACTTGGTATGAGGCCAAAGACGACAACGCGATCCGCGAGGAAGCCAGGCGGCTCAGGACGCTGGTAGTCGAGATTATCGACGACAAGAAACTTGTCGACAAAAAGAACGAGATCACCCTCGGGTTAAATCCTGAGCGCCGCGATCTGGCGGGCGCCATGCTCGTGTCACTTGACCGCGACAAGTACATATTGTGGCGGGATCTCTTCGCGAAGGCGACTCAAGATGCCGGCGGAGCGCGCAAAACCCCGGACGGAGTTTATTACTACGGGAAAGGCAAGGTCGACCGCTTCCTTCAGGGCATGTGGCGGGATCATGCCGCGCTTCTGGATCAAGCAGGTGGAGACGGCCAAGGCTGCGCTTCCTGAGAAGTATCCGTTCATTCAGGCGATCGTAGACAAGAAGAAGATCGAGGATGGCCGCGTTTTGATCCGCGGCGATCGAAACAGTCCGGGGGACGTTGTGCCGCGGCGGTTCCTGGCGATCCTTTCGCCTGAGGAGCGGAAGCCGTTCACGAAGGGCTCGGGGCGACTCGAGTTTGCAGAGGCGATTGCCGACCCCAAGAACCCGCTTACCGCGAGGGTGTTCGTGAATCGAGTGTGGGCGCATCACTTCGGTCGCGGCATTGTCGCTACCCCGAGCAACTTCGGCCAGCTCGGTGAGCGTCCGACGCATCCCGAGTTGCTGGATTATCTGGCCTCAGAGTTCGTCGCCAATGGCTGGAGTATCAAGAAGCTGCATCGCCAGATCCTGCTGTCGGATACGTATGCGCTCAGCGCGCAGGAGATGGAGCCGAACAAGACCAAGGATGCGCCGAATGTTTTGCTTTGGCGGGCGAATCGTCAACGGCTGGATGTGGAGGCTCTACGTGATTCGATGCTGTACGTATCGGGAAAGCTCGACTGTACCCGGCCGAAGGCAAAGCTGAGCATCTGAAGGATACGGATAAACGCACGATTTATGGATTCATCGGCCGCCGCAAGTCTGGATGGGATGCTTGCGCTGTTTGACTTTCCGCAGCCTGTGAGCACCAGCGAAACGCGGATGCGCACGAACGTGCCTCCACAGCGACTTTTCCTGATGAACAGTCCGTTTGTCGAGGAGCAGGCGAAAGCATTGGCGGCTCGCGTTCAAGGAGATGACTCGGCGAAGATCCGCGAAGCTTACCGGCTCGTATATGGGCGTGACCCGGAAGACCGGGAATTAAAGCTCGGACAGGATTTCCTGCGCGAAGCGGACTGGACCCAGTATGCGCGCGTTCTACTTACCTCCAACGAATTTCTGTTTGTGAATTGAAGTGGTGAACTGACATGAACCGTCGTGAAATGTTGAGAATGATGGGCGCCGGCTTTGGCGCGGTGGGAATGGCAGGCGTCCTTGGAGCCGCCAGTGTCGATCCCGTTCGGGATCCGCTTGCTCCCAAGCCGCCGCACTTCCCCGCCAAGGCGAAGCGCGTCATCTACCTGTTCCTGAACGGCGGTCCTTCGCAGGTGGATACCTTCGATCCGAAGCCGATGCTGACGAAGTACAACGGTCAGCCGATGCCTGCGGGAATCTGAAGACGGAGCGCAAGACGGGTAATCTGCTCAAGTCGCCCTTCGAGTTCAAGAAGTATGGCCAGAGCGGCATAGAAGTCAGTGAGATCTTCCCGAAGATCGGAGCGCTCGCGGACGATCTTTGTGTTATCCGGTCGATGTACACGGACCGGCCGAATCATGAGCCCTCACTCTTCCTGCTGAACTGCGGGAAAAACTGCCGGGCCGGCCTGCCATGGGTTCCTGGCTGACCTATGGCCTTGGGACTGAGAATCAAAACCTTCCTGGATTCGTTGTCCTTTGCCCTGGCTTGCCCGTCCTTGGTCATGCGCTCTGGAGTTCGACGTTCCTGCCCGCGGTTCATCAGGGGACGTACTTGCCGCTTCGGCGAAAAGGACCCGAAGAAGCTCATCGAGCATATTCGAAATCCTCGCCTGAGCGACGACAAGCAACGCAAAGAACTCGACCTGCTATCCAAGTTGAATCGCATTCACCTGGAGCATGAGGGCGGCGATCCTGAGTTGGAAGCGAGTATCCAATCCGCCGAGATTGCGTTCCGAATGCAGAAGGAAGCTCCGGACGCGTTCGACATCACCAAGGAGCCCGAACATATCCGCGCACGCTATGGAGATGGGGACTTCGCTCGGGGGTGCCTGATTGCGCGCAGACTCTGTGAACGCGGTGTACGGATGGTGCAGGTGTACTACGGTAACTTCCAGCCCTGGGACAATCACGACGACATCATGTTGCATCGGGATCTCGCGAACCTTAGCGATGGGCCTATCGCCGCGCTGCTGCAGGATCTGAAGGCGAGCGGATTGCTTGACGAAACCATCGTGTCTGATCGGCGGCGAATTCGGACGCACGCCGGCTGTCGAGGTTGGGGGGCTCGTAAAGGTGCAGAATGGCCGGGACCACAATAACCACGGGTTTACGTATCTGGTCGCGGGCGGCGGGTTCAAGCGCGGCTATGTCCACGGCGCAACAGACGATTTCGGCTTCAAATCGGTGGACAAGCGGGTCCATATCCACGACCTTCACGCCACCGTTCTTAATCAGATGGGGCTTGACCATAAACGGCTGACATATCGTTATAGCGGACGCGACTACCGGCTGACCGACGTTCACGGCGAACTCGTTCAAGACATCATCGCCTGATCTGTAAGAAACTCACAACGCGCCGCTTCAAATCAAGCGCACGGACGCGCACAGGGTTCGATTGAGCGAGGCCACCTTCTCCCGTGACTCAGCAGTGCGAAACTTAACAGGTGCGGGACCGTCATGTTTCGCATCTATGCCTTACCGCGGCCATGGACACGGCGCCAGAAACTGATTTCGATAAGCTTCCCTCGCGCATCTCCACATCGGAGGACGTAGTCAACCGCGCCTCACCTTGGGCGGAACTGAGCAGCGATTCATTACTCGCAACTCACTGCCGCGTGCTCGACGTGATGGCTGAGGGTGTAACTGTGTCCGACGAGGACGGCATTATTCAATACACCAACGCCGCGGAAGACGAGATGTTCGGCTACAATCGCGGCGAGTTGTTGGGGCGTGCCGTCGGGGTTCAGAATGCCGGTGAAGTTGATGGCGCGCGACCGCTGCAAACGGCAGGAGCTTGGCGCGGAGAGCAACTCAATCGCAAGAAGGACGGCACCTTGTTCGCTACGCGAGCCAGAATCAGTTCGCTGGAGGTTTCGGGCAAGCATTACCAGGTCTGTCTGCATGAGGACATCACAGAGCGGCGGAGGTCGGAATCCGAACTTCGCAGTGCCAATGAAAGCTTGAGTGCGCTAATCACGGCTTCCCCGCTACCGATAGCCGCGTTCGGACGTGATGGGCTAATCACGTTGTGGAACCCCGCAGCCGAGCGCGTTTTCGGCTGGACAGCGGCGGAAGTGCTTGGCAAACCACTGCCGTTTGTTCCGGCTGAGAAGGCTGACGAACACCGGTCGATGCGCGAGCGGGATCTGATGGGTGACAACTTTGCAAACCGTGAGGTCCGTCGTCATAGGAAAGACGGCACGCCGATCGACATCACTGTCTCCACCGCTCCGATGCGCGACGATTCCGGGCAGATCACGGGCATCATGAGCGTGTACGTTGATATTACCGAGCAGAAGAAGCATGCCGAGGATCAGCGCCGCAGCCTGGAGATGCTCAGGATGATAGAGCGCCAACTCATGCTGCTGGTGGATGCCTCGGGAACTCTACTGGCATCTCCTGAATCGGCACACGTTCTCGAGACGATCATCCGCCTCGCCCAGCAGTTCATCGATGCGGAAGCGTACGCGGTCTGGCGCAAGAACGTCGACGCCTGGGAACTGGTTGCGTCAGCGGGATTGTCGGCGACGTATGAGCGAACGGTGCTTCGGAACAACGAAAGCACTCGCGTGGTGCCCTACGAGCCGCTGCTGATCGAGAACGTCGAGACCTGCGAATTGGTGCGGCACCGGCGGCCGCTGTATCGCGAAGAGGGAATTCGATCGATGCTCACCATTCCTCTGCACATTCATGGCGAGGTTGGAGGTACGATCGTCTTCTATTACCGCACTCCACACACCTTCACCGATGCGGAAACACGTGTCGCGGGCGCGCTCGGGAATCTGGCGGCTTCAGCTTTGGGTACGGCGGAACTGTATGGGCGTCAGACAGAGTTGCTTCAGAAGGCTGAGGAAGCAAAGCGCCGGTCCGGCTTCCTTACCAAGGTTGGAGAGATACTGGCATCCTCTCTCGATTACGAGACAACGCTGGCCAGCGTTGCCAAGTTCGCTGTTCCGTCCGTCGCCGACTGGTGCAGTGTTCAAGTCGCGAATGAATCCAATGGTTTGCGACACATTGCTGTTGAGCACGTGAATCCAACGAAGGTTGCGCTTGCCCATGCGTATATTGAACGATATCCGCCTACTGAAGGCGACCTGGCGCTGATGGCGCTCCGTACGGGTCAATCTGTCCTCCTGCCGGATATTCCGGAGTCAATGCTGATCGAGCGTGCCCGCGATGCGGAGCACTTGGCGCTCATGCGAAAACTGGGCGTGATATCCGCCATCTGCGCGCCGATGCTGGTCCGCGGGCGCGCTTTGGGCGTGATTACGTTTGTGAGTTCCGAGAGCGGTAAACACTATGGCGCATCGGATCTCGAGATGGCGGAAGAGATCGCAAGACGCGCCGCTGTTGCTGTTGAGAACGCGCGCCTGTTCAAAGACGTGAGTGAAAGCGAAGAGCGCTTCCGCCGCTTGTATGACTCCAACCTGGTCGGCGTGGCCTTTTGGCATGTTGATGGATACATCACCGCGGCGAATGACGCGTATCTGCGACTGCTCGGTATTACACGGTCGGAGTTGGAAAGCATGGGCCGCCTGCTATGGCGCGCTTTCACTCCTGAGGAATACCGGGCCGTCGATGAGCGGATTATCCGGGAGTGCCGTGAATCGGGCGCATCCGGCACCTATGAGATGCAGTATTTTCGTGCGGACGGAACTCGTGTCCCGGTCCTGATTGCCGCTGCTTTCCTCTCCTCGGCGAAAGATGACGGAGTTGCCTTTGTTCTGGATATTACGGAGCGCAAGCGTCTCGAACAACAATTCCGAGGTGTTGCGGAAGCCGCGGTCGATCTTAGCGGGGCCAATGGGGTGGAAGAAGTGCTACGGATCATCGAAAGCCAGGCGCGTTCGCTAATCGGAGCAAACGCGTCGTCCGCACGCTTATCGAATGAGACTGCGCTTACGGAAAGCGATTCGTTGGCGGTACCTCTGAAGAACCGGACCGGACATAGTATCGGATTTGTGCAGTTGTCGCACAAGAACTCCGGCGAGTTCTCCGATAATGATCGGGCTATCCTGATCCAGCTCGCTGAGATGGCGTCAATTGCCATCGAGAACATCAGTTTGAACTCATTCCTGGTGCGGTCAAATGAGGAACTGCGCCGTGCGAACGAAGATCTGAATCAGTTCGCGTATTCGGCGTCTCACGATCTGCAGGAGCCACTCAGGATGATCGCAATCTACACGCAGTTACTCTCCCGAAAGTGCGGCGCCCAGTTGGATCCAGAGGCGCACAAGTTCGTGCGGTACACGGTCGATGGAGCACAGCGAATGGAGATGCTTCTGCGCGATCTGCTGGCGTACACCCAGGCTGTGAACATTCGTGGTGTTCCAGATCGGCTCATTGAATCACACGGAGCGCTTCAAAGTGCGCTTGCGAATCTCCAGTCCGTCATCGCCGACACGAATCCGGACATCCAAATAAGCAACCTTCCGCAGGTGCGCGCGTACGATGTCCATCTGATACAGCTCTTTCAGAATCTGATCGGGAACGCTCTGAAGTATCGAGGTCCAGCCTCCCCGGTGATCCAGGTTGGCGCAAATTGGGACGCGACACGAAGCATGTGGTTGTTCAGCATTCGTGATAACGGGATGGGAATTGACCCTAAGTACCACCAGCAGGTCTTCGGTTTGTTCAAGCGTCTGCACGCCCGGGATGAGTACCCCGGCACGGGAATTGGCTTGGCAATCTGTCAGAAGATAGTCGAGCGATACGGGGGCGAGATCTGGGTCGATTCAGCTGTTGGGCAAGGGTCGACGTTTCTCTTCACACTTCCGGCATGAAGCTCGTGTACAAAGTCCCTGGGCGCGCGCGGTCAGTGGCGGTGCTTGCAGGAGCTTTCAATCCTCCTACAGCGGCGCACCTGGCGCTCGTGCGAGCCGCGCTCGACGTTGTAGACGAAGTTCTGCTCGCGATTCCGAGGTCGTTCCCGCACAAGGAGTTCGAGGGGGCGACGCTCGATCAGCGGATCTCGATGTTGGAGCGCCTTGCTGCCGTAAACGATCGTGTCTCGGCGGGTGTCGCCAACGGCGGCCTTTTTGCCGAGATTGCGCGAGAGGCGCGCGACCAGTATCCAGGCGCTGACATCTACCTGCTGTGCGGGCGAGATGCGGCGGAGCGGATCCTCACATGGGACTATGGTGACCCGAATTTCGCACGGAAGATGTTGCAGGAGTTTAAATTGCTCGTAGCGCCTCGGGTTGGAGCGTATGAGCCACCTCCCGAATTTCAGCATGCGATTCGAAATCTGACACCCGGCGATTACGATCGCTGCTCATCGACGCTGGTTCGTGAGCGAATTAAAGCCGGTGGTCAGTGGCGGGATCTAGTTCCTAACGATATCGCAGAAATGATCGAGCGGATCTACCGATAAGTTCGGCTACTCGCCGGCGGTCGCGTCCAGGAACGCGCGAAGGCGATGACTCCGGCTTGGATGGCGAAGCTTGCGTAGAGCTTTCGCCTCGATTTGGCGAATACGCTCCCGTGTGACTGCGAAATGCTGGCCGACTTCTTCCAGCGTGTGCTCGCTGCCATCCTGCAGGCCGAAGCGCATCTTGATGATTTTCTCTTCGCGCGGACTGAGAGTTTTCAGAACCTCAGCGGTCTGCTCGCGAAGATTGAGGTTGATAACCGCTTCGCTCGGGGAGGTGACGCGGCGGTCGACGATGAAATCGCCCAGATGCGACTCTTCTTCCTCGCCGACAGGTGTTTCAAGCGAGATGGGTTCCTGCGCGATGCGCAGCACTTTCCGAACTTTATTGACGGGCAGTTCGAGCCGGCGGCTCAGTTCTTCGGTGGTAGGTTCCCGGCCTAACTCCTGCTGCAATTGCCGCTGCGCCCGTACGAGCTTGTTGATCGTCTCGATCATGTGGACCGGGATTCGGATGGTCCGCGCCTGGTCCGCAATTGCGCGGGTGATCGCCTGGCGGACCCACCATGTCGCATATGTCGAGAACTTATAGCCGCGCTGGTAATCGAACTTGTCGACGGCTTTCATCAAGCCGATATTGCCTTCCTGGATCAAATCCAGGAACTGCAAGCCTCTATTCGTATACCGTTTGGCTATCGAAACGACAAGCCGCAGGTTGGCTTCGATCAACTGCTTCTTGGCAACGTCAGCTTCCATGTCGCCGCGATCGAGGATTTGCAACGTGCGCCGTAACTCAACCGAGGACGCTCCGCATTCTTCTTCGAGTTGCTGCATTCGAAGAGTGAGTTGGCGGAGTTCACGCTTGTTGTCGCGAACGACGCCTTGTACCGTTACGGGCGCGTCGCATTCTTCCGCCCGGCGCTGGGCGCGAGCGATTTCCTTTTCGAGCGCCTTGAATTCCTCTACGGCTGCCCGTAGCTTTCCGATCAACTGCCGTCGAGTGGAGGATGCGAGAGATAACGCGCGAATCTTGTGCGAAACAGTGACCAGGATCCTGCCGAGTTCGAAGCGCAGACTACGATGCTGCCTCGGTTTTGTCTGACGCTGGATACCCGTAAGCTTCTGCCTGCATAATTCGGCCCTATCATAGAGCTTCTCGATCTCTTCGATGTCAGCGAGTAGCTGTGTTGTCTCCGGATCGGGAGCGCCTTCTTCATCTGAGGCAATAGGATCCGTGGTAATGAGGACGTCCGCGGCATGTAGTTGCCCTTTACGGATTTCCTCCGCAAGAGCGGCAATCTCCCTGATAATCAGAGGCGACCGCGAGAGGGATTTATTTACGCTACGCTGCCCGCGCTCGATTCTTTTCGCGAGTTCAATCTCGCCTTCCCGGGTAAGAAGCGGAACCGTACCCATCTCGCGCAGATACATGCGGACGGGATCATTGGTCTTGTCACCGTAATCTTGCGCGAGGTCGAGTTCAGCAAACTCCTCACCGTCTTCCAGTTTCTTATCGAACTCGAGCTTCGGTTCCTCGAGGATTTCGACGCCCGCGGAGTCGAAATCTGCAAGCAGGTCATCCAGTTCGGGACCGGTCGCGATATCGTCAGGCAAAAGTTCATTGACTTCGTCGTAAAGGACATAGCCCTTCTCTTTGCCCGAATCAACAAGCTGCCTTAAGCGTCCGAATTTGTCATCGCTAGCCACGAAAACCCCGTAACTTCCCCAGCAGAAGACTTCCTCAGTTCAGATAGTGTACCGCAATGCGAAGCGCATCAGAGCGAGGGCTCCAGTACACGCTACACCTTCCTCGATTGCACACGCTGCAATTGTGTTAACTCGGCCGTGAGACGAAGAGCTTCGTCCCAATTTCCGGCACGCTCGGCTTGTTTCAAGCGGCCACGCAGATCATCCGCGCGCAGCTTGGCATCCTCCGATTCCAGTACAATCAAGTACCGCATCGCCTGCTCGCGAGAGAAGACCTCTTCCGTTGTATCGGCAAAAATTGCATTTGACAACAGTGCCTTATGAGAGTCGCTCGATAACCGAGCTTCAACTGCAGAAAATGTCACTTGTTCGCCTGTATCCGACAGATCTAATACCGCCTGAATTGCCGGCCACATAACAAAGCGGCGTACGGCCTCAGATTGTGACAATGGCTGCAACAATGTTTGTCTGACTTCTGAATCCGCCAGCAACGAACGCACGAGAACCCGTTCGGTCATGCTTGAAGCGGGCTCTTTCGCCTTTGCATGTGGTTTGTGGGACGACGGTGTCGTCCGGAATTCTTTCAGTACAAGTGATCGATCCACTCCGAGATACTCCGCGACCTCACCTGCAACTGCAGCGCGTTCGAGTTTATCAGATATCTTACGAATGGCGGGAAGGAGGAGTGACTCGAATCCGGCGATCCGTCCTTCCGCGTTGCTCATATCAAACTTGCGGCGCGCGCGATCCGCCAACCATAGAAAATATCCGGTTGCGTGCTCGAGTCTCGACGAGTATGCTGCCGGCTCCGTTGTTCTTGATGAACTCATCCGGATCCAAGCCGCCGTCCAGTTCGAGAATACGAACGTGCATTCCTTCATCGAGAAGGATCTGAATCGATTTCTCCGTAGCGTTTGCGCCGGCCGTATCGGGATCGAAGTTTACAACAATCGATTCGGAATGCCGCTTGATGGCGCGAACCTGGTTGTTGGTAAGCGCTGTTCCGCAACTCGCCACCACCTGCTTCACGCCTGCGGCGTAGACGCCGATGACGTCCATATAACCTTCCACCAGGACGGCGCGCTCGGCTGTCCGAATCGCTTGTTTCGCGCGATGAAGGTTGTATAGGACAGAACTCTTTTTGTAGATCGAAGTCTCGGGCGAGTTTAGATACTTGGGCTCTTCATCCGGACGCATTGCGCGGCCTCCGAATGCGATGACTTTGCCCGACTCGTTGTGGATGGGAAACATCAGGCGGCCGCGAAACCGGTCGTATAGTGTGCCGTCTTCGCGCTTGCCGAACAGGCCTGAGGCTTCCAGTTGCTCGGGACTGAATCGGCCCTTCACTCGCCGCATCAGGTCTTGTCCGGACCGGTCCGCAAACCCGAGCCCAAAGTGTTCGGCGACACTTTGCATCAACCCGCGCCGCCGCAGATAATCGCGGGCATCGCCGCCCTTGTCACCCCACAAAGTCTCTCTGAACGTTTCCGCTGCGATCTCATGCAAGTCGTAGACCGCTGCTCGAAGGTCAGTTTCGGGATCGTGCCGCTCGCGCTTCGAGGGCATCGTCAGGCCGTTACGGTCCGCGAGGAGCTTCAACGTTTCATAGAACGTGAGCTGCTCGATTTCCTGGACGAACGTGAGCACGTCGCCCTTCTTTCCGCAGCCGAAGCAGATGAAGATGCCCAGGCCCGGATTAACGCTGAACGATGGAGTTTTCTCTGTGTGGAAGGGACAAAGACCGGAGTAGCGCGCACCGATTTTCCGGAGGCGCACGTATTCGCCAACAGTGCGGACAATGTCGACCGACGACTTCAGGTGGTCCACGAAGTCCATAAGGAACGTGCCTACATTATCGCAGGCTCAACCTTGGTCAACCTATTCGAGCTTGAAATCGACGACCAGCGGAACATGATCGGACGCGATGAGCGAGGTCTTGCTTCGATGCAATGCGACGCGCTCCACCTCGAGTTGCGGGTCGTAATAGACGTGATCAAGATGCATGACAGGAAAGATTGCCGGGTAGGTTCGCTTGCGGCCCAGGTACGTGCGTACATCCGTGCTCTCGAACTCGGCTGCAAGAGTCTGTGATACGTGGCCGCGAGTCCATTCGTTGAAGTCGCCCAGCACAACACGGGGGCCTTCCAGGCTGCGGCTCCGCAGTACCGCTTCATCGATCAACCTCTTCGCCTGATGGCGCCGCTCGAAGAAATCTGTCCCGAGATGGACGTTGAACAAATGCAGCGCGCGAGCATTAAGAAAAACGTCTGTCCGGAGGCAGCCGCGCTTTTCCCGTCCCGTGACACTCACATCGAAATTACAGTGCGACCTGAGGGCGTGCCGGCTTAGAACAAGATTGCCGTACGCATCGCCCAGCAACTGACGGTTCTCCCCGAAGGCGGAGTGCAGGCGCATCTCCGAAGCGAGATATTCAGCTTGGATGCCGAAGATCTCCTGCAGCGCGACGACGTCCGCATCGAGTTCGGACAATACCTCGGCTATTCTCTTGACGGATACACGTCCGTCAAGCCCCTTGCATTTATGTACGTTGTATGTGGCGATTCGGATCTTCACTGTTGACGTTCAAGCAACCGTCCGAGTCCTTCGGAAAATCGCTCCACGAGCGGACGGCGCTTCCATTTTTCGTAAGAAATCTTCTTGCTGGCGGCGAGGTCCTGGATGAAGTCTTCGTGAAAGCGCACCGCCAGTTTCGGGCTGTTCGAAGCAACGTTGACTTCGTCATTGATGCTGAAGGATCGATGATCCAAGTTCGTTGAACCGAACACGGACCATCGTCCGTCCACGACAAGAGTCTTGGCGTGAATCATCGACTTTTTGTACTCGTAAATCTCTGCGCCCGCTTTTAAAAGCTGCCCGTAGAGGCGGCGGCTTGCACGCCGGGTGAGCAGATGATCGTTATGGCGGCCTGGGCAAACGACGGTAAGCTTGACCCCGCGCTCAACGGCACGAATCATTTCGTCACGCAGGCCCCGATCCGGCAGGAAGTATGGCGTCGTGATCTCAACCTTTTCCTTCGCGCTTGCAAGCAGTGTCTGGAACAGCATGCGAGCGCGCGTCGATTGGCCGGATGTCAGGCTGCTGTCGATTACCAGGGTAACGCTGCTGGAAGGTTTCGAATCGAAACAGAAGTACTCGTCTTCGGTCAGGAGTTCTCCGGAAGCTTCCAACCAGTTCTCGACAAATGTCGCCTGGATGGATGAGACAGCATCCCCTTGAATGCGGCACATCGTGTCGCGCCAGCGCGGGTGCTTTTTCTTCGAGATCAGCCAATGGTCGGCGAATCCTGCTCCACCCACGAATGCAACCTCGCAATCGATCACAAGAATCTCGCGATGGGTCCGGCTGTTCAGGCGCGGCAACTGGTGCCACTTGAATCCGTGATACCACTCAACGCGGCCGCCTGCGGCTTTCAGATCCTTGAAGTAGCTGTTCCACGTTGCGAAACTGCCGATCGCGTCCAGAACGATGTTGACCTTCACTCCCGCTTTTGCCCGTTCGGTAAGGGCCTCGACGAACCGCCGAGTCACCTCACCCTTCTGGAATATGTACGCCTCCAGGTTCACGCTGCGCTGCGCTTTGGCGATCGCCTGCAGTTCCGCTTCATAGAACTGCTCGCCGTTCGTAAGTACCTCAATTGACGTGCATTTGTGTAGCGCGGAATCGGCTAGAGTAGCCAGGATACGATCGAATTCCTCCGTATCCAGGGCAGCTGATGGCGGCTTCGAAACCTTGTAACGCAAGCTAGGCTCGAATAGTGCGAGGAAAAGGAGGAAACTTTGAAAGCCGATAGCCAGTATGGCCAACACTTCGAAGCCTGACAGAGCAAACTCCTCCCTCACTCCGTTGGATGCGCCAGGACAGCCCCGCGTGTCACCCGAGTGCACAAGTTAGGATACAGTAGATCTCACAAAGGGGTTGTAACGGGAGCATGCCAAGCGGGAGTCGTCCGAAAGAGCCAACTATTCGTGACATAGCTTTTCGCGCAGGAGTCGCGCCGATGACCGTTTCACGCGCGATAAATGAGAACGGGTATGTCAGTTCCGGCACTCGTGAACGCATCATGCGGGTGATCAAGGAGCTTGATTACCATCCAAACGGGCTCGCGCGTAGCCTGAAGCGGAAGCGGACTCACGTGATCGGCATCCTGCTGCCCGACATTGGCCACCCCTTTTCGGCAGAACTGGCTCGCCACCTGGAGGAGACGCTTCTTTGCCGTGGCTACACGTCCTTCATCTCCACGTCGCAGCGCAGCATCGAGAGGGAGCAGACCGCGCTAAACGCTTTCTTTGACCATCGCGTCGACGGAATTGTCGTCGCCACGCTCGAAACGCGCGCCGGAAACGAGGCGCTGCTCCGATTCGTAAACCGGGGTCTTCCGATCGTGATTGTGGGTCGCACCCTCGCCCACCCGAGCGTGGATCAGGTCAACGCCGACCACTGGAAGGGCGGCCACGAGATGGTGAAGCACCTCGTCTCGTTGGGGCACCGGCGGATCGGCTTCATCGGAGCTTCGGTTTTGATCAATTCGGGGTTGCCACGCTTCCGGGGCTACCTAGACGGGTTACGCGAACACGATTGCGTGATCTCGCCGGAACTGATCGTCGGTCCTGACAACCTCGACTCTCCGGCTTACGCGACCCAGGAAGAGGGATATGAAGGAATGCGACGCCTCCTGGCGCTGCATGAGCCTCCGACCGCGGTATTCTCCCGTAACGACGCCGTGGCTATCGGCGCGATGCGAGCCGCACGAGATCTCGGGCGGCAAGTGCCCGATGATATCGCGGTTGCGGGTTTCGACAATGTGCCGATGTCCGCATACACGACCCCTCCGCTCACGACGGTGAATCAGCCAACGGCAATCCTGGGTCGGCGCGCGGCTGAGTTTGTTCTCGATCGCATTGAGGGCAAAGTCGCGAACGAGAGACGTGACCTCTGCCTGGACTGCGAAGTCGTAGTCCGTCAGTCCACACTCGGGCGTGCCATCAAAGCCGCAAGATAGCTCAGCTCTGAGCACCGGCGATCCGTTCCACGATCGACTTCCCGATCGCAATGGATGACGTGGCGGCAGGGGAAGGGGCATTCAGGACGTGCAGCCGTCGGGGTCCTTGCACGAACAAGAAATCGTCCGCGAGCGACCCGTCGGGAAGCAAGGCCTGGGCGCGCACCCCCGCTGCTGAGGGTTCTATATCGTGCAACGTGACTTCCGGAATCAGTCGCTGCAGCGATCGCACAAAGGCAGGCCGACTCCAGGAGCGGACCATCTCGTTCCAGCCGTAAGCGGCATGTTTCGCGGCGAGGCTCCAAAACCCGCTGTAGGAGAGGGTATCAGCCATATCCTTCAGACTTACATCTGTCTTTGTGTAACCCTCTCGTTTGAAGCTGAGGACGGCGTTTGGGCCGGCATGGATGCTGCCGTCGATCATCCGCGTGAAGTGCACGCCGAGGAATGGGAACGCCGGATTCGGTACCGGATATATAAGATGCTTGACGAGATATCGTTTTTCAGGCGTCAATTCGAAGTATTCGCCGCGAAACGGCACGATTCGCACTCCGGGCTCGTCACCCGCCAACCGCGCGATTCGGTCGCTGTGCAGGCCGCCGCAATTCACAAGGAATCGGGTGCGAATTGGGCCGTGCGATGTCTCGATCACCTGCTCGGCGCCATCACTGCGGATGCCGGTAACCCGGCAATTCAGCAGCAGCGTGCCGCCGCGTTCGGCGACCAATTTAGCGTACGTCAGCGCGACTTGGCGGAAGCTCGTGATTCCGGTGGATGGGAGCAGGATGGAGGCTACGGAAGCAACGTGAGGCTCACGTTCACGCAACTGCTCAGGTGAAAGGCGATGCACCTCGAGACCGTTCTCAATTGCTCTGGTATAAAGCCGCTCGAGGGCCGGAATCTCACTCTCGTCGCCCGCGACGATCACCTTCCCGCAGATGTCGTATGGGATGCCGTGCTGCTGGCAGAAGGCAACCATCGCTGAGTTGCCCTCGCGGCAGAACTTCGCCTTGAAAGATCCCGGTTTGTAATAGATGCCGGAATGGATGACGCCGCTGTTTCGTCCGGTCTGGTGAGCCGCGAAGCGGTCCTCCTTTTCGAGAACCGCAACTCGGGAATTCGGAAACCGCTCCGTTACCGCCATGGCGGTGGACAATCCTACGATGCCACCGCCGATTACTACATAATCAAAGTTCACTATTGCTTGATGATCTGGCCATCGCGCTTGCGAACTTCACCCCAGCCGCCGTTCAATAGCTGACGATCGCCGCCGCGGTTTCCGCCGCCAAAAGGATACTTGGCCGCGGCTTTCTCGTTCACCTCGATGCCCCAACCCGGCGCCTCGTTAGCGTAGAGGTACCCGTTCTTCATCTCAGGCACGCCCGAGAAGATCTCGCGAGTCGGCCCGTTGAAAGGCGAATACTCCTGCACGCCGAAGTTGTAACTGACCAGATCCAGCGCAACGTTGGCAGCGTGTCCAACGGGGGATACGTCTCCGGGGCCGTGCCACGCGGTCCGGACACCGAAGGCCTCGCCCATGATGGCGATCTTTCGGCAAGGTGTCAGGCCTCCGGCTTGCGAAACGTGTACACGGATGTAGTCGATGAGCCGCTCGCTGATTAGCGGACTCCACTCGTGCGGACTGTTGAACAACTCGCCCATCGCGATTGGGGTGGTGCACTGCTGGCGAATCAACCGGAACCACTGGATGTCTTCTGGCGATAGGGGATCTTCGAAGAAGAACAGCTTGAACTTCTCGACGTCCTTGCACATCTGTACAGCCTGAGTCGGCGTGATGCGCTCATGCACGTCGTGGCAGAGTTCGACATCCTCGGGCAGTTGCTTGCGGCATTCCTCGAACAGCTTCAGAGCGCGCCGGATATAGGCAGCCGGTTCGAAGACGGGTCCGGAGTGCAACGCCGCAACTTTTGCGTCTCCTCGACCCGAACCGTATCCAGCCATGCCGGGGACACCGACCTGAACCCGGACGTGCCGGAATCCTTCCGCGATCCATTTTTGCGCGGATGCGATCACCTCCGGGTAGTCGCCGCCGCTGGCGTGGCCGTAGCAATCCGCGGCCTCACGAACTTTCCCGCCGAGCAACTGGTAAACCGGCATGTTTGCCTGGCGGCCCTTGATGTCCCATAGCGCCTGGTCAACCCCGCTGATGGCGTTGTTCAGCACCGGACCATTCCGCCAGTACGAACTGTTGTACATCGCTTGCCACATGTCGTCGATGCGGTCAGCGGGCTTGCCCACGAGGAACGGCTTCAGGTACTTCTCCACCGCGGGAACTACGAGATCTGCGCGCTGGGTAAATGTTCCGCAGCCATATCCGTACAGTCCGTCCTGATCCGTCAATACCTTAACGACGATGAGCCGCACGCCGGCGGGTTGGCACGTGATGACCTGAACGTCTTTGATCTTGGGCGACGGCATGGCACGGGTAGCGCGCTGTGCCTGCTCCTGCGCGGCAAGGTGCCTCTTGGTCAAAAACGGGGCCACCGAACCTGCCGTGGCCATTTTCAGTAGGTTTCTGCGATTCATGCTTTACGATCTCCGCTGTCGATCATTTGCCGGAGGCGCCGCATTTCCTCGCTCAGTTTGCGTTCGCGCGCCACCAGGGTGAAAACATAAACTATCACAGCGACCCAAGCCACTGCGAAACCGTAAAACATGTAGGTGAAGTTGCGTGAATCCATTAGAGTGCGTGCGCCTCCCGGCGCAGTCCATCAAGCTCGCGGCGAGTCTCTTCCTGCCGCATTCGGATAAGGAGAAGAACCGTTGCGAACAGAAGGACCGCCAGGAAATTCAGATACAGTACCGCTTCCATCGCCGGATCCATCTGCCCGCCGGCCCCTCGAATGCTCAGTACGGGGCCAGGATGCTGAGTCCGCCACCAGTCGATTGCCTTCCAGGTAATTACGACGCCAGGGAAGGTCAAGATCGACAGCACGGCCGAAATGCGCGCGCGCTGTGTTGGCTCGTCGATCGCCTGCCGCAGCACCAGGTATCCCGCATACATCAGCCATGAAATCAGCATGAATGTGAGCCGAGCGTCCCAGGCCCACCAGATGCCCCAGATGATGCGCGCCCAAACCATTCCTGTCGCGAGATTGACTGCGCCAAAGACCAGCGATACTTCCGTGACCGAGGCTGCCAACGCGTCGGCCTTGAAACTGCGCCGCGCGAGGAAAACGATACTCGCCACCATTGACACGAACGCGCCGATCATGAAGGACCATGCGGCCGGTACATGAAAGAAGATGATCCGGTAGATCGCGCCTTGCAACGCCTCATCCGGCAAATGCATGAACATCTCGTACAGATTGCGGACGATCAATATGGCCGCAAACGCTCCGAACCCATACATCAGTTTTTCGCGCATAGTTATCCCACCAACAACGTTTCCACCAGCGCTAACGCCAGTGCCGTGTAAATTATGTCAAAGCCGATAAGCAGGCGCATCCCGAAAACCAGACTCGGATCGATTGGTTTGCCGGCCACGAGAGCCGCGGTCAATTGAATTGCGCCAAGCAGGCAAGGTATCAGGATGGGATACACAAGCATCGGCAACATCAGTTCGCGCAGCCTGAGATTCACCGTCATGGCGCTGAAAGTCGTCCCGACGACGGAGATACCCCAGGTGGTTAGGACAATGGTCAGCATCAGCGATCCCAATTGCCGGGTCCAATCCACGTTATAGAACAGTCCGAAGATCGGCAAGGAAATCAGCTCGAGGGCGAGAAGGAGGATGAAATTCGCGATCGCTTTCCCGAAGAACAGCGCCGATCCGCTGATTGGTGAGGCGATCAGCGCGTTCAGACAGTCGTTCGGAAGATCCCTTGCAAAACTGCGGTTAACCACCAACGCTCCGGCGAAGGCAAACACCAGCCAGAGGAGTCCACCCGCGACTTCTTCAACCTGCTCCAAAGTGGGATCAAACGCAAAGCTGAAAAGCAGAAGGATCACCACGGCGAACGACAAGGATGCGTTCAGCGTCTCCTTACTGCGAATCTCGGATCGAAGGTCTTTTGATGCGATGACCAGGCTTTGCCGAAGAAAGCGCATCTAGAGTTTACGCAGGATGGCTCGCGCGGGCGCGCCATCGCCTCCTGCAATTTTCAGCGGCAAACAAACGAGTTCGTACTCCCCAGCCTCTACATTCGCAAGATTTAGGCCTTCGATCACCCAGATCCCGGCTCCAAGGATCACTCTGTGCGTTTCAAACCCCTCTTCTCCATAGGATCCGATTGACAGATAGTCGACACCGATGGTCCGTAGGCCACACTCAACGAGATAGCGCGCAGCATCAACGCTCAACGCGACATAGTTCTTCAGAAAGTAACGGCATTGCGCCCAGTCGACAGCGGAGTTCCTGGTCTTGAACAGGAGACGTTCACCCAACTTCGGCTCGTGAGACTCCAGTTCCGAGCGGGTGATGACCTTCTCGTGAGTGATTTCAATGACGCGTGCGCGGCCGATGGTCGCGCTGAACGGCATCGCATCCATCGCCGACCCATCGGCAACAAAATGCAGCGGAGCATCCATGTGGGTGCCGGTATGTGCGCTCATCGAGATTGTGCGCAGGTTCGCGCGATCGCCGGCTTGCATATCGCTCGTCTGCCGAATGTTCACAGAAATGTCGCCAGGCCAGTGAACCATGCCAGAGCGAAGGGGAACGGAGATGTCGATCCACTCGCTCATGGCAGCGGCCGGATGTAGATATTGCGGAATGCTACCGGGCCATGATCGCCTTGCAACATCAGCGGATTCGTGGCCGCTTCGGGAATTTGCATGTGCGATCGAGTCCCACCTTCCAAGGTGACGTTCTCCTGTATCAGCATGCCGTTGTGGACAACCTTTACAAACTTCGCATTTTCCGTTTTGTTTCCGGACGCATCGAAGCGAGGGGCGCGAAACCAGACATGATAGGACTGCCACTGCCCCGGCGGGCGGCTGGCGTTCACTTTTGGAGTTGAGCCCGCTACCGGCTTGCCGTCAATCCACCGATGATAGATCGCTCCGCCGTCGGAGGTGCTTAGCGTTTCCTTGCCGTAGCTGTCGAAGATCTGGACCTCGTAAAGACCCTGGAGGTATACGCCCGAGTTGGAGCCTTGCGGGATCAGGAATTCGAGGTACAACTCGACGTCGCCGAATTTCTCGGTCGTAACCAGGTTGTTGGCTTTACCCTTCACAGCTGTTCAGGATTCGACTGCCCGGGGCAGCTTTGGCGCCGAGCATCTTCGGAGCCGTTGAGGGATCCCACCAGACGGCCTTTGCAGTTATCCAGTCGTGTCGCTTACTGTTTTCTCCAACCCATCCGCCCAGGTCGTTGCCGTTGAGGAGGGGCTTCACCCATTCTCGAGTAAATATGGCGGATCGCCGCCTATCTGTCCGTACGCGGCAGTACTCAACAGGAGAGCCACGAGGGTAAGAGCCTTAACCCGCAATTTTGCCTCCCGCGTCGCGAGGGCGCAAATACCAGTCAAGACGCTCTTCCGTCGAACCCTGCGGCTCCTGCTTTGCTTCCGGATGCGTGGAGCGAAACCGATCCAGCATCAGGCTCTGCATCTGACGGACAGTATCGCGATGCTTCGCCGCGACGTCCGTGAACTCCCCGGGGTCGGAATGTAAATCGTAAAGCCGCATGTAGCGCCCCGGTGTGGGACGATCCGTCTTGTACCCGTCTGTCCGCTCCCGCTTGCCTGAGCAGTAGATGAATTTGTGCGTAGCAGTTCGTACAAACGCCTCTTCATTCTCGAGGTACTCGGAGAATACATGAGTGCGGCGTGAACTCGGTGTCTTGCCTTCCAGGTACGGGCGAAGCGACTGCCCGTGCTTTACCGGCAACTCCGGCGCTCCGAGCATGTCCAGGATCGTATGCGGCACGTCGACCGATTCAGTTAAATCGCGCACCACGCCCTGCCGTATTCGGCCTGGCCAGCGCATCATGAGCGGTACTCGCAACGCTGGGTCATAGCCACAATGCTTTTCGAATCGGCCATGGTGTCCAAGGCAGTAGCCGTGATCCGCCATATAGACGATCATCGTGTTTTCGTAGCGCTTGTGCTTCTTCAGTAGCTCGATGAGGGCTCCGATGTTCTGATCCAGATAACGGACCGAATTGAAATACGCCGCATTAATGCCCTGCTTGTCTTCAGCAGACATGTCGCGGAAGATAAGCGGAATCTGCCATTCGTCTTCTTTGCCGACATATTGAGCCTTGAATTGTGAGCCTTCAAAGTTCCGTTCGTTCGCCGGGAAATCGAACGGCGAATGCGGCTCCATGAAGCTTACCCACAGAGCTAAAGGCTCGTCCCAGTTCTGCTGTTCGAGAAAATCCGCGACGCGCCCGACTTGAAATGCGCTTCGCATGCCGGTGCGGTATCGAGGATAGGGAAGATTGTCCGCATTCAACCATATCCGCGCGGGATCGCGGAATGGCTGCCATGGAAGTTTCTTGGTCTTGATCGCCGGGTCGACCGTTTGGGCTTCTGTTTGTGGCCACGCCTGGTTGATCTCGCGCTCGGTCAGCATTTCATCGAAACCGTACAAACCGGGTCGTCCGGGCCGATTGAAATGCATTTTGCCGAAGACGGCGGTCTTGTAGCCGGCCTGCTTCAACTGTTTGGCGATTGTCGGCTTGGCCGGATCTAAAGAAGTGCTGAGCGTCGTCACCCCCGCCGCGTGGGGCATCTGGCCTGTGAAAAACGACTGTCGCGAGGGCGTACAGACGGGCGAATTGCAGTAATGCGAAGCGAACCGAGTGCCTTCGGAGGCGAATTTGTCGAGATTCGGGGTTTCCGCCAAGGGGTGTCCATCGCAACCCAAGGCGTAGCCGGCATGGTCGTCAGCCAGGATGAAGACGAAATTCGGCTTGCGTTCTTGCGGGCGAACGGTGGACGCAGACGCAGCGGCCCCAACGAACGTCCGTCGACTCAGCATGTTTCGAGCATATCAGCCAAGCCTTGCAGGAGCGGAGTTCAGAGTACCCCACCACCAAGAACGAGCCGAATCACACCCAAGATTATCGCGATGCCGTTCAGCACGATGCCAGCCATGGCCGCGCCGCTGCGGCCCCCAGGTACCTGCGATTTCGCCACAAAACTCACGATTAGCCCAACGATGGCGAACGGTATGTTCAGCCAATTCAAAGATCCGAGGCAGGGGACGAACGCGATTCCCAGACCCAGGATCGACAGAATGCCCCAAACTAAGCTAAGAATTTGCATGCCGGATGACTCGCATCATTGTATACGCGAGCACGGCTACGAAGTTCAAAGTGAGCGCCGTATACAAGAAGAGCGATCCGCCATTTGCCTGGTGAGCAGCGTCCAGATCTCCGGCTCCGATGTACACAAATGCGGTCGTCATCCCACAAAGGAGGCATTGTCCTCCCGCGACTTTCGCCGCGCAAACGGGGAAGATGCCGAAAAGTGACGGAGGAGGAACGAGAAATGGAGAAATGACGGCAAATCCCGAAACGAACCCAATTATCAGCCAGACGATCCTTAACGCGCGAGGGAACTGATCCCGGAAGCTGTCATCCCGCATACTTGTCCCGGCATTCGGCCGAGCAGAACGAATAGGATTGACCGTTCAATGTTTTGCGAAACGAAGAGTTTGCCGGGACAAAGGTCCCGCATACGGGGTCGCGCCTCAATTCGCCACTGACCGGAGGAACGGGCGGACGAGGTTGAGCGCCTCCCGGCTCAACGGGCGCACTCATCATTTCCCTCATCGATCTCATGATCATCCCGATCACGAGCCTGATGAATGTAATGATGAAGATACTGATGACGATGTACAGTATCGCTCGAATCATTCGCTTGAAAACTCTGCCCTAAACACGAAAAGGCGCCCCCACCTTTCGGCGGGAGCGCCACTTCACCTCGGAGAATTTACTTCTTCTTCGCGGGGGCCGTCTTAGCGGGCGCAGGCTTCTTCGCTCCAGGCGCCTGATAGGTCGTCTCGACCTTGCCTCCCATTGTCTGGAGCATGTTCTTGGCAGGTTCGGCGAACGGGCCGTCGGGCTTCAACTCGAGGTACTTCTGGAATGCCAGAGCCGTCCCTTCGGGGAACTCGAGCGATCCGTCCGGCTTTGCCGTTGCCTTTCCGGTCAAGCAGATGCCGTACTGATAATGAGCATCCGCATAATTCGGGATCGAGTTCAATTGCTTTCTTAAATGTGGCGCAGGCGGCATCCGTCTGGCCGGCATTCGTCAGAACTGCTCCCAAATTGTACTGATAGCGCCCCGCGTTTGCCGGGTCCAACTCGATGGCCTTGGCAAGAGCCTCCTGCATCTCCGGGATCTTGCCGCCTCGAGCGAGCGCTAAAGCGTAGTTGTTGTAGTAGTTCGCGTCCGTTGGAGCGAGTTCGATCGCCTTCTTGTAGCTCTCGTATGCCTTGGCGAGTGCCGCGTCCTTCTCGGCGCCCGTCTTGGTCTTCGAGATCTCGGAGTAAACCTCAGCGAGGTTGCCCCAGATTACGTGCTGTTTCGGATCCATCTCCCCGGCCTTGGTAAAGGCTTGTATGGCGGCATCGTACTGCTTCGTTTTCAGGCCTTCCATGCCGGCGTTGAACGCGTCGTTCAACTCTTTGTTCTTGGCCATGGCCTGCTGGCGCTCTTTGGTCGCCTTTTCAAGGGCAGCCTTTTGCTCGGCCGACATGCCTCGTTCCTGCTCTTTTGTCAGCGTGCCAGTCTCGGCGGCTTTTGCGGTTTCCTGGCGCTGCTGCTTGATTTTCTCGAGGTCGAAATTTACAACCGTCGGGTCACCGAGCTTGGACTTGACATTGTCGACGCTGTCGACGTCCTTCCCGTCGACTTCGAGTGTGACCTTATATAGTCCAAGCGGCAAACCTGCGTGAAGGTAGTCGCCCTTCTTTTTGGTCTTGACCTTGTAACTGCCTTTGATGTCCTTGCGCTCGATCTTAATCAGCGCGTCCTTAAGTGGCTGCCCGTCTTCACCCTTCACTACGCCTTCGATCTGAGACGTTTGCGCAAACGCCGCGCCAGCGAAAAGTAAGGTGAAAGTGGTGAGACCCGGCAGCCGCCTCAAAAATGATGCCATGGGGGTGAGCCTCCTACGTGGGGTTTCTCGCGTGTTATCTCAGGATACTACAAATCCGAGCGCCACTTAGTTGACGTATAAAGTAGCGCACGGTTCCCGCCGAACTGGCTCGTATCCGGAAGCCGTTCTGTTGCATCCAATTAGACGGAAAGGTCAGAATTAAGCTACATGCGTTGCTGGATTCCATTTCTGCTTTCGACCGCAGCGCTGTTCGCCGCCGGGTCAGCGGAATTGGAGCGCGCGAAGCAACTCTTTAGCAGGTCCCAGTATCAGGCTGCGATAAAAGTGCTCGCGCCCGCGGCATTATCGTCCGTCGACCCCGCAACCCAAGAATTGCTGGGGAAGAGTTACTTCATGATTAGCGAGTACAAGAAGGCGGCTGAAGCTTTCGAGAAAGCTACGACGCTCGCCCCAAGCAATTCCGTGTATTTTCACTGGCTTGGAAAGGCGCAAGGTCGCCGCGCGGAAACGGCGGGTCCGTTCACTGCTCCTTCGTATGCCTCGAAAGCGCGGCAGGCTTTCGAAAGATCAGTAGAACTTGACGGGAAGAACATGGAGGCGATTAATGACCTGTTCAGCTATTATCTGGAGGCCCCCGGATTCCTCGGCGGTGGGCTGAACAAAGCTGAAGCGCTGGCGAAGCGAATTGAGGCGCTAGATCCCGTCGAGTACCATTACGCGATGGCTCAGATTGCGGACAAGGGCCGCGATTACCACACCGCGGAATCCCACTTCCGGCGAGCGTTTGAGTTGGCCCCACGCCAGGTAGGACGTGTCATTGACCTTGCTAAGTATTTGTCAATACACGGAAAAGAGCAGGAGAGCGATGCGTTGTTTGCCCAGGCCGCAAAGCTTGCGCCTGACGAACCCCGCGTGATGTTCGAGCGAGCCCAATATTACATCCGCACCAAACGTAATCTCACCGAGGCGAAGGCGCTGCTCGAAAGATATCTTAAAGCTCCTCTTACACCGACGACCCCCCGCGTGCCGAAGCGGAGCGCTTGCTAAAACAGGCTTCGTCAAATGGCGCCTGATCGAAGGCGCTAATCCATGGACATCCATGAAGCACTCCGGTTCAGCTATCAATCTTTAAGAGCGAATAAGGTCCGAACGCTGCTGACCGCGCTCGGTCTGGTGATCGGGAATGCTTCCGTCATTCTGGTGGTCACCATCTCCCTCACCAGTCGCGACTACATCCTGGACCAAATCCGGGGCATCGGATCCAACCTTGTTTATGCCAACTATGAGGCCGGCAGCCAGACCGCTACACAGGTCGAGGCTGATTTCGTAAAGCTTGCTGACGTTGAAGCCGTCCGGCAGTACCTGGGTAGCCGTATCAACGCCGCTACAGGCGTTATGACGAACTATGATCGGATGCTCATCGGCGGCAGAGAGCAGGACATTGCCGTTCTCGGCTCGGACGACCAGTATAAGACCGTCCGCAATCTCGTGATCCTCGCCGGACGGTTCATGGATTCGAATGATGTTGCGATGCGGAACAAAGTGGCGATGCTGACGGAGGAGTTGGCTCGCCGACTGTACGGTAATCAACAGGCCGCCATTGGCCAGATTCTGAAATTGCACGGGCTGCAATTCACCGTCATCGGAACCTTCAAAGAGAAAACCAGCAGCTTCGGCCAGTCCGAGCTCACGAGTGAAACTGTCCTGATTCCGATCACTGTTCTGCGGTACTTCACATCTTCGGAGCGGATTGACCCTTTGTATGTTCAAGTCGCGGATGCGAGCGATGTGCCGGCCGTCACTCGAGAGGTGCGGCAGATCATCGAGGGGCGACACCGAGCCGGCGCCAGGTACCGGGTAGAAAACCTGAGCGCGATCCTCGAAGCTGCCCAGAACATCGCGTCAATTCTGACCTTCGTGCTCGTGATGGTATCGGCCATTGCGCTCATCATCTCCGGAATCGGAATCATGAACATCATGCTGGTGACAGTGACAGAACGAACCCGGGAAATCGGCTTGCGAATGGCTGTGGGGGCGTCACGCCGCTGGGTTTTACAACAGTTCCTCCTGGAAGCAGTACTGATCAGTGTTGGGGGTGGTTCCGTTGGAATTCTGGCCGGAGTTGCCGTACCGTTGAGCGTCCAGTTTTTTACGGACGAGTTCGCGATCCCGATCTCCGGCTGGTCGATCGCTATCGCGTTTGCTGTGTCCGCTGTAGTCGGGTTGGTTTTCGGCCTTCTTCCAGCAAACCGCGCATCGCATCTGAATCCGACAGAAGCGCTGCGGTACGAATAGGCTCGTCGACTAAAATGAGAGTTTGACCCCTGTAGACCAACAACTTACGTACCTGAAAAAGGGCTTGGCCGAGTGCATTCGCGAAGAGGATCTTCGCGAGCGCCTCGCGCTCGGACGCCCGCTGCGGGTAAAGGCGGGTTTCGACCCGACCGCTCCCGATCTGCATCTCGGACACACCGTCCTGCTTCGAAAGATGAAGCATTTTCAGGATCTGGGCCATACCGTCATCTTCCTGATCGGCGACATGACGGGACTGATCGGCGATCCTACGGGACGGAATATCACGCGGCCTCCGATGACCCGGGAAGAGATCAATCGCAACGCCGAGACCTACAAGGCGCAGGTTTTCAAGATCCTCGATCCGGAACGACCGAAATCCGCTTCAACTCCGAGTGGTTCGACGAGATGCGGTTTCGAGGATGTCATCCGGCTCGCGGGACGATATACCGTGGCGCGGCTGCTGGAGCGCGATGATTTTTCGCAAGCGCTTCAAAGAACAGGCCCCGATTTCCGTGCACGAACTGCTGTATCCGCTCGCGCAGGGTTATGACTCCGTGGCGCTTGAATGCGATGTCGAGATGGGCGGGACAGATCAGAAGTTCAATCTGCTGGTCGGCCGCGAACTGCAGCGCGACTACGGACAGCCGTCGCAGATCGTCGCAACCGTTCCGATTCTGGAAGGCCTCGACGGCGTGGAGAAGATGTCGAAGTCGAAAGGCAACTACGTCGGGATCACTGAGCCGCCCGCCGATATGTTCCGCAAGCTGATGAATATCTCGGATACGCTGATCTGGCGCTACTACGAGTTGCTGACGGATTTGTCTCTCGAGGAGATCGGGCAGATTCGGGCGACGCAGAATCCGCTCGATGCGAAGAAGAGATCTGGCGAAGCGGATCGTTGCCGACTTCCATTCAGCCGAAGAGGCCGAGCAGGTGTCCTCCGCATGGGGCGGTTTGCCGCCGGTCGAGACGCTGGATCACTTTCGCGATCACCGATTCGCGCCTGAACCGCGTGCTCGTGCAGGCGCGGTTCGTTTCGTCCGTCACGGAAGCCGACAAAATCATCAAATCGCAGGCGTCTCGGTGAGCGCAGTCGCCTCGCGGTGACGAGATCCCGGTATCGGGGCCGGCGCACAAACTCGAACCCGGAGAGTACATCGTTCGCGTCGGCAAGAAGTACAAGCACGTAACCGTTCTGAGATGCTGCTGCAAAGCGACAATGTCGCGCAGAGTATCGCTTCTCTGCGGCGCATAAGCTACGCACGGTTCTGACCGTCGTCGGGCTGACGATGGGCGTGGCCACGCTGATCACGGTCATGACGATCGTGCAGGGCGCCAATCTCTATGTTGAAAAGAAGATCGCGAATCTCGGGACGGACGTCTTCCAGGTAGCGCGTACGCCTTTTGCGGCAACCGATTTCAATGTCGTCATCAGGGCGTTGAAGAACAAACACATCGAACTGGAAGATCTGAGGCGGTACAGGATATTGTGCGGCCTGCAAGGCGGTCGGCGCGACGGGCAAGCACGACGGCGAGCGTGCGTTATGGCGACAATGAACTCGCGGATGTGAACATTTACGGGCACACGGCGAACATGGTCGATATCGATACGCGCACGGTGTTGCAGGGCCGCTACTTCACGGATTCCGAAGAACGACCGTTCGGCGCACGTTTGCCTGATCGGCGACAGCGTCATCCAGAACTTCTTTCCGGGACGTCGATCCGCTCGGGCAAAGTAATCCGCATCGCGAACGCTGAGTACACGGTCATCGGAACGTTCGAGAAGATCGGCAGCGTGCTCGGGCAGGATCAGGACAACTTCGTGATGATTCCGCTGAACCCGTTCTTCCGCTTGCGGCCCCGATTCAGCCTGACGCTTGAACATTCTGGCGCAGGGCGGACCAGAGAACTTCGAACGCGCGCAGGATGAGGCGACTGTGATCCTGCGCGTCTCGCCGGCACGTTCGGCCGGGCGCCGAAAATGACTTCTTTATCGGCACGAAAGAAAGCTACATCTCACTATGGCAGTCGATCAGCGGAGCGTTTTTCGCCGTGTTTATGATGGTGAGTTCCATTTCGGCCGTCGTCGGCGGCATCGTCATTATGAACGTGATGCTCGTATCGGTGACGGAACGAACGAAAGAGATCGGCGTGCGGCGAGCGCTCGGCGCGACGAAGCGTGACATTGCGAAGCAGTTCCTGACGGAAAGCGTGATGCAGTGCCTGATCGGGGGCTTCGTTGGAGTGAGCGCCGGGTTCATTATCGCGCTGCTGCTGCGGACATTCACGGCGTTTCCGGCCTCCGTTCAGACCTGGGTGGCGATCCTCGGGCTGGTTCTGAGTTCGATTATCGGACTGTTCTTCGGAATTTATCCGGCCATGCGCGCGTCCGAATCTCGATCCGGTCGTCGCGCTGCGAGCGGACTAGACATGACTCGCGCCGAAGCTACGGGAAAACCTGCTGGTCGCGATGGACACGCTGCGATCGCACAAGGTGCGTTCCGGGCTGACCATTCTGGGATCGTGATCGGCGTGACCAGCGTCATTTCCGTAGCGTCGATCATCGATGGACTGAACGCGTACATCCAGAACAAGGTGGAGTCGTTCGGCGCGCGAACGTATTTCGTCTCGCGAATCCCGCTGGGCCCGCGTTTCGGCAGGCTGCCCGAGAAGATCCGACCGCGCAAGTACTTTCAGCACTACGGACGCGGAATTCGTTCGCGGCGATGTGTCCATCGGTCGAATTCGTCACCACCTTCGGTACGCGGGCTTCTTCTTTGGGCAAAGCAACGATATCCGCTACGGCGGAAATGTGGTCGAGCGAATCATCCTGCGCGGCGCGGAACCTGAGTACGCGGATGCGATACCACTTTTCTCCGTGGCGCAGGGCCGGTTTATTTCGCGGTTCGATGAGGAGCATTCCCGGCCCGTGGTCGTGCTCGGAGCTGCGATCGCCGATTCGCTGTTCGGACAACCTCGATCCGGTCGGGAAGATGGTGCGGATGAATGGCCGGCGAGTATGAGGTGATCGGCATCTTCGAGAAGGACCCGGGCATGTTCGGCGGGCCCGGCATCGACACATTCGCCATGATTCCGTTCAGCCTGTTCCGCAAACAGTATCCGGAAGCAAAGGAGCTGATCCTGGCGTTTTCAGTGTCCGAAGGACGATCGATCCGGACAAGGCGCAAGGACGAAGTCACGGAAGCGCATGCGGCGCTTGCGTCGTGTAAGGCACAACCAGGAAAACGACTTCGAGTTCACCTCGCCGGACTTCCTCGTCGAATCTGTGGTCGCAGTTGACGGGCGCGCTGGTCGCTGCTCACGAGCATCATCAGTTCGGTCGGATTGCTGGTGGGCGGTATCGGCGTGATGAACATCATGCTGATCTCCGTCACGGAGCGTACGGCGTGAGATTGGCGTTCGCAAAGCGATCGGCGCGCAGAAAGTCCGACATTCGCGTTCAGTTTCTGCTGGAAGCCATCTGCTGACCGGCCTCGGGGGCATCATCGGCATCGCGCTCGGCGGCTTCATCGCCTTCACCGTTCGAACGTTGATGCCTTCGATTCCGGCGTCGGTCTCGCTGTTGTGGGTTACGCTGGGTGTGGCGATGTCGGTCGGTGTCGGTTTGTTTTTTGGGTATTATCCTGCGAACCGCGCCGCCAACCTTGATCCCATCGTCTGCCTCCGATACGAATGACCCGCAAAAGAACAGACTGGAAATTCCGCGATCACTCTCTGACTCTCGGCGAGCGCACGCTGATCGTGGGCGTCCTGAACGTGACGCCAGACTCTTTCTCCGATGGCGGCAAGTATCTGGAACCCGATGCCGCGGTCGCTGCGCGCGCTCGAGATTGCAGGCAGCAAGGCGCAGACATCCTCGACATCGGCGCCGAGTCACACGGCCCGGATCCGAACGGATCTCCGAGCGAAGAACTCCGCCGGCTGATTCCCGTGCTGAAGAAGCTGAAAGGAAAGCTCGATCATTCCGATCTCTGTGATACTTATAAAGCCGGGGTTGCGGAACTGGCGCTGAAACACGGCGCATCGATCATCAATGACGTTTCGGGTCTGACGTGGGAGCCGGATCTGGTGAAGATCGTGATGCAAATACGACGCCGGCCTGATCCTGAACCACATGCGCGGCACGCCGGAGACCTGGGCGCAACTCGGCCCCATGCGCGATGTGATGGGCGATCGCTGGCTCGCCGAACTCGAGGCGGCCGTCCACCGCGCAGTCCGTGGCAGGTGTCGATCGCGGATCGCATCGTCGATCGACCCTGGCATCGGCTTCGGAAAGCGCGGGAACAGAACTCCGAGATCCTCGCGCGGCTCGGCGAACTTGCAGCGGTTGAATTTGCCGGTGTTGGCGGCGGTTTCACGCAAGTCCTTCCTGTCGCAGGAAGATCCGAAAGCGCTCGAATTCGCGACCGCCGCGGCGGTGACGACGCGCGATTCTGAACGGCGCCGCGATCGTTCGAGTCCATGATGTCGCTGCGATGAGGCCCGTGATCCAGACCGCGGATGCGATCGTTGCCGCCACGCCGGAGCGCGAAGAGAAGGCTAAGCCCTCCGTGAAGCCCCGTCTTGACGCCGACATCCAAGCTGAGCGAAGAAGCCGACCTGTCCGTCCGACCTGCGCCGCGCAAGGAAGAGCGGCCTGTGCTGGCTCCTCGCCGGCGGCTTCGGTCGAAGCGCCGAAACCTCCTGCTGCTGCCGCCGCGCGGGAGGAGGCTCCTGAGGAGCGGCCCCGCCGGCCGTTTGAACGACGTACTCCTCTGCCGCCGAGCGCCCAGAACGACGTCCCGAGGTCGGCCGGAACGAAAGCCGTTTCAACGCCGCGATGATGAGCGAAAACGCAGGATCGGCCGGACGGACGGCCGTCGCAACGCAGCGGTCCACCCTCCCGTCAAGGCCGGACGGGCGAAGGAAGGCCTTACGAGAGGCGAGATCGACCATTCACTCCTCGTGATGAACGGACCGGAGACCGGCCGCGACCGCAGGCCGTATCAGCGCAGCGATGCACCTGGGAAAACGCGAGACCAAAAGCCGTATGACCGCAGTGGACGTCCTTCGAAGAAGGCCGATGGCCGCGACCAAAAACCATACGATCGCGATCGGCGCGATGATCGTCCCCGTAAGCCGTATCAACGTGCGGATAATTCCGAAGGGGGGCCGACCGGAGCGCCGGCCGCCATCGGAGAAACCGCATGATAATCGGGGCGGATCAAAGTATGGAAGCAGACGTTCGTCGGGGCCACGGAACGAAAAGCGCGGAGAACGTCCCGGCGGTGGAAGTCGGCCTCCAAAGGGCAGGGGGGACCGGCCGTTCGGGCCGAAGCGTCCCGGCGGCGGACCTCCTCGCGGCGGCCCTAAGAAGCGCAGTTAGGATCCGCGTCTTTACCGCTGGCACTTTGGGCAGAAATGGGTCCCGCGGCCTGCTACTACGATTTTTCGGATCGAGTGTGCCGCAAACAACACAGGGGAGATTTTCTCTCGCGTACACCCGGTGCCGCTGTTGAAACGAACCACGGCGTCCCTCCGTATCCACGTAATCGGATACGGAAGATCCGCGGTGTTCAATTGCTTCTCGTAGAACCTCGTCTACCGCCGCAAGCAGTTTCTGCGCTCGGGGTTTGCTGATGTTGCGTGCTGTCGGCTTAATACCGGCGCGAAAGAGCGCTTCATCAGCGTAGATGTTTCCGATTCCACTAAATACGTTTTGGTTGAGGAGCACGGCTTTGATATGAGCTTTTCGTTTCAAAGCTTCAGGCGACAACTCCGTCAGTGCATCGGGTCCTAACCGATCGACTCGCGCAGATCCCATCTCAATTGCTCCGAACATACGAGTGTCGTCGTATAGCAAGCTACCGTCATCGAGCGTGAAGATGGCCCGCGTATAGGGGCCGGGAGTGCTGCCGAACAGGAGTTGTCCCGTCATCCCGAGATGGATCGTAAGACATCCGCTGTCGAGATCGACGACGATGAACTTCCCGTGCCGCCGAACATCGTGAATACGGCGTCCCGGCAGCGCGGTGGTGATGTCTGCGGTCGAATGGCGTGTGATCCTCGGTTGCAGAACCTCGACCGACACGATGTGCCGTCCGCGGAGACGTGGGCCGAGTTCGCGGACGATTGTCTCAACTTCGGGCAGTTCCGGCATTCAGATAAATCTGGTCTCCAATGATCGTCACGGGAATGGTTGCGATGTCGGCACAGTCACCGGCGCCGGTGCGGCAGTCGAACTCCCACGCGTGCCACGGGCACACGATCGTGTGCTGGTGTAAGGCGCCGTGCGCGAGAGGCGCGCCTCGATGGGGACAGACTCCCTCGACCGCAAAGATTCTGCCATCGACGTTGCAGATCGCATAGTCGCGTCCGAAAGCGCGGACGGGTGACATGCGCCCGGGAGGCAACTCCGACATCCTCCCGACGTATGCCGATACCATATCAGTAACGTATCATGCGTTATCTCGCGCTATTGGCGATTAGCACGTGTTTGGCCGGCTGCCGATCCGACGTGAAGCCTGTGATCGGCGTGGTACCCAAAGGGGCCAACCACGTCTTCTGGCAAACGGTGCACGCCGGCGCCTTGAAAGCCGCGAAGGAGTTTAACGTAGATATCGAATGGAACGCTCCAACGTTGGAGGTCGATTCGAGCCGTCAGATTGCGATTGTCGAGTCGATGGTGAACCGACGTCTGGCCGGGATTGCATTAGCTCCTGTCGATCGCAAGGCGCTCGTCGGAGTGGTCGAGCGGGCAGCTGCAGCGGGAATTCCGGTCGCGATATTCGATTCCGATATCGATACCGAAAAGCGGCTTACTTATGTGGCGACCGACAATCGTGAGGGCGGCCGGATGGCGGCAAGGAAGATGGGCGAGTTGCTGCTGGGCGAGGGCGAGGTGGCCATCATCAGCTTCATGCCAGGAAGCGCAGCGACGATGGAGCGCGAAGAGGGCTTTCGAGAGGAGATCAAGAAGACGTATCCGAAGATTCGGATTGTGCAGACTGCGTATGGGATGGCGGATCGGGCGAAGGCTCGTGCAGCGGCCGAGAATATCATGGCCGCGCATCCAAACCTGGGCGGGCTGTTCGCGGATAACGAGTCGAGTTCGGCGGGGGCAGTGCTGGCGGTCAAGGCTCGCGGGGATGCGAAGGTCCGAATGATTGCGTTCGACAGCAACGACCAGCTGGTTGCTGATCTGCAGGATCGATACATCGATGCGCTGGTCATCCAAATCCGTTTGCAGATGGGGTATGAATCGGTGAAAGCACTCGGCCGCAAGCTGCAGGGTCAGCCGGTCGAGAGCCGGGTTGATCTGCCGGCTGTGCTGGTGACGAGAGCGGATATGGAGAAGCCGGATGTGATCGAATTGCTGCATCCGGATCTGCGCACCTGGCTTTCGAGGAGATAAGAGGGCGTGGTATAAATGTTTTGAACGAGCCACCCTAGCTCAGCTGGTAGAGCGGCTGATTCGTAATCAGCAGGTCGCCGGTTCAATCCCGGCGGGTGGCTCCATTCTAATCAACTACTTACAAAAATACCGCAGGTTTGTGTTCAACTTCGTGTTCAATTAGCGGCTGATGTAATTCAGCCGTTCAACGAGCGGATCAGTTGTCGCGTCAATTGATTACGGTGTGCGTGGCAGTTCTCACCAACACATCGCATTTCTGCTCATGATTATTTCTCCTGCCGTTTGTTGCGGTTGCGGATAGCAGCGAACGACTGAACACAATTGAACACGGGATCTTGGGCCGAATCCCGTGCATCCAGCGGTTGTGCGATCCCGCCAATGCCTCACGATGCCGCACATTGCCGCATGTAGCAGGACGTCGCCGCACACTTCGACAAATGTTGTGGCTCTGGTGTCCCGAGTGGGTCTGACACGAATGAGCGGCTGACCTCGGGACAGCCGCTCAAACCTAAGCGTAGATAGCAACCGAACACCGCAATCGTGTTCGCGAGTAGTGGTATGGCCGAAGGATCATCAATGCGGGGGGTTCGGCGATTTACTCACCCTAGCTGTGAAATTCGCGGCCATTCACGCCCGTTATCGCGGGACTCCATCAGGTGATGAGGTCCCGCGTCACGGGTCAGCTGTCGTAGTTCTCCGGTTCTGCATCGCCTTCCTGTTTGCGTTCGGCTCGATCGAGCTTGCCGATGCTGTCGGCGCGGAGCTGCGAATACGCGTTGTTTGATCCCGTCCTTTTCGTATTAACGAGTGCGAACGGATCCCTGCACCATCACGTGCGAACCTTTGGCCAGCGTGCGGGCATATTCTGCCAGGCGCGAGAAGCGAACGACGCGATGCCATTCGGTACGGCTCTGCCAGTCGTCCGCAGATAAGCGGTTCTGGGCCATTTACCTTGTAGTGTCGTTAACAGTCAATGGAGTTTATGCCCGACTATGTCGTTTCTAAAGCCGAGTTCGCCCGGGAATTGCATGTAAGTCGTGCACGCATCTCGCAGCTAGCGGAGCGTGGCTTGCCAGTCCGTGCCGACGGCAGAATCGATCGAGATGAGGCGCTTATGTGGATTCGGGCAAACGTCGCAAGTCATGCCGGAGGTGGCACATGCGTGGCACTGGAGCTGACGTCGCGAGTAGGGCATCGTGGCTAGTCGCGAGTCGCAATAGAGAACTGACGGCTCAATGTCAGGTTTACGAATACCTACCGACTCGGTTCTCGGAGGTCCCTGCCATCCTCGTGAAGCTGGGTATGCCGGTGCCTGAAGCCGCGGCTGCTCCGAGGGCCTGGATATTCTCATTGGTACATGGATCCTCGACTTCAATCCGGACCTCGTCAGCGATCGTCATGCACCAGTAGCAGACCCGGACTATGCAGATCTTGCGCGCAGGACCGCCAAGCGTATGCAGGCGCGGAGGTGGGAGCAGCGCAAGGAAGAGATTCTTGACCCGGTGGTGGAAGTACTTGGAGTCTGACGTGTTGCGTAGCAACTGCAAGCGACAATTAGACTAGATGCGCAACGCATTTCGACAGCCGGCCCCAGAATCGGCCGAACCCGTTCGCGTTGCTAGCGGACAACGGTGTCAGCCTGGACATAGATTAACGGACGTCTCCACCAGAGGGTGTCCTGAATTTCGTGTAAACGTTCGTTCCTCTAGACTTGGAGGACCGAATGGACAAAGCAGACGAACTCATCAAAGAATTATTGGCTGACTACAAAGGCCCGGAAGACCTAATCGGCGCGAACGGGCTAATGAAGCGCCTGACCAAGAAACTGGTCGAGGGCGCAATGGGCGCCGAGATGACGCATCACCTGGGCTATGAGAAGCATGGGACGGCCGGCGAGGGTGCCGCGAATGCGAGAAACGGCACGAGCCCGAAGACTTTGAAGGGCGATTTTGGCCAGGTACAGATTGAGGTGCCGCGGGATCGCGACGGCAGCTTCGAGCCGAAAATCGTAGCCAAGCATCAGCGCCGATTCGCGGGCTTCGACGATAAGATCCTGTCTATGTATGCGCGTGGCATGAGCACGCGTGAGATTCAGGGCCATCTGGCCGAGATTTATGCGATCGAGGTCAGTCCCACACTGATCTCGGAAGTCACCGATGCCGTTATCGAAGAAGTAAAGCTATGGCAGAACCGGCCGCTGGAAAACCTATACCCAATCCTTTTCCTGGATGCTCTGATGGTGAAGATGCGCCATGAGGGACGCGTTGAAAATCGAGCGGTGTACGTTGCGATCGGTATTGACCTGGAAGGACAGAAAGACGTGTTGGGGCTATGGACATCGGCCAACGAAGGCTCGAAATTCTGGTTGCAGGTGCTGACGGATCTAAGAAACCGTGGCGTCAAAGATGTGTTTCTGGCATGCGTAGACGGGCTGAAAGGATTCCCACAAGCCATCGAGAGCGTGTTCCCGCACGCGCAGGTGCAGTTATGCATCGTTCATCTCACGCGTGCCAGCCTGAATTACGTGAGCTGGAAAGAGCGCAAAGCAGTCGCCCAGGATCTGAAGGCGATCTATCGGGCGGATACCGTGGAAACTGCCGAGCACGAACTCAACACCTTTTCTAAGAAATGGGATGTGCGCTATCCAACGACCAGTTCGCTATGGAAGCGGCACTGGGAACGGGTCATCCCGTTCTTCGCCTACCCGGCCGAGATTCGCCGCATCGTCTACACCACGAATGCGGTGGAATCTTTGAATATGTCGCTGCGTAAAATCATCAAGACACGCGGATCATTCCCGAGCGAGGAGGCAGCGCTGAAGTTACTGTTCTTGGCCCTGAGAAACGTCGTCGACCGATGGGAGATTGTGCAGCATTGGAAAGCCGCACTCAGCCGCTTCACGATCCTTTGGGAAGATCGAATCCTGGCAGCTCAACAGCGGTAAATGGCTGCTCAACCGGAACGGTGTTTACACAAAATCGCGGATACTATCCTCAGCACAGCAGATCATTGCCGAAGTCGGGCCCGTAGCCGCCGCTTTTCCCTCCGCCAAGTGTCTTTCCTCGTAGGCTGGTATCTGCCCGGTAGCAACGAGACGGCAGGCGTCATTTACAACCACCGATCTCCCAAGGGCAATCGCCACATGCGACGCTTACTGAATCAAGGCAAACGCCGGTGCGGTGCCAGAACGAAAGGCAGTATCTTCGAAGTTGTGTATCGTCGGATGGTCCCGCGCCTTGGACATAACCAAGCGATCGGAGTCATCTCCCATCGACAGTGCCGCCTGATTTGGTTGATTCTGCAGGAAGGTGCGCGATATCAAGAGCGCGGCTCAGGGCTCAGCAAACGATCGAAGCAATTGCGCACCTGGAAGATGATCTGCGAACTTCGAAATATGGGCACCAAATCGAACCACCATTTTCTGAACAGGCCCAAGCACCCGTACAGTGATTTTTGACCCCTGAGTTCAAGGGCTGGAACGCGACACGACCTCCGGCTTCAAGCTGGACAACACGCACCTCAGATCCGCTGTGGGATCAGATGCTCTTCGAGGTGACGATTGCTGCGCATCCATTCCAGCGCGTGTTCGCGCGTGCAAGCAACGAGTCCGATTGTCGGCTTGTACTGGCCTGTGTGGTACAGCTCTGCTCTGTGGGTGTCGCCTTCCAGGAAACCGTCCTTCTCCGAGGCGGCTCCTAGGTCTACATAAAAACCGTTGCTCCCCGAAGCAGTGCAGTTCATGAACGCCAAATGCGGACTGACACGATGCGTCTCGCGGGAGTGAAGCCAGGATGCAGCCACGATGCCTCGTATCTGCGGTTGCTTTTCCAGCGCCAAAGCCTCTCGGTACAAGGCCAGGTGCGCGTCACGTTCGCTCAAAAATGGCCATCGCCGTCCCGTGCCCACATGTCCGACGAACAGGGGCTTGAACCCCCTCAGGCCGGAGAAGATGAAACCGAGTGTGCGAGGAAGATCGCGTGGCGACACTCTCAACAGCCAACTCCTTGGAATGCCGGAAATCTCCCACTCGCTCTGTCCACTGGGAAAGCGGTTTAGCATCGCGACACGCAGCCTGGCGTAGAAGACGCAGCGCTCGTAGCTGAGCATCGACGCTTCGACGCGCGCAGGGTCCGCATACCACTTGAAATCCCGGCAGAATAAATGCATGACGGACTCGTCCACCGGTAATGACGGGATGCGGTCAATGTTGTCCAGCGCCGTGCGAAGCAGAAGCACACGCTCGAGTCCGCACGTCGCCGGGTCAGGATGAACATGAAGCCTGACGGCATCACGGAGCGTAAGCAATGCGGGTACGGCGGCTAGCTTAGCCGCGGATGCGGCGACCAACTCGGCTCTTCCGTGAGCAGTAACGCCAGACCGCGTAAGAAACTCATCGATGTTGGACAGCGGCTCGTGCTTTAGTGCATCCGTGCACCACTTGCGCGCGAGTTCAAGCCGATCAGCAAGAGCAGGCCGCATGTAGTCCTATGCACCATACCATGTTTGTAGCCTCTGCGCACACGATAACTGCCGCATGGCGAACCGCTAGCGCACCACCCTTCCCATGAATTCAGCTGTCGGAGGTGGCTCTCTTAAGGACGATGGCAGCGTTCTGTCCACCCATGCCGAACGATGTAGACAAGACAGTGCGCGCATCAGCGTCACGAGGCGTTCCGAGGACGTGATCCAACTCGCAGCCCACATCTGGGTCAACCAGATTCACGGTCGGGGGCACGATGCCGGTGGCGCATGTGAAAGCCGCGACAATTGTTTCAAGAGCGCCCGCCGAAGCCATTGCATGACCGATGGCACCTTTGACCGCCGAAACCGGCGTGCGCCTCCAGGTGCTACCCAGAAGCCTGCGTAAGGAGGTGGCCTCAGCAAGGTCGCCGAGAAAGGTTCCCGTAGCGTGAGCGTTGACCGCCTCGATGGCCGTTGGCTCCAGACCAGCATCATCCAGCGCCCGGCGCATGCAAAGCTCTGCACCTGCGCCGTCATCGCACGGGCGGTTGAGGTCAAAACCATCCTGGCTCATGCCAAAGCCGACGATTTCGGCCAGCACTGCCGATCCGCGACGTCGCGCACCGGCGAGTGTTTCTACCACCAGCGCCCCTGCACCGTCGGCCAGGGCAAAACCTCGGCGCCGACGGTCGAAAGGACGGCAGACGGCAGACGGCTCATCGCCATCACGATCGATAGCCAGAGCTTGCAGTCCGGCGAACCCGATCAGGTAGAACGGTGTGAGCATCACACTAGAGCCACCTGCCACGCACGCCTGCGCGCGTCCATCCCTCACGAGCCGAAATGCTTCACCGACGGCCTGCGTGCCTGAAGCACATGCAGCGGCGATCATGCGACGCGGGTTGCCGAAATGCAATGCTAAATCACTGAAACACTGCCCAGCGGAGCGATGCACGTAATCGTCGGCACAAGCCTGGAATGTGTCGAGTCCCGTGGCCCAGACGAAGCCGCAGCCCTCAGCATCGCGGTTTGCCGCCCGCAGTGCGCTGGCGATCGCTCGCCGGGCAATCTCGCCGTCACGGTCAACACGGTCATGCCCAACCTCTTCCACTTCTCCGCCTGTGGTAACACTGATTCGCGACGTCGTCAGATGAGATACTCTGCGGATGCCCGAGAGACCCTGTATCAAGCCTCTCCATAGCTCTTCCGGCGTCCCGCCGAGCGCGGAGAGCGCGCCCATTCCCGTAATCACGACGCGGCGCTTCGTGCCCAATGCTCGACCTCCAGTGAGACGCTGACGGCATCGACTCCGTCCGAATCTTCAAAAGGCACTTCATACGACAGCGGCCCGCCCGGGTGCCCTTTGATCCGCGAAAGCAACCGAGATAATCCTGCTGCCGCGTGCGGCACGCACAGCTTTGCATGGGGCTTCCGCTCGCGCTTGATTGCGAGGAGCGTTACGCGGCGGCCGGATACGGCGTAGGGCTTCGGACAAGCAGAAAAAAGCAGGGCGACGCCGAGGCCGGTTTCCGAACCGTCAACGCACTCCTGATCACCGGCCATCAGGAGCGCTTCCGTCTCGTGACCGGCTGCGAGCCGCTCCTGAACTGCTTCCAGTCCCGACCACGCCTGCCCGGCCGCTCCTCCGAGCCCAAGACACCAGGCATGATTACTTTGACTGATCGCAAAGGTAGACATTGCCAGATTATCTACTGCATGAAGCGTATCAGTCGGATTCATGCGTGTGTCGCCCAGATTGGCCTGCGCGAGCCCCTGGATGACGAGCCGTACCCAGCGGTGCACATCCGCGGACCCTGATCGGCAGGGCGCAAGGGAAACGACGGCGAGCGTTGACGGATCGGAAGATGCGGGTGTAACCTCCCAGGCCGCCGCGAGGGCAAGCTGCACGGGCAGATTGTAACGGCGCACGCTTCTCCAAATATCTGGCGATGCCTCGCGAATCGCAGCTGCGGATCCTTTTGTCACCGCAGACGTTACCAGGTAAGTCACGCCGCCTCTGCCCCCCAGACAACAACGAATTGGGGATGTCTCGATAGCGACAGGTAGACCGTTGACCCGAGGGCCGAGATCGTGAGACCGTCCATGGTGATCGCGATCGTGAAAGCCGTGTCCAGCAGATCCACGACGCCGAGTCGTCGCAGCTTCAGGAAGCACTCCAGCGAGGCCCAGGCGGCGACTACGTCGACCTTAGGAGCATGCACGGCCAGACGCGGAAAGATTTTACGTAATCCCGCTTCGTGTCGCCGCAGACAAAGGTCAACACCAACGCGAAGCCCGGATCGACCAGCAATCGCGGCCGCGAAGTAGTCACCATCATGCGAAAGTGAGATACCGAGGTCGGTCATGCCCTCAATTCGGGGCGCACCGTCATGGTCGGTCAGAATACTTAACCGTTCTGCGCTGTCGCCGAACGTTGAAATCAACGCCCGGCGCATGACTAGCCGCCCGCGTATCCATTCGCTCCGCCGCTGGTGGCCGAACGGCAGCGTCGCCAGTTGCGCTCGCTCTGCCTCAGTTAGCCACTCCTGGCTGGCTGCCGTGGTGGGAAGAATGTCTACATGAAGGTGAACGACGTCCACGGTTAATTCTTCCCGAAGTAGACGGTGTGGATGCCACGTTTGACTTTCGACCAGTAATACAGGTTGGTGGCCAGGTTGATCCACAGGTTGAGAGGTTTGCGGCGCAGGACAATACGCCTAAAAATGGACTGCATTGAATAGAAGTCGTTCACTGCCTTCCACCAGCCGTCATGCAACTGCGCGGGCGTGACGTGTTCCGGCTCGAAAACGACGTAGGGCTCGCGCAGGTGGGCAAGCCTTTCATCGAACACCTTACCTGAGCGCCATATCTTATCGCCGGTGGGTGATCCCGGATACGGCGTCAGGATAAAAAACTGGGTAACGGGCACTTTCAGCTCTTCCAGGTACTCAACCGTTCGTTTGAAAGTCTCCGCGTTGTCGTTGGGCAGGCCGAAGATGATCAGAGCGTGCGGGCTGATGCCAGCGTCCATGATGTGCCGCAGACTCTCCGCGTACTTCTCAGCCGCGTGGAATGTCTTATTGACCTCCGCGAGATTCTTCGCTGAAAAGGTTTCGACGCCGACTGCCATTAGCACACAGCCGGACTCGCGAGCTTTCTTCAGCAGAGCGGGATGCCGGGCTACATTAATTGTCGTCTGCGTTCCCCAGCGAATCGGAGCACCGCGCAGTGCGGTGAAGAGTCTGTCAGAGTACTTAACATCTTCACAGAGATTGTCGTCACAGAAGTTAATATTGTGGCTGCCCGTCGCCTCAACGTCGCGCACGATCTGTTCCACCGGGCGTTTACGGTACATACCCTGGTGGACAGCCGCGATCGAGCAGTACTGGCAGGTGAAGGGACAGCCGCGCGTCGCTTGCACCGGATACACCACAACCCGATCCTTCCTGATGAGGTCATAGCGTGGCACTGGCAGTTTGCTGATGTCGGGTGGCTCTGCGGGCCTGTAGCGTGATTTCAGTTTTCCTCGCTCAATGTCGCTCAGGATTTGCGGCCAGACGTCATCACCTTCGCCGATCACGATGGCATCGAACAATCCTTCTACCCGGTCAGGCAGCATGGACGGAAGATAGCCTCCAACAATGGTCTTCCTCCCGCGCGCCCGGAATTCGCGTGAAATGTCCACGCAACGGTCAAACTGCATGATCTGTCCGGAGATTGCGATGACGTCGGCATCGCTTTCGAAATCGATGTCCTCCAAGTACTCCTCCACGAGTCGCACTTCATGTTTGTCGGGTGTGAGGGCGGCGAGAAGCGGGGGGCCGAGATGGGGCAGGTAAGCGCCGAGCCGATCGTACCAACGATTTGCCTGAACAAGCGAGCCGTCGTCGCGGTAATGCGCCGGATGTACGATGTCGATTTTCACGCTAAAGTCTGCTATCTGACGCGAGCGCGGACGACCGAACCTAACTTGCCAGGGAGCTTCCCTTGGTGTTCGATCATGTGGGCAAGCTTCAGCAGGGTTGCGCCGCCCGCGCACACGCTCTCCAGTTGCTCGCGCGTGACAACTATGCCGAAATGATCTTCGACCGCGACGACCACTCCCAGCAGGATGACCGACGAAAATGGAATGACGTTGTCGAGCAGATCATTTTCATCGCATTCTTGTACGGGAGCAGCGATTACTGGATCGGGCGCGGCTCTGACGATCAGCTCGCGCAGTTCATCGATAATCTCCGAAATGCCTATGGTTTCCTCCCGCCGGTGATCTGGACAAGCTCCGATTGGTCGATCTTGACCGGCATGGGCGAGACCGGTTCGGCATGAGGGAAGAACCGTTCGTCCTTATGCCGGTACAGATTGTTATAGGAGCATCCCGGCATCAGCCTGCCGTCTGGCATCAGGTAGTGCGTACAGCATTTCTTCAGGCGGGCTACATCCAGATCCCACGGGTCCATGAAATTGTGGATGAAGATCGCCTTACTGCGTGCCTCGGTGCGCCGCTCGATGTCTACGGGGGAGAGCGGGTTTCGGGAGTTGAAGGTATCTTTCAGAAATCCTTTCAACGAGGATAGAATAACCTCGGAGTCTTCACCGACCTTCGTCGCTGACCAGAGTGCTGTGATCGAGTCGAGAATCATGCGCTCTAATTGATCGTCCGCACGCATGATAGCCCGATTAGCCATCGCATCCAGATACTGCCGGATATTGACGAACTCCGGTAGCGGGATATACCTACCGTCATCCATGCGGAACAGGTAGGTTGCCGTATAGCAACTCGGGTGAGAGCACGGAACAGGATGAAAATACTCGCGCTTGAACCAGCCGGTCTGCTCATGGATGAGCTGGTGCACTTCCGGCATGGTGAGACGGTGTCCGGCAGGGCTGCCGTGATAATGGTCACCACCGTCGCCAGTGTGCGCCATCGGCTGGATGACGATGCTAGACACTGAATTGAGTTCGAGGCCAAGCTCGACAAGTGCCCCGAGTTCGTCGCTGTTGTCGCCCTTCGAGACCGTCGGAACCAGCACTGTCGGAATATCTAGCTCGTTGATGACCTCTAGGCATTTCATCTTCATGTCGATCAACTCGACACCCCGGATCTTCGGATAGACTCCCGCGCGCAGCGTATCGAACTGGAGCGAGGCATACATGCCCCCTGCTTTGAACTGTTCCGCGAATCTTCGATTGTTCGCTATGCGACGGCCATGGGTTGAGATAAGCAGCCGTTTGATCTTACCTTGATGAGGCCCGCGCAGTACGTAATCACAGAATTCAAAAAAGAGCGGGTGAAGCGTCGGCTCGCCGCCCGAAAGCAGCATGATAGGTAACTCGCCTTCGGCAGCGACCAGAGAATCGACGCCACGCCTGAACTCCTCCATCGTGATCGAATACCGCTGCTGGTTTCGCACGATACAAACCGGACAGGTCAGGTCGCAGACGTCGTTGATCTCGAAGATCGGAGAGCAGGTGTGCTGCAGATGGTCTTCACACAGCCCGCAGTCAGAAGGACAGCCATGCTCGACCCTCGTCGAGAACTTCAGTGGTATCGTGCCGGGCTTCGTGTAAGAAAGCGACTTGACGTAATACTCGGTGTCACTGGAGATCTCGACTTCAAAGAAACCGTGCTGCGGACATTTCTTCTGCATCCATACGCGGTCGTCGCGTAGCACAATGTGTGCATCGATAACCTTTTTGCACTTAGGGCAGATCGACCTGGTGTAGGAAAAGAAAGCCGAGTCTCTGTCCTTTTTGACCGTGGGACGTCCGTAGATTAAGTTGAGCGGTGTCACACTGCGCTCCTTCTCAACTGTTTGCCTGGCGGCAAAGTAGCATTAATTCTACGCCTTTTTGGATGAGAGTCAATCGAAAACCGGGCTCAGGCGAGAGTTCCACCGTCGAGAAAGAGAACCGAGCCATTCATGTAGGTGTTACGTCGCGATCCCAGCCATGCGACCACCTCGCCGCACTCGGCGGGCTGACCGAAACGAGAGAGCGCACAGGCGTCGAGATAGCGTTTCTGATGATGCTCGGGAATCGTTGAGCGTAGTCCTCCCTCGAATATTCCTGCAGCGACGGCGTTGACGAGCACTCCGTATGCGCCCACTTCATGGGCCAAGCTGCGCGTCAGCCCTTCAAGCGCCCCTTTGCTGGCGGCGTAATGAACGGGACCGGCGACAGAGCGCGAGCCCGTAATGGAGCTGATATTGACGATGCGTCCGTACTTCTGCCGAATCATTCCGCGCACCGCGGCTCGACACATTCGGAATGCGGCAAATACATTAAGCTCCATCAGGTCGGCGAAGTCCCTATCGTCGAGCAGAACGAAAGGCACCGCTTCGCTGAAAGCGGCATTGTTGACCAAGGTGTCAACACCCGACCATGCTTCTTCAACGGCACCCACAACCCGCTGCGCCGCGTCTCGATCGCGCAGATCGGCCTGAATCACCAAGCAACTACCACCGTATCGGCGCAGCATACCCTCTGTCGCCTCGGCGCCCGCTCTGTTTACGTTCCACGTAAATGCGACCTGCGCCCCTTCGCGCGCCGCAACGGCACAGATCCCCTGACCGAGGCCGCCGGAACCACCTGTCACCAGCACGCGCAATCCTTCCATCAGCCGCGACCCTGCTTCAGGCACTCCATTCGATAGTTCGATCATCTTCACCCCCGCGCAGATTTACGCGACTGACCGTCAGACGGGACTCTGCACATGCTTCTGCGATTTCACGTGTCGTCTTATCTCCCTCGTCTCTGCCGACCAGACACAAGGCCCCATCCGTAAAACCCCACCGGCGCGCGATCAGCTGCGGTACGAAGCCAGGTGTCAGCTCGAGCACGGCACTGGGAAGCAGCCTGCCGCCGACACACGCACGAGCTTCCGGAAGCAACGGCTCATCCATCCGCACCAGGAGAAGATGCGGAGGAACACGCGGGCGATACCGAACGGCTTCGGTTGCGATCCGGCGCAAGAGTCGGTGCATCACTACACCGTGCTCGGCAGCCGAGTGCCACCGTTCAGCGTGCTGCGGTCGAAATCGCGCAGCCGGTCCGATCGCGGCAACCGCGCAGGCTCCGCTCATCGCGCGGCATGTCGTCAGTAGTCTGTGTCCGTGAGCCGGAGGACCATTGAAGAGCTGCCTGCCGTCTGCAGCTGAGCGGGCCGGCATCGATAAGACGGGCAACATCTCCCGCCGTTTCCACGCCAGAACCGCCAGAGCAAGGGAGAGCAGACCCGATGCGCCCAGAGTGTGCCCGAAATAAGTAAGCGGTGTCGCAAGAGGTACAGTCTGACTGAGACTGGCTCGGAGTGCTGATAATTCCAGCTTGTCGCTCAGGAAGGGGCCTGTGCCCTGACCGAGAATAAGCGCGACATCCTGAGGCCGGAGCTTCGACAGCAGCGTCCAGAGGCCGTCATGCTTTTCAAGATCGCTCCCGAGTATAGGCCCGTCAGGCACGGGAAGTCCTTCCGGGTCGTCACTGCGAACCAGATGAATAGCTACGGCCGCTTCGCCTAAGATAAACCCGCTGCTCGTGTGTTGCCACGGTGTCGGACTGTCGCTAAGTACCCGTAAGACCTCGAAATTGTCATGGTTTGCTGCCGAAAGAATGTCTGCGGCAAGAACCACCACGTCGGCAGCACAGCCGGCGAGCAACAGTCGTTTCGCTGCGTACAGGGCATGCAAGCCGGATGTGCATGAGGCGCTGAATACCGGCAGGTTTCCATTCACCCAATTGGTGCCGCTGAGAAGCTTTTGCGAATCGAACGCATGACGCCAGGAATCCGGATCAAAGCCGCCCGCTACCCCGTTGCATGAGGCCGCAAGGAGCCGCGTTCCCGCAGGAGGTTCATTATCACGGAAGCAATCTTTGAGAGCCTGCCTGGCCAGCGCCGACCAGCGGTCGCCTCCGTAAAGCGTTGGCTCGACCCCAACCGCCGGGTATGACAAATGGCAAGTAGTCCACTTATTTCTGAGCCAGGGCAGCCTCGTCGCGGGGCGGAGCGATGCGCCCCGCACAATATCGCAGGTACTGCCTTGTGCGGTGGCCAAACCGACAGAGGCGATTGCAACACTCGCATCACGACCTTTTCCAGCGGAAGTCATTCCCGGGTACACAGAGCTGATCTACTCTACAGGAAATGCGGACGAGCCGCGATCTGCATGGCTAGAGGACGTCGATATACACCCGATCAACCGGTTCTGGCGTCGGGCCATCCCAGCGTGTCACCCAAAGGTCCATGCGCCTGGGTATCGGTCGAAAACCCAGCTGTTTGATGCACTCGTAGTCTGTATACCCGGTGATGGCCACGGAAGCGATACGGGCCCCGCGCGCACCGCCCTGTTCCATCAGCCGCCGGAGAAGCAGCACACGCTCGTCCGGCTTCAAATCATCCCACAGCAAATCTTCTATGAGCAGCGCACGAACCGGACTCGGCGGCATTGTGTCCACGACATACCCAGTAGCCATCCCATGCCCTGTCGCCTCATCCAGTGTGGCGACAACCGCACCCAGCCGTTCCCGGCATTGCCATTCGGCCTCCTTGCGTGTCCAGCTACGGCGAAAAGGCGCACGTCGGCCAGCAGTCATAGCAAGCTCCAAAAAGAGATCGATCTGCGTGTCAACGCAGTCGGTAACTACGTCTGCCGACCTATTGATCAAAACCGACTGGTAGTCAACTGAGAAGATCCGTCCTGTGGGAAACCCGGCCCCGCATTCCGAATCTTCTGACGTACAACTCAGATGCCGTCCGGCCGAGGTGAAGCTGAGGACTCCGTCATAACCGGTCGCCCGAGCCTTGTGAACGAGTTCGGTCCAGAGCCGTGTACCGTATCGTTTGCCTCTGTGTTCAGGCGCCGATGTCATGAAGGTGCTCAGCAGAAATTTGCAGGATTTGCCACACCACTCGACTTGCCGGGGAAAACCTGCAATGAAAGCTATCGGGTCATCCTCCTCGTACAGCGTGGGCGCGAACTCCGCGGTGCTCCCGGGATACCGGAGGCAGGAGCGAAGAAACTCCGAAGTGTAATCAAGGGACGATTCTCTGTTGCCGGCCCACGATCGCCGCATCAGGGACGCCAGCGCGTCGTAATCCCCGTCGAAAGAACCCAATCGTATGTCAGCCATATCGAAAGAACTCGACAAGGATTATACTCGCGTTGAGTGTTATTGGAGCAGTACGATCTTGCCGTAACTATTACGGCTGGCGAGCAGCTCATGAGCTCGGCGAATTTCCAGTAGAGGAAAGGTATGCCCGACCTGTATCCTGAGCTTGCCTTCGCCAATCCAGACTAGTAACTTTCCAACCGATTCCTGCACGAGCGCTGCGCGCTCGAGAACCGCGCTGAGATGAAATCCGAGCACCGCTTGCGACCGAAACAGAAGCTTGACCGGATCAATAACCGGAGCCTGGCGGCTGGCAAGACCGAGGACGACGAGCCGTCCGAGCGGTGGCAGCAGCGAGAGGTCGCGGCGGAGCACCTCCCCACCTAGCGTGTCGAGAATGATATCCGGCCCTTGACCGCCGGTAAACTCTCGCACCGCAGTCTCGAATGCGTCATAAGTGACCGCGTGCTCTGCGCCGAGCTCAAGCACACGGCTGCATTTCTCGCGTGTGGATGCCGTTCCGATAACTCTCAGGCCGAGCAACCGGGCGATTTGCACGGCAGCAGTGCCGAGCCCGCCGGCTGCAGCATGGACGAGCACCGTTTCAGCTTCCGCAGCCCGCGCGATAGTTGTAAGTGCGTGGTAAGCCGTCAAATACTGCACGGGAAAGGCTGCACCTTCAATGAAAGACAGTTCGTCGGGCAATGGAATGCAGGCGCGTGCGTCAGCACTGACATATTCGGCGTGCGCGCCACCCGGAGTGATACAGACGACTCGTGCCCCCACGAGCGCACTGTCGGTGTGTGTCCCGACGGACTCGACGATCCCTGCCGCCTCAAATCCGGGGATGTAGGGCGGCCTGGGCCCTCCCGGGTAGATGCCTTCGCGTTGCATGATATCCGCATAATTCACTCCGCTCGCCGCAACGCGTATTAAAACCTTTCTTTCGGCGGGCGAAGGTTTCGGATGTTCCACGAGCCGCAGTGCCTCGACCCCGCCAAACGCGTCCACCTGTATGGCTTTCATCGGCTTGCCCGCTCTGTGAAGCCCCAAACTGGTACTAGACGATTGTGGTCGATTCCCCGGCGGTCGCTGACGATCCGTTCCGCCACGTACTGCGCATCGCGGGCAATCCCTCGCAGGTAAGGGGACGCTAACGTTCGCCCGAATCGGAAACCAAGTAGGTAGAGACCGCGTGTGCGCGTGCTCTCGCATTTTCTGACAACAAGCCTGCCCTCTGCGTCATAATCCAGCAGCCGAGCCAGAGGCTCCGACGCGTAGCGAAAGCCCGTCGAAAAGACGACGAGGTCCGGTTGGAGCCTGTGACCGTCGCTGAGTGTCACGGTGTCGCCTCGATAACTCTGCACCGCGGGTGTTCTTGTAATCAGACGGGTCTTTATCGCGCGCCGGACCGTCAGACCTATCATCGGCTCGCGAAACGGCCTAGCCTTCCAACCCAGGTACGAGGTCGGAAATCGCTCTGCCAACCAGCTCAGATAATGTACATCTACCCCCCATATCCAGTGCGGGACGGCTCTGAGAGGCGACCGGAGCGAGAGCCACGCGCGAGCATCGGCGCCGCACACGTTAAGCCAGCGTTCGAGCACCTCAGCAGCAGAAGGTCCGCCGCCAACCACCAGAAGTCTGCGGGCCTGCGCAAGGTCGTGAGCACGCGCGTCGATACTATGCAGCCACTGAAACGAGCACTGGCAGGGCTCTAAATCCGATGGGAGTTGCGGATGACTGATGATGCCCGTGGCGTTAATGACATGACTGCCGGCAAAGACGCGCTCCGCATGATCTGTGCCACGACAACGAACGAGAAACGCTTCCCCATCATGGTCTACCTGTACGACCTGGACATCATTGACAATCCGTAAGTCATGCTTCTCCTGATAGCGCTCGAGAGCCGAGACAAGCAGGCGGAAAGAGAGGTATGGAGGCGCTTCCGACGGACTCTCCATCTCAGGCAGCAGAGACAGAGCCGTTGGCGAGAGTAACACCATTTCGGGATCAACGTGACGAAGCGCACTCAGTGCGACCGAGCCTTGTTCCAGCAACGTGTAAGGGACTTTGCATTGTGTCAGGCAGACGGCGGCGGCCAGCCCCGCAGGGCCGGCCCCGATGATTATGACGTGCTTACCGGATCCTACGCTGCTCATCCGACGGCCCGTTCGTACTTACATCGACGCCCATTGACTTCGTCGAAGACCAGCTCCAGCAGCGACTCCGCATCCTCTCCGGAGAACGCGTTGAGGCGATAGGTCAGCACAAGCTTTGCTCTGCCCGCAAGAGAAAGTACGGCCAGAGCGGCCCCCATGTGCAGGCACACGGGCGTATAAATGTGCAAATCGAGGATCTCAAGCGCGCCGCCCGAGAGCGTTGAGAATCCCTGCAGGTGTGTTTTCTGGTCCAGCCACGTGAAGTGACTGGTGGCAAAGCCGGTCGACGCGTGAGTCATAGCGAGGCGGCGGAATAACGGCCAGGGCAGGAAGCGCGCCGGCGCGGTAAATAAAGGCACGACCAGGTGCGAGCGTTCTTGCATTTGCGTTCTGAATTGCGCCCGGAGGCCAAGGGCGAGACTTCTGGGAGCGTCTGCGATGGGTCGCCAAAAAGAACAAGCGGCGAAATGAAGTTGCCGACAGCTTCCAGGCGGCTTCGCCTCGGCCGCAAGCTCACCGGTACTTCCAGAGAGACGACGCTGTGTCGGTATCGCCCGCGAACTGTTCCACGTGGCGATCGCCCGCACCCAGGCCGCCGCGCAAAACCAGGCAGGCGTGATGCCGGCCGAGCCGGCTCTCCCCTTCAATTCGACGAAATCGACTTCATCGACCAGCCTCTCGCAGGTCGCTATCGGACCAGGTTCTCGCGCACACATAGCTAAGGACATGCTTCGCCCAGCCCTGGCTTCGGCAGAAACCGAGCGCATTTGCCGCCACATCGCGAGGAGCTTCCCATCGCGGAGGAGGCGCATCGGAGAGATGATTTTCGGGAGGCTGAGTGTACCAGCCATATCAGGGTCAGGCAGAGGCGCGCCGCCCCTCATCATCAATGCGAGTATGCGCATCGCCTCGTTGCAGATCACAACGGATGATTCGCCGTCAGCCACGGAATGATGAGATCGAAAAGCCAGCGTGCTACGATGCGTTCCGGGGACGTAGAGCAACTGAAACGGCGGTTCAGTGAAAGGGTCCAGCGGTTGGTTCCTCCACCGGTGAAGTGAATCGCTCTCGTTGGCCACCCGAAGCATCTTCTGCACATGACACTCTCCACGCCAACGTAGCCCTGCCCAGCTTTTGTGTAAGGTCTGACCAAGCCTGGGCCAACGACAAACGAGATACGACAGAACCGCTTCCAGCTGCTCGCGCTGCAATTCTGCCCTGACGTCGACCTCCACGCCGTGCTGCATGAGTATTCCTGTACGTTCCTGACAAGCGACAAAAAAGGCATCCATCTGGGACAACGCGTGGACCGGCTGACAGCGGAGCTTCACTGGGCTGTTCCTTTCCACCTTGCGACACGTTCACGACGCGCCGCGATGGCTTTTGCCCATTCGGGCGCGGCTTCGAGCATGATCATCCAAAGCTCGGCGCGCAACACATCACGCCCGTCCACGCGCGCCGCCACCTGTACCACTACAGCGGAGGCTTCGGTACGACGCACTTCGGCCAGGATCAGAAGCTCGGCAGGAAGAGGCGTGTGTCGCAGGAACTTCGCCTCGCGAATCATCCCGAGCATGGCCCAGCGTTCGAGCCCCAGCCGTGAGCAGACCGTCTCTTCCGCCAGTGGACCGGCGATTTGTGCCGCCAGTTCGATGAGCAACGAGCCCGGTAGCACCGGAGCTCCGGTAAAATGATCTGAGAAGAGCGGGTAATCAGCTGGAACCACAGCGATGCCTGACGCGAGACCGCTCGCTGTATTCGTTGTGATTGACCGCACTGTCTCGAACATGTTCAGGTTCTCGCTATCTTGTGTTCGACCAGTCGGGTGATGGCACCGACGGTGCAATAGCGCGGTAAGGTCGTGACATGAATGCGCGGTGGGAAGATCTCCGCCGGCGAGTCGTACATCATTCTCATCAGCCGCTCACGTCCCGAAGAGGTCAGCACAGAGTCCACCGCAAACTCGCTGTCCGGCGTTTCACCGCGCGCCAGTTGGTAGATCGTTCCTTCGCGGATGCTGATGTCAAAACGCTGTTCGAGCCGAAACAACAGATCAAGCATGTCCAGTGAAGTGAAGTTCAGATCAAAGAAAAGGAGTTGGTCATCGCGAACGGGCTCGGACTCCGGTAGGGCCAGAGTTTCGCGGATGAGCGCTGCCACTTCACCGAAAGTGCCGTGGTCGTTCATACGCGTGTAACCTCCTTCATCCAATCATGGTTCATCTCGCACGCGCGATCATACGCATCCCGTATCGTGCGCGGAGCGTGATCACGGCGCGGTACGCGACGGGGTGGCCAGGCAATAACTCGAAGCGCCACTTCTGAGCGATCGCGGCGAGCAGCAGCACGCCCTCCATCCACGCGAACCGGTCGCCGATGCACACCCGCGCGCCGCCCCCGAACGGAAAATACGAGAATTTTGGGCGCTTCACCTTCTCCTCCGCTGTCCATCTCTCCGGATCGAAGTGCTCCGGCTCGGCGAACCAGCGAGGGTCGCGGTGAACTACGTACGGTGGCGTCAGCACGAGGCTGCCTGGAGGAATCGTGTAGCCTAAAGCCTCGAAGGGTTTCAGCGCAGTCCGCCCAATGCTCCAGGCCGGCGGGTACAATCGCATCGCTTCGGCGAACACCATGTCGGTATAACGCAGCTGCGGCAAATCATCAACCGATGGCGCTCGGCCGTCCAGCACCTCGTCGAGCTCAGCGTGGAGCCGCGTCTCGACTTCAGGATGCTGCGATACCACATACCAGGTCCATGTCAGGGCGACCGCTGTGCTCTCCTGACCGGCCAGAAAGATTGTCAGCGCCTCGTCGCGGACCTGATCGTCCGTCATCCCGCCGGTTCCGGCTTCGTCCAGTGCGAGCAGCAGCATTGAGAGCACGTCGCCTTTGTCCGCGCCTGATGCCCGACGCTGGGAGATGATCCGATAGATCGTCGCGTCGAGCCGGTCACGCGCCTTCTTAAACCTGCGCGTGGACGGGACCGGGAGCTTCTCCAGGATCTCTGAGAACGGCAGCCACAGCATCCGAAGAAGTTCCAGCAACTGGGTCAGCGCCTCACCGATCTCATCCGTCTCCGCCTCGACATCGGCATCGAACAAGGTTCTTGCAACGATGGCGAGCGTAAGCTTTCGCATCTCGCGATCCACGTCCAGAAGCTCGCCCTCGCGCCAGCGCTCTCGTCTGCCGACTGCGTACTGGGACATGACGCGTCCGTACGCGGCCAGCCGATCTGTATGGAATACCGGCTGCACAAGCCGACGTTGCCGGGTGTGCAGGGGCGGCTCGCTCGTGAGGAGGCCGTCGCCCAGCAGCATCTTAGCGCGCTGCAGCATTCGGCTCTTGGCGAAGTCGTGCTGGCGAGTGACTAACACCTCTTTGATCAGGTCGGGATGCGTCAGGACGTATACCCGCTTCGGCCCAAGATTGAAACATACGATGTCGCCGTACTCGCGGGCGGTGCGCAGCAGGAATTCGGGACCGTTACGTCCGAACGCGGGCAATTGTCCGATCAACGGCAGGTCTCTAGGCCCTGGTGGACTACCTGTTCGAGCTGCTGCCGCGGCCATTGTCATGGGAGTTTATACACTCCTCTTTTCTGGCATGAATCCCTTGCCCAGGCGCCGCGTCGCATGGTGCGTCATGTACAGACCGCAGCACCGGTTGCAGATCGGAAGGAGCTCCTTCTCCACTCGCTTGCGAAGCTTTGTGGACATCTCATTCAGGTAGATCTCACGGATATCTCCGGTGAACACGTTTCCTGGGATGAGATCCGGATGCCCTGGACAGTAGATCAGCTCGCCCGTTGAATGTACCCGGAGCCATGCCGAAGGCATGATACAGGATGTGATGCCGAATACTTCGTCGTAATCCTGATAGAAACTCTTCGCTTGCGCCCGGCTCAGCATTGTGGGCATGATCGAGAAGAGCGGGGCTCTGGGTCTGAAAAACTGCGTGCGCGTCTTGTCGTAGATCCGGTCAATCGCGTCGTTGATCTTCTCGAAGCTGTTCGTGGTGACCCAGCCTGTCCAGGCGTTCGTGGGTTTCACGCCGAACTCGGTCTCCAGAACGCGGTTGTACTCGTGCCCTTTCTTCTCAGGCAGGAACCAGCGGAGATTGTAATTCACGATGAACGCACCCACTTCTCTGGCTATGGGCGTGAACCCGGTCGATGTCGCCCGGGTTGTGCTCGTTTACGCAGTAGTTGACAACGATTTTGGGAAAGCCGTTCCTCATCCCGAGCGAATGGTCACGGAGCAAGTGGATTCCTTCGATGATCTTCCGGGTCGTTCCTTTGCCGCGGATCAGGTCGTTGGTCTCCTCACCGCCGTCGATCGACAGCAGGTACATGGCGTGGCGGTTCATCCGGGCAAGCTTCTCCGCGTGACGGGCAAGGAGCGTACCGTTCGTCGCAAAATAAGTATCGATACGATGCTCCGCCAGATAATCGAGAAGCTCGGGCATGTGGTGGTACATGAAAGGCTCACCGCCGTGGACGCTCAGGAGAAAGTCTGGTTCGATCTGGCGGTAGCGGTCGAGGAAACGGATCAGATCGGCGACCGCCATGCTCGAGACCGGCCTCTTGCCAGTGACAAAGTACCCGGTGTCGCCCCACTGGTTGCACATTTTGCAACGTAGGTTACATTGTTCGGTGGGGATGATCTGAACAATTTGTGGAAACGGAGGATCCGGCTGGAGGCCGGCCAGGTAGCGCTTGTATACGGATGCCCACGTTTTCCCCCGGCGGCTCATCCACCGGCGGAGCTGGTAGAAATCGCAGGCGTACTTTACATATTCAAATACACGGCTCCGCATACCCGTAAACACTAGTGCGAATGCGCCGGGTTGTCAATGCGGATGCGCTAGCTGCAACTGACGTGGTGCTTCGGCTTCAGGCCGTTTGAACTGCAGCGGCTTGTGCCTGCCGCCGACGGATGTCGGCGACGATCGTACGGGACCCAGCATACAGTACGCACGCAAGCGCAAGAGACAGTACCGGAATTACGAGCATTGCCTGCTGGAGTCCAATGGCCCGGAACGTCTCGGTCACCGTTGCAGACCCCGCAGCCCTCGCTGCGGATTGCGCCATTCGATCGCTCAATGACCCTGTGAGCAGCGGGCCGAACGACGCACCGCAGAGATACATCGCCATGAAATAGATCGCCATGGTTATCCCGCGTGCGGATGGTGCAACTATGTCTTGAATCGAAGAGTAGACCAGAGCGAAATAAGTGCTGAGGGCCGCATACGCCACCGCAAGCAATGCGATCGCTGGGATAAGGCTGCCCCGGGACATCTGGATGCCGAACCACGCCGCAGGAACGGCTACCAGTGTGAGCACCGCCGCGAGTTGCATGCGTCCGTTCTCCCGCCTGGCTGCGATGCGGTCGCCCATCCGCCCCGCGAATACGGCCCCGACGATACCGCCAATCGCATAAATGATGCCCGTCGCTACACCGGAATCGCGGAGCGAAAGACCGTGGACGCGGCTCAGAAATGCGGGACAAAAGCCACCCAGTGCATACATGTTGAAATTGAGCAGCGCTCCCGACGCGATGATCCACCAGAGTGTCGGAATGCGCAGCAGTTGTGAAACGCGCTGGCGCTCTGTACCTGCGCCACCCTTCTCCGTTGCCCCGCGGACCGGCTCAGCGATCCTCAGCAGCGCCGGCACCAGTAGCAGACCCGGAACCGCGGCCACAATCACGGCAGTGCGCCAACCGAACGCCTGGGCCATCGGGCTCGATACAAAATAGCTGAGCGCCGCTCCGATCGGTAAGCCAATCATGTACATGCCCAGCGCTCGGGAACGCTGCTCCGGCGGGAACAGGTCTCCAATGAGGCTGGTACTTGCAGGAGCTGCGACCGCCTCGCCTACGCCAACCCCCAAGCGAGTCGCAACCAATCCGCCATAGCTTGTGACGAAAGCCAGTAGGCCCGTGAGCATGCTCCAGACAGCCAGACCTCCAGCGAGCATCTTCCTACGGCTCCATGAATCCGCAATTCTGCCGAGCGGCATTCCAACGATGGCGTAGATCCACACGAAGGCGCTGCCCATCAATCCCAGTTGCGTGTCGGTGAGCGCGAATTCTTTGCGGATCGGTTCGGCGAGAGCTCCTGTGAGGTGACGATCGTAGAAGTTCAAAACATTAAGGCAGACAAGAACTGCGAGCGCCCACACCTTGTTGTTCGTTGGATGGTCCGGCGGCATAGGCAGTCATGCTAACAGAATCGCGTCTCTGGCGGCCGCACTGCACGGCCGTATCGTCAAATCCCCGTTGTCTGCGCCAGCTCAGCGCCGAAGCGCTTTTCCAGGGCTCGCCTATCTATCTTCCCGTTTGCGTTCAGCGGCATTTCGAGCACCGTAAAGATCAGACGTGGCACAGCGCAAAGCGGAAGCATAGCCTTGGCCGCGGTAAAAAGCCGCTCGATATCTGGGTCATCACCCGAAACGACTGCGATCACTGACTCAGCGGCTGAACCCGAAGGAGGCCAGCCGAAAGCGACTGCATGCTCGACGCCTGGTTGCGCTCGCAATGCAGACTCGATTTCGCCCAGTTCCACTCGGTGACCGAGCACCTTTATCTGCTGGTCCGCACGGCCGAGGAATATGTAATCGCCTTCCGCGAGTCTCGTCACCAAATCGCCCGTCCTGTAGAAGCGCCGCGTCTCATGTCTAGACACAGGCAGACTCACATAACGCTGAGCCGTGATATCGGGCGTCCGCCAGTAACCCGGTGTGGTCTGCGGTCCCGAGACGCACAACTCTCCTGTGCCACCATCGGCAACAAGGTTCAGGTTGTCATCTGCCACCAAGGCCATGAGCCCGTCGTGCGGTCGGCCAATCGGGACAACCCCGTTCCTGCATAATGCAGGCGAACGTATGGGATCCCACGAATGAACGAAGCAGGCGATCGTCAACTCAGTCGGACCGTACAAGTTTTCGAGAGTGGAATTCGGAGCTGCCAATTGCCAAGCCTCCGCGATGGGTTGTGGTAGCGGCTCTCCACAGAACAAGCTCCACCGTAAGCTTGGCAAGATCCCGGGATGTAGCGTCTTGCGGCGGCACATCTGCGCGGCAACCGAAGGAACGGAGAACCATACGGTCAACCGGTGCTGGTTTATAAACTTGGCGGGGGAGAGTAAGTCAACCGGAGACATCGTGTACACGGCAGCACCGTTGGTCCAGGCCATGAACAGATCGAAGACGGACAGATCAAATGTCTGATCAAATGCCTGGCTAAAGCGGTCCTCCGGTCTGATCGCGTAACGCCGCGACATCATTTCCATGAAGTACGTGACGTTCCCGTGTGTGACGGGCACGCCCTTCGCCACCCCTGTACTGCCGGACGTAAACAGCAGATATGCAGTGTCCTCCGGAGTGATCGGCGGCAGTTCCCGCCTCGCCCGGGTACTTAGGAGATCACGCCGGTCGAGGATTCTGGTGCCGACTGAAACCTGCTCCCGATCAGCATTCGGAGCTACGATCCATACAGACCCGGGATCTCGAAGAACGCTGGCGAGTTGCGGCAGGCAAGTATTATCGACGATGATCGCATCCAGGTCCGCCTGGCTCATGAGGCTGGCTGTGTAAGCCGGCGGGAAGTTGGGGTTCAACGGAACAAAAGCAGCGCCCGCAAAAAGCGCCGCGAGCGTCGCCGCGTACGCGGTGTCGCTGCGGTACGTGAAAACCCCGATCCGCTCGGGTCGACCTCCGACGGCATCCGTTACGGCACCTGCCAATGTGGCGGCCATGCTGTGAAGTTCGCCATACGAACGGGTGATCCCTCTGACGACTACAGCTGGCGCGTTCGGGTTTTTCTCCGCATGATGTAGGAAGCCGGAACGCAGCGAGATTCCGTTGGAACGGTCAGGCATTCGGGAATTTCTCGGCTGCCTCACCGGCTGCGGACAGGGCGCTCACTATCAACAGCGTGAGCGCGTCGATCGAGGTTGCGTCCACGAACTCCTCGTCGGGAACGTTCAGATTGAATCTTTCCTCAAGACTTCTAAGCAGTTGCAGAGCCTGGAGGGATGCTACGCCGAGGTCGAGGTAGAGGTTGCTGTGCCCCGGCATATTCGGCGGGAGGCCTGAGATCGCGGCGACGATCTCGCGGATTATCTTTTCGATGTCGCTCATTAACGACGTTTGATGTGCGTCTTTATATCATCCAGTGTTCGTGCACGTAGGGCAAGCCGGGCGAGGGTCGTAATGGTTTTCCTGCGACACAATTTCACCGGCGCCGTTGACCTCGAACAGGTCGGCAACTCGGAGCCGGTTACCGTTCGCCAGGTAAAGCTCGGCTTTTCCCACTGCTGCCGTCAGGGATTGGTTCACGTATACGTCGATGACGCGAACGTCAGCCAGCGTGGGAACGACGGATTTTATATATGACTCTACAGCGGCCCGCCCGCGCAGGAGCGTCTCGGATCCTCCTTGGGACAGCGGTGCTCGGAACGTGACCGAATCGCTCCAGGGAATGCGGGAAACGTCTTTGCATCTGAGTCCTTCGAAATACGAGCGAACGACCTCCGTGAGTATGGTTCTACGGTCAGGTGCCGGCGACATGGAGCTAATGTATACCATAGGAACGCCCCGGACGCTGGCGTATTGCTGATGATCTGACTTGGACGGAACCGCTAACGTGCTATTGGGATTGGTTGCTGCGGCTCGCAATGAACTGCAGTGAGTTGGCACTTTGCAGCCGGAGGGCAAGGCCGCGGTCGAGGGTCCTGGCTGTCGACAATGTGATCGCCGGCGAGGTCTGAGCGACAGGGCGCTGCAACCGCGCACACGGCGAGTGCCAATTGCAAATGTTCTGCCGACCATTACGAGTGTCACTGCTCCTGCGGACTCATATGGTCCGGATATCAATTGCGCAGCCCAGATTGACCGAAGCCGCGCGCGTTGGGCTGTGATATGACCTTAAGCGCGGCAAGTACAAGGCACAAACTTGAGGCGTGACAAGCTCCAGGTCCATGGGTTTATCGCTCGGTTCCGCGATTGATCCGAGCTGTTGAAGAGCACCTTGGCCGTAGCAGATTCAAGGAGCAACTCGATAGTAGAAATTCAGCATGCTGCGTAAGACGTTCCCGGCGTTCGACCGCGCGTGTGTTCGCGTTCCGCGCCAACCAACCAGTGATGGCCACGATTTGTATCCGCGCGCGATCCGCGAGGTCCTTGGTCCCAAAGTGGAACACCGCTGCAGCGCCTACTTGAATCGACGGATCGAGCAAGATCACCGCAGCGGGAAACAACGATAGTACCCGATGCTGGGTTTTGGTGGTTTCCGCTCGGCCCAGCGTTTCTGTCGAGCCTTTGAGGAAGTCCGGCAATATTTTCGTCAGCGACATAAACAAAAACAGGTCAGCTCACTGGCTCAGTGCAGACGACGTTTTGCTGACCGAGCACAAGTTCTCGAATCGATGTTTCTGGCCGCGTAATCACAGTAGAGATCCGCCTAGAGCGCGCAACCTCGTCCTATTGCCGTGCCCCCCAGTCCTGACACTTTCATCGGCTCAGTAACCGCAACAGCAATCGTGTTTGAGTGGACATCAGACCAAGAAATCGTATTTTAGACATGCGACCAACTCCTTTCGTATGCCGCCCTGCGCCGCAGGTTTTCCGACTCACAGCGTCACCCGCGTCACTGCGATTCGGGGTTGGTCGCCCCATATTGACCGACTTGACGATAAGAATATTCTTGACGGCGCACTCCGGGCATTAGTATGCTTGCGCCGTGGCCGTCGCATTCTGGCTTTCCCCGGCAGCGATCGTCTTTCCCGGAACCGATCCGCCTGCCATCCCCATCCAAGCTAATCCGGCATCTTCAATTGTGATCGGCGTGTGCTTCTCAGGCAAAGCCTCATTCTCTTCGTTCGACCGAAATGCGTGGCTTTCTCGTTGTAGGAGGTAGAACATGAAGCTCCGCTCTAGTCAACTGACGCATCTTGCGCTGAGCCTTTTAGTCAGCATTTTTATAACGCAAGTGGGCTCGGCGCAGCAAGACAGGGATCGATCGTCGGAACGATTCTCGATAGCTCCGGGGCCGCCATCCCCAACGCCTCGCTCGTAGTCCAAAACCAGGAAACCGGCGGTAGGCGAGAGTTGACTACCGATGCGAACGGTCTTTTTGTGGCGCCGGAATTGCCGATCGGCGTATACCGCGTGACCGCTTCCTTCCAGGGGTTCAAAACCAAAATCCAGGAGGGGATCAGTGTTCGTGTTTCAGATCGCGTCAGATTAGAGTTGACTCTCGATCCAGGTGAGGCGCAAGAGACCATCACAGTTATTCAGAGGCTCCGTTGGTCGACACAGCATCGAACACTCTTGGCGGGACGATCACCAAGACCGACGTCCAAACGCTGCCGCTCAACGGGCGCGATCCGAACTACCTGCTGGCCCTCATACCGGGAGTCAATCTGCGCGGCAACATGTTCCAGCAGAGCATGAACGGACTCAACACCGGCGGCCAGTCGGTCAGCCTGGTGACGTTCCTGATGGACGGCGTGGACGCCAGCCGCGTGGATGCCCAGACAATTACCATCACTTATGGCAGAAGCCAGAACCGCATCGCGCGGGTCAATGCGGAAGGAATCGAGGAGTTCAAGATGTATGAGAACTCCTTCTCCGCCGAATTCGGCGGCTCCACCGGCTCGGTGGTCAACATCGTCACACGCAGTGGCACCAACGCGATTCATGGCAGCGCTTTCGAATTCTTCCGCAACGAAAAACTCGATGCGCGGCAGTTTCTTCAACAAGGCCCCCGGCTGAAAGCCGGCTTTCCGGCTGAACCAGTTCGGCGGTTCTCTCGGTGGGCCGATCGTGAAGGACCGCGCCTTTTTCTTCGCGTCCTATGAAGGGATTCGCCAGCGGACGGGGACCACACTCGTCGGCCTGGTCCCGAATCAGGCCTACCGCGACACGCTGCCGGCTGCGTTACAGCCAGTGGTCGCGCATGCTCCCGCTTCCCAACGGAGGTCGCACCGGGGACCCGCGTATCGGCTTTTACAATCTCGGGACGTCGGGGTTCCTGGATGAAGATTCTGTGTTCGCGCGAGTGGACTATAACCTGAGCGACAAAGACCGTTTGAGCACCCGGTATAACGCGAACAAGTCTCTGACGAAGGCCGTGTTTCGGCGTGGCCAAGGGACAAATCGGGCCCGCCCCGGGGCTGCTCCAGAACGCGAAAATCACTGTAAACCCACACCTTCAGCCCCACCGTGCTGAACGAGGCCAGCTTCGGGTTCAATCGCATGCATATCGATCCGGTCGGCTCGATCGACGAAACCATTCGGGCATTTCCCGTCGTCAGCGTCGGTGGGATGTCGGGCGTCGGCCCGGCGCTGTTTGATCTTTCTATGGTGGGTAATTCCTTCACGTCCTGGATACCGTGTCCTGGGTGAAGAGCGGTCATCAATTCAAGTTCGGTACGGCCATCACCCGCAACCAGCAGAACAAGGCGTCTGTTCTTTCAGCGCACGCGTCTCCTATCCGAACCTGGACGACTTTGCCAGAAACAGTCCCGTCGTCAGTCGGACTGCTCGGTTACCCGCGGACCGGGCTGCGGAACACGTACTACAACTTTTTCGTTCAGGATGACATTCAGGCAACCCGCAACTGACGATCAATGTCGGCCTGCGTTATCAATACGAGACCTCGCCTGCCGATGTCAACGGACGGCAATCGAATTTCGACTCCCGACAGGTAAAGTGGATTCCCCGGAACGCAGTTGATGGACATGCCGAAGACCAATTTCGGGACCGCGGTTCGGATTCGCGTACTCAGCCGTTCGATTCGCGCAATACCGTCATCCGCGGAGCTTACGGAATCTACTACATGAATTTCAACGCCACGCTGGTGCAGAATACGCCTACCAACACCAATCCGACTTCTATCTCGCTGAACCGGCAGCAGGTGCCGAACCTGGTGGGATTTCCGTTCCCGGACATATCCAACTTTTTCGGGGTGCAGGGCGTCAGCGCCGTTCAACGGGACTGGAATACGCCCTACGTGCAGAACTGGAACTTCAATATTCAGCAGGCCTTGGCCAACGATTTTCGGCTGCAAGTCGGATATGTCGCGAACAAAGGCACACACATCATCACTCCGGGGCAGAATCTGAACCGGTTCCTGCCCGGCACCTCCATCCGGCCGTATCCCGGATTCGGCGACATCAGTTACATCCGCGCGAATGGGGTCAGCAACTATAACTCGATGCAGGTGGTTCTGACGAAGCGGTTTCCCGTGGCTTGCAGTTCAACGTCAACTACACGTGGGGACACGCGTTGGATGACTCTCCCCCGATCTTTTCCGCCAGCTCCGATGACACCAATGTGCAGGCTCGACTACGGCACCACGGAATCCGACGTACAGACACCTGGTGTCGTTCAACTACATCTAGAATGCCGGCGGCAACTTCCGCTGCCCCGCTGGTTGGCGGCGGCTGGCAGATCAACGGCCTTTCGGAGATGCGGAGCGGACTTGCCGATCAATGTCATGTGCGGCTGCGATCCGTTGCGGGTCGGCCAGTTCAATTCGCGAGCGGATTACCGGCCCGGTGGACGTCGCCATATCCGGATCCCGTGATCGTTCCGGACCGACAGCTGAATATCGGGGCCTTTATGGCGCCTCCGGCAGGACGTATCGGCAATGTCGCACGGGGCGCGTTCCGCGGACCGGCAGTCTTTAACTGGGACTTCTCGATCTTCAAGAACTTCCGGCTCTTCGAGACGCACGAACTTCAGTTTCGGTCGGAGTTCTTCAACATTTTCAACACGCCGCAGTTCAATCTTCCGGGATCGAATATCGCCTCGCCGGCTAACTTCGGCGTAAGCACGGGACCCTGACACCGTCAGCGGTTTCGGCACGCAGCGGCAGATTCAGTTCGGCTTGCGGTATACATTCTGAAATGAAGGCCTGGAGCGCCGCGCTTGTCTTTACGCTGATTGCTGCAGCGCAAACACCATCTCGCTACGAGCTCCCGGCAGAAAAGCGGACGGGATCGATCAAGCGCATCTTGGTGATGCCGCACGCTCACCTCGACATAGGCTTCACACTTCCGCCCGACCAGGTCGCCAGGGACTATAAAGACAGCATCGATACCGCGATCCGTCTCGTTCGCGAGAATCAGGATTTCCGTTGGACCATCGAGAGCACTTGGATGCTCGGCGAATGGCTGCGCCGGACACGAGATAGCAGACTCGTAGAGGAACTGGGCCGTTACATGCGTGAGGGCCGGATTTCGGTAGCGGCCGGATTTGCCAATATGCACAGTGGTCTTATCGGTGACGAAGAGATGAATCGCCTCGTTTATCTGGCCGAAACCTTTCGAAAGCGGTTTTCGATCCCGATCGAGGTGGCCATACAGAATGATGTACCCGGGTTCTCGTGGGCTTATCCGCGAGTCTTCGCAGGCAGTGGTGTCAAATACCTGATCACCGGTCTCAATCTGTTCATCGGCGGCGGCAATAACTTCGGTGTGAGTCACACACCGTTCTACTGGACGGGCCCTGACGGCAGCCGTGTTCTCACTTTCTTTACTTACGAATCGTATGTCGAAGGACACAGATGGAACCTGACGCGACACGTTCCGATTGAAGAGCTCGAAAAGACTGTGCCTCGCCGCCTCGCGTGGCTTGAACAAAACGGATATCCGTACGATACCTATCTGCTGATGACATCGGTGGGCGACAATGCCGACCCAATGCACGCTTTTTACGTTCTCGAGAAGACACGAGAGTGGAACCGGCGTCATCCCGAGCTGCCCATGCAGATGGCCACACCGGAAGCGTATTTCGATTACGTGCTGCAGAAATATGGCGACAAGTTCAAAGAGTTCTCGGGCAACGCGACCGGACACTGGGAGCTGGTGAAACTCGGCGCGCCGGAAGTTGCAGCGCGTATGCGTGAGACGGCGTCTTTGCTACCGGCAACGGAAGCCCTGTTTCGCATTGCAACCCTCGTGAAGGGCGGTGAGTCTCCGTCGTACGATCTCGCTGACGCGTGGCGCGAGTTGCTTGTCTTCCACGAACACACGGCAGGCGCCGGGCCAGGCTGGCCTCATTACTACACGAGATGGGAGACTGATTGGAGCAACGCTGCGCACTATGCCGCAGCGATGAGCGGCTATTCGAATACCCGGCAGTTGTTTGACAAAGGACTGGCCCATCTCATCGGGACGAGCGGCATCTTCGATCCCGCACAACGCGGAGGGGCGAATGCCACAAGAGTCATCGTATACAACGGACTTTCATGGGCGCGTGGCGGGCCCGTAGAAGTAGACAGACTCTCGTCGGAGTTGGCGTCGGGACCGGTCGAGGTCGTGGATGAGGTTACCAAGCAGGTCCTGCCGAGCGAAAATGTTCCCGGCACCTCGCAACGTATCCTTTTCTTTGCACCGCCGATCCCTGCTCTGGGATACCGCATGTTTGCGTTGCGTAGAAGCGCTGGTAGTGCTCACCAAGGCAGAGATTTTCCGGTCTCAATACATGTTGACGAACGAGGTTGGATCCATTCGCTCCGAGATCGTAACGGGACTGAGCTGGTTAGCGCTCAGCGAGATCGCCCGTTCGGCTCTCTGCTGTTTGCCGATCGGAATTCGCCCTACAAGGTAGTAACCGTCGGCCAAGCCAAAACCGCGACTGCTGCGGGGCCGGTGACCCGTCGTATGGAAATGACCAGGGATAACTCGCCTTTAGTCCGGACGGTTGCTACCGCATACCGCGATGCCTCGTACGTCGATATTGCCGTCTCAGTCAACCTCAGATCGTTCGCCGATAAACAAGGGCGGATTGCGATTGCCTTTCCTCTCGACACCTCGGAGTCGCTTTGGCTCGATGGTGCAGGCTTCGTCTATCGAGTTCCACAAGATGTGCTCCCTGGAGGCGCAGCGCCGCAATTCACAACCGTCAGCTTCGTTCATTTCAAAAGGCCTGGTACGAGAGGGCGAACGATAGCAACTCGCGATACGGCTCTGTTCCTACGCGATGGGACTTTCCTGGTGGCCCAGCAAGGCCTGCGCACCGAAACTCGCGACGAGGGAGTACAGCACCTGGATCGAACGGAACCCCGTGGCTCGGAAGTGCAAACATTCCGATTCAGAATCACGGCGCAATCAGGTAGCTCCGGAGATTGGAAGCGCTTTGGCCAGGAGCTGAATCTTCCGCTCCAAGCGTCAGTATTCACAGCGTCGGATCTTCCCGTCGAGCAGAGCTTCCTTAGAAGCAGCCATCCGAACGTCGTGATCGGCGCCTTCAAGGCGGCAGAAGACGATTCAGATTGGTCCGTGGTACGGCTCCAGGAAATCGACGGCAAGCGCGCAAACGGTGTAAAGGTCGAATCCGCGTTCAATGTGCTTGAGGCGGTATATACGAATACAGTGGAGGCTCCAACGTTAACTAAGGCCGATCTGAACAACATCAGTCTGAAGCCCTGGCAAACAGTCAGCATTCGAGTACGTCTGGAGAGAAGGAGATGAGAGCAAGCCTCTTCGTCTTAGCCGCGGCCATTAGCCTGGCGGCCCAGACACAACAGTTGCGGCCGGCGCTCGGCATTCGGCTGGCAACGGATGAAGTACTTACGCTGGCCGTGCAATTCGGAGTGCGAGACGTGGTCATCTACGGTGGTCCCGCGTCCGGATTCATCCCCGGTACGAACGAACGGCTCATCACGCGGCGCGCAACATACGAGCAGTATCTTGCTTTGCGGAAGCGCCTCGAGAGCTTCGGTCTTCGCCTAGCTGCTGTTGAAGGTGGCTTTATCCACAGCCCGAGGTATCACGACATCGTTTTCGGAGGACCGAAACGAGATGAACTGATTGAGGAGGTCGCGGACGAGATTCGCGACATGGCACGGGCAGGAATTCCCATCTATGGTTATCACTGGATGCCTACGCTCGTCTGGCGCACTTTGCCCGTGAAGATCCGGGGTGAGGCGGAGGCGACTGCGTTCGACTATGAACAAGTAAAACAGGTGCGCAACCGCGCATCCTGCGAAGAGGTTCGGAAGAAACTCAATTGGTTCTTGATCGTGTGTGAAAACGTCCCCGAACGTCAGCCGACCGAACAGGAGATGTGGAAAAATCTCGAGTACTGGATTCGTAAGATCACCCCGATCGCAGAAAAGGCCGGGATCCGCTTAGGAATCCATCCCGATGATCCTCCCGTTCCCGAACTGGCAGGGACACCGAGGCTGATGCGCAATCACGCAGCCTACAAACGGCTGATCGAGATTTATCCCAGTCGCTCAAATGCAATTGAATTTTGCCAAGGCACGTTCTCCGAAATGAAGGACGACATTTATGAGGCAATTCGCTACTTTGCCTCTCGCGACAGGATCCTTTATGTCCATTTCCGCAACGTCTCGGCGCCGGTACCGGCATTTCAAGAAGAGTTCATCAACACTGGCTACGTCGACATGCGCAAAGCAATGAGACTCTACCAGGAGAATGGTTTCCGCGGAGTCCTCATCGACGACCATGTGCCCACGGTGGTCGGCGATACGGATTTCCCCGGCAACTTGGGCGGCTATCGTGGGCGAATGTATTCGCTGGGCTACATCCAGGCATTGATTGACAGCCTACCGCAGGGAAGATAGGCGAACCGCGACGCCTCGTCGATGGGAGGTTGACGCGGGTTTTACTTGTGGAAAAGAACTCCCCGAAAGTAAAGCACAACGCGAGAACCATGGCCGATGCGCTGCAAACCCAGTAGCGTCCAATATTAGATCGAACCACCTAAGGGCGTTCGTCAAGTGTCTTGAGGTTTCGGGCGTGTTCAATCGGCCCAGCGCACGCATGCACGTTCCGCTCGTAACACAAACGAAACAGCGTCCCAGCCATGGATCTGTTCCAGGATTCCAAGCTCGTGATCGCGGCCAATCATGATTCGGCCAGAGACAATTAAAATGCCCGATGGGTAGCAGGGCGGAAGAGATACAGGTCGAAGACGAGTTGTATGGTGAGCGATCAGCAGGTATCGCGACTCTGGCGACAAGCCGGACAGGCGTTGACGTTAGAGATTGCGGCGCGGCAAAAGCGGGGTTATGCTTCAAAGGTTCTGCAAAAGAAGGAGGGTGCATGATAGACCTTTCACTATTCCGTTGAGGGCGGAAAGAAAGGAAAGGAGATGCCCCGAAAGCAGAATAACGCGAAGAAGCTGGACTGGAAAGAGGTTGTAGGGGGCAGGAGGATTTCCTGCGGCCGTTGATCCGAGAGGTCCTACAACAGGTGATGGAAGCCGAGATGGAGGATACGCTCGGAGCTGAAAAAGGGGAGCGAACCGCGAATCGGCAAGGCTATCGGTCCGGGTACTACGGCCGGACACCAGTCACTCGGATGGGCAAGCTGGAACTGCGGGGTTCCCCAAGACCGACAGGGACGGTTCGAACCGAGATCTTCGAGCGATATCAGCGCAGTGAGAAGGCGCTGGTGGGGGCATTGTCAGGTTGAGCCGAGGATCTGCAATGCGATGTGAATGAGTGCCGGACAACCCGTACCGCGGGCATCGATTCCCGAAAGAGATCATCTCGGAATGCGTCTGGCTATACTTCCGGTTCGGCGTGAGCTTTCGTGATGTAGAACAGATGGTGCCGCACGTGGCGTGGTGGTTAGATACGAAACGATCCGGTGCTGGTGCGACAAGTTCGGCAAAACGTATGCCGATGGCCTCAGGATACGGCATGCTCGAACCGGCGACAAGTGGCATTTGGACGAGGTTTTCCTCAAGATAAACGGCATTACTCATTACCTCTGGCGAGCCGTTGATCAGAATGGCGTTGTGCTTGACATCCTTGTGCAGCCACGGCGGGATCGATTCGCCGCCATACGTTTCTTTCGCCGGGTGCTGCGGGCTACGGGGGGGGACGTGGTAGTATCCGCGATTTTGTGTAAACGCCGTTCCGGTTGAGCAGCTATTTACCGCTGTTGAGCTGCCAGCATTCGATCTTCCCACAGGATCGTGAAGCGGCTGAGAGCGGCTTTCCAATGCTGACAATCGTCCATTTATCGACGACGTTTCTCAGGGCCAAGAACAGTTTGCCAAATTCGCAACGCCTTCACCCAGATCGTGAGTCAGGCGAGCGTGTGCCTTCGGTGATCCGGCAGCTTGCGTCGGATTCCGCGCGCAAAGATTCCGACCGGATGGGAATGTTAGTCGCGGGCTGGGGCGATTCCGGTTTACATCCGGAAACCTTCTGGCTGGGATTTGCGACCATAGCCGCCGCAGGCTGGAATCCGCACTCGCCCGACGGGCACGAGGCGATGGCAACGTTTTATCCCCTGTATTTCGGCCCCGAAGTGCAGAGCATGGATCGGCTGTATCGATTGATGAGCGAGCAGGCGCAGACCTGGACTGATACCTGGTACCGAATCGACTCCACAACGCGGAAGCCAATTTGGGGCAATTCGGACAAAATATTTCAACGGCGCCATCCTGCATATGACCAGAGCATTCCTCTTCCGGCTGTCCCAGCCGAGGACTTAGCATACTCGGCCGTCTGGTCCCGCGACAACGCGCGACGTATGCAGGCTGTCGATGATTCCTACCTGAAAACACAGAGCTACTTGGATTGTTGAACACCAATCTCCGGTTGGCGGATCACAACTCTTATACGCTTGAAGTGTTCACCACAGTTGCGAACCTCACGCGACACAACTTGGATCTTCTCCGCAGCTTTGCGCGAATCGATCGCTTGCTGAGCAATGGAGCGAAGGCTGCACGCGAACAAAAGCACAAAGATGCGGTGCAGGAGCTTGATTCCGCGCTGGCGCTGACCCGCCAAATTCGCTCAGAAAGAAACAAAACGCTGCGTGATTCGACAGCCGTCTGGTACAAGACCTGGTTTCCGCGCGAATCGGAAGCAAATGGACGCCGCTTCCTGCACGAAGTTGATGACGTAAAAGATCACTTGCCGGATCGCACTATCGACATGAGCTATCTTGTCTATCGCGAACTACATCTGCCCCTGGATCATTGGTATAACCGGGTGCAACAGGCGCGCAACAACTATGCCCAGGCGCACGGCCTTTCCGCGCGGAATGAGCCGCTAGACTGGAAGCGCCTCGACTGATCGAACGCTCAGGTTCCACGGAGCCCGGTGCTCGCGATACAGTAACGGGCGGGCCTCCGGCTGTAAGGTCGTGCGCTTCTGCTCGTCCCAATCGAGCCCGTATGGCCAAAATATTCATGCTGCGCGTGAATGGTAATAGTTGAGTAGGCCGCCGAGGCGCTCTCGGCACTGTATACGGCGCACTTCCGTTTGATCGCTGATCGTTGCTCGATGGGAACAACAGAACGTTCCCTTTACCTTGGTGGTTTCTCTCGGCAAGATAATGCTGAATAAATTCGGCCACGGCGCGCTGCAGAGCACGTTCTCCAAACAGAATTAGCTTTGACAAGCATTCTTCTTTCACCGATCGAACCCAGCGTTCAGCAAATGCGTTCAAATTCGGACTCCGCGGCGGCAGAGTAATGCATTTCACGCCGCCTGTCGCCAATGTGGCTCGAAACCGATGCGCAGAACTTCGTGTCGCGATCGTGCAGAACGTATCGAACGTGGCGCAGATGCCCGGAAGCCTCATCGATGGCATTGCGAGCGACCTGCTCCATCCACGTCTCGGTGGGATGCCGCGTGATCCCGCCCAAGGTGACCCGTCTCGTCTCCAGATGAAGGAAGAACAGCACGTAGTACGTGGCCAAACCTCGCCATGTCAGCACTTCTACGGTGAAGAAATCGATCCCAGCGAGAACTGCCATATGAGCTGTAATGAACGAAAGTGTCAGGACTGGGGGGCACGGCAATAGCACGAGGTGTCGCAGCAAAGTGAGAATGTCACCTTAGGGCAAAGTGAAAAGGTCCTCTTGACAGGTTTCAGGCTGGAGGGGTGCAGGAAGGACCGCTGTTGATGACGAAAGCCGAGCGGGATCGGCTGGTGGTACTGAGGAAAGCGAAACGAGGTCTGATGACCCAGCGTGAGGCGGCTCTGGAACTGGACGTAAGCATCAGGCACGTAAAGCGACTGGTTCGAGGACTGAAGGAGCAAGGGGACAAGTGTGTGATTCACGGTCTTCGCGGCCGGCCGTCGCCGCGACGGATCGGCGAGGACGAGCGCAGACATGCAATCGAGATACTCTCGACAGAGGTGTACCGGGGCTTTGGTCCGACGCTAGCGTGCGAGTACCTGAGCAACAGACATGACATCCACGTGAGCAAAGAAACGTTGCGGAAGTGGATGATGAAAGCCGGCTTGTGGCGCGGCAAGAGGCGAAGGATGGAAACAGTGCATCCGTGGCGACCGCGGCGGAGCCGTTGCGGCGAGCTGGTGCAGTGGGACACCTCCGATCACGATTGGTTAGAAGGACGCGGCCCGCGCCTTTACCTGGTGTCGATGATTGATGACGCAACCAGTCGATTGCATGCGCGGTTTGTGGCGCGCGATTCGACGGCAGAGAACATGCGGGTGCTTTGGGCCTACCTGCAGCGGTACGGACGTCCGCTGGCGTTCTATACGACAAAGCGAGCCTGTTCCAGAGAGCAGAGCGGCGGAAACGAGAGGAACCAGGGGTGGAGAAAGACCCTGTCGAAATGCCGCCCACGCAGATCGGACGGGCACTGCAGGAGCTTTCGATTGCCTGGATCCCGGCACACAGTCCGCAAGCCAAGGGTCGCGTCGAGCGAGGATTTCTGACTGCACAAGATCGCCTGGTGAAGCGCTTACGACTGGCTGGTGCAAGCACGCTGGAAGCCAATCAGTACCTGGAACGAGAGTATGTGCCGTGGTGGAATGCAAATCGGACAGTCCATCCGGCCCATGATTCTGACGCGCACCGCTCGCCAGAACGAACGCATGAGTTGGCTGCGATCCTTAGCCACGTTGAGCAGCGCCAGGTCGACAACGGCTACATCTTACAACTCGACGCCAAGTTCTATCGCATCGATCGGCGCGATATCCGGACCGGATTGCGCAAGGCGCATGTTCGGGTCGAAGCACGCCTGGATGGATCGGTGGCAGTGCGCTTCAACGATGCCTATTTGCGGGTGGAACAGGGTGAAAAACCGGTGCCGGTGAACGCCGCTGCCCCGGCGGCGAGTGCTCAACCGCGTCGAGCACCAAACGCAGGCGGCAAAAGCGCGTAGATGAAAACGTTTTGGGATCGCCCGAGCCCGACACTGAGGCAAGCCATCGGGATCGCGAATGCAAACAGCTGAAGCAGACAAAACGAAATTCGGAGCACCGCGCAAACTGCACCCGGTGGTCTTCGCGTTTGAATGCCGAAGGCCTCGGCGCCTCGGGAGACTTCACCAAAGAAAGTCGATAAATAACAAGCCCTCTGGAACGCGCCACTACGGCACCACTTCCAGAGGGCAGATGCCGACGCTTCCTTCGGAGCCAGGTCCGTCGTCGTCGCCTCGGCCTTCGGCGTCCGCTTGGGCGCGACCCCTCACGGACTCATGCACCCTAACACGCACTCTCAGCCTCGTCCTGCATCAGGGGACATTCTTACTTTGCTGGCGAAGGTGACATTTTCACTTTGCCGTGACACACGGCAATAGCACGAGGTTGCGCGCTCTCGGCGGATCTTGTACTGTGATTACGCGGCCAGAAACATCGATTCGAGAACTTGTGCTCGGTCAGCAAAACGTCGTCTGCACTGAGCCAGTGAGCTGACCTGTTTTTGTTTATGTCGCGGGCGAAAGTATTGCCGGACTTCCTCAAAGGCTCGACAGAAACGCTGGGCCGAGCGGAAACCACCAAAACCCAGCATCGGGTAGTATCGTTGTTTCACGCCGCGGTGATCTTGCTCGATCCGTCGATTCAAGTAGGCGCTGCAGCGGTGTTCCACTTTGGGACCAAGGACCTCGCGGATCGCGCGCGGATACGAATCGTGGCCATCACTGGTTACTTGGCGCGGAACCTTCCCTGTAACGGACACAGCGCCACGAAAGAACCGTTGGGCTGCCGCCATGTCGCGCGTCGCACTGAGCATGGAGTCGACGAGATTGCCTTCACGATCGATCGCACGATACAGGTAAGACCATTTGCCTTTAATCTTTAAGTACGTCTCATCCACATACCAGCGCCGCCCAACCTTCCCTTTACGTTTACAACGCAATTGCTCCGCAAGTAGCGGCGCGAAGCGCTCTTCCCACTCCCTGTATGTAGCTAATATTTCAGAGCTGCTTATTATTAGCAGATTGGCTTTCAGTGCTGGAACGTTCTGACGAAGTGTTACAACGGTCCTCTGTGTTCGATCTGCTGCTTGCATTGATCGCCGCGGTACGCGTGTTCTTCCGTAGCCGCACCGATACTTCCCTCGAAGTCCTCGCTCTCCGCCAGCAGGTCTCGGTGCTGAAACGGAAACATCCACGACCGAGAGTGAACCGCTTCGATCGCATGTTCTGGATCATGCTTCGGAGAGGGTGGTCTCGATGGACGGATGCTCTGGTCATCGTCAAGCCGGAAACAGTCGTCGGCTGGCATCGCGCAGGCTTTCGCCTTTACTGGCGCTGGCGATCCCGCCCTCGTGGACGTCGGCCGAAGGTGACCGGCGAGATCAAGGATCTCATACGCCGCATGTCAACAGAGAATGCCGGCTGGGGAGCACCGAAGATTTACGGCGAATTGCTGAAGCTCGGGTTTCTCATCTGGGAACGCACTGTTGCCAGATACTTGAAGCGCGTCCGGCATCGTGGCGATCCGACAAGGCGCTGGCTTGCCTTTCTTGAGAAGCATCGCGACGTGATCGTTGCCATTGACTTCTTCACCGTGCCTACTGTGCCTCCAAAATATTCGGATCGGTCTGCAATGATTGGAGTTGAGTAGATCGACATCCATCTATTCCTCTGGTCGTTGCAGCAATAACACTGCACCTCGCCCCCACCATGCTTGCCTCAGCGTTCAAGACGTCGGCACAACTGCGGCTGGAAAACCTCGCGCTCCGGCAACAACTTGTCGTGCTGCGACGTTCGGCTCCGAAACGGCTGACTTGACGACGGCCGATCGAATCTTCTGGGCTTTGGCTCTGCGAGCTTGTCTGGAGCGACTGGAAGACCGCCCTAATGATCGTCAAAGCGGACACGGTTGTCGCTTGGCACCGGAAGGGATTCCGCTTGTTCTGGACGTGGAAAATCCATCGTGGCAAGCCAGGTCGGCCCAGCGCCCGCAAGAGATTCGGGATCTGATTCGGATGATGAGCCGCAACAACCCGCGCTGGGGTGCACCGCGCATTCATGGCGAGTTGCTGAAACTGGGCATCGAGATCACCGAACCCACCGTCGCGAAATACATGGTGCGACATCGAAAGCCTCCTTCACAGACTTGGCGGACGTTCCTGGAGAATCATGTCAAAGAGTTTGGTGTCGGTGGACTTCTTTGTTGTGCCGACGATCCGGTTCGAGATCCTCTACGTGTTTCTCGTGCTGGCGCACGACCGGCGACGCATCCTCCACTTCGGCGTAACCGCTCATCCGACCGCGGAGTGGACGGCGCCCAGCAACTTCGTGAGGCGTTTCCCTGGGACAGCGCGCCTCGATATCTGCTGCGCGACCGAGATCCGATCTTCGGCCAGGAGTTCATCGAGCAGGTGAAGGCGCTTGGCATCAAACAAGTTTCTCGGCGCCGCGATCTCCCTGGCAGCGCGCTATGTCGAACGGCTGATTGGGTCGATTCGTCGCGAGTGTCTGGACCACGTGATCGTCTTCAACGAACGCTCTCTGCATCGGACGCTCACGTCATTCACGTTCCTATTACCATAGCTGGCGCACTCATCTGTCGCTCGGCAAAGACGCTCCGCAAAGCCGAAGACACAGGCTCTCGACGAGAGGTGCTCTCGTCGAGATGCGGGAAGTCGGTGGGCTGCATCATCATTACGAACGCCGAGTCGCCTGAAACGACGACACAACCGCGCCGGCATGGTGTAGTATTCGCGAGACATCCCTGGACTCGCGCGAAGCGCTGCCAACTGATGGCGATTATCGTCGCAAGCCACTCACCTAATAACAGAGCCATCGACACACTATGACAGTCCTGGTCGCTCGATTTGCAATTTCTTTGTAGGGACGATTGGCCAGTAATGCCTATGATCCAGGAGCAATCCGGACGTGACCAGCAAGGACTGGTAAACGCTGCGCGACCAGAAAACCAGCTGGTGGCCGGCCGTCCATCAGCCACGGAGCGTCCCGCGACCGCGGAGCGCGAACGCAAGATAGATCGGCCAGTCGCTTGTCCTCCGGCGGCAGATCGGCGCCGACGTGGAGAGGCGGAGTATCAATTCTGATCTCCTCGATGCCCACGGGTTTTCGACCCTATCATCGATGTCAACCCAGGACTCACCCTCGGTTGATGGCGGTACTACGATTCAGTATGATAATGATGCCTGTCATGCAAGTGGGAGGGTTTCGTTGCAGAGACTGGTTCGAACGTTCTTAACCTTGATTCTGGCGATTTCTGGTGGAGCGATTGCCGCGGCTGCGCCGCCGGCTGATCATTCCTACGTCGTCAGTCTGCGCCGCCTTACTGAGCAGGAATACCGCAACTCCATAGCCGATGTCTTTGGCAAGGAGATCGAGGTTCGTGGCTCGTTTGAACCCACCAAACGTACGGGCGGTCTGGAGGCGACCTCCACCGCCTTGCTGTCAGTGACGCCGGTGGGCTTCGAGTCCTTCAATAAGATGGCGAATGACATCGCCATTCAAGTCACTGCCGAAAAATACCGCGCCAAGCTGCCCTGCGCTCCCAAGGACGTAAAGGCGCCTGACGACGTCTGCGCCCGCGAGATCCTGAGCCATTACGGCCTGCTGCTCTTCCGCCGTCCGCTAACCGCTGCGGAACTCGAGAACCGGGTTG
>CAWGVL010000043.1:0-10505 GCA_963825845.1 Bryobacteraceae bacterium | reverse complement strand
GCTTTTCCTCGCCACACGCGCTTCTCTCGTCCCTACGCGCGAGGCGCGACAATCCGGCCTTTCGTGCGATCGATTCGATAAAGCCGTGTTTCAGTATGGTCAAGGCTCGCAGATCGGTTCGCGGACCACGTGTGAGTATCTGTCCGACGTTGCGACCGGGTCGCGGGTGACAAACGGCAACGCTTGCCGGCTGCAGCATCTCGGGGACGGTGTTTGATGAGAGCGACACTGGGTTGCATGAACACTCAGAAGCTGGTCGAAGCTGCGACGGAATACCGGACAATTCTTGAGACCCGCGGGATCGTGGCGGAGAGGGTCTCCGATAGAGATCTCGAGCGGATGCTCGATAGTTGCAACGGAGAAGACCGCCAGGTTCTGCTACGGCACGTGCTCTGGATCTGCTGTCACATTCCGGAGATGATTAACCGTCCGTCCGGCCAGTCCTTTTGTTTCCGGTGGATAGGGTGCGTGAAGGGCATTCTGGTCGCATACGGAATTTTATCGGTGGACCACGTACGGGAGCAATTCCGGAAGTTGTGTCTCTCCGGGCACTGGAGGACGAAGTCGACGCGTTGCCTCGTCGGCTGTGAAAGGGCCTACCGACGTTCTCGGTATTGGCCGCAAAGTAGAGCGGGTAATTTCGCAGAACAGCCGAGACCGAAATCCAAGAACGTCTGGGAACTGCAGATTCAGCATAAGGTAGGCGAACTCCAAGCCGAGATTGCGGAAGAGGATAATTTCGTATCGGCAGCAGCAAAAGCGAAATCAATCGCGCCTTCACGACAAAAGGCGACAGTTTTGACGCCCCAGATCGCCCCTTGGCGCCCGAATTACGTTGAAAATCACCAATTCAGTTGTGGTTCGCTGCCTGCCGCGCAGCGAGTCCGTTGCAAGACGGGCGCGGACCCACGCGCTATGTGCGAGCATCGCAACCGGGTTGACCGGCTCATGAGCGAAGGACAGTCAACGACGCCTCAATACTTTTGCAGCCGGATTGAGGCTCCGGTGCCGTTGACAAAAAAGGGGGGTCGATCACCCAGCTACCGGCTCACGGTCGCCGGCAGTTATCAACCAATGGTACGCGTCTCCAAGAGATCGGAAGACCGAGACTTCGGCTCCAATCGCGTAAGATTCATACATTCTCATCAGACCGTAGATACAGTCGGACGTCCCAACCGGGGCGGCGCGTTTCATACCCCCTTGGACCGCCGTTTTAGCCACGGCTCGCACGACGTCCTGTGTCACATCGAACTTTATGGCATCGGATGCGTCAACCAGTCTGTCGAAGTTACCTTCAAACAGCGGGTTGGACATGAGCTTAGCCGGGCATTCGATCAGATCGTTGTTCGTAACGATTCCTATCAAATTGATCAGCACCAAACGTAGCTGTGGTTCAACGATGTGGTGGACAGGCATACCGAACCGCCATGAAAAGGAGTGGCTTCGCGAGTGTACAAGGCAGACACCGAATCGGAACTCTTCGACTGTCGCATTTCAGTCGGGCAAAAACCGGAGCTCTCGTTCGGAGAGTGATAACCGTTTTATCACTCTCCGCTCCCCCGCGGCAAGGAACCTGTGATCGCCCGGGACAACACCCTGCCAGATGTACAGAACTTCAAATCCGAGGTGGTGTTCTTCGCCCAAGCGCGTCTACTACATCCTTGCTTTCAGGGTGGTTCACTGCCTGCCCAGCAGCGAATCCGATGCAAAACGGGCGCGGAAAGCACTAGTAACGACGCCGTGATCAAATCGCACTGTATTTGGACTGCGGCGAGTACTGTTAACGGGGCCTGCTTGTCGCGTCCGATGGCCGCTGGTTCCGAATCCTGACTGTTGTAGATCAATACACGCGCGAATGCCTCTGCGTCCACGCGGAGCGATCGCAAACCGGGAAGAAAGTGGCCGAGCAGCTGAACCGAATCGTAGCTCGTCGCGGGGCGCCAGAATCGATTACCTCGGATAACGGCAGCGAGTTCGTTGGCAAGGCGATAGAGACCTGGTCGTACCAGACTGGCGTGAAGCTGGACTTCATTCGATCCGGCAAGCCCGTCGAGAATGGATTCGTCGAGAGCTTTAACGGCCGCTTACGCGATGAGTGCTTGAATGTGGAAGTCTTCTTCGACGTAAACGACGCCCGGACCAAACTCGAACGATGGCAAGCCGATTTCAATCACAACCGGCCACACAGCTCTCTTGACGATCGCACACCGAGAGAGTTTGCAGTAGCGGCCGCCGCGGAACCGCCCTTCGCCCTGCCAACTGTACATAAGGCAGTCGCAACATCCGGTCAAGATGGGATGAGAGATCGCCGCTCTCGTCGTTTATGGGGTAAGCTCCCTGCGTTGATGAATGAGAGAAGACATGGAGGCAGACGATGACGAAATCTACTGACGAAAAGGATCTCTCGACCCCAAACACTCTCACTATTGGCGTGGATCTGGGTGATCGGAAGAGCAACATTTGTGTGATCGACTTAGCCGGCACGATTATCTGTGAACAGATGATCCTGACAGGCCCGGTCAGTTTCGCGGACTATTTTCACCGAATACCGGCGGCTGTTGTGGTTATCGAAGTCGGAATGCATTCACGTTGGGCGAACCGCGTGCTGCGAGAGTGCGGACACGAGGTGATCGTTGCGAACCCATGCAAGGTAAAACTCATTTTCGGGGGTGATAGGAAGAACGATCGCGTAGACGCACGTAGCTTAGCCCAACTCGCCCGTGTGGATCGAAAGCTGTTGTTTCCGATAGTGCACCGCAGCGACGACGCCCAATCGGCGCTCGCGGTCCTTCGTGCTCGAGACGCTACAGTTCGTGCGAGGACACGATTGATCAACACAGTGCGTGGTTTAGTAAAACCGGCTGGCGTTCGTATCCGAGTACCATCGAATGCCGAAGTTTTCCCTGTTCATGTTTGCGATCAGATTCCGCAAGATCTCAAATTTGCAACGACGCTTTTGCTTGAGCAAATACAGGCGCTGAGTGACACGATTGGAGTTTACGACCAATACGTCGAACACCTTGTCAACACCGAGTTTCAACACGCAAAGCGTTTGCAGCAGGTACCCGGCGTGGGCGCCTTGACCGCACTAGCGTTCGTGCTCACACTAGACGATCCTGATCGATTTAAGAACAGCCGAAAGGTAGGATCGTACCTGGGCCTACGACCCCGACAAGACCAGTCTGGCGACCGAGACCTGCAGCTTGGAATCAGTAAAGGCGGAGATGAATTTGTGAGGAGACTGCTGGTTCAATCTGCTCATTACATACTGGGACACTTTGGGTCCGATTGCGAGTTGCGCCAATGGGGCTTAAAAATTGCGGAGAGAGGCGGCCGACGCGCGAAGAAGCGAGCTGTTGCGGCTGTTGCCCGTAAACTCGCTGTTCTTCTTCACAAACTATGGGTTACCGGAGAAGCTTACAATCCTTGGCGGAACGCTGAGCATCAAGCCGCATAGCCCTACGCTGGACATGCGAACACGCCGCATTCCGGCGACTGCGCGCGAACCCTGGCTACGTCGCACATGCGTTAAGGCCGAAGGTCAAGATTGCAGCGCCACAACGAAGAATCCCGAAATGCACCAGCAACGTCTTGAGTGCGGATGGAAGGGCGGCGCAATGTGGTGTGTTGGTGACCAGCCCAGCAGGAAGTTTTCTTCCTTTCGCTTTGCGATCAAATTCTACGTGCGGGACGACTTTTGTCAAGGTTCCACTTCGTCACGCTTCGCGTGACCTTGACAAAAAGTCATCCACGCACAAAACTGCTCCGCTCAACAAAGCGAAAGGAAGAAAACCGAAATCATTACTTTTTCCTTGACAGTACCGACGTTCTCATGGAAGGGTTCGCTGACGCCGGGCGAAAATCGCCCGCCCTTGACCGGCCGCTGCGACCGCCTTCGGAACCTACGATGAGGGCGAAGGGCGCCTTTGTAGGGGACCAAATACTTGAGGGCCTAAATTGAGATACTTTAAGCGATGCGCCGCCCGAATGACGGGCATTAGGACCACTGCACAGCCCGATCTCTCAACCGGCTGGCTGTCTCGTTTCCCGGGGCGGGTCAAGTGGCGAGTACGCCAGTGAATCGGTCCGCCAATCGAAAGTTCTGTTTGCGAAGCTGATCAACGCGAAGCCGTCCGAGATTGGTTTCATTGTCTGTACTAAGGCTGGAGAGGCTGACGTCGTCAACGGTCTTCGAATTCAGGAGTCCGGTGGAAACGTCGTGACAAACGATCTTCACTACGCCGGCTCAATGCATGACTATATCGGGCGGCGCAAGGCTGGCATGGATGTGCGAATCGTCAAGCATCGCGATTGGCGCATCGACATGCGGGATATGGAGAAGGTGGTCGATAAGAAGACGAAACTTATCTCCATCACCTTGGTGTCGAATGTCAACGGATGGGTTGAGAACGCCAAGGGGATCAGCCAACTCGCCCACGCCCATGAGGCCTATATGTATGCCGATATTATTCAAGCGGCAGGCAGCGTCCCGGTCGATGTGAAGGCACTTGGCCTGGATTTTGCAGCCTGCTCGAATTATAAGTGGCTTCAAGGTGCTCGGGGCTCCGGCTTCCTTTATGTGAAGGAAGACTTGCAGGGTTCTGTGGTGAAAGATCTCAGCTTTCCGGGCTACGTTCATTTCAACTACTCGCCATGGGTTACCGCTCGCGAAACGTCAGCCGACGATTTCCCGTATATCGCTCCGCGAACTGCCGACAGGTACGAAGCCGGAAACGTCAGCTATGTGGCATACGCTGGCCAATACGAGGCGCTCAAACGCATGTTGGCGTTAGGCATCGATAACATCTATGCCTACACGAAGCCTATGTGCGACCGGTTGAAAAAAGAGTTGCCCTCGATGGGCTACAAGTTAATTACTCCTATGGATGCTGCCAGTTCGATGTGGTAGTGCAGTCAAAGGATCTGAAAGCTGTCCAGGCCAAGTTACGAAAGGCAGATATTCAAGTTACAACCACGGGCGAGAATCGCGTTCGCATTTCGCCGGCACTTTATAACAACATGGAAGACATCAGCCGGCTGCTATCGGCTCTGGCGTGAGGCGTGTCGGTATACTTCTTGCGCACAAGCAACAGATAAGCGCCGATGCCGAGAATGAGGAAAAACCATATAGCTTGCATCGGGGCCTCATGACTACCTGTTGTGTGCTTCATCCACTCGGTAACGGGATACCCAGACTACGCCCCTGCAGTTTGGATTGCGCACCCAAATGCCACAACGTCCCAAGCCCAAGGCAAAGCAGAGGATGCCGCGATTGGCTCTCATGGGCGCGCATCATATCAGAAGCTATACTTCAATCCGAACTGTATCACGCGCTCGGTCTGCCGGAAGCCGAAATCGCTGGCAGAAGTGATTTTACCGGCGCTTGGATTCAGGACCCGTCCAGTTGCGTCTCGAACCAGCGGCTGCAGCACCGGATCGTCGAACTGCGGATGATTGAATGCGTTAAACAACTCGGCGCGGAACTGGACTGTGTGACGGTCTGTGAAGTGGAAGTTCTTCGCAAGATTGACGTCCCAGTTGTTCGCGCCGCTGCCCTGAATAATGCCCTTACCAGAGTTCCCGAAAAGCCCGGGAGTGGCATTCTGAATTGCCTCTGTATCGAACCACCGGTCGATGGTGCGATCACCCCGGCTCAGATTCGGATTGTGCAATACATCCGGCCGAGAGCCAGTGTTCTGCACATTGAAGTTCCCAGGTGTCAGATAGGCGCCCGAGTATGCTGTCCAGATCGGCGCCACTTGCCACCCGCCCAACAACAACCGCGCGATTTTCGGACCGGTCTGGAAAAGTGGGGGCTCGTATACTGCGCTCACATTCATCTGGTGAGGACGATCGAATATTGCGGGACCCTTGTTGTCTTTGAGGTTGCGAATCGTATTGGGGCCAAATGACCCCGCGCTGAGCGAGACACCGACGGTGCTGGAGTCCACATCGGTGAGGGTTTTCGAGAAAGTGTAGTTCACCAGGAAGGTGAACCCTTTCGAGTAGCGCTTCTCCAAACGCGTCGAGAGCGCGTTATGGTTTCCCGCTGCGCGGGACTCGAGAATGCTCACCGCCGCGAGGTTGGGATACGGAAAGATCTGCACAAAGCTCGGTGGCTGCGGAGGGTTCGGGAAGATCTCGTTGTAGTTCAGATTGGTTTGCAGACGCGTACTCTTCGAACCTCGATAGGCAACCTCCCACAACATGTCCGTTGCAATCTGCTTTTGGATGCTGAGATTCCACTGTTGTACGTAGGCATCACGCAGATTTCGGTCGACGCCCGCTCGTGTAAGATTTGTCGCCCGGTCGGCGCCCCTGAGCGGATCGCCCGCGGTGAAGTCCGGCAACGGGCTAATGGTGCTTGCGGGCCGATACGTACGCGTGACTAGAAATGCAAAAGGATCCTGGAAACCGCGTGAGCGAAAATCGTTTCCGATCGGCGGGCTGTAGAACATGCCGTACGCTCCACGCACGACCAAGCTATGTTTCCCGAGCGTCCGCCATGCAAACCCGACGCGAGGCCCGAAGTTGTTCAAGTCAGCATTGATCAGACTTCGCGGAATTCCATTCTGTCCAGGCAGCACCTGCTGTCCGGTCGCCAAGTCGAAGCTAGCAATTCTATCGAACAAATCATAGGGTTTTCCGAAGTATTCCCAACGTAATCCGAGATTCAGGGTCAAAGTGGATGTCGCGCGCCAGTCCTCTTGAAAATACAGCGCGGCGTTGCTGTAGCGCAGGCGCTGCTCGTAGGGCGTCGGCTGCACGCTGTAGGTCGCTGGAAAGCCCATCAGGGCGTCCGCGATGGCCGACTCGCGCGTCGGAGTGCCGACAGGCGGTGGGCTGCTGTACACGCCTGTAAACGCGTAGTTGCCGTTTGGCGCGCCCCACTGCGTCGAGTTGAGCTGCTTCCTTTGATAGGTCCCCCCGAGCTTCATCGTATGGCGGCCGTTTGTAATCGAAAGATTGTCCACGTACTGAACCGACTGGGTGATCCACTGAAAAAATGCATTGTTGGTTGAAAACCCCGCTTGCGGATAACCCGAGATTGTCACCGCAGGTGCGCCATATGTCAGCGGCTGCGTCGGAACTCCCCGAATGCCCAACTCCTCGACCCAGTTGCGTTGGAAGGAATCGGCAGAGTTGCGGATGCGGTTCATGCGAACGAAGCCTATGCTGGCCTCGTTGATCAGCGATGGCGTGAACAGATGCGTATCCCCGAGAGTGAGTTGAGTGTGCGAATCGGATTGCACCGCATCATACTTGAACGCCTGCGTGAGCGCCTGCCCGGGTCCGATGTCATCCGGCTTATTGAGGGTGGTGCGCCAGAACAAAGTGTTCTTCGAAGTAAGCGTGTGGTCTATCCGGAAAGACGGTACGGTGAAGTCGAACTTTCGCAGCGGCGCGTTGACGAAGTTCCTTGACGGGTCTGCGTTGTTTGGCATGGGATAGAGGTTAACCAGGCCCAAGCCGACCGGGTCGATGCGATTTTGTGGAATCCGATTGTTCGGGAAGGGGACTTTCGACAGGGGATCTACCACAGGGGTGCTCGATGCGCTAAAGTCGCCTGCACGTTCGGCCGGCGTCGGCACTAGGGCAGTGCTCGTGGCGCCGTTACGCTGGCGTTGCCACTCCCAACTGAACATGAAGAACGTTTTGTCCTTGCCCTTGTAAAGCTTCGGAATGAAGACCGGTCCGGTGACAACGAACCCGAACTGGTTCCGCTTGTTCGGCGCCGACTTGCCCGTCACATCGAAGAAATTTCGCGCATCGAGTGAGTCATTCCGAAGAAATTCGAACAGCGAACCATGTAGTTGGTTCGTTCCACGGCGGGTAACCACATTTACGAATGCGCCTGAGTTTCCACCGAACTCCGCGGATGCACCGGATGTCAAAACCCGAAATTCACCCACGGAATCGAGCGACGGAATCGCATAGGGATAGTTGTTCAATTCCATGCCGCTAATCTCGATCCCATCGACGAGCACGGTGGTGGTATTGTCGCGTTGGCCGCCGGCGGAGAATGCCGGACCGTAGCTCGCCTGACGTTGCGTTGCGCTGCCTCGGCCTGCGGTGACGATTCCAGAAGACAAAAAGGCGAGCTGCATGAAGTTTCGCCCGTTGATCGGCAACTCGCGGACACGGCGTTCATCGATTACTTGGGAAAGGCTCGCTTCGCGCTCTTGAATCTGCCCGGCGGTTGCTTCTACAGTGACGGAATCGGTGACCTGCCCAAGCTCCAACTTGATGTCTTGCTGCAGCGTTTGCGCGACAGTGAGCTGCAAGCCTCGGATCTCTTCCTTCTTAAAGCCCGACATCTCCACCTGGATGGTATAAAGCCCGCGAGGCAAGGCATGAAACTCGTACAAGCCCGCGGAATTGGATGTTTGCTCGCGCGTCTGGTTCGTCGCCTGTTCGACAAGGATTACTTTGGCGCCCGCGACGGCCGCTCCAGTTGAATCGATGACAGATCCGGTTATCTCTCCGGTTGCGGTCTGAGCACTTGCGCTGCAAACCGACAGAAGAATGGCTACCGTTGACTTGAAAAATTTTTCGACGGGCATACATGCTCCTTGTTGTTGACCGGTCCGGACGCGACGTGGGTGATCGGCGCCTAAGTGCGGCCCGAGCAGGTAACTATACCAGAAAGATCAAACAGTCGGGCCAAAACTGGTAATACTTACAGCTTCGCGACGGCTTCGCGATGCGCCCAGATTTTTTCGAACGCCTCCGCGTATTGATCGATTACTTCCGTTGCTTCGGCGGTGAACAGCGGCAAGCGCACCGTGGTCCGATTCACCTCGGCGCAACCAGGCAACTCGTCAGGTACTTGCGGGGCGTGATGCCACCACTGAGGTTCCCGATACAGCGCATACTTGTGCTGCTCCGGATACGCCGCACCGTTTGCCCTCACTCCCTCCGCCTTCAGCGCCGTCAGCAAGGCGGATTTAGAAAAACCGGCTTTCTTTTCGTCTAAGAAAAGAACGTTTGCGGACCAATGAACACGCTTCATGTCGGGACGCGTGCGCTGTGTCGATAGACCGGGAAGCGCCGTCACCCTTTCATTGAGCCGACGGACTTGCGATGCAATCATCGCATTCCGCTCATCGAGTTTTAGCATTTGTCTTCTGACGAGCGCCGCGGCGAGTGGATGAATCCGGAACTTCGGTCCGAATCCCGTCTGATCGTACTTGCGGTACTTACTGTCTGCCGGGAACCGTCCGGGCAGGTCATAGTTACCGAATGTAGTGGCACGCTCGAACTGTTCGCGGCCCTGATAGACGCCCATGCCGCCTTCGACGGCCGGTAGCACCTTGCTCATTTGATAGCTGAAGATGCCCATAGAGCCCCAGGCCCCCATATGCTTGCCTTGCAGGGTAGCTCCCTGCGCCTGCGCCGCATCTTCCAGTACGACAAGCTCGGTTTCCTTAGCCCAGCCACAGATCTGGTCCATGTCACAAGGCAAGCCCCATGCGTGCATTGGAACAATCGCCTTAGTGCGGGGCGTCAGTTTGCGTTTTGCGTGGTTGAGATCGACGCAGGCGGTTCGCGGATCGATGTCCACAAAGATAGGGACATATCCAAAAAAGCGCATGGGAGCAATGGTGGCCGACGCTGTATAAGATGGCGTCATGATTTCGCTCCCTTCGGGCAAGTTAAGCCCAAAGAACATCGACATCAAGGCGCTGGTGCCGTTGATGTGCGCCTTCACGTAGGGAACGCCGAGATAGGCTTTCGTTTCGTTTTCGAGCAGCGGAATTTCTTCGTAGAATTTGTTGCTCTCGAGGAGTTCGCTGAGATACTGCTTCTCGTCAGATCCGTATCTCGGCCATTTCGTAAGTGTCGATTGAACCTCGCTCGAGACCGTGACGGCTTTAGGTCCGGAGTTAATCGCAAGGCTTTCCACTTTTCGCGCGGCCCTGCCCATGGCAGCAATGCCGACAATGCGGGCCGCTACAACCCCGTGGATCAACGATCGTCTCTCCATATGCAGCTCCTCTCAGAAAACAATTGTGGCACCGAATTGAAGTCCGGCGTGACTCGACCGGAGGTAATCCGAAGTTTTTCCGACTGCTGCCGGTGTGGAGATATTAGCCGAAGGATTTGCCAAAGGTGGGGTGACTTCAATCTCACACTTACAACTCACGAGGCAGATAGCCCGCAAACGCGGACCGCGAACATACAATGGGCAATCAACCCGCCCAAACTGACGCTTTCTTAGCCCAACTGGAATCGCGGTACTGCGACTGAAAAGCTTTCGCAGTTTCCTGTAATGTAATCGCGTCTCCAGTCGCTTTGCAGCGGGACACTCCAGCCCAGTACAGGGCTTCGGGAGCAATCTCCAAATCCGCGTGCCGCTCTAACACGCGACGAAACCGCTCCTCGGCCTCAAACCACTCCCCACGTGCGAAGTGCGCCTTCCCGAGGCCGAGCGCGAGTTGAGCTACCAAGTCTTCCGGCGGTAGGTAGCCTTCATAGCGATAGCGCTCAATCCCGTCACTGTC
>CAWGVL010000042.1:0-134241 GCA_963825845.1 Bryobacteraceae bacterium | reverse complement strand
GGTAAGCGTTCCCGATGATCATCCGAACGCCCAGGAATTGCGGTCGGCTCCGCAGGATTGGCGCGAGCAGTCGCGTGAGCAGAAAGCCGCGGTCAATCAGTTCCATATCGCCGCGATCGCGGAACACTTCCGCGGGCGTACTGGAAAGGTGAAGGCGCCTAAGGCGCAACTGTCTCTGGATGAGCGGTTGGCCAACTACATCATCGAAGGCTCGAAAGACGGCCTCGTCGAAGACCTGGAAGCCAAGCGGTCCGAAGGCATGACGCCTTTAGACATCATTAACGGCCCCCTCATGGCGGGAATGGCGGAAGTCGGGCGTTTATTCAACAATAACGAGCTGATCGTGGCGGAAGTGCTGCAGTCGGCCGAAGCCATGAAGGCGGCCGTCAATCACCTCGAGCAGTTCATGGAGAAAGCCGACACTGTGGCTCGTGCTCGCATTATCCTGGCTACGGTCAAAGGCGATGTGCACGATATCGGCAAGAACCTCGTGGAAATCATCCTCAACAACAACGGGTATGAGGTTGTGAATCTCGGCATCAAGGTTCCTCCCGAGGAGCTTATTAAGGCATATCGCGAGCACAAACCGGATGCCATCGGTCTTTCGGGACTGCTCGTGAAATCGGCGCAACAAATGGTGGTCACGGCGAACGATCTGAAAGATGCCGGCGTGAAGGTGCCATTGCTCGTCGGCGGGGCAGCGCTTTCCGAGAAGTACACGACCGGCAAGATTGCGCCCTCCTATACCGCGCCGACTTTCTACGCCAAGGACGCGATGACCGGCCTCCGCATCATGAACGAAATCATGGATCCGGCGACGCGCGACGACCGGCTTGCGAGCGCGACGTTCTCGGATTTTGCCCCGATCCCCGAGCGCGATATGGGAGAAAAGATCGACGCCGGCACAACTCGCAGCGGCAAGGTTCGTACGGATATCCCCATACCTTCGGTTGCTTATCTGGACCGCCGCGTCAGAGCATTGCCGCAGTTGCAGGAGGTCTGGAGTTACATCAACCCCTACATGCTTTATGGTCGCCACATGGGCTACAAGGGGAATTTCGAGAAGCAGTTGCTGCAACGCGAAGAGAAGGCCCTGGACCTGCACAACGCGATGGAAGCCGTGAAGGAGGATGCCCTGACATGGATGAAGGTCCGCGCGGTGTGGCAGTTCTTCGAGGCTGAACGCGACGGCAACTCGATTCACCTGTTCGAGCCTGGCGCAAAGGAGCCTTTGCACACGTTCCATTTCGGACGGCAGCCTCGACGGGATGGTCTCTGCCTGAGCGACTATGTGCTCGAGCCTGCCAATGGGCATCGCGACCATATCGCTCTCTTTGTGGTCACTGCCGGCGAAAATGTGCGGGCAAGATCCGAAGCGGCAAAGGCGGCCGGCGAGTTCTTCAAGGCGCATGCGATCCAGGCGCTTGGATCGAGACCGCGGAAGGGTGTGCGGAGTACGTTCACCGGCGATTGCGCGAAGATTGGGGGTTCCCCGATCCCCGAAGTCTGTCGATGCAAGAGCGGTTCACGTCCCGCTATCGAGGTAAGCGCTACAGCTTCGGGTATCCTGCGTGTCCGAACCTGGATGATCAGCAGGGTATCTGGAAGCTGATCAATCCCGACGACATCGGCGTGCAGCTAACCGAGGGCATGATGATGGAGCCCGAAGCGAGCGTCAGCGCGCTGGTATTCCACCATCCCGACTGTGCGTACTTTACTGCCAGTGACGATGTAGAAGTAGCGGCCGCCGGGGATTAGGCGGCCGCTATCAATCACCGCGAGAACGCTACACCGATGCCCGTGGTGTAGAGAAAGTCGTGATTCTTTCGTCCGGGCACGGGATTACTCAGATACCGGTCGCTGATGGAAATGTTCCAGGTAAGCCAGCGTGTCAGTTTCGTATCGGCTCCGAAATCGCCGTTGAATCGATACTCCCCCGCACGCGTCAAGTTCGAGAAAAACCGCGAGTTCTGATACATGGAGGTGACCGCAGAGAGCTTCAGCGTAAACTCGTTGCCTACATAGGTTTCTCCCGAGTCCCGCATGAACGCGCCCTGCGTCTCGCTTGCCGAGAATGATTCTCGGTCATAAGCGCCTCCTGCCTGGAGATCCAGACGGCCACGCTCGTGTTTCCACGCGACGTATCCCAAACCACCTCCGAGGACGAATCGAAGGTCCAGGTTCTGAAAACGGTCGTATTCGTAATCGTTGAAGGAATTCCAAACGAATCGGGCAGCAATGTTGCGGTTGTATCCCCAGCCTCCGCGCACGGCTTGCGCCGTTGTGGCTGAAATACCGTCAACCACCGCAGCCGCTCTTATCATTTTGAACGTAGCGGTTGTCTTGTCGGCCCCGGTCACGCGTTCGGCATTCAGGCCTCCGGTGAAGGTCAGCGCCTTCGCGTTTCCACGGGCGCCGGCCCATCCAAGCGACACTGTTCCGGCCCATAATTGCGCCCATGAAGGGTCTTGCAGACGTTCGTAGTCCTCCTGTTCCTCGTTGTTTCGAATCGCGACCAGATCAGACAGTGTCGTTTCGCGAACGTCGGTAGATGTCGCCAGCTCAACAGCATTCCCTTTCGATTCAAGAGTCCCCATGACAGTCTGCTTATCCGGCAGTTCCACGAACACGGGCTTCTCCGTCGTAAGGCCCTGCACCTTGCTCCAGGGCAATTTGACAGTTCCGAAAACATCGCTCTCGAACGTAAGGGTCTTCGCGTCCTTTTTCACAATAGTGCCGGTGATGCGATCTCCGTTCTGAAGCGCGATCTGGTCACCGTACAGCGGGCATATTACTGAATAAATAAGTCCAAACAAAAACCTCCACTTCCGTTTCATACTTCCTTGATACCAAGCGGAAGTGAAGGCTTTTGTTTTTCACTGTTCGGTGAACGGGAGAGACGCAGTACCTCGCTCGCAATACACCGAAGCGCCTCGGCCATTTCGGCTGCGTTGTTCGCGTAAATGAACATCCCGTCCGGGAGTTCGTGATCATCCTGATAGATCCGGCTGCTCGATCGTTCGCCATGCGTTTCAACACCGCCTCATCGACGTTCCCTAGTCCGATCGCGATGTGACCACACCAACGCCAGTGGGATTGGCCTCTCTTGCCCGAATACGGCGCGCCGCACGGTCAAGCCGGAGCGAGATCCAAAGTCGCATGCGACTGGTGCTGGCCACTGGCGCTCGCACCCGCATTCTTATCGGAGGCAGTGTCGATCGCAACGGCAGTGAACCGTGTCACTGGCACGCCTCGGCCTAGTCTGGCCTACCGGTAACCGGCAGCCTGCAACTCGAATAACTCGGAGTATCGTCCGCCCAGGGCCAACAGCTGTTCATGCGAGCCCTGCTCGAGAATTCGGCCATGTTCGAGAACCAGAATCCGGTCGGCCATGCGCACCGTCGAAAATCGGTGCGAGATAAGTACGGCCATTCGGCCGCGCGTCAACTCAGCGAAGCGAAGGAAAACCTCGTACTCGGCTCGAGCGTCCAGCGTCGCGGTTGGCTCGTCGAGGATCAACACCTGTGCATCCCGCATATATGCACGGGCGAGGGCAATCTTCTGCCATTGGCCTCCGGACAGGTCGACGCCGCCCTCGAATCTTCGCCCAAGCATCTGTTCATAGCCCGATGGCAATGAGTTCACGACTGTATCCGCGTACGCTTTCGACGCTGCCTGCCTTACCCTATCGTCGTCTTTCAACGCTTCAATTCGCCCGAAGCCGATGTTCTCCAGAACGCGCATGTCATACCGCATGTAATCCTGGAAGATGACACCCACTTCCCTGCGCAGGTCGTCGACATTGTAGTCTCGCAAATCGACTCCGTCGAGAAGAATAGAGCCTCCGGTGGGGTCGTACAAACGTGCGAGAAGTTTCACGAGCGTCGTCTTCCCCGCCCCGTTTTCACCCACGAGCGCGATACGCTCGCCGGCATCGATCCGGAAGCTGATTCGATCGAGCACGAGCTTATCCGAGCCGGCATAGGCAAACGAGACATCGCGAAACTCGTATCCGCTGCGAACTGGCCTCGGCGCCGGGAGAGCATTCGGCTTAGAGGCGATCGAGGGCTTCGTGCGGAAGAAGTCAAACAAATCTTCGATGAACAGCGCTTGCTCGGCGATGCCCGAGAAGCTGGCGAAGATCTGCTCGATCAGTCCCCTCGATCTGGCGAACGCCGCTGTGAGAAAAGTGAGATCACCTACGGTGAGCGTATGGGTGAGAGCCCGGTAAATGATGTACGCATACGCGCCGTAGTAGCCGGCAGTGGGAAGCAGGTTCAACAGCGTACCGGTGATCGCGCGTTTAACCGCGAGCCCCCGATTATCGCTGTAAAAACGATCGAACAGGGTTCGCGCGCGCTCGGTCAGGTGCTCACCCAGGCCGAAGATCTTGACCTCTTTTGCGCTGGCGTTGCTCGCGCCGAGCATGCGGAGGTAGTCGAGTTCGCGCCGCTCGGGTGTCCACTGATACAGCAGAGAATAGGCCAGCATTGCGAATCGCGTCTCGCCCAGGAACGGCGGCACGACGGCAGCGACAAGCAGCAATAGCAGCCAAGGTGAAAATGCAACGATACCGACGGACAGCGATAGCAGAGTGATGATTTGCTGGCTCATCGACGCAAGGCTCGCCAACATACCAAGGCGGCTCGTGGTCTGCCGGCGTGCGCGCTCCATCTTGTCGTAAAATACGGGATCCTCGAAGGAGACCAGGTCGAGTTCTGTCGCATGCGCCATCAGCCGGAGGCTGACGTGATTCGTGAAGCGATCGCCGAGGAGACTATCGCACAGCGCTGTCGCGCGAGACAGCGCGTCACCGAGCACGGCGAGCGCGATTTCAGCGCCAAGAAGCCACCAGATGTTGCTCATCACCACGGAACGGCCGGATACGGCGGCCACGACCTGGTCAACAATGAGCTTGGAAATCCAGAGCATTGCGACCGGAAGCAGTGCTGAGATGAATCGAAGTGTGATTACCGCGAGGCTGAGGGACGGGCTCGTCTCCCAAACCATCCTGAGGAGAGGCGGCACGTTTCGAAGCGCCGACATCCGCTCACGCCAACCGGATGGGCTGGGTTTCTTCGGCATGGGCGGATGCATAATGATATTCTCCTTCCTTGCTGATCTTTCTTCTGCTATTTACGATTCCGGCACTCGCTCAGGAGTTTCGCGAACATACCATCGCGACTGGATTGAGAGGCGGCTACCAGGTCGTTCCGTATGACATGAACCGCGATGGGAAACCCGATCTGATCGCGCTCGCAAGCGGGATGCCCGAGCTCGTTTGGTACGAGAACCCGACGTGGGAGCGTCACGTCATCGCTGGTCCGTTCTCGCGAATGATCAATGCCGCAGCTGAGGACGTGGATGGAGACGGAATTCCCGAGATCGCCCTGGCATACGAGTTCGCCAATGTCGCGAAGAACAGCCTTGGAGTTTTATCGATTCTTCGCTTTGAAGGCGGAAACTGGGTAGCCAAGGAAATTGACCGCATCCCGACTTCGCACCGGCTCCGCTGGGCCGATCTGTTCGGCAACGGCAAGAAGGTGCTCATAAACGCGGTGCTGACTGCGCCCACTGCTGAGCCGCCAGGCTACGAGGGGCAGACCGGGTTGTACTATTACGACCCGAAGGACTGGAAACGGCAGGAGATTCCGACAGAGAATCGCGGCGTCGTACATGGAATCCTTGTCACCGACTGGAACGGCGATAAACGCGACGACGTTTTGACGGCGAGTTTCGTGGGGATTCATGCGCACGAATGGTCGCGAAAATGGAAACGCGAGGAGTTGAGCAAGGGATCGCCCGATCCGTGGCCGAAAAGTGGTTCGAGCGATATCGCCGTCGGCACGCTGAAAAAGACACGTTTCATGGCAGCCATCGAGCCGTGGCACGGCAACATCGTCGCAGTCTATACAGGCAAACACCGCAACGTGATCGATACAACGCTGGTAGATGGGCATACGATCGTTACCGCCGACTTGAACGGCGACGGCAAGGATGAAATCATCGCGGGATGTCGCGGGGGTCCTCGAGGTGTGTACATCTACGAGTCGGAAGGTTCTGGATGGAAGCGGCGACCTCTGGATGAAGGCGACATGGCCGCCGCGGCATGCACCGCTCTCGATCTGAACGGAGACAAGCGCATCGACGTGGCATGCATCGGCTCCGCCACACAGAACCTGCGATGGTACGAAAACCTGGGCGCACGGTAAACTGAGAATTGTCTCCTCCCAGCGTTACGGTCGTGATTCCTACGCTCGCGGCGGATGCTGCCCTTACGGAATGTCTGCGATCGCTCGAATGCCAATCCATACAGGATTTCGAAGTGGTGGTCGTGGATAACAGCGGGCTCCGGCGGGCGCATGCGTTGCTGCCGCCGGGGAGTTCAGCGCGGGTAATCGAGAATGGCAGCAATGTCGGATTTGGGGCTGCGATCAATCAGGGCATCGAATTATCGCAATCCGACTTTGTCGCGACATTGAACGATGACGCCGTTGCACACGCGGGATGGATCGAGGCGCTCCTCAGAGCGGCTGCGAGCCGGCCTGATGTCGGGATGTATGCTTCGCAAGTTCGTTTACAGGACACCGACAGACTCGACTCGACAGGCATGCTGATCGCGGGTGACGCAAGCAGCAAGCAGAAAGGCCACGGAGAACCCTCGTCCGATTACGCGCAATCGGGCGAGGCGCTTTTTCCCAGCGGGTCGGCTGCGCTACTTCGGCGTGCGATGTTGAATCAGATCGGCGGCTTCGATGCCGACTTCTTCTTATATTGTGAGGACACGGACCTGGGACTGCGCGGGATATGGGCGGGATGGAAGTGTCTGTATGTGGCCGATGCCGTTGTTGAGCATCGGTATTCTCACTCTGCCGGTCGCGCATCGGCTTTGAAGGCGTATTTCGTCGAGCGGAACAGGCTGTTTGTCGCGGTGAAGAACTTCCCTGTCCCAATGCTCGTGAAGGCGATCTTGGTTTCGGTTGCCCGCTACGCGTGGCATCTGGTGTACATGCTGCAAGGACGGGGAAAGGCAGCCGAGTTTGCGGACGGGGCCGCCGGACTGAGGCTCGCATGGTTCGTCGTCCGCGCGCACTGGGCTACACTTACGTCATTGCCAACGCTGCTTCAAAAGCGGCGAACTGTGCAATCGAAGGCGCGGATCGGTGCGGCCGAATTCACATCGATACTCCGGCGTCACTGGATCACGGCCCGGCAGGTGGCTGCGCATTGACCCTCACTCCGGGACGGAACCGACTGTTGATCCTGGTACCTTGCTTCAATGAGCAGGGCGCCATCGCCACGGTCATCAAGGACGTCCATCGGCTACTTCCCGACACGCCCGTCCTCGTCATCGACGACTCGTCTGCCGATGGCACTGTTGCCGTGGCGAAGGCGGCAGGCGCCCATGTCTTGGAATTGCCTCATCACCTGGGGCTCGGAGGCGCGGTACAGGCGGGTTACCGGTTGGCGTTTGAGCTTGGCTTTGAGTACGTCATTCGTGTGGATGGCGATGGGCAGCACTCGGCCGATGACATTCCACGGATTTTCGAAGTGCTTCGGACGTCGCCCTGTCAAATGGTGATTGGATCACGGTACCTGAACAAGCAGACCCACTACACGAGCACGATTCGGGCCTTCGGCATCGTGGTATTCCGCACCATTCTTCGACCTATTCTGGGGAAGTGGGTCTACGATCCGACATCGGGGTTCGTGGGCGTGAATCGCGAGGCGCTGGCGGTGTTCAGCCGCAGCTTTCCGCTGGAGTATCCGGAGATCGAAGCGCTCGTCGTTTTGAAGCGCAAGGCGTTCCGATTCGAAGAGGTTGCGTGCAAAATACGGCCTCGCATGGCGGGAAAGAGCTCGATTACCGCCGTGAAGTCGATCTACTACATCATGCACGTTCTTCTGGGCGTGTTCGTGAATATCCTGAAGTTCGAGAGACGCAAGAGGGACTAGAGTATGGACCGGCTTCTGCTTGTCTTGGGTGGATTCAGCATCGTGCTGTTGGTGATGGTGCTGTTGTCTGTTCGGAAGGAGCATATTCGCGTCGAGTACTCGGTCAGTTGGCTGATCGCTGCGACGCTTTTGATACTCGTCTCGTTCAACCGGACGATTCTGTCATGGCTCGCCGGCACGATGGGAATCACGTATCCTCCCCTGGCGGTTATCGTGTTCATGTTCGGCGTATTTCTGGTGGTGTTGTATCGCTTTTCGCTCCGGATTTCACAGTTGAAGGACAACAATATCGCGCTCGCCCAGCGGCTTGCCATACTGGAATATCAATACAAATCCACTCATGAAGAGCAGCACCCGGACAGCAAAACCCATTGAAACAGCCTCACCAGCGGTGTCGAAACCCGTATGGTGGCCTTGGGCGATCGGCATTGCGCTGGTCCTGTTTGTGGCGTTCCAGGTGTATGGGCCGGCGCTGCATGGCGAGTTCCTGTTCGACGACAGCTATCTGCCGTTTCTGATGCCCGGTGTCGCTGACGCGCCGCTGAAGTCGTGGTTGAGCAACCGGCCAGTGCTGATGATCAGCTACTGGTTGAACTATCAGTGGTCGGCTTTGAATCCGTACCCATATCACGCCGTGAACGTCGTGCTGCACGCGTTCAATTCGATTTTGGCGGCGTTGATCGTCCGCCGCGTCCTTCGATGGGTCGGGCAAACGGGTTGGGCGCGAGACGTGTTGGCGATCTTCGCCGGATCGCTGTTCCTGCTGCATCCGGTACAGACCGAGTCGGTGGCTTATGTCGCGAGCCGCTCGGAAACGATGAGTGTGTTCTTCTTCCTGGGCGCGTTCGCGGTGTTCGTATGCCGTGAGACGGAGGCGCTGACGGTTCCGCGGATCATCGCGGTGCTCACACTCTTCGGACTGGCGGTTACAGCCAAGGAGCATACCGCTGTTCTGCCGGTATTTCTGATGTTGACGGATTATTACTTCGTCACACCGTTTCGGTTTACCGCCATTCGAAGCAATGCGAAGTTGTACGTGCCCATTCTGATTGCCGGAGCGGCAGGCGGCGCGTTCATCTTCCGGGTGCTGCAACGCGCAGATTCGGCTGGGTTCGCCGTGAAGGAGTTCACGTGGTACGAGTACCTGTTCACGCAGTTTCGCGTGATCTGGCTGTATCTGCGGCTGTATGTGGCGCCCGTCGGCCAGAATGGCGATTATGAATTCCCGATCTCGCATTCGCTAATGGACGGCGGCGCGGTGTTCGGACTCATCGGGTTGCTTGCGCTCGCCGTGGTGGCATGGCGGTATCGACGTGAGTATCCGCTTGCCTCATTTGGGTACTTCGGGTTTCTGCTGCTGCTCGCCCCGACTTCGTCGGTGGTGCCGATTCGCGACGTGGTTGTGGAGCGCCGACTATACCTGCCGTTCCTCTGTCTGCTGCTGATCACCGTCGAGTTCCTGCGGCGATGGAAGGCGTCCCGCGGCGTGATGATCGGTACGCTCGGCGGTGTTTGCGCGGTTGCGGCTGTGGCCAGCTATCAGCGCAATGATGTGTGGAGTACCGCGCTTGCTTTCTGGGAGGATACGGCAGCGAAGTCGCCTGCAAATGCGCGCGCCCGGTTCCAGTTGGCGTACGCGCAGTGGCAGAACGGCCAGTGCCAGCAAGCAGTCGCGAACTACGAAAAGGTCTCGACATTGCAGGCTCCCGATGACCGGCTGTTAATCGACTGGGCCTATGCGCTCGAATGTGTCGGAAAGGTCGACGAGGCTGTCGTGAAGGTTCGTCAGGCCATCGAGAAGCATAATCTTCCGGCTGCTCACGGGTACGCAGCGATCGGCATGATCTATGGCAAGCGAGGGCGCGCCGACGAGGCGCTGGAGGCGCTCTCCACGGCGGAGAAGGCCGACCCGAATTTCGAGATGACGTACGTATATCGCGGCAACATCTTCGCCAGCCGGGGACAGATGCCGATCGCTGCCGGCGAATACAAGCGCGCTCTTGCGATCAATCCGAACAACGAGACGGCCAAGCAGGGTCTCGCGATGGCGCAGGCCCCGCGGCGCTAGATGCTGGTCGGGGTCAACGCGCTTTACCTGATTCCGGGCGGAGTTGGCGGCACCGAGATCTATCTCCGGAATCTGCTTCGCGCGCTTGCCGCTATTGATCACGCCAATCAGTACGTTGTGTTTACGAATCGGGAGACAGGTCCCGATCTGGTTCCGCCTTCGTTTACTCACGCGCCCTTGCCGGTAAATGCAACCAACCGCCCGGCCCGGCTGTTGTACGAGCAGACGGGGCTAGCAATGGAGGCCCGGCGGCGGCGCATCGATGTGATGTTCAACCCCGGGTTCACCGCCCCGGCGTTTCCGGGATGCCCGAACGTCACGGTGTTTCATGACCTGCAGCATAAGCGGCATCCGCGAGTACTTCCGCCGCTTCGATCTGCCCGCGTGGAATCTGTTCCTGGCCTTGAGCATTCGCCGATCGAGGGTTCTGGTCGCCGTTTCAGAGTTGACTGGCGACGACCTGAAGCGGTTCTATCACGTGGACGATGATCGCGTCGTCGTCGCTCCTCTCGGGGTAGAGCCGGAGTTCTATGCTGTGGAGCGACTTAGCCCTGAGCCGTTCTTTCTATCGCGTGTCGACACTGCATCCGCATAAGAACCTCGACAACCTGCTGGCCGCGTTTGCCCGCTTCCGGGAGGAGCGGCCCGATTTCCGGCTGGTGATGACAGGCGTTCGCGGGTTCCACACTGCTGCGGTGGAGAGCCGGATTCGCGAACTCAGGCTGGAGGACTCGGTTACGCTGACGGGGTGGATCGAGCGGTCCGAGTTGTACGATCTGTTCCGGCGAGCTACGGCGATGATCTATCCCACGATGTTCGAGGGATTCGGGCTGCCGGTCATTGAGGCCATGGCGGCGGGGCTTCCACTGGCCTGCTCGAATATCGAGCCGCTGCACAGCACTGTTGCCGGAGCCGCGATTGAGTTCCCGCCTCAGGATGTCGATGCGATGGTCAGGGCAATGCGGCGGCTGACCGCAGATACTCGGGAACTGGTAGAACGCGGAAGAGCAACGGGCCACCTGCTTCACGTGGGAAGAGACGGCCCGGAAAACGATCGCGGCTATCGAAGCAGGTCTTCGAGCTGGATCTTCGCGTCGGTCTTAGCGTCGCGGTACTTGACGATCACGGGGGTGTAGAGCGAAATGCCCCACTCTTTGCCCTTGCCCGATGTTACGGCTCGTGAGCCGGCGACGACCACCGCGCCTTCCGGAATGATGAGCGGTTCGTTATCTGTGGCGGCGATCACTTCACCTTTGACCAGGTCGTAAACGGGTGTGGAGCGGTTGAGGATCGTGCCGCTGCCGAGTACGGCTCTGGACTTTACAACAGCGCCTTCATAGACACCGCAGTTGCCGCCCACGAGCACGTCGTCTTCGATGATGACGGGCAGCGCTCCAACGGGCTCGAGGACTCCGCCGACCTGCGCTGCCGCCGAGATGTGGCACCGAGCGCCGATCTGCGCGCAGCTCCCGATGAGCGCGTGCGAGTCGACCATCGTGCCGTCGCCTACGTATGCGCCAACATTGATGTACATCGGGGGCATGCAGGTGACGCCTTTTCCGACATAGCAGCCGTCGCGGATACTGGAGCCACCGGGTACGATACGGACGCCGCCGTCTACGTCGAATCGCTTCACCGGATAGGTGGCCTTATCAAGCCAAGGCTGACGCACAGAGTCGATGGACATATCGACGACGGCGCCCAGGCGGAAGCCGAAGAGGATGCCCTTCTTAACCCAGCCGTTGACTTTCCAACCAGTCTTCGAACCGGAGTCGGGCTCGGCCGCGCGGATTGCGCCGCTGTTGAGGGCGAGCTTGAAATCGTGAAAGAGGCGGAAGTGTTCTTCTGTGTAGTCCGCCGGCTTGTTGTCGAAGACTTCTTCGATACGTTCACTAAGCATTCAGGAGTCCGAGGTCGGTCAGCGACTGGCGAATCTTTGCTTCGGTAGCAGGCTGTGGCGCGCACATAGGCAGCCGCCATACCGACTCGCAAAGGCCCATCATGGCGGCTGCGGCTTTGACCGGGATCGGGTTCGATTCGATGAATAGCGTGTCCATCAGGTTCGCGAGTTTCGCCGTGATGGAGAGGTCGTTGGTTTCGGCGAGCCGGCTCATCTCCTTCGGGACAATATTCGACGCTACGGAGATGATGCCTTTGCCGCCTATGCCGAGGACCGCGGAGGTCAGGATATCGTCGCCCGACAAGAGCGTGAGGTCCGGGGTGAGGATACGGATACGCGTCATCTGCGCGAGCGATCCGGACGCTTCCTTCACGGCTACGATGTTCTTGAATTCGGTGAGGCGCTTCAGAGTTGCGGGCTCGACGTTGACTCCGGTTCGGCCGGCTACGCTGTAGACGATAATCGGAACCTTGATGGCCGATGCGATTGCCTGGTAGTGGAGGTACAGACCTTCCTGTGTCGGCTTGTTGTAGTACGGCGTGACGGAGAGGATGCCGTCGGCGCCGAGGGCTTCGACTTCCTTGGCGAGTTCGATGACTTCCGACGTGTTGTAGCCGCCCGCTCCGCCTACGACAGGTATCTTGCCTTTGGCTTCTTCGATCGTGATCTCAATGACACGGAGGTGTTCTTCGCGCGTGAGAGTGGGACTTTCGCCTGTCGTGCCGCAGGGCACGAGAAAGTGGATCCCGTTATCGATTTGACGCCGTACCAGTTTCCGGAGGGCTGCTTCGTCCAACTGGCCGTCAGCTTTGAATGGCGTTATGAGTGCTGTACCGCATCCTGTGAACATTGATTAACTCCTCCGCTCCGTTACGGTCGCGGCTCTGAAAAGAGAGTTTCGCCGAATTCGTACAGGCCGCGTTTTTCCGTTGATCCATTGGGCGGCCTTCAGGGCTCCGCGGGCGAAGCCTTCGCGGCTTCGGGCGGCGTGGCGGAGCGTGATTGTGTCCGCCTGCGAATCGAAGCCAATGTCGTGCGTGCCAGGGTGGCGGCCCGCGCGATTCGAACTCACATCGATGTTTCGAGTGTACCCCGCATCCTTCATCCGTTCCACAGACTTCAGTAATGTGCCGGAGGGCGCGTCGAGCTTGGTGTCGTGGTGGATCTCCCAGGCCCATGCTCCGTACTCGGGGTGGTCCTTCAGGAGACGCGCGGCTTCCGCTACGAGGCGGAAGAAGACTTGTACTCCGATAGAAAAGTTCGGACTCCATACCAGACCCGATGCCGCTGTTATCAACGGCTTTTTTGACGCGGTCGAAGTCCTTGGCCCAGCCTGTAGTACCGACGACTGTGTTGACCTTAAGGGCAGCCAACTGTTCGATGTTACCGACTACGGCTTCCGGCATGGAGAACTCGATGGCAACGTCGACATGTTTGAAGGCTTCCGGAGTGATGGTGTCGTGCTGGTCGATGGTGGGTCCAACCTCGATGCCGAACTCGGGCGCAAGCTGGCCGATAAGATGGCCCATCTTGCCGTAACCTACGAGGCCGATTCTCATGCCGCGAACACCGCCGCATCGGGATCCCGGAAGAACTCGGTGTGAAGACGCCCGACGGCCGATTTGAGGTCTTCCTGCGCGATAACTACACTCAGGTTCAACAGTGACGCTCCTTGGGAGATCATGCGGATGTTGATATCCTTCAGGGCGCTGAACGCGCGGCTCGCGACACCGGGCGTGTGCCGGATGTTATCGCCAACCAGGCAGACAATCGCCTGATCTTCTTCGATGGATACATCGGCGAATTGCCGAAGCTCTCGCGAAATGTCCTTGAGCCGCGCCAGATTGTCGATGGTCAACGAGACGCTGACTTCAGTGGTCGCAACCATGTCGACGGGTGTCTCATAGCGATCGAAGACTTCGAAGATACGGCGGAGGAATCCATGGGCCATCAGCATGCGGCTCGAGACGATGTTGACGAGCGTGATCTTCTTTTTGCACGCGATCGACTTCGCCACGTTTGTACAGTGAACGGTTTCTTTGACGATGAGAGTGCCTTCCACTTCGGGCCGGCGCGAGTTCAGGATGCGCACCGGGAATGTTCTTCTCGATGGCGGGAACCACCGTCGCGGGATGAAGCACCTTCGCGCCGAAGTAGGCGAGCTCGGCCGCCTCGGCGAATGAGATGGTTTTGACGCGGTATCCACCGGGCATGACGGTCGGATCGGAGGTGAGCATGCCGTCGACGTCGGTCCAGATCTGAATCTCCTCGGCTCCGATTCCGGCGCCGACAATGGCAGCCGTGAAGTCGGACCCGCCGCGGCCGAGTGTGGATGTCACACCTTCTTCGGTGGCCCCGATGAAGCCGCCCATGACGACCACTTTCTTCTGCGCGAGTTGCGGGATTGTTGCGGCCAGCTTCGAGTAGGTTTGCGGGAACAGCGGAGCCGCGTGTGTATGGCGCGTGTCGGTGACGATGACATCCCGCGCATCCACATGAGCCGAGGGGATTCCCATGTTTTCGAAAGCAGATCGCAACGATCTCGCTGGAGAGCCGTTCGCCGTAGCTCGAGATCGCGTCGGTGGCTCGGGGCGTGAGTTCGCCCATGACAGCGACCCCTTTGACGAGTTCCTCGAGTTCCTGGAACAGCCCGTCCACGATGCCTTCGACGTCGGCGAGACGGCGTTCTCCGGCGAGTTTGCGACCTTCGGTGAGATGAAACTCGTGCAGTCCGTGGAGCAGTTCGAGAGCCTCATCCCGGTTCCCGGCTACCGCTTCCGATGCGATGGCAAGCAGTTTATTCGTGGTCTTGCCCATCGCGGAAACAACAACGACAGGCTTCCGCGTCGAGCCTGGCCCGGACGGTAGAGGCAACCCTCTCAATGGCGGCCGCCGATTCAACCGACGTGCCGCCGAACTTCATTACGATCATTAGTCGAGCATTCCTTCCGAGTACATCAACTCGGCGTTGAGGACGGCAGCTCCGGCAGCGCCGCGGACAGTGTTGTGACCACAGGCGAGGAACTTGTAGTCGAATACCGGGCACTCACGGAGACGACCGACGAAAACGGCCATCCCGTTTTCGCGTTCCACATCGCGGCGAGGCTGCGGACGGTCGGCCTGCTCCATATAGATAACGGGACGCGGCGGGGCGCTAGGCAGGTTCTTCTGCTGCGGCACGGCTTGTGTAGCTGTCGAATGCCTCACGGATCGCGTCAACACCCGGCTTCTCTTGAGTTCAACCGAGACGCAGCAGAGTGTGGCCATCGACCACCGGCACGCGATTGCACTGGGCGCTGACCTTGGCGGCAAGCGGGCGGAACTCACCATTGACGAAATCGCCGAGGATCTTCTGCGTCTCCGACTCCATCTTCTCTTCTTCGCCGCCGATGAACGGGATCACGTTGGCGTTGATGTCCATGGAGGCGACACCCGGGTAGCCGGCGCCGGAGATCGCCTGGAGAGTGGTGACCATAATCCGCTCGATGCCGAACTTCTTGAGCGGCGCTAGAGCGAGGGTCATGACGATGGTGGAGCAATTCGGATTCGTGACGATCTGGCCGTTCCATCCGCGCTCGCGCTGCTGGCGGGGGATGATCTTCAGGTGATCGTAATTCACTTCCGGGCACAAGCAGGGGACGTCGGCTTCCATGCGGTGGTTGCGCGAGTTGGACACGACAATGTGGCCAGCCTGGGCAAAAGCGCGCTCGATCTCCGTGGCACACTGGCGTCGGTTGCCGAGAAGACGAGGCGCGGCGCATTGCCGGGCTTGCATTCATTGACCTCAAGATCAGCGATGGCTTCCGGCATGGCTCCTTCGAGGCGCCAGCTAGTTGCGTCGCGGTACTTCTTCCCGGCAGAGCGATCACTCGCGCCCACCCACGTTAATTTGAACCAGGGGTGGTCCTGCAAGAACTTCACGAAATGCTGGCCGACCATTCCGGTGGCGCCGAGAACTCCTACTTCAATTGGCTGCATAAATTTGTCTTAGACTCCGAGCAGATCGCGTGCGATCCGTTGATACATTTTGATAGCGTCGATGAGCTGGCGCTTCGGGATGCGCTCCTCTGTCGTGTGCGCGACGTGAATGGAGCCGGGGCCGAACAGGAACGGCTTGCCCCATGCTCCTCCGAAAGCCGGGATATCGGTTGTGTACGAGACGACGCTGGTCTCGAATCCTTCGATGCTGCCGAGGCGAACGGCGGGGATGCAGAGGACTTCCACGGCTTCGGCGAGCTGGCCGACAGCGGCCTGCACGTTTTCCCGCGTTGCGCTACCGTCATCCACGAGACGGATAAAGATCTCGGCTTTCGCTGCATCGGGGATGACATTTGGAGCGCGCCCGCCGGTGAGGGTACCGATATTCATCGTGCTGGCACCGAGGACCGGGTCCTGGGGGAGCTTGATTTTCCGCAGGTTCTGGAGCGCGTCGACAAGTTTATCGATCGCCGATTCGCCAAGCTCGGGATAGGCCGAGTGCGCCATGCGGCCTTTGGCAACGATCTCATAGCGTAGGGCGCCTTTGGACCCGAGGGCCAGTTTGTTTTCGGTGGGCTCGCCATTGATGAGGAACTTCGATCCTCGCGGCGACTTGGCGGCGGTGTAGGCTCCGATGCTGTTCCGTTCCTCACCGACGACGAAGAGCAGGCCGAGGTTGCGCACTCCGGATGACAGCAGTCCCTGGACTGCGTGGATCATGGCGGAGATGATGCCCTTCGTGTCACAGGCGCCGCGGCCCCAGATGTAATCGTCGTCTTCGCGCGATGCGAAGAACGGGGGCACGGTGTCGATGTGCGTGGAGAAGGTGACGGTCGGCTCTCCCCAGAAGGCCAGGATGTTAAACCGCTGCTCGGCGACCGGCATCTTTTCGACGGAGCCGCCGTGTTCGGACGCGAGAATTTGCAGCCGTTCAAAGAGAAATTCGCCGACGGCTTGCTCGTTGTCCGTGATGGATTCGATGTCGACCAGCGCCCGAGTGAGCTCAAATGGGTTCATAACTTTATTGTCCCGGAGTGCCGCGGAGGAGACGAAAGGGGAGAACCGCTAGGCGTTCGGCGTTGGCGTGTCCTTCCCGATAGCGCTCCACCCGGTTTTGGTCCGAGTGACAGTGGGCGGGTATTAACCCTGGCCCCCCAACCAGCCTGAAGCGACTTTCAGGGGCTGATTTCGGCGGTGTTTCGATCGGCACCTTTCGCCGGCTGCTCCGGAGGGCCCGGAACTACGCCGCCAGCTACTCATCGCCGCCGCGCCTCTACCAAGAAAGACTCAGGATACCACGGGTTCGGGGGATGTGTGTTTGTTGGCCACGGATGCACACGGATGCACACGGAAAAGATTTTGATGCTGCGCCCTTCTTGGGTTCGCTTGGCAATTTTCATGTTGTTCGGATGCTTGCTTTCCATTTCGAGTGCGGATAAATGCTCACTCGGACCATGAGTAGCACGCGAATGTCAGGGATATGCCGCTATTGGCTGTTAAGTGGTTTGTACGGCGGGCGATATAAATTTGCGACTTGCGTGATCGCGAAGACGTTCCATGCCGAAGTTGACGGGATCCTAAAAGGGCGGCCGATAAACGCCGGTGAACGCCGATAAAGCGAAAGAAGGACAATCCGGACCGGTGCTTCACGGCGGAGGTCTGTTTTTTATTTACTTTATTTTGTGGGAATTAGTGTATGACTGACCGCTCCTGGCGGATTTCGGATGGTAGTTTCGGATCAGGATGTGGGTTATTCGTGATAATTACGGCGACGACCCGGCGCCGCGGCGGTATTTCCTGCGCGAGAAGCCGACAGAGAAAGAGACAGCGGAGGATCAGTCGGATCTCGATTGGAAATCGTTTTCCGTCATTTTGATGCGCGCGCTGATGCCCTTCGCCGAGGCCAAGGCAGCGGTGCTTGCCGCTTTTCGCGATGTCGAGGTTTGCCCTTCGCCGACCTAGATTTTTTTTCGTTCGATGGCCCCCATTTCGAGGTAAGTACGCTTTCACGGTTATACCTCGCCTTTTCATGACACTTCGAATCGGATGCTACCTATTGGTGTGCGCAGCGGCGCTGCGCTCGCAGGGCGTAGACTTGCGCCACTTGCACGAACGGATGATTGCGGTCGTGCCGCTTACCGGAGCGGGCACGTACGCGGACCCCAAACGGCCGCTCTTTGCTCCAGCGGCGGCGGACGAACGGACTACGTCCGGCATTCTCTCTTATGAATGGGCCCCTAGCGATGACGGCCAGTATGCCATCGTCGAGTTCGTTGCCAAGGATCGCGGCGCGCTGACGAAGATTGCGAATGACGCTCGAGTGCTGAAGGCCTTCGAGAAGGGAAAGGTCAAGAAGGACGACGTTGAGAAGGAACTGAAGCGGTACCGCAAAGACTTCAAATTCGAAAAGCAAGGCGGTCGCCCGTGATCCTGCGCTTCCTTCTTCTTTTCATTGCGGCTCACGCGTGCTTTGCTCAGCTTACGGGAATTGTCAGTAACAACTTTGTGGCTCCCGCCGATTGGTCCTGGTGGGTGGGGAACGGATCGTTGTCAGAGACGGTCAACGGGCTTACATCCGCGTCGAATGGATCGCTTGTGTATGCGGGCTCGGTTCCTTCCCCACACTATGAGGTGCGGGCGAAGTACAGGATTGCGAGCAGCGGCGGGAGTTATGTTACGTATCTCCGCGCTACGACCAATGCGAACCTGCATGCCAACACGGGCTCGTTCTATGCGGCGGAGTTGACGAATCTGAGCGTAACCGGCGGGAACTGCACCGGCACGCTCAAGCTGTGGCGGCGGGACGCGGGCACGTCGATCTCATCGGTGTTCTTCGAGACGGCTATCGCGTGCGCGACTGAGTTCGACATGGGCTTTGCCATTCGCGATGGCGCGATCGTGGTTTACCGTCCGGATCTTGGAGTTGTGTTGCATTGGGTAGGTTTGCCGCAGGTGTACCCGTCGGCGGCGGCAACCGAATCTGCCGGGCGCCGGCGTCGCCGGTACCCCGGCGAATAGCGGCCTGCTTCGGGTCGACGTTTATAACATCGATACAACCGGGCCGAATGCGACGGCGATTCCGACCGTGAGCACCTCAGGGATTTCGAGCGCCGGCCCGAACGCCGGTAAGGGCGGAGATGCAGTGGCAGCACACGACCGATCCCGGAGCAGGCGTGATGCTGTATCAACTCTGGCGGCGACCGCTGGCCGATCCGAACGCGTGGCAAGTGAAGGGCAGCACCAACGTTCCCTCGTTTGTGGACCGGGACGCTCCAGCGGGCGCGTCCTATATGTATCTGCTGCGGGCTTACAACTACCACCAGAGCTTCACGGATACTCAGTTTGCGGTGAATATTCCGCCGGCGGGGTCGTTCGATCCGAGGCAGGTGGGCATTCGTCCGACGGGCGTGTACTGGGGAGGCGGGGGCGAGCAGATCGATATGCAGAGCGGGAACCTGAACTACACGGTGCCGATTCTGCAGGCGAAGTCTCGCGGAGGCCAGAGCATGCCGTTCGCGTTGAACTTCAACAGCCAGATGTGGCGGCGCGACTTGGCCACGAACTCGATCTGGTATTACGGACGGGATAACGGGTATGGACACGGGTGGAAGCTGCTCGCCGGGTCGATTCTGCCGGTGTATTCGGATTGGTACCAGGTCGCGTTCTTTATTTATACGGATTCAACCGGCGCAGAGTACAGGCTGGATCAGAATAACGGCAACGTGTGGACGTCGAAAGAGGGCGTGTACCTCAGCTACGATGCCAATTCGCGAAGGGTGTATTTCAACGACGGCACGTTCTGGTACATGGGGGCGGAAGCGGCGGGTACGGAGTTCGACGCAGGCTCGCTGTTCCCGACGCTGATGCAGGATACCAATGGGAATCAGATCAAGATTACCTATCGCTGCGGCGTGAATGGGCCGTGCTCGCCCGTTGGCCCCGGTAACTCGAGTTCGCGGATCGCGACCATTACGGATGCCACTTCGCCGGGAACAGCCTATTCCTATACGTTCGGATACACGAACGAACGGCTGGTGACGATTTCGCACTGGGTGAATAACTCGCAATGGTCCTTCGGATATGCGACGGGGACGGCGAACACACCCTGGACGCCGAACCAGAACCCGGCGAATACGGTGCAGATGCTGACAACGGCGACTCACTCGCAGACAGGTGGGTCACAGATCTTCGAGTATGAGTCGAGCGGTGAATTGAAGAAGGTGACGCTCCCGTACAAGGGTCATCTGCGCTGGGCCTATACCGAGTGGACTTCGGCGAGCCAGCGGACGGTGCGCGAGGTGATCCACCGATTCTTCAAGAAGGACGATGGCGCGGGCACGGCCGAGACCAGTCACTCGCTTTGGAATGACGTTACTGGAGATGCCGGTCGAGATATCACGCAGTGCGGGCGGTCTACGATCAGACCGCGCAGTATGACAAGGTCTGGTATTTCGATAATCAGCGGCGCTTGAGTATCTTCGATGAGCGCAAAGCAGGCGGAGTGACTACGGTGCGCAAGACGTTCTCATGGTCGGTGACACCGGTGACCGGCCAGCCGTTCATCTGGCAGGTGGACACGACGCTGGAGCCGTGGCGGGGGAACGCAATTACGCGGCGGTCGACGCAAGCGCTCGATCAGTACGGGAATGTGACGACGTCGGAGGAATGGGACCACGGCTTGAGTGCCGCTACGCGCAAGATCTACAGCATGACGTATGTGACGGATGCGACCTATACGTCGCGCTTCATTCGCAACCGTCTGCTGCAGGCCACGCTGCAGGTGGGCAATGGCGGCCCGCTGACTACGCTGGCTACCAATAGTTATGACACTCCGGGAGGAACGCATCCTTGCGGCGTGAGGCCGGCGAATCCGCTGGTTCCTCCGGGTACGCCCGATGTCGATCCGGCGTTGGCTTACCTGCACGATCCGGCCTATCAGTCGGCGGTGTATCGCGGCAATCTGACGAGTTTTAGCGCGATCAGCAACGGAGGATGCCAGTGGTATGACTATCTGGGCGTGCTGCGAGCCAGGCGCGATAACTCGGGGACGGTGACAGTGAATCCGGATGCGGCGAAGAGTTATGCGGTGCCGGCGGGCATTTCTGCTAACGGGTACTCGTCGACGTTGTCGTGGGATAGCGCTTTGAATCTGACGCAGGTGAATGCTCCGAATAGCGCGAGTTCGGTGTACGGGTATGACACGGCTGGACGGAATACGTCGGCAACCGATCCGGACGGAGCTACTTCGAGCGCGGAGTATTCCGTGAGTGGGAAGGTGAATGTGACGGCGTCGGGCAAGCGCCGGACTTGGACGTACCTGGATGGGGTGGGCCGGCCGGTGCGGGTGTCGACGGGATATATGCCGGATAACTCGACCACAGGTGTGGTGGAGAGTAGTGTGGATACCGAGTATGAACTTTGCGCGTGCTCGCCGTTCGGCAAGGTGAAGCGGGTGTCGCAGCCGTTTGCTCCTGGGCAGGAGGCTTCGCGGGTGTGGACGGTGTATGACTACGATGAGTTGGGCCGCGTGAAGACGGTGACTCATCCGCCGAATACGGGCACTTCGGGGAACTCGGGGCTGACCACGTATGTCTATGAACTCAATACGGTGAAGGTGACGGATCCGGCTGGTCGATGGAAGAAGTATGAGATGGATGGGTTTGGCAATCTGGTGAAGGTGACGGAGCCGAAGCCGGTGAGCGGTGAGTATGAGACGACGTATGTGTACTCGGCGCTGAATGAGTTGAAGACGGTGACGATGACGCGCGATGGGTTTACTGCCGGGTCTCCGGCGACGATCACACAGACACGGCAGTTTACGTACTCGGGCGGGAGATTGCAATCGACGCAGTTGCCGGAAGTGCCGGGGACGACGACGTATGCTTATAACGCCGATGGGACGCTGCTGTCGAAGACGGATTATAAGGGCGTGCGGAAGTATTACTACACGACGGCGAAGCAGTTGGAGAGGGTGGAGCGGTATCCGGGCGCGGTGGGTCAGCCCGAGGATCTGAAAGGCCGGGTGGAGAACTTCTACAATGTGATTCCGGCGGCGGCAGGCACGAGTTTCGTCGGCCAGAATCTACAGGGTCGGCTCGCGGCAGCGAAGTACAACTGCAATTCGCTTGGGCTGAGTTGTATGTGGGAGTTTTATAGCTATACCAAAGGTGGACGGTTATTGAAGAAAGGCCTGCAGGCGCAGGCGATGACGATGGAGGTGGGCTTCGAGTATGACAACAAGGGGAAGCTTGCGTTCATGGTGTATCCGGGCGGCAAGCGGGTGAAGTATACGTACGACAACATGGAGCGGCAGGCGGCGGTGAAGCATGTCTATACGCCTGCGCCGGGCAATCCCGAAGTGGAGTCGGACCTGGTGAATGGGGTGACATACGGGATTGCGGGTGAGATGAAGACAATGTCCTGGCTGGCGGGGACGACGCAGTGGGCAACGCAATCGTGGGCGTTCAATAATCGGATGCAGATGACGTCGTATGGGTATTCGGGTCCGGGTGGTCCGGTGAGTCACTCGTATATTTATTCGGCGGCGAATAATGATGGGAAGCTTTGGCGGCGTCGTGACAACGTGCTCGGCGAAGAGGTGGAGTATCAGTATGATTCGATCCATCGGCTGGTGAGCGCAGGTGTGGATCCGAATGCGAGTCTGGCGACAGCGCCGCTGTGGGGGCAGTCTTATGCGTATGACGGCTTCGGGAATCTGAAGCAGAAGGTGGGTCATGCGGCCGCGCAGTATACGGGCTTCGATCTGGCGTTAAACTCGGCGACGAATGGCGCTTCACCGGCGGGCGATCCTGGGGATATTGATAATCGGATTGTGCAGTCGGGGAATGAGACGTATGCGTATGCTCCGGATAACAAGCGGGTGCTGAAGACGAAGTCGGCGGGCACGACGGTCCATCACTTGACGTTGTGGGTGGGAAGTATGCGGGTGGGCACGTACACAAATCGGACGCCGGATGGGTCGGATCCTCGGAACTATGCGGTGGTGCGGGAGGATTTGTATATTGCTGGGCGGCGGGCGGCGCCTTCGGACCGGCTGGGGTCGGATGTGACTGGCGGGGTGAAGCTGATGCCGTATGGGGAGGATATTGCTGCTCCTCCGGTGGCGAATGATAGGACGAAGTTTGCTACTTATCATCGGGATGAGACTGGGTTGGATTATGCGGATCAGCGCTACTATTCGCCGGGGTCGGGTAGGTTTTTGACTAGTGATCCGTATTTGGCTAGTGGTGGCGCGGGTTCGCCGGGGTCGTGGAATCGGTTTGCTTATGTCGAGGGAGATCCAGTCAACTATTCGGATGTGACAGGTGAGGCTAGGAGTCGGCTGGAACGCGAAGGCTCCGGTATTCCGTGGATTTCGATAGCGACAATCGGGATTTTTGGCGGAGGCTTACCGCCAGATTACTTCATCAACATCCAAGAGAGGGATGTCTGGAGGCGTAATTCCGAGCAGAAGGTGCGCGAATGGGATCTTCGAATTGCCGCAGCCGCTGTGGACGCCGCACGACAACGCGATGAGGATGGCCGGGAGTTTCTTTATCCCCACCACTTGAGGGTTGTTGGCGATTGCTACAAACCATACATTGGTTCGGTGATGCGTGTGCGAACCTACAGAGTCGAAGATCAAAACGGAGCAGCCTTTAATGGTCCCGTGTCGACTCGCGAGTCTAATCATGTGGCGTACGGAGAACTCGATCCGAAGGCCAGCAATACTACCTGGACTACGGTGACCTTTGAAGATCTTCTCGCACGCGGATTCGGCGAAGACATTCTTCAGTACCAGCAGTTTACAGTCACATATACATCACCGGCGGGTGTTCCCGTGACCATGCCTGTGCCGGTAATGGATGGTGGTCAGCTATATGGGACGCAAGGCATCAAAATGATGCAAGACAAAGTCATGATGAATCGGGATAACGGAACCGGGATCCCTCGATGCTGAGATTTGCATTGTATTGCGGCTTGGCTGGAACCGTTGTGGCAACGGGCCTTGCGGCGGCTTGGTACAGTCCTCTGGTGTTCGCACAGCCTGGATACACTAATGTAATCTCGCATTTAGCATCTGTATTCTGGCCAACAGCCTCAATGGTCGGATCTTGGGTTGGCCCGGCGAACCCGACTTTGTATTGGACGCGCGTCTCGATCGCTATTTTAAGTAACGGCTGTGTGTATGCGATCGCCGGAGCACTCTTTATGTGGGCGCGGAAATTCCGACGCAGATAGAGGTCAGCGCGTCTCCGCACGCGACAGACGCTTACCAACGGGCTTACATCGACATGGCCGGACGAGTCCTCTGGAAATCCCATTAAGCGTCATGCCGACCGGCGGAATTACTCGCCGTGCCTGGACGGTTTTGACGGCAGATCCTGAATTGGACTTGCATCGAAATATCGTTTGACGACATACCGAGTCTATTAGGCGTGTCTCAAGATGCCGAGAGTCCGGTGAAGGGCTACTAGGACCTTGGATTCGATTCCGACCGTGAGCACGTCGGGGATTTCGAGCGCCGGCCCGAACGCCGGTAAGGGCGGAGATGCAGTGGCAGCACACGACCGATCCCGGAGCAGGCGTGATGCTGTATCAACTCTGGCGGCGACCGCTGGCCGATCCGAACGCGTGGCAAGTGAAGGGCAGCACCAACGTTCCCTCGTTTGTGGACCGGGACGCTCCAGCGGGCGCGTCCTATATGTATCTGCTGCGGGCTTACAACTACCACCAGAGCTTCACGGATACTCAGTTTGCGGTGAATATTCCGCCGGCGGGGTCGTTCGATCCGAGGCAAGTGGGCATTCGTCCGACGGGCGTGTATTGGGGAGGCGGGGGCGAGCAGATCGATATGCAGAGCGGGAACCTGAATTACACGGTGCCGATTCTGCAGGCGAAGTCTCGCGGCGGCCAGAGCATGCCGTTCGCGTTGAACTTCAATAGCCAGATGTGGCGGCGCGATCTGGCGACGAACTCGATCTGGTATTACGGCCGGGATAACGGGTATGGACACGGGTGGAAGCTGCTCGCCGGGTCGATTCTGCCGGTGTATTCGGACTGGTACCAGGTCGCGTTCTTTATTTATACGGATTCAACCGGCGCAGAGTACAGGCTGGATCAGAATAACGGCAACGTGTGGACGTCGAAAGAGGGCGTGTACCTCAGCTACGATGCCAATTCGCGAAGGGTGTATTTCAACGACGGCACGTTCTGGTACATGGGGGCGGAAGCGGCGGGTACGGAGTTCGACGCAGGCTCGCTGTTCCCGACGCTGATGCAGGATACCAATGGGAATCAGATCAAGATTACCTATCGCTGCGGCGTGAATGGGCCGTGCTCGCCCGTTGGCCCCGGTAACTCGAGTTCGCGGATCGCGACGATCACGGATGCCACTTCGCCGGGAACAGCCTATTCCTATACGTTCGGATACACGAACGAACGGCTGGTGACGATTTCGCACTGGGTGAATAACTCGCAATGGTCCTTCGGATATGCGACGGGGACGGCGAACACACCCTGGACGCCGAACCAGAACCCGGCGAATACGGTGCAGATGCTGACAACGGCGACTCACTCGCAGACAGGTGGGTCACAGATCTTCGAGTATGAGTCGAGCGGTGAATTGAAGAAGGTGACGCTCCCGTACAAGGGTCATCTGCGCTGGGCCTATACCGAGTGGACTTCGGCGAGCCAGCGGACGGTGCGCGAGGTGATCCACCGATTCTTCAAGAAGGACGATGGCGCGGGCACGGCCGAGACCAGTCACTCGCTTTGGAATGACGTTACTGGAGATGCCGGTCGAGAGTATCACGCAGTGCGGGCGGTCTACGATCAGACCGCGCAGTATGACAAGGTCTGGTATTTCGATAATCAGCGGCGCTTGAGTATCTTCGATGAGCGCAAAGCAGGCGGAGTGACTACGGTGCGCAAGACGTTCTCATGGTCGGTGACACCGGTGACCGGCCAGCCGTTCATCTGGCAGGTGGACACGACGCTGGAGCCGTGGCGGGGCAACGCGATTACGCGGCGGTCGACGCAAGCGCTCGATCAGTACGGGAATGTGACGACGTCGGAGGAATGGGACCACGGCTTGAGTGCCGCTACGCGCAAGATCTACAGCATGACGTATGTGACGGATGCGAACTATACGTCGCGCTTCATTCGCAACCGTCTGCTGCAGGCCACGCTGCAGGTGGGCAATGGCGGCCCGCTGACTACGCTGGCTACGAATAGTTATGACACTCCGGGAGGAACGCATCCTTGCGGCGTGAGGCCGGCGAATCCGCTGGTTCCTCCGGGTACGCCCGATGTCGATCCGGCGTTGGCTTACCTGCACGATCCGGCCTATCAGTCGGCGGTGTATCGCGGCAATCTGACGAGTTTTAGCGCGATCAGCAACGGAGGATGCCAGTGGTATGACTATCTGGGCGTGCTGCGAGCCAGGCGCGATAACTCGGGGACGGTGACAGTGAATCCGGATGCGGCGAAGAGTTATGCGGTGCCGGCGGGCATTTCTGCTAACGGGTACTCGTCGACGTTGTCGTGGGATAGCGCTTTGAATCTGACGCAGGTGAATGCGCCGAATAGCGCGAGTTCGGTGTACGGGTATGACACGGCTGGACGGAATACGTCGGCAACCGATCCGGACGGAGCTACTTCGAGCGCGGAGTATTCCGTGAGTGGGAAGGTGAATGTGACGGCGTCGGGCAAGCGCCGGACTTGGACGTACCTGGATGGGGTGGGCCGGCCGGTGCGGGTGTCGACGGGATATATGCCGGATAACTCGACCACAGGTGTGGTGGAGAGTAGTGTGGATACCGAGTATGAACTTTGCGCCTGCTCGCCGTTCGGCAAGGTGAAGCGGGTGTCGCAGCCGTATGCTCCTGGGCAGGAGGCTTCGCGGGTGTGGACGGTGTATGACTACGATGAGTTGGGCCGGTGAAGACGGTGACTCATCCGCCGAATACGGGCACTTCGGGGAACTCGGGGCTGACCACGTATGTCTATGAACTCAATACGGTGAAGGTGACGGATCCGGCGAATCGATGGAAGAAGTATGAGATGGATGGGTTTGGCAATCTGGTGAAGGTGACCGAGCCGAAGCCGGTGAGCGGTGAGTATGAGACGACGTATGTGTACTCGGCGCTGAATGAGCTGAAGACGGTGACGATGACGCGCGATGGGTTTACTGCCGGGTCTCCGGCGACGATCACACAGACGCGGCAGTTTACGTACTCGGGCGGGAGATTGCAATCGACGCAGTTGCCGGAAGTGCCGGGGACGACGACGTATGCTTATAACGCCGATGGGACGCTGCTGTCGAAGACGGATTATAAGGGCGTGCGGAAGTATTACTACACGACGGCGAAGCAGTTGGAGAGGGTGGAGCGGTATCCGGGCGCGGTGGGTCAGCCCGAGGATCTGAAAGGCCGGGTGGAGAACTTCTACAATGTGATTCCGGCGGCGGCAGGCACGAGTTTCGTCGGCCAGAATCTACAGGGTCGGCTCGCGGCAGCGAAGTACAACTGCAACTCGCTCGGGCTGAGTTGTATGTGGGAGTTTTATAGCTATACCAAAGGTGGACGGTTATTGAAGAAAGGCCTGCAGGCGCAGGCGATGACGATGGAGGTGGGCTTCGAGTATGACAACAAGGGGAAGCTCGCGTTCATGGTGTATCCGGGCGGCAAGCGGGTGAAGTATACGTACGACAACATGGAGCGGCAGGCGGCGGTGAAGCATGTCTATACGCCTGCGCCGGGCAATCCCGAAGTGGAGTCGGACCTGGTGAATGGGGTGACATACGGGATTGCGGGTGAGATGAAGACAATGTCCTGGCTGGCGGGGACGACGCAGTGGGCAACGCAATCGTGGGCGTTTAATAATCGGATGCAGATGACGTCGTATGGGTATTCGGGTCCGGGTGGTCCGGTGAGTCACTCGTATATTTATTCGGCGGCGAATAATGATGGGAAGCTTTGGCGGCGTCGTGACAACGTGCTCGGCGAAGAGGTGGAGTATCAGTATGATTCGATCCATCGGCTGGTGAGCGCAGGTGTGGATCCGAATGCGAGTCTGGCGACAGCGCCGCTGTGGGGGCAGTCTTATGCGTATGACGGCTTCGGGAATCTGAAGCAGAAGGTGGGTCATGCGGCCGCGCAGTATACGGGCTTCGATCTGGCGTTAAACTCGGCGACGAATGGCGCTTCACCGGCGGGCGATCCTGGGGATATTGATAATCGGATTGTGCAGTCGGGGAATGAGACGTATGCGTATGCTCCGGATAACAAGCGCGTGCTGAAGACGAAGTCGGCGGGCACGACGGTCCATCACTTGACGTTGTGGGTGGGAAGTATGCGGGTGGGCACGTACACAAATCGAACGCCGGATGGGTCGGATCCTCGGAACTATGCGGTGGTGCGGGAGGATTTGTACATTGCTGGGCGGCGGGCGGCGCCTTCGGACCGGCTGGGGTCAGATGTGACTGGCGGAGTGAAGTTGATGCCGTATGGGGAGGATATTGCTGCTCCTCCGGTGGCGAATGATAGGACGAAGTTTGCTACTTATCATCGGGATGAGACTGGGTTGGATTATGCGGACCAGAGGTATTATTCGCCGGGTACAGCGAGGTTTTTGAGTAGTGATCCGGCGGGATACAGCGACCCGAGCGAAAGCGCTTCATGGAACCAATACAGCTACGTTCAGAGCGATCCGATCAACTATATAGATCACGCCGGCGAGTTCCGGATACCCGTTCTGTCGGGCATTGGCAGCTTCTTTGGAAGCTTGTTCGGCATTATCGGTCGAGCCGCTCCGATCCCAATACCTACGGTAGTACGGTTTTCACCGGCAGAGCGGCAACGAGTCCACAAGGACACGACCGACAGGTGGGTGAACAATCTCGCGATAGCTGTGGCGACGGCTACGCAGCGCAACGAAGAATCTGAGCGGCCAATGCGTTATCCGAAATATCTTGCGCCGGTCCCAGGTTCCGACAGGTGCTATCGGGTAGGCAATGGTCCCATCCAGCGCAATATCACGTACGAGTTATATGACAACGAAGGACAGTTTATGTCGGGCACCGTCATAACGGAAGAACTGGTTCCCCTTGAGGGAGCACTTCCGGTAACCGAGCAGCAGAGTTCCGGCCCGCCCGGAGGTATTTACCGCGACCAACTCTCTTCTCTGACCGGTGGTCCTCGTGTCCTACTGCAGCGTTTCAAAGTCACGACGTTGCCGGGCATCCCCGACTACCAAAGTGTAGTTGATATGCCGGTTTTTGTCCGAGGCTTTGGGGGCGACTGGGGTGTCCTGTATTTGGATATTCGCCCTGACGCAGTGAAGATTCAGGGGGTGGGTGGTGTCGGATGTGGCAAATGAGACGGCTGTTCGTCACATTGCTTTCTGTTATCTCGTGCGCACCGCAGAGTCGGATTGAGGATCTTTACCGTGCGGACGCGATCCAGACTCGCATTAAAGAAATGCGCTCCGCACCAATTATCTTTGTTGGCGTCGTTAACGAGGTGACCCGCTCAGGGGAGCCGAGGCGCGCGAGCAAGGTACCCTCGCTGCGATTGCAACTCTACCGTGCAGAATGTCGAGTTGAGGCAACTATTAAGGGCACTGTGCCTAACATCGTGGATTTGTGGTACTTCGGTCCCGCTCCAGAGGATGGTATGGTGGGATTTCCGAAGTTCTGGTTACAGCCTGGACAACGTCGGATTTTTTTCGCAACCAAGCAGCGGAATAACTACCGTTCTATCGGAGACTACTTGGACTACACTGAGTGGGTTCACAGCGGCAAACCTGCGGTTACTACTATTCCGCAGGACATTGATGCTGGACATCTGATCGCTCGAATATTGTTAACGCCTGGCATCGGTCTCAATGAGACCGAGTTCGCCGGATCTCTTGTTGATGCGAAGATGGCCGCTGAGGCATTCTCGACAGCTGGAATTACTGCTAATCTACTTACCAAGCTGGTCTCGCACCCCAACTGAACGAGTTCGCACGGAGGCATGTCGGATACTCGTTACGCACTATGCAAGGCGGCCAGAGCAGTGTTCATTGGTTCGACCGTAAGCTCGGCATGCCATGGTGATACTCACTGGCCACGCCTTCCTGAGTCCAGGATCGCAGTACGGGAATGATGGATCATTCCCGTACTGTCAGCGTGAGAAGCTTGCTAATTCAGCGAGCCACGCTTACCGCGATAGAAGAGTTAATCGTGGGGCGCATTTTACCTCTTGGTCATTCGGCGAATCAGTGTATAAAGAAACGCTGTACCAGCGCGCCTTTTTCTCGTCATTTCCATTTCGATGACCGTTCTCCCGTTGCGGTCACAGTTGGCGTTCTCCACGACAAATTGATTGGGTTTAGGCGAGAACGCTTATCGCTTCCCTACCCACAGGTGAGAATAACATCACGCATTGGGTGAATAACTCGCAATGGTCCTTCGGATATGCCACCGGAACGGCGAACACACCCTGGACGCCGAACCAGAACCCGGCCAATACAGTGCAGATGCTGACAACGGCGACTCACTCGCAGACAGGTGGGTCACAGATCTTCGAGTATGAGTCGAGCGGTGAATTGAAGAAGGTGATGCTCCCGTACAAGGGTCATCTGCGCTGGGCCTATACCGAGTGGACTTCGGCGAGCCAGCGGACGGTGCGCGAGGTGATCCACCGATTCTTCAAGAAGGACGATGGCGCGGGCACGGCCGAGACCAGTCACTCGCTTTGGAATGACGTTACTGGAGATGCCGGTCGAGAGTACCACGCAGTGCGGGCGGTCTACGATCAGACCGCGCAGTATGACAGGGTGTGGTATTTCGACGGCCAGCGGCGTTTGAGTATCTTCGATGAGCGCAAAGCGGGCGGCATAACCACGGTGCGGAAGACGTTCTCGTGGTCGATAACACCGGTGACCAGCCAGCCGTTCATCTGGCAGGTGGACACGACTCTGGAGCCATGGCGGGGCAACGCGATTACACGGCGGTCAACGCAGGCTCTCGATCAGTACGGGAATGTGACGACATCGGAGGAATGGGATTATGGGCTGAATCTGGCGACGCGCAAGATCTACAGCATGACGTATGTGACGGACGCGAACTACACGTCGCGCTTCATTCGAAATCGTCTGCTGCAGGCTACGCTGCAGGTGGGCACTGGCCCGCTGACTACGCTCGCCACGAACGTCTATGACACTCCTGGAGGGGCTCATCCTTGCGGTGTGCGACCCGCGAATCCGCTGGTTCCTCCGGGTACGCCCGATGTCGATCCGGCACTGGCATATTTGCATGACTCGTCGTATCAGTCGGCAGTGTATCGCGGCAATTTGACGAGCTTTTCTTCGGTCGGCAATGGCGGATGCCAGTGGCACGACTATCTGGGCGTGCTGCGGGCCAGGCGCGATAACGCGGGGACGGTGACGGTGAATCCGGATGCGGCGAAGAGTTATGCGGTGCCGGCGGGCATTTCTGCTAACGGGTACTCGTCTACGTTGTCGTGGGATAGCGCTCTGAATCTGACGCAGGTGAATGCTCCGAATAGCGCGAGTTCGGTGTACGGGTATGACACGGCTGGACGGAATACGTCGGCAACCGATCCGGACGGAGCTACTTCGAGCGCGGAGTATTCCGTGAGTGGGAAGGTGAATGTGACGGCGTCGGGCAAGCGCCGGACTTGGACCTACCTGGATGGCATTGGCCGGCCGGTGCGGGTGTCGACGGGGTATATGCCGGATAACTCGACCACGGGTGTGGTGGAGAGTAGCGTGGATACCGAGTATGAACTTTGCGCCTGCTCGCCGTTCGGCAAGGTGAAGCGGGTGTCGCAGCCGTATGCTCCTGGGCAGGAGGCTTCGCGGGTATGGACGGTGTATGACTACGATGAGTTGGGCCGGGTGAAGACGGTGACTCATCCGCCGAATACGGGCACTTCGGGGAACTCGGGGCTGACCACGTATGTCTATGAACTCAATACGGTGAAGGTGACGGATCCGGCGAATCGATGGAAGAAGTATGAGATGGATGGGTTCGGCAATCTGGTGAAGGTGACGGAGCCGAAACCGGTGAGCGGCGAATATGAGACGACGTATGTGTACTCGGCGGTGAATGAGCTGAAGACGGTGACGATGACGCGCGATGGGTTCACTGGTGGGACTCCGGCGACGATCACACAGACACGGCAGTTTACGTACTCGGGCGGGAGATTGCAATCGACGCAGTTGCCGGAAGTGCCGGGGACGACGACGTATGCCTATAACGCCGATGGGACGCTGCTGTCGAAGACGGATTATAAGGGCGTTCGGAAATATTACTACACGACGGCGAAGCAGTTGGAGAGGGTGGAGCGGTATCCGGGGGCGGTCGGTCAGCCCGAGGATCTGAAAGGCCAGGTGGAGAACTTCTACAATGTGATTCCGGCCGCGGCAGGCACGAGTTTCGTCGGCCAGAATCTGCAGGGGCGTTTGGCGGCGACCAAGTACAACTGCAATTCGCTTGGGCTGAGTTGTATGTGGGAGTTTTATAGCTATACGAAGGGCGGCTGTTGAAGTGTCGCAGTGCCATGGCGTTTTTCAATATGTACTCGTCCAAGAAGGTCTATATCGATGGCGATCCTTCATAGAGAAAGTAGACCGTCGCGTTGATGATCGTTTGAGCGTCGAGGATAATCCTGCTCTACTCTTGTTTCACGAGCTAGCTCACCTCACCGGTGTGCTTGGGGATGACAGAACGACCCGGAACTGATCGATCGGTTCGACAAAAGCATTGCGAGGGACTGTTTTGGGAAGCAGTAAGCGTGTGGAGCGATTGCTGTTACTGCCTGGTCGGATGGCGGAGAGGGAGGGATTCGAACCCTCGGTAGACTTTAAGGGCCTACGACGGTTTAGCAAACCGCTGCTTTCGACCACTCAGCCACCTCTCCGCTTTATCTAAAGCTGATTTCAGCAGGTTGTGGTCGTTGTCAGTTCATTATACTGCAACCTTTGCGTTTCACGCAAGGATTCCCACTACTCTGTCATCGGTCCGCAACCGCCACGCGCTGCGCTTTTGGCGTCGTCCTTGGAATGAGCATAGCGCATGGTGCAGTTGATGTTGGTGTGCCCAAGCAGATCCTTCGCCGTGACGATATCCACGCGTCCCACGTTAGCCGTGAGGCGAAAGTGTGCCGGAACATGTGTCACGTCGCCATGCCAAGTCCTGCTCCCTTACTGCCGCCAGGAGCGCCCCCTTCACGTCCTTGAATTTCTCGCAAACGTCGCGAGGATAACAAGTAGATCCGGATCGTTCAAAGCAAAACAAAATGCTGGGGATGTGTTTGCAGGGTTTGTAGGCAGTCATGAAAACAGAGTAGGCAGCTGAGTCGCTGAACATCTTTTGCACAACGTCTATACAACTGGCGGTGTCAGGGCCGGACTCCCGAGCCTCAGCGGGACCCTCTCACCAAATACCGGTTCGAGACTGTGAAGGATGTGGATCTCATCCAGAATTTTCATCACTGTCGGAGACCCCGAATCATCCGCCTGCTAGTCTCGAACCAGCGCTGTGGCGTCGGTAATACGACCACAACTATGACTTACGCGCGCAGGAGAACATCTCACGGACGGCGATCGAGACATTCCAACACATGGTGCGCTCCTAACGTTGAACGCCTCGAGGGCGTTTACGCGCTGTAAAAAGGACCAAGCTCATTACGCCGGGTCAGCCGGTAATGCTCGGTCCAGGCTCACTGCGCTAAACGATTTCCCGGCTCCTCATGGGATTGATTCAGCGGTACCTTACGAAAAGCGAAACACGCCTGCGTGAGCTTGAAAATTCGTGCTCCGTATCGAGTGGGCCCGACAGATCGGCCGATTTGGCGCGGCACCGGACCTGCGCAAGACATTCGCCGGTGGCAAGTGCACCGTGAGAAGACTACGACTCATCGGCAATCTCCGGGCCGAGCACTCGGAAAGACGAAAAGCGCCACTCCGCCGAGCACGGGAAACGGGCGTATACCGAATGCCGGCAGCTTACGAAAAGCTCCGGGGAAATAGCGCGCCCGCTTCAAAGCTTCGTTTCTCCGTGCCCAGGTTGGGAAAGATGGTCGCATTGGATTTGGCGGCTCGATCTATGACTCCCCATCCCGAGTGGTTTGACACGATCGAATGCCGAGCCACGCAATCCTTGTGAAAGCGGTATGGTATTCGTAATGCTCCCACGCCGAACCGTTCTACAGGCGCCGCTCGCGCTGGCCGCCGAACGTGCCGGAGCAGCCGCACGCAAAATGACACTAAGCATGCACCAATTCACTTCCGCTCGCGCAGGATATCGGAAGTCCCTCGAAGGCTGGGCCAAGGCGGGTATCCGCAATGTCGAGCCGTCCGCCGGGTTGCTCGATGATTTCTTGAAGACGGATACGCTGGCGAGCGCCAAACGAGTGTTGACCGATAATGGCCTGAAGATCGTTTCCGGCGCGGTGGGGGTCACCGGACTGTGGGAGCCCAATCCGAACTTCTCGAAAAACCTCGATGCATTTAAGCAACGGTGTGAGCAGTTTGCCGAACTCGGCGCGCCGCTGGTCTATTCGCCGTGCGCCACCGCAGCCAAATTCGCACGGGATGACTATGACAGGTCCCTGGACAACATTCGCCAGGGCGCTGAGATAGCCCGCCAGTTCAGAATGAAAGTCGCTGCCGAGTTCGTGCGCAATTCCACATTCCTGGCCTCGTTACCTACGGCCCTCCGGCTGCACCGCGAAGCTGCGCATTCCAACTTCGGGATACTCTTCGATTGCTATCACTTCTGGTCGGGCCCGAGCAAGATCGAGGATATGGACTTGATCAAGCCGGGCGAGATCATTCACGCTCATCTGAATGACACTCAGGACCTGCCCCGCGAATTACTCGATCTGCAATCGCGTGTGATTCCGGGCGATGGTGTGGCGCCGCTTGCGAGAATTTTGAGTAAACTCGCGGATCGGGGCTATAGCGGACCAATCTCGGTGGAGTTGTTCCTACCTCAATTCCAGGAGGCTGATCCGTTCGAATTGGCCAAAGAGATCAAGCTGAAATGCGAAGCGGTGTTCAAACAGGCCGGCGTATAGTGCGCCCGCGGTGTATGATCCGGTTACTTGTAGGGACCGGGTTGGGATGAGTAACCTACAAGCTTCCGCTTTCATTGCTTGCACTCCTCTTCTGATCGATTCATTGACGGGGTTTCCTCCAAACGCAGCCAATTCCGGAACTGCCCGGCCGCGGGAAAGTATCGGTCGCGACGCCGTAAGACTCTGGTCGGCCTGTTCGGCAATCTCTCCCACGCGGATTTCCTAGACGAAGCAGTACTTGATCCACGCGACGGCTTGGGCGATCTGCCGCGCGGGGCTGGCGACGAACAATGATTTCCTCCGGCCCATCAGCTGCCGAATCACAGTGATCCGGACGAGGTTGGCCGAATCGGCGTTCCGATTTCGCATGTAGATGCAGGGAGCCCCAGAATCTCTACTGAAGCCAACGACAATGGCGACTAGAATATTCATTGACTTACGGAACCATCGTGCCGCCTATTTTCGGCCAGAGGACTACATGCAATGTTTGAACTGCCAATTACTCAAGCCAAGATCAAGACCGTGAAAGGTCATCAATACCACGTCTTCTCCACGGCGCCCCCCACTCACCAGAACCAGAAGGACCGTCCTGCCACATACGCCGATGCCAACCTGTTGACTACCTACAAGGGCAAGGGCTCGAACAACGCGGCGAAGTTGCTTCCTGAGGTACACGACGCGGCAAATGCGCTGATGTCGGCGTTGATCCGCTATGGAGAGAGAATCAACGATTGGAGCATGCGAAGCGCCGTCATTCAAAGTGGATACCGGCCCGACGATGAGTCCCAGGGCCGGAATTATCTCCGGATCATCAAGGCGACCATCCGGGGAAAACCGGAGATTTTCGGGACGCTGGAGTTCCCGAGCAGCCTGGAAGCAGAAGCGCAAAGCGTTCTCGGAAGGCGCGGCGATCCAAGGCGAGAAACGCTCCACCAGCACCTTGCAGCCGCCGAGGGTTGGAACTCCAATCTGGCAGCAACGTTGTTTCGGATCGTGGACGGAGTTTACGCTCCGCGAGGCTCGAACCCACATGCTACCGGTTTGGTGTTTGACCTCGATTTTCAGATCTTCGATGGGAGCCACGAGCGAAACCTCGGCGCGAATACGCAGTGGAATGGCGTAGCCCTACGTAGCGCGGCCGGAATGTGGCTGAACAAATACTCGATGCAGTTCGGTTTTGACTCGTACGACACAGGCAAAGAGATATGGCACATGGAATTTAGAAGTCCCAAGAACGGCCCGGGCTCGCCGGACAGTATCGCGCTACTGAATTGCTGTCAACCAGCCCTTGAAGTCGTGGACGATTTCCTCCAGTTCGGCGAGCAGGCCATTCGCGACGCGCTCAAGCGGATTCCTTTTTGACGCGAGCCTGTGATCTAAGCACCGTTACGTATTTTCAATGTGTGCACGCCACCTCCTCGAAATGCATCTTAATCGATGGGGCCTTGAAAATTTGGCCCACGAGGGCGGAACCGCTCAACCGGTGACTCACGCTACTTATCCAACTCCGATTCAGCGGGGATCGCGAAGCGAGGACGAAGCTGCCCGGGCTTTGGATGCTAAGCGGCGGAAGGAGTTCCGTCGAGCCTCACAAGCCAACAAAGGCCACAGAAACAGAGATCAGCCTTATGACTAACCAAGAGATTTTGCCTGAACAATGGATGCCTGTGCTGGATGATTTCAGCAAGCAGCATCAGGGTTGGATCACGACGGTCGAGATAATCGGCGCGGCCGGTGATCAAGTGGAAGTCAGCGGGCAGCCGCTCGTCGGGATTAGCGCCGCGCTCAAGGATCGTGAAACCTTCATAGAAATCATGGTAGGGGGCCGGCCGGAAGACCACGTAACGCATATCATCGATGCGGCGAAGCGGTTGTGGTTAAAGCCTGCGGACGCTCCTGCACATGAAGCGATAAAAGTCGAGTCTGAGGACGGCACGACGACTCTTGTGCTATTCGAACGGGTTGAGTCGCCTGATCACCTTTTGCGTGCGTGATTGCACCGCTAGCTGAACAAACGATCGTTAGAGTTCGTCCTCGTCGACCCCGAGCAGGGCGCCGAAAGCTGGAGCGGTCTGTACAAACAACGAGTCGTTTCAAAAGTCGGGGCGGACCCGGTTTCACTCGTCCACTAATTGCCGCGAGCGCTAGTCCACTGATTACCTTCCTACAGGACGGCGTCGAGGAACGGCACGGCCATCGAATTGTATAGCCAGTAGCCAGGAGGGCCGCGACGGCATTTCGATTTCGATGTGGCCGGGAGAGGGCACGTTACTCATTGAATGCTGCTCTCACTGCGTTTCTTATGATCTCCTCCCCGCAAACTCTCGGCTCCGCGATGTAATTCAACTCTCAGAGCCTCGCGCCTTATCAGGCTGACAATGGTTGATCGAAGGATTACTTTCGCGGCGGAGGAGCCAAGACCGCCATCACTACGAGCCGTTGCGGACCCGGATTGCGAATCGAATGAATGACTCCAGACGGGGCGAATGCTACATCACCGACCGACAACAGCTCGATTTGTTCACCGACTTGAACCATCCCCTTGCCCTCCATGATGACGTAGAGCTTGTCCTGTCCCTCATGCGCGTGCGATGCATGCTCCTGTTCAGGTTCAAAGGAATTCAAACCGGCAAAGAGAAACTCGCCTTGGGCCACTGTACTCTTGGTCATCCTATCCGGCGCAAACGTAGCAGAACTCGAAACCCGCTTCATAAACATAGTTGCCAGTTTACGCGTGAGTGAATGAATCGGTGCTCGCCGCCGCCTAACCTCCTGAAGAGAATTACGACTGGCGAGATCCAGCTCGCCCGGTGAAGCCGGGTTGCGTCCTTCGCTAACGGAGTCACGATTGTACGGCAATGTCAGTCACTATCGAGGTTTAAACGACGTTTGTGCGATCTTCAGATGATCGCTGCTATGAAGGTGAAGAAGGCCATCAAGCAAGCACTATTTGCCATGGTTATTGCGTGTACGGATAAGGATGTTACCAGCCTCGAAGGATCTGCCCGGTCGTCCTATGTCGGGACGCGGACCTCCGGGGGTCTACTCCACGTTTATCCAACTCGAGGGTGCAATGCGCTTCCTTGGCATCAAGTTATTTTTTGTCAGCCCGTCGTCCGCCGCGTTGGCAACTCGCTTTGTTTGGCGAGAGTCAGCGTTGCCGGTATGCGTGCATCAACGAGACGCTAGCGTTGATGCTAACAATCGCAGAGAAGCGCCCCCCATCGGGAGCTTGTGACGATCGAGGGCGGCTTGTCAATTCCCGGCTCTCGCTTGATCGGTGCTGGATCACCGTGAACTCGCCCCGCACATGTATTCTCATTTGTTCCGCTGAAAGCCGGACCCTTACCGTCAGTCGTCGACGAAGGCCGCATATCGCGAATTCATGAAAAAGTTCAGGCCAGAGCTTTTCCGTATAGCTCCAGCAAGCGGCTCCACGCCTTCTCAGCCAGTGACTCGTTGTAAACCCGCGAGTCGGGAGGGCACCAGCCGTGCGCGGCGGCATAGACTTCGATTTCCGCAGGCAGTTTCGCACTGGCGAACGTTTCTTTCAGGACGTTCTTATCATTGGGCGACCGCATATCATCGTTCTCGGCGATCGCGATCAGGAATTGCGCCTTGGTCTTTGACGCCTGAAGATGCGGACTGTTCGGCTTGTCCGTGACGAGTCCGCCGCCATGGAATGAGGCCACTGCTCCGACGCGGCCGGGCACGGCGGCTGCTGTGCGAAATGCCATGGGGCCGCCCATGCAGTAGCCTTGCGTACCGATTCTCCGATTCTTCGCGACGGATGATTGCTCGTCCAACCACGCGATGAATGCCTTTGCATCGGTCATGTGCGTCGTCTCGCTCAGACTTTGTGCAAGGGGTCTTACCTGATCGATTGGCGTTGCGGCGCCGGCTTCGGCCGTCGGAGCCTTCTTCGTGCGGTAAAACGGATTCACAACGAGCACCGAATAGCCCGACTGGGCGAGCCGTTTGCCCATCTGCCGAAATGCCGGCCGCAGCCCGAAGATGTCCGGCCATATGAGAACCCCTGGACCCGTACCGCTCGGCGGGATGTACGAAATAGCAGTCGGCGGCGCCATCGGGCATTGGAACGTTCACGTCCGATTCGGTCACTGCGACTGCGTTCGCAACCTGCGGCAACATCATTGCCATCCCTGCCCCCAATGCAATGCCGAACTGCTTCCTTGTCACCAAACCGAGACGTTCGTACTCGGTTCGATCCTTCTCGAAATGATCCTGATCACACATATTTGCTCCTATTGCACATGGCCTTCCTGATGCTCTGTTGAGGTCCTGAAATCAAGAGCTCGGCACAGAGACTGTGATGTTGCGGTACCGGATCACGCCGTGGTGATCTCCCTGAAGAAAGAATGGACCGGGTTCACCTTCATTGCTGTCCAGTGCTCCACCGGTAGGGCCGGGAATCTCCACATTGTCGTGATACATCTTTCCGTCACGCAGGACTGTAACGCGCCGGCCAACCAGCGTGATATCGAATGACGTCCACCGGCCGAGTCCCAGCTCAGCGCCGGCGGGCGGCGGATAGTGGCTGTAGACAGCGCCCATCTCGTGGTCGGGTTGCGATCCGCCCTCCGTTCCCACCTGAATTTCGTAGCGGCCGCGGAGATAGATTCCGCTGTTCCCGTTCTCCGGACAGTTCACTTCAATATGAAGCTTGAAGTCCTGGAACTTTGTGGTAGTCTTCAGATTTGCCGCCCGGGAGCCGCGCTGCCCTTCCACCTCTGGATTGTCGTTGACCAGTTCGCCGTCACGCGCAATCCATTTGTTGTTGCTGACATTGCCAATCGGCTCCCAGCCGCTTAGATCCTTGCCATTGAACAAGCTCTGAGTAGCGCTCCATGCCTTCGGCACTGGACGATTCAATTTCGGAGCCCTCACCGCCACCAGCGTTGGGCCATCCGCATCTCCGCGTTTTTCCACGCCCGTGAGTTTGTCGGGTCCGGATGGCGTCAGTTCCCAACGTACTGCCGGACCTCGTGCGTTCGCAGCAGAGACCGCAATCACAATTTTGCCGGACTCGCGCGTCGCACTGAGAATCGGACGCCATCCACCGCCGCGCGGCTGAACGCGGCCTTCGATCTTGCCTTGTTTCTCGAGCAGTTCCATCCACTGCGGATACGGATTTTCAGCGGCTGGGGTGACCGTCACGTCCCAACGGCCCAGGTACACCCTCGCGTCCTGCGCAACAGCCAGGGAGAGTGCGCCAAGCGCAATGAACAAAAGCCGCAGCATGCCTACTAATCTAACTGGCTCGTACGAACGGGTCGATTTTCGTCCAGTTCCCGTTGCCCCGCGGATTCGGGTCCAGTGCAGCGAGAACATTTGAGCCATACGGATACGTGGGAGCAAGCGCATCACGTGACGTAAGCACTCAAAGACTGACTCAGCGCACGTGGGTTGCGAATGCGGCTTCTGGAATCTTCTATGGCGACCCTGCAACGCCGCCTGAGCGCAAGAGGTTTCCCAATCGATGTAAAAGTTTTTTTACACACGACCCACTGTGATCAAACGTCTGTCGCGACAGTATGAGGTACTTATCTTTAATTCTTTTCGTCTGTGCGCCGATCGTGACCGCTCAGACTTTGTCTCTCGGCGCCAAAGGCGGCGGCCTGTTCACGGATCCCGCGGAACGAGCCGATGAGGGCCCGGGTTACGTCGTGGGACCTTCGTTGGAAATCGGCTTCGGGCCACGTGTCGGCATCGAGGTAAACGCTTTGTACAGCCGATTCAGTGCCGCGAGCGCGGGCGCGGCAGTGAGCGGACATTCGGTCGAGTTCCCCGTCCTGGGCAAGTTCTATTTCGCGGATATTCATTCGGCCGTGCGGCCATATGCATCGAGTGGGTTCGCGTTCCGTAACATCTGGTTCGACGATCTGCGCTCGAATCGCGTTGGAAGCAGCAGGATCAACAGCACTGAACCCGCAGTCGGCGCAGTCGTTGCGGGCGGAGTAGCCTTCAAAACATGGATCTTGAAACTCTCACCGGAAATCCGCTACACGCGCTGGGGTGGCTATAACTTCCCGGCCACGAACCCTAACCAACTCCAGGGACTGATCGGCATCACGTTTTAAACGGAGTAGTAGCGACATGAATTCGAAGAAAGCAATCCTCCCAGTCGTCCTCGCAGTCTCTGCGATTGCGCAAGAAGAACCGGCCCAACCCGGCCTGCGCACACCCGAACAACCGACAGTAAACTCAGTCACTCTTCAGCCCGGGACCAAAATACCCCTGACCCTTCTCAACACTCTGAGTAGTAAGCAGACGGCGGAAGGCGATCGAGTCTACCTGGAAACGCTCTACCCGGTTATCCTCAACGGAAGAATCGTCGTGCCGCAAGGCAGCTATGTAAGTGGTACCGTGACCGAGGTCAAAAGACCCGGTCGCGTGAAAGGTCGAGGAGAGCTCTTTCTCCGCTTCGATTCGCTCACGCTCCCCAACGGTGTCACGCGCGACTTCCGTGCTCGCATCGGCGGTATGGAAGGAGGCAGTAACAACGAACTTGACCGGGAGGAAGGCAAGATCAAAGGTGGAGGAAGCAAGGGTGACGACGCGCGCACCATTGGTCAGGCGGCGCAAATGGGAACAATGGTCGGCGGCATTGCCGGCGCAGCCAGTGGCGGACCGATAACCGGGATCGCCGGCGGCGCGGGCGCAGGAGCGGCTGCCGGCCTGGCGGGAGTGCTGTTAACGCGCGGTCCCGATGTCGTGCTACAGAAAGGCAGCGTTGTAGAGATGGTGTTAGATCGCACGCTGCATTACGACGAGAAGGAACTCGATTTCACTACTGCCCCGCAGCGTTCGGCCACACGAGTCGTCGTTCCGGCCAACGACGACTCCCGTACGCAGAAGCGCAGCATCTGGCCATTTCCGTTCTGAAGTAGCCGCGAAAGGGCGGGCGTTCTGCACGCCTGCCCGCCGCATAGTCGATCCTGTTCACGACGTCGAGCGAGATCCGCGATTCGTGAGGAACCGCTCCAAACGGCCGGTTTACTCCACGTCTCCGACGCCGAGTCACGAGCGCCCGGCAGCACGAATGCGTTCCATGACGCGCTGCGTCATCCGGTCACAGCGATGTCCGAGAAACGAGAATGCCTGGCGCGTCTGCATCCCGACAACGCGTTCAAGCCGGCTCCGCAAAAATGCACGTGCCCGATGGCATCGCGTCTTGACGTTCTCCTCTGTGATGCCCAGGCATTCCGCTGTTTCGGCGACGCTCATTTCCTCAACTTCGCGCAAAACGAATACGGTACGGTACAACGGCGGTAGAGCATCGACAGCGGATTCTATGGCTGATTGCAGTTCTCGACCATATGCAGTGCGTTCAGGATTATCGCTGCTATCCATTGTTTCTGCCAATTCCTCCTGCCGTTTGACGCGCCTGAGCCGTCCGAGCGCTTCGTAGACTGCGATTTTCGTTAACCACGTCGAGAACTTCGCGTCTCCGGCAAACTGATCCAGATTTACGAACGCCCGCACATACGCTTCCTGCATGACGTCCTCGGCCTCGCCGTCATCGCGAAGGATCGCTCGTGTCGCCCGAAACAAGCGCTGATTGTATCGGCGAACAATCAGCTCAAACACGGCAGTATCACCCTCGAGCACGCGTTTGACGATTTCCTCATCGGAGAACGGAGATACAGCTTCGGCAAGCAACGGGTCGAGTGGTGTTGTCACAAAGGAACTGAGTCGCCAAACAAAGAAAGGTTACAAGAAAGATTTCCGTCACCCGCACCGCGCAGCCAACTCAGTTCTATGGAGGCTCAACATGAGACATTCGCAAATAGATCAAACCTGGTTCGCGCTGCGCCTGACATACGGTCTGGTTGCATTCCTTGCCGGCCTGGACAAATTTTTCAACCTGCTGACGAACTGGCAGACGTATCTAAATCCCGCCATCGCCAATGTGCTGCCCGTGAGCGGAGCCACTCTGATGCGCTCGGTTGGCATCGTGGAAATGGCGGTAGGTATCTTGATTCTGACTCGCTGGACACGGGTAGGGGGCTACGTCGCTTCGGTGTGGCTGCTGTGTATCGCCGCAAACTTACTGCTCACCGGGTCTTTCTTGGACATCGCTGTCCGCGACGTTGCACTATCTGTTGGAGCGTGGACGCTGGCGCGCCTGACGGAACTTCGGGAACCCGTTGGGGATAGGATCGCGACTGGCGCGAGTTCGAGTCATACTCACGTGCAGGCCGGAGGAACGGTATGAAGACCTCCGCGTATTTTGCAGGACTGGCAGTAGCAGGTATGTTTCTTCTCAGCGGATTGCTCAGCGCAGATCGTAATGATCGCGACGAGCAACTCAAGGGTAGTGACGCAATGATACGCGATCATGCCGCGGCCGTTGTTCGCGAGGGTCGCAATATCTTTCGCTTCGACACCTTCGGAAGTGAGGCGTTCTGGGGCGGCGCACTTCGGCTGCATGAGACAATTGCCGGCGCTGCAAACGGCGGCAGCGGACCGGGGTTGAGTCCGCGCGCAGCGCTCTCACTCGGCCTGAAAGTAGATGCCGGCGCATTGCCTCAGGATCTGGTCAATGCTGTACAGCGTGGCGCTGTGAACCTCGATGACCCTGCAACCACGTTGGAGTTGATGAAACTGGATGCAGTAGTGGGCGTGAAAGGTATCTTTGGACCGACCGGCACACTTACATCCGTGGGCATTCAATGCGCGTTGTGCCATTCGACAGTCGATCAGTCCTTCTCAACGAATACGATTCCACCGGGTAACATCGGGAACCGGCTGGACGGCTGGCCAAATCGCGATTTGAACGTCGGAGCGATCATCGCGTCCGCTCCGACGGTGAAGCCGTTCGCCGACCTGCTCGGCACGAACGAAGCGACTGTACGACGAGTGCTTATGAGTTGGGGCCCGGGCAAGTTCGATGCCGAGTTGATCCTGGACGGCAAGGCTTTTCGACCCGACGGAAAGTCGGCGGCCACGCTGCTTCCCGCCGCATTTGGCCTCGCCGGCATCAGCCAACATACTTATACCGGTTGGGGTGGGGTGGCTCATTGGAATGCCCTTGTCGCGAATCTCGAGATGGGAGGCAGCGGCACATTCTGGGATCCGCGCTTGAACGACGCTAACAAATTCCCCCTTGCGGCAAAAGCCGGGTTGGGAAACCGCAGGCCGGAGAAAGATCTCGTTACATCAAAGCTGCCGGCATTGCACGCATACCAACTTGCAATTCCCGCGCCCAGACCGGTGAGCAATCCATTTGATGGACACGCGAAGAACGGAGAAGAGCTGTTCAACGGGAAGGCGCGTTGTGCGACATGTCACGTTCCGCCTCTATATACTGAGCCGGGCTGGAATATGCACACGCCGGAGGAGATCGGCATCGACAACTTCCAGGCCGAGCGCTCGCCCGATGGCCGATACAGGACGACACCGCTTTCGGGAATGATGGCAAAGCAGAAAGGCGGCTTTTACCACGACGGGCGGTTTGCGACACTGCTCGACGTCGTGAATCATTACGATGGTTTCTTCAAGCTCAATCTCAGCGAGGATGAAAAGCGCGATCTCGTTGCTTTTGTAGGTTCGCTTTGAAGTGGTCCAGACTTCACGGTCATACAACAGGACGTCGACTCAAGCATGTTCATCGAACACTAGAGGCGAGCTTCGCAGCGAAGTATATGAACTTGCTATTGCATTGTGGATTCTATTCATCGCTATGCTGGCCGGTGTGGATCACATCACGACGGACGGGTTCGCCAATGAGCTTGACCTGCCCAATCTGATGGCGCGCGGTTGCGATCGCAAGCCGAGCGACGATGTTGCCATCGGGCATATTGCGGCAATGCCGCGATTGAAGCGTCTGAGAATACAGGAGTCGAGACCCACCGACGACGGGTTTGTTTGGCTTCTCGTTTCAGATTCTCGAGAGTTGGTGATTACAGGAGAGCTTTCGCTACATGGCCTTCCTTCGTGCCCACGTCCGCTGATCTTAGGGGCCGGATGAAAGGTCCGTGCAAAATGGAAAGCGAAAATTGGGTGAAAGCCAGTTCCCTTGCGGCGGACAGGAGGCGCCCAAAGCGCGCTGAGCAAAGAGTCTCCTACGCCTGCTGTCATTCAACCGGCACTGGGTAGTATCGAGATCGTGCGAATTTTTCCGACTCGGCCCTCCCTGCCCCTGTGATAGATTGCGCTGATGCAGCGCAGGACGTTCGTGCTTTCAGCCGGAGCCACTCTCATGCGAGCGGACTCTGTCGAACCGCAAACATTTGTTTACAAGAAGGTTGCCGGCTGTGAGATCAAGGTGGACGTCTTCGGCGCGCCTGGCAGCGGCCTGAAACCTGTCGCAGTGTGGATTCATGGTGGAGCGCTGATCATGGGATCTCGAAAGCTTTCGCCGACTTCACGCGTGCTGCAATCGCTGTTGGACGCCGGCTTTACGGCCGTCTCCGTCGACTACCGGCTCGCGCCGGAGACCAAGCTGCCTGAGATTATAGACGACGTGCGGGATGCTTTCCTCTGGATTCGCACGAAGGCCAGCACGTTGCGAATCGAGGCGGACCGACTTGCCGTCTGTGGCGGTTCGGCCGGCGGCTATCTCACACTTATGGCGGGGTTGGTTGTCAACCCCAAACCGAAGGCGCTGGTGTCCTATTGGGGTTACGGAGATATCGTCGGAGAATGGTACTCGCGCCCCGATCCGTTTTACCTGCGACAACCAGCGGTCACGCGGGAAGAAGCTTTGTCCGCTGTAGGCAGCCAGCCCATCGCGGAACCCTCTCCCGAAAGCAATCGGGGCAAATTCTATTTGTATTGCCGCCAGCAAGGGCTGTGGCCTAAGGAAGTCGGAGGACATGACCCCGTGACGGAGAAGCAGTGGTTCAATCAATACTGCCCTGTGCGAAGCGTGACACGCGAGTATCCTCCTGTAATGCTCGTGCATGGGACCGCGGACACGGATGTTCCGTACGAGCAATCCAAACTAATGGCTGACCGGTTGGCCGAGCTGGGAGTGCAGCATAAACTGGTCACCATTCCCGAAGGCGCGCACGGCATCGGCAACATAGCGCCTGACGTGCAGGATCGCATTTACCGGGAAGCTGCGACGTTCTTGAGGAGTAGGATCTAGCGGGCATATAATTGCGCATCGATAAACATGCGTTCGACTGTGATGATCGAAACCGCAGCGTCAGACCGCTATTGCTCCACGTGCCTTCGTCGCCGGCCAAAGAACGTCGTCGAAGTTTTCAGAATGCCGCGCAATCTAGTCGCTCGCACGTGCCGCGTATGTTGTCTGCGCTCGTCTGCGGGTCCTATACTTGGGAATCGCTAGTGCGAAAACAGCGAGGACGTTCGAAGCGGTGCGAACATTAGGGCGAGAGTTCCCCGACCTGCAAGAGAGCACGATGTACGCTTCGCCGGCACTCAAACTCGCAAGCGGCTCGTGCCGTGCCTCGCTATCCATCGGCCGCCGAGCCAGGATCGCTTGTCGTCCAAACCGATTTTGAGCAGCGCTCTGCACTGCTAACCGACGATCCGGAAACGTACTACATCACTGACCATTATGCGAATCACCCGGTCGTGTTGGTCCGGCTCGGCCATCAGCAGGACCAGTTGCGCGACCTCCTCGCTGCCGCTCGACAATGCGCTCTCGCTGACGCCGAGCGGTTGCAAAAGAAGCCCGGCTAAGAAGGGATCACAGCTCGAGCCGAGTAACTTTGGATCGTCGAAAACGCTCGGAATATGTAGGATTCCACGGCTCACCCCCGCACGGCTGCAATCACGAATCGTTAAGGTCCAGGGCGCCCGCGGGCAGGAACAACAGCAGAAGCCACGCCGCCATGGTCATCAGGTTCAGAATCGAAAAGAGCTGTTCGGCCGTCATATTGCCATCCGATCCAAGCTGTCGCGCGAGCGTGCGCGGGAGCCAATGCCGATCCAGCCAAGGACGAGCACTGTGACCACGGCCCAGATCGCGATCGACGCGAGTGCCGTTGCATCGGGCGACACGACGCTTTGTCCCCGCAGCGCCTGCCAGAGCAGCAGGAGAAACAGCGATGCATAGCTCGCTGCGGCAGCCAGCAGTGCCCTGACGCGAACGGCCTCAGGCCGGCGCCACCGCCGCAGGCCGATCGCGATGAGCGCCAGCGCCTGGATCGCGTGCAGGCCGATGAAGTGCGGAATCGCGCAGATCGCCGTGATCGCGGCTCCACCCGGTTACAGGCACGCCGGGACCGCCGTCCACGCCGCCGACCGTATGCGCGCCCGCAGTCGTCATGCGCCCACCCCGCGCGCAGTCGGCAAGCTGCGCCGCCGTGGGGCGAGTCATCAGAGGACCGCTCAGCGCGCCGACGATGGTCAGCGTCATGCCGAGACGCAGCGCCCATCCGAGCGCCGGGTCAGTGAATCGCTTCCGCCACAGCGCGACGGCGACCGCCACGCTCACCAGCGTCTGCAACAAAATCGCGATGCCCATGACGGAGAACAGCACCGTATTCGAGCGGCGTCGAAACATTGAAGTGGCTGGTCGTTCCGCGCCAGGCCTGCGCGTCGATGATCGACACCTCCAACACGAACACGATCGCTGTCGTCCAACCGACGACGCGGCGGACGCGCGGCCAGTCCGAAAACCATGTGAACATCCACGCGAGCGTGAGGCTGTAGATCGGCGGTGGAAATCGCGAACTTTAATGGCTTGAGCCAGGCGGGCGCGCCCGTAATAATGCGCGGATCGACGAGCATGCCCACCAGCGAAGCGCCCGCAAGACGAGCATTAGCGTTCCCACCCCTGTCAACGGCGGGCTCGCATGCCACAGGCGATCGAGCAGACCGGCGGCCCGATTCCCTGCGGCAAACGGAACGGCGTGTTGTGTCGAATTCATGGGTCGCTCCTTATATGTTGTCAGTGTCAACATCAGAGTAACCCAATATGCTGACGATGTCAACATTTGTTGCTTAAGATAAATGTTACATGGCTCGATCGACGCGGACTCCGCAAAGCCAAGCCGCCCGTACCACCATGGCAACCTGCGCCGCGCGCTCCTCGACGAGGCGCTCGCTACCATCCGTGCCGAAGGCGTCGATGGGCTGACCCTGCGCGAAATCGGGGCCCGGCGTGGGCGTCTCGCGGACCGCGATCTACCGGCACTTCGCCGACAAGCGTGCCTTGCTGACGGCCGTCGCCACCGAAGGATTCCGAACGTTGCGCGAGCAGCTTGTCACGGCGTGGGAGGAAGGCGGCCGCGGACGGCGCGGCGTTCCAGGCGATGGGTGTCGCCTACATTCGTTTCGCTGTCGCCAACCCGTCGCACTATCGTGTGATGTTCGGCGGCTTCGTCGACCCGCAAGACCAGATGGAGCTGGCCGCCGAAGCGGGCGGCGCCTTCCAGTCGCTGGTGGACGCCCTTGCCGCGCTGCAGCGCGACGCCGTCGTACGCGGCGACGACACCGTGCTGATGGCCAGATTCGTGTGGTCCGTGGTGCATGGCGTGGCCATGCTCGGCATCGATGGCCAACTTCGCGAGCCGGGCGGTGTTGAAGAACTGATGCGATACGCGCTCGAGCGGCTGCGAACCGGGATCGAGGCCGGGACCGATCATCGGCCGGCACAGGCCTGACGCTGACCCAGAACGGCAAGGGGGCAAGTAAAGCCCTCCTGTGAGATGCCCGCTAATACGCCGGACATGAACGGCTGGTGGTTGCAGAGTTCGCTTTCTGAGGTGAATGCTGGTCCGCTGAGCAGGGCCGCTACGCAAGGGCGCTCATTAATGGACCGTTCTCAGGTACTCCTGAAAATCCACAGATGCTTCGTCCGGATTTCGGTACGGAACGGGTTTCGGATCGAGCCAGGAGACAATCTTATCCTTAATCGAGTAAGCGAAGAAGTGGTTGCCGCGCGGATTGTAGTGACCGATGAAGTAGAGCTTCATGTAGTCATCGAAGGGGATACTGTACCGGGCGAAATCGCGAAGCTGCACCTCGTTCATGTCGAAGTAATCGAAGTTTTCCTTTTTCAGATAGTCGATAATCGGCTGATCGTATCGTGTCCCAGTCTGCCTTATCTCCTTCATTGCGCGGTACGGGTCAAAGAGCACGATGAGGAGTTTCTTGCGGTTTTGCCTGGCAAACTCACGGACCTTCGCCAGGGTAAACTGTGTCGCTTGGAGAGAGTATCGGTCCAGTAGTTCCTTCGCCTGACGCGGCAGTTCCGATTCGCGGCTCCAGTCCATGCGATAACCGAGGTGGGCTGCGAGCTTGCTGATTCGTTCGCGATCCAACTCGCGCGTATATTCCATCGCGGTTGCGTACAATTGGAGCGCTATGTCGTCCTTAAGGTTATCCACCATGAACCGAGGTTCTGTCATCCGATAGAGCGCCGCTGGACTATTGAGCGGGTTTTCCTTCTCCACAAACCGGCCGGTCTCGAGGTTCATCTCCAGATGAGCCCAGAAGTTCGCATGGAACATAGCGCCGCCGCGATCGCTCCAGCGTTTGTAAATGATGGCATGGCGGCAGCGCAACAGGCTGCGGATGTGATCGTCGCCCCAAATGTACAGGATCAGATTATCCGCACCATGGTTTGTTCGTTCCTCCCGTATCATCCGGCGGTAAGCCTGATAGACGCCATACCCACCCACGCCGAAGTTCAGAACCGGTTCGCCGAGATGGCCGGCCAGATACTCCTGCCAGGTTTCCCCGTCATTGACCTGATCGCCGTGCGTGAAGCTATTTCCATATGTGTTTATGCGGCTTTTCTTGTCCGCATAAAGGAATGAAGTGCGCGCCCCATTCGATTGGACAGTCGAAATGGAGCGACTCTTGTCCATTCCATCCGCCGGCAAGTAGTTTCCGGGTACATAGCCGAGTTCCGGATCGAACCGCGCCCACGAGGGTCCGCGCAAAAAACGTTCGATCACCTCCTTGGGAACAGCACTCGCCTCGAGGAACTGCTCGAAGGTCGGTTTGCTTGGCGCCTGAGCACTCACACCTGGCGCCACAGGACAACACACCAGGACGGCGGCCATCCATCCGATTCTCAATCTCATAAGCAGATATCCGTCCGAGCCGAGATTGCCATTTAACTTCCCGAATTGCAAAAGTATTATCGAACGGACTTCACTGATCCGGATCGTCCGTGTAATCCGCTGCTGCTGTTTCGAACCGCACGCGGTTCAAAGGCCGTTGTCGTTTCGCAGCCCTGATTGCTTCATATCCGAAATCTAGACTCCAATCTCGAGTTATGATCCGTCCGGCTCGGCGCGCCTGACGGTCATCAATGGCTATACGGACATGAGCCCCTCGACAGCGGCCCAGAAGATTTCGTGAATGTGACCTCACCCTAGCGCAAACACGGATACGAGATCATGGAGGCAGCTAATGCAGGGGACGCCTTACTCGCGTGCGAGAAGCGAGAATCGGACGCTGCGTTTATGATCACAGATGTCGTGATGCCACAGATGAGCGGCTGGGAGTTGGCGGACAGACTGCGCCAGTGGCGGCCGGAGATGAAAGTTCCTTTATATATCTCGCGATACCGCTGATGCAATCGTCCGCCAGAACAGCAGAGAACGAAATCCAAGAACGTCTGGGAACTGCAGATTCAGCATAAGGTAGGCGAACTCGAAGCCGAGATTGCGGAAGAGGGTAATTTCGTATCGGCAGCAGCAAAAGCGAAATTCAATCGCGCCTTTATAGTGCCATGCCGTAATCCATCGCGGGGTCGGCTGACTCGATGTCACTGTATGCCAAGACGAACACTGAGGGGCAGCCAGAACTCTGTATGCCGGAACGATTTACGGAGCCGGGGTGAGTCCGTGACGCCGCATCACTTCGCCGATCGCTCGTGGCTCGGGTGGGCCGCCGGCTGCGGCCTTCATCACGGCGGCGATCTCGCGAAAGTAGTCCGGACCGAGAATACCGGGAGTGACGATCGCGAGCATCCTCGCGTCGGCGGAGTGATTATTGTCGAAGCGATGGACCGCTCCGCGAGGTATACAAAGCACATGGTGCGGGCCGACATCGCTCGCGCGGCCGTCCACCGTCCAGGTCAGCACACCCTCGATCCCGTAGATTGTCTCCTCGTAGCCGTCATGGCTGTGCGCGATCGGCACCTTCGCTCCAGCCGGGACATCAAACTCAAACACCGCCACGGAACCTCCCGACACGTGGCCTTCTACCAGGAATCGAATCGCCAACTGGCCAACCCGGATCTCTTCCCGTGTGCCCGTCACCATGAAAACGCCCTCCTTTGCTTACCATGGGAAATCGCCGCATGATGGAAGCGGGACTTCAGAATGCCGGAGACACAAGAACTTGACCTCTCGCGCCTACTCCTGCCTATCCACTCCGACGATCACGTACATGGCCCAGCGGATGCATCATACACATTAATCGAGTACGGTGATTATGAGTGTCCGGCCTGCGGACAGCTGTTCGGTATCATCCGCGATTTGCAAGCGGAACTGGGCAACACGCTGCGTTCTGGACGAACACTGTCTAAAATAGTCTGTTCAGCCTGTTCACATAAATGTGTGAACAACAAGTCGCGCCCATCGACGTTGACGCTTTTCATCGCCGCACGCGCTTCTCGCGTCCCTATACACGAGGCGCGACAATCCCGTTTTCGCGCGGTCGCTTCGTGATAACTTGGCGATCACTCCGATTGAAAGGTGGGTCACTTGATTTGCGCCTGACGTCGCATGAAGACCAGCTTCGCAGTTTTATTCTTCCCATCCCCAGTTTGCTGAATGTCCAGCGTCATCGTCTTGCCGTCGGGCCCGAGAGTACGTCGCCATTCGGTGCTTAGGGGCACTCCGTTGGCGTTCACCTGCCATCTTGTGACCACAGCGTCGCCATCCTGCGTCGTCGACATCGTTGTCGTGAACGGTCCGAATTGCTTCTTTGCCTGGCGGCCATTGGCGTTTAGTTTCAGCTCCGTCGTCATCACGCCCAAAAGGACGAGGGGCGCGACGCCGTTCTGCGGCTCCATCCATTTGGATTTAATTGCCATCTCGGTTTTTTTATGCTTAATCTGCTGCTCGAGGCCGTCTGGAATTTCCGACAACGGCGTACTCTGGTTCTTGTCGATGTCCCATGTGCCGGAGAACCCCGACGGCGCCTCCTTTCCCAATACACCTGCACACAGCAGGCAAGCTACAGAAAGACCAGTTAAACCGTGTGGCACCTTTGCTACCCTCAGAATTTTAATGCGAACAGCCGGAACACATCTCAGCTGAAGTTATCCCGAGTAGCAGCCGCTATACCGGGCTTGTACCACAAGCGCGAGATGCCGGCCGGCGATACCTTCAGAGTGAATGCCAGTTTCGGCATCGCGGGTGGGGGCGCGTCCGAACTCATCTCTGATCTGTGCCAGAGTAATGTTCGGATTCACCTTCACTCGTGTGACGCCACCATCATCGACATACAACCATGCTGTAACGTTGATCCTGCCCAAAGCTTCTTGTGATATTAAGGACGGAGTGGACGTCCTGTGATACGCGAGAGCTTCAATCGGTAGGCGGGGGTCGCACTTCAGCCCATCTGGGCGCGAACTGGGCAATTTAGGCATCGAAAGCTCTGCAGTAAAGAATCCCGGCGGATACTATACCTCACGAGTAGTGCGATCGGCAAGGCTGTCGATTTGCCCTCTTTCATCTCCACCGCGTTTTCTCGTGTCCCTCCGCGGGAAGCGCAAAACGACTTGCGGGCGACGCAATCGCTCCGGTGCGATTGCACAAGCTGAGCGTTGTCTATTGTTCGAAAGTAGACCTCCGAGACGTGAGGAAACGCGGCAAATTGAGAAAATAACCTTGTGCGTAGGTCATCGGGTCAGAGACCGTTCCGCACTCAGAAGCGCCAGTCCATTCCGATGAGCGGGAAGACGCCGATCTGTTCGTTCAGTTCCACTGTGTTCGACCGTCGATTCCAGCTGTAGGAGGCGACATTATTCCGGTTGATCACATTCTGGAAACCGGCAAACACGAGCAATGGCTTGTCACGGACTGTGAAAATCCGGTCGGCGCGCACGTCAAGGCGAAAGTAATTGGGAAGGCGCTCATGGTTGACGCCGCTCAGGTCGTAGATTGCCCGGCGCTGCTGCGTCGATTCCTCGAGAAGAAACGGCGTATAGGGCCGTCCGCTGAGCCACGAAGCGCGCGCTGAGAACTCCCACTTGCGGTTCAGCCGGTAACCACCGACACCGTTCACCACAAACGGGTAATCGAATGATCCGGGCCGCAGGAAGGTATCCAGTCCGGCGTGCCGGGTCTTCGAGAATGCAATGTTCGCCTGGCCAAACCAGCGGTCGGTGAACTTCTTCTCCGCGAACAGTTCGATACCCTGCGACCGGCCGCGGCCTGCACTAGTCAGTGGGAAGAGAATCGACCGGACGTCGAATGTGTCGCCAATGTTCGCGAGCGAGAGTTGCGGGTACTGCAGTGAAACAGGATAGTCGCGATAGACCTTCCTGTAAGCCTCAAGCGTCACTCGCAAGGAGCTGTTGACGATGTAAGAGAATCCGGTGATGTAGTGGTCAGCGCGAAAGGGGACCAGCCCTTTGTTCTCCGGGAAGGCCGCGAGAAAGACGAAGAATGGCTGCTGATAGTAACTTCCATAGCTTGCCCGCCAGGACAGCCGGTCCGTCATCCGGTAGCTCAGCGCAATGCGCGGACTAAACCGGTGGGATGCGATGTAGTGATACCGGTCGAAGCGTCCTCCTGCGGTGAGGCTGAGCCGGCCAGTCAAGTTGGCGGTGCCTTGGATATAAGCGCCACTCTGACCGGAGCGGAACTGCTCCCTCATAACAAATGGGTTCTGCCCGGGCGTGAGTGAGTATGGACTGTCGTAGCCGTAGGGTGACACCGAGTTGTAGCCGATACGGAAGAGTTTGAAGCTTCCGCCTGCCTGCACCTTACCCATGCCCGGCGCGTACGTGGTGAGGTCGTACTTGATCGTACTCTCCGCTTCGCCCGAGCTCTCCTGAAAAATCAGTGGGCTCGTGGCAATCAACTCATCCACCGGAACACCGGGCGGAGGCACACCGTTCCGCACCAGGTCTTTGATTGTCTGGTCCACCCTGGCCTCGGAGTGAGTGATACCGAGCAGCCCGACTCCTCGCGAGCCGAACAGCCGTTGCCAGTTAAGTCCATTCGCGCTGCGCCAGCCCTGATAACGGATGTCATAGTTGTACACTTCGTCCTCGGTTACATCCTTGGTGCCCTCCGCCTGACCGAGGCGTATTCTGTCGACCCCTGTGATGCTGGCGCCCCAGATGCGGTCCTTCGGCGTAAGATCGTACAGCGCCTTCGCATTGAACGTGTACACCACAGGTACTCCACCGAATCCCGCGTCATCTGTGAAGAGGTCGAGGAAGCTGCGCCTGGCGGATACGATCCATGAACCCTTGCCGCGGGCGAGCGGACCTTCGAGAACGATGCCCGCGCCGGCGAATCCAAGCGTCGCTCTGCCATTGAGACCGTCGCGGCTGCCTTCCCGCTGTGCGACTTGAAGCACGCTCGATGCGCGGTTGATGAAGGGCGCCGGGTAGCCACCGGTCAGGAACGTCACGTCCTGAATCAAGGCCGCATCCAGAATTCCGATTGTTCCGCCCGCGGATGCGAAATTGGCAAAAGCGTTTATGTTTGGTATCTCGATGTTATCGACTATAAACAGGTTCTCGAGCGGACTGCCACCGCGCACGATGATGTCGTTTCGGAAGTCGTCGGAACCGATGACAACTCCGGGCAGAGTCTGCACGTATCGCGAGACATCCTGCGATGCCCCCGCTGCCTTGAAGACTTCTTGCGGTTGAACGAGGAAACTCGAGCTCTTCACTTCCTCGGGTGGCACGAAGAAACTGTCCGAGACCGTCACCGATTGCCGTCCGCCATCGAGCTTCGACAGTTGGATATCTACATTGTGTTCCAGACCCGCGCGCACCTCCACTGAGGCGGTAGCAGCGGGTGTCCCTCCATCCAGCGTCACCCGCAACTGGTACTGACCGGGCCTGACAGCGGTGATCCGAAAACGTCCGTCGACCCCGCTTACAGCGCAGCGCGATGTATCGTGAATACAGATTTTAACCTTGGAAACAGCCTCGCTGCCTCCGTTTGTAACAGCACCGTAAATCGTGCCGGTTCCGTTTGTATCCTGAGCAACAACAGCGAAAGGAATGAGTAGGAGTGATGCCCGCATCGGTAAGCTAACTATTAATTGATGTGAGAGCTAGCGCAAATACGCTCATCAGTAAACGAGGTTTAATGTCCATGTCCTTAACGACGTTTCTTACGAAGTGATATCGCCAGCGGACGTTTACGCCCCGCGCTGGTGCAGAAGCCCGTGTGCCAGCGGCGCTGGATGGATTTCCAGGTGAGAGCCTGATACACCCGGACAACCCTACCAGTCCGTACACGACGGATCTTGCGGCAGACGTTTGTCCGAACCTCATGCCAACGAGCGTCGCCACGACATCAGGGTGGAAGAGGCCAGCCAGCCCCAAGTTCAGTGCGCCAATTATGACGAGTGCAGGGGCGATTACGTCAAGATTCTTCATGCCTACCTCTGTGTTTCCTGTCTTTCGGAGCAGATTCTTGCAAGCCGCATGTGCATCGCTTCATAACCCTGAGTAGTAGTGAAAGGCGCGCTGCTTAGTGCACCGCGCCTACCGTCGTGGCCGGGATAGCACGAACGCTAGTTCACGTCGGGCAAGACTAGCAATTGAAACGCCCCACCCGGTGTCGTTGGATCCAGCGCAACAACAGTTCGGACCGTACCCCCGGTCAGAGGCAACCTCCCCGAGTCAATGGCAACGTTGCTGGTTCCAGCGACCGTTACACGCGCCTGATACACACCGGCAGGAACCGAAAGGTAGGGGCTGCCCAGCGCGAACGGAAACGATGTAATCGCCGGATTCGATGAAAGCGGAGCGAATGGCGAGGACGCGTAAACGTCGACCGCCGGAGCGGTTGACGCGCCATGCACCACTCGCAACTTCGTAGTACCCGCAGCGGGGGCTATGACATCGTCGCCTGTGCCCATCAGCAAAAGATTGCTCGCCGCGACGCGGCCAAGAGCGTAGAAAGTGTACGCGTTTCCACCTTGAACCGTAAGCGGTCCGGAGGTTATCACCGTGGTATTGGTTCCTGACAATTTCACCTCAACCGTGTAAGTGCCCGGAGGAACAGGCGTGTATTCGCTGAAATCTTTGAACTTTAACCCTTGGAACACGAGGTTGCCATTAGCGGCCACGTCAACCGCAGGCGCATCGGAAACGGCGTGAACTACTCGGATCCAACTGGTACCGGACGGGACTTGCCCGGAGACAGCCCCAGTGAACAACAGCATTGAACCTGCACTGAATAATAAGAGTCTGCGGCGCATGGGTAAGTGATTGGCTCCTGCTTGAGTTTTTTGTCGCCGTTCGATGAACGACCTAAATTGATGTTAGGGAAAACAAATTTTCCTTTCAAGAACATTGGGCAGCCCGTTTTCCTATGAGGAAAGAATTTCGAAGGAAGCGATAGTCTCACGAAATCGAGCTGTGACTGAAGCGTCACGCGCCCAAAGTGACGACCAAAGCTGAAGTGCGTTTTACTGACGATGGTCCAGTGCGGAACACCGTCGATTGCTCAGATCACACGAGCCGCGATTCTGAAGAATGGAATGAAGCTGTGGGTGGAGACTGGACGCAAGATCTATCCGTATACTCGCGACAAACGAATAGCTCGCACAGGTCGCGGCCGCAACTTGAGTCCGTGATAGTGGCGCTATCGGAAAGTCGTGCCAGTTTTGTGAACAGAAGGCAGAAATCGGTTTAAATGCACCTTCCGGGTAAACGCTACAACGTCCTCACCAGCATGTTAGTCAGTGGATTCCACCCAGCGCGTTCATCGACTAAACCCCAAGAACTAGCTGATTTCAGTATTCAGGAATTGCGCATCCGCAGGGTTGCTCCCACTATCCGCTGTATGACCCCAAAGCGAAGGAATCGGTTTGAAGGTCACGCCTCGATGAATGCCGCTTCATACCGTCCGTCACTTACCGGAAAGTGGAGGTCGGTCTCCGATGGCATGTAAAGAATGGGAACCTTGATCGATTTCATCGCCTTCTCTACATCACCACGGGTTGCTGAATCCTGCCGTATTTTTCCTTCAGAAACCATTCACTCCGAGCGCATTGGCTCAGAAGGTGACGCAGGTTCTGGACCAGCATTAACGGGGGCCGGCCGACTGGCGATCACATGTCGCTCTCACGCGCTTGCCGATTCCTGTCGAGTGCTGTTGCGCTCGATGGCCGAGAGATGCAAGCGAAATGCGAGCAACGCCCACAACGAGAGGCTGAAATCTTAGCCGCTGGACTCCTGACGCGATCGCAAGAGATCCACCACGTCCTCCCGCTTGTGATAGCGCGCCCAGTCTGCCGGTGTCCGATGATACTGTTCATCGCGAATCTCGGGACTGGCCCCGCGAGCGAGCAGAAAGCGGATCACAGTATATCCGTGTGCATCCATCGTAGCCATACGGTGGAGAACTGTCGCCCTGACGTCCAATCCAGGAACAATTGCGTTGATATCGGCGCCTTGCGAGAGAAGGAAATCCGCCACGTCGACCTTGCTATGAACACACGCGAAATAGAGCGCCTGGCTGAGAATATTCCGCCGAGTCCGTTCGCAACGGAAGACCGATTGGCCGCGCCGCTTCCATTCCAATCCATAAGGATCGGCCAGTGAGCCCGCGCCTGGCTTGAGCGAGCCGTCCGCGCTGAACCAACTTTTCACCAGTTCGAGCCGGCCCAATCCAGCCGCAAAGCGAAGATCGAGTTGCGCGCCTCGTTCGGCCAGTAACTCGGCAACCGCGCCGAACCCGAAGACCATGGCATACGCCATCGGCAAACCGTCTCTATCGACGCCATCCGCGATCGCGCCGGCGTCAAGCAGGGCTTCTACCGCACGGATCACATCGAAGCTTACGGCTGATGCAAGCGGCAGGCCGCCCCCTATCTCCACTTCGGCGCCGGCGCCAATCAGCGCGCGAGTGAGTTCATATTCGTTCCCTTGCCGATTCGTACCGCGCCAGACGCCTTCCGAGACGCAGAAAAGCGGAATGGAATCGTTTGGAACAGGTATGGGCGCGACGAAGCCGAACACCCATACGGGATTCGCAGAGGCTGGATTGTACTCGAGGATCTCTCGCAGTTTGGGCAAATCGCCGCTGCGCACCGCAGAAATGACCATCTGGACGGATGGATCTAAATGGAGGAAACTGTCGTACTTATCCCAGTACGCGTAACCGTCCTGATTGGCAATGAGCAGTCGCGCGTCAGCGTAGGAGAGCGAGGCAGCGTAAGGATCGTAGCTCTCGAATCGCTGCTTGGAATGCGCTGCTTCCAGCAAGTGCAGCTTTGTCTCGAGGTCGCCTGAGGCGAACTCGGATTGCAACCGCCCTATACGCGCTTCGATACCGGCGAGGAGATCCACATGATGCTTGAGCTTGGGCCAGCTCGCAAATCCATATTCACGGGCAATCACCAGTTGCGCATCGCTGAGAGTCGTCGCACCGGATTCTGAATGAGGATGATGCTCATAGAACCGCGCCAGCGCTTCCCGCGTTCCGGCACGGAACTGCTTCAGAAGATCCTTTGCCTGGTGTTTCAGTTGAGTAAGGCTCGGTTGAGCCGGGAGAGATTTCTTCATTGACGAACATCCTTTCGCAACGCCTGACGTCCGCTTATGGCAGGCCGAAAGAAGTTCGCATTTCCACGTAACTGCGGCGAGTGGACTCAGTCCTTTCCGCGGACGGGCGGCGCCTCGGACGCACTGTTCGGACGATAGCACCGACAGCGTTGCAGCCGCAAGCGCGAGTCGACTTCCGATGGGTCACACAGCCAGTCGATGACTTTCACTCTCGTGAATTCCTGGAGCAAGCGGTGCGCCAAATTATCAGGCTCGCCGACAGCCTAATATGGGTAGCAGATAAAATGCGCACCCTTCTTTATCCGCTGCTCGCATTCGGTCTGTTCGCCGCCGACTGGCCTCAGTTTCGCGGTCCGAACGCATCCGGCCTGTGCTCTTCGTGCGGGCGGCTGCCAACCGAGTTTGGCCCTAAAACGAACGTCCTGTGGAAGACAGAACTGCCGGAAGGAAAGTCCTCTCCGGTATTGGCAGGAGATCGCATTTTTCTCACCGCCTCGGACGGCGATGATTTGATTACGATGTGCTTGAGCCGCACTACCGGAAAGGTTCAGTGGCGGAGATCAATCCGCGCTGCGAGACGCGAGGCCCAGCACACCCTCAATCACCGCGCCGCTCCAACCGCTGTGACCGATGGAAAGAGCGTCTTTGTTTTCTTCGCTGATTTCGGCCTTGCCGCTTACGATGTCGAGGGCAAACAACGATGGCAGCTTCCACTCGGACCATTTAACAGTCAACACGGGTTGGTTGCGTCTCCCGTCTATGCCGATGGAAAAGTGATCCTCGTCTGCGATCAGGACACCGACGCATACTTAATCGCGGTGGATGCAGACAGCGGCAAGATCGCATGGAAAAAGCCGCGCGACGTCATCAACGGATACTCCACTCCTATCATTTATCGTCCGGCCCGAGGTCCCGCACAAATCATCGCACCCGGTTCCTACCAGCTCACCGCATATTCCATCGTGAGCGGCGAACCAGTCTGGTTTGTTCGGGGTCTCACCTGTCAGCCAAAATCGGCTCCAACCATTGCCGGCGATACCGTCTACTTCAACGGTTGGACTCCCGGAAACGACGCGGGGCAGCAGGTGGACCTGCCCACCTTCGACGATGTGATAGCAGCCGCCGATGCGAATCACGACAAGAAACTCTCTCAGATCGAACTTCCACAACCCTGGCAGCCCACAGGAACCTGGCGTGCAATCGACCTGGATCGGGATGGATTCTTAAACGAGAGGGAGTGGACATTTTTCCGCACTCGCCGCGCCTCGCGTAACGGTATGTTGGCTGTGAAGCTCGGAGGCAGCGGCGACGTGACAGACACGCACGTGCTCTGGCGATATGAAAAGTCGTTGCCTGACGTACCGGCCCCGCTTGTTTACAAGGACGTAGTTTTCCTCGTCCGAAGCGGAGGAATCGCGACCACGCTGAACGCCCAGACCGGCAAGGTGATCAAGCAGGCGCGGTTGGCGGGCGCGCTCGAAGACTACTACGCCTCTCCCATCGGTGTCGACGACAAGGTCTACATCGCCAGCGAGCATGGCAAGGTCGTCGTGCTGCGTGCTACCGGTGATTGGGAAATTCTGGCGATCAATGAATTCGGTTCGGACATCTACGCAACTCCGGCGATCAGCGAGGGCCACATGTACATTCGGACACAAAACGCCCTCTATGCTATCGGGTCGTCGAATTAGATCTGGCCGGGCGCGCAGGAGCGTTCGCTTATCCGCTTTTCGAATGGCATTTTTCGCATGTGGATCGAAGACGTGCCGCAATGCCGGACGATGAATCCAGTTGCATACTGCTCCGAATGCGGCCGCGGAGTATCAACGGCGGCGCGCAGATCCAGGAGACAAAAGGATGCGATACCTACACTTGTTGAGTCTGTCATTTTGGTTTGGGGCCGGCGCCATGGCGGCATTCGCGGATAAGCCGCCGCTCGATTGCAGCAAGAAATCATTGGCTGCAGCCGCTGCGAAAGCCAATACCGGCGACACCATCACTTTCAGCGGTCTCTGCGCGGGGCCGATCGTCGTACGAGCCGACAGTCTGATTCTGACCGGCGTGGGAACGGCCGTTATCGATAGGGGCGGTCGTAATGATGTGCTCACGGTGGCGGGCGCTCACGGTGTGTCTCTAGCCGGCTTCGAAGTCCGCAATGGCCTGAACGGAATCCTCGGCATCAATGGGGCTCACATCGAACTGACTGGCGTGAATGTTCACGATAACGCGGTGTTCAGGATATCGCTCCAAGCCTTATCGAGCGCAATGCTTTCGGCTGTGACCACGACTCGTAACGGTGTCCACGGTCTCGACTTGCAGACAGGATCGGCAGCAACCATTACAGGAACCTTCACGTCATCTCTGAACCGGGTTTTCGGCATCAGTGCGAATGGGAGTTCCCTGACGATTTCATTGGCCAACGCTACGGTAAGTAAGAATGTGCTCGGCATCCAGGTGGCCACAGGAGCGAATGCGTTTCTCAACGACTCCAACACCGTCATCAATGTAAACGATAATCTGGCAACAGGGCTGACGGTGGTTTCCGGAGCGCACATGGTATCGTTCGGCGGAACCATCAACGCCTCAGGCAATCCGCTCAATGGTGTCTCCGTGAATTCGAAAGGCGGGGTGGACCTGGATGCCGGCTCGCAGTTCAACGCGTTCAACAATGGTGACGGGGTCGTCATGCAGGAGACCTCAGTGATGACGGTGTTCAACAATCCGCAATTCTCGGGAAACACCGTCCGGGACCTACAACTGACATTCGGCACACGCGCCGATCTACGCACACTGACTTTCGGCACATACACTTGCGACGCGACCGTGTTAGTGCGCGGAACCAGCGGTATCGTTTGTCCGCGCTGAGGGGCAGACCCGAGGCCATCGATTCAGTTGCGTTAAGTCTGCTAGACTCGCCTGGATCACCAATGGTTTTCACGAAGCGTCTGCGGGAAGGCGTACGTCGCGGAGCAATCACCTGTAGCGTTCGCATCTGGGTGCGCCCGAAGGTCAAAGTGGGCCGGCGTTACCCAATGGACGAAGGTGAAATCGAGATCGATTCGATTGAGCAGATCGCGCTTCAAGATATCAGTCATCAGTTGGCGATTGAATCAGGCTTCCTGGGTGTGATTGATCTGCTTAAGGTAGCAAAGCATGGTCCCGGCGATAACGTGTATCTGATCCGTTTTCACTACGTTCCTCCTCGTACCACGGCACAGGATGATCTTTGATTTATGACCTGCTCCATCGGAAAGGACACTTATTCGAGCGATAACCTGGGACAAGAGCCGCTGCTTGTAGTGGCAATCCTGACCATACATCCCGGCGCCGCCGATCAGTTTCGGCAATTCGAAACACAGGCTATCTGCATCCTCGCGCGTCATGGAGGCTCGTTGAAGCGAACTGTATCGGTGGGGCCGTCGGAAACTGAAGAGTGGCTAGAAGTTCACCGCCTGAGATTTCCCTCGAAAGACGCGTTCGCACGATATCGATCCGACGCACAACTGGCTTCTCTGGCCGAGTGAAGGCAGCGAGCGTTGCCATACAGAAATACTGATCGGTCGCGAAGGTCCTCAGTATTCAAACCCGCCCCAGTAGACTCCGGTGACCGACAATCCTTACTACTTCAGAAAACGTCTGATGATTGAACCTGCAACCACTGACACGCTATTGGAGCACGAGAATCAGCTCATCGCTATTCCTCGCCTTAGGCAGCGGAAGCAGGCGGCCGATAGCGATCCTCCCCGGGCCCGCGATCAATACGGCTGCGAGCAAGCCGATCAACGCGAGATTGAACTCGAAGCCAAGCTTCTCACCGAGGAAGAAACCGTTCTTCGCGTGAACTATCGCGATCGCGCCAATCATCACTACGATCAGCGAGGCCGCCGAGAAGCGAGACAGAAAACCAACGGCGAGCCCGAGGGCGCCAAAAAACTCACCGATAGCGACAAGGTAGCCAATTGGGCCCATCATTTGAACTATCGCGTCCAGGCCGGGTCCGCCAAACGCGCCGAAAAGCTTCTGAGCTCCATGAGCGGCGAAGATGATCGCTGCGGCGAGACGTACTACCAACAGGGCCCAATCAACATTTGTCGTATTTTCGCGTGTCATGGATCCAGGCTGCATTGATCTTGGTCCTATGTTTCGTTGCTTGAAATCATGCTGTACGGCACATCGCGGATGAAGCTCACAACCGAACGGCGGCATCCGCCCTCGTGGAAAGCTTGGCGACTGTTGGTTTCACCAGGTTCGCGAAGTCCTCATAAGAGAGCCGGATGAGTTCATGGTGCGTGCCCGCATTAAATACGATCTCCTTCTCTTTTGTGAGATTCTCATCGATGAAGACCGCCATCCCGTAGAGTTCGCCGAACGGTGGCATAGCCCCGGTTTCGCATTCGGGAAACTTATCCCTGAACTCCATCTCTGTCGAGAGAGTGATTTGTTTTCCTTTAGCTGCAGCCCTGAGTAGCGAGAGATCTACATGATAGGAAGCAGGAACAACAGCCATGACCGTAACACCATCGATTGTGACGATGACAGACTTAGCGAACTCGTCTCCTCTTACGTGTGCGAGAGATGCTATTTCCTGCGCGGTATAGGCCGTCGAGTGCGTCGTGGTCACGTACTTGGCATTGTGACTGTCCAATAACTCTTTCAACTTTCTTGCGGGCATATCGCCCTCCTGCACTCCAACTATAGAACTTCGCGATACGGTATAGGGAGTAATCGGGCGCTTCGGTTTCGGAGATCGCGGCAGCAAATAAATTCGGTCGGGCAGCAAAACAAGGCAGCCCCTGGCTCATCGGCGCTCCGTTGATTCGGGAGCCGACTGCCAGGGGCTGACAACCGTGCAAGTTTCCGCGATCGGCTACTAGCGTTTCCTAATGAACGTTCCGCTGTTGAGTTCGGCCATCGCCTGGCGCAGCTGTTCCTGCGTGTTCATCACGATCGGGCCGTACCACGCGACTGGCTCCTCGAGCGGTTTCCCGGAAACCAGCAGGAAGCGAATTCCCTCGGGTCCGCCCTGGACCGTGATCTCATCACCACGATCGAACAGGACGAGGGAGTGATTCGAAGCGTCGTACACTGGCGCAGCGTCTGGTTCAGTAGCCGACTCGGTGAGGACCGGTCGGGGGTCCGACGCATCACGGAACGTACCGGAGCCCGCGAACACATAGGCGAACGCGGTGCGCGTGACGTCGACCCTCAACCGCTTCCGACGGCCAGCAGGAACGGAGATGTCGAGGTACGATCGGGTCGGCGGCGACTCCCTGCACAGGTCCCCGTTTTCCCCAGAACTCGCCGGTGATTACCCGGACGTGCGTTCCGTCGTCATCTGTGATCTCCGGAATGGCCGCGGCCGGAATATCCTGATACCGCGGCTCCGTCATTTTGAGGGATGCAGGCAGATTGGCCCACAGTTGAAAGCCGTGCATGCGGCCCTGCGTGTCTCCGCTTGGCATTTCCTGATGCAGGATGCCGCTGCCTGCCGTCATCCACTGGACGTCGCCGGCAGTCATTTTGCCTTTGTTACCCAGACTATCCGCGTGCTCGACTGAGCCGGCGAGTACATACGTGATGGTTTCAATTCCACGGTGAGGATGCCATGGGAAGCCGGCGCGGTAATCGTTCGGATTATCGTTGCGGAAGTCGTCAAACAATAGGAACGGATCGAACTCCTTCGTTTTACCGAATCCGAATGCGCGCTCGAGCTTCACCCCCGCACCCTCGATGGTGGACTTCGTTTGAATGATTTCTCTAACTGGGCGTAACGACATAGCTCCTCCGGGTCTGTATCAAAAATATCTTGATATCAAGATAGATGCGCCGAGCAGGCCCCAGGATTCAAGCTCCAGGATGCGAGATCGCTTCGGCCGAACGTTGCAGAGCTATCTACTCGGAGGGACGCTTAACGCAAAACCACGTCCCAGACCTTTGTACGCTTCGCTTTGCCTTTGGAACCATCAATGTACAGGGTCACTATGTATTCGCCCGGCTTTTCATACTTGTGAATCGGATGTTGTTCGGTCGATGTGGTTCCATCACCGAACTCCCATTTCCATGCTGTGATCGGACCGTATGAATCGTCCCGAAACGCCACCAGCCTTCGATCCATATCGGTCACCTGGAATGACCAATCGGCTTCTATCGGCTTTCGGAACTCCGCCTGCAGTGGCATGAGCCGGAAGGCAACAAGATCCGAAGCATTTCCATACATCGATGTTTTATGTGACAGGTTCCAGAAGCCGCGGTACTTCTCATCGTTCTCGTTGTCGTAGTCGAGAATCGACCATGACAGACCGATCAACTTGTTTTCCTGAAGTTGAGACTCCACGGACCGTTCCGGACCTTCGTAAGCTGCATAATCGAACGGTGTAATGTAAAATTCGAGCAACAGTTTCCCGCGTTCGCCGTGTTTGAAGTCATAGCTATAAGCTTTATTGGCATAGGGCAGGTTTTTGATCCAGGGCTGACAGCCCCAAACCATAGTCCAATCCTTGCCATCGGCGGGAGTGAAGATGTGGTAGTTCTGTGCATGAACGCCGTGAAACGTAAAGTGCGCCTCAACGGGATCGTAGCCTTTCATGGGATGCATCTGCTTGATGAACGGGCCGCCAGAAAGGTCGCCGTCCACCACCACTTCAAAGATGTCGTTGTGCAGACCGTTGCTCTTGAAATCCCAGTAATTGTCGTAAGCTTCGTATAAAAAGTAGAGTCGGTTGAGGCCTTTTACCCAGCCAACCTTCACCTTAACGTCAAGGTCCTTCGCGTCGGCCGGCGTATTGTTGACCGTGTCCTTAACTGTTGCCGGTGCCGATTGCAAAGCGCTCAGGAACGATGGCCCAATCATCTGCCTTTCCATCGATCCGAGGAATCTGATCTGGTGGAAACTGGAAGATCTTGAACTCAACGCCGGGTGCGCTCGAGTGCCATTGCCTGCAGAGCAACAGATACAAGCCAAACGAGAAGTCTCATCCTGAAGAGCGTATCGCAATGGGACGCAACGACGATACGTCAGGTAAGAAGCGGCTACACGATCGCTGCCGACGCGCCGCGTCATTTCGCAGCCTATCGGATCATCGTCCGTCAAAACGACGGCACGCAGGACCAGCGTTCCCAGGAGGTCAAAGAATACACTCAGCGCGATCAAGTCTCGATACGGAAAGGCCAACGGAAGCGGCATCGCCGCAGCTCGCGAGACAATACCGCGCATCCCTGCCCATGAAGATGGTTAACTCGCTTCCGACCGTGGGCCGCAGCATGGGTCGTGGCGGATGAAAACCACGGCGGCGATGTCTCCGTCTCACGACGGCATTGGCGACCCGCACGAAATCACCGTCACAAAGACCGCGCCGGGCAGCGCGATCGCCCGCGTTCCGGCGCCTCCAGCTCTCGAGAACCGGACGAATCTGCAGCCCGATGAAAATGAACGCGAGACGGCGTAATCAGGGCATACGTATGCGTGCCGCCGGTAGTTTTCGAATCCCTATCGCTCCGCCCTTGCTGGAGACAGCGGCAGCACGGGATCCATGCGGTCCAGCTCCTGAATCGCCGTCTTCTCGTCCACGCAGAAGACGCGGCATGCTGTGGCGGATTAAGATATGACCCGATGATATCGGCAGCCTTTTGCTCGGACTGCGGATCATTGCTGGCACGTCACGATCCAGACGGTACGGTCGTTGGCGCACTCGCCCCCAGTTTCCGAGTCCATCGGCCAAAGCCAGGATCAGGCGCGCTCGAACAGATCCCCCGCGGGTCAGGGAGGATGTGGCGGTAGTCGGTGCTGTCGAGCTTGGTGGTTCCAGTCCGGCCTGAATGGGCCGTACACCTCAGCAGTATCGAAGAATGTGACCGGCGATCGAAGGCGCCCCGGAAAACCGTGATCATCTCCTGCGAGACTTGCCGTTGGCGAATGATACGCTAGCCGTTTAAGCCTCGCATGTGGCCGCCGAGGATTGTGTTTGAAACCGGAAGCATCTCTCCAGCTTTATGATCCGCGCAACGGGGACTTGTCTCTCAAAGTTGAGACCTTCGAGGCGGCGGACGATTCATCTGTTCCGCAACGAACAAACTACTTCACGGTGTTCTGGGTCCAGGAAGGGACGGGAACGTTCTGCGCAGAGTCAGGACAGTATCCGTTCGCCGGGAACTCATTGTTGTTCCTCGTACCCTATCAAATGCTTCAAGTTCATCGCTCAGTCGGGCGTGCGCGGCCTCTGTCTGCAATTTCACGCCAACTTTCTTTGCATCGAAACCTATCACGAAGAGGTCGGTTGTAACGGGGTGCTCTTCAATGATACGTATGGCATTCCCTGTGTAAGCCTTGAAGAATGCCACGCGCGAGACGCGGCCATGTTGCTGGATGAGATGAGGCGCGAACTACAGTGTGGTGGTCTTGCACACTCCGAAGTCCTACTGTCGTACCTGAAGATCTTTCTCGTCCGGGCAACACGCGTCAAGCTCGAGCAGCAGGAACTGGCATGCGATCCGCACAGCCGGCTCCCGGAGGTGTTGACGAATCTAAAACAACTGATCGAGGAACATTTCCGAACCCATCATGCGCCGGCCGATTACGCAGCCATGCTTCACATGGCTCCGAAGTCTCTGGCGCGGCTGGTCAAAACGCATTTGAACAAGACGCTGACCGAGTTGATCCGCGAGCGCGTTCTGAAACAGGCCAAATGGGAACTGCTACATACTCGAAAGCCAGTCAAGGAGGTCGCTGCGAGCCTCGGCTTTCACGATATCTTCTATTTCAGCAGGCTCTTCAAAAGGGCCACCGGATGTTCGCCCATGTTCTTTCGTGAGTTCGAAACAGCGATCCGCGGCGGTAGAAATTTGTCCATGCAATAGCAACCTGCGTCCATTCCTTTGTTGGACGATGCTGCGTACGCTGGAATCAGGAGGCGGTCATGCATCTTGTTCAGAAAGCTCTTTTGCTCATGGCCCGAGCGGATCGATTGGGCATTAGTATCACTCGACTGGGCCTGATCGTAGTGTTGTTGTGGATCGGCGGTCTTAAGGTTGCCAAATACGAAGCTGAGGGGATTGTTCCCTTTGTAGCCAACAGCCCGACAATGAACTTCTTTTACACATATGATGTCCCCGAATATAAGAAGCACATGAACAGGGAGGGTGAACTGGTTCCGGCAAATCAGGCCTGGCACGAGGTCAACAACACCTATGTGTTCGCGTACGGCTTAGGCGCAGTGATCGTCGGGTATGGGCTGCTGCTGTGCTTTCACCCGTGGCTGCCTCAGGTCGCGGCAGTGGCCAGCTTGCTTGTGTTCGTAATGTCGCTGGTGACGCTATCCTTTCTGGCGACTACTCCGGAAACCTGGGTACCAAGGCTCGGAGGCCCGGATCACGGATTTCCGTACCTGAGCGGCGCCTGGCCGGCTGGTGATAAAAGACGCAATCATGATGGGCGCAGCATTGGTCACTATGGCCGATTCCGCGCAAGCCTACCTTCGTAAGCGCAACGCCACGGAACCGCGAACGCCGACGAGTTCCAGAGTTCGTGCCGCTGCCTGAGCACCCTACGCTTTCACTGGCACATCGGGATCGGCCTGGCCGGCGGACGGAACAGGGAACAGAAACCGCTCGAGGTATTCCTGGTGCTTCTTCTGTTGCACGGCCTCAGCGTAGAAGTGCCGGGCTTGTTCAACGTTCTTCTGGCCTGTAATGATCTCATGAGCCAGGTTCAGCGCCAGGTAATTCGCCCGTTCGTCATCGCAGCGTGCTGCCATTTCCCCGCGTGTTCGTTCCACAACGACGCTGCCGTCAAATTCAAATACCTGCCTGACTAGCCCTGCCGGTACCCGGTAGGGGATCGCCTGGAGTAGCGAATCGTGATGGGGCTCAGGAAAATCATGCGGGATTTCCTCGTTGAGTAGCTCCGTGCGCTTCCAAGGACCATTGTTATGCCAGACGAACCGCTCGCTTGTGGCCTCATCCGGCTCGCCATACTGCTTCACCAACTTCTGTGCGAGACTCTTCGGCTGTTGCTTCCAGTCGGCAGTCAGAGCTTCAAGAGAGACTTTCTGCATTGATTTACCTCCTGAATGTAGACGCCTCAAACGAGTTGGGTGCGCAACCATGATCCGAGAGCTGACTGTGACGCATGTGTACACTCGTGGAGATGTCTCAAATGGACCGTCGATCCTTCCTCAAGGCGGTACCGCCAGTCCTGCTGCTTTCCGGGAATCGCGCCGCTCAGGCCGCGTTCCCTCCGGTACCGGCTATACCCGAACCGCATTTTCCGAGCCGGTTGTATCAGTTCGTGTGGCGGAACTGGGACCTGGCTAATCTCGACAGGATGGCTCGCGTTGTTCACGCGAGGCCGGCTCAATTGTCGGAGCTCGCAAGGGCGATGGGCCTACCAGCAAAGCGTCAACTCAGCGATGACTTCTTGCGCCGGATCTACATTACGGTCATCCGGCAGAACTGGCACCTATTGCCCGAGGAGCAGATCATCGAACTGCTGGGTTGGAATGCCGAGCGCTTCGCTTACACCTTAAAGGAAGATGACTTTCTCGAGCATAAGCTGGGGCAGGTAAAACCCGACTGCGCGACATTGCTATACCGCAGGCCGGAAGCGATTGAACGCAAGAAGGCAAGCGCCATTCGGTCGACGCTGAACCATTCGATACCCGGCGGTATACGGAGCCTGGGGCAACCGCGGTTCGCCTTCATAGAACGGATGAGCGCTGTCGAAGCCAGTCCTGATCAGGCCGAAGGCACTCTGCGTTCGAACGAGGTATGGTCACCCCGATTCCTCTACTCGTATTTTGCTCTCTACGGCGACCCGCTGATGGAGGGGGACGCCGCAGGACTCCCGGACGGCTACCTGGATCGAGCGGCCGCAAGCGGTATGAACGGCGTGTGGATTCAGGGTGTCTTGAACACTCTTGCGCCCTCCAAAACGTATCCTGAGTTCGGCAAAGGCCATCAGATACGGCTCAAGAATTTGCGCAAGCTCGTAGAACGTGCGCAGCGTTTCGGTCTGCGTGTGTATCTCTACCTCAACGAGCCGCGCGCCATGCCTGAAGAATTCTTTCGGAACCGGCCCGAAATCAGAGGCGCCAAAGATCAGAATGTGTTCGCGATGTGCACATCGACGAGCGAGGTGCGTGATTGGCTGCGCGGAAGTCTGAGTCACGTGTTCCGCGAAACTCCCGGCCTGGGCGGCATCTTGACAATCACCATGTCGGAGAATCACACCAACTGTTTTTCGCATGGCGGCGCGTGGGGAGATCGCGATCCGGTAGCTGCCGGGTGTCCCCGGTGTTTCAAGCGCACCGGCGCGGATGCCATCGCTGAACTTATACACGCGCTTCGCGACGGTGTGCGCGAGCATAGCGCGACGGCGGAGATCATGTCCTACGACTGGGGGTGGGGCACCCGATTGGCTCGGGCGTTGATTCCCAAGCTTCCACGAGACAGCAGCATTATCAGCATCAGTGAGTGGTCGCAACCGGTCACACGCGGCGGTGTCAGTACCAATGTAGGAGAATACTCGATGTCCGTCGTCGGCCCCGGTCCGCGAGCAATTGAAAACTGGAACCTGGCGCGGCAGCACGGACTGCGGGCGGTAGCGAAGACCCAGTTCAACAACACCTGGGAGATCTCGGCCGTCCCTTATATTCCTGTCCTTCCGCTTGTACTGGATCATTGCGAGAATCTGACAAAAGCCGGCATCACCGGCGTAATGGCATCCTGGACGTGCGGCGGGTATCCATCTCCGAATTTGCGAGCCGCATCGGCCTACGCGTTCGAACCTCGTCCATCGCGCGCGCAGATCCTTCACGACGCAGCAGTCCGCATCTATGGCGTAGCCGCAGCCAAGGAAGCGAAGCGGGCCTGGGAGATCTTCAGCGACGCGTTTCAGTCGTTCCCCTATGGAGTCGCGATCTACGTTTTGCCGGTGCAGCATGGTCCCGCTAATCCTCTGCGACTGAAGCCGACAGGGCTGAAACCCGGCATGATTCTGTTTCCTTATGACGCGTACAAGACGTGGAAGGGAGCTTATCCAGAGCCTACTGTCCAGCAGTTGATGTCGAAGCTGGCGCAGCGTTGGGGTCAGGGAGTGGCGGTGCTCGAAAAGATAGACGTCGGCTCCCGGAACGAAGCTATTCTCGAACTTGCTGTTGCCAAAACGTGTCATACGCATTTTGAAAGTACTGCGAACCAGATAGAGTTTTACTTGTTGCGCGATGAATCTGTTTCCGCGACGCCCGATCGGGCCGGCACGATCCGTCGTCGTCTTATCGAGATCGCCGAGCGGGAGCGAGAGTTGGCGAGGTCCCAGTATTTCACTACAAGAGACGAGTCGCTGATTGCTTACGAAGCTTCAAATCACTACTACTACACGCCGGTGGATCTGCTCGAAAAGATCCTGAACTGTGAGCAAGTGATTGCGGAGTTGCGGACCGGCGCACCGATAGGCGAGTAATTCAGGGGCGCCGCGCGATCATGTAACCCGCCTCGCGGGCGCATACTTCTCCCGTACCAGAAACACGTACGCGGCGATGCCAAGTATCAGGAAAAACCAGATGGCTTGCATCGGCGCCTCATAGCTGCCTGTTGACTGTTTCAGCCAGCCCGTAAGAATCGGCGCGACGATCCCCGGCAAATTAGCGGCGCAGTTTTGGATTCCGACGATCCTGCCGATGCTTGCGCCGGGGATAAGGGTTTGCGTCAGGGCCCAGTAGTTTGCTGTGGCGAGTCCGAGGCCAGACAGGGAAAATACTGCAAAGAACAGAGCTATGGGCACTGAATCGGAAAACGCGCCGAATACTTCGGTTGAAGCCATCACGAAGCCTGCAATGGTGAAACCCTTTCGAACGTTGACGGGATTGCCGCCGGAGGCAATCATGCGGTCGGCGGCCCATCCTGCCACGGCTGCCATTGTCGCCATTCCACCGAAACTGAAGAACGTGTACAGTCCCATAGAAGTCAGTGAAAGGTTGCGTTGTTCCACGAAGTAGGCCGGCATCCACGTAAGGCAGAAGTAGACGAAATACATGTAGCAGAAGGTGCCAATGATTGTGCCCCATATTACCGGGCTTGCCAGCAATCGCCGGAACGAGACACTCTCGTTGCCGCTTGTCTGGTTCGCAAGCTGCTCGATCTGCCGGTCATCGTTTCGAACCAGGGTCAACCAGGGCGCCAGCCACAAAAGCGATCCCAGACCCAGAACCATAAACATGATGCGCCAATCGTAGAGGGAGATCAGCGCGGCCGTAATCGGCGCACCGATTGCGGGGCCGATTTTGGTCCCGGTCATCAGCAGGCCCACTGCCAGCCCGCGTTGTTTCTCATGAAAGTTAAACCGAATCCACCGCATGCTGGCAGGCAACACGACAGACTCACTAACACCCAACAGAAACCGTACAGCCAGGAGTTGGGAGACCGACGAGCACAGAGGCGTAATGGCCGACAGGACACTCCAGGCGAAGAACCCGATAGCGTATGGAAACTTGACACCGTATCGATCGATCAACCACCCGGCCGGTATTTGAAGGAAGGCATAGGACCAGAAGAATGCGGAATTCAGCATACCGCGGTCGGCTTCCGTCAGCCCGAAAACCTGCTTGAACTCGGGCACTACCAGCGCGACCGAGAGATTTGCCCTCTCCACGTATGCGATGATCATGCCCAGACTGAGCAAGCCTACGATCCACCACCGTAAGTTCGGCCGCGAATGCTCGGGCGCCGGCACTTTCGCTACGGCTGCGTTCTGCGCTTCATTCATACTGTTCTCCAATTCGTCCGCCGTGCTCCCGGACCGGATTGCTCGCTCGATCTTGACGCTCGAAATACAACAAGGTGATTGTATCCGCACGGCAGTTCACTTAGGCTCGCCCGGACGAGCATAGATCTCGATGCCGCTTCCTCGGGAGGGCATGCGCTGCCTCCTGATTTCAGGAATACACCCCAAATTTTTGGGATTTGGGCGCAGTTTTTGTAAGTGATTGGTGTGATTCAGAAGATTTAGTGCTTCGCCTTGTGAATCGCCGGTGCGCTCCTTTACAGTCGCGGCTCGATTTCAAAGGGGTCATGCGCACATGGTGAGATGTGGGTACGCTCCGGGTTGCGGCGAGTGCTCGGGTTCGCTTTGTAAGATTGTGTTGCGGGCGGTGAAGGCTACCACTTTGGGTTCGGCGGCCGGTTGTTTCTGCTCGGCTTGCGGCTCGGTTTCGGGACATTCCAGGATCGGCTCTGGGAGCGATTTCGGCTGGCGATCGAAGCGGTCGCCCTGCAATAGCTGCAGTTGTTTGAAGGCAGCATTGTAGGCTCGGCGGGCGGCGCCTTGATAGCGAAGGAGCTTGCGCATTGCGTCCTCTTCGTTGTCCATATTCAGGAACGTGAGGACGTGGCGAGTGTGCGAGTCCAGATAATCGAAAGTCTTTGCGTGGGTCTTTTCCTGTCGCCACATTTCCACTTCGAAGATGGCCGATTCCATGGCGCTGATCCGGGCGAGCCGCCAGGACGCGGCGATCAGTTGGTTGACGAGATCCCGCTCGACGGCGTTGGCCGGAGCGAACGCGTCGTAGTAGCCATTGGAGAAGGCCTTGAACTCGCGGATGCTTTCGTTGGAAAGAAGGACGATATGGCCTCCGGCGAGATTGTGCCGGTTCGCGTTCTGGGCGGACTTCGCTTTCCCCTCGGGGGTCTTCGGGCCTTGCGATTTGGCGCCGTTCGTCTTGGATGCTTCGATTTGTTTATCCGTGCGCATGATGCGTTACTCCGGTTCGAATTTAGCATGCGTGTTTTAGGGTGATTTTGTAAGTGGCTTTGTTTGCAATAAAAGAAGGCTGTGAACGTATAAGTCCTCATCGGCAGTGCGGGCAGAAATCCGCGGGGGCCCTAGTCCCGACGTACAACTGGTAAGCAGTAGCTGTCTCCATTGTTCCCTTGCCAAAGGATGCGCCCTCAATGAGCTGGGAATTGAGCGCATTTCGGCCCACAGTCCTCAAGCCAAGGGAAGAGTCGAGCGGTTCTTCCACACAGCACAGATTGCGTTACGCAATTGCGTCCGGCCGGCGCATGCACGGCCGAGGCAGCGAATGCTTGTCTGGATCAGGAGTTTCTGCCGGACTGGCAACAGCGCTTCACCGTAGCGCCAGCCAACAGCACCGATGCGCATAGGCCTTTGAGCGACCTACATGACCTCGCGGTATCGCTCAGTCACACGGCGTCTTGACGGTAGTCTGGCCGTGCGCTTTCGGAGCGTGTATCTCGATATCGAGGTTGTCCTCCGGACGAGCGAAAACCAAAGCCTGCGCCGGCCAGCAATCCCGTTCGCAAGGATCACAACCGGGGGGACGTAGTTCCTGGATGCGCGATTCCCCTGTCAGTTCGGCCAAGCCTCTGTGGAAAGCCATCCGCGAATCGAACCGCAACTGCTGATATGGAGCGCCGGGCAAACCCAGCCCGGCGCTCTTCGCATTAAAGTCCAAGACCTCTGCTCGGGAACTCACCACCGTGATGCCAGAATGAAAAAGTCCTTTGTTGCTTTGAAGGACTTGCCGATCACGTACGGAGCCCTCCGTCGCATCGGTCTTGGACACCCGCTCAGGCGCGACCCCGCGCGGGTACCCCAAGATAACACGTAGATCCGGAGCCGCCGGTCAAAACCGGACATTTCTACTTCGCTCCGAATAGGACCTTTCTATTTCGCGCCGACAATCTGGTACCGCAAACTCTGGCACACATTCCCAAGTAAACCCGTGATTCGGTTGCCCGGCGCATGATGGGCGCTGGCCCTTACAGGCCTTTCGCCTTCGCGCCAACGCAGCAAGCTTCGCACGACGACTACATCAATACAGGCCGGCGAGCTTGCTACGACTTGGCCCTCATCAGAACTCCAAGGATGTAACAAAGCGGAAGGGAGATGAACAATAGCGCGAACGTCGCCGGTTCCGGCGTCGACACCAGAGTGGCGGAAAAAGCGACCGCAAGCTCCGTTGATGAATCTGAATCGGGCATCGAGTAAAATTCCAGATACTCGGGGGTAGGCAGGAAATCTGCGTAGAAAGGGTTCGAGTAGGTACCGTCGGCGAGTGCAAAGCCGAAACCTGCTTTTGTCAACTGCGGCCCGGGAACCGCAAACACCAGGTTGTCCACCGCATATGGTTCGTTGCCAGGAATCCATGTTCCTGTAGGCTGCAGTGCAGTGATTGTCTGGCCATTGCGAGCTCCGGTTATCGCGGTTATGAGATAGCCTCCCTGTGCATCGCGGCTGTCAAGCGTACTAAATGTGCCACTCGCCGTGATGCCGGCGCCGGAATAGTTCCAGGACCACACTGTGGAAGCGTGTACGGGAACCGCGAATGCTGCGATCCAAATCAACAGACCGGCGGCGAGTATCTTTTTAGATTGACGCATATGATTTCCTCCAATCTCGGTCTACAAGATGTGCTTGCAAACAGTGCGATTCTTTTGTGAATCGGGCTGTAGAACGCAGTTTTGGGTTCGGAAGTCGCTCCCTTGAAGCGTCTGCCTATTCAGCTTCACCCCACGTAGTCGAGGTTCTATCATTTCGGGATGTGTCCTCTGCCAAGCGTTCCAGAAGTCAATGCGTTCGCCACTTGCGACAGATGCTCGGGGTTGGTGATGTTGGCAGTTTGTGCAAGTTTATATCATTTTGAAAGGCAGATGGGGAGCGATGAGCACTCAGGTCAATGCTCTTTGCGAAAGTCTCAGAACTCAAGCAGCACATCACCATAGTTGCCTTTTTCAAAGCGGTCAAAGCGGGAGTCGGGATAAGCATCCGCAGCTATCGCGAAATCCCCTTCTCAGCAGCAGCCCGGGCTCGAATTCACTTGTCCGTACAGTCGCCTATGCTGAGACTGGCCAGAGCGCGGCGTTGTAGGCAATTACTCCCTCGTGGTCGGCAAAAACCGGATCAGTCCCCAACCGACCGGTTCAGTCCCGGACATCCGGAGACAGGTTGAGCAGCAGTTTTTTCCGTAGCCAGTTGGCTTTCCGATTGGAGGTGCAGCGTCTTCTTCAGGTCGAGCCTACAAGCCGCGGTACACAGTCAACGGCCCGGTGCCCAATGCGCCTTGTCGGAAACTTGAGCGCCCCAACCTGATCTCCTCTTTGAAACCAGTTGCGGTTTCAACCGCTGCCCCTTCCGCCATCTCCCGCATCGTCTCGTCAGCAAGGGCGGACTCGAGAACGAGGAGTGGAATCGGTTTCGTTCCGTCGTTGTAGCCACCTGGCCCAACGAAGAGGTCAATGTACGCTATCTTATTGCCTCCCGTGTTATACCTTCAGCGCACCCATGATCACATTTGCCACGCCCAGAAGTCATAGACAATCGCCGTCTTCACGATTGACTGCTCGGATGTTTCTTCAAAGAACTGGTCGTTTCTTCCATCAGGCGGTCTTCTTTGCTTCATCAAGGTGACGGTACAGCGTTGAGTGAGAGATGCGACGTGTTCGGCACACGTCCTCTACGCGCGTTTCGGGATTGTCCATGAGCGTTCGCGCGAACTCAATTTGTTGCCGGTCGAGTTTTGGTGGCCGGCCGCCCTGCCCGCCGCGCGCCCAAGCCCGGCTTGTGTGCGCTCACGGATAAGCTCGAGATCGAACTCTGCCAGCGCACCGAACACGTGAAGCATCAGTTTCCCCGCCGCTCGTCGTCGTATCGATATTCCTGAAGGCTCATGAAGCCGACACCGCAAGCATGAAGAGCGTTGACGGTTCCATGAGGTGCTTAAGCGACCGGCCCAGCCGGTCGAGCTTCCAGACGACGAGAGTGTCACCGGACCGCACGAAGGCGAGCGGCTCGTCTAGTCCCCTTCTCTCCTAGCTCGCTTGGGTTGCCGTGTCGGAAAACAGCCGCTTGCAGCCAGCGCGGCGGAAAGTGCATCGGTCTGGAGCTCGGACTTTTAGTCAGTGGTTGATACTCCGGCGTAGCCGATGCGCATCTCAATACTCAGTCTCGTCGTCACGTTTTTGACACGTTGATTGTAAGACGAGTATTCAGAGACATCTTTCGAAGGGTTGTCTAGCGTCAGTTACGAGACGTAGTCCTGAAAACGACCGTATTCGGGACACGCGTAGTTGTTCCGTTCTCTCACCGTGCAGCTCGGCCTCGAACGGGGCCGAAGTGAGAGTCAACTTCCCGATGCGGCATAGCGCGGGTCACGGGTGTATACTTACGCCACGCCGAGCAATCGTACGGGTCGAGAAAGAGCTAATCATGAAAGCTGTAGCAATGCAGGCAGCGGAGGAAGATGTCAGATCCTTCGTCGAAGGGTTTCTTACTTCTTGGACAGGCACCGATGAGAACAAGATTCTCGCCTACTATTCGGATGACATCGTACTGCACACCCCAACAGGAACACTCAAGGGGAAGACGGAAGTGCGAGATAAGTTTGTGCGCCCGTTTATCACTGCGTTTCCTGGCAACGTGAATGTCATTCTGAACATAGCTTACGGTAAGAATCTGGTTGCCGTTGAATGGAGCTTTGAAGGTGTGCATACAGGCTCCTTCGGGAACATCGAAGCAACAGGTAAACAGGTCCGGCTTCCGGGCTGCTCATTCTACACATACGAACTCGCAACCAAAGTAATCACGGTAGCGCGGACCTGTTTCGATGTTGGTACCCTGTTGCGGCAGATTGGCGCGGGAGCGTAATTGCAAGTTGGTCGAGTAGCCCCAAAATTTTTTGCATCGCGTGGCACAGGCGGTACAGCATGTCAACACTGCCATGGGTCCGAGACTTATGGTGTGCCGCTCTAATTCTGGGCTGCTAATACGGAGGTCGCGGGATGCCAAGGCGATCCAGACTGTTTCCGACGAAATCGCGCGAGCATTCGAAGCACGTGAACTCAGAAAGGTCGATGGCTTCTTCACGGAAGACTTCTGGTGCTCGTTATACGGTCGTGCGACCATGCTCAATCGCGAGCAGTTTGTGCAAGCGCTCAGGCAAGAAGCGGAGCGCGCGCATCGTCCGGTCAGGGTCTCGATTAAGCTGGCCCGCCTCCGAGTCCAGGGTGATTCCGCAACGGCGACTTGGTCCGAGCAAACGGAGTACTTTCTTGCGGATGCACAAGCGTCGAAACATCGATTTCGCGCTTCACAGGACTAGGACTCGCAGCTCGTGAGGGAAAGACGGGAGGTGGAAGTTCGCTTCACTCACATACCCGCCGCTAGGAGCGCAGAGAACGCTTGATGGTCAGCCTGTGAGGAGTTTGGACGAACTGAAGACCTGGCTTGGCAGGTGAACCGCCTAGCGAAGGTCAACGCAACGCCGCCCGACGAGTGGCGTCGTCGGAAACTGCGGCAGTTGTCCTCCATTGGCCACATCGCTACCGACCGAATAGCAAACCAGTCCCGAAAACCCGAAAACCTGGTTTTCGGGACTGGTTGCCGGCTTTTCAAAGGTAAACCCTCACCGGAAAAATTTCACCGAAGTGCCGCCTGTACCTTCACCGCTTTGGTCGACTAATAGCTGTACGTCGCTTCTGACGACTCTCCCAAGCTCAAAAGTGCCGTGGAAAGTGCATTCAGGGCGTGCGTGGACCGAAGGGAATAGCGGCGGCGCCAACAAGGCAGATAGCAGCGCCGACACTGTCCGCACGGTCTAGTTTCATTCGCTCGACCGCCCGAAGCCACAAACGAGACGACACAATGTATATACCGCCGTAAAAGGCGTATAAACGGCCAGCGGCGGGAGCATCGACCCGAGTCAATGCTGCTGCAAAGAGAATAAGTGAGACCGTGCCGGCGATGACCCAGAGAGCTCTTATAAAGGCGAAGCCATGCCCAAAATGCGAAACACCCTCCAATTTCGCCAATGGCCGCGAGCACATACAGAGAACCGTAGTCATCGTGCCGACTCGATGATCGCAGAAGCGATACGGCCACAATCGGCGAGCTCGGGGCACTTGCACTCTAGGACACGGTCCACGAGCCGACGCATTGCAGTAGGAGTAATCTTCATGATGTTTGGCGACAGTGAGGATCGGCCGGCGGGGGTTTTCATGAGGATCCTCATCACCTTCCCTTCAATCATCGTCGCCACCGCGGCGGCGATATTTGAACGGATTTTGCAAAATTGCCGTGGATATAAAATCCGAGAACGACCTAACTGTATAGCGAGACTAGTAAGCTGTCCCAGCGATAGGATTAGCAATGATTCTTCTGCTGGGATCTGAATAGGACCAGCGGAATGGGCCGTGCGACTTTGGCGTAGGCGCGAATGTATTTGCCGAATTTTGCGGGATAAATCGGCGACAGAGGTGAAGATTCCGCGGGCCAGCAGGTCGCGCTGAATTTTGGCAAACCAGAGCTCGACCTGATTCAGCCAGGATGAGTATGTCGGCGTGAAATGGAAGCGGACCTTGGGATGCTCGGCCAGAAACTGCTGGACGGCTTTGGTCTTTGTGCGTAGACAGATTATCGAGGACAATATGAATCTCTTTAGCCCAACGGGCGCGGCTCACCAGCTCCGATAGAAAAGAGATGAACTCGCTGCTGGTGTGGCGTTTCGCTGTCTTCCCCTGCACCTTGCCGGTCTTCACATCCAGGGCCGCATATAAGGACAGCGTTCCATGCCGGTAATATTCGAAGCCGTGCCGTTCCGCTCGCCCCGGCGACAGCGGCAGCGACCGGATCCAGGCGATCCAGCGCCTGAATCGCGGTCTTCTCATCCACGCAAAACACGGCTGCGTGCTGCGGCGGTTCCAAATACAGTCCGATTATGTCGGCGGCTTTGGCTTCGAAATCCGGATCGTTGCTCGTCATGTAGCGCTCCAGTCGATGCGGCTGCAGCCGCGCTTGCGACAGAATTCGGTGCACGCTCGATTTGCTTACGCCCATCTCAGCGGCCAGCTTGCGAACCGACCAGTGGGTGCTGCCATCACTTCGGCTTCTGTTGCACCTTCCGGCATACCTTCGCTTGCACCGCTGGCGTTGCGGTCCGTGGCTTGCTGCCTTTGTGTTGAGGCTCCAAGCCATCCATGCCCACTTTTCGAATCGCTGCTTCCAGCGTGAGATCGTGGGCGCGGTTGTGTGCAGGCTCCGCTTTATCGCGCCATACGTCATGCCATCAGCCAGCGCCAAAATCAACCGCGCCCGAAATACATCTCCAGCCGGCAAACTACGCGATTGTGCCCACCGCTTCAGCTCCTCCCGCTGTTCTGTTGTGAGCGATAGCAACTCCCGATATCGTGCCACATAGCATTGACGTACTCAGTCGAATATTCGTAACAATATCATTGGGACAGCGTCACTAGCATGGCAATCATTATTAATATCGACGTCATGTTGGCGAAGCGTAAGATGAGCGTCACCGAGCTCTCCGAGAAAGTCGGCATCACGATGGCTAACATTTCCGTCTTGAAAAACGGCAAGGCAAAAGCGATCCGACTATCAACATTGGAAGCGATTTGCGAAGCGCTGGAATGTCAGCCTGGAGATATTTTGGAGTATAACGAAGTACGATCTTCACAAAGACAATCAGTCCTATAAGACCGGAGTTTCGATTATGGGAGAACGGACCGGCTTCTTGGTCAGCTTCCTCTTGAATCAGCTTGTGCTCTGGGAGGTATCGAGTGATCGAATACCATGCCGCATCGATTACGGGGATCAGTAATGTCCAGCGAGGGTCATTCTGGCGTAGGCAATCAAGATCGGCAAGTGGGGGCGGCGGTCGCCTCCGAGGGCGGATGCGACGATTTTTGGGGATGCAAGACCATGGACTTTATCGGCTCATTCTCAAGAAATGAGGCTCCCTGGTATACGTGAACTCGGTGGAACTAAAAGGACCGCGGTCATCATCACGACGAATCTCCCGTTCTCGGAATGGCCACAGGTATTCCCGAACGCGCGCTTATGCAAGGCGATGCTCGACCGACTCACTGACGCCTACTTTGACCGGGATCTTCTGGTAAAGCAACGGATATACGCTTGCCGACCGCGGCCGATTGATCCGCCATACTTGCGTCTCCCGTCGTAGCAGCCGATCCACGGTGCTAGCTGAAATCCTCGCCAACTTCCCGGCAACATCGTCGCTACACTTCAATTGCCCTGCTGCGCGCAAACGTGGCACTTCAGTCCGCAATGCTGCCACGAGTCGCTGTCCACAAGCAAAGTCTAATAACTCCCGGACATCGGCGAGTGTCGTCAGGACGGCGACGCCATAACTGACACCGCGGTTGGTTTCGACTGTTTCAGCTTCGGTGGATGTGCCAGGTTTCGGATCAGCACCTTGCGAGCCAAGCGCGTCCGCTTCCGCGCCTCGTTCAACAATCGAGTCTTCGTCTTCTTGCCGCGCCGATAATCCTTCCGCACCTGCTCCAGATACTGCTCGCGTGAGTGCATCTCCATTCCTCCCAGCACATCAGCGATCCCCGTCAATGCGCTCCGATGGACTCACGCGTTCGGTTACTTTCTCATTTGACCCAACAGGTGACTCGTCGGCGCCATTCTAGTTGACCCAATTGTGCGTGCGGCTCAAGTACGGGCAAAAGCGATATACTCACCAGTTGTGACTACCCAATCGCGCCGTCGCTTGTTGCAGGGTCTCGCCGCCGCTGCCGGAGCTTACACAATCCCTGGTTTGTTCGCAGACGCGCTTAAGACAACGGTCAGCCTGGGGGAGGGTCCCTTCTACCCGGATAAGATGCCGCTAGACACTGATAACGATCTGCTCGTTGTCAATGAAGGCATCACGCCGGCGGTCGGTGAAGTCGTCTACCTTGGTGGCCGTGTGTTGACCAAATCCGGCGAACCGCTGCGCAACGGCTACATCGAAATCTGGCAGACCGATGCCCACGGCTCTTACGTTCACTCCGGCGGCCGCAACACAACTCCATACGACTCCAACTTCCAAGGTTACGGCCGCTTTATCACGGACTCCAAAGGTCAATATTTCTTCCGGACGATCAAGCCTGTCGAGTACACGTTGCAAGGAGCGTTCCGCTGTCCACACATTCACGTCGCTATCAGTAAATCTGGCCACCGGCTCATCGCCACTCAAATGTTGATCAAAGGGCATCCGGCGAACGAACGGGACGGTCTTGTTAAGAGCAACCGGGCTAAAGGGGAGACGCTCGAATCGGTGATGGTGGACTTCAAGCCGGTCGCAGGATCAACGCTAAAAGAGTACACCGCGGATTGGGATATCGTCATCGGCCGTACCGCGCAAGAAACCGAGGATGGGACGCTGGGCATTGGTTTGGGTAAACCGCAACGGCCACGCTTCACTCCTCGCAACACCACGCGATAAGTATGGCGGGCGCCAGCAGCAACTCGCGGCACGAAGCTGTCATTCGCGTGAACAGAACGGGCCAAAATGGACTGCATCCGAAACTGAGGCGCTGTCGTGTCGAACACCTTCTGCATGGCAATCCCCAAGATGCGCATACCGTCGCCACCTATCCGAATAGCTCCGGCGTTAGACTTAACGCTGGGGTCACGACTGTCGCACTATTGGTACAAGGAACTGCTTATGATCGTCATCCGCAACGTGTTCCAGTTGAAGTTTGGGAAGGCTCGTGAGGCTCTGGCCGTTATGAAGGAAGGCGTCGCCATTCAAAAGCGGCTTGTGGCTGACGCTTCTGCACGTCTTCTGACCGATGTCACCGGCCCGCACTACACGCTCGTTTTGGAATTGACGGTGCCCAATCTCGCTACTTTCGAAGCCGAAGTGCCCCGGATTTTCGGCGACAAAGAGTTTCAGGCGAACTATCAAAAAATGGTTCCGCTGGTGGAGTCTGGACACCGCGAGATTTTCACCATCGTTGATTTAGGAGGGTAGCGCCGATTGGTTCCAACTTGATCAGAACGCAAGATTCGGTTCAGCGACTGCCGAGTTAAGGCACCTTCGCCGATGGCCGCAATTCGAGTCGAGGTCGATGGGCGCCTGTGACAAGCTGAATGGAATTGACCGGCTACGTCGCCGGCCTGCATCCTTTCAATTAAATGGGATCTTCCATGTCGAGAGCCTCTGCTCAACTTTGGGCAATCGCTCACCGACGGATTTACGAGTCCCTGCGGTGTGTTAAGAAGCGACCTTCTCGCCACCACCAACGCGGCGCGGGGTCGAATCACCATCAGGTCATCTGCGCATCTTCACTACGATTACCTCGCGCCCTGGTTGGGCGAGCAACCGACTGTGCGTAGCTACTTCTAACGCAATCCGGAAACGGCCCAATCCGCCGAACTTCGCGCATAGCTATGCGCGTTGTGGCCACGCCTTCGCTCACCATCTCACCGTTGGTGTCGATCACGCAATCTTGGCTGGTTCTGTCTTCCAGATCCACTCCGATCGTCATCCCTTCCATACCGCGAATGACTTCCGTTTCGAAGGCCGGCGAGTGATATTCGTCTGCAAGCCCCGCCTCCTTTTGCACGGCGAGTGCTCATTCACATGGAGAGCTTACTGCAGCCCTTGAGGCGGCCAAGCCATCTCATCCATCTCCGGCCGGAACACACTTACACGGTTCAGCTACTCACTATCCATTTGCAGGAGTTGAAGCGCACAACTCCTACGGGAGCACATCATCACTTATGCCGCTACCCTGAGACTGCGCCCAGCATTCCTTTACCGACGTGCTTGACGGAACGATCTCTTCCGGCTCCGCTGCATGGGTGCCAATCGCACCTGGCCCTACTCTGTTCGGGTTGCGTTTGATGTCACTCTGCGGCATACATTGACTTGTACAACTCGGCCTCACCGTACGCCTCAATTGCTCGGATGACAGAAGGATCGTCAGCAGGCGTTTAAGCCGAATGAAGCTATTTGAATCGCTGGCCGATCGCTGACGCGCATCCGGTCATCAGCAACTTGCCATCGATATCGAAAAACTCAACACCGGCAACGCTCGTGAACTGGTCGTTGCTGACCTCAATTGTTTGTGTGATTCGCTGTGTTCCTCTTTGGAAGCCGGGCCTGGGGGGAACCGGTGACGGATTGAAAGGATTTGGGGGCGGATTGGGTGGCGAAGCGAAGAGAATGAACGCTTCGGAGACCGCATTGTAAGTCTTTCCGATGGTTTTACTCCAGATCCCGTAATCGGACGTCCGCTGTCCAGGCTCGAACGCGGGACTCGAAGTGGTACCGCTCAACGTGCCACCACGCGCGAACGCCAGTAACGCGTTGAATGGCGTCCCCAGCGCCACGCCGGTTAGGCAATTATTTGTCTTGACCTGCACCCGCCACGTTCCCTCAAGCCCGTTCTCAGACGCAGATGGCTCTGACTGCGCGCTGGCTTGAAATGCTGAGCCGAGGAAGAGCAAACCGCCAACGATCAGTGCGGTGGTGCGCCGAGGAGCGTCGAGTCGCTTCAAGATTGTTGATGTCATACCTACCTTCAAACCTTCTACGACTTTCCCACCGTAACGGCTGGGAACCGTGAGTTGGCTATAGTATGGCAGTTTTAGCAGGAGCATTTTATGACCATCGTCTTGTCGTTCGGATGGTTCTTTGACCGATCTCAATTCTATTCAGGCAGTCGCCCGGTTGCCGATACGGACGCTATAAAGCATTCGATCTGTCAAAGGCGAAATACGGCTCAGAACACCGGCATTTAGGTTGCACGCAGGCCCCGAGTGTCCCCGTTCGAACGCGATCAACGCTCGGCAATTTGACCGTTACCCAAAAAAGGTGATGGCCGTTGTGAACGTCGATTCCTGCAGTGTGTTCCATGGAGAGACCGATGATAGGGCCAGAATGAGCGTGTCGCCGACGCGCGTCCTCTTCAGAGTCCGAACTGCGGCGGTCGTCTGGCGGGAACGAACTGAGCGGTTTTTCGTTCCTGAAACTCCGAAACGAGTGCGGGGCGAAGTGCACGAGAAAATGCCACGGACGGACGCGTTCGTTGCCGTTAGTGCGTTGGACAACATAATCTACGAAAGTACGATCACGGTTTCCGACATCTGTCCCAGCGTTGGCCATATATGCCGAACCACTACCAGCAAGCAACGAACCGCACCTGCGCCGTGCCTTTTCCGACCTTCGATACGAGGCGTGGACGGGTGTCGGTCATTTCGGCGTGCTCGAAGAGCCTGATGATTTCAATAAACCGGTGATGCTGTTCATCCAGGAGATACGGCAGATTTCAGCACGTAAACATCACAAGCCCTAAGTTTAAGCGGATCGGGCCAGCAGTAAGTTTAAACACACGTGGCAAGTCTGTTGCGACCGCTCCGCAGCAGAACGCAAAAATAACGGGTCAACCACGGGCCGATCAGGCTTAGGATAGAGTTCTCATGCTCAGGGCCATTCTGTTTGCTTTTTGCGTCGCTGCTCTCTTTGCGCAGCTCGATCATTCCGAGCAGCGGCCTTCCGTCAAGAGCGTCTATCTCACGTGGAGACCAAGCCCGACGCCCGATGTCTGGTATAACGTCTACCGTGCGACCAGCTTTAACGGTCCGTTCAAGAAACTCAGCACGACGCCGATCCCGCGCTTCGTCGATTACCATCCGCTTCCGGGTTACTACTTCTACAAAGTGACTTCGATCAACTCCGAACGTAGCGAGAGCTTTTCATCGAACTATACGACGGCGGTTGTGCCGGAATAAGACAACGAGAAATAACTCGTTCACACAGCAGCCTACAGAATGGGCGGTTGTGTTTCTCTCAACATCCGATCATCTAGACCGATGAGCAACTTCAGTGATCTACTGCGACCAGAGTTACCCGCAACACGCTCACCTGTCGGATGACGCCTCGACCGGCATTGCCTGGACGGGAGCACTGGCTCGCTCGCTGAAGATCTCCAGTTCTCGGTCTGCGTCGACTGCACACAGCGAGCGTGGAAAGATCGGCGAGTACCTGCGCATTTCGAGCGTACGGTCGAGTCGCCGAATTACGGCCAACCGCCGCCTCGCGAGGTGCGGTGACCGCCGGGGCCCGTCAGAGCCGCCTGCTTTCGGTGCAAAACCTCGGGTCGGCCGCTATCGATAGGCAATTCAGGCGAACTTCGGCACGCGCGGCGGCTTTTCGAACTTCACCGTCGCTGAAGGGCGGCGCTTTCGAAGCTTGTCGGCTTTCCGTGCGACATGTCAACGCTGCCGGGGCGATAGACCGTCCGCCGAACTGCATCCGAAGTTCAGCGGCCCATACATCAATCGCCTCCGATGTATGGTCGATGGCGCCCATGTCGGTTTTCGATGCTCCTGGCTGCATTGCCCAGGCATGCTTTTGGTCAGCCCAGTCAATTGCGATCATTGCGCCAAATTCTGTCAGCATCATTCCTCTGCGAAGGTCGAGGTAGAGATTCAGCACCGGCTTCTGTTTCGGCGAAGGCCGTATAGTAAAGGCTTTCAGCTCATTTTCAGACCACATCTGAGATTCGTTTTGGAAGCAAAGCGCGCCCGCGGCTCGGAGCTAGTGCGCCGCTGCCCAACTGACACACCGCTCAGGCAACGACAACATCGCGGTTTCCACAATGCGTGTCCGCGACGACTGTGGGAAATCTTAACCTAAACATCTCTCCTTCGGAGCCACCATAAAGGCAATGCAGGGATACAAGTCCGCCGGGATAAACCGGCATGCTGTAGGGGATGCGAGGACCCCAGAGAAAGGAGGTGAGACCCTATTCTGACCTAGAATGTTGCCAGTACGTCGCGAGGCGCATGGCGAAGCGTAGATAGAGGCATCGGCGCGGCAGGCTATACAGCCCCGAAAAGTGGCGAGCCGCGTGCCGCGTGCCGACCGTGTTTGCATCGTGGAAGGCAACATTGGGCCGCAGGCGACAAAATCGCGAGCCTGAGCGGGAGTGGGCGTGGTCGAAGATCCCGAGCAGGTGGAGAAAACAACATGCACCAGAACCGGCAATACCTGCACTGCGCCTGTGAAACAGAGGGGCCGGTGCGCGAAGGCGCGAAGGATGTTCGGGAGCACCTTGTTGAAAGCGCTACAGCATGTTACGACCTTCGGTGTGCGTGCCAAGGATTAGCGACGCGATATCTTCAGTTCGTTGTCCCCAAGACGATTCCAACTGCCGCCGTCCGGATCAGGACCGGAAGTCAGTGGGAGTCTTGGCCGTATTTACGGACTCAGGCACAGGCGGGAAGGCCTTAAGATAAGCTCGAATCTCATCGCGTACGCGGCGGAAGAGCGTCAAACGCTCCAGTTCCCCGCCCTCGAGGGCCGCTGGGTCTTCGAACGCTTTGTGGATTAGGGCGCCGTGTCCGGAACGGTCGGACAGCTTTCTTTTGCGTTGTCGCAGACCGTCAGCACGTAGTCGAACGCCTGATTGGTGAATTCATCGACATGCTTGGATCGGTGGGCGGAAAGGTCGATGCCGATTTCGTTCATTACGGCGATCGCTTCCGGCCTCACCTGGCCCGGCCTGGTTCCGGCGCTTTCTACTTCAAAGCGGTCGCCGCATCGTGACGGAGCAACCCTTCCGCCATCTGGCTCCGGGCAGAATTGCCGGTACAGAGAATGAGAACTCTTTTCTTTTGCATCATGATACCGCTTCCGCAGGAATCGGGAACCAGTGCGAGTCCGATTCAGGCCGTGCAGACGGAGAGCATCACCGGCACTTCCACAGTACACCGACGACCGTTGCCAGAGCTGCTCCCGATTCGGGACCGAAGAGCGCGATTGCTGTCGCAACCGCAAGCTCGAAAAATTGGAAGCGCCGATCAACGCGCCCGGCGCGCAACGGAATGTCCACCTTGAAAAGCTCATCAGCCGATACGCAAGGACGCGTTCAAATAAACCTGCAATGTGATCGGCACGGCGATCAGTACGACGTGGAAAAATCTGCTGGTGATGTTCTCCTCCTGGAAGGCGAAGATCAGCACGAGCGTCAGCAGCAGCGCCGCCATCGTCACCGGAGCAAACTTCGGCAACAGAACGCCTCAACCGTTCTTTACCCTGTCGACCTAAGAGAACCAGCCGCAGCAGCGTTCCGGTAGTGAGCGGAACGACGATAAAAACCAGCACCGAATCCAGCAGGATTTCAAAAGGCACGGTCAACGACGATGCGCCGGCAACGAGAAACTGGACGACCGGCACAAACAGCACGAGCATGATGAGATCGTTGACTGACACTTGGACGAGCGTATAAGCCGGATCGCCGTTTCGTAAGATGGCTCCACACGAAAACCATGGCCGTGCAGGGCGCAGCCGCGAGAATGATGCAACCGGCTATGTACTGGTCGGCTTCGGAGGGGCTTATGAAACCGGCAGAAAATGAAACGGAAGAAAGAGCCATGCGAGCAACGCCATGGAGAACGGTTTTATTACCCAATTCACGAGCAGCGTGACCAGCAGGCCCGCGGGCTTCCGCCTCACGTTGCGGATGGATGAGAAGTCCACCTTCATCATCATGGGTGTGATCATCTTCAGATCAGCACGGCTACCGGCAAATTGATTTGACTGCCTCGCCCCAATTCGAATCCGCGTAGCGCCTGAATGGAGGATGGCAGCAGTTGGCCAAGGGCCACTCCTGCCAGCATGCAGAGCGCCACTCACACGGAAAGATAGCGCTCGAAAAAGCCGAGTTCACCTGTCTGCGATTTCGCGCAACTGTCATCGTCTGTGCCGTCCGTAACTGCGCCTGCGCTCATCGTTTTCTTCAGCAGCAGGAGACAATCGCTTGCGGCTCAATGGCTTTGTTCCGGGTGCAGCACTCGGCGTATAGAAAACCCACCAGTTCCTGAAGGGCTGCCGTATCGGCGGAATACCAGAGGAACGTTCCGTCGCGGCGCACCTTAACCAGTCCTTCGTTCTTCAGCTTTTCCAAATGGTGAGACAGCGTAGAGCTCGGAATCTCCAACTCGCCACCGATGTCACCGACGACGAGCCCTTGTGGATGGGCGGACAGAAGGAGCTGCATGATGCGGAGCCGAGGCTCCGTTCCCATGGCCGACAGCATATCGGCGTAACGAGCGACCTCTTCGAGGTTCTGCTTCTTAGCCATTGCCGAACATCTCTCCGTATTTCTACTATAATCGAATAAACTCCAATGTCAAGTGTCATGGCGGAGAGCAGTGAGGCCAGCAGATTTCGTGCAAATCGCGATCTCCATGGACGGCGAGAGAAGGTGGTTGATTTCCAAGCTTCGCGAGCAGATGGTGGGAGAGTTGCCATTTCGCAACTGCTCGGAGAAGATGATCGACCCTACATTTGGGTAGTCGAAGGCCTTCGCACGGATTTTTGTAAATCATCGGCACAGATTTCGGCCGAGCATGTGGAGCAGTTCCTGTCGTCCCTCAATAACGAAAAGAAGGACATGACAAACGGTCCAGGGAAACCGGGCCGCGCTTTGTTTCCTCGATGACAAACCTGAAGCACTAGACGATCATTGCGCTCTTCCATGGAACAGGCATACGAGACGAACGGAAAGGGACTTCGGTGCACGCAGAGGGGTGGCGAGCCGAGGTAGTCGACATAGACGGCAACAGCGTAGATCAACTACCGGTATCAGCACTGGCTGACCTCAGAGGAGGGGCCTTCTGATTAGCACCGCGCGGGTTGCATGTTCTGAGACCTCTTCATCCTTCAGTTGAGTCGGCGAGTTGGGCCCTTCTCAGCCGGTACGTTGTGTGCGGCATCCCGTAAGCAGGCCATTCAGCTACACTTGAAGTTCAGGGGAGCAGTTGTCGTTCAATACGCGAGCTGTCCAGAATCGGTTGAAACGAAAAACGTGGTGGCTCTTCCTTACCGCTGCTGTCGTGCTAGCAATCGGGATCTTCTCGGTGTGGGGAGACAAAATCGAATTTGTAGTTGGTGGCGCGATGGTTAACATCGGCTATCGCCTGCAAGACCGGCTAGTATCTTTCGATTTTAAACACCACGAAGTCACGCCACAGCAGGTCTGGGATGAATTGGTGTCTCAGAACCGCCTCGCATCCTCTGTCCGCGCAACCTGGCCACGTTCAACCCACCATCCGCTTGTCGCGCTGGTGACGTGTATGGACGCTCGATTGGATACGAACGAGATCGCTGGAGATACTCGTCGGTACTACTACGTGCTTCGACTCGCGGGCTCAGTAATTTCTCCGAAAGAAGAGGACATGCTGGAGCTTGCAGTAGCAAACGGCACCAAACTGGTGATTTTCACCACGCATTCCGATTGCGCCGCGGAAAAGGTCAGCAAGGATCCACAGCAGGCGGCACTTTACCCGCACTTGACCCAGGCAGTCCGTGAGCGGAGGGCACGCTTCGAGGAGTTCCTGTCGAGGCCCAACATTCAGAAGCGGCTCAGTGGTGGCGAATTGCTCGTCAAAACGATGCACATCGACACTGCAACGGAAGCGATAACGGCTCTGGACAGCGGCCGCCTGCAATAATCTGATTTTCCGTATAGGCGGCCACGGGTCGGGCTTGGTGGTCTGTGGGTTGGCGTTCCTCAAGCCGGATCTGGAATGGCTGCGACGTTCCCTGTTCAACCGGTATCGCTCCCGACCCACGTTGATCAAAACAATTGGCGAACTACCAGGACGGCTCAGGATAAGCACCGGAACAAACGTCGGCCGGATTTCCATTGCCCGTTCCGTGCAGTTGCTACGCCGCGCACCATAAGTTTTCGGATATCTGTCCTCCGACTTAGCTACTTTCCGTCGCAAAATAGGCGATTCTGACTTAGCTGGTTGATCGTGGCGTACTTTCTGAGATTCAGAAACGGGGCTTGGGACGACGCTCCCACATGGGAGCCGTTCCGTCATGCTCTGGCCGCCAGTGTGTTGCCCATGTTGATTAGGGTATCGGCGAGAACGCCCAACCCCACCCATCGCTTCATTCCGTCCTCTCCTCGATAGCGGCAGCGATTGAGTCCATGCCGCCGCTTCAGCACGCTGATCCGGCCCTCGCATCCGGTACGCCAGCGTTGCGCTTTCTTGAACCATCGGCTCTTTTCTTTTGTCTTCCGCTCGGGGCTACGTGTGCTTCGGTTCGGGATCGCGACCCATTTCACACCTTGCTCCTGAGCAGCTCGTTCCTGGACCTGCGAGTAATAGCCAGCGTCCGCCGTCGCTACAGTCGGCGCCCGACCCAGGATCTGCTTGTGTGTTGCCACCGCCTCGGCGAACAATTCGCGATCGCTTGGACGCTTGTCAAAGACATCGTAGTGCGTAACGATCTGGTTCTCCGCTTCCAGCAGTTGCACCATCTTGCCGAACTCGGTTGGCTTGCTTGCCTTGCCTTTTCGAATGATTTCCGTATGGGGCTCGAATAAGCTCACGATCTTGCCTGGCAACTGCGTCACGCCAGCAAAGATGCGCGCCTTGGTTTGTTTCACCACTTGCCCGACTCTACCCGCCATGACATTCAACTGCTCACGCAAACTCCGCAGCCCTTTATGCTTATTGGCACCCATTTCGTCCACTTCGGCGATCACTCGTTGGGTGTCATTGAGGACTTGGCGCGAGTATCGGAGCAGTTCCCGATATTGCTTCTTGCGTTTGGCCTCGCCTTCCGGACCCTTATGGCGGCTGGCCGTGGCGATCGCGATCACTCGTTTGTTGATACTCCGCGTTCGGTCCCGCACTTTACGCTTCAGTTTGCCACCGGTCTTGCGTTCGATCTTTTTCATGGTGCGCGTCAGCACTCGCGCTCCATCGCCGAGCATGCTGGAATCGGTCGGGTAATGAATGTTGGTCTCAACCACCGTGGTATCAACGCGCATCTTCCTGCCCCGAATCACGCCCTTCTCCCGAGCGATCTCGACAAGCCGCCGATGCAGTTCCGCTATCACATCTCCGCCGAGAGCTTGCGCGATCCGCGCCAGCGTCTTAGCGTCCGGTACCTTACCCAGACCGATGCGGGCGAAGTCGCGGTAGGCAAGGTTCATTCGCACTTCGCGCTCCAGTACATCGAAGCTCCAGTTACGGACATGCTTGAGCAGCAGCAGCCGTAACACCAGTTCGGCCGGTGTTTGCGATCGACCTTTAGTGGCACTGTGTTCATGCCGCTTGCCTTGCGCCTCAAATACCTGCTCGATCAGTTCTTCGTCTTCCAGAAGATGGTCGGCTTCAATCATCCACGGTTCCCAGAGTGCGCGAACATCCTCGTCCACAATGCCTTCCCAGAGTGTTCGTTGACCTTGTTTGCGGCGAGTCATCATCCATTGTGCGGCGACTCCGAAACAGGATCAATAGTGAATGTTCTAGCACCAACCGTAGCGTCCAATCTTCGCCTGTCACACGTTCAGCGGTCCATTTTGCGACGAAAAGTAGCTAAGCTAGCTGGTGGCGCGTGATCAGACGACCAGGGCTGTTCGTTCAACGCCAGAGGGGAAGGTTATTGTGAGCGGGAGACTGGGAATCAGTCGGCAACGAACAGCTTGGAAGAATGTGTGTCGATTCGCAAATAAAAGACTTACGTCCCTGGCGCGCAATCCTGACCACCGACACGCACTGAGTTCATGCGCTTTATTCCGCGCCGACGCTAACGCAGTAATCGCAGTAACGTCGTCCGCACTGCAAAGTTTGACCACAGTCACCTAAACCGCTCGGCAGAACCGGGCGAAGGTGACTGTTTTGGAACATGCCGGAAGCATTTTGCAGCGGACTTGCGGTGGCGGCATCCGCCTCTCCGACAGAAACTCCGCCAAGCCGAGGCGATCGAAGTTGTCCGTTTAAAACGGAAGCAGGACGCACAGACGCTAGCATTGAGCTCGCGACCGTTCGTCATGTGCGGTTTGCCGGTGCGCGTCTCCCCGCTGACCAACTCCTGTACGAGCGGCGCAACGGCCGTTTCGTGCTTCAGATCACGGGTCATCCCGACTTCGGGGTACCCTTCGGCCAAGATCGCTTGGTACCGATTTTCCTGGCGACTCTGGCTGTGCAGCAGAAAAGTCAGACCGTCAGGTTTCGAACAGCCGCCGAGATGCTCGAAAGCTTTGGCATGCACACGGGCGGCAAGGAATACCGTCGGCTAGTTGCAGCGTTTGAACGCGTCTTCGGCGCGACGACTTCTTCGGGTACCGACACCGACACGGCCCGATCCAAGGTGATTCAGCGCTCTCGCTTCGACTTCATGAGCGAGGCTCAAATTTGGTATAGCCGAGCGGCGCATCACCCAGTGCTGTCCTCCGAATTCGAGAATATCGTTGTGCTTAGTGAAGAGTTCTACAAGGAAGTGAGTTCACATCCGCTGCCGAACGATCTCGAAGCAGTGAAGGTACTGGCCGGTTCCTGCGGTGCTCGACCTTTACATGTGGCTGACGTACAGGTGCTTCAAGGCCACAGGCACCGAAACCATACCGGATATTTGGCGATTTCGGTTTCGCCGGGCAGATTGGGACCGTGGAATACTCCAGGCCGCGCCGCTTCCGTGGCATGTTGGAGCAGTGGTTGCAGACGACTAGGCGATATGGCCGGAATGTCCTGCCGGATAGCTCCCAACGGTGAGCAACTGATCGTGGGTCATGCCGAGGCAGTTCGGCAAGTCCAACAAGTTGCTGAGCTGAGTTGATTCAGCAACGACAGGATAGCCACGGTAACGTCCCTTATCACTTCTAATCGTCCCTCGTTGTTGCGCGCTCGTGGTCACGCGCACGCCTCCGACGCGTGCAGGACGGCAGGCGACACACAGCCGCCGCGTTCCGCACGAGCATGTCCCAGCGTACTGAGCGGCAAGGGCGGAATGGATGCGTTTCATGTATGTGCCCGATGTTCCGGGAGGAAAGGCTCTCACCGACGCGAGGCGTAGGTAGGTTTGATTTCGGTATTCTGATGCTGGCCCAGTTCGGCAGTTTGTTTTGGCCCACCCTATGGACGAACGGGTACTCTGATTCGGGCGAAGCCCGAAGCGGAGGGGACTCGTTGGACTGGAGAGCCAAAGTGGAGTTATTCGAACAGATCCGTCGAGAGTACGAGTTCGGCGTAGGAACGATCGCGGGAGTCGCGAAGAAGCTGGGCGTGCACCGGCGGATGGTGCGCGAAGCGATCGGCAGCGCGTTGCCGAAGCCGCGGAAGAAAACAGAGCGGCCACGATGGAAACTGAAGGCGGCAGTCGAGTTCATCGATGCGATGCTGGAAGCCGACCGGAAAGCGCCGCGGAAGCAGCGGCACACGGCGCATCGGATTTGGGCACGCATTCAGCAGTGAAGTTGCCCGATTGCAAGATCGCTGAGCGGACGGTTCGCGAGTACGTGCACGATCGGAAGGTTGCGCTCGGGCTGATAGTTCGGGAGACCTGTGTTCCGCAGAGTTATGCCTGGGGCGTGGAAGCGCAGATCGATTGGTACGAAGCCTATGCCGATCTGGCAGGCGAGCGAGTCAAGCTGCAAGTGTTTGCGATGCGCAGCATGGCAAGTGGAGCCGCGTTTCACTGCGCCTATCTGCATGCGACTCAGCAAGCATTTCTGGAAGCGCACGAGCTGGCGTTCGCCTACTTTGGCGGTGTATTCCGAAAGCTTCGTTATGACAATCTGACTTCGGCGGTGAAGAGAGATCCTGCGCGGATGGCCGGCGAGAAGAGACCGCGCGCTTTGTCGCCTTCCGTTCGCATTGGCGATTCGAAGCCGAGTTTTGCACGCCAGCCGAGCCCCATGAGAAGGGCGGCATCGAAGGAGAAGCTGGATACTTCCGGCGAAACCACTGGGTGCCGGTGCCGCAAGCAGTGGATATCGCCGATCTAAACCGGCAGCTTGCCGATGCTTGCCAGCAGGATGAGCATCGAGTGATCGGCGGGCGGGAGCAGACGGTGGGAGCCGGCTTGGTGATCGAACGAGATCATCTGCTGCCATTGGCTGAAGAAGGCGTCGACCTGGCGCAAATAAGCTTTCCGACAGTGAATGGTCTCGGCTGTGTGAAGGTTCTGACCAATACATACTCGGTGCCGCTGCCAGCCGGCACGAGGTGCAAGCCAAAGCTTACGCCAGCATCATCGAGGTGTGGCATGAAGGCCGTTGTGTCGCGCGGCACGAACGTTGTTATCGACGCCAACAACAGATCCTCGATCTCGAGCATTATCTGGATGTTCTGTCCCGCAAACCAGGCGCACTCGCCGGATCGAAGCCGCTGGAACAGAGGCGACAAGCCGGCCTGTGGCCGCCGAGCTTCGACAGGATCTGGCAAGCCTTGATCGAGCGACATGGAAAGCAGAGCGGGACTCGGCAAATGATCGATCTGCTTAAGCTTTCTCACAAGCACGGACATCGCAAACTACAAGAGGCGATCGAATCGGCTCTCGCGCATGGTTGCTATGACGCCGCGGCGGTCCAGCATTTGCTGAACGCCGAAGAACTGCGCCGTGCATCCTGCGAGGCCATCGATATCGGTGGGCTGGAACGCTACGCTCGACCTTTGCCGATGATGCAAGAATACGACCAGCTTCTCAGCATGGAAGCGGCGCAATGAGCAATCAAATGGCACAGCTGCAGGAAGCGACGATCAAAGCGCACTGCAAGAGCCTGCGCATGCCAATGATCGCCTCCCAGTTCGGCACGTTGGCCGAGCAGGCGATTCGAGAGAAGAAGAGCCATATCGGATACCTCGAAGCTCTACTGCTGGCCGAGGTCGAAGAGCGGGAACGAAACACGATTGAGCGCAGAATCCGGGAAGCTCACCTGCCACGCGTGAAGACACTGGATGAGTTTGACTTCACGCAATCACCGAACGTGACTGCGGCGAAGATGCGGGATCTGGCTGAAGGCGGCTACATCGAACGTGCCGAACCAGTTCTATTCATTGGCGAATGCGATCCTGAGACATTCTGCACCTCCTTGCTACATTGTTGAATCTATTCGAGGTCTGTTTTCCCGCTTTAGGCCGATGGGCTTAGTTTTCGCATTCATTCCTGCTTCGCTCCCACCTCAGCAAACATCATCAGAGATCCATCGGCGGTGACTACGAGTCTTTCGCTATTTCTTCCTGAGCCTGGATACTTCCCGGACAATATCAGGGCGAGTCAATCGCTTCAGCCGAGATCTCCCACGGTGCCCACGGAACGACTTGCGTAGCTGATATCTTTTGCGCTTCGATCAAGCGGCGAACGACTTTGTGGCTAATGCCCAGACGTTCCGATGCCTGCTCCAGAGTGAGTGCCTCGCGTCCCGTTGTGGCAGCGCTATACGGGGCAATTGGTGATAGCTACGAACGGTCCGCACACGACCCTCTGTCCATCGTATTGCCAGGCCCTGTCTGAAGCCCCAACCGATTCAGCGTGGCCGCAATCTGATCATCGGGAAGCGTGCGGCCATCCGCTTCAAGACATCAATCGTCTCAGGTCGGTGCAGCGGCTGTGCCGACCCGTAAGGTTCTTCTTGATCCGAAGCTCCGAGTGCCTGCCACCACTCCAGTGAATCAGCAACACGATCTCACCGGCAGCTTCATCCACATCAGCGATGATCTCCTCCACCAGGATCCGAACGATTCTTTGCTTGAGGCGCATGTCCGTTGTTGGTGAATTCCAAACCGCGGCAGGCTTTGCGCAAGGCTGCAGAGGAGGTGTTTATCGGGGATCTGAATGCTCTGCACCGGCCCTTCGCTCTCGCGTAGCGTTGCTCCACCTCTCCTGCTTTCGACAGAGCGGAATTCCAGCGCGCTTCCGAGCTCAGCTGCGACAAGTCGGTTGTCAGGGTCGACCGATTCATATCGGCGTGCTGCAAGCCGCGCCTCGTAGCGGGCCTGTTCCAGTTCCAGCGAGAGCGAATGATGGCGTTCTCGCTGTTGCTCAGCGATTCGCGCAGCTACTTCCAGCGCGGCCTCAATGGCGTTACCTTCCACCGCTTTCAGGATCTCGGCTGCGACAGCACGGTCGGGCTTGAGCCCGCCGAAGGAGATGCACCAGTCCGCGCCGTGATTGATATGGGCTCCGCGGCAGTGGTAGCGAGGCACCTCACCGTGCGTGCCACTGTAAGTTACGTGTAGCATCCTGCACAGCGGCACCGCAGCAGGCCCGCCAGGAGACTACGGCCGCCCCGGCCGGCTTTAGGCCCCATGCGTGATTTCATATGCGCGTTCCGGGCCAGCATAGATTGATTGCTTTCGAACTGCTCCCACGTAATGTACCCGGGATGGTGATCGCGAATCAAGACCGTCCATTCGTTGAATGGCTTTTGGTGTCCCTCGCTCTTCCTTGCGCGGCCGCCGACTACCCTAGTGCGCGCTTCGGTCTTTCCGAATGCATAGGCTCCGGCATACATCGGATTTCGTAACATGTGCCAGATCGTGTTGTAAACCGGAAGCTTCCACTCGATGTCTGTGCCTGGCGAATCCAGCACCATGGCGGGTAGCTCGACCTTCTCGCCGCGGAACCACAGCAGCACCTGACGAGCGCTTCCCAACTCTCCGACTTTTGTGAACACCAGTTGAATCGCATTCTGGATACGCCGGTCCGGGTCCACTTCGACCTTGCCGTGGCGCGTCCAGCGGAATCCCACCGGGAGACGAAATTGCAGTTTCCCCCGCGCGCTTTCTGACGAATCGCTTCAAGAGAACGCTGGCGCAGCAGATTCAGCTCGAACTCGCTCATCGTCCCTTTTAGTCCAAGCAACAGACGGTCATTGAGGAGACCGGGATCATAAATTCCGTCCGGGTCTATAACCAGAGCTCGAACGAGACCGCAAAGTTCAATCAGGTGATGCCAGTCGCGGCCGTTGCGCGCCAGTCGTGAAGCCTCGATGCTCAACACGGCGCCCACCTGCCCTGTGCATACTTCGGCGACAAGGTGCTGAAATCCGGGACGCTCCACCTGTCCGGAACCCGAGCGGCCGAGATCCTCGTCAATGACTTCCACCGAATGAAAGCCCAAACTCCGCGCGTGATCGGCAAGACCGTATTGACGCCGCTGGCTTTCCTGATTGTGTATGACCTGCCCCGGTGAAGACTGACGGATATACACAATTGCCCGCCGGTTCAGGTGATCCGTTGTGATCTTCGGATTCATGCCTGATCTTCCTGGGCCGCTGATTCAGATTGGATGGCCGCTTCCAGCAGCAGATCAGCCAGAGCGGAAGTAAGCTCACGCTGCTTGTCGGACGGCAACATCAGAGGCTTACTTTCGAGGAGTGGCAGATTCATTTGCTCCATTCCCGCTCCCTTTCCGGCCTGAATTCGAGTCATTCCTTTGACCCTCCTTCCGTGTTGCCATATCGCGATTGACGGCCGGACGCAAGCTGTCGAGTAATGACTGGAGTTCAGCAAGCGCCTCCGCAGACGTCATGGGAGCGCCACGGGTGAAGCTCGGGACACGGGACGGATCGGTCATCCACGCGGGAAGCCCGCCAAGAGTTCCGTCACTCAGTTCGCAGAAAACGTACTCGCCCCACGGCATTTTTGCCCTGCGATGAACACGGAGGCTCTGTCCATACAGCCGATGGAAGGGATAGTAAATCGTGATGGCTTCCGGACTATGGGCATTATGTTTCGGGGTCGCCTGGAACCGGCAAGACTCATTTGGCAAGTGGATTATGTGTAGCCGCCTGTCGGCAACGGCGGCGAACTCGATTCACCACAGCTGCCGCCTTGGTCAATGAATTGGTGGAAGCCAAGCACAGCAATCAGCTGAGCCGAGCACTGGGCCGGTGGTCACGATATGAGCTGATCGCCATTGATGAACTCGGGTACGTGCCTCTGGCCGAGGTAGGAGCAGAGTTGCTGTTTCAAGTCATTGCCGATCGGGCGGAAAAGACGGCAGTAATTATCACGACAAATCTGCCGTTCTCGGAATGGCCTCAGGTGTTCCCGAACGCTCGTTTGTGTAAGGCGATGCTGGATCGACTTACAGATAGAGCGCACATCATTGAGACAGGCACTGAATCATTTCGATTCCGCCGCACGATTGCGGGAAAACGGGTGGGGAAGGCCACCGTTTCTGAAGGTCGGACCTCCGCTTCGCCCTAACGCGCCGCAAACACCGCGGCGCAGGGCTTCGCTCCGGCCGACTTCAGAACAAACGAAAGCAGCTAAATGAGAACTTTTATACAATGTGGGGCCAGATGAAATGATCGAAGTGGGGCCACGCCAGATTGACAAACGCAATGTTGCCAATCACTGCCTCAAATCCGTTCAAATGGCAGCACTATCCGGGTGACATTATTATGTGGTGCGTGAGATCGTACCTACGGTACCGAATTTCGTTCACCCATATGGCAGAGATGGCAGTCGAGCGCGGACTTGCAATCGATGCCAGTTGCATCTGGCGATGGGTTCAGGTCTATGGTCCGGAGTTGGACAAGCGTTGCCGACCCCATCTGAAGCGAACAAATCGAAGTTGGAGGCTAGATGCGACGTACATCAACATCAAAGGCAGAGATCAATTCCTGTATCGAGCTGTGGATTCAACAGGGCAAACAATTGACTTCCAACTCACGGATCGTCGGGATGCCGCAGCGGCCAAGCGATTCTTGCGCAGAGCGCTGTTGAATGAGGGCAACTCGATGCCACGCGTCATTAATGTAGATAAGAATCCGGCTTATCCTCGCGAGCTTGAGGACCTAAAAGGTGAAGGAGCCATCAGTCGCAGATGCCGGGTTCGTCAATGCAAGTACTTGAACAACCTGGTGGAGCAGGACCACCGCAATGTGAAACGCCGAACGTGGCTAGCGAAAGGCTACGGTTCGCTGGCGACGGCATGGCGGACGTTGAGCGGAATCGAGGCGATGGACATAGGGTGCTGTGAGGAAAGGTAGAGTGAGGTGGATAGCCAAGGGAGATCCCGTTCGAAACGAAGTTCATCGGCATGTTGTTCGCTGCGTAATCGCACTATCGACCACACATTCATTGCGCCGGCGGATTTTCGCAATGAAACCGGATACAGCGCCTCGATTCCTCCTGCGCGACCGCGACCGCATCTTTGGTGCTTCATTCGTGGAGCAGGTCAATGCGTTCGGGACTCGGCAGGTGCTGGCGACTCCGCGCTCGCCAGGGCAGCGGGCATACGTCGAGCGGGTGATCGGAACGATTCGGCGGGAGTGCCTCGACTACGTAATCGTCTTTGACGAGCGGGACCTGCGCCACTGGCTCAGGGTGTTCATCGCTCATTACCATCAGACCCGCACCCATCTGGCGCTCGGCAAAGACGCTCCGGAACCGCGGCCGATGCAGAGCCGAGACGAGGGGCGTGTGGTTTCGATATCCGAAGTTGGTGGACTGCACCATCGGTACCAACGCCCCGCTGCCTGATTCTCAACCTGTCGATCTGATGGTCCAGCAAGTGCTGGACGTGTTGCCGGCCCACGCGTTAAGTTGTGTCACAGACACCATTCTGACCAGCGTCATCTTTCCTCGCGCGACAACCCCGCTCGGATGTCTATCCTCGGTCAGCGCGACGCCAACTTGGGACGGCCAAGCATCCTTGCCGTCTCCCGCAAGACCCGCCAATCAGGTTTACGGGATGGACAGCAAGGTGCCAAGAGGGTCGCGACATTAAGTCTACGAAATTTTCACGTGCGCAAGGGCAAGGAGCCCGTATTCTGGACTCGTCATGCGAGGAGCATTTGTAGTTCAGCTTCGGAAGGTCACGGAAGGCAGCAGCCAGTTCGAAGGCGTAGTGGAAGAAGTAAATACCGGGATACAAGCCAAATTCCTTTCTGAAAACGAACTGATTGAATTCCTCAGAGATCGCTTCGACCACACACAACAAAGCGAAAAATACAGGAAAGGAACGAATGACGCCAACAACGACAGTCGTTGACGCAGTCGGCAGTATGCCCGAAATCACATCAAGTGTCCATGGCCTTCGAAATCCGTTGTCCGCAATCCACGGCGGAGCGGAAATGCTCATTAGGTCGAGACTTTCCGAATCGGAACTCCACCGAATTGCTCGCAATCTGTATGGCGCCTCGGTCCGCATGAAAGAACTGCTAGACGAGGTCTTGACGCGCTACAGAGGGACGAACACAAGCGTAGAGATTTCCACTCTTCGTGAGCTGGTAGTCGCCGCGGTGGGCCAAGTAGCGCTTGTTGCCGAGGCTCAATCGGTGCAAATCGTTGAGAATATCGCCGAGGACCTCCTGGTCACTGTGGACCGTCAGCGCATCCGGCGAGTTCTCGTAAACTTATTCATAAATGCGCTCGATGTCATGCCCGACGGAGGAACCATTCGAATCTCGGCGATTCCTGAACGCCATTCTATTTTGGTCAAGGTTCGCGATACCGGGCCAGGGATCGATCCTGTAATTCGCGACCGGATCTTCGAACCCTTTGCGACTGCAGGCAAATCGGATGGCCTCGGCTTGGGCCTTGCTCTTTCACGGCAGGCCGTGCTCGATCAGGGCGGGAAGATGTGGATGGAAACGGGCAGCGAGGGCGCCTGCTTTGCGTTCTGTTTACCGAGTTCCGGGCGGCTGGCCACATTGTCAGAACCGGCCACAATGGGCGAGGCCCTCCGTACCTTCTAGGATGCGCCGGACGGGTGGAGCTGTTATCAGAGATTGCCTAAGCGGCTCATCATACGCAAAGGAATCGGCAATACTCATGATCAGCTCGTGGGCGCGATGACGATGTTCGACCGCTTTTACACGGTTCCCTTCATCCGTATATAAATCCCAGGCTGTGCGGTGGACTTGCCACGCGGCCACAGGGATGTCGATCTTGCCGACCATAGCCAGAGCACTATCCAGACACGCGTGGGCGCTGTCCAAGTCCCTTTCCGCAAGAGCTACTCGCGATTTGACCTCCCAAGCGAGCGCGCGAATGTTCGAGTCTGCGGCACACAGAGCGGACGCCAAAACACTGTCAGCCTCACAGCGAGCATTGGCAATGTCGCCGGCGTGCAACCGAGCTTCAATCATTCCGAGCTGCCGATGAAATTGCCAGTACCAATTCAAGTAGAACTTAGGGGCAGCTCCAGGATCACGGAGGTCCGAGAAGAACTGCAGCGCCTCGTCGAGATTCCCGTTGTAGAGTTCGGAATAGCCTGAGGAGATCCTGGCGATGGTTTCCAGAAAGACGGAATGCGGTTCCGGATCGCTTCGCATAACGAACTTCGTGACACCGCGAACTCCGTCGAAGTCGAAGCAGAGCCTACGTAACCAAGCTTCCCCCCAAACATACACCCACGGGTCTTGTGCATTCTTGGCGGCCAAATCCTTTCCCATTTGAACCATTCGAAGCATCTCCCCGAATCTGCCCGAGGACAGCAGGATGAAGCTCTTGACACCCCACCCGAGGCGACTTCCCGTCGCTTCGATCAAGTCGTCTGCTTGCCGAAGCGCTTCTTCATACTCCCCTTGAAAGGTGTGCACGTAGATGTAGAACAGATCGTGAAGCATGCTCGAACCACTCGGACGGCGAACTGTCTGGAATGCTGCAGCGCAGGCTCTTGCGTCTTCTTCGCGCCCCGTGTCGAAGACTAAGACGGAAGCCGGCCACAGCGAACCGCGTCTGTGCCACGACGAGTGGATCATCAATGCCGTCGCTTATTTCAAGTGCTTGCTGGCACGCCTCGCCGCCACGAGCCGACCCGAGATACCAGGCTGGGAAGCCCAACCGGAGTAAGGCGCCAACTTGGGCGGTCTTCAGACCCGCGCTTGCCGCTCGATCAACGGCAGCCTCGTAAGACTGCGCACAATGTGAAATCTCACCGAGAACGTAGTAGGTATCACCGATGCGCTGAAGAATGTCAATTTCCATGTGAGGGTCGGCACCCGGTGCGAATGCGCGAAGGAGATCGAGAGCGCGTCGGAGTATTTGAATGGAGTCGCGACGTGAAAACCGGTTCGTAGCGTTCTGTGCTGCAATCATCAGAAAACGTGCGGCTCGCTCGTACTCGCGGCCTTCTTCGAAGTGCAATGCAAGCTCTGCAGCCAAATCCGGCTTTCCTGCGTCGCAGATTGGCATTAGATATTCGCCTAGACTCCGGTGCAGTTTAGATCGTTGGAGTCCGGAAAGCCCTCGGTACAGAGCTTGGCGGTAGAGTGAGTGTCTGAATTCATAGTGGGCCGAAGCGGCTCCGTTGGCAGCTTTGTGAATACCAATCGATCGAATAGATTGCTGCCGACTGGCCAGACTGTCGCACACTTCCTCGATCAACACTCCGGAGGCGTCCATCATCCCTTCGATGGCAGAGACTGAAAAGCGTTCTCCGGCGACGCTTGCACTTTGCAGGATGCGCAGTTCTTCCGGATGAGCCGCTCCAATTGAAGCTCCAGCATCTGCTGCAGCGTCTCCGGGATACCGGGTATACGTCCTCGAGGGGAACTGTTAGACTCAATCTGCCCCGATCCATCGCAATCAAGCCCTTGCTCCCCATGTTTTGCACGATGGCCACCATGAAGAGTGGGTTCCCTCCCGAGTTTCGGTAAATCAGGTTCGCTAGACCGGTGGGAAGACTCTCAACGGAAAAGTTCTTCGTCAGGTAATCCGCAACGTCTGACTCCTCGAGGCCTTCTACGGCAACCTCATGGCACAGGTGGCGGACAAGCAAATCCTGCTTGAGTGCCTTTAGCGGGCCTTGGGAAAGAACAACATCTACGGGGCGGTATGTGCCAACGAGGACCACCTTCGTTGGGTCTCTGCGGCGCGCGAATGCGGAGATGAGGTCCAGCGTCGAAGGATCGGCCCAATGAAGATCTTCCAGAATCACGAGCAATGGGGTTTGCGCCGCGATGCTTTCGAGAGCCTCGCATATTTCGCGCACCATACGTTCTCGCGTGCTCCCCAGAATCTCTCGCTGGAGAGACTCTCTTCGTTCGGGCTTTATTAGTCCAGGAAATTGAATCAACCAAGTGGGCGCTAGCTTGGCAATCGTCTCGATGAAAGAAGTGTCCTCCGCGCCTCGAAGCAGTGAGCCTACGGCCTCGAGCATTGGATAATAGGCTTCCATCCCACCGAAACCCTCAATGCACTGTCCTCGCGCGATTCGTAGATTCGAATACCGATCAGCTTGATCCTGGAACGCGTCCAAGAGCGTTGTCTTGCCTATTCCAGCTTCACCCGTTACGAAGACCACCTGTCGCTGGCCACCCAATCCCACCTGCAAATAATCGTCGAGCCGGGCGAGTCCTGCCTGGCGCCCCACGATCTTGCCGGAGAGTTTAGCCGCGGTATCCATACGGGCCACTGTGCGGTCGTCAGTGACTGCAGCTATAAATTGGTAACCCCGCTTGGGAAACGTCTCGATGAATCCCGGTTCGCCAGACCGGTCGCCCAACACCTTCCGGACTTCCAGAATGTACTTACGGATACCTTCCGGATTGACATATGTCTCGGGCCACAGTGCTTGCAGAAGCTCATCCTGGCTCACCAGGCGGTCGGCGTGTTCAACCAAATAACGCAATACATCGAACGCCTTGGGAGTAAGAGCGGCACGGTCCTTACCTCGCCATAGACAATGGTTCACGGCATCAAGCCTGAAAGACCCGAATGCTTTCATCTGGAAGTTCGCAGTCCGCATTCGGGAGAGACGAGGTCTCGAATGCGATTTTGATTATAGATGGATCTGCGCACGTACGGAATCACCTAGTTACACCCGCTGTTCAAACGCCTGTCCGCGAGCGTCTACGAAAATCGGACTAAAACGCATCAGGGACGTCATGCGTCAATTTCGATATTCCCGTATTATGCGGCAATGGCCGCCGCTCCGGTCGGTCAATGCGCCCGCGTCTTCCTAGATTCGAGCAAAACCTCGGCCTGCCGTGCCCAATCCACTCTGAGAATCTGGCAGGCAGACCAGGCAAGTTCCGCAAGGGCAATCTGGACGAATTTGGCAGCAACCAATGAAAGGAGAAAGAAGCTGAGGGAGCTTCAAAAATCGGACCAAAACACACCCATAACGCCACACTTTTGTTTCTATGTTCCCGTACTTTCGATGCTGTGGCCGTTCTAATCGCTCGGTCCCGACTGAATCAAAACATGAAAGGCGAATACTTGGTGGTCCGCCATGATGTCGAAAACGCGCAATCGCGGCCCCGGGGCCGACGGACTGTCACCTATATGAAGCGAACTTCCCTCTTGGCCCCCGCGTTTGCAGTACGGACGCTGGGGCTTGTTTTTGCCGGTGGCATACTGCTGTGTGGCGCGAGCCTGGAACCGGCAACAAAAGCTATCCACCTGCTCCAGGTTGGAGCCGGACGGTATCTGGCCGCTGACGGCGTATCTCTGAATGGAAAAGGCAGCCACCGGTTCCTAATCGACACCGGATCTAACAGCAGCGTTTTCGATGTAAATGCTGCTCGTGACCTGCGAGTCGGACCGACCTATTACACGCGGGTCGAGTTTTGGGAGGCGTCGCGACAGTGCCCGCGGCCCGAGTTACCCTATGCATCGGCAACATCTGCCAGGAGAATTCAGAAGTTCTACTGACCAAGCTCCCGGCGGTGAAACTGGCTGACAGCCGTGTGCGGGGAATTCTCGGGATGGATTTCCTTACGCGTTCGGGCTTTGTACTCGACAACCGTCACATGGAATTGACGATCGGACGGGCGCGATTGGACTACGGGGGCGACATGGTACCGCTGGAGCGAGTGTTTGGGCGGTTGGCTGTTAGGGCGAAGCTCACCAAAAACAGCGACAGCATGAGCCTTGTCCTTGATTCTGGGGCGCCTTGTCTAGTGCTGTTCGGGCCGCATCGAGGTAGCACCAATGCCGGACACGCGCGCCGCATGGCATTGATGACGAACTTTGGCAGTGCTCGAGCTGCGAGTGTCGAAGAGAAGCTGGATCTGCGCCTTGGCTCATATGTCGTGCGCAAGTTACCCGCCGTAGTCCTCCCGTCGGAGCCCACCAATGATCCGGACCGCGGCGACGGGTTGATTCCTACCAGCGTGTTCGAAGCCGTTGTGTTCCATCGCTCCGGAGCATACGCACTCATTGACAAAGCAGAGAAGTTGAGGCACCCATGACAGCACAATTTGGCGGGCGGTGCCGCAAAACGGATTTGATACGGTTCTCTTAGCGTGAAGCGGATGGGCGCGAGTCGACGGTTGCTGTTCCGTGGACGTCTTTTCGAGACGAAATCTTCGTCCTGTTCGTACGTTCGTTCCTGCGAATAGCTGCCTCGGCCGCTACCATCGTGCAGCAGCAGGGTTTGTACTGTTCCCTGCCGTTATAGGTCCGAGAGTACGGACGTACAATGGCAAGCTCTAAACGCCACCGCTCTTAGACCGGAACGAAGTTGGTGACCTGCTGATCACTACAATGAACTCACCATAGCCCAAGTTACCCCCTTGCTAGTATTCAGCCACCCCGTTGCATTGAAGGGACCGAGGCAACTGCTGATGATCTCCTCATTCGCAAACTCTGGAGCGACGGCCAAGCGCGAGAATAAGAACTTGAACTTGTCTTGCCAGTCTGACGCTCAGGACCGTCCACTATGGAGATCCATGCGACCGCACTCGCAAATTCGAGTATCGATTCAAATCATGGAGGGTTACTGCGGCCCCGGCAAGCCCCGCCAGCGCCGTCGTCTGACGGCAGAGCAGGACTGGCCGGCCCCTACATTGCGGCTTCGGGCTCTCGTTGGTAGTCGGCCGTGTATGGCACGAATGCGGTGGTTCCGACGTGTTCTGGCAGACTGCAACCAGTGGCAAGAGCAAGACCTCGGTCGGTGTTCAAACGCTGCACGAAAGTAGTCTGAGAGGCAATTCCGCTTCCCATCGCCCACGCTGCGTTCGTTTTCTATAAAGCAGCAACCAGCAACCGCACCTCGCTTCACGAAGTTCGGATCATCATTGGAGGCTCCGTCCTTAACGGTTGCGGCCCAAACTGCACTGATATCGAGCGACCTTTTCCAAGTCGCACAAATTACGCCATTGTCTACCACGGTACGGCCGAGGATTCAAGAGCTACGGCGAGGAGGCCGGCAGCAGTGGCGATCGGGCATCTACGACTACATCGGGTAGACGGAGATGCGAATCGTGTGTGAGGCTGCGGCTTCCGTCTGCGCTTAGATCCGCGTCGAGTGGCCCTTCAGTGTGCACCGACAAAAATTACACGAGAACGCTTCGAAGACGTCACGCTCGCTTCGCCACTGCTGTCTTAATCTGTTGCTGTTGAGCTAACTGCAGGCGAGCAACCGAATGGTTGGAAGTGCCATCACCTGCAGCACTGCGTATTCACGGATTCTAACTGCATTCTGACAAGAATACTGGCACCGCGGCAACATGGAATCCGTCACTTGAAAAACATTCAGAACAGAAAAGGAGAACGTTCACAGATGAAAAACGCACTCGCGTATTTAACCCAAGCCGGATTGGCTCTTGGGATGTTGGCCGCCACGGCCGTCTCCGCAGCACCTGTTGCCTTTACTACCGGTATTCCAGATGGCCGGCTCGGAGCCGTGTCTCGGCGTGCAAGCCCAGGGAAGGTGGAGACGGAGACGGCCGATGACTTCATCCTGCAACAGACGACAGTTATCACCAAGGCCACAATCACAGGCTTACTCCCATCGGGAACGCCACTGGAAAATATCAAGCAGGTTGAGGTGGAGCTGTATCATGTGTTCCCTCTCGACTCCGCCTCCCCACCGTCGGGCGGTGTGCCATCGCGGATGAATTCGCCGTCAGACGTTGAGATCTCCTCAGCTACTCGCGCGAACAGTTCCGGCACCCTGATATTCTCCTCAAATGTGCTGAACGCCAGCTTCACGGTCGACAATACTGTGGTCAACGGGATCAACAGGCTTCCCAATCTCGTCACTACGCACGGTGAAGGACCTGCCACAGGAGAGGAAGTGGAGATCACAGTCACGTTCACGACTCCTATCATTGTTCCTGCCGGCCATTATTTCTTCCGTCCGGAGGTTCTGTTGTCCAGTGGTGATTTCCTGTACCTCTCGGCTAACAGACCTATCGTGCCGCCGGGGACGCCGTTCGTTGGCGATCTACAGGCATGGATCCGTAATGCCAATCTGTCGCCCGACTGGCTGCGCATCGGGACGGACATCATTGGGGGCGCAACGCCGCCCACCTTCAACATGACGTATTCATTCACGGGCGAGACCGTTTCTCAAGCCGGAACACCCGGACAGCCTGACTGTCACGGTACGACGATTGCTGCCCTTACTCAGCAGTTTGGCAACACGTATACCGCTGCATCTTCCCTTGGGTTTTCGAGCGTGCAGGGGCTGCAAGAGGGATTCCGGCTGTTCTGTGATCAGTAGGAACACAACTCCTCCGTAAGTGGAATGTAACCGAATAGACAGAATCTGCACAGAGTCATTAGCCTGAAGCATAGGTTCAAAACGCACTGACTTATGGCCCCGAACTGTTCGCAAAAGCTTGGGAACACATTGGGAATCGGTGCGTGGTCTGACAAGGTTCATTATGGAATGACGTTTCCCCTTATGGCGACCATTGAAATACCGTGCGCTTACCCAGTGCCCCAGCGCCAGCCTTAAGAGTGCTGGGGCGATTTTGTTTTCTTTGGTTGCGGGTGCGACGCCTCCCAATGGGCGCCTGATTCATACGCTACGGTCATGAAGACACTTGTTGGCAAAGATGCACTGAACAGGATGGCCCTGCTTCGCCCGGTGTGTTTCTCAAGGAGGTCTGGAGGGATGGCATACGACAGTGTCCCACTCGCGGGATCCAAAGTCACCAAAGTGAATGATCCACCATACCGGCGGGGGATACCGTATCTGCTCTCGACGCAGTTCCCAGATAGGTCGTGGCACGCGCGCAGTCTGGCAATCAAAATTCCAGCCGCATTTCGAAGGCGGTTTACCTTTCGGTCATGACCAGTGGATCTCGCTACGGCCGCTGCGTGGGCGGCAATGGTGCTGTCACTTAGTGCGGAGCCGACGGTGATCACGCGCAACAAATCAGGAAATTGAATCCGAGACCGCGCCGATAATTGGCGACCCCACGGATTCGGACCACAAGGCGACGTGTGTCTTTAAACAAACAGACGCCGCGAAAAGGGAGGAGAGAATATGTTGTGGAAAGCGGGATTGGCGTTACTGCTGAGCGTTGCGCTAGCTGCCGCCGAACCTGAGAGCGTCGAGTTCGACTGGGTGGCTTTGCATCTGCGAGTGATGGGCCTGCTACAGCAGAGAAAGGTCGCCGAATCTGAAAGGCTTTTGGAAGACAGTATCCATCGCGCCCGATTACGAGGTGAGAGCAGCATTGGGCTGGCCAGGGCACTGAACGACCTCGGCAGCCTGTTCCAGGATGAAGGACGCTTTCGTGAAGCGGACCGTGCTTATAGGGAAGCACTCTCCCAGCTGACTCGACTCCCCGGGGCGATTCTCCCAATGGGTGTGACTCTGGGCAATGTCGCCACTTTACGCCTGGCCGAGGGCAAACCCTCGCAGGCAGAGAACTTGTATCTCGATGCAAGGCGCATCCTCAGCACCGGTGATCGGACTCAGAGTCCCGAATTGGCGGTTGTGCTCTGTGGTCTCGCGGATGTGTACTGGGAGACACGGCGCTATGCGGACGCAACTCGAGCCGCAAACAGTGCACTCGATATGCTGCGAGGGTCCGGGCACGATTCCCAAGTCGGAGTTGCACTTTTTCTCTTGGGGAAGATCGCCATTTCGCAGCATCGCGAAGCAGACGCGGAAGAGTTGGTAAGACGCGCGACCGAATTGTGGCGCGACTCTTTGGGCCCAGAACATCCGACCTACCTCTCAGGTCTCGCCACTCTTAGCTATCATGCTCGCCATAAAGAATCCGAGCGAGGCCGTTCGAGTCTTTGATGAGTCTCTCCAGACATTCGACAAATATGTTGGCGCCGAACATGTGTGGACCGGTTACGTATTGCTAGCTTTTGCGAAGCACCTCGAGACGATTGGGCGCAAGAAGGAAGGCAAAGAACTGAAACGCCGGGGCGAAGCGATATTAGCAAGGAATTTTCGGGAGAACTTGTTGGGCCAGACGCTCGACATCAAAGCCTATGTGAAATGATCATGAATCCGAGACAAATAGCTCAGGGTTCTGTGTGATCAGCCAAGACTCTGCGGCCTGACAACCGCGACCGAGACCTGCTCCGCCGCCACCAGGAGTGCGGTTCCACTCCAGCTGGAACGGATCAACCTCAAGTGCACCCAGCAAGGCGGACGGAGACACTGTTGTCGCTTGCAAAGGACGGAGAACGGCGTTCAAGGAGGTAGCTCTTACGCGCCATCAACTTTTGAAGGCCGAATCCAATTTGACGTAAAACGACGATGCCGCTGAAGCGAACAACGTCGAAGCAGATTCCTCCCAAGTCGTCGCTAGCCGGAAGTTAAACACATAACGTCCACCCTCGTGCCGATTGGCACACGTGAAAACACGAAAACCTGCAAACCTACAGACCGAACCTGCAGCGCCATCCGCTGCGGAACTCCGCCGCAAAGGCCGCCGCATCCGAATCGCACAGGCGTTGGCCTCGGGTACCTGTCCTCCCGTAAACCTGATCCGCACGCCTAGAGGGTGCGGACGGACGGCGACGATGTTTCGGCCGTTCGAACTTGGCCTCGCATTGGCTAAAGATTGGCGCCTCGACCGGTTGACGGACGTCAGCAGCGATAAGGCTGCTCGGGATGCTGTGTCGTTCGACGACCTCCAACAGTTGGCGGGCAGCACGCCGAATGCAAGCTGGACGCGAACGGACGACAGCGTAAGCAAATCAGGCGGCGCGGCTCGTACCGATGCTGCAGTCCACCGACTTCGGGTAGCGAGACTACACGCCCCTCGTCGCGGTCCTGAATACGCCGCGGACGCGTTCAACTTCCATCGTGGCTACGCCAAAATGGAGATCGATGGCATCCCACTCCGCGACCGAGTGTGGTTTTTGATAGTAGCTACTTTCCGTCGCAAAATAGGCAACTCTGACTTGGGCGGGCGATCGTCGCGTGCTTTCTGAGATTCAGAAATGGGACTTCTCCGGCGTCGACTCCGGAGCGGAGCCGCCGGCGGCGTCCGGCCTTTCATGCTCTCGCCGCCAATGCATTGCCCATGTTGATCAAGGTATCGGCGAGAACACCCAACCCTACCCAGCGCTTCATCCCGTCTTCGCCTCGATAGCGACAGCGGTTGAGTCCATGCCGGCGCTTGAGTACACTGATTCGGCCTTCGCAGCCGGTGCGCCAGCGTTGCGCTTTCTTGAACCATCGGGTCTTTTCTTTTACCTTGCGCTCAATGCTACGAGTGCTTCGGTTCGGGATGGCAACCCATTTCACACCTTGCTCCTGCGCGGCTCGTTCCTGGACCTGTGAGTAATAGCCCGCATCCGCTGTTGCCAAATTCGGCGCGCGGCCCAGAATCTGCTTATGTGTTGCCACTGCCTCGGCGAAGAGTTCGCGATCGCTCGGGCGCTTGTCGAACACATCGTAGTGCGTGACGATCTGGTTCTCGGCTTCCAGCAGTTGCACCATCTTGCCGAACTCGGTTGGTTTGCTCGCCTTGCCTTTGCGAATTGATCTCGGTATGCGGCTCGAACAAGCTCACGATCTTGCCCGGCAACTGCGTCACACCATCGAAGATGCGCACCTTGGTCTGCTTCACCACTTGCCGGACCCGGCCCGCCATGACGCTCAAATGCTCGCGCAAACTCCGCAGATCTTTCTCCTTCTTGGCAGGCATTTGCTCGACTTCGGCGATTACTCGTTTGGCATCATTGAGGACTTGGCGTGAGTAGCGGAGCAGTTCCCGATATTGCTTCTTGCGCTTGGCCTCACCTTCCGGACCCTTATGGCGGCTGGCCGTGGCAATCGCGATAACCCGCTTGTTGATGCTCCCCGTCCGGTTGAGCACCTTACGTTTCAGCTTGCCACCAGTCTCTCGCTCGATCTTTTTCATGGTGCGCGTCAACACGCGCGCTCCATCACCGAGCATGCTGGAGTCGGTCGGATAATGAATGTTGGTCTCCACCACTGTGGTGTCGACGCGCATCTTCCTCCCCCGAATCACGCCCTTCTGCTGAGCGATCTCAACCAGCCGCCTATGCAGTTCCGCGATCACCTCTCCGCCCAGCGCTTGTGCGATTCGTGCCAGCGTCTTGGCGTCCGGCACCTTGCCCAGACCGATGCGGGCGAAGTCGCGGTAGGCGAGGTTCATTCGCACCTCACGTTCCAGCACATCGAAGCTCCAGTTGCGAACATGCTTGAGCAGCAGGAGACGCAGTACTATTTCAGCCGGTGTTTGCGACCGGCCCTTGGTGGCACTGTATTCATGCCGCTTGCCTTGCGCCTCGAACACCTGCTGGATAAGTTCTTCGTCTTCCAGAACAGAGTCGGCTTCCATCATCCACGGTTCCCAAAGCGCACGGACATCCTCGTCCACAATGCCTTCCCAGAGTGTTCGTTGCCCTTGTTTGCGGCGCGTCATGATCCATTGTGCGGCCACTCTGAAACAGGATCAATAGTGAATGTTTTAGCACCAACCGCACTGCCCAAATCTTCGCCCGTCAGGCGCTCAGCGGTCCATTTTGCGATGAAAAGTAGCTAAGGATCTCAACCCTTCGGCTTAGGCCTTTCTCAGAAACGTCACGAGATCATGGAGATTATTGCCGCTGCCGTCGGCCTTGACTCCGAGTTCCTCGGCAGGTTGGCTCTGGCGATTCACCCAGAACGTCGAGTAGCCAAAAGTTCTCGCTCCCGCTACATCCCAACCTGCAAAAGCTACGAACAGAATGTGCTCCACCTTCAATCCGAAAGCATCAACCGCCATGCGATAAGCGCGAGGATCCGGCTTATAAGCCTTCACAAGATCGGTGCTCAGAACACGGTCGAAACTACTCGCCAGACCGGAGTTGCTGATACCTGCTTCCAGCATTCCAGCGGTCATGTTAGAAAGAAACGCGAGCTTTACTCCAGCGCTCCTCAGCAACTTGAGCGCAGCCGGAACGTCGGGCCAGCATCGAAGTTGAAGGTACGCTCCCATTAAGCGGTCGTGGTTGTCCGGCGTAAGCTCCACTTTCAGCGCCCTCGTAGCGAACACGAGAGCATCGTGAGTGATCTGCCAAAAATCCGAGTACCGTCCTGACAAAGTGCGCAGCCAGGTGTACTCGAATTGTTTCGTTCGCCAGAGACTACTCAGTTCGGCGCCTCGATGCGGATATAGCTCGCCCACGAGCGTAAAAACCGGTCGTGGGTCGAGAATTGGAAACGCATCGAAAGCGATTGCCTTGACCTTGTCTGGAGAACCGGCGGCCCAAGCTGCGAGGCTCTGAAACCCAAGCGCCGGCGCCGACATACGGTATAGAAATTCACGACGATCCAGAGTCATAAGTTTTTTGGACGCCGAATATTCAATTCGGCGCCGTCGCGCGAGTGGACGTCGTTCAGAGGCAAGCGCAGTGTTGCGCTCACTTAACTATTACGGCGCCCTTCATGAAGGGATGAATCGAGCAGTGATAGGCGTACGTGCCAGGCGCCGTAAACCTGAATGAAAAGGCTCCGTTCTGTCGAAGGACATCGGATGCAAACTTCCCATCGTTACTCACGACAGTATGCTCGACGCCTTGCTTATTCGTCCATGTGAGTTCCCCTCCCGCTGCCACATCAATGCTCCCGGGAAGAAACTGGAAGTTCTCGATCTGGGCTGAATGAGGCGTGGGAGGGGCCGGCGGCGCAATTTGCATTGCTTTCACTGCAAGCAAGGCGCCGTCGGGCGAACGAATGCCGCCGAACTCGGCGATTACCGGAACGTCCCCGGACGGCAAACCTCCCGGAACCTTGACATTGACCTGGTACAATCCCGGACCAACGAGGCCGGCAAACGTTACTTGAGCTTGCAATCCGCCGAGAAGAATAGTGGCAGGCCTTGCCAGCGCCAAAGGTGAACTCACTGCCTGACCTTCCGTGACTAGCGGGTTAGTAGGTCCGAACCCGGCGCCATAAAGGACGATGATCTCTCCGGATTCGGCCGGAGCGTTCGAATCGACCAGTGACTTGCCATCGGCATGCGTCGCGATTGCGTACTTTTCACCCTTGAAGAACGCCGGTGCTGCGGATTGGAGTTCGGCCATAACAGAGGCGCTCACGAGCCCTCCGTTTTTCACTTCGACCTTTACTGAACCCGATGGGGCAGTGGCTGGGGCTAGCACATTGAGTTGCTTTGGACTCACGTATGCGACATATGCGGGCTTACCGTCGATGGTTGCGGTTACGCCATCGAGCTGAATCGGCAATTGATCGTTGACAAAATCGGCATTCCCCCACGAACGTGTGGTCGCAGCCAGATTTTTTCCGAAGATCGTCACCCAACCGTTCGGAGCGATCACCGACTGAAATCCGGCGCCATTCACCACTCCGTCTACCCGTATTTCCGGCGCCGCTTGAATGCTGCCAAAACAAGCCGTGCGATTCGATCGCTTCACCGCCGGGACCGGAAATCCCGGCCGTGAAATATAGCGCATTGGAATCTCCGCCCGATGCGCCGTTTCCGAACTGTAGTCCCCATAGGCCGGGATTGACGATGGGCTTATCGTTGGCATCCTGCAGAGTTCCAAGATATGCGCCCGTGTTCGGATCGAATGCGTTGATCGTGCCATCACCAAAATTTCCGACGAGCAGGACCTTGCTGAAATCGCCAAATCTATCCGGCGCGATCACCATTCCCCACGGAGAGTTGAGCCGGCCTCCTGAAACCAGCCGCTGCAGCAGTCGCCCATTCAGGTCGAATACATCGACGTATCCGTTGCCGTCGCCTGGAAGATCATCCTCCCTGTCATCGTCCTGTTTGGCGTACGCTACATAAAGCTTCGCGCCGGACACATACACATTAAATGGAGCAAAACCGCTCGGAATCGTGGGATCGCTGAAGCTTCCGGCCAGCGTCTTTCGCGAAAAATCCCCGCTGTACACGTCCACGGAACCACCGCGAAAATCGGCCGCGTACAGAACAGGTCCCGAATCCGATACACCGATTGCTAGCCCCTTGTAAACCACTCCCGCATTGTTGACAGTCGTGGCGGCCTCGTTGTTTGCGATTCCGTTATACCAACCGGAGATGGTTCCATCCTCGGTCGCGAACAAAAAAGCCGCGGGTTTGCCCCCCGGAACAACAAATGAGCCTGTACCGTTGAACACCTGTCCGGTTGGTGTGGAGGGATTCGTTCCGCCGGGTGCATGAAGCGTCACCACCAGCGATGCAGGTTTCCCGGCACTGTCGTAAATCTTCGCGGTTCCTGTGTGATTGTTTGAAATCCAGAATGGGCTGGTCGGACTCGCACTGATACCCCACGGATTCACGAGACCTGGATCGACAGTATCAGCGATCCCTGCCAAATCGGAAACAAGATTATGTTGCAGGAATCTGTTCTCAGCTTGGGCTCGATCAGCTAGCGCAAGCGTGGCCGATATCATCAGTGCGATCCCGCCTCCGAAGCGCGACCGCCTATAAGCAACAAAAGAGCTATCATTCACGTTCCTATTTCCTTTCGAGATGCAGATCTTCACTCGTGTGAGCATCGGACTCGCTACCTCATACTGCTTTGCGGACAGGAATATTCCGGTGATCGCAGCGCGGCTCGAAGAGAGTCTGCGGGAATAAAGCAGCGATCTCGAAAGTCCTCTGATTGACGCGATTACATCGCTATCAAAACAACACCAAAAGAGGTCAGATGAAAAAGACAATCGACACGCCTGCGCGAAACAGGTACACAGATGAGGATGGTATTGATCGCCGAGGATTTCTAGAGTGCATGCGATGGGCTGGAGCAGGGCTCATCTGGACGATTCGATCGGGAGTTCCTGCCTCGAGCATGCTGGCCGCTGATATGAAACATCCGATGAAATCGGCAGACTTCTCCTTCGTTCAGATCAGCGACAGCCACATCGGGTTTAACAAGCCTGCTAACCCGGATGTGAACGGCACCCTCAATGCAGCAGTCGCCAAAATCAATTCTCTGGAGAAGCAACCCGACTTCATTCTTCACACAGGCGACATCTCGCATCTCGCAAAGCCGGGCGAGTTTGATACGACGGAGCAGATCCTCAGCGGCCTTCGCCAAAAAGATGTGATGTACGTTCCGGGTGAACACGATGTAACCGGAGACGACGGAAAAGAGTACTTCTCCCGCTTCGCGAAGAAGAGCCCGGGAAAAGGCTGGTTCAGTTTCGACCACAAGGGCGTCCACTTCCTCGGTCTGAATAACGTAGTGCAGCTCGAGGGCATGGGCAAGCTCGGCACGGACCAACTGGAATGGGCAAAGAAGGACCTTGCGAGTCTCTCCAGGAGCACCCCCATCGTCGTGTTTGCGCATATTCCTCTCTGGAGCTTCTACCCTGCGTGGAATTGGGGCACTGAGGATAGCGCCGAGCTGCTCACGTTGCTGAAGCCATTTGGATCCATCACGGTCTTGAACGGCCACATCCACCAAACCATGCAAAAAGTCGAGGGCAACGTCACCTTTCACACCGCCATGTCGACGGCGTTTCCGCAGCCTGCGCCAGGGCAGGCGCCTGCGCCAGGTCCAATGAAGGTACCCGAGGAGCACCTCCGCATGGCTCTGGGAATAACAGAGGTCAATTTCACTCGTGGTACCGGCCGACTGGCGGTTGTAGATTCTCCGCTCGATTCGATGGAGAGTGGCGGCGCGCACTCGGCGGACGGAGCAAACGACCGGACGGCAGGCCGCAAATGAGACATTTCCCTACCTTTGCGCAATGGCTGGTCGGGAGCGCGCTGCTAATTGTAGTATTGACGACTGCGACGTTTGGCGAAGGCTCGCATCAGGGAAAGGAGCTCTTTCAGACGCGGTGCGGCGGTTGTCATTCACTCGATGCCGATAAAGTTGGACCACGACTTCGGGGTGTTTTCGGAAGAGCCGTAGGGTCCGTCCAGACCTTCAGTTATTCAGATGCGGCGAAAGCTTCTCATATCACCTGGAATGAGGAGACTCTCGACAAATGGCTGGCCGAACCGGACAGTGTCATTCCGGATAACGACATGTCGTTTCGTCTGGACAATGCTCGCGAGCGGGCCGCCATCATTGAGTATCTGAAGCATCTCGATCCGAAGTAGCCCCAATGTTTCAGTGCCGGGCGATTGCCAGCGAGGCAATGTCCGGCCAATTTCTTCGAAGAATGCAGATGATAACTAAGATTCGCAGTTTGCAGTTCCTACTCATACCCGCTTTCCTGCTCAGCGCTGCATCGGCCCTGTTTCATCCGTTCGGCGCAGTCAAGCAGGGCGGGAGCGACCGGGCTCTGCTCTCCGGAGCGAGAATCGACGCTGCCACCGAAGCGTTGTTTGAGCGTTCCTGTCAGAGCTGTCATTCTGAGCGAACCGTCTGGCCCTGGTATAGCTACGCGCCGCCGGTATCGTGGCTGATTGAGGGCGATGTCGGCCGGGCGCGCGCCTCTATGAACCTGTCGCGGTGGGATCAGTACTCTACTGACGAAAGACAGGCTCATCTCGGAGCTATTGCCTCCGCTGTGCGCAGCCGTCAAATACCGCCGGCGCGCTTTACGTTATTGCACCCCGACCGGATGCTCTCTCCAGGCGAGCGAGAACGAATCTACGCATGGGCTCGCGCCGAACGGCGCCGGTTGAGACTGCCGATACACGAATCGTCGGGGATGGCACACCTCCCGTGATCTTTGTCGCGTCAGATTGCTGTATTCTGGTGGAGACGTCGCGAGCCTCGCGACATGGGCGCTCACCTGAAGCAATGGGGCGAGACACCAGCAATCGTGAACGATTCGAGAGCATGGTCTTGCCGCACCTTGACGCAGCTTTCAACCTCGCGCGCTGGTTGACTCGGAGCGACCAGGATGCTCAGGATATGGTTCAGGAATCCTACCTGCGAGCGCTAAAGTTTTTCGGCGGATTCCACGGCGACGATGCACGCAGTTGGCTGTTAAAGATTGTTCGCAATACCTGCTATACCTGGCTGAAGCAAAATCGAGCGCAGGAGTTGTCGGCCGTTTTCGATGAGGAAGTACACAGCGCCCCGGCGGAAAGTGCCAGTCCTGAGTCGTTGGTGATCGGGAATGCCGATCGGGCAATGCTTCTCCAAGGCTTGGAACAGGTGCCGGTCGAATGGCGTGAAACACTTATACTTCGCGAGCTCGAAGGACTGTCCTATCGAGAGATTGCAGCCGTAACTGATACGCCTATCGGCACGGTAATGTCCCGGCTCGCTCGTGCTCGCACGCGTCTGGAAAACATACTGACGCGAATGGCGCAGGCCCCCCGAACCAAGGAGGCCCGTCATGGCCTGTAATGATGCCAAAGAACTGCTTGACGGTTATCTCGATGACGAGTTGGATATCACCACAAGTCTCCAGCTGCGGCATCATCTCCAGGACTGCCAGGATTGCGCCGAGCTTCATCGGAAACGGCAGGCGCTGCGTTCGGCAATCAGGAACGCCGACCTCGCCTTCAGGGCTCCGGCGGATCTTGAGAATAGTATTCGCATCGCCATGGGCAAGACCGAAAGAAATCGTACACACGACCGTGTCCCGTGGTATCGAAACGTTGCGCTTTGGGCCGCGGCGGCTGCATCGCTCCTGATTGCCGCGTTGCTCATATCGAGACTCTATAAAGGACTGCCTGACAGAGAGGAGCTTCTCGCGAAGCAAGTGATGACCAGCCACGTGCGATCGCTCATGGCGAATCACCTGACCGATGTTGTTTCGGCCGACACTCACACTGTTAAACCCTGGTTCAACGGAAAGCTCGATTTCTCTCCACCGGTTAAGGACCTCGCGTCTCAGGACTTTCCGCTCATTGGAGGTCGTCTCGAGTATCTCGAGCGGCCGGTGGCAGCCCTTGTGTACCGGCGCCGTCAACACATCATCAATGTGTTGATCTGGCCCTCTGACAGCAACTCGACGCAGACGCTTGGTCCGCCTCTCTCGCGTCAGGGCTTCAACATACTCCATTGGACGAGTTCAGGCATGAATCATTGGGTCATATCTGACCTCAACCCCACTGAATTACGTCAGTTCGCGCAGTTGCTGCAGCAGTAGATCTTTCCCTTTGCTACCGATCCGCTCACTCCCGGAATAAATCCGCGCGACTCCCGGTAAGGCATGTGGGAGGGATGAGAACGACATGAGAACCGTCGGCATCCTGGTGTTCGACGAAGTGGAGATCAGCACCTTCGCCGACATCGCCGCCCTATTTTCGGCGGCGCATGATCTGGTCAATTCGCAGCCGTTGTTTCGAACCATACTCATCGCGCAGACAATGCGCGCTATCACCTGCGACAGCGGCTTTCAGTTCCAGCCTCAGGCGACCACTTCTGACCATCCACCTCTCGATATTCTACTGATCCCGGGCGGGCGAGGGTATTACCAACACTGGCCCGAGTCTCGTTTCACCGATTTGTTGGAGGTTCTCGTCAGACCCGACGGGAAAGGTTTACGTCGGGAGCGCCACAACCGGCTGCTACTGAACTGGATTCGCGAACAAGGTCTTCGCGTTGAGAAGATAGTCGGAATCTGCACCGGAATGATCTTACTCGCCGAGTGCGGCCTGCTGAACGGTTACCACGCCACCACGCACCCAAATCTTGCTCAATGGGTGCAAGCGCATTATCCCCAGGTGCTCCTAAGACAAGAGCAAGCGCTGGTGGACACAGGACTGGTTGTTACCGCCACAGGGTGGAACAGCGCCTTCGAAGCCGGCCTCCACATCATCGCCAAAGCCTATGGCGCCAGCACCGCGTTTTCGGCTGCGCTGCGCCTGGATCCGCACGGACGGTGGCTTGATGCCATCGGAGGAACTTCCGAGTTCGCCTCGAGATTAGCGGGAATAGAATCTCGCGTTTTCCGGTACAGCACGTCGAGGTAGAAACGAAATGAAGATTTTTAATATCGTGCTCACCGCTGCGCTTGCCGGGAGCAACTTGCTTTCCGCACAAGTGGAACCCACAGCAGGCGCGTGGAAGACTTGGGTACTCTCCTCCGGAAGCCAGGTTCGGTTATCTTCTCCATCCAGCTTCGGGGCGGGAGATAACGAAGTCGCTTGGCTGAAAGGATTCATGGGACAAGCAGACGCGAACGGTCTCGCCCAGGTCGCTTATTGGGATGCCGGACCTCCATCTTATCGATGGATGCAAATTGCGTTTCAAGAAGTCACTAAAAGGAATATCGCTCCAACACTCGGTACCCGTGCCATGGCGCTGGTCGCTGTCGCAATGCACGATGCAACGGTAGCCGCTTGGGATACCAAGTACACATACAACCGGCAGCGGCCAAGTCAACTCGATTCCTCGATTGTGCCTAGAGTTGCCATGGCGGCCAGTCCTTCGTTTCCGTCAGAGCATGCCGTTACTGCCGCCGCTGCGGCCGCGGTACTCGCGTATCTGTTTCCCGACCGTGAGACAGTGTTCACGAGCCTTGCGGAAGAGGCCGCACGATCACGCTTGTTCGCGGGAACGCAATTCCCATCCGACGTGGTGGCCGGGCTGCAGCTTGGCCGAGCAGTCGCCAGCGCCGTCATTGCGTTTGCGAAGGCGGATGGTTCGGATGCGCCGGTCACGATGTCCTATCCCCTATCCGCTGGTGTGTGGGGAAGCCCCAATCCTGTCACACCGCTGGCCGGCTCCTGGCGTCCGTGGGTGTTGGCGTCCGGAAGTGCCCTCAGGCCCGGATCTCCACCCGCTCCCGGCTCCGCGGATGCGACGGACCAATTCGCGGACGTAAAGAATCTGCCACGTACGAACGCCACGAATCACTCCGCATGGTTTTGGCAGCCATCTTTTATTACGCCGTGGCTCGATACTGTACATCGCGAGATCTTTGAGCACGGATGGAACGCGAATCCCCCGCGAGCGGCGCGCGCTTACGCGCTTGCGGCAGTTTCACAGCACGATGCGACTATCGCTTGCTGGGACACCAAGTACACTTATCTGGAACTGCGGCCGAGTATGGCCGATCCTACTATCACTCCTCTCTTCTCGAATCCGGCTCACCCGGGCTTTCCTTCGGGGCACGCCTGCGCTTCAGGCAGCATCGCGGCAGTGCTTGGATACCTGTTCCCTGCAGATGCCGACACGATGACTGCGCAGGCGATGGACGCCGGGCTGTCAACGTTCTACGCCGGCATTCATACACGCCAGGATGTGGATACGGGACTCGCGCTCGGTCGAGCTGTTGGACAGAAGGTCGTTCAACGAGCTGCCTCCGACGGCGCGCAGTAGATCGGCCTTCTCCTTTCTTCCCTGAGCTCCCTTCAGTCCCAAGATTGTTAAAATACGGCCGTACGACAACGAAGCAGCAGGAATAGCGGGATCATGCTCCCAAATATTCTTTCCAGTCACTGGTGGATACCCCGTATGGTCCGATAACCGGATCTTGTTGAATGCACGCAATCGAGCCAGTTCACCGAGCCGAGGATAATGAACTGACGAGATGCCGACAGTCCTCGATCCGTTTCGGTTCTTGCTCATCGCGGTTGCTGGATGGATGCAATCACGCCAGTTGCAGATGATCGAGTATCTTCGCGAAGAGAACCGGCGCTTCGCGAACAACTTGGACAACGGCGGCTGCGGCTTACAGACAATCAGCGGCGTCGGTTGACAGTCAAAGCCAAAGGACTCGGACGAGAGCTTCTGGCTGAGGTGGCCACGATACTGACACCGGAGAGGCTGTTGCGGTGGCACTAGCGGCTGATCGTTCAGAGATACGATGGCAGTGGAAAGCGCTGCCCCGGCCGGTCTCGCACGGCCGCCGAGATCAAGCAAATTGTCGTTGAGATGGCGGAGCAGAATCGGGATTGGGGATACCGCCGGATCCAGGGCGAAATGTCAAACCTGGGACACAAACTCGCTCGCAGCAGGATCGCGGACATTTGAGAGCGGTGCGGTATCGAGCCGGCACCGGAGCGAAGTCGCAAAACGACGTGGAAGGAGTTTCTGACGCAACACTGGGAAATGATCGTGGCGGCCGACTTCTTCACTATCGAGGTCTGGACCGCCAAAGGACTACAGCGATTCATGGTGCTGTTCTTCATCGAGCTGTCGACGAGACGAGTGGAGGTCGCTGGGATGTCCGTGGCGAATTACCAAATTAGGCTGAACTTGCTGGATCTTAGGTGCTGATACGATTGCCGCGATGCGCGACTTCCTCATCCTTTTCGTTCATGTGATCGTCACCCGTGGCCCGAGTGGAAAGACCAGGCGGACTCCGTTCCGTTGTCGCCGAATCCGTGCTGCTCCGACATCAACTGCTGGTCCTCAATCGTGGCCGAAAGCGTGCACCCAACCTGCGTTCCGTGGATCGTATTGTCGCCGGCTTGTGCACTTTTCATGCGCCCCGCACGCGTTCTCCGTTCCGACATCATTGTGAAGCCCTCCACTCTGCTGCATCTTCACAGCCTGCTGAGGAAACGAAAGTACCGCATGTTGTTTTCGCCCAAACGCAGGCAGCGCCCTGGTCCGAAGGGACCGAAGCAAGACCTGATTGACGCGGTTGTATCCATGAAACGGCGCAACCCCCGCTGGGGCGGTCCTCGCATTGCTCAGCAGATCGCGTTGGCTTTCGGCGTCGAGATCGACAAGGATGTTGTCCGCCGCATCTTGAGCATTCACTATCGACCTGAATCCGATTCAGGAAATCCCTCCTGGCTTACGTTTCTTGGCCAGACAAAGGACAGTTTATGGATCTGCGACTTATTCCGCTGTGAATCGGCGACGCTGAGAACACGTTGGGTTCTGGTTCTGATGGACCAATTTACGCGACGCATCCTCGGGTTTGGCGTCCACAGCGGAATCGTTAATGGTGTGGCGCTGTGTCGGATGTTCCAGCGAGCCATTCGCGGGCACAGTCTGCCGAAATACCTCAGCTCAGATCATGATCCGCTCTTCCGATTCCACCAATGGCAAGCTAATCTTCGCGTGCTCGAGGTGATAGAAATCAAGACTGTTCCATACGTGCCGCTGTCGCATCCGTTCGTAGAGCGGCTGATTGGCACGATTCGGCGCGAGTGCCTCGATCGCACTTTATTCTGGACCACAGCCGATCTGGAAATAAAACTATCGGATTTTCAACAGTACTATAACGGCCATAGAACGCATGCCGGGCTGGCAGGACGTGTGCCAGAATCGGTTGCTACGGACCAACCTCAGCGATACGTCTTGATTCATACCAGTGGCGGAGGCACTGTCGAGGTTTGTACCAGACTCCAATGGCGGCATAACTGATCAATTCGCCAGCAACACGTCATCATATTCAATCGTTACCACCTGAAGCGGATCCTGACTTCTTACTTTTCTTACTACACACGTTCGCGAACGCATTTAGCGCCAGAAAAGGATTGTCCTCAACCCCGCCCAGCACAAATCATGGGAAGATTACTCGAATCCCTCAGGTTGGTGGACTGCACAGTCGGTATGTTCGCGATGCCGCCTGAGTACCCCGCCCGGATCGCGTTTTGGCGAACCACAGGTCAGAAATAGAATTTCAAGCCGAACTGCATCGTACGTGGAGTGTTCAGTAAATCGCTGTTCGATGTTAGCCGGCCGAAGTTTGGATCAGTGAGCGACCGCGGTCCCGTGCCGAACCGCACCCGGTTGAAGACGTTAAACGCCTCCCATCGGAAGTCGACCCGAGAATTCTCAGCAATCCGGAACGACTTGCCGACGGAGATGTTCTCGTTGTAGTTCGGAAATTCCCTCAGCAAAGGATTCGCGCGCGTTGAATTGCCCACACGATCCGTCGGCTGCGCCGGGAAGAACGAACGAGGCTGGAAGAAGCGATCGCCTCCGTTTGCCGCCGCTGGATTCGGATCAAAGCCCCCACTGGACTCCGCTCCACGCCAACCCTCATATGTAGTGATCGTCGCCGCCTGACGGATTCCGACGTTGGGTGAAATCGGCAGGTCAACTCCTGACGTGATCCCGATCGGACGGCCGCTGGCGTAGTAATGGATCGAGCTAACACGCCAGTTCCCGAGGAGGACACTCATGAACCCGCTATTTAAGTGTTCGCGACCTTTGCCGAAAGGCAGGTCGTATACCAACCCGAGTTTGAAATTGTGTGTGATGTCATAGAAGCCGATCGATTTTTCGAGACGCCGATTATACTGGTCCGCCGCGCGCGGATTGTCGGTGACCCAATAGGTGTCGGAATCCGTAAATAACTTCGAGAACACGTACGACGTTTGGAAGGTTAGGCCGGAGCTGTACCGCTTCTCAATCTTTGCAATACCTGCGTGATAGGTCGAGTGGCCGCTGTGGTCTCCTGCGCCCGACCATGTGTCGATTCCCGAAAACTGAGGATACGGTCGCAACGCCTGGGCTACCGATCCGTTGAACGTCGGGTAGGGCTTCGGAATCCCGGCAGCCAACGCGGCAGCGGAGTTGATGTTCGCATTGAGCACGGCCGGCCCGAGCGTCTGCATATATCTTGGATCCACTTGATTGATGTTCAAGAGAGCGCTTTGCAGGTGGCTGCCTGCCTGGCCGTTATAGGATAGATCGAGCACCATCGATCCGGTGAGCTGACGCTGGATCGAGAAGTTCCAACTGTTGTATTCAGGCATGCGCGCCGCCTCTTCGTTCTGGAACCAAGGAATGGAGAGACCGTTAGACCCGGAAGGATTGATGAACGGAGGTTGCGGGAACGCCGGGAAACTCCCGTTCAACTGGAACGCCGGAGTGACGCCGTTGTCCTGCGTACTAAATCCAGGATTGGTAGAGAAACCCTGATTGTGAGTCGATCCGGTCACCGTCGTCACGACGGCAAACGACCGTGAATACGAAGTGCGGATCACAGTGTTGGGAGTGAGGCTGTAGGCGATACCAATGTGCGGTCCCCATCCGCCATACCAGGCGTCTGACAGGGAACGCGTGCCTTCCCGTCCTTCGCCAGTCCCGGCGAAGACAGCCGCGCCGAGAATGTTGTTAGCAGCCGGGTTTGGGCGTGTGGGAGAAAAGTCCATCCAACGATTTTCTTGCTCGACAGGGGGGAGCGTCGTCTCCCATCGGAATCCGAGGTTCAACGTCAGTTTGCTATTCACCTTCCAGTCATCCTGGAAATAGCCGGCGAAGTAGGGCCACTGCTGGCCGATGAACCGGATCGTGTCGACGCTCCCGTTATCTACCCATCCGAGCAGGAAGGATGCGAATGGGTTCCCGCCGCCTGTCGTGAAGTTGGGATCGCCCGGGAAACCAGTCGTCTTCGATGTGAACGTTGCACAGCCCGCGATGCACTGCCGGCCGAAGCCGTTGTAATGGTTTCGTTGATACATCGCGCCAAACTTATAGGTGTGCTTGCCCTTGATCCAGGTCACATCATCGTTGAACGCATAGATGGTATTTTCCGAGCCATTGTTGGCCGAGCCTCCCCAAGTCGTGTACCCTTCGCTGAAGGAGAGCCGAAGCAGGTTTTCATCGCAATTCGGCACGCCGGCAAGGCAGACCTTGTCCTTCCAGCTGATTCCGCTCTTCACGGTCGCTTGCGGTGGATCGTGATTCTCACGCCAATTGTTTCCGCCCGCGTAGAAGTGGTTGAGGAGAGTGGGCGTGAACGTATGATCCCAACTCATGCGGAACACCTCGCTGTGCCGTTGGGTGTCGTTGTAATCCGCGTAAAAGCCCGGCAGAACTCCCTGTCCACCTTGAACGCCCGGGATTACGAAGGTCCGATTGATCCCCGCATAACCGGAGAGTCGATCTTTTTCGGAGAAGATGTGATCCCCTTTGATGCTGTACTTGTTCACGGGTTCCAGATTGGTGCCCGTGTTGATTAGATAGTTCGATCGCACGTAGGCGCTAGTACCTGGAGTAGCGGACAGATTGGGCGTAAGAGTCAGGCCACCGCTCTGAAACGCGCTGAGGGCCTTCAGAGCGACCGGGTCGAAGCGGTCTTTGGGGATGACGTTTCCCGGGAACACGTCTCGCACAAATCCCGTGCGGCTCGTGGGGTCCGATCTCGTCGTCGCGGGATCGTAAATCGGAATAGAAGCTGCCGGCCGCGTTCACCCACTTCGAGAAGTCGCCGTTGTACATTTCCGTTGTAGGCACAGTCGCGGCAGTGGCAGTCGCGCCCTTCCGGTTTCGAAATCCTTCGTACGAAAAGAAGAAGAAGGTCTTGTTTCTTCCGTTGTATATCTTCGGAATCCACACGGGACCGCCGGCCGTAACTCCGAAATCATTCTGCTTGTAAACCGCTTTTCTTTGGTTCAGAGCGTTCGAGAAAAAGCGATTCGCGTCGAGAGCGTCATTGCGTAAGAACTCATAGACATTGCCGTGGAAGTTGTTGGTCCCACTCTTCGACGAGAAGCTCATCATACCGCCGCCGGCATGGCCATACTCTGCTTTGAAGCCGTTCGACTCGACTGTGAACTCCGTGATCGCTTCGACAGACGGCGTGTTGACGGCAACCCAGGAAGCGGTCAGGGCTCGTGTCGTGTTCGCTGAAACCCCGTCAAGATTGGTCCCGTAGCTAGCGGACTGTCCGCCGCCCAAGGCGAAGTTGTTGTCACCGAAGTTCTTGGCTTCCGGTGTGAGAGTCGCCAGGTCGAAGGGACTGCGCAATGCGCCGCCCACAACTAGCGGTAGATCGTCCACGAGCTTGTTCGTGATTGTGGTCGCCGCCTTTGCGTCTTCCGTTTGCAGGGCCGCCGCTTGTGCCTGTACCTCAACGACTTGCTGAGACGCGCCAACTTCAAGGGTGATATCGCCGCGAGCGTTCAAACCGGCGTTCACGTTCACATTGTTCAAGAGTGCGGGCTTGAACCCCTCGCGTTCCACTCTCACGGAATAAATACCTACAGACAGGTTCGGGGCCGTATAGTCGCCGGACTCCGACGATGTGGTGCTGAGAGTGGCATTGGTGGACGGATTAGTTACGATGACCTTCGCTCCCGGTATAACGGCGCCGGTCGAATCGCTGACTGTGCCTGAAATCGAACCTCGATCGGACTGTCCTAGTAATAGGAAGCCGCCGAAAATTAAAAAGAGTGATCGAACGGACAGAGACACCCCGAGACATAATTAGACCTCCTCGTCCGCAACTCAGCAGGACTCCGCGATTATACTCACTTTGCTGTACTGTGGCGTGAGTGGGTGTGTGTAGCCAGAACTTTGCTACCCCGAATTAGCTGAGAGAAACGTTCTAAATGCCGGCACGCGGAATGCAATGATGTGCTCTCTCTGGCGAGTGCACTGGTTATGCGCGGCGAAGTCAGGTCGCGCATTTGTTTTCATGAGTTTTCGTCTAGCAGCGAAAATCGAGCACAACGGGATCCGCGCCGCAGCAAAAACTCACGTGATTAGTGTCAACGACGGGTCACTACGCAGCTGCCGACCAGCTGTACCGGTGATGTAAGCCGCTAGGCGGGCACTCGAAATCACCGCCGCGCTTGCGAAGGGTCTAATCTCCATCGGCCGTCGATTCGGAGTGTCTTTCTGCAGGGCATCGTGAATCCGGTCCTCGTGGTTTATATATCACACACTCGCCAATCAGTCGCCGTAAATGTGATTCGTTTAGCGGAATGATGTGGCCGAGAAGCTCGCGTCGACAGCCTCCGACCCAACGGTCGGCCGATCCATTTTGCCAAGGCGCTTGGATGCTGGTGCGCTTCACCTTGAGTCCCGTCGCCTTCAGGAACGCCATCACATCCTCGTTGAACCTCGAATCGTGGTCCAAGATCACATAGCGATACTTTCCAGACTCGGAAACGCCGCCCGCAACTCCTGCACGACCCATTCCGAACTCGGCCGGCTCGTGATATTGAAATGCAAGATTCGGCGCCTTCCATGTTCAATCACGAAGCAATACAGCAGTTTGAAAGTCACGGTCGGAACGGCAAAGAAATCCATGCGGCAATTACCTCACGATGATCGTTGAGAAAGGTAGCCAGCGCTGGCCTGGATCGCCGCGCCGCCGCAATCGTCTTATATATTTCGCGACAGTGCGCTCGGAGATCTCGAAGCCGAGTTTCAGTAGTTCACCGTGGATACGCACCCCAGCCGACGTTGTCCACCGCCCTTGTCTGGATGAGATTGCGAATTTCTGCGTTGATCTTCGCCACCCGCCCCGCGGCCGCGATCGCAAGCGCCAATACAGACGGAAACTCGCGCGATGCCATCCGATGACCGTTTCTGGCTTGACCACCATCAGAACATCCGACCATCGCAGCCGCACGCGGCGTAACGTAGTCCAGAACAACCGATCCAAGCACGTCAGTGGCGGTCGTCGTCGTTGGCGTTTGAGTATGACGGCCTGCTGCCGTAACGCAAGTACCTCGAGGAGCGACGTCCACACGACTGCGGAATAAAGCGAGGAGTGCGGCCGCTAATGCGGCTGTCAGATAGGGCACGAAGCATCCGTTGTAACCCGAGTTAACGCCCCACCTGGTCCAGAGGTTCGTTCGAAAATGAGATGTGGCCAAACGCCCGATTAATGAGCTACTGTAATAGGCTCGTCAGCATTCGGGGTTCGTTTGCGCCTCTGCTTCCATGCCGCTAAACGGCTCTGTGCTGATTCAAAGTAGAGATACACAACCGGAGTCAGATAAAGCGTGAGCGCTTGCGAGACGACTAATCCGCCGACCACGGCCAGGCCGAGGGGGCGGCGCGATTCGGATCCGGCCCCATGGCCGAGGGCGATGGGCAATGTTCCGAGAAGGGCTGCCATCGTCGTCATCATGATCGGGCGGAAGCGAGCGAGGCTGCCTCTATGGATGGCATCGTAAGCTGACTTTCCTTCACTCTCCGCTTGCCGGGCAAAGTCGATCATCATGATCGCATTCTTCTTCACGATACCGATCAGCAGGATGAGCCCGACAAACGAGTAAAGGTTCAACTCCAGTCCGAAGATCAGCAATGTCAACAGCGCACCCAGCCCGGCAGACGGCAGGCCGGACAGGATGGTTATCGGATGAATGAAGCTTTCGTAAAGTACTCCGAGAACAAGGTAGATGACGACGATCGCCATCACAAGCAAAATTCCAAGACCCTTCAGTGAATCCTGAAAAGCGGAGGCTGCTCCTTGAAACGTCAAAGCGGTCGTCTCCGGCAGACCGATATCGCGCGTTGCCTGCTGCATCTGGTCAACCGCTGTGCCGAGCGCGGCGCCAGGCCGGAGATTGAAGCTGATGTTCACAGCCGGCAATTGGCCGTAGTGGTTCACGCTTAGCGGAGCTACGCCCGAGCTCAGCCTCGTAACCTCCGAAAGTAGAACCAGCTTGCCGGTATTCGATCGAAGGTAGAGCTGCGAAAGGGCGGCAGGATCAGTCTGTGCTTCCGGATCGACTTCAAGAATTACAGAATACTCGTTTGAAGCGCTGTTGATGGTTGAAACCTGCCGGTTTCCGTACGCGCTGTACAGCGTGTTCGCTATTGTGTCCGCGCTGATGCCAAGTGATTGTGCGCGGTCGCGGTCAATGTCCACGGTAAGGCGCGGACTTCGGAGTCGAAGGTCGGTGGTAACGTCCTGCAGGTCGGGCAGCGTACGAAGTTTGGCCTCGAACTTTGGAACCCACTCGTACAGCATCGCCGTATCCGCGTCTTGGAGGGCGACCTGGTACATGGCGCGATTTCCCTGCTGGTTACCGATGGTGATGAGCGGCGGCAGACGAAGGAAAACGTTCAGGTCAGGGATTTGCGACAACTGTCCACGAACCTGTTGCAGTATCGCGTTGGCGTGCGGCCGGTTCGGATCGTCCTTGAGCCGCAGGAACATGAACCCCGAGTTGCCGCCTCCGAAGCCTCCAACCCCAGCGCCTACACTCCTTACAAACGGATTTTTTCTCGCGGCCTCCTGGGCCTGATACTGCATCCGAGCCATACGCGCAAACGAGACATCTTCCGTGCTTTCAGAAGCACCCATGATCGTGCCCAGATCTTCCGTCGGCATGAAGCCCTTCGGTACACGCGTGAAGAGCAAGCCAGTCAAAAGTGCCAGCGCGATGTTGACTGCAAGCGTCGCGAACCGGTGACGGAGGCTGAACGTCAGAGTGCGGTCATAAACGTGGAGCATGGATCCGAAGCCACGCTCAAAAGCGTTAAACAGCCATCCATGACGCCGCTCGTGATTTGAGTGCAGAAATCGGCTGCACAGCATCGGGGTCAGCGTCAGCGAGATCAGCCCCGAGATCAGAATGGCGACGCTGATGGTAACCGCAAACTCACGTAACAGCCGGCCGACGATTCCACCTAGAAACAAAACCGGAATGAAAACGGCTACGAGCGATGTCGTCATGGAAATGATGGTGAATCCAATCTCGCGGGCCCCATCAATCGCCGCTCGCATACGAGTCTTGCCCATCTCCAGGTGTCTGACGATGTTCTCCAGCATCACAATGGCATCATCTACGACGAAGCCCACAGCCAGTGTCATCGCCATCAATGACAGGTTGTCGACGGTGTATCCCAGCAGCGCCATCGACGCAAATGTTCCGATGAGGGAGAGAGGAACGGCAATACCCGGTATCACCGTTGCCGAAACGTTCCTGAGGAAAACAAAGATCACCAGAATTACCAGTGCGATGGTCAGCAGCAGCGTAAACTTAACGTCCGCGACCGAATCGCGGATTGTCTTTGAGCGATCGAACGAAATCTCCAGTTCAATCCCTGCCGGCATTTGCGCGATGATCGCTGGCAGTTGTTTCTTGATCCCATCTACGACGGCGATCACATTGGTCCCGGGCTGCTTCTGCACAGCCAGCATTAGGGTGGGCACGCCATCCATCCAGAAGGCCGATTTATCATTCTGGACGCTGTCGAGTACGTTGGCGACGTGCTCCAATCTGACGGGGTTGCTGTTCCGGTACGCGATAATCATCGGCCGGAATTGCGCGGCGCTCGACAATTGCGAATTCGCTTGTACCGTAAACTGACGGTTGGTTCCATACAGCGCCCCGGCCGGCAGATTGACGTTATTTCGCGTCAAGGAATCCCGGACCTCGTCCAGGCTAATCCCCTTTGACGAGAGCTTCGCCGGGTCCACCTGAACGCGAACGGCATACTTCTGCGTTCCGTAGATCTGTACCTGCGCCACCCCACTTACCATCGCGATGCGTTGGATGAGGAGATTTGTGGCGTACTCGTCGACCGCCGAAAGCATCATCGTTTTCGAGCGCACGCTGAGAAACAACACTGGCTGATCCGCCGGATTTACTTTGCTGTAAGAGGGAGGCGTAGGCATGTCAGGCGGCAGCGAGCGCGACGCCTGCGAGATGGCGGCCTGTACGTCCTGCGCCGCGGCATCAATATTTCGCTCGAGCGTAAATTGCAACGTGATGGTTGTGCGTCCCAGAGAACTGGAGGACGACATGCCCGATCGTCTCGTTTGGCAGCACGAACATCGGTCCTGCCGACGTCTCGTGCCAACCGATGTGATCGACTGCCCGCGCGCGGGCCTCGACCTGAATCAGGGAGAGGTAGCGGTTGAGGTGATCGCGCGCTTTGTGACTGGGCACGATGCGTAATCCACGATCTATGAACATGCGTCGCACCTCGGAGCCGTCGCCAGCGAGCAAGGGCACGGGGTATCGCCCATCGGTGCGACCGACCAATCCCTGTCGAGCCAGCATGTGAGCAGTCCCCAATTCTCACCGGCACCCATCGCGCGTTTCCGGCCAGGACCTCGAAGGGGGAGCATATGAAGACCCCGGAACCGGCACCTTCGTCATCCGCATCAGGATCGGGGACCAACCAAAGCCCACCAGCATCCATCCGGTAGGGGCCGGAAAGAAACGTAGCCTGGTCCGGCCTCTCCATTCTTCGTCCTCTGACCATGATGGGAGCTGGCGTTATCCAGCAGGACGACCAAGTCCTCTTGGGTGGTACCTTCTGGCAGCGGGTCAGCGAGGTCCCATTTCTCAGGGAAATGCCCGGGCACCTGGACGCTTATGGCCACTGACCCCGGGCCCTCCGGCTTGCTGTGCCAGCCGGGCGACATCCTAGCCATAGGCGGCACCCGGTTCATCATGATCGGCCCAGATCACCACGTCGCATCCAGCCAGCGGTGACCAGTCCGACTGCGCGGCGGCTTTGGCCCCGCCCATGGACGTGGTGCCGACAGCACCCTGGAACAGGATCGGGGTCGCCAGATCCGCCTTCTTCTCACCTTCGCAGACGACGACCAAAGGCGTCTGGGTTGGGCAGTCAGCTCGGGCAGACGAGTAGAGTGGTCGCGGCGTCAGATCTCTCTGGCAACCCACTTCTGCTGGCCATCGGGCAATAAACAATAAGTTTCACGGGCACTACGATACTTGGCTGGCCGGCCATCCTGATCAACGTAATCAATCCGGACAGCGTAGCCGACAAGATTGCCATCGGGCAGGTAGTAGGGCCACGCTCCCCAGGCTATGCCGTACTTGGGCATGCCGGTACGTCATTTTCGGGCATGCGGCGGGCACAGGGATCATTGGCTCAGGGCCAGTGCTCGGCTTGTTATCTGCAACTCTACTTGACGGCATGGGGCCCGCAGCTGCCAAGTTCCCGAGCGGGGCGAACAGGGGATTTTTGCAAGTTATCCTGACTCCATCCCCAGCATTGCGGCCAACTCGCGGGCGGCCTCGTTTTGCCTGATGTTGGCGAGATAAGCGGCGTGAGTGAGATGACATCGCCGCCCCTTGTCACCGGTGGCGAAGTCCGCCCAGCGGCCGGTGTGCAGGTTGATCTTGAAGGAGCCCAGCCGGCGATCCATCGCGGCGCGGGTTGCGGGCCACATACTCCGCGCCCGGCCTCAACACGGCCATCGGGAAGCCACCGGTCGAGGAGCCCTGGAAGAACCGCAAGAGCTGCCGCATTGATCGCGCAAAAATCGATGGACGCCGCTTGTTTGCGATGAAGGCCCATGATTACGCTGCTCCGGTCGGAGGTCGAGCGGCGTCCCGGCTCAGGCTTGCTCGCTGCCCAAGCATCCAGCGCGTCGACGGTGTAGCGGGGGAAGCGGCCAAACTTCTGGAACTCGGGGCCGCCGCCGACAACGGCGAGCTTCGCTAGCGTCGCCACGGCGGCTGGCAGCCCCTGCTCCAGGAGGTGTTCGCTGGCCTGCTGACGAGATAAATAGCGCTTTTGACTTCATGTCATGCTCCTCAAACGGCCGCGATGTCGGCCGAACGAGGGAATATTCAGGAAAGGTCGAGCCACCGGGGCGTGCCCATAAAATCGCCGGGCAGCGGGATTATTTGGTCACTTGTCTTCAGTCAACTTGTATTCAGTCAGTTTGTCGAAGGCGCCAAGCAGGCGCCCGAATCTCGGTAGCGGAGATGGTAGACGCGCCGATCGCCCGTGATGATCGGCAGGGACGCCTTGACGAAATCATTGAACCGGCCGCCTTTTGTCGAACCATCCCCTTCGTGGACACACCAGGGTTCTGGCCGGTAGCCGCACGCCACGCTTCGGCCAAGTGGTAAATGACCAGTCCGTATCTGCTGTTGCTTGGACGGCCACGTGCAGGCTTTGGCAATGTCTCCAAATAGGACCCGAGGAGCCCTCGGAGTTGGGTAAGTGCTTCCTGTACTGCTTGAATTTCATGGGAAATTTGGCTGAGATGAATTCGGCTGCTCGAATTCTGGGCGCGCATGAGAAGAGAACTCTCACTTAACAGCCAGCCCAACTCTACAGTATCGCATTTCATGGAGCCGAGCAGACGCTCAAGACGCTCACGCTGCTCTGTCGGGGTAGACTTGAATTATGCCAAGAGAGGAACGCCTCTTGAAGCTCAGCCCTTACACTGTGGTTACGTTCGAAACTTTCCAGCGTCGCCATCGATTTGGCTTGGTTTCGGACGAGATCTGTGAACTTCGTAATCCAGAGCGATGACCATGGTAGTAACGGCTTCTTCGATCTTGTCAGGCACTTTTGCAATCTCCCTCTTGCCGACGATGCAGGCACCGCGAGCTGTCATCTGCGTCCACCTTCATCAAGGCGATGGCAGAAGTCGGCTACGGCCCGCGAATGTTGGAAGAAAGCAAACAGCCTGCGGTGCTCAGCGTCACAGTATTACGGTCAGGCACCATGCTGACGAGGATGCAGGCTGATCATGGGGAGACCTGCGCGCTGGTCTCCGGTGCGGTATCGGCATCACTCTCCCCCATATCGACCAAGATCCGATGAGCCACCCGATCGGCTGCTGCGATCAAGGCGGGATCGAGGTGGTGGACATATCGGCCGGTGATCGTTCCATGAGGAGTGACCCAGCATGGTGGCGATGGTCGGCTCGGTGAATTCCGGATCATTCGCCGTGCTGGCGAGGCTGTAGCGCAGAAGGTAGGGCGTGATGTGCGCCAAGCCCGGCCCGATTGGCAAGCTCTGTTGACCGTCCGCCTCCGTGCGCAACAATACTACTTTGGCAGCGGAGTATCGGCTTCAAGTGAGGTTTGTGGATAGCGATACCACTACCGCTGCTTCGGCTCCTGCCATCTGATCCTTAATCCGCTGCGCCACGCGACCGGCCGCAGCGATCAGCGCAGCGTCCGGCCTGCGGATATAGTGGCGAGCGGTAACGCCGCGCCGAGCATGTCCGAGCAGTTCGCCAATGGTCGCATCACCATAGCCTTCATCGGCCGCTTTGGCTGGCGAAGGTGCGGCGCAGGTCATGAGAGCGTGCATCGGTCAGCCCGGCAGCGTCGAACAGGTCGGCAATCTGCTTCTTTAGGTCGGCACTGCCGCTGCCGTCCCGGTTGGGGAATACCCATTGCGCATGACGACGGCGCATGGCCTGCAAAAGGTCGAGCACCGGCTTGCCGATAGGCGGGTAGAGCGACCGGTCTTGGTCGTCGCCAGTCTCAGGCATGAACCCACTTCGTCGATCTCTTCCCAGCGCAACGCGCACGCTTCTTCCCGCCGCAGACTCTGTCATCGCGATCAGCCGCACCGCTGCGCCGCCTTGCAGGCTGTACAGCGGCTGCGCGATGGTCAGCG
>CAWGVL010000041.1:0-61282 GCA_963825845.1 Bryobacteraceae bacterium | reverse complement strand
TTTCGTGTCGCCGCTTCGTTCAGACTTCTCGTATTGCTATTGCAGGCGAGGAGCCGGCTCGCAAGACGTGGGACCGTATGATGCAGCTCTCGCGCTACTACGAATCGCACGCCGATTGGCGGGACATGAAGCCAGCAGGGGAACTTGCGATTCTGCAGGATGTCGATAGCGGAGCTTGCTCTCCGGCGGCGTGCTGGATATGATCGCGGTGAAACATACGCCAGTTCGCCCGGTCCCCACGCACAAGCTCGAGGCGGCTGCCATGGAGAGGCACGAAGATGGCAGTGAACGTCGATCCGTCAACTAGAAGAAGAGGTTGCGGGCATGGACGAGGTCGGGTGGTACGCTGCTGAGCGGACCGGCGACATGGAAGTTCCCGCCGCTTCGGGAGGATCAGATCACGTTCGACCGATGACGATGTAAAGATGCTCGATGAAATCTGGAAGGAGATGAACTCGATGACAGGGCGAAGAAATCTCGGGGCCCGCCTCTTCAATGTCTCAAGCATGCTATCCAACTTCGTCCGGAGCGCCGATGGCCGGCAGAATGTACTTCAATTAGTCAATTATTCGGGCTTTCCCGTTGAAAACGTGACGGTTCACGTCCTGGGTAAGTTCACCTCGGCTACACTGCAGGCTCCGGGGGCCGAACCTAAAAAACTGGAAGTCTACGAGGTGGAGGAAGGGACCGGAATCGACATCGATAACGTGAACGTCGCCGCCACGCTTGTTCTGCAATAGCCGGTCAGAGTTGTCATAATCGACGTATGACCCGTCGTGAACTGCTCGCACTCGCTTCAACCGCAACGCTGGTCCACGCGAAGGATACGCCTGCGCCGCCCGTGGCAATCGCGCGCTGCGCCAGCTACAACGAAGATGTGCCGGCGGTCCTGCGAACGATGTTCGATCAACTCGGATTGAATAAGGTTATCTCGGGGAAGACAATTACGATCAAGCTGAATCTGACGGGAAGCCCTGGATTGAGATTCGAAGGCAAGCCGCTCGGAGTAACGCACTATTCGCATCCGAGGACTGTCGGCGCGATGATCGCGCAACTCGACGCGGCGGGCGCGAAGCGAATTCGATTGGTGGAAAGCTGCTGGGCAACGGCGGGTCCGCTAGAAGAGTACATGCTCGACTCGGGGTGGAACGTACGATCCCTGCGATCGGCAGCTACGCGGGCGAAGGTCGAGTTCGAGAATACGAATGCCGCGGGCGCGCACAAATCCTACGCCCGGGTGAAGCCGGTAAAAGGGCTCATATTTCCGTCCTATGAACTGAACCGCGCTTACGTGGATACGGACCTGTTCATGTCGATGGCGAAGCTGAAGAATCATGCTACGTGCGGTGTCACACTGTCAATGAAGAATTGCTTCGGGAACACCCCGGCATCCATCTACGGAGACGACGCAGGACTGGACGAACCGAATGAGACACCGGGCAAGGGCCGGGTGGATTGTTGCCATTTCGGCAAGCGCCAGCCCGCGAAAGCGGCCCTGCCGGAGATTGACCCCAAGTCGCCTCGCGACCCCGGATACCGTATGCCGCGAATCACGGCGGAGCTCGTGTCGGCTCGACCAATCGATATAGCCTTCATCGACGGCATCGAGACTGTCTCCGGCGGCGAAGGTCCATGGATTCGCGGCCTGAAATATATCCGTCCCGGTGTGTTGCTGATGGGAACGAATGGCGTAACGACGGACGCCGTAGCGACCGCCGTCATGGGCTACGATCCGCTGGCGGATAAAGGGACTGCGCCGTTCAAAGAGTGCGACAACACGTTGAAGTTGGCAGAGGGTTTGGGAATCGGGAGTGCGGATTTGAAGAAAATCGAGGTTCGCGGGCTGCCGATTCAGCAGGCCCGTTTCCCGTTTTCGAGCTAGTCGTCTTTTTTGTCGGGCGACTTCGGCGGACTCAGCGGCTTAGGCAGCGTGCTGCCCACATCTTTCGGTATACCGAACTTTCCTCCGAGTGAGCCCAGCATTTTCAGGTCGATCGGTCCCACTATATTTACGACGGAAAGTTCTTTCTTTTCGGAGGCGATAATTGTCAGACCTCCAACTTCCTTTCCTTTGCTGAACATGTAGATTTCCGCCATTTCATCCCCATCCTTGGCTTCGACCATCTTGCTCCAACCGGGGCCTTTGACTTGGGAACGTATGGCGTCGAGATCAGCCTTGGTGAACTGTCCAGGACTGTCGAATTCAAACACTCTCACATTGATGGCTTTGAGTCCGCTGACGATATTCTTCGCAGCCGCCTGATTCACATCGTCGCCCGACAGGAAGCCCGAGGCGAACTTCAGTTTGTCCTCGTCCAAGGTAACGTTGACCGAACTCTTGGCACGGCTCGCAAGCCTGTCCAACAGTCCGAGATCCAGTTGCTGTCCGGATGCCAAAACCGTCAGCGCGACGGCGAATAACCACTTCATATCTCTACCTCGTAAGAATGTGCTTCGTCGTCTGGAGCGACTCCGATGCCACGGTCAACGCGTAAATCAATTCCTGCTTGGCGCGTTCGCCCTCTACCTGCCGCCGGTGCTGTTCCCAGGCTCCGGACCCGATCACGGCAATGCATGCCGCCGCGGCAGCCGCAAGCCACTGCCTGTGCCAAATTTGCTGAGGACGACGATTCGAAATCCGCGCCATGACACGGTCAGTGAAACCCGAAGGTGGCTCCTGACGGCGCAAGGCGCGTCTTAGCTCGTTTTCAAAGTCGTTCGGTGTTTCGATATTGCTCATCTTCGGACCTGCGATCTTTCCAACTTCTCACGCAACATTGCCAACGCTCGATGCAAGCAGCTTTTCACGCTGTTCAACGGTATCTCCATCGTCTCGGCGATCTCTGCCGGCGCGAGATCCTCCTGATACCTGAGCAGAACCACCATTCGAGCCCGCTCCGGCAGCGATGCCGTAAGTTTCCGAAGCGTTTCCACGAGAAAAGGATCGGCGTCGACCGCCGGGGATGACAATTCGGGCGCATCGTCCAACGCGATGCTGATCTGCCTCCTACGACGGCGCACGTAATCGATGCATCGCCGTGTCGTCACCTTCCGCAACCAGAACTCTGCATGGGCCGGCGACTGTAAATCTCTCAGGTGATTGAAGAAATCGAGAAAAACCTCCTGAGCCAGCTCCTCCGCGAGCGCCCTATCCCGTAACGAATGCAGCGCGATGCTAAAACCATGGCCTGATGTTTACGCACGAGTTCCGCAAAGGCCGCGCGGTCGCCGGCAACGGCGTTCGTGAAAGCATCCTGGCCCTGGGCCGGTTCTGTCATTCGCCTCTCTGTACTCTTCATACGACGCAGAGCACCCAGAGGATGCAAAAGTTTACGCGCCCTCTTCGAAGGCATCCCCGCTAACGCTTCACACGGTATCATTGTGCATCATGCTTCGCAGGGTACTGGTCACAGTTCTATTCGCCGCATGCCTCGTTTCCGCAGCCGTTCCTGCCCCAAAAGACCACTTCGGTTTCGAACCCGGAGAGGATTACAAGCTCGCAAATTATGAGGAGATCACAGGCTATTTCAAGAAGCTGGCTGAATCTTCCAACCGAATTCGCTGGGTGGAGTACGGAAAGACGTCCATGGGACGAACGTCCTACATGGCGTTTATCTCCTCCCCGGAGAACTTGACGAGGCTCGACGAGTATAAGGAGATGAACCGGAAACTCGCTCTCGGCCTCGCCTCTCCCGCGGAACTTGACGCCATCCTGAAGACTGGACGTTCGATTGTGTGGATCGATTCAGGCCTGCATGCAACCGAGGTAGCTCCCGCGCAGCACTCGCCGTTACTGGCGTATAAGATGCTCACGGACGAGAGCGAGGAAGCGCGCCGAATTCGGGAGAACGTGATCCTCATGCAGGTTCCTGTCATTAATCCCGACGGCCTCGACATGGTGGTCGATTGGTACAGGAAAAATCTCGGAACTCCGTATGAGCTGGCGCCCCTGCCGATGCTTTATCAGAAGTACGCGGGCCACGATAACAATCGCGACTGGTTCATGATGAACCTGCAAGAGACGCGGAACGTCGCGCGCCTGCTCTTCCGGGAGTGGTTCCCCCAGATTGTCTACAATCAGCACCAGGCTCCCGCCTTTCCTGCGCGGATTTTCGTGCCTCCGTACGCCGAGCCGCTGAACCCGCACATTCCGGCTCCCGTGATGGAAGGAATCAATTCCATTGGATCGGCCATCAAGGAGCGCCTGGCGAGAGAGAACAAACCGGGTGTTCTTTCGTATCACGGTTTCGACGCATGGTGGAACGGCGGTTTGCGATCGGCTCCGGCCTTCCATAACATGCACGGCATTCTGACCGAAACCGCCGCGCACGTTTATGCCACTCCGAGAATCTATGACGCATCGGTGTTTCCAGAGCGTTTCGCGAATGGTATCCCGACCAAACAACCGACGGTGTTCTACGAACGCCCTTGGCTGGGCGGCAAGTGGTCCCTCCGCAGCGCGATCGACTACATGCTGACCGTCGACTTTGCGATTCTCGATCTCGCGACGGCGCGCCGGGAGCATCTGCTGAGGAAATCGTGGGAGGTTGCGCGAGCCAATATCGAGGCAGGCACGCGGGGTGGACCTTATGGTTATGTGGTCCCCGAGGCCGGCAACGCGCTCGAGATGCTGCACCGACTGCGACTGGCCGGTGTGGAGGTTCGTCGGGCGAAACAATCGTTCAAAGCCGGTGAGAAGTCCTATGCAAGAGGGACATGGGTAATCCCTGCGGGCCAGGCATTTCGAGGATACGTGCTCGATTTGATGGAGCCCCAATACTATCCCGAACTGCGCGCAGGAATCAGCGGGCCGACGAAACGGCCGTATGATGTCGCGGGTTGGACCATGCCCATGCTGATGGGTGTGGCATTCGACCGCGTCGAGACGCCGTTCGATGCGGACCTGGAGGCGGCTGAACCGCAGCCTTCGGAATCCTCAATGTTTGCGGACCGGAAGTGGCCTCGGATTGCGATCTATGAGTCCTGGCAACCGAATAGCGAGACGGGATGGACGCAGTGGGTCTTGGATCGATTCCAGATACCATACACTGTCGTGCGAAACGCCGACATTCGAAAGGGAGACCTTGCCGCCAGGTTCGATACGGTCCTGTTCGCGTCGCAGAACACTGCTTCGATCCTGCATGGATATCGCGCGGGGGAAGCTACAACTCGTCGAAGTAACTCCAGTGGCGAAACTCCGGCGCCTCAGCGTCCCGAGTACACCGGCGGCATCGGCCTTCAAGGCGCTGCGGCCCTGGATCGGTTCGTGCGGGATGGGAAAACGTTGATAGCGATCGATGACGCTACCGATCTTCCCGTACAGTTGTTCGGTCTTCCGGTACGGCCTCTCGTTACGGATAGAGACGACTTGTCGCCCAATTCGTATTTCTGCCCCGGCTCGGTGTTGCGATTGAACGTGGAGACGGACCACCCGATTGCCTCGGGAACCTCCGAGAAGATCTACGGTTTCGTTTCGGGCGGTCAAGCCTGGGAAGTATCGCTGCTACCCGAGGAAAACAAGGCTGAGCGTGAGGTGCGGGTGATTGCGCGGTACGCGGCGAAGGATCTCCTTGCGAGTGGCTGGCTTTCCGGGGAGAGAACTATTGCGGGTCGCCCCGCGCTGATCGAGGCCCGTCATGGAAAGGGTCGCGTGTTGCTCTTCGGATTCCGGCCGCAGTTCCGAGGGCAGACGTGGGGCACGTTCGGGCTGCTAGTCAACTCGTTGATGTAGGGCGTGTGGATTACGACACCGTGACTCACCAACACATGGCGTAGCGATCCCCTAATCGTTTGGCAGGTCGAATGATATTGCGTCCAAGTGGATAGTGATACCACTTCCTTCCGGCCATCTAAAGATTATTTGACGCGGCGATTCGACGCTCCCGGGCGGTGGCGGCGGACTTATGCTCAGGTCAGCACGTCACCTCCCGAACGTTCTAGCTCGGACCAAGAAAACACCTATACTGAGCCATGTCTCTAACACGCGGTGTTTTGCTAGCAGGTAAGTTCCTGACGCAGCATGAGCTGAACAAGGTTCCTGCCAACGACCAACGAAACCGGCTCATTTTTGAGTTAGCGACGCGAACCAAAGAGAATGGAGCACAATTACAAGGCTTTGACGACCCGACGCTCGCCGGAGTGGGAGCGCTGTTTGTCTTGACGCGAGGAGCCAAGAGCCGCAGTGACCAGGATCTGAAAACTATGACGGGAGACGATCTGCGCAATACCTTGATCGTTGGCGTCAATACGCAAACCGGTATTTCTGGCTCGGACCTTCAAGGAATGAGAAACATCGATTTGGTTCTGTTGGCGTTAGGAAAGCAAGCGCCGGGCTCGCTCACGTTTGGGACTATCTCGGAGGCGTGCTTATGGCGGGAGGCTTCGCCACCTATGGACAACTCCTGAAAATGGGTACCGACGAGCAAAGAAACACCCTGATTTTTCAATTGGCGACACACTCCAAAGAAGATGGCGGAAAGCTGCAGGGGCTCAATGACTTCGACCTCGCGGGAGCGGGCGCCCTGTTTGTCTTGTTGCGGGAGGCGAAAATCCGCAACGACAGCGAGCTGAAAACAATGACGGTGGACGACATGCGGAATACCTTCATCGTGGAACTCGGCATTCAAACCGGTCTTGGGTCCGAGTTGCAAGGCCTGAGAAACATGGACTTGGTTCGTATCGCCCTTGGTGAGGATCCAGCACCTCTTCTGAAGCCCCTGCCGCCTCCCCTTCAGCAACCGAGCGTGGCGCCTTACGTTTTCAATGTCAGTAGTTTCGAAATCAAGACACAGAAGTCCGACAGCGATCATAGCGACAGCGATTGGTTGTCCATAGTCGTGACGATTGTCGATCCGATTACGAAGAGTAATCGGATGCTTCCCCTGAAAACAATCCAGATCGGCGGCAGTATCAAGACTGGCGACAACATGACAGGCGTCTTCGCAAGCGATCCGATCGAAGCCAAGGATAGCGACGTTGTGTTGGTGACCCTTGTCCTAACGAATCTCGGATCAAGTAAAGCTGAGGACCAGTTCGCACAGGCCGTCAAAGTAGGCGACAAAATCGTTGGAGTTGTCGCGCCTATAGCCGGCGCTGTGATCGGTTTTATATTCGGCAGTCCGCAGGAGGGCTTGGCAATAGGCAAGGAGATCGCCGAGGGTGTGGATACGGCAATCGACACGTTGAGTGATATCTTCGACGTCCTTAACATCCACATCGGTCCGGCTAATTGTAATGGAATCGTGTTTCAGGACACGTTCGTTTACCAGCCCAATGAATTGTTGAACGCCCGCAACAAGCCTTCGTCGAAGGAATACACGGGCTCCCAGGACAATGAACGTTGCGGCGGTGCGCCGGTTACCAAGATGAATTTCTCGATTGCCTAGCCGGAACCCGCGAGGGCGCTCCGCCGTTTCTTATTTACAAGGCACGGTTGAGCGGCTAACCTTACGATTCAGATGATTGGGGCCTGGACAGTAATTGACAGCTGTAGAATGTCTTACCTATCTCATGGACGTTCCTGAGCGTCCTGGCGGTCGGCTCGCCCTGCAACGCTGACATCCCTGGGTCATCGGCGACGTTTGGGGCAATTGCTTCAGGCATCTTCTTCGATCGTCTGGTTCCGCTTGTACAAAGCTTTGCTGTCCATCCCGTCGGCTAACCCTGCGCATTGGAGAAGTTGTTTTAGAGGTCCAACGCCCGGCACTCAAATGTGCCCTCGCTGGTGCCGTTCTCGAGTACGGTCCGGCAAGCGCGTATCGGCATCACATATACATACCGCCGTTCACATCGATAACGTGACCGGTGATATATGCCGGCTTCTTCGCTGGCCAGAAATCGTACGGCTGCCGCCACGTCTTCCGGCCGCCCATTCGCTTCAGCGGGATCGTTCGCCAGCATCTTCTCTCTCATTTCATCCGACAGGACACGCCGTCATGTCCGTCTGCGACGAATCCCGGGGCGACGCGTTGACCGTAATGCCCCGCTCGCCCATCTTCCTGCGCCAAGCGACTTGGTCAGCCCGATCAATCCCGCCTTCGACGCTGACGTAGTTGGCCTGGCCCGCGTTGCCCGTCTCGCCCACCACCGAGCGATATTGATGACCGTCCCCATCGAGCGCTGCATCATCGACTGCAGAACCTGCTGCGTGCAGATGAATGCCCCGGTCAGGTTCGTATCCAGCACGAATTCCAATCCTCCGGCTTCATGCGCACCGCCAGTCCGTCTTTGGTCATCCCGGCATTGTTGACAAGGACTTCGGTGACTCCGAACTCCTTGTGGCTTTGGCAAACGCCTGCTTGATGGAATCGGCTGAAGAGATTCGATCTCGACGACATAGGCCTCACGGCCGGCGCGCGCGGATCTCCGCGGCCACCTCCTCCAGCTTTTCGCGATTCCGGGCAGCCAGCACGATGTCGTCCCGCCTGCTGACAATGCCAGTGCGCAAGCGCGCCCGATGCCCGGCTCGCCCAGTGATAAAAGCAACTCGATTGGTCATGGTCTGTCATCATGGTAAACGACTCATCCTATGGCCTATACGATCTGCGTGACTTCGTCTCCGCATTGGAGCGAGCAGGCGAACTCAAGCGCGTTCCGTTCGAAGTCGATCCCTATCTCGAGATCACCGAATTCGCCGACCGCGCCGTCAAGCAGGGCGGTCCGGCGCTGCTGTTCGAGAAGCCCAAAGGCAGCACGATTCCGGTGCTGATCAACGCTTTCGCCAGCATGCGCAGGATGGAGATCGCGCTGGAAGTGGAGTCCGTGGACGAGGTTGCCGCGCCGGATCTCCGAGTTCCTGGAGATGCGCATGCCGCAGGGCCTGATCGACAAGCTGAAGATGCTGCCGAAACTGGCGGAGGTGGGGTCGTTTTTCCCGAAGATCGTCGCGACGGGACCGTGCAAGGAAATGATCCAGCACGGACAATTTCTCGCTGCGCGATTATCCGTCCTGCACTGCTGGCCGCGAAGACGGCGGCCGCTTCATCACGCTGCCGATGGTGTTCTCGAAGAACCCGGATACCGGCAAGCGCAACTGCGGCATGTACCGGCTGCAGGTGTACGACGACCGCACTACCGGGATGCACTGGCAGACGCACAAGCAGGGCGCCGAGCATCACCGCCGGCTGCTGCACCAGGGCCGGAAGCGCATGGATGTCGCAGTGGCGATCGGCTGCGATCCGGCCACGATGTACTCGGCCATCCTGCCGCTGCCGCCCGATCTGGATGAGATGATGATCGCCGGATTCCTGCGCCGGAAGCCCGTCGAGATGGTGAAGTGCCAGACCTCCGACCTTGAAGTTCCCGCCAATGCCGAGATCGTGCTGGAAGGCTATCGTCGAGTTGGGCGAGTTGCGCACCGAAGGCCCGTTCGGCGATCATACCGGCTTCTACTCGCTGGAGGACGATTACCCGGTGTTCCACGTCACCTGCATCACCGCAGCGCGAAGATCCGATCTACGCCGACGACGATCGTCGGTCCGCCGCCCATGGAAGACTTCTACATGGGCAAGGCCATCGAGCGCATCTTCCTGCCGCTGATGCGCCTGCAATTGCCGGAAATCCGCGACATCTGCATGCCGGCCGAAGGCGTGTTTCACAACCTGATCCTGGTCTCGATCCGCAAATCTTACCCGGGGCACGCGCGCAAAGTGATGCATGCCATCTGGGGACTGGGGCAGGCGATGTTCAGCAAATGCATCGTCGTGGTGGATGACGATGTGAACGTCCAGAACGTGCGAGAGGTCGGCGTGGAAGGCGCTGAACAATATCGATCCCCAGCGGGATATCGAGTTCGTGATGGGTCCGGTCGATTCGCTGGACCATGCCAGCCGGCTACCGAATTACGGATCGAAGATGGGCGTTGACGCCACCCGCAAGTGGCAGGCGGAAGGGTTTACGCGCCCGTGGCCGAAGGTGATTCGCATGGATGAAGCCGTACAGAAGCGTGTGGACCAGCTCTGGAAGCGGGCGGGTTTGTGACCGTAAAGCTTGATGCCATCCAGGTTCTTGCGCTCTCTTGCTTCGGCCTCGTGCTCGGCGGCTGGCTCAAGCGGCGTTTCCGTCTTTTAGATGAGTTGAACATTCCGGCCCCGATCGTCGGCGGATTACTGTATGCGCTCGCGATGCTGGCCTTACGCGGCAGGGTGAATTTCGAGATGGAGCTATCCCTGCAGCGGCTACTGATGGTCGCATTCTTTACCAGCGTCGGCCTCGGCGCAAGCATTGCGCTCGTTCGGAAGGGTGGCCCCCAAGTGCTGCTCTTTTTGGTCGTTGCCACGATCGGTGCGGTGTGTCAAAACGGACTAGGAGTGGGATTGAGCCAGCTTTTCGGCCTCAACCCGCTGCTCGGGATCGTTTCAGGTTCCGTAGCGTTGACGGGTGGTCCGGCGACCGCACTGTCGTTCGGCAAGACATTCGAGGCTCTCGGCGTCAACGGCGCGACAACGCTTGGGGTCTCATGCGCGATGTTCGGCATGACGGCCGGCGGCCTTCTCGGCGGGTTTATCGGCGGGAACATAATTCGGTCTCGCGATTTGCGCTCTCAGACAATCGGCGTTGAACGTCACGCCGTGCTGGCGCCGGTTGCAGATGAAGTCGAGGTGGATACGGAAGAAGCGTCGCTGTTGCAGAACATCATCGTGATCGGTATCTGCATGGGGCTCGGGTCGATCATCGGCGCATGGTTTACGTTGCACGAGATCGTATTGCCGGAGTACGTCGGCGCCATGATCGTTGCCGCCATTGTGCGGAACGTCGATGATCGCTTCGGATTCATCAGGATTTCCCAGCGTCATGCGGACATGATCGGCAACATCTCACTTTCCATCTTCATTGTCATGGCAATGTTGGGCTTGCGGCTCTGGGAATTGGCGAACCTGGCCCTGCCAATGATCTCCATGCTGTTGGTGCAGGTGGCGCTGATCTGGCTAATGTGCCTGGGCGTCTTCCGATTGATGGGCAAGGACTATGAAGCTGCGGTCATGTCCGGAGGATTCTGCGGGTTCATGCTGGGCACGACGGCCAACGCGGTCGCCTGCATGAGCGTCTTGACCGAGAAGTACGGCCCTGCCCCGAGAGCTTTTATCGTGGTACCGCTTGTGGGCGCCTCGCTGATCGACTTTACCAATGCGACGATCATCAACGCGATGACGAATTTCCTGCGCTGACGCGTGATACACTCGTGAGTGATACGGTGGCTGTAGCTCAGCCGGTAGAGCGCTGGATTGTGGTTCCAGTGGCCGAGGGTTCGAACCCCTCCAGCCACCCCATCTTAAGACCTTCAAACACCACAACTTACACTACGATGTAGCTGAATGCTTCGTGCAGCCTACCGGCAAATGTAGCTTATTCTGTAGCTTATCTTTGAACGAGTTGAGGTCTGCTGTGCGACGCGAACACGAGGACAACGAGATGATGCGACCTTACCGCATCGACTCCGTCCAGCCGGGACAGCCCTGAGATGGACTAGCCGGGACTCGAGCTGCAGATCTGCTGGCTGCGCCTTCACCCTCCCGGCATCATCACATTCAGACGAAATAAGAATACTTGCTTCAGACCGGGAGACCGAGCCCTCTACCTCAACATTGGCCGGTAATCTTGCGCTATCCGGAAGTTAGCGCTTCAATGGCGATTCCGCACGCGATTCGTAAGCGCGATAAATCAGAGACCTGTCTGCTCAGCACCCCGCACAGAAGTGCACAATTGTGTTCACTCGCGCGTGTAGGATTTGTTTTCCCGTGCGGGAAACGCTCAAGAGTGAGGCGAAGAAGAAAGCACACTCTGTTCAGGAACTGGCCAGTTTACCGGATCGCCGTTTCTCATCGGTTGCTCCGTAGCTCGGGTCATTGATGGAGACTGAAGTTCCCACTCCTCATGGGTGGCAGCTCGGAGCCGAAAGTGGCGCACCGAGCCGCGCTCGTCATGTGTCTATTACGCGGTCGCCCGTTCGCTCTTCAGCTGATCCGGTTCTGCCACTCCGGGGCGGATCGTCGGAATGAGCATCGGCACCTGCTTTCGATAGTCGCGGTAGCGCTCCCCATGGAAGGTTATTAGGTCGTGCTCTTCAAACTGAATGGCAACCAGGATATATGTCGTTGTCATCGCCGCAAACAGCAAGTGTGCGGTAGTCATCACGGGCGCGGACCAGAAGCTCAACAGCCATCCCACATACAGGGGATGTCGGACGTATCGATAGAAGTACGGGGTTCGGAACTTTAGGTGGGTATACGGTACGCCCTGCAGATAGAGCCAGACCTGGCGAAGCCCGAACAAATCAAAGTGATTGATCAGGAACGTGCTGACGAGCACGATCAACAGCCCCAGGACGTAGGAGCCGGTCAGAACAGCGTTCATGATGCCGTCACCGACGTTCCATACTACTCCTCCGATCGGCTCCCACCACCAGAACATTCCCAGCAGCGCGAGGCTCGAGAACAAAACGTAAGTGCTTCTCTCGGCCGGTTCCGGAACCAGTCGTGTCCACGCCCGCTTGAACCATGGTCGTGCCATGATGCTGTGCTGAAGCGCAAACAGCGCAAGCAGCGCGATATCGATACCAAGCGCGATTACCAACGACCTTGTCGGGCCCGAGTCAATTGACTTCGGCACGCCGAAGTTCCCTAGAAAACCGATTGCGTACAATAGGGTCGCGAAGAACACGCCGTAGCACGCGATTCCATATGCAAACACACAGATGCGTTTCACGTCTTTCCCCCTTTGAGGAATGTTCGAGGGTTAGCATTTTCGCCTGGGAAGCCGTCTTTAATGACGGCTTCCCTCAACTACGCGTGATAGGTGTACGAACCAGCTCAACGCGAGCGACAAGCAGGCCCCGTTCACATTACTCGCCGCAGTCCAAATACAGTGCGATTTGATCACGTCCTCGTTACTAGTGCTTTCCGCGCCCGTCTTGCACTCGATTCGCCACGAGGCATGCAGCGAACCACAACTGAATTGGTGATTTCCGCGTAATTCGTCACCAGCGGCAAGATCTGAGGGGGGCAAAAGTGTCGCCTTTTGCGCCTGTCACGCTGAACTGACCTGTGCCCGATCGCGTGCTGACACGCGGCTTTCTCTCAACGAAGTTTCCGCAATTCGTGTTCGATAATCAGCTGCGTGATGCGCTCGATTCTGTTTATCTTCGCTCATCCCGATGATGAGAGCTTTTATGCTGGGGGAACTATCGCAAAGTGCATTCATGCGGGTGCGAGAATAGCGCTGATATGCGCCACACGTGGCCAGCGCGGCTCAACCGCAGACCTTTGTACGATTGAAGACCTCCCAAACGTCAGGGAAGCTGAGCTGCGCGCAGCCATGAGACATTTGGGCGTAGCCGACGCAGACGTGCATGTGCTCAACTTCCAAGATCAGCAGGTCGCTACAGCGCCAGCGCACGAGATTCGGCAGATCCTAATGAGCATCATTCGTAAGGTGAAGCCTGATGTAGTAATCACATTTGACCCGAATGGAGTCAATCAGCACCCAGACCATGTTGCGATCTCACGCTTCGCCACCGACGCTATCGCGGCATCCGCGGATCCGCGTTGGTACCCGGCGGACGGCGGCCCTCACGCCGTCAAGCTGGTTCTCTGGACGTCACCGGTACCAGTCTTTGCATTAGGAGAAAAGCCGGAGTTACGGAACGAGCCCGGGATCGACTATCTTATCGACATCACCCCACACTCAGCGGCGAAGCAAGCCGCTTTAGCTTCTCATCGCACGCAATGGCCGGGATTGAGGAGGGTGTTTTTCGTCGATCGAAATTCCGCTGATTCTTTGCGCTATGAAGCATTTCGCGTAGGGAGTGGACCTCGCCCCCTTATCGCTCCTCAGAGTGATCTTCCATAACGAGGAACTCACGTGAATTCGTGATTTCTCCGTAATTCGTTACCCCAGGGGCAAGATCTAAGGGGGTGCCGCCGCGTTCAGGGTGTCTGCGCCTGCGTCCTACTTTCCTTACTCGCCCTCAGCATCGCCTCGAGCTCCGGAAGCGTCAGCAGCGTGCTCTTTGGCTCCGGTTGCTTCGGCGCTGGTCGGCTGGCCATCAAGAAGTCGCGCAAGTGTTTCGTCGCCCCGAGACGGGCGTAGTGATCCGGCCCCCCCTGCATGATCTGGCCCTCTTTCGTCAGGTACTCACGCCTGGCGCTCAGCGCGTGTTCGATCGCGCGCATGGATAGATAGAACACAGCGCGCATTTCCTCCCATTCGTCGCCTACGAACTCGGCGATCACTTGCCGGCACTCGGGGGAGTTCGCTTCCCGTGAGGCAAGGGTGCGTCCGATTCCTTCGGCTTCGGCGATATCGGTGACTGTGGCCCCGGAGGCCAGTGCTTTGGCGATTCGGAGTCAGACGGCTTTCGCGGCGGAGCTCCGCGGTGGGTTTGGGCTGTGCTTCTTCGGTGATTGGTGTCTTGTGTTTGCTCACGCGTGCCAATCGGCGTAAGCAGACAATGCGTGTGTCATCTTCCGCAATCACCGTTCCTCAAGTAGTGTCGCCTGCTAAAGAATTGATACACTGGGCCAGCAATTTTATCGTTTAAGTGCTATGTCGAATCGATTGTTGATTGTCATACTTTCAGTTCTTACTTTTCGGGAGCCCGGGAGGTCCGTTGAATCCGGCTTGCCCTCGCGAACAGCAATCATCACTGCTGCAGCTCGTGCAATTGCAACGCACGATCCGGATCCTTCCGTTAGAAACCCAGACTGGCTCGCAGAACATCTCCTCGGGGAGACGGAACGGAAATTGCTTGCCGGCACCCCATGGGCGAAAGCTCTTGACGCAGATTATCGACACGTTGCGGAAAACCCGGAAGTATCTGCTCTCATACGTGCCATGCTGGTTCGTACCCGCTTTATTGACGAGCGGCTGAGAGAAGCAGTCAGGAATGGAACAAGACAAATTGTCGTACTTGGAGCCGGTTTTGACAGCCGTGCCTACCGACTTCGGGAAATGCTGCACAGAGCACGCGTGTTCGAGGTAGATTTGGCCCTACGCAGGAATACAAAAAGCGCCGCATCTCCGAGGTGCTTGGCGGCCTGCCTGGAAACGTGGTTTACGTTCCAATCGATTTTACACGAGACAGCCTTCGCGAGGTCCTCCAAAAAGCTGGTTATCGTTCTGATCAGGTCAGCTTTTTCATATGGGAGGGCGTCGCTTATTACCTCCCGGAGGAAGCTGTCCGAGGTACGCTGACGTATGTCGCCACGCACTCCGCTCAAGGGAGCTCGATTGTTGCTGACTTCATAAAGAAATCTGTGATCGATCACATCGGCGTACCCGTCCAACCGACGGATCCCCCAATGATTGGCGCAGCACTGGTCCAGGCAAAGCGGATGGCGGCTGTTGGAGAACCCTGGCTTTTCGGAATTCCGGACGGAAAAGAGGCCGAGTTTCTGCGTAGTACTGGTTTAGAGCTTCGGGAATTGCTCCAGAGCACCGGAGTTGAAGCTACCAAACGGTATCGGACACGAACCGACGGTACCTTGGTGGGGAATACGCCGCCAACTGACTATTCTGCGATGAGTCTTGTGGAGGCCACTGTAGGGAAGCGCTGATTGCGGGAAAGCATTCAGATGGAGAGAACGTCTTGAGACAAGAGCGGAAGCGGCCATGAAGCATGGAGGCAGCGATGATGCTCAAAGCGGCGCGACGCTATGATCGAGCGGATAGAAGTTGATTGCGGTCGGCCGTGTCTTAGAAATAGATGCCGAATCCTAGAAGCGGCCCGTGAATGGTAGGCTCCAGGCTGAAGGTTCGCTAGGCTGAAGGTTCGCTGGGCTACCGTGTCACTGACCTCGAAATGCAACAGTGCATAACCGAAGCTCAGGCCGAAGTGTTTGGCGAATCGCCAGTCGAGCTTGGCATTCGCTCCATACGTCACATCGGACCCAATTCCAAACCCACCGCCATCACCGTGCAGGTCGAGGCCCATTTTTTCCCAAGGTGCTTTCGGTACGTCAGTCCGATAAGGGGATCCCAGAAGGTCGGGCTTCTGCTCACCTCCGAATAGTCGAGGAGTTTTGCTGACACCTCCAGCGACATCCGTCGGACTCCGCCCTCCAGCGAAAAACCCGGCCGAATCTCGCGTCCGCCCAGCCGGTGGCTCCAACGATGATTCCGTATGGCTGAAAGCCCGCTCCGACTGGAAGGTGGAGATCTCTCCGATTCAATTGTGGGTGCCTTACATGAACACCAGGGTCACCCTTCCGGAGTTGCCTAACGGCGGTACTCGTCCGACCGCACGAGCGACCAGTTCGCTGGATAGCGCGTACTCGGGCGGATTTCGAGTTGAAAGGAACAGGTGGTCGGTCGAGGGAAATCTGCTCTGGGCGGCGTAAACCGAAGCTGCCGTCGCTAACGTAAACGCCGCGAATGAAAGCGAGCGCAAGAACATTTTCAAAACATTGTCTCCTGACGGACTGAGCAGTCTGACGTTGCGAAACATGAAACGAACGCCGATCGACTCCTCTATCTGCAATCGGCAGCGTGTGTAATTACCGCTGGTGAGAGTGCGTCTGGGCGGCCGCACCACGTTCCGAGACTATCCGATTAAGGATGAAGCTGTCACCGTGGGTGAGCTTAAATATTCCCGCCGCGCGGGCACCGCGTAATTCGTTACCCAGCGGAAGATCTGAGGGAGGGTCAAAAGTGTCGCCTTTTGCGCCTGTCTCGCTGAACTGATCTGTGCGCTGACTGAGACACGGTTTTATCGAATCGACCGCGCGAAAAGCGGATTGTTGTGCCTCGCGTGTCAGGACGCGAGAATGGCTTGCGGCGATGAAAAGAGGAGAAACCGCGCCGCCGCGTTTCACGTGTCTGCGCCTGAGTCCTACTTTCCTTCTCCGCCCTCAGCATCTCCTGAAGCTCCGGAAGCGTCAGCAGCATATTCTTCGGCTCCGAGACCATTCGCATACACGATGATCGTGTCCCCAATCCTCGCTCCGGTTGCTTCGGCGCTGGTCGGCTGGCCATCAGGAAGTCACGAAAGTGCTTCGTCGCAGCGAGACGCGCATAGTGGCCCGGACCTGCATTATCCGGCCCTCCTTGCGAAGAACGGCAGCAGTCTCTGGCGCAAGCACAACTTCTAAATCGAACCCGTGGGCGAGAGCATCTCGCGCTTGTGTACAAGCCGGGTATAGCGGCTGCTGCTCGGAATAACTTCAGCGCTGAGATGCCGTTCCGGCTGTTCGCATCAAAATTCTGAGGGTAGCAAAGGTGCCACACTGCTTAACCGCTCTTTCTGTAGCTTGCCTGTTCTGTGCAGGTGTATTAGGAAAGGAGGCCGCCTCGGGGTTCTCCGGCACATGGGACATCGACAAGAACCAGAGTACGGCGTCGTCGGGAATTCCAGACGGCCTCGAGCAGCAGATTAAGCATAAAAAATCCGAGATGGTCATTAAATCCAATGGATGGAGCCGCAGAACGGTGTCGCGCCCCTCGTCCTTTTGGGCGTGATGACGACGGAGCTGAAACTAAACGCCAATGGCCGCCAGGCAAAGAAGCAATTCGGACCGTTCATGACAACTATGTCGACGACGCAGGATGGCGACGCTGTGGTCACAAGATGGCAGGTGAACGCCAACGGAGTGCCCCTAAGCACCGAATGGCGGCGGACTCTCGGGCCCGACGGCAAGACGATGACGCTGGACATTCAGCAAACTGGGGATGGGAAGAATAAAACCGCGAAGCTGGTTTTCATCCGACGTCAGGCGCAAACCATGTGACCCACCTTCGAGTTGAGTGATCGCCGAATTAGCACGAAGCGACCGCGCGAAAACGGGATTGTCGCGCCCGCGTATAGGGACGCGAGAAGCGCTTGCGGCGATGAAAAGAGGTAGAAGTCGCAGAAGTGGTTCGTTGCAGCAAGACGAACATCAATGGCTGGCCTGCCCTGGATGATGTGCCAACCTCCCCACGGCAAGGTCACCTGGCATTCGTCAAAGACTCCGGCACACTAATTGCACGGCACTGCTCATCTGACGGAGGCATCCAGTCATCATGATGAAGCAACCGGCTGAAAACCCGAACGCTACTCACGAAGAAATCGAAGCTGCCCTAGCCAGGGTAGAACCAATCTTTCATGATTCGCCGGCAATAACGGAGGAAGTAGCAAAACTTGCCTATCAGTTTTGGAACGAACGTGAGGGATTAGGCGGCTCTCCTGAAACCGACTGGTTTCGAGCCGAGAAGATCGTTCGGAATCGACTAAAGGCAGGCCTAACAGCGTAAGCCGATCCGCGGCTGTTGCGCGATACACGACAAGTGATCGCGTCGCATACGCCATTAGCAGCCGCGTTGGCTCGCCTTTGAAGAAACGAACCGGCAACGGTGACATCTTGCAGGTAACAGAAGAGCGCATACTACGCGCGTCAGGTTCTGCGAATCGGAGGTAACTGTATGGAGACAATCAAGCCATGTGTGCGCCACATTGAAGTGTTGTCAGAAGAACTGCAAGGGGGAACGTGTAGTTTATGACAACAGTAACAACAAAGTTCATCGGTTGAACGCAACGATGTCCTGGCTGTGGAGCCACTGCGACGGATCGCGAACCGTTGACGAATTAGTTGCCGCAATGCAGGCTGATACAGTCGCGAATGGCGGTCGCGACCTTATTATCAGCGGATTGAAACAACTCTCGGATGCCGATCTATTGGAACCGGAGTCGCTGGATCGAAATGACCTTTGGGTTGAGCGCAGTATGGTGAGTAGACGTGCAGCGGTAGCTGTGGGCGCATCACTCGGAATACCTATGATGACCTCCATCCTTGCTCCGATGCCAGCAGCCGCGAAATCGAAACCTGATAAAGATAAAGATAAGTAATGTAGCGAAAACGGCGCGGCGTATAACTGCAGCGCAACGGCATCCAGTGCGGCTGGCGTGAGCAAGTATCGGGAAGCCGTGAAAGACTTACATAAGCAGCAAGCTGGTCTAGGTTCCGTATTATCTTACTGAGTCTCGGTCATCGCACGGCTGATGCCGAATTCATGATCCGATTACTTGTCGTTGTCTGATTCCAGCACAACGGCTACCGAATAGTTCGATGAAAAGCTTTCCCTGCCTTCGGAGTTGATCGCAGTCACCTTGTAGTAGTAGTAACCCGGAGGCGGCCGGTAATCGATGAAGCGCGCGATTGGCGTAGTGCTGAGCTTTTGGAACGGACCGTTGAAGCTGGTCGCACGGCAGACGTTGTACCAGACATCGGGCGTCGTGCTTGGTCTCCACGTGAGATAGACGCTCTTCACGGAAGGCCTTGGAATCTTCGAGCTGCGCAAAGAGAGCTGTGACGCAAGAAGCAAACAGAATAGCCCTGACCATGGGACTTTATCCTACTCCGGATCGGCCCGTCGTCAGCTTCCCAATGGTTGATGTCTGCCATCAAGGCCGTGCTCCCTTCCGGGCGTGGATACGGCGAATCGCAATATAAGCGAGCTGCATGCACGAACTCAAGATGTTCAGTGTGCCTGCGCCTCCGTCCTACTTTCCTCACTCACCCTCAGCATCGCCTCGAGCTCCGGAAGCGTCAGCAGCTTATTTTTCGGCTCCGGTTGCTTCGGCGCTGGTCGGCTGGCCATTAGGAAGTCGCGGAAGTGCTTCGTCGCAGCAAGCAGCATAAAAATCCAGTCACACTGCATGATCTGCCCTTCTTTCGTCAGGTACTCGCGCCTGGCGGTGAGCGCGTGTTCGATCGCGCCATCGAGCGATAGAAGACGGCGCCCATTTCCTCCCATTCGTCGCCTACGAACTCGGCAATTACTTGCCGGCACTCGGGCGAGTTCGCCTCGCGCGACGCGAGCGTGCGTCCGATCCCTTCGGCTTCGGCGATATCAGTGACGGTGGCACCCAAGGCATCGGATCTGCGAAGACCAATCAAAGATCGAACAACTGCTGCAACTCTGCAGGATCCTGTGCTCGTGTGAGCGCAATCATTAGCAGAATCCGTGCCTTCTGCGGGCTCAGGTTGTCGGCCAGAATGCATCCGATTTTTTTAAGAGCAAGCGCAGAGCCTTTTTCGATGCGCTTAAGGCACTCGGCCCATAGGAACTCGTGTACTGATAACAACTGGTAGGCCTCTCTTACGCGCATCCTCGATTGCCTCAAACATCGCACTCCAAACGTTGCCCAAACCAACGCCGGCGATCACCAACCCTTTGACTGCCTGTTCCCGAAGGAGCGACCGAACGAAGAGTCCATCTGCGCCAGCGTAGCTCATTACGATATCAACACGAGCCAGCTTAGTTCCGGGCTCGACGGTAATCGTCTGCCTCCGTAACGGCGCGCGATAGAACCGGACCTTTTCCACATCTACGACTCCTAGTTCTCCAAACTCCATTCCGCGGAACGTTTCCACTTGGCTGATATGAGTTTTTGTCATGTCCCGGGCAGCATTGATCTGTCCGTTCATGACGACCATGACTCCCTTGCCGATGGAGTCTTTATCCACCGCGACCCGCACGGCGTCGACGAGATTTCGCGGCCCATCTGAATCCACATCGGAAGCTGGCCGTTGTGCGCCCACCAAGACGACGGGCTTATTAGTGGTCGTGGTTAGATCCAGAAATAAGCGGTTTCTTCCAGAGTGTTGGTCCCATGCGTAATGACGATACCGACCACATCCGATCTTGCCAGGAGTCGATTCACCGTTGCGACGAGCCGAACCCAAATATCGGGACCCATGTCCTGACTCGGAATATTCGAGATCTGCTCGACTTGAATTGCGCGAACTTGTTTATCGACGGTACCGCTGAGATCATAGTTCTGCTCCGGAGAGAGTCCGGCGTGTAGCCGCCTCGGCCAGGATCGTGCCGTCCAGCAATTGTGCCACCTGTTGCAAGCACCGCGACGATGGGCAGTTTCTGAGCGGCTGCAGACATACACGTGGCGAGTACCATAGCTATAGCATTAACGCTCACGAGGCGAAATCGGTCTTGCATCTGACGGGGCATACAGCGGCTCAGTCGAGTTTACTAAATGATCACCGCCATGCTGACCCGCGATTGATCACGTCCTCGTTACTAGTGCTTTCCGCGCCCGTCTTGCAGCGGATTCGCTGCGGAACAGGCAGCTAATGACACTGAATTGGTGATTTCCGCGTAATGCGGTAGCCCAGCGGGCGATCTGAGGGGGGCAAAAGTGTCGCCTTTTGTCGCGGTCTAGAGCAAGTATGCTGAGGCACGGTGTTGTGTGCAGTTGACCGATCCCGCTTAACCCTGGTGTACTCTAACAGGACCGGTCCGAATTCAAACGAGGCGCTATCGTGAATGCAACCTGAATCGTCCCGACCTGACATCTCGCATGGTGTCTTTGCCCAGGAGATCGCCGAACGTCAGTGGGCCGAGCGGGCATTGTATGAGAGCGAAGAGCGATTGCGTCTGTTTGTCGAAAACGTGCCGGCTGCTATTGCGATGTTCGATCGCGAAATGCGCTACATGGCTGTGAGTCGCCGCTGGAGGATGCAATATCTGGGCGGCAGGGAGTGCTTGGGGCATTGCCACTACGATGTCTTCCCGGGATTGCCCCGAGCGCTGGCGAGCCGCGCACCGAAAAGGAATCGCTGGCGAAATTGTCCACGTAGATGAGGACGTATGGCAGCGGGCCGATGGCGTCGAATTGTGGGCTCGATACGAAGTGCGACCCTGGCATACTGCGGATGTCGGCATTGGCGGCATCATCATCTTCATCGAAGACATCACCGAATCAAAGCGAACGGAAGTAGCGCTGCGTGAAAGCGAGGAGCGTCTTATAAGAGCCGAGACGCTCGCGAATGTAGGCAACTGGTCGGCCGATCTCGTAAATAATCGGCTGGTGTGGTCCAAAGGAATCTTTCGTATTTTCGGCAAATCGGACGAGTTCCTCCCTACGTTCGAGGGCTGGCTTGCAGCTGTAATGCCGGATGATGTGGACCGGGTACGACAATGGTGCTCGCAGTGCCTCACCGACAAACGTGCCCTTCCGATCGAATTTCAAATCACGAGGTCTGATGGGGAAATCCGGAACGTGGCGAGTACGGCGGAGATCGTGTTCGACGACGACGGTCACCCGATACGCCTATTCGGAACAATTCAGGATATTACCGACAGCAGGCGCGTGCAGCAGGAATTGTTTGCCAGCCAGAAACTGGAGAGCCTTGGGATGCTCGCCAGCGTTATCGCACATGACTTCAATAATCTGCTTGGAGGCGTGCTCATTCACGCGGAGGTAGCGCTTGCGGAACTGAGCGCGGGAGCAAATCCCGTTCAGGAACTGAACACTATACGTACTACGGCGATACGTGGCGCCGAGATTGTTCGGGAACTATTGGTATATGCGGGCAAAGAGAGTGCCGAACCCAGCCTTGTGGACCTGTCGCGGACCATCTCGGAGATGCTCGAGTTGCTTACGATATCGGTGTCCAAACATGCGGTCCTTGAAAGCGACCTCGGCCGGGACCTGCCGCCAATTCTCGGCAGTGCCGCACAATTGCGGCAAGTTGTTTTAAATCTTGTCACCAACGCCTCGCAAGCAATTGGTGAAAGAGGTGGCACTATCCGCGTGATTACACGAATAGTGAGGCGCTCGATGGCAGGCCCGGAGCACTTCCGTGCCGCCAACCAGTTACAACTTGAGGTCTCCGATAATGGCTGCGGGATGTCCGTTGAAACGCAAGCGCGGGCGTTCGACCCTTTCTTCACGACGAAGTTGGGAGGACACGGACTCGGGCTGGCAATGGTGCAAGGCATCGTTCGCGGCCTGGACGGGTCCATTGACGTCAGAAGCGAACCGGGCCGCGGTACTTCATTTGTAATTACCCTTCCTTGTGCCCCCGTTCAGGTTCTGGGTACTGATGATGCTCATTCTGAACATGATGACCTCACACCCGTTGGTCGGGATTACACGCTGCTGGTGGTAGAAGATGAAGAATCCCTTCGCACGGCACTAGTGAAACTGCTGCAAAAGCGGGGGTTCGAAGTGCTCGAGGCAGCAGACGGTTTTACCGCGATTGATGTTCTTCGGACGACCGGCCTTCACCTCGATCTTGTTCTGTTGGACATGACGATTCCCGGTGCGTCGAGCCAGGTTGTCGTTCGGGAAGTCGAGCAAACGCGGCCCGGAGTTGGCGTGCTCCTGACGAGCGCGTATGGCGAAGACATTGTCAGGGACACATTAACAGGACCGCAAATTCGAGGGTATGTTCGGAAGCCGTTTCAGTTCGCCAATCTCTTGCACTCGATTCGGAGTGCGTTGCCGTCTTGAAACCGTTCAGCCGCTCCACGTAATTGAGACTGAGCGGCTGCCAACATCCACCGCTCGGGCGAAGCGAATCATAGTGGACCGGCGCGGCGCACATAAGTACCGATTCGCGCGCATCTCGGACGGGCTTCTATAGTGCTCGTTAGGTCCGCTACCAGAAAATGCCTGAATAACCTTCCGATTGATCAGGACCTCGTCACCAGTGTTTCCGCTCCTTCTTATTGCGCATTCGCTGCTGAACACGTAGGCAACCACGTGAATTAGTGAATTGCGTCCGCGTATTCCGGCGTAATGGTGGATCCTGAAGGGGCGTCAAGTATCGCCTTTTGTCGCCTGTCTCGCTCAACTGATCTGCGCGCTTGATCCTACTGGGACACGGGTTGATCGATCGACCGCGCGAAAAGCGGATTGGATTGTCGCGCTTCGCGTGTAGGGACGCGAGAAGCGCTTGCGGAGATGAAAAGGGGCAAGCAGCCGTTACACGCTGGACACCGTGCGGCAACTTCTGCTCATGCGTGTCGTGGTCTCGACTTCGGCCCCGCGTCCGCTTCTTTCAACACCTCCAGCGTAAACCTTGTACCTAGGTACGCCGTCAAGGGGTGAAGCCAAATTCGCCCGCTCCAGATGCGCAGGGGACGTGCTCTAACTTATTGAAGCTGGGAGGTCGGTTACGATCCGGGAACATTGTAGCAGTACACACATCATGGAAAATAAAGGAACAATCCTCCTCGTTGATGATGAGGAGGAGGTGAGAGGCGTCTTGGCTGAGGCGCTAACAAGTGCAGGGTTTTTGGTCTGTGATGCCGGAAACTATTACGAGGCGTTGGGTGTTCTGGACTGGCTCACTCACGTAGACCTCCTCATTGCGGATTTCTCCCTCCCCGGTCCGAATGGCTGTGAGCTCGCGCTTCGCTTCCTAGAAAGACAGCCCAAGGGCCGCGTCCTTTTTATCTCCGGGTATACGGGAGCGGAAGTGTGCCGGCAATACGATATGAAACTCTCGGAGAAAGAGTTCCTCGCAAAACCCTTTACCCGAAGCCCTTCGTTGAAAGGGTTGATGCGATTTTGGATGAAAAAGAGCCCTCGCTCCCACCTGGGTCAAACGGCTCGGACGGTACGGAAGTGAGGCTGCTCCGCACTGCGATTAGCGCGACAGGTGCGTCCTCTGAAATTGAGCGGCCCACATAGAGTTAGACTGCTTTGGCGAGTATCCTCTCGCCTCTTTCCTCGATGTCGCGGAGGAACATCGCTACAACGCGGCCCTCGAATGGACATCAATTGGGCCCGACTGCTGCGGGTCACCGACGAGCTCAAGCATTGCGCCAGCGGGCACGGTGACGAACTGCATTCTTCCATCGCGCCTCGCGTGTAGAGACGCGAGAAGCGCGTGCGGCGATGAAAGATGGCAAACCACGACATCGCGTTTTAGTTCCTCCACGCGTGGTTCTGTTCTTCCTTCGCCCTCAGCATCGCCTCGAGCTCCGGAAGCGTCAACATCTTGTCTTTCGGCTCCGGCTGCTTCGACGCCGGTCGGCTGGCCATCAGGAAATCACGCAAGTGCTTCGTCGCAGCGAGACGAGCACAGTGATCAGGCCCACCCTGCATGATCTGGCCTTCCTTCGTCAGGTACTCGCGTCTGGCGCTCAGCGCGTGCTCGATGGCTCGCATCGAGCGATAGAAACTCACGCTCTCTCGCCGGAATTCACAATTTTGCCACGCAGAGTATCTAGATCGAGAGCGCCGGTGTAACGAATACCATTAACAAATAGTCCCGGCGTCCCGTAAACTCCGTTTTGAACGCCACGCCGAAAATGCTCGCGAACAAGATTTTCATACCGCCGCCCTTTCAATTCATCGCGGAAACGTTTCGTGTCCAGACGCAGCTGCTCCGCATACCGGTAGAGATCCTTGGGCGCCAACGCGTTTTGGTTCTCAAATAGCAGATCGTGCATCTCCCAAAAGCGGTTCTGGGCCCCCGCGGCCTCCGCGGCTTCAGCGGCTAGTTGCGCATGAGGGTGAATGCCCGAGAACGGATAATGCCGAAAAGCAATACGCAGCGTGTTGCCCAGTTCCGATTGCAAATCGCGGATGACACCGAACAGCTGTCCGCAGGCCGGACACTCATAATCACCGTACTCGACTAATGTGTATGATGCATCCGCCGGGCCATGTACGTGATCGTCGCAGTGGATAGGCAGGAGTAGGCGCGAGAGGTCAAGTTCTTGTGTCTCCGGCATTCTGAAGTCCGCTTCCATGATGCGGCGATTTCCTATAGTAAGCAAAGGAGGGCGTGTTCATGGTGACGGGCACACGCGAAGAGATCCGGATTGGCCAGTTGGCGATTCGATTCCTGGTAGAAGGCCACGTGTCGGGAGGTTCCGTGGCGGTGTTCGAGTTTGATGTCCCGGCTGGAGCAAAGGTGCCGATCGCGCACAGCCATGACGGCTACGAGGAGACAATCTACGGGATCGAGGGCGTGCTGACCTGGACGGTGGACGGCCGCGCGAGCGATGTCGGCCCGCACCAGGTGCTTTGTATACCTCGCGGAGCGGTCCATCGCTTCGACAACAATCACTCCGCCGACGCGAAGATGCTCGCGATCGTCACTCCCGGTATTCTCGGTCCGGACTACTTTCGCGAGATCGCGGTCGTGATTAAGGCCGCAGCCGGCGGCCCACCCGACCCAGAAGTGATCGGCGAAGTGATGCGGCGTCACGGACTCACCCCGGCTCCGTAACCTTGCGCATGCGCAGCCGACCGCGCGGAGGGCGCCGAAAAGCGGGATTGTCGCGCCTCGCATGTAGGGGACGCGAGAAGCGCGTGGGGAGATAAAAAGGGTTGTCTAAAAGGCAAACGGGGCTGGGGGTGATCACAGCCCCAGGCGGAACGGCTACTTGCAACGGCGAAATGCAACGAAGCCCACGAATCCGCTCAACAAAAGCGCAAGTGAACCTGGCTCAGGAATAGTCGCATCTACAGCAACGGGCGTGTTAAACGCAAGGTCATCAAACGCGACTGTGCCAGTTTGCGAGAAGAACCGGATGCTGTGAATACCACTGGTAGATATTGAAAGTGATGCCGGAGCGGGAGAATCGGGCTTAACGTCAGACGCGAGCAAGCTGCCGTTTATGTCGAACGCTTCGAGAGTTACAGTTCCCGCAATTGGGATCAGGTCTCCTTTGATAGAAACCATGTTTGTCACTGCTGCGGAGCCCCCGGACAACCTAAACTCCGCGCTAATTGAAGCACCTCCGTCGTAGAGGCCCAACAACCTACTCGTCGCATGGTTTGCACCGAGAAAATGGATTCGCGCATTCTCAAGGAACACAATGTTGTCAGTTGCCTGGAATTCGTTTGTTAGAAAGGTTCCGGTCGTAAGACCCTCAAAGTTGAGAAGGGCTGCCGGCGATAGGACCGGAAGCAAAACTAGCGCGCCTATCAACAATCCTCCACGCAATTTGGCACCTCCGAAAGTAGACACTTATGGCGGGTTTGCCGCTGCGTCAGTGTACCAATTCCCATATTCTCGTGGGGGTGCTGCCGGCGTATCGAGAAGGTTCTGCGTAAGGAGGCCTAGCGATCTGCGCCGCTGTATTGCGAGAGTAACAAAAGGCGTTCTCCCGAACGCGGAAATGGGTAGGGCGGCCGCCAGTTCCTCGAAGTCCGCGCTACGCCGCCTGAACGGAAAACGGCTGATGCCGAGATGTGCCGAGTCTGGCGATACTGCTTGCAAAATCGCGCTACCACCGGAAAATGCCCTCGCGAGTGATCACGTCCTCGTTACCTGTGTGTCCCCAGTCCGTCTTGGGGCATCGCTGCTGAACATGCAAGCGAACCCCACGTGAATTTTAGTAAATTACGTCCGCGTATTCCGGCGTATTGGGTGTTTCCTGAGGGGGGCCAAAAGTGTCGCCTTTTGTCGCCTGCGTCCGCGCAAGTGCCTGTGTTTGCAACACAGGTTATTTGTCAATTTGCCGTGTTCCTCACGTCTTTGAGGTCTACTTGCGAACAATAGACGACGCTCAACTTGTGCAATCGCACCGGTGTCGATTGGGTCGCTCGCAGATCGTAATGAAGAAATATATGCTCGTAACGCTAATCGCGTGCTGCGGGTGATGGCGTAACAAAGAGTTTTTTGCGCCTCCCACGTAGGGGCACGAGAGAACGCGGTGGAGATGAAAAGCGTAAACTACGCCACCGCGTTTCAGGGTGTCTGCGCCTGCGTCTTACTTTCCTTACTCGCCCTCAGCATCGCCTCGAGCTCCGGAAGCGTCAGCAGCATATTCTTCGGCTCCGGTTGCTTCGGCGCTGGTCGGCTGGCCATCAGGAAGTCACGAAAGTGCTTCGTCGCAGCGAGACGAGCGTAGTGGTCCGGGCCACCCTGCATGATCTGGCCATCCTTTGTTAGGTATTCACGTCTAGCGCTGGGCGCGTCCTCGATCGCGGCATGGATCGATAGAACACAGCGCGCATTTCCTCCCATTCGTCGTCTACGAACTCGGCAATGAGTTGCCCGCACTCTGGCGAGTTCGCTTCTGCGGATGCAAAGCGTCCGGCCGATGCCTTGCGCAGAGTGAGCTTATTGTTTGTATATAAGGTCGGGACGTGGCATCCGATGCAACACTCCGCGCGGACGGAATCAGGTTGGGGAGGAACACATGAAAGAGAGCTTCCACCGTTTTGCCCACCGGGCCGCTGATACGGTCGGCTCACCAGCGGCCTTCGTGGTCGGGTTGAGTGTGATCGCGATATGGGCGATCGTAGGGCCGGTATTCAGCTATTCCGATACTTGGCAGCTGATCATCAACACAGGCACTACGATCATCACCTTCCTTATGGTTTTTCTCATTCAGAACACACAAAACCGCGACTCACGCGCGGTACATCTCAAGCTCGACGAGTTGATTCGATCGGTTCGAACCGCGCGCAATGAAATGGTGGGCCTCGAGGATCTTTCCGACGAGAATCTCGATGCATTGCAGCAGGAGTTCGCGCAACTGCGAGAACATGCCGAGCACAAATTAAACACGATCCAGGAGCACAGGAAGCGCCGCCGCCGGTCTGCGGAACCCGGAGATCCCAAAGAAGCTGACGCCTCCGGCGACACAACTCGGCGTTGAGCGCGCTATTGGTAGTGTGCGTGGGATGAGTTGTGGCCGCTCTCGTCAGCAAGAAGGTGACCCGTTCTCAGTCGCCACCTACGAATTCTGCAATCAGTTGCCGGCACTCCGGCGAGTTCACGTCGCGTGAAGCGAGCGAGCGACTAATTCCTTCGGCTTTCGCGGATGTCGGTGACGTCGCGCCCAGAGGCGAGAGCTTTGGCGATGCGCTTGGCGGCGTTCGCGGCGGAGCTCAAACCCGTTCTGTTTGCAACTGACGCTTCCATTTGACATTTGGTGGTATCGCCGTTTCGCCTTCCAATGTCGAGATAGCCAATGATTCTGCGCCCACGCCGTCAACACACTCGGCTTCCGCCCAGAGAGATATCCTGTCGCCCGATTGTGGCGTGCACTGGAGCGGGTTCCACGCGTTGTGGCAGACCGTGCGCCGGAATAAATTATCGTGCAGTCGGGATTCAGGGAGAATAGCCCTAAGGGACCGCACGACCATGGCGACCAAAGCCACGATTGTTTCAGTGAATGTTGCTGTTCCCACAAAGGTGCGTATTCAGGGCACGGTCGTCCTGACCAGCATCTTCAAAGAACCAGTTGAGGGCAGAGTCGCGGTACACAAACATAACCTTGCGGGCGACACGCAAGCGGATCTGACGGTCCACGGCGGACCGTACAAGGCGGTGTATTGCTATCCGGAAGAGCATTATGCGTTCTGGAGTGACCAATTGCCTGACGCAAAGATGGCCTTCGGCAACTTTCGCGAGAACCTCACTACGCGAGGGCTGACGGAAGACGCAGTCAGGATTGGAGACCAGTTCCGCGTCGGCTCAGCAATCCTGCAGGTTACGCAACCACGAATGCCCTGCTACAAACTCGGAATCCGATTTGGCCGCGCCGATATGGTGAAGCGGTTCTGGCAAAGCGAGCGGCCCGGCATCTACTTCTCGGTGGTGGACGAGGGGGACCTCGCGGCAGGCGATGCGATTGAGAAGGTCGGGCACGTCCCGAACAGTATCAGCGTAGCCGATGTCGTCGCGCTGTATAAGGGCACGAAGCAGAGTCCGGAACTGATCGAACGTGCGCTCCGTGCGCCGCTGTTTGGCGGGTGGAAAGAGGGATTGCGCGAACGCCAGATGTGAGGGGCCAATGAACAAAGCTGCGTCTCGGCAAACCCGGCGCCGCTCCTCGGCATGCATCACACGCTCCATCTCAGGCGCGCTATAAGTGGTGCGCTGCTGGTTATCCCCTCAAAGCGCCTCGCTTCACATGGCCATCAAACGCCCGGCGCTGATGTGTGCCCGGCGTTAGTGCCCGTCTACGGCAACTCGGGTGGTGCTCGGCGGAACGGGGAGTTTTCGGGAAGTCGTGGGAGAAGTACACATGGAGAATATTGGAGAAAACAAACATGGTTTCTGTAATTTCCGGGTGACGTTTACAATTCAAAGTGTTAAGTGACGGGAATCGCCGCTGATGTGAACGGGGCATGAGGAGTGCAACTCCCCGGCCCGAAGTGCGCGCGATACCTCCGGCGAGCATCGGTTCATACCGATTTTGAACAGACGTACAGCACCCGTCGTGTTCGCCGGGCGGCCATGCCATACAGACGCATCGAAGATGATCAAGGACCCGGCTGATCCGGTAGCGAGCACCTCGCCCACTGTAAGCAGCGGGGGGCGGTCAGGCATGACATTCTCTGGAACTTCGAGCCAGCGGTGAGGACGCGGGACGAACGGGTAGACCCATTATCTGGCCGGAAGTCGTCGACCATAAGAATGAACCCAACCATTGGCCGCGCCTCATCGTCTCGCGCCAAGTCAACGTGAAGTTCCTGCGCCCCGGTACCCGGCCGTAACGTACGACCAAGCATCGTGCTGATCCGGAATGGCCCGCCAATTACACTCGCGCAAGCTTCTAGAAGAGGTGGATGAAGGTACACGGGATCGAACGCGCTCCTCGGTTCACGAAATCGTGCAAGCGAGTAGTCGTGCTTCCCATACCTATGTCTGCCGATCCCTTTCCACCTGTCATGGCGGAATCATAGGCTGCCGCAAACCGTCCGAACATACCCCGCTATGGGACCGGGGCATGATATCGAACCCTTCATTTCGCAATGCGACGTTCACCTTTTCTGGAAGTTGATTTCCGCCGCTGATGCTTCCAAACCACTCATCCATATGCGGAGTCTGCCGTGACTGCACCAACGCTGGCAAGAAAACGGCTCAAAGCTACTGCATCTGAACCGAAGTACCAATTCTGTTCAATAATCAACGCCCTTTCCTGCTCTTCATACGCTCTCCACTCAGCGTCCGCAATCTCGGGGTCGCTACCTACACTAGAGAAAGAGTAGGGTGGGGGCATCCAGCGTCCTCTCTTATATCGGGTCAGGCGGGTAGCACCCACTGCCAGGTGTGCGTCTGCGGACTCGGGATCAATTGCAACGGCTTTTCCGAAATACTCGGCAGCTTTGTCGAAACGCTGTTCCTTATACGCTTCGATGCCACGGGCCCGTCATGCTTCAGCGCTGAGTTCCTCAGAGGCCATTCGTCAATTTCATCAAACTTGTCGGGCCCTGAGCAGAGCGGACCAACGGCTTCCTTTGCGCGCGCATAGAGACGCGGCGCGAGCGCGGAGACGAAAAGGGTGCCTCCTCGATGCGATCGATTGACTGGTTAATGCGATTGAGCGACTGGTCTATCCGGTCGAGCCCGGCATTCATCTGCTTGACAACGTGATCGAACCGCCGGCGAATTGGTCACATGATCAGCAAGCCCGCAGCGGTGAAGGTAATCGATGTGATCAGGAGATGCCAGTCGTACGCAATGGGCCGGCGATCACGAAAGCGGCTACTGCAATCGCGAAGACCTTAACCACAATAGGGAATGCTCAGGATCATTCCAATTCAATTAGAAGGATGCAGGCCGGCGACGTAACCGGTTCAATTCCATTCAGTTGTCACAGGCACCGATCGATTTCGACTCGACTGCGGGCATGCGCAGTTGGCCTCAACTCGGCAGCCGCAGAGTTCTATGTAGTGTTTAAACGATTTCCACTTCTACAGGCAAGACGTGATGAATTCCATAGCTACCCGTGTCCCGATTGTGCTGTGCCGGTTGTGTGTTGCCGCGGCTATCAGTAGCCCGTGACCGTAGCGTGATCCGCCCCTTCTGTTCATGCACTTGCCAGTCGAGTTCCCAGCGCCGCCATGCAAACCGGACTGCTTTATCAATCAGTCGCGTCGGCAGCCAACTCGTGCCACCATCGACACTTACCTCGACCTTCGTTACGTCCGCGTTACCGGTCCAGGCCGCCCCAGAAACGCGATAGGCACTGCCGCCCTTCACGACCTCGCGAAGGGCAGGGCGAGCGATTAAACTCTTCACCGTCATCTCCATCAGTGGACGGCGTACCGGGGTGCCCGTGCTGCGGTCCCAATACGCGTAGTCCGTTGTCTGCCAGTAGCCTTGGTACGGTTCTGTCAGAACCTGAATCCGCGTCAGCCACTTCACTGAGCTCATACCGTAGTATCCGGGAACGACGGCGCGTACAGGAAAGCCGTGGCTGGTCGGCAATTCCTTGCCATTCATCGCATACGCAATCAGGACCTCCGGCTGACGGGCTTTGGCAACCGGGATGCTGCGGATGTAGGAAATCGCACCGGGTGGCTTAGGCTCCGTTTTCGGTTCGCCTCTGTCAGCTCCTTCCAACACCACATCGACCGCACCCGCTTTTATGCCAGCCCGCTCCAGCAAGGCCGACAACGGCACGCCAGTCCATTCCGCATTGCTGACCGCCCCTAGCTCCCACTGCGCGCCTGATGCTTGCGGCACCAGAAAGACACGGCTGTTACCCGCGCATTCCAACGTCGCCGTGGTCGTGCTCTGGCCTAACTTACGCAAGTCGTCTAAGCTCATCTCGAATGGCTTTTCAACCGCACCCTCCACGCGCAGCCGGTAGGAACCCACTTCTAACTTGGGTGTCGGGAAGTGGCTACGTATGTAGAAGCGCTCGTTAGGGGTCAGATAGCTATCGAGAGACTGGAAAGGGAATTCTAAGTTCTCAGGTTCGCGTTCTCGTGTAATTAGGCCGGATGCAGGGGTTTGCCCAAACAAACAATTGCCTGCGCTGGCTAGGCCTACGATGGGCATTTCACTCAACGCTACGCATCGCAGGAACTCTCGTCGGGTTGGAATGGTGCGCATAGCCAGATGAGACGCCTTGCCTGCGAAGTAGTAACACCAATGATCCCCGCCGACCAGGCTGTAGATGCCCTGATGGAGATGGCACTTGCTCAGCGAGCTGCCGCCGTTGCGAACCCGAGAACGTCTTTCCCGGCTTGTCCAACATGTTCGCATTCATTGACAACGTTGCGGAAGCAAGTAGCGCTCAAGCCATCAAACCAGACCCGGACGACTTCCCCTCGATTTCGAGGACGAACCTCGAAATATCCGCTCACTACCGCGCTCGCGCGCTGTCGAGGAATCCCGATCGGTGACGGGCAACTACACAGGCTGCTTGTACGGCTACGGCGATTTGCAGCCACTTACAGGACGTGTGATTGCCCGGTGTGCAACGGCTCGGGCATCCAAGGCGAAGGATCCTTGCAGTCGAACTTATAAAAAGGCCTATTCTGGCGCAGACAGCATGGCGACATTCTGCGGGCGGTTGAAGGTACCGGCGGCTCCATTTCTGCGGCCGGGATCTGCTCTTCGATGGTTTCCACATCTACTAGCTTTCCCAGTCCGCTTCATCGACCGGACATTTCATTTGCTAATTGAGGCGGACAAGTCACATCTTACCGACAAAGGTTGACTAAGGGTTTCGCCTTACACCCACCCCAATGGTATACTCAAATTCCTATTTCGGCAGCTGACCAGGAGTTTGCGCATGTCAGCAGAATTATCTCCGGACCTGTACCATCAACTGCGTCATATCGCCGGATATTGGATGCGGCAGGAAAGGCCCAATCACACCCTGCAACCGACCGCAGTCGTGCACGAAGCTTGGCTGCGTCTACAGGGCTTCCGCTCGAGATTCGATAACCAGGCACAGTTTGTCAGCGTCGCAGCCAAAGTTATCCGTCAAGTACTGTGCGATTACGCACGCGCCCATGTTGCTTATAAGCGCGGTCAGGGACGCGTGGTGCAGCTTGATGATAGCCAGATGGACAACCTCGCACCCGATATGACTGAAATCCTCGAGCTGAATGCAGCGCTCGACGAACTTCAAAACGTGTCCGAACGGGCGGCAAGGGTCGTGGAACTCAAATACTTCGGCCAGCTTACGACGGAGGAGATCGCTTCGCTAATAGAAGTGAGTGAGCGAACCGTCAAGCGTGATTGGGAATTCGCGCGCGCGTGGCTGCAGGCGCGTATGGGAGAGGTACGAAAATGACACCGCCGCCGTCGAGGTCCGCGCGGCAGGCGCTCATACTTGACTTATATAACGCGGCGCGCAACCTCCCTGAAGTCGAGCAGCAGGCCTTCGTCGAAGAATGTACCGACGACTCGGAAGTCCGACGTGAGGTGCTTCGTTTCGTACGAGCCAAGACGGTAACTCTTCTCGATCGCAAGCCGCGGCTCGATACCGATACGCTCCATCCCGGTGACACCGTCGCGGGCCGCTACGATGTAATCCGCCGGCTAGGCAAGGGCGGGATGGGCGTCGTTTACGAAGTGCTCGACAATGCGATGGGCGAAAAACGAGCGCTAAAGGTCATTTGCGCCGAGTCTGAGGCCAGTGAGGATAGCCGGCTGCGCTTTCTCCGGGAGGTTCGGACCGCTCAACGAGTTGCACACCCGAACGTCTGCCGGATCTTTGACATTGGGTTCGATCCGCCAAAGGGGATACCTGTCGAGAACGAGTCTGATCGCCTGCTGTTTTTCACGATGGAACTGCTGGAGGGTCAAACACTGGCCGAGCGAATCTCAGAACGTCCACTCGACACTCGTACGACGCTCGGGATCATTCGGCAGGTAGCCGCAGCACTGAAAGCCGCACACGATCACGATGTCATTCATCGCGACATCAAGCCTTCGAACATCATGTTAGCGCCCGAGCACGATGGCACTATACGAGCCGTCGTTATGGATTTTGGCCTCGCCAGGTGCCTGAAGGACGAGGAGGATGCTCAGCTAACACGGACCGGGTGGGCGCCGGGCACGCCTGCTTACATGGCTCCCGAGCAGGCACTCGGCATGTACACGCGTGCAACGGATGTATATGCGCTCGGAATTGTGCTCTATGAGATGCTGACCGGGAGGTTACCGTCCGCCCCCGAGGGGAGTCTCGCCGAGCGCACGCCGGTACCGCCTTCACGGTACGTTCCGGGGCTCGACCCGCAGTGGGAGACCGTCATTCTGAAGTGCCTTGCGAGCGACCCATCTCGCAGATACCAGGACCCTTCCGAGCTGATTGCTGCACTGGCGCCGGATGAACCACTCCATACAAGCCATCCGGCGCTGGATCCTGCCTACGCCAAAACCGCAGCGCTAGAGTGGATGCCCCCACCCCCGATTTCCGCATTGCCCGCGCTCTGGTGGAAGCTGACTGCGAGGCAGTGGCTCGCCGGGGTTTCGGTGCTTGTTGTAGCGGCGGTTGCGATCCTATGGTTTCTTGTATATCCCCGCGAGGCTGCGGCTGAGGACCGCTACGTCGCTGTTCTGCCATTCCGCGTCGTTGACGATTCGATGGGTGCCGATCTGCTCGCGGTCGGCCTTACAGATTCGATATCCGCTCGCCTGTTTCAATGGCAAAACGTTCGCATGCCGTCCACCGCAGCCGTCGAGCGGGTTGGAAACCTTCCGATCAAGAGAGCCGCGCGTGAGCTTGGGGCCAAGCTCATAATCCACGGCAGTATTCAGTCAAACGGCGGGCAGGTGCAGGTAACCCTGAATATCGAAGATGTAGCTGCTGATAAGGTGCTGCGACGTCAAGTTGTGTCGGGCACTCGTTCGCGATATCTCGAACTGGAGGACCAAGTTTATAGCATTGTCGTGAGCGCGCTGGACCTGCAGTCAGGTCGTAACAAGCCTCGCAAGGACCTCAGGGCGGCCAGCACGAACCCGGAAGCCGCCGACCTCTATTGGAAAGCACGACAAACGATGAGTAAGCAAAGCACAACTCAGGAGGTGCAGGAGGCGATCGGGTTCTATGAGCAGTCTGTGAGGTTGGATCCCACATTCGCCCGCGCGAGAGCATATCTGTCCGATGCCTACGTCGTTTTATATCGTTCGTCAAAGGACAAAATCCACGCGGATCGAGCTGTGTACGCCGCCGAGGAAGCTCGCCGCCTGGACGATGATCTGGCGGATTCCCACTTTGCGCTCGGCTATGCTTACAGCGTTATCGGTCAGATTCCAGCCGCGATCAGCGAGACCCGCCGGGCGCTCGAGCTCGCACCGAATTCGGCCGAAGGCCATCGCCGGCTCGGACGCATCTACCAGGACTCAGGCGACAAGGATTCAGCGTTAGAGGCTTTCCAGAGAGCCGTGGATCTCAACCCGCATGACTGGAATACTCAGTTGCAGTTCGCGAGAGCCTACATGAATTATGGGGAGATTGAAAATGCAGCTCAGCACTACCGGCGAGTGACTGAGCAGGTTCCCGAACGCGCGGAGGGCTTCCAGGGCCTCGCGAGTGCGTACCTCAGGATGGGCGACTTTGCACGCAGTGAGGCGGCCTACAAAAAAGCGCTTTCGATTCAGGAGCGTCCAGCCAATTATTCCGGGCTGGGTCTGGCGTACTATCTCCAAGGAAGATATGCCGATGCTATTCGCATGTGTCAGAAAGCCATTGCGCTATCGCCGAAGCAGGAACTCTACTATGGGAATCTTGGGGATGCCTATCGCTCAAGCGGGAAGCTCGCTGAGGCGCGGGTGGCATACAGGCAAGCGATCGCGCTCGCTCATGCAGACCTAACGACGAACCCCCGATCGGCGTCCTCACTCGGGAGCCTGGCGCTCTACTACGCAAAAGTTGGGGAGGTCGGCCAGGGACTTGAGTACATCGGTCGGGCTCGCGGTGTCGATCCCAAAAACGTCGACCTGCAGTACAACGAGGCGCTCGTCCGCACGATCGCCGGGCAACCGGAAGAAGCTGTGAAAGTGCTTGAGCAGGCGATCAAAGGGGGGTATTCGTGGAAGATGGCCGCTGCCGACCCAGACCTACGACCGCTGCGGAACGATCCGCAATTCCGCGCTCTGGAGCCTCTTACTGAGAGAGCACGCCGCTCGAACTAGACAGGATTAGTCGCTTAATAGTAACTCATTACGATCAGCGGGCGGTCGGTTGACCTGCCATCTCCTGCTCACCCCGACTTACAGCGCACAGTCCCCCGTTGTGCAGCGTCGAGACTCTCCGTTCTCGGGACGTTCGCAAGATCAACCCAGCGAATTGGGCGCGCTTTGTGGGAGTGGCGTGGGGGTGGACGCATCCGCTGCATACCCCATCAACCGCCTTCAGTTAGCCTCGCCGCCGCCGCAAGGTCGCAATCACCGCGATTCCGGACAGCATTAGCGCGATCGTCGACGGCTCCGGTATGCCACCCGGTACATCATTTACTACCGCAGTGAACGTCGTCACTGTGGGCCAGCCTGATCCGGAGAAGGTTAGAAGCTCCCCTGCGCGAATACCAGGGCCGCCGGAAAACCTTAACACGGACGTTAGCTGCGCTGAACCCTGCTGTACAGCACAGGAATCATACCCAAACAGCGACGCGCAAAGAACCTGCTCGCTGACCGGATTTATGCTAAGCGTGAGGCTGGTCCAATCCACGCCGCTCTCATTCAGAAAGTCGCACCTTGCGACGTCGCTCGCTCCTGCTGAGCACGGCGGGATAACACCGATTCCTGTAAAACTGAAGCTCATACCTGTTACGGCGTACGGGAGGGGGTACTCCCTCGCCGGGCCCCGGCCCTTCTTCCAAGCTCCAATTGTGCGCCGATGCTGGCGCTCGCACATACGGCAAGGATCCCTAAGACGCGCAGGAACCTTGCTGGTTTTCTCGGATTCATTGGTTCTCCTTCAGTCGACGGTAAATGTTTAGCCTGACCCAACAGAGAGCCGGTAATGTTATGCAAAAAGGCAGCAGATAGGAAGGTTCTGGCACATCGCTCAGGATCTCCACCATCCAAGGCGCTGAGCTATCCGGGGCTTGACCGAGCAGCACGCCCCCTCCTGCTGGATCATGGCTCCACCACTCGGCATCTACTGTAAACATCCCCTGCTCGACGAAGGAGAAAGGGGCGTTGGGCGCGACGGCGAGACCGTACAGCCCCAACAACTGAACAGGATTGAAGGCCACGCTGACAGATGCGCCCGGTGAGAGCACAGGGAAATCAAAGAGCGACATCGGTTGGCCATGGAGAAAAGGATCGCTATTCAACTCCCTGGGCACGAGCCACTGATCACGACTATTATTCGCGAGGGTGTAGCCCCAGCCGACCGCGTCCCCAGGCAGAGCCGTTACGACGCCGCCGGCAGGTATCAGCGCAAAATCCACCAGTGCTCCGCGTACGGAAGCCTGGAAAGTCAGCGTGCCGAGCAGAACCAGGAGCGCTCCTGGCCGGCAGTGGATAAGACCGTTCATGGTGTGATCCCCTGTGCGAGTGAGAAGGCGTAGGAAGTTCCCCTGGCATCCTGAAGCGACCCCGATTCGGTGAGAGTCAGCCGTGTAACTGTCAAAGGGACAGTCAGGCTGACTCGCAACGATGCGGTGGCTCCCGGGGCTATATTGCCGAGCAACACAGGCGTCGCTGGGCTGGTTACAACGACCGCGCCAGACCCGCCAAGCACCCGCGAGTCCAAGCCCCGGATAGTCACATTCACAGCCGGTTCGCTGCCAGTATTACGAAACAGTATCTGCAGCGTCAGATTGGACCCGGAGCGAGACTGCTCTGTCATGGTTGCTGCGAGCAGTGGCCGCCCAGTGACAGCGGTGCTTGTGACAGCTTCGTCATTCGCGCTGTTCGGGTCCGTGGTTGCTCCTGTTGTGCGAAATACCGCCCGCAGAATCCCTGCGCTTTCGGGAGTACCCATGAGCGTCACTGTCACTCTCTGGCCAGAAGCCAAGTCGCCGACCGAGCACACAACTTTCGTTTTCCCAAGGCAAACAGCGCCGGTGCTTGCGAGCGAACCCAGACCGGATGGCAATTCGGCGCTCAATCTCACGTCGCGCGCGCCGCTGGGACCGAGGTTCTCGACCACCGCAGAATAGGTCAGGCGGTTCCCCACGAGCAACGGATCCGGCGCATCCATTACACGCACTGCAATGTCGGCGAGTGCGGAGGTAATCGCCACACGCCCGACATCGAATGCATTGGCATTTCCGACGCTTTGGGCCCGGAGGACCACTTCACCGAAGCCGCCGGCGGGCGGAGCAACAACACCAACGGTGATGGTCCTCATACCGCCCGCAGCCAAGGGGATGTCAGACGGCACCGTCGACGTGTCGACCCACGATGCCACGCTCGGTGTTACCGTAGTGGCGAGTTTAAACATGTCAGGATTAACTCCGCGATTCACGACGGTAAAGGTCACTGACCCCCTCGCGCCCGGGGCAAGGCGCAACGAGTTGTTGGCTTTGATGGATACTCCGTAAATCGTCGTGATCTTCTGATCCTGCTCCACCGTGAGTTCTTCGAGCTCCTCTGTCGGCGTAAATTCTGGTTGCGGCGGCGGCGCGCCTGCCTGCCCCACCGCGCCTCCGGCGAACACTAATTTGTCCCAATCCTTAGCGCCGAGGAGATCCGTAAGACCTGCAAAATCATTAATGTCCGCGCTTACGACCCCTGTCGTCTGCGTCTGGCAATCCCAATTGATGGGACCGGTCGCCTGAGGAACCGGCTGCTCCGCCTCCCCGCACCAATAACGAGTGCCGACGTTAGGCGGGTTCATTCCCAAGTCAAGGCCCTTGCTTTCGTCTAATGACTTTTCTTTCAGTTTTGGTAGCTCCGAGTTCGAGTAATGATGACGCCGTCAAATCCGTTGATGAAGATCCCGCGCATCTGGAACAGGTAGTTCATTACGCTAAGTAATTGGGCTTGTACGGCGTCAACTCGCAGTTGAACGTTGTCCCGCCGTTGGTTGCACATCCACCGTGAGGCAACCCGAGGTTATGTCCAAGCTCGTGCGTGAAGGTACCCGCCTGTTCCGAGAGATTGCCCACGTTGTTCACGGTCGCCCCGAACGATGTCGACAATGAAGTCACTCGCCGTCTGTCGGCCGCCTTGCCTCTGAAGGCGTGCGAGGCCGCGTAGTTCCCAGGGATCTCCTGCCAGCTGGCGCGCGAACACTCCGTACCGAAATATCGCTGATCGCGCCCGGCTGAGATTCGCCGTCTTAGTCGCATCGAAGCTTGCCCAGCTATAACCGCCGGGACTGATTGAGCCGGGCCATCGCCGAGAGATCCGAGTACGCTTGTGCTGGTCGTTATAGGGTCTTCATGAGGGACCGCATTGGACCTCGACTGCGCTTCCCATAACGCTCCAGTGGCTGGATCCATGACGCAGGAAGGGCCGCAGTCCACGTGCAGCGCAATTCCATGCGCCCAGTACGCGTCAACTGCTTTCTTGATCGCTTCCGGTTTCGGCTTGATGAGTATGGGCAACATCATGCCAGTAGTCGAGTTCAACGAAGACATCTTTCACCCCAACCTTCGCGCCCATCGCAGCCAGGTTGATCGTCTCGCCGAGTACGATTGCTTCTCCAACTTCCCACTCGTCCGGGATGCCGTCCTGATCCGTATCCGCTCGCGCTGGGTCCGAGTAGCCATGCCTGCGGACTGCTGTCCCAGGACAGATTGAGTGTCTCAGAAAAGCTTTGTGCGGCGGTTGGCTTAAAGGTCACAAAAATTGCACAGGATCCCGGGCCTATCCTCGGCGGGCATGTGTTACGGACCATGAACGCCGAGCCGGAAGAAACGGCTTGTAGCGCGCTCTGTGTGCCGACGTTCGTCACATTAAGCCGCTGTTCTGCGGTTTGGGCGTCGACAGCCACCGCAGGGAATGTCAAGGATGATTTATCGATCGTTATTAGAGGACCCGCCACCGCAACAGAAGTCCCGCTTAGCTGAACGATCTCTGGGGAACCCACTCCGTCATGCTCAAACGCCAGCGTGGCCGTTCCAGGCGTATTGATCGATGCTGCGGAACCTGTGAACCGGACAGCTACAGAACACGAAGCGTTCATATTGAGCACAGTCGGGCATCGATTGGTGATACCAAAAGCTCCCAGTAGGATTTGAGGTCCCCGGAAGGTCACCGGAGCCAGTCCGGTGTTCGTGAATGTGACGATTTGATCAGATGACGTCGTCCCTACTGGCTGGTTGAGAAACGCAAGTGCAGGGGGTGAGACCGTCAGCTCGCCGGATCTAAAAACCTCGAGTTCGACGAGCCAGCCATTCAGTCCACCGAAGAGGGTGGAATCGTCGAACCGGTATCTTACGAAACGGGCATTCACTGGCGCGAACGAGGCTGTATGTGCGCAAGCCGGGAAGCTCCAGTCGGTTCTGAAAGCGAGCTGTACGGCCCGACATTGAGGCTCCGTTGCGGATTGTACCTGCTGGAAGTTCACTCCATCGGAACTGGTCTCGAGTTTCCAGGACAGAGGAACGCGTTGCGCGTCGTGGAACCAGATGGCGGCTTGATTAATCTGAGTCAAGGCGCCCAGATCGACGGTAGCAGTTTTGTTGTCGCCCGCAGGGCAGCCGCCATTGGAACAGGAGGTTCCGCCAGGCCAGGCGAACCCGTGCGCCGAGTCCCCATATTGGATGCGGCCGTCTGTAAGTTCAGCAGGATTGGTACAGCATCCCGCCCCGGGCGGAGCGACGGCGATCGGTTTCCCAAAGGCGACATTATCGCCACCGGCGTACCGGATTCCCGGAAGCACCTGGGTGGCTGGGCCACTGACACCATCAAGGTCTGTTACGGTAACTCGAATCCGATAAGTCCTGCCGGGCGTCAAGCTGCGGATCCGGCAAATCTTGGGATGAAGAGGACCGGGAGGGCCGCAACGCGTCGACCAGTTCAGGCTGGAGATTGGAGTCTCCGAAGTCGAGGCTTCTGCAATCTCAAAGATCGCTTGGCTGCTCGCATTCGAATCGTCGGAGATGGGAACTCTAACCAGAATCTCGTTTGGCCGGTTCTCAGCAACCGCGTTTTAACCCGCACGGCCAAAGGAGCGGAAGAGAGGGTTCGGATCGGCCCGAATACCTGACGGATGCTGGCCTTTCCGCCCGCAGTGCTGCTGCTCACTGGGTCCGTAACGCCATCTGGGTCAAAATATTCGACCTCGAAGTAGTAGGGCGTGTCGGGTATCAGCTGTGTGATTACCTCTGTACGCCAGAGCGCAGGTTGGCCTCCGGTGGGCAGGGGAGATGTGGGCGTAAACGGACCGTTAAGGCTGGGGCCGATCCGGATGACTGTGTAGCCATTGTCGTTTTCATCACCGAGAAACGGAGCTTCAACTGCGATCCACGTGGAGGACCTCGCTTCCGCTCTTGGAAAACCGACAACGGTCCTGTTCTCAGCCGTCGCAGCACATGGGAACAGTACCGAGGCTACAACTGTAGACACCCACAAACCGCTTCTCATTGCGTTCCAACATCAGTGAAACACCTTAGCTTATACATAGGGTGTTCACCTTAGGGGAGGAGTATATAGTCAAACTGGCTGTGTTGCAAGGATTCGAATTGGGTCACGTAGAATCTTACCGAAGCGAGTCTGGTTGGGTTATGAAGCGATCTTACCGCAAGAATAGAAGCCTGCCATCCCTTCTTTTCTCTTGTCGAGCACTCCGCGACAGCCCGGTCAAGGCTCCCTTTCGCGCGCGCTCCGCGCGGCCTTGCCGGGCACCCAGTGCGCTCAGCGTGCTGAATGCTCCGCCAATAAGGGATGAGCAGGCTGCCTGACTGACACTCCCAGGATGGATATGAGTGCGCGTGATCATTAATCTGACACAGTTTGCGGTCCGACTACCGTTGGAGCGGATAAGCAGACCAAGACTCAGCTGCTAAACGAAGCGGAAAAGCAGACCCAAGGCTCTGCGCGCAGAGTATCTGATTTGCAAAATTGCGACCGGACGCGGCACCGCGGCCGAGCAAACCGAAACGTCGGCGATCCCACCTATGGCGCGGCGGTCAAAACAGCGCTCGCACAGTTGTGGCCGATCTTTGACTACCCGTGCGGGCAGCGGTTCGCCCCGATTCTGCCGCATGGAAGTAGACCGGCTTCGCGCGCTGGGAGAAATTCGACGTTTCCGACGCAGTGGCGGCCAAACTGAAGAAGGCCTCGCCCAAGACGGTGGATCGTCTATTACGCGGCGAGCGGCAGCGTCTGCATTTAAATCTGATACCGGAATCCCGCCGTGCATCCGTTGTTGTGCCAGGCAGATCCCGATCGACGGTAACAAGCGAATGGGATCGCGAGCAAATCGGCAATTTGCAGGTGGATTTCGTGTTGCATTGTGGGCAGTCGAGCGCGGGCCTTTTCGCACCGTCACTTTGTCGGCCGCCGATATTGCTCACGCGGCTGGTGGGAGGCGAGTGCCATGCTTGGCCGGTCGCAACATGGCACGTATACGGCGCCTGGAAGCCATGTGTGAGCGTCTGCCGTTCCCGATGCACGAAATACATCTCCGCGACAACGACAGCTGCCTCGTTAATGAGCTGGTGTACAACTGGTGCCGCAAGCACCACATCACCATGTCACGATCTCGGCCTCTGCAAAAGAACGATAACGCGTGGGTCGAGGCAACGCAACTGGACTCACCTGCGCAAGATCGTCGGCTATCGCCGCTTCGATACCCAAACGCAACTGGATCTATTGGATGACGTTTATGCCGACCTTGCCCTATACAAGAAATTCTTCCAGCCGACGACCAAGCTTGGTCAGAAACAGGCGTGTCAAAGGGCAAGCTGCATCGAGTGTATGAAACACCGAAAACACCCTATCAGCGACTGCTCGAATCCGGGCAGTTTCAGCGTGACCGCGTGCGAGCGGCTCAGAGATAGAACCTACAGGTCCTTAAATCCAGCTGAACTCAAGCGCAGAATCGATCAACATCGTGACCGGCTATTTGCCACCTTTGAAAATACCGGGCCGAAGCGCCGTCCACCGACCAGGAGAATGACACCAAGCTTGGTCAGATCGTTCATGACCCAACAAGGCACATCCTGTTCGGTAAGGTCCTTAAATGACTTGACAGGGGATTCGAATTGGGTCATCTAAAATGACACTGAAGCAGTACCTTGTTGGGTCAAATGAAAAAGTAACCGAACGCGTGAGTGCAGGAAAGCCCTATGGCGAGAGCCGATGTGCGGGAGGAATGGACATGCACTCACGCGAGCAGTACCTTGAGCAGCGCTGCGAGAGGAGTATCGGCGCGCGCAGCAAGAAGCAGAAGACTCGGCTTCTGAATGAAGCGCGGAAGCGGACACGCTTGGCCGCAAGGTGCTGATCCGGAAGCTGGCGCATCCGGCGAAACCGAGCAAGCCGAGGCCGAAGCGGGGAGCCAGCTATGGAGCGGACGTGGTGACGACGCTGGTCGAGATCTGGGAGTTGTTCGACTTCGCGTGTGGGCAGCGACTGGTGGCGGCGTTGCGGAGCGAAGGTGCCGCGGTTGCGAGCGGCAGGTCAGCTGAAGTGCAGCGACGAGGTGGCCGCGAAACTGAAGAAGATTTCCGCCAGCACGATCGATCGGCTGCTGCAGCGGGAGAAGCAGATGCAGCGTGTGAATCGGCCGCGCTCGAGCCCGGGTGCATCCGCTGCTGTATCAGAAGATCCCGGTCAAAGTGGCGGGCGAGTGGGATACCGACGAGGTTGGCAATGTTCAGGTCGATTACGTCGAGCACTGTGGGCGATCGAGCGGCGGGCAGTTCTCCACACCGTATCGGCGGCGGATATCGCCAGCGGTGGTGGGAGGGCGAGGCGATACCGGCTCGAACCCAGGAAGCGACGCAGGAAGCCTTGGATCGGATCCGCAAACGCGCGCCGTTCCGGATGCGGGAGATCCATCCGGATAACGATCATGGTCTGATCAACGATCTGCTGTGGCGCTATTGCCGGCAAAGGCATATCAGCTGTCCCGCTCGCGACCCTACAAGAAGAACGACAACGCCTGGGTGGAACAGCGCAATTGGACGCACGTGCGGAAGGAAGTCGGCTACGGCGGTTTGACACGACGGCGGAGCTGGCTGCGTTGAGGGCGTTGTATGCGGCTCTGCGGATGTACAAGAACTTCTTCCAGCCGGCGATGAAGCTGAAGGCGAAAGAGCGAGTGGGCGGCAAGATTCATCGTAAGTATGAGCCGGCCCTACGCCATACCAGCGCCTGCTGAACTCTGACCAACTAAGGGCGGCGGCAGAGAAGCGTCCGCGCAAACAATATGAGCAACTGAATGTGGTCGAACTACGAAGGGATATCGATCGGCTTGCACCTCTGCGCCACGGCCTTCTTCTGTCGAGGCCTTTTCGATGCAGGCCGACGACGACACGGGCGAAATTGGGACATCCTGAATTAGGAAGGAAGGCGCTGAGACAGATGGATCGGAGGCGCAACGCCATGCGTTAGGATCAGTGCAGAGTTACACAATGATCCGTCTAACGAGCTGTGCATTGCTGATGTGCTTTTTGGATGGACCCGCGGCAGTGGCCCAAACCGCAACGCCACAGTCCACACCGCCGCAAGACCCGCCCAGGGAAGAGCCGGCACGTCGGCCGAGAAGGCCGCCGCCACCGGCTCGCGATCCGAACACGCCTGGTTATGTCAAAGCGAAGGAACTGCCTGACGGCGCCTCCCCTCGCCTAAGGAGGACGGGAACTTCATCATCGGCCCTACCCACAACCCGCGCGCCGGAAATGTCCGTGAAGGAAGGCGTGCCGCAGGGCCAGGTCTTCGAATTCACGATGGAATCGAAGGACAGCAAGATCTATCCCGGCATCGCGCGGGAGCCCAACACGTCGCCAGCCGGACCCGGCCGATCCCAACAAACTGATCGTCAGCAGCCTCCCGCTCCCTACACACGCCGGGTCGCGGTGTATGTCCCGAAGCAATATGTCCCCGGCACGGAAGCGCCGTTCATTGTCGGAGCGGATGGACCGGACCGGACGTTGTTCACTGCGCTCGACAATCTGATCGCAGAGAAACGGGTACCGGTGATGATCGCGATCTCCATCGGCAACGGCGGCGGCGATGCCCAGGGCAGCCAGCGCGGCCTGGAGTACGACACGATGTCCGGCAAGTACGCGGAGTTCGTCGAGACGGAAGTGCTGCCTCTGGTCGAGAAGCAATACAACGTCAAGCTGACCAAGGATCCCGAAGGCCGGGCGACGATGGGCTGCAGTTCCGGCGGCGCGGCGGCATGTCGATGGCGTGGTATCGCACGGATCTCTACCACAGGGTCTGAGCTACTCCGGCACGTTCGTCTATCAGCAATGGCCGTACAACCCCGAGACTCCCCATGGCGCGTGGGACTTCCATGAAACCCTGATTCCCAACAGTCCGAAAAAGCCGCTGCGGATCTGGATGCATGTCAGCGACAGGGACAATCTCATCACGCGCGACAACTATCACGACTGGGTTCTCGCCAATGAGAACATGGCCAAGGTGCTGGCCGCACAAGGGCTATCCTTACCAGTTTGTTTTTGCAAAAAACGCCGGGCACTGCGACCGTAGCGTGAAGGCGACAAACCCTGCCACTGGCTCTGGAATATGTGTGGCAGGGTTACCGAAGAAGTAAGCCTCCGGGTTACGTTGCCCTCCGATCAACTCTCGAGGAGCTCGTGCGCCGCGCTGCTGCCGAGTCTTGTGATCTGAACGAGCTTCGTTCAGAGTTTCCTGTGCGCCGACTGTTTCGTTCGCTGAGTCGGTTTGTTCGTAAGCCGGAGGATGGACGTAAGCCTCATCGACGTCACCTACGAGCTGGTCCGGCACCACTATGATTGTCATCGTCACGGGATGGAACGGTCGTGAGGTTGCCGCAAAAAGAGGCGTGCTCAAGGTGGCGCTTAGATTCGTGGTCGGCGCCGCACCTCGCCGATGCAGCTGATCGGCGGATTCGGGTGTCAGGCGCGCGGCGACGCGTTCACTCAGAGCGTGAGGCACCCAAATGTGCAAGGGCTTTAGGCTGAGGACGCTCGTACAGGTACAGCGACGGGACCGAGCCCGGCTGGGGGTTCAGGGCGGAGGCGGCCTCGGGTAAGCTCGACGACTATCAGTACACCTCTGTCCGTGATCATGCACTAGCTATGGTGCGGGAGTCTATTCAAGGAGTTCTCAAATCACAGAATCTGGTGCCGTCTTCTATTCGACCCAGCCAAGGCGGCCGCCTCTTCTCACTGCCCCTCCCGACCCACCCGGAGGCGTCCGTGAAAGCCGGTCAATCTCGCCAATCTGACAGGGTTTCCGGCCTGACTGTCCCTGGCTGGTTTCACGAGTGACGGTTTGCCAGTGACGGTTTCGTTTCTTGGTCCTGCGTTCAGCGAACCGCGACTGCTTGCAATCGGCTACAGCGTCGAGCAGGCAACCCATGCTCGTCGGCTTCCGAAAACACGCCACGTAGGCAGGGAGAAAGCATCCGTCTTCAATAGCTTCAGCGTACATGCTCTCGCCGGGCAAGCGAAGAATTCACGGCTTGCATTGCGAAGGCATGACGTAGCGATTCTGCCTCATTGCGGCGTGACCAGTTTCAGATCGATGATATCCGATCAGGGGATCAGGAGAGGCGAACTTCAACCGATTTCCCTGCTCTGTTCAACGAAGTAACCTTGGGTGAGCGACACGCATAGCTTCGTACTATCTTCAGGAGGTCGCACCGCTGCTCACCAGCGAAGATTGTGTAGCCGGTTTGCACGATGCCAGGGGTTTGCGGCGGAACGTGCCACAACCTTTTTCGGACTCGATGGAAGCCTGGACTTACCTTGGTTGAACGAACTCATTCGTGTATGTCGTCCTGAGGTCGATGCTGGTGTCGCGGGCATGCTGGTCAGAGGCGGCAAGGAAATCTTTGACGTTTGCAGGCCCATCGGCGGGCATCAGTCCATCCGCTGAGAACGCCGGTAGAATGTCACGAACAGCTTTGAGGTAGACCGCAGCGTCTTGGCCCTTGTATTCCTGTGGCATGGCATTACTTACGTCCTCGGCGGAATGCTCATGGATCCAGGCCAGTGTTCGGCGCGTAGCTCGTCCAAGCTTGCGCATAATCTCCGGATTTTCGCGTGTCCATTCCGGCCGCGCCATCAATACTATATAAGGGCAAATTGGCGGTTCCGAGCGTCTGCCGTGCCCCTTCTGCTGTTCTGGCAATCGGCCAGTGTAATCAGATTCGACCTTTTGGCAAGCAGTGCCATTCCGAGCGGACCCGCAACCGCAGCATCCACTTGCCCGTGCTGAATAGCCGCTGCCATTGAGAAGTTTACTCCGACGCCAATGGTGCTGACGTCGGACAATGACATGCCGTTCTTTACTAGCAGGTAGTTGATGAAGCGATGAGTTGATGAACCGGGAGAGGACACTCCGACCACAGCTCCCTTGAGATCACGCATTGTCCGCAACTGGCGCGCTGATCGCGGTGCGGCCACAACAACCAGGGGTGGCCAGCGTTCCAGCGTGGCGATAGCTTGGATAGATTGGCCGTTAATGGTCAATTGGAGAGCGGCATCATATCCGCCAGCGACGATGTCGCTGCTACCGCCGAGAAGCGCCTGAGTTGCTTTGGCTGTGCTTGCCAGATCCTGGAGAGTTACCTCAAGGCCTTCCTCGCGAAAGATTCCCAATGATGACGCCAGATAGACAGGAATGAAATCGAGAGCGGCTCGACCGCCGAGGGCGATTCGAACGTCGGCAGTTCGACCCGGCGGAGCCGATCCGCAGCCTGCGAGCATGATCGTTGTTGCCGCTACCAGCCGCAACCGCATGTGCAGCCAGTATATGACGGTAGCCGCGGGTCACCAGACGCGCCACCTGGTAAGTATGATGATGCCGAGAGACTTGGCCGTAAGGAGCGCGCGTTATTGATCGAGTAGAGCATGGGGTGCCGACACCCAGTGTTTTGGCTCCGTGTCTCGGAGCTGTCAACGAGCGGGCACGCGGAGGGCTGGCAGTGCGACGCCGCGGGTGCCCCCACAAAAGCCAACCCGCTCTCTTACTGCCGTGCCATCTTCTCGATCTCCATCGCGGACACTCCGTCTCCCAGGATCAACCGTAACGCCTGTTCAAGCACCTCATCCCGGACCGCGCGAGTTCCCTTAATCGTTGGCCTTACCTCGGCGTCGGGCGCGATGCTGATTCGCTGCGTCTGTCGCTTGTCCGGATAGAATACGCCGATGCCGCTGATCATGCTCCGCAAACCTCCCGGCAGCGGAATCGGTGAAACGTTGCCATCCGCGGCAGCCGTCGTGCTACCCACCATCTTCGCTCGTGGCGAGGCGCGGAATGCCATCGTCGTGTACTCCGCGCTGCTTTGAGAAACCTCGTCCAGCAAGGTCACGATCTTGCCCCGGTAGTGAGGCTTTGCCGGCTGCAGCAGAATCGGCTCGCTCCAGTGGAATGCCCCGGGTTCGTCAGGTCGCCCGCAGTGAAGCGCGCGAACGAAGTCGGCGTGTCCACGAGATGCGAGCCCAATGCGAACACCATGAACGAGGACGGATAGTTGCGAAGGTCGATCATTAATCCTTTCGTGCCCGCCGCGGACTCCGCTCTGACCGCACGAAAGCTTCAGATACGCGACATCGTCGGACAGTTTCGGGAACGCTTCTCCGGGCAGATCGTGCCACGCCTACATCTTGATCGAGGATTGTGCCATTCGCGGCACTTTCACCTCCAGTGTCCTGTCCTCGCGACTCACCCGCAGCCCGGAGATGTGTTCGAAACTGTGGACGAAGTTCCTGCCGCGGAACTCGTAGCACGGGGGACGCCGTACTATGCGGCATTCAACGAACCGACGCGTCTGCGCGACATCGCGCGCGCGATGCGGGGTAACCGCGTCGATGTCTCGCTTCAACGCCCTCCCGCCCGTCCGCATAGCCGCTGATGACGGCGCGCTTCTCAATGAATGCACTTTTACCGGTACTTGATAGGCGCCCGGACGTTGAGCGAACTGCATAGACTGGCGTGTGTGTCGTTGACTCGCGCGATCAAGGCCATCATTCCGAGCTGATAGGCCTCGCGAGTGCGTGCGAGTCCGATGCGCGGAATGAACTCGGTGAGCACAGCGTCCCAGTTCTCTGATAATGTCCCGGTAAGGAAACCAGTAGTCAGCCAGGCTCCAGAATCGGAAAAGCGCGAGAAGCTGACAGCCTGTGTCGGGCAGCTCGATACTCGAATATGAGAGTCATGGTTGAACACCGCATTATTGATGTTGGGCGCCAAGCTTACATATGAACTGTTTTGCTCAACGCCGGACGTTTCCGGTAAATCGCACTTAGTGTCTCACTCAACTCCGCGCCGAGAAGGCGTTTGTTCGATAGCCAATCCACGTCGTGCCCCCAGATGGAGCTTATCCGTACCCATAGCGGCGCAGCGCGTACACGATTCTACCGGCTCGAGCCTCGCCACCCATTCTGCAGCTCCTTGCGGGCGGCGCTCCCGTCAGCGGCCGAGAGCACCGCGGGCGTCATGCGGAACAGCTCGTAATCGTGGTGGACCTCGCCTCCCGTAACTCGCGGGCGATGATATTTGAGAAATCCCCAAATGTTTCCGAGAAGCACCAGATTTTCGATTTGACCGGAGGTCAGTTCCCAGATCGCGATCTTCGATCCTCCGTCAAACTCGTGGTCCCGCGAGAGAACCGTCTTTGACTCCTGTCGCCGGGGAGCTTCCCCCGGTTGGCATACCACTGGTGTGGTCTGGCCGTCGCCACCTGCGTAAACCGGCAGCGCTTAATAAAGCGATGGCCGTGAGCAGCGATTTCATGCGCCCCCCGATTCTATGTGTCATCGCCAGTTTTGGCACGTTCTCTGCGCGACATCTGTTGCTCCGTTCAACTGCAGGAAGCGTCGTCGCGTGAAGCGGGAGTCTTCGTCCATATGGCGTTGACAAGCTGTTGATTCCGTCCTTGCAGAGCGTTGCAACGGGCAGGTCTTCAAAGCTGATCGATGCCCAGATCGCACACCGGTGCATTCTTTGGGTAAACTCCTCGTCACACGCGGTGCTATGCAATGCATTTTGTTTCCTGAAGTGAGCCGCCGCGAACTCTTCACCCCTCGGTACTGCCTCAGCTGGTCACCTGCTTGCAACACGCCAGCGGCAGCGCAGCGATGGATGAGGCTCGCATTTCGACACGCTTGAAGCAGTTTCAAACGCCGTTCTTATCGCCGGTTGAAATCACTCGTACGTGTCTTGGGTCGAATAGAGCGCTTGAAGTGGAAATCGAATGGCTTTTCCGCCGTAACACCTCCTAGCGCAATCATGCGGGCATAGGAAGCGGAGCAGGAGGAGAGACGAAATGCCTACTGACGTCACGATCGAGCGTGTGGGTCGCATCAGATGTTGGAACGCATCGGACCACATCGGACGGCTCTTCATCATAAGCGTTAACGGACAAGCCTTCATAACTTCGCCGATCTGTTTTGATAACGGTCAATCAGTTGAGACTTGTTGATACGTCCCGAAACGTGCGGCCTCAGTGTGAGGTACTAGCGAGTAGCCCTCTGGATAGAAAGCTGGCTCCGACTGTATGTAGGTTAATTTGTAGCTTATGCGCTCCACTGGACACCAACCGACACCTCCTGTTCTTAACAGGCTATGAGCTACACCGCCCTACATCTCGCTAGTGATTGGATTGTGGTTCCTGTGGCCGAGGGTTCGAACCCTTCCAGCCACCCCATCTTAAGATCTCATATCGTAACTTGGGACGCGAGCGCCATTCTTAGGTGCGGCCCTGCTCGCGAGAGTGCCTGTGGGGGAATCAGGGCGGTGAACTCCACGCTGGCCTCTACCCGGACATTGTTTGGATACCCCTGTATGGTCCCTTCTATCACACCGCTTGCTCGTGCCGTATAACACCGAGTGATCTCCGACGCATTCATCGAGGCCTCGCGATGAGCCCTTCGCATTTGCGTTCCGCTGTGAGCGCCGCATTTGCAACTCGGTGGGCGTGGCGTTGAGCGGATGTGGCAGAGCCAGGTTCCCCAACACCCGGGGTGAGACATTCCCCCCCGTCCTAAAAGCGAATCCGAAAACCACGTTTGTGTGTCACGCCGACGCTTTTGCGCGAACGTGAGCACAGATGTCTGATGTCTCGGACGGAATTCCGTTCCAACCGGCAGAATCAAAGCAAGTGGAACAATCGATCTCCGCGAACTATTTGTTGCCAGACGTGATATTGTCATCTCACCGAGGAGGCTGGGCAACAGCTGTGGATCTCACGAGACTTGTGCATCGCTGGTTCGAGGAAGTCTGGAACGAGGGGCGGGAAGAGTCGGTCGATGAACTCTTCGCTGTCGACGCACTTGCTCACGGATTAGGCGAGGAAAACGCCGCTTCTTCCGGTCCGGAAGGTTTTAAAGCGTTCCTTCGAAATATGCGGTCAGCCTTTCCGGACGTCCGGATTGATGTTGAAGAAACCGTGGTTCAGGACGATAAGGTAGCCGCTCGCCTAGTCTTTCATGGAACGCACAGCGGGGATGGTCTGGGGCTGAAGCCGACGAACCGGCGTGTATCCGTGTCCGGCATCATTATGGCCAGGATCGCTGATGGTAAGGTCGCAGAGAGTTGGAACAGCTGGGATCAACTCGGAATGCTCCAACAACTCGGTGCAATTGCTCGCGAAAACCAGCAGGACCGCTTCCTCTCGCCTCAGGCGCGCTGATCGGCTTCGTCAGTCCTGAAACGCCCAGCAACTGCATCCAGCGACCGAAAGGGCATAATTTTTGCGAATGTCGAGCCGGCCTCCGCAGGAGTACGGACACAATCGCACTTTCGATGCATTTGCGCAGTATGGAATTCCCGTGCCAAGAAAGAGCGAACTGTTTCTACTTGGCTACCGCAACTCGGACCCTTAACATTCCTAGGGCGCGTGCGCGGTCCACCCGTCTTCGTCCGCGATAGTTGGGATCGACGTGAGTAGTCCTCCAGGGTTGCCCTCGAGCAGCCATGCGACCAGCCAACAGAGGACCGCTATCATGCAATGCCAAGCTCCCGCCTACAGTTTGGGCATTGATGCGTCCCTCCGATCAAGGTCACCCGATTATTCTTGTGCGTGGCACATCGCGGAAAAACAGGGCGCCGAGACTCCCGTCTCTTGACGTCTAGGCTAACCGACGCTCTTCAATATAGGGCGATACAAAAGGTCCGAACAGCCGTATCACGTACGCCTGCGAGGATCGCGAGTGGCCTGATGTCCCGGTACAAGTTGCCCGGGCAAAAGGAGCGTATCTTGGAGGGTCCGCGGAGCGTTGAGAGAGAGAACTGTCACTCTGGGGCGATGTTCAGCAGCTTTATGGCAAGCCAGTCAATCACGAACGCCAGTAAATAGCCAGCCACCGAGCACATGCAGAGCAGGCCGAATCGAGCGAAGACGGTGTTGAGCAATTCGAAAATATCGGGTGCGAGCATCATCGCGACTTTCGATTTAATTCCACCGGGCGCTATGCCACCAAAGCAACGGTAGCGACAAGTTAGTCGGCGTCTTCACCCCATCCAAGTCGGGCATCAATCCGTTCCACCCGAAATCAATTTCACCCACAGACCATCGAGAGTCGAGCCGAGGTCACTCAGCCGGACTTCGGTGTCTTCCCGCCAATCGTCACGTTCTACGCGAAGAAGGCATCGCTGCGCGGATTCAAACGCGTCTTCGGCATTTCGAAATGCCAACGCAGCGCCGGAGGTGTTTCCGGAGCGTAGACGGTTGTCGACATCGCGGGCATACGTGGCACATTTCGTCAACTTAAGTTCGAGGAAGTCAAAGAGAGTCCGCTGAAGATCGGCGTGAAGTTGGTCGGTCTCACTAAAAGGAAGACGGGCCGCGATCTGTGAGCCTATTTGACCTGAGTTTTCCATACTGCCTGTCCACGTATCTCATCGACAGCCGGGCACGCAAAGCATAGGAGAATAAATAGCGAAACCAAAAGACTTTCACCATTTAGAAAGGCCATAATCTACTTAGCGCTTTCAGGTAAATACCCGAGAGTAATTTCTATTCGTCCCCACTACGATTCAAGAATGACAGGCGTGTTTCCGTTCATTCTGTTCGCCACCGGCCTTATCGTTAAACAGGATGCTCCCGTCCGCACCGGCTGTGAAGCGTCCGACTCAACCGTGGCGCAAGTGCGCGCAGGCAGCCCAGCCGAAATCCGCTTTGCCATGTCGGGAAGTTCCGAGAACTGCTACAAGGTATCGGTAAAGGCAGAAGAGGGAATTGTAGAGGGATATCTGCCAGCCTCCGCTCTCGCAGGCTTAGAAGATTTCACCAAGGCGGTGCAGAACGCGCCTTCGGTCGTCCCGACCGTCACTCGGCCTGCGCCTTTGACGAAAGCAACCGAGCGCGTCAACATACCTGCTATAAACGGCAGCCCGGATCACCCGCTTGTCCGAGCCTCAAAGCTGCTGGAGGAACGTCAGCCGAGGGCTGCTCTGGAGGCCGTTGAGAAGGGAATGAACATCTACGGCCGCGATTACCAGTTCCTGCGTCTGGCCGGAATCGCCGCTTACCAAGCGGACGAAACTCGGATCGCGCTCGACTATCTGCGTGACTCCCAGAAATTACATGAGGACCTCTCGGTCGAGCGATTGATCTCAAAGCTGGAAAAAGAATACGCAGGTGATAAGAGCGCTGAGAAGCTCTATGGTCACCGCTTCCTCCTCCGATATGAGGGAGGCAATCTGGACCCAGATGTGGCGCGAAGCATGGTCGGCCTTCTGGAACAAGAATTCTCGCGAATTTCGGCGCAACTCGGATGCCGAGCGGATGAACGAATCACGACGATCGTGCAATCCTGGCCGGCTTACCGCGCGACGACTGGCGCAGCGGAGTGGAGCGGAGGGCAATTTGATGGCAAAATTCGTATCCCTGTCGCAGAGAGTAAGGCCATCGACGAACGCACCCGTCAGGCCTTCGCGCACGAACTGGTTCACGCCTGTCTTGCGAATCTCGGCACATGGCCCGCGTGGTTGCATGAAGGTCTGGCACAGAAGTTATCGGGTGAGACCTTCAGCCCATCCATGCGCAGCAACATGCGGGCGCTCATGCGCGCAAACAAGCTCCCGCGGCTGGAGAATATGTCCCAGAGTTGGTCGCGACTGAGCGCGCAGCATGCCGCGGCCGCCTATGCCACAGCTTTTGCCGCCGCCGATTTGTTGTTCGAGATGTACGCGAATTTCGGGATTGCCAACGTGCTCCGCAATCCTGCGATGATGCCGCAACTAACGGCTGAACTCGACAAACGACTGTTCGATAATTAGCGCTGAGTCAACCCGCCGTCGACTGTTAACACCTGTCCTGTCACGAACTTGGTGGCGGTCAGGAAGTAGACGACCGCATCCGCTATTTCGTCTGCCGTACCTGCTCGGCCGGCCGGAGTCTTGTAGACCAATTGGCGGATGCGGTCGGTGTCTGCCTCGGCGAATGGAATCACTCCCGGAGCAACCGAGTTGACACTGATTTCCGGAGCGAGCGCGATGGATAGGGCGCGAGTCATGTGAATGACTCCGGCCTTCGACGCGCAGTAATGAACATGCTCAGGCCAGGGTCGGATACCGCCCATGGAACTGATGTTGACGATCTTTCCACCTCCGTGCTCGCGCATGATTAACGCGCCTTGCTGGCACGAGAAGAAAGTTGCTTTTAGATTGACGGAATGAATGAAGTCCCAATCCTGTTCGGTGATATCGAAGGGATCGATGCGTGTGAATCGCGCGGCGTTGTTGACTAGTCCATCCAATCGACCCACCCGCTCACGGATGTCCCGAAACATCGAAACGATCTCGGGCACGCTTTCAAGGTTCGCGCGGAATAACTCGGCTCCTCCGGCTTCGGCCGCTGCGTCGCGAGCTTCAGCTTCGGATTGGTGGTAATGAATCAGAACGCGCGCTCCTTCATCGGACAGCCGGCTCGCAACGCCACGGCCGATCCGCTTCGCCGCTCCTGTGACGAGTACAACCTTGCCTTTCAAGGATTCCAGCATGTTCAGACTGTCGGCTCACCATGAACTTCGACTTCGGCAGCTTCGTGCGCCGCGCGCTTCGGTTCCGGCAGTCGCCCTCGTGAGTCGGTCCAAGCCCAGAAAATCGCAGTGGTTGAGCTGAGCACGCCGGCCCACGCTCCAATTGTCCTCGGACTGTAGTGTTCTGAAGCAGCTCCGGCGCCCATCATGGAGAGCATCATCACTCCCCAGGTCAGCGTCTCCAGCGTGGCAAATACGCGGCCCCGGAAATCATCTTCGACTGTCAACAGCAATCGTGTCATATTCAGTACGGAACTCACGGCCACCGCAGCGCGCGATAGAGCGATAAAGACCAACGCCGCCCAGAAATGCTGCATCTGACTGAACATTACATACGTTGCGCCGTGTACAAGGTAGCAGATGGAGATCGTTCGCTTATATGAGCGGAAACTCAGCTTCGGTCCGAGCCAATGGGCAAAAACTCCGCCCACAACCAGACCTAAGCCGGCGCAACTCCAAATTGTCCCAATGCCGACCGATCCTCTGTTGAATACGATGTCACCAAACAAGCCGAATAGGATCTGTGCCGCTCCGCCGCCGGTCGCCCAACCGACGTGAACCATCGCTATGGCAAACAGCAGCGGGATCGAGCGCATATACCGCAAACCCTCGCGATATTCACGCCAGGAGCGTATCCAATCAACCTCCGTGAGTGACTCGTATTGCGACCTTGCGCTTTCCGGCACGCGCAATCGCGAGATACACCAAGCCGAGAATGCGAAGGAAAGCGAGTTAAGGACGAATGCCCACTCATACCCGAACTGTTTGATAGCTAGACCAGCGAAGAAGCCGCCCAGAGTCAGCGTGGTCCATTGGGTCGTTTGAGTGAGCGTGTTGGCTGTATGTAACTCTTCCTTGTTCGCAATCGATGGCAGAATCGCCGAGCGTCCACTCGTAAAAAAGGGAGACGCAAACATCAGCATGGCGCTCAACGGATACAGCCAGCTCGTCGACTCCTTCGAAACGGCCAGAATAAACAAGAGCGCTACGATCGCCCGCGCAACATCGCTCGCAATCATGACCCGCCGCCGATCGAGACGGTCGAGCACTACACCCGCCAAAGGCCCGGCCATCAACATCGGCACGGCCCGTGACAGCATGATAGCGCTTACAACCATTCCCGATCTGGTGTTCGCTAGCGCGAGACTGAATACCGCGATGTTATTGAAGTGGTCTCCGAACTCGCTGACAACCTGCCCAAACCAGGTGTACCGGTAATTGCGATTCTCTCGTAACAGCCGGGTGAACGCAGCCATCAGCCGCGCTCCGCGAGAAACACTCCGAGCAGGACGAGCGCCCCGCCGGCAACGAGCGATTTAGTAGGATGCTCTCCCAAGAGCGGAATCGCCATCACAGTTGCAAGTAACGGCTGGAGATAGGAGAACGCGGAGACACGCGATGCCGGCACGTGAGTCAGCGCGTAGTAATAGATCGAGTAACAGACCACTGAAGGAAACACGGCCATGTATGCCACGCTCATCCAAGCAATCCATGTTACACGTGAATAGTCGAAATCTAGTGAGTACCCGAGAGTTATCGGAAGCATTGCGACCGCCGTACCGACATAGGCGAATGTATTGACAACAACTCCGCCGAGCCGCTTCGTTTCCCTCTTGCCCCTTACGGTGTAAACAGCGAACGTGAATGACGCCAAAAACACAAGAAGGTCGCCCGCCAACGTCGCGCCGTCGGACTTAGACGCGGAGAGCCTTAGTACGGCGACTCCGCCGATCGCAGTCACCATCCCGAGAAGACGTACAACGCTCAAGGTCTCCAATCCCATGAATGCAGCAAGCACGAGCACAGTCACGGGCGTCAACCCGATCATGATCGCCGCGTGTGAGACTGTCGTCATACTGATCCCGGTAACGAAGAACAACTGGTTCAAGCCGACGCCGATTGTTCCGAGAAAGGCCAGCAGGCGCACGTCATGCCGCGTCCAAGGCGGAATATCCCGGTTGGAATGATGCCATCCGTAGACGAAGATCATGATGAATCCGGCCGCGACCATCCGCAAGCCGGAAGCGAGAAGCGGCGGAAATTCCCGAAGGGCATACTTCGCCACGATGTAGTTTGACGACCACATCGTAGTCATCAGGGCGATCAAGCTGTAGATTTTTAGTTTCGACGGACGCTCAGGCAACAAGCGTCTCCTCACAGACCGTGAGTTCGCGAATCCAGTCGTCGTCGAGTTCGTAGCCAAAGCCCGGCTCATCCCGAACAGTGATTGTACCCGCGGCACTCACCTCTACTGGAGGGACTATGATGTCGCGCTTCCAATACCGCTTACTTGCGGACACATCGCCAGGCAGTACGAAGTTCGGCAGCGTCGATAGCGCGATATTGTGCGCCCGGCCGACACCGGCCTCAAGCATGCCTCCACACCAGACCGGAATTCCGGCCGCCTGCGCCACATCGTGTACCCGCTTTGCCTGCGAGAATCCGGCGACGCGCCCCAGCTTAATATTGAGGATGCCGCACGCGCGCAGCTCGATTGCCTGCTCGGCGTGTCTGACGGTACGAATGCACTCGTCCAGACAGATAGGAGTCGTCAACTGTTGCTGAAGTTTCGCATGATCGATGATGTCATCATGACTGAGCGGCTGTTCGATCATCATCAGATAGTAGTCATCCAGCCGGCGCAGGCGATCGGCGTCGGCAAGAGTGTAGGCGGAGTTTGCGTCAGCCATCAGCTTGATCTGTGGAAACCGCCTGCGAACCTCCCGCAACCACCTCCACATCCCAACCCGGCTTGATCTTCATCTTAATGCGCTGATAGCCCGCCTGAAGTTCCGTGTCAATCTTCTCGAGCAATTGATCGACATTATCTTGCACTCCAATAGAGACGCCGCAAGGAATCTCTTTTCGTGCGTCGCCCCCTATGTGTTGGTACAGCGGTAGGTTCTTCTGCCGTGCTTCCAAGTCCCACACGGCTGCTTCGAAGCCGCCGCGAGACATGTTGTGTCCGCGAATGTGTTTCGTCAAAGGATAGACATGTGCGGCCGTCTCGATCGTCTTCCCTAAGACGCGTGGGAGGATGTAGTTCTTGCAATATCAGCCAGGATGCGTCCGTCCACTCCTCGTTGTAGAACGGATGCTCGCCCGCAGTGACTTCGCCCCAGCCTGACACTCCATCGGAGGTCACCTCAACCAATAGAATCTCCCGCTCGTACGTCCGGCTGAAACTGGTCTCAAAGAAATGAACCAGGGGCATGCGGAGGCGACGCAAGGTCGCGCGCTCTAGTCGGATTGCCATGTGCCTAATAGATATGATCCGGCCGGTTTCGCCGCGTTCGAAGCCAACCACAGCGATACCTCGCCGGAAGTAATTGATGAAATCTTCACCGATGCGCTCTTGTTCTTCACGAGCGCGCTTCGGTTCGTGAATGCGCCACTGCGCAATCGCCTGGGGAACCTCGATGCGAGCTTCGATATCTTCTTCAGACCGCTCGCCTGATAGAATATCCGCCACTCGTATGGATGAAACGTGCCATTCCGCTACGCAGCGATCCGTAGGCAGTCCTCCGTGCAGATGACTGGTCGTAGTGCCGTACTGATTCGGCACATAGCGACGTACGATGGCCCCAAGGCGCTCGATATTAAAGAATGCGTTCTTGAGTTCCAGCGGATCAAATGTCCACTCGATGAGGTTGACGCCGGTTTCGATTGCGTCATCTCGTTGCGCGAGCTTTAACAACCGGCCCGCACCGCGATTCCGGTATTCGGGGAGGACACCCATCATATGGCTGTGCAGGTAGGATTTGCCTCCGGGCTTTATTCCGGGAATCGCTAGAAGGAAACCGATCATGCGAGACCCATCAAAAGCTCCAAACACCTGGCCACCCACTTTAGTCGCCACGACGAAAAGGCGCACAGGCAGCAGTTCAATTTCGGAGAAACCCCAGATTTCCTTCTGCAGCCGAACAGCCTGCTGGAGATCGACATGCTCAGTTAGCGCCGACACTTCGATCATTCCAACCGCTTCGCCTCCTGCCACAAGTCCTCCATTTCCTGAATGTTCGATTCGGAAAGACTTTTGCCCCGAGCCTGGAGGGCGGTCTCTACATACGCGAAACGACGGCGGAACTTTGCGTTGCTCTTGCGAAGGGCCTGCTCGGGATCAACCTTCATGAATCTCGCCAGATTGACAAGGACGAACAGCAGATCTCCGATCTCCCCTTCGATTTCGTCGTGAGACGCCTGTTTCCGAGCATCCGCGAGTTCGTGCAGTTCCTCTTCGAGTTTCAACAACACCTGCTCGGCGTTGTCCCAATCAAAGCCGGAGCGTGCGGCGCGTGAACTGATGTGGGAAGCTTCCACCAGCGCCGGCAAGGATCGAGGTATGCTTTCCAGTAGCAGTTTGGGCTTTTCGCCCTTCTCCTTCTTCTCCTCGGCCTTGATTTCATCCCAACGTTTCTTTACATCATCAGCGGTGTCCGCCGCGGAGTTCCCGAAGATATGCGGATGCCGCCGGATGAGCTTATTATTGATTGAGTCGAGGCAATCTTCGATGCGGAAATGCCCTGCCTCGGATGCCATCTGGGCGTAGAAAACCGCCTGCAGCAGGAAGTCTCCAAGCTCGTCGGTTAGCCCGGGCCAATCGCGCGCGTCGATGGCATCCAGCACCTCATATGTTTCTTCCAGCGTATAAGGCTTGATCGTGTCGAAGTTCTGCTCTCGATCCCAAGGACACCCGTTAGGGGCGCGCAGGCGGGCCATGATAGAAACCAACTTTTCGAACTTTTCGCCCGCCGAGGAATCCAATTTGCAGGTTATCATGTGGCGCCCACTTACGGGTTAGCGGACACTGAGCAAGGCCCGGACAACGATCGAGGCCTTCTCGAAACCCGAGAGACGAATCCGCCTCGACAACACGTCATACCCGGACTGCTCGATCCGATCTAGCAGGGTTCGATAAATCTCAATTAAGGCCCATAAGGACCGCCGGCTCCCGGCATGAACCAGATTAATGAGCGGCCGCGATTCGTCGTAATACCCCCGGGCACGCGCGGCTTCAAACGCCAATAGTTGCTTCAGATCGGGATAGCGATCCCGGTCTTCCCGGGGCAAATAGATCCGGCCCTTCTCCTGATCCTCTTTCACGTCCCGGATGATGTTGGTCAACTGGAAGGCGATACCGCATTTCTCTGCAAGCGGCAGCGCGCCCGGCGAATCAAATCCGAAAATGTGAGTGATTGTCAGTCCAACTACCGAAGCCACTTGATAGCAGTATCGATATAACTCATTGAATGTCTGAATATCACGAGGCTGCAAGTCCGAAGTGACCCCGTCGATCATCTCGTGAAAATAACGGTGCGGAATTTTATACCGGCGCACGGCATCGTGAAACGCGGGCCAACATTCATTGGCGCCATAGCGGCCGTGAAGCGCTGCATCGAGTTCTTCTCGCCAACGCTGCATTGTTGCCGGCGTCGCCGTACCGGGTCCGTCGCTCAGATCATCGCAGTAGCGCATGAAAGCGTAGATGGCGCACATGGCATCGCGCTGCGGCTTCGAAAGCAACAGAAAGGAGTAATAGAAATTGCGAGCCTGTGTACGAGCTACGCGGCGGCAATGCGCGTAGGACCGTTCGAGAGGGGTCATGCAGCCCTGGTGAACGCGGCCCGCGCGAGTGTCGCCAGGAGCAGCCGCACACGCTCGAGTTTCCCGATGGCCGGCCGATTATGAAGTACAAGGTAATGCTGGCGCTCGATCTTATCCAGAATCAGCAGCCCGCCACGGCTGAAGAGTTCAAGATCGACGGACAAGCGCTTATCCACCGTGCCCGCA
>CAWGVL010000040.1:0-90572 GCA_963825845.1 Bryobacteraceae bacterium | reverse complement strand
TTCTTGGCCACACGAAGGATAGTTTATGGAGCTGCATTTATTCCGCTGCGAATCGGCAACGCTGAGAACACATTGGGTTCTCCTTGTGATCGACCAATTTACATGTCGCATCATTGGGTTTGGCGTTCACGGCGGCATCGTTGATGGTCTGACGCTGTGCCGCATGTTCCAACAAGCGATTCGCGGGAACAGTCTGCCAAATACCTCGGCTCGGATCATGATCCGCTCTATCGATTCCACCAATGGCACGCCAATCTTCGGGTGCTCGAGGTAGCGGAAATCAAAACTGTTCCTTACGTGCCGCTGTCGCATCCCTTTGTAGCGACTGATTGGCACGGTTCGACGCGAGTACCTCGACCGCACTTTATTCTGGACCCCAGCGGATCTGGAGGCAAAGCTATTCGATTTTCAACATAACGGTCATCGAACACATGCCGGACTGGACGGACGCGTGCCAAAATCCGCTGCTAACGGACCAACATCGATAGGTCTTGATTCGTACCGGTGGCAAAGGCACTGTCGAGGGTTGTACCAAACTCCAATCGCGGCATAACTTATCAATTCGCCATCAACACGCAACCGGAGGGGTCCTGAATCCAAACGCCGGTAAAATCACTTCTGGCAGCGATTTCGGCTTCCGGCAGGCGGAGCGCGTGATATCGTTCGGATTGAAGTATAGCTTCTGATACGATTCGCCCATGAGGGCCAATCCCGGCATCCTCCTGCTTTGCCTTGCTTACGATACTGTGGTATTTGGGTCGCAATCGAAACCCCGGGCGCGTAGTCTGGGTATCCCTTTACCAGGTGGCTGAAGCGAACAACACGCAGTTAGGAGGCCCCGATGCAAGCTATATGGCTTTTCCTCATCCGCGGAATCGCTGCCTATGTGTTGCTCGTGCGTAAGAGGTACGTACCGACGCGCCTCATGCCAGAGCCGATAGCAGCCGGCTGATGTCTTCCATATTGTTATAAAGTGCCGGCGAAATGCGAACGCGATTCTCGCCCGTAGTTGTAACTTGAATGTCTGCCTTTCGTAACTTGGCTTGGACAGGTTTCAGATCCTTTGCCTGCACCACCACCATCGAACTGGCAGCATCCATAGGAGTAATTAACTTGTAGCCCATCGAGGGCAACTCTTTTTTCAACCGGTCGCACATAGGCTTCGTGTAGGCATAGATGTTATCGATGCCTAACGCCAACATGCGTTTGAGCGCCTCGTATTGGCCAGCGTATGCCACATAGCTGACGTTTCCGGCTTCGTACCTGTCGGCAGTTCGCGGAGCGATATACGGGAAATCGTCGGCTGACGTTTCGCGAGCGGTAACCCATGGCGAGTAGTTGAAATGAACGTAGCCCGGAAAGCTGAGATCTTTCACCACAGAACCCTGCAAGTCTTCCTTCACATAAAGGAAGCCGGAGCCCCGAGCACCTTGAAGCCACTTATAATTCGAGCAGGCTGCAAAATCCAGGCCAAGTGCCTTCACATCGACCGGGACGCTGCCTGCCGCTTGAATAATATCGGCATACACATAGGCCCCATGGGCGTGGGCGAGTTGGCTGATCCCCTTGGCGTTCTCAACCCATCCGTTGACATTCGACACCAAGGTGATGGAGATAAGTTTCGTCTTCTTATCGACCACCTTCTCCATATCCCGCATGTCGATGCGCCAATCGCGATGCTTGACGATTCGCACATCCATGCCAGCCTTGCGCCGCCCGATATAGTCATGCATTGAGCCGGCGTAGTGAAGATCGTTTGTCACGACGTTTCCACCGGACTCCTGAATTCGAAGACCGTTGACGATGTCAGCCTCTCCAGCCTTGGTACAGACAATGAAACCAATCTCGGACGGCTTCGCGTTGATCAGCTTTGCAAACAGAACTTTCGATTGGCGGACCGATTCATTGGCGTACTCGCCCCGTCCCTCACCCGGGCCGTACATGTGAAAGTCCATATATCGGCGCATCCCGTCAGCGGTGTATTTCGGCAGGGGCATGTTGGCGGCCGCATCGAGATAAACTTGCTGCGTTGCGCGCGGGAACTCTTTCCGAACAGATTCAAAGTCGGAGAGTTTGGGAGCGGCGGCGACAGCGGTAGCCATAGCCGCGGAGCCGAGAAACTGGCGTCGGTTAGTAGTCATCGGGAGGTCTCCGGATCTCATTTTACTTTTTGGGTAGGTACCGGCGCGGAATCAAAGTTGCCATCGTACCGAAGTAAGTAACAATCTTGTGCTGGGCAACCGTGCCCATCAGGAGATGTGCCTCGGGATCGGTCAATCCATATTCGCTTGTGAGCCAGCGAATCATGTCCGAATTCGCCATGCGTAAACCGAAATCCATACTGCTTGCGGAACTCCGGCTGGCTTCCAATGGAGATGATGTAGTCGTTGTTCACTCAGCCGAGGGATACTGAGCCGCTTTGCTTTATGCACCCGCACAGTGAATTGCACGTCTAGCGAAGTCTCGACTCCGGAACCCAAGCCTTCCCCATCAGCCTGGACCGCGTGTCCATCACCGATGAAGAAGTGTGCGCCCGGGTGATAGACCGGAAAGAACACCGTCGCGCCTTCCACGATATCGTTGTAGTCCATGTTGCCGCCATGTGTTGAAGCCGGTCCGGAAGTCCAGACTTCGTCTCCCGGGGGCGCCACTCCGATGCAGCCGAGCATAGGTTTAACCGCAATGCTGAACTTGTATCCCGACCCCTGGAGCAGACGCGGAGTAGCCACGCCACGCTCTAGATCGAGGTCCCACGGAATCAGATCCGCCCGCTTTGGACGCAACGCATCCATCTTGTAAACGTTCGGATACAGGTTGTCACTGCTGTTCAGGATTTCGCGGCTCAATCGATACGATGTATAACCCCAGTTGCGATTCAACCGCACCTTGTCCAAATGGACTTCAAGCGCGTCTCCATATTCGGCGCCTTCGATGTAGAACGGCCCCATCAGAGGATTCCCGCTCTCGGGGTACACATACGGATGTTGCAGGTGACGCACGCCCTTGTAATCTTGTCCGCCGGAATCCCAGGTTCGCGTAACCACCGTATCGCCGGACTTAATCCGCAACACGGGCTCTTTCGCTGCGGTGAAAACGCGGGAGTGATGCTCCGGGTAAATTGTATGCATCTCGGCTGCTGCGGTCACCGCTAGCAAAGCCAAGTAAATCCAAATCATCGAATGGTCTCCTTACTCGCGGCGTTTCAGCATGCGTGCCCGTGCTTCTTGATAGAGCCGCCGAGTATCCTCACGCTCCTGATCATTGTTCCACGCAGGCTCCTGCATAGCTCGTGCAAGCGACTTGTCCATCCATTGCACGAAGAAATCCGCATCGTCACGCGATCGCACCGGCTTGCCGCCAACGATCACCCAGACCGGCATTGTGGCCGCAAACGGGAAGGGCCGGCGGATTGGGGTGCGCCCATATTGCGCCCGAGTCTGCACGCCGAACCATCCGCTCTCCGTTACCTCAGCGGGCATAGTGAAACGTAAGGTGCGCTGCCCGGCCTCGCCTTTCACCGTCTTGATTGGCTTACCCTTCCACAGCAGCTCAACATCGAGAATCGGCATGATTGACTTCACTTCCACTTCTACGGACAGCTTGTGATTGCCGTCACCTAAGCGGATCTCGTCTCCAGGCTCCTTGCCATTGACCTTCAGGAAAACGAGCGGTCCCGACGTTACAAACGCTCGGCCCGCACGGAAGTCCTCCGTCCACTTGTCGTAATCGAGCGTCTTTCCGGTCCGCACATACACTCGATTCGACCCGATGATATAGCTTCGATAGAAGTTTGGAAAAGCATCTTCCCCCGCGGAAGCAACTACACGATACCCGCAATTCCAGGCTCGATACAAAGCCTCCATACCTTGTAGAGCATTAGCTTCGACGAAATCCACGTTTTCAAGTGCCAGGTCTACGGGAAAATGCGGCGCCAGCGCCATGAGCATATCCGGCAATCCCGCCCTGATCTCGAGTCACACGAAACGGAACTGTATTCGACGGATACAAACTATCAACCACTGTATTCTGATACCCGACATAGTCGGGAATAACAAGATGTTTCTTGATGTTCAAGAATGCCGAGTGGCCCCAGAACGGCGGATGATATTCCTGCGCGTGAAACAAGATCCGCTGTGGTGTAGAAACCGGATCCGGTTTCCCGGTGTAATGAGTAACGTCCGGAATCCGCTGTTCCTTATTACAGATCAGATTGTTCAGGACATGGATATCTTCGGCTTCTCCTTGTTCCATCAGGCGCTTCGGAGTATTGAAGTACACTCCGGAGTAATTCATGTGAAAGTGATTGTCACCATCCCACCAGCCTTTGGCCGGCATATTGTCAAGTCGTTCAAGAGGAATCGTCAATGACCTTTCTTCGCCAGCAACCACCATGGCAGATCGTTCAACCGGCAGATACTCAAACCCACGCGAAACACTGAGACGAACCGGTCCCGGCGGTAGATCGATGTCGAACTCCCCGTCTGTATGGAAATAGTGGTACTCACTCTGATCCATGTGATCGAACATCAGCCAGTCGGCACGAAACCAGCTTTCATTCGGCGCATAAGCGCGCCCATCAGCGGCATTCAGATGAATACGCGCACGCAGCGTTTTGCCTGCCGTATCGACCACGCGCACCCTTAGCTGCCCCATCGGCCTCTTATACATCAACCGATCTACGGGAACACGCTCCATCTTGCCGCCGAACCAATGAAAGAGCCATAGACTCGTGTCACCGGTCTCATTTGAAACGAACGCGATGCGAGTCCCGTCCGGAGACCAACGGGGTGTCGTACGGTCGAAGTCCCCATAGGTTAAGGGAAAGACATCGCCGCCCTTGGGCGGCATCGCCCAAAGCTGCTGCCATTGGCGACCCAAATACGAGCTATAAACGAGTTTGGCGCCATCCGGAGATAACGTCGGTCTCGCCTTCCACGTCGTCTCTTCATAATAGAAACGTTTCATCTCCGCGCCCGGGTCCGCCTTCATTCGATAGAAGCCGCCGGACCCGTGTTTGTTGTCGCGATTCGAGATGAAAATCAACTCCTTGCCATCCCGAGTCCACGTGGGATGAATATGTAACGCCCAGTTTCCGTAATAAACGGTCGGCGGCTTCAACTCGAAGTCGCTCGTGATCATCTCCGGTTCGCCCGCGACACCATCGGCAAGCGGCATCACATAAATGTTGTAGTTTCCATTCGGATACGTCGAGACATAAGCCAGCCGCTTTCCATCCGGAGACCACTCGGGTTCCACATTGATGGAGTTGCCGGAGGTCAACTGCCGGGTCGTCCCATCGCGCAGGTTCAAAAGCCACAAGTGAATCGTCTCGTTCAGATCCGCCGTATAGGCAATCCAATTTCCATCGGGCGACCAGGCCGGCATCGAATCATACGATTTCGCACTCGTCAACTCGTAAGCGGCGGTTTCACCAAGTTTGAGCCGCCAAATCGATCCCTTCGCCGAGAAGGCGAGCGATTTCCCATCCGGAGACCATGCAGGAAAATTCGGCCCATTCGTGATTTGCGGGAGATAGCATTCCAGGGTATAGGGCTCGCCGGTCATGATTCTCGAAAAGACCCGGCGCTGACCCTGCGCGAACAATGAAATCGCGATCAAAGAAAGTAGTGATAATCGGAGCATCCTCAAAACTCGAAGCGCAACGCAAACTGCATTTCCCGTCCCAGTCCCGCACTCGTAATGCGACCGAAATTCCCCGAACTGATCTCCAGCGTCGGAGGATCGAATGGCGGAGTATTTGTGAAGTTGTAGGTCTCCCATCGAAACTGAATGCTCTTGCTTTCCGTAATCGGGAAGTTCTTGAACACCGCAAAGTCCATGCTGCCGAGCCCCGGGGCAGTCAGAATATTTCGTCCGCTAGTGCCATAATGCCCCCGCGCGGTCACAAACGCACTCGTATCGAACCAGCGTTGCAATGTCCGCTCGTCACCCGAGAGTCGACCGTCCGCGATCCGGTCCGGCCGATGGTTGCAACGCGGACATCCATCGTCGATGGGCTTCAGTGCCTGCGTTGGATGCATCGGCATCCCCGTTTCAAAGGTCAGAACGCCATTTAATTGCCAGCCGCCAAGTAGCTGGCCAGTCAGATCGCGCCGGCCCGAGAAGAACGGCAACTCATAGAGCCACGCCGAAGTCGCGCGATGACGCTGGTCATGCTCCGCAAGCCCCTTCTCCAATCGCCACTCGTACGGGTTATTGTGACGCTGGGCCCCGCAGCACGCGAAGGAGTCGAACAACGCCTTTGAGTATGTGTACGTCTGAATGAACGTGAATCCCTGGGCAAAGCGCTTCTCCAATTTCGTCAGCAGCCCATGATAACTACCCGCCGCATCCAGTGAGATGTTTTCGATCGGACCCCAAGCCGGGTAAATCCGTGTTGTCGTGCCATACACGTAGGGATTGACCGTGCGCGGTGAATCGAAGTGACTCGACTTAGACCCGACATAGGCAACCTCGAGTGTCAGGCTCCGCGCGAACGCCCGTTGTATGTTCAGGTTCCATTGCTGCACATCGCCAACGCCCCGCTGCCTGTCCGCCGAGTTGATCTCGCTGTTGATATTCAGATTTGCGGCCTGGTCGGCGTTGGCCATTCGAATGCGCACATTACCCGCAGTATTCAGTTCGTTAATATTCGCGTTGTTAGGTGGATTCGCGGCAAGGGCCGGCACGAACATATTCATCATGTTCACGTTGAAGAAGATGCCGTACCCGGCTCGTACTACCGTGCTGGTACCGCCGAACGGACGCCATGCGAGGCCGATCCGAGGCGCGAAATTTTTCTTGCTCGGATCGTTCAGAGGGCCACGTTGCCCCACTTCCGGGAATAACACCTGCCGCGTAAAGTCGAAGTTACGGGATTGACCGCCGATATCCTCAATCGCCGAGTTGTACTCGTACCGAATCCCCATGTTGATCGTAAGCTTCGGCGAAAACTTCCATTCGTCGACGGCAAAAAAATTCAGACGCCAAAATCGAGTCCGCGGAAAGGTTCCCGGATCTGTTCCCGGCGGTAAGCCCGGTATGAAACCGAGACGCACCTGTTGCGGCTGATCAAGAAGGAAGTCTGCCCACGCAAGGCGGCCGCGTTCCGTGGCGCTAACGCCAGGAACGGTTCCGGCATGAATCCCGCTGAAGTCGAATGCTCCCTTCACGAACGAGACCGTACGCCGATCCAAACGCAGCATCGTGTAATCGGAACCAAATTTCATGGAGTGGCTGCCGCGGCTGATTGCAATGCTATCGGCCGCCTGCCGCGACTCGTCCCAAATCGTATTGATGTCGGTGTTCCCAAGCCCTGATAGGCCAGTAATTCCAATGCTCGGCAGTCCCGTGTCGGTGGGATTGTTAGTCTGCCCCGGAATACCAAGGTCGCGAGCGATGTTGAAGTCCGTTCCACTCACGTCATCGACAGCTTTGAAGACATCGCGGTTATACGCTACCCTGAGTTCGTTCAGCATCGTTGGTGAGATGATGCGCGTATAACTCAATGCCACATTCTGCTGCCTGCGGGGCCGCCGCATCACAAAATAGGGGTGAGGATTCACCGGAAATACCGGGAGTTCCACGTCCTGAATCCCATAGCGCCCGAACAGGTGGTCATTGGTACCGAAGTGATGGTCGATCCGCACGAACATCTGATTGTCGTCATCTGCGTTGCGCGTCGTGCCCGAGTAATTGTTAGTGCCGTTGAATTCGCTCTGGCCGGTGTTCGGAGTTGGCCAGTATTGCATGAGGGCTCGCGACTGCGACGCGATCCGGCTGGCCGGAATCTGATTGTTGGGGAAAGGCGCGCCGCTCGACAGATCCATGATCGGAATCACTGATCCGTCCGCCCGACGGAAAAACGATTCCGTCAGGTCGCCATTCCTCATGCGTTGGGTCGGATAGATTGCAAATGTTTGGCGGCTTCGTCGCTCCTTAAAAAACTCTCCATTGACCGTGAAGAAAGTGCGATTGCGGAGAATCGGCCCACTCAGGACGCCGCCGAACGTATTGCGGCGAAGCGGCGTTTTCGGAGTGTTTGGATTCTCAAAGAAATTGCGAGCGTCCAGCTTATCGTTGCGAAGAAAGTGAAAGAGCACGCCATGAAACGCGTTCGTCCCGGCGCGCATCGTGGCGATAATCTGGGCCCCGGACTGAGTGCCATACTCCGCCGAGTACCACCCGGATTCCACCTTGAATTCCTGGATCGCTTCGACAGAAGGCCGCATCCGTACCGCACCGTGGATAGAAGTCCGCAGCGAAGCGCCGTCCAACAAAATAGCGTTGTTGTGAACCTTCTGCCCCATGGCAGCGATCCCGAAACCCGGCCCGAACCCACTGGTCGTGACGCTGCTCGCCGGCCCACGGCTCATGCCGGGCGCCAATAACGCGAGTCGAAACAAATTCCGATTCCCCGGTAGCGGAAGCTCGCGTATCTTCGCTGCATCCATCACCGTGCTTAAAGTGCTGTCGTCCGTCTGCACGGTCACAGGGTTTCCTTCCACTTCTACACGTTGCGTAACCTCGCCCAATTGCAGTTGTACGTCCGCGCGCGCACGCTGATCCACCTCAACTTGAATGCCCTTGATGACGGCGACACGAAAACCCGGCAACTCGGCCTGCAAGTCGTAAAACCCGACATCGAGCGCCGTTATTTCGAAATCTCCACGATCGGTTGAGGTTGCGGTACGCTTCTGCTGCGTGCCCGTGTTTGTAACGGTCACCTCGACCTTCGGTACGGGCGCGCCGGTTTGGTCAGTCACGGTGCCGAGTATCGTGGACCGGCCACCTTGGCCGAACACTGCAGTTGCAGTGACGGCAAAGAAGAAGGCAATGCGGATTTGGTTGTGCATCGAGAGCCCTCCGGCATGATCTTCACGCATGACGCTGCGCGCTTCCGAATACGTGCGACGGTAAAAGCGGAAGCCCTTCTTTAGATTCCCGTGCGAGTGTCAGAGGTATAGCACGTGCAATCAGTGCATGTCAATACAAACTCAATTGTCTTTAGGACAGAATCTGCACTACCTTGCTGACATCCTCATCGTTGTTAAAAACGGACACCGAAAAACGAAGATGATCGCCAAATCTGCCAACGGTTAGAGCTGAGTTGGGGCCTGTAATCGAGATCCGCGCCTTACCCGAACTGGTAGCTATCCGAATTTTCTGTCTGACATTCTCGGTGTCGCGGCAACGGAACGTTATCAGCGGAGTTCCAGCGCCTTCCGGCGTAATGCAGCGGTAGTCCCGTTCGGGGAGTTCCTTTCGCAGACGCTGGATCAACCGTTGTGCGTGCGATTGAATGTTGCTTACTCCCAGTCGATCGATATAGCGGAAGGATTCGTGTTGTGCTGCATAGGTGATCACCGAAGGGGTGCCGCACTCGAAGGCATGAATCGTGTCAGGCGCCCGGTTGGCAAACTCCGCGCTGTTCGACGCCGTCGTTTTCGACCACGGCGCATAATTGAACTCGACATGACCGGTAAGTTCCGTCGGCTTGACAACATTACCGATAAGGTCCTCTCGGAGGTACAGAAACCCAAAGCCATGCTCCCCTTGCAGCCACTTGTACATCGCGCACGACGCCATATCGATACCCATCGCGCGCACATCGATCGGAACTGCACCCGTGCCCTGAATAATATCCGCGAAGAGAAGCGCGCCATGCGAGTGTGCGAGATCGCTTAACGCCTTCACGTTTTCGAGATGACCATTCACGGATGACACCCACGAGATTGCAATTAATCTTGTCTTCCGGTCTACCGCCCGCTCCATGTCAGCCAGATCGATGTGCCAGTCCCGGTGTTTGATCACGCGAACGTCGAGTCCCTGATCCCGTCGTTGCAGATAGTTCGACAGCGACGCCGTATAATGCAGATCGTTCGTCACGACATTCCCGCCGCGCAAATCGAGGCCATTCAAGAGCGTGTTTTCCCCGATTGTCGTGCTTCCGCACAACGCGATCTCAGACGGCTTGGCGTTGATCAGCTTTGCGAACATCGGCTTCACCTGCAGGAAGCCGGTCTCCCAAAAATCCTCGCGGCCTTCCCCGGGACCCTTCGACAGGAACTCGATATAACGCTGCATCCCGCGAACAGTGTGATTGCCCAGCGGATGTTGCGCTGCGGAATTGAAATACGTCTCGTTCAGCGCCCGCGGAAAATCCGCGCGGAGCTTAGAGAAATCCGGCGAAGACGCAGCCGGCGACGCAGCAGCAAGCGCCGCGGTTCCTGCAAGAAAATGACGGCGATTCATAGGCATACGTCAACGGGCATCGCGAGCCCTCTGTTCGAAAATCTTTTTAGCTTCCGCGAATTGTGAGAGCACGTGTTGCCTCTCTTTATCGGAGCGCCAACCTGGATGAGCTTGCGCCAGTTTGGTGATGCCGTCGATCCATCGAATGAAGTACTCGGCGTCCGGTGCGGATCGAATCGGCCGATCGCCTGCATACACATAAACCGGGCTCGTCTCTCCAACCACGTAATCGTCATCAACGGGATGACTCGGGCCTCCCGTGGCACGAAGTGTCAACCAGCCGCTCCCGTGCACAGGAATCGTCTTCTCGATTCGCATGCTCCGGGCATCTTTCGCGACCGGTACCGTCTCAACGGGCTTTCCGTTCCAAAAGATCTCCAGCTTTTCAACCGGCACGATCGTATCAAGTTGCGCCACGACATTCAGAGACCCGCCCGCATCCGGCAGGTGAATCTCTCCGCCGGGTGTTTCCCCATTCACCTGGAACTGCAACAGCGGGCCATTGGTGACGAATGTCCGGCCTTTGCGGATCGCATCCGTCCACCCGTCCCACGAAAGACCCGATCCCAGGTAAGCATATACGCGCCCAGTTCCCATCACCGGCGTCGCGTTCAGATTCAGGATCGAGTCTTCCCCAGCGGATGCGGTGACTTTGAATCCGCAATTCAGCGCACGATGCCAAACCGGAGCCGTGTACGTGAAATGCGGACTCCGCGTCAGTACCTCCAGGTAAGTGAACGAGCCGAGCGCCAGATCGACCGGAAAACCTCGCGCCACGGCATACCCCGCGCGTTCCGGATCCGAAGACCAGGGGTGAACGTACCCGCCGATCGCCCCCTGCTCGGCGGCCGATCGAAAGATATCCGTATTGCTGGGATAAAGACTCTCGATGCCGCTACCCTCGTATCCGGTGGTAAAAGGCGAAATCAGGTGCTTCATGTTGATGAAGTTGATGTGGCCATAAAAAGGCGGTCGGTACTCCTCTCCAAAGGACAACAGCTGGGTGGCTGTTGAGAGCTTGTGAGGCGCAGCGGTGAAGTGCTGGTGGTCAAAGATCCGGTGATCCTTGTTGGCCACCTTTTCTCCGATCATATTCAGCCATTCAGCCTCCGCAAGCATCATGAGATTTTCCGGCGTGTTGTGAAGATTGCCGCCGTAATTCATGTGGATATGATCGCTTCCGCTGTACCAGCCAGACGCGTTCGGGTGAGCGATTCGCTTCGGCTCCAGTCGTATCGTCGTAACTGCTCCAGGGCGGATCTCTGCTTCTTGAATCGCCGGTTGAAACTCAATGCCCCGGACTGCCTCGACGCGCACCTTGCCCGGTGGAACATCGACGAAAAACTGTCCCCTAGCGTGGAAATAGTCGCCATACACCGACTTTGCCGACATACGCTGATACGCGTGCTCCGGCGCATACGTCTTGCCGTCCGACGCCATCAGGTACACACGAGCGGCGACGGGCCCATCGCTATCCCGAAGCTGCACCTGCAGCTTTCCCATAGAACGGCGATAAATCCGCTGCTGAATTCGTACAGGTCGTCTTCGCCGCCATACGTTCTAAGAACCCTAAGCTCGGAATAACCCGGCCGATTCGAGATGTAGGCGATCCGCTCGCTATCGGACGATAAAGCCGGGTCAAAGTGGTCCCAATCGCCGAAGGTAAGTTGGTAAGGCTCGCCGCCCGAAGCAGGCAGCACATAGATGTTGTCGTACTGACTGCCGCGATGAGAGCTGTAAAACACTCTCTTGCCATCGTGGGACCATCGTGGCCGTGTCCGATACAGCGTCTCCTCTCGCAGGATCATGGTTGCCTTCCGCATCCCGTCAGGCTCCGCCGGCATCCGCCAGAGTGCACCCGAGCCCAACGGGATGTTGCGGTTTGATACCAGGATCAGCTCCTTGCTATCGGGAGACCAGGTCGGCTGAATGTGGTCATCATTCTGGTTGAAGTAAAGACGCGCGCGACCGAAACTATTCTGGTTCGTGAGCTGGACCATGTTGCCGGCACGGCCACCCTCAAACGGCATGTAGTAGATGTGAAACTGATTGCCGGGTTCATTCCGAACGAAGCCGATCTTGCTGCCATCCGGCGACCAGACCGGATCCAGGTTCAAGCGATCGCCGGTCGTAAGATGGCTGCTCTCCCCGGTCGCAACATTCAGCAGCATCAGGTTCACTCCCTGCGAGTCTTCGGCTGTATAAGTGATCCATCGCCCGTCGGGAGACCAGGCGGGCGCCGAGTCATATGTAGCGTTCGCCGTCAACTCGTGAGCGACCGTCTCCCCGAGCTTAATTTTCCAGATCGAGCCCGACATGGAAAAGGCGATCTCTTTTCCGTTCGGCGACCAGCACGGACGCCACGGCGTACCGGCAGTTGGCGGCACGTAGTAGCTGTACATATAGCCGGTCGCATACTTGGAACGCTTTGCAGCTTCAACCGGTAAAGAAAACGTGATCGATAACACTAGCGTCATTACCGCCATGTATACGGGCCGCATCTTCCTGTCTCATCTCCTCGCTGGGTCTGCCATTATAAGCGAACTGGCTCTATCCTATGCTGATCATCGACGTACATGCACATATCTATTCGCCGGACGAGCGGCGGTACAAGCCCAAAGCAAATCCGTTACGGGTTCCCGGCAACAAGGGGTCTGTGGAGGATCTGCAGGGCGTGATGCGCGCCAACGGAGTCCGGGCGGTACGTGCTATTCAAACCGTATCATTTTACGGGTATGACAATGGCTATCTTTGCGAATCGGCGAAAAAGCACCATCGTTGGCTGGCAGGCGTCTGCACCCTCGACCCCGATGATCCGCACAGCCCCGGCCTTCTTCAGCACTATATTCGCAATTACCACGTCCGGTCGTTACGAAGCGTTCCCTCTCCGTCGCGCAATAGCTTTGACGATCCCGGAGTGCGGAAGCTCTGGAAGGTAGTCACCGAGGAAGGTATCTCCGTCGATATTTTTCTGATGCGTCCGGACCACGTTCAGAGTGCCACCAAACTGCTGCAGGAGTTTCCCGGCTTAACCGTCGGCTTCTGCCATTGCATGGACCTCAAACCGGGACCAGCGCTCGAGCCCGGCATAAAAGCCGTCTGTGAGCTGGCGAGATTCAAGAACCTGCACGCAAAGGTGGACTTCATCGGCACCGGCACGCAAATGAACTATCCCTGCGAAGATCTGCACTCGGCGGCGCTCCGCGTGATCGATGCCTACGGCCCGGAGCGTTGCGTGTGGGCGAGTTGTTTTCCGAATGAGCTATGGACTCCCAAGATCAGCTATGGAGAGCACCTGCGTATTTTTCAGGAGGCCCTGCCTTTGAGCCAAAAGGCTCGAGAGTGGATCCTCGGCGGGACAGCACGGAAACTCTGGTTTCCGGACCTCAAAGTCTAACTTCTATGGCCTCGCGAGCTTGGACACGGTTCGTACGAAAACGAATCGTTGTCCATCAGAACTGATATCGTATTTTTGCAGCCACGGCGCTTCTTCCGGGAAGTTGCCTCTCATTCCGAGGAGCGCAAAGAGGCGTTTCGGCTTACCCGCACGGAAAGTTGACTCTATCTCGACATCGACAGCCATCATCGTGTCATTCCCCATCACATAGAACAGTTCGCGCCCATCGGGACGCCACCGCGGCTGTCCGCCGCCGCCTGCCCAGCCGTTGGCAAGTTCCAGAGAAATCTTCCACCGCTGTGTTGGATCCGCCAAAGACGCGACATACAGCTCCCAAGGCCCCGCCGCATTCGATGCGTAAGCGATATACTTCCCGTTAGGCGAGATGCGCGCCCCATCCTGCCAACCCGAAAGATCAGGAAAAAGACGTTGACTGCTCGGGACGCCATCTCCCAAGCGAAGCTGGAACAGATCTCGTCCTTTCACCGCCTGTGTATAGATCAAGGATTTTCCATCGGCCGACCACGAGCGCGGATAATCTGCCGATTCAAGTTCCGCGATCCGCTGCTCTGGCTGCTCGGCGCTAACGCGTTTCCGATACATATCGTAATTACCCGAACGGCTGCTGGTGAAGATCACTTCCTCGCTGTTCGGAGACCAGATCGGGAAGTTGTCATTTCCCTTCACAGTGGCTAGCGGCTTTTTGGTGCCGTCAGTCGTACTGTGGATCCAGATATCGCGGTCGTTTACCTCGCCATCGCGCGCTGACACTGCGATCCACTTGCCGTTCGGTGAAATCTCCGGAAAAAAAATCGCGTTCTGTACAGCGCCCACTCGACCGACGATCTCGCCGGATCGATCAACCCAAACCATCTCCTGTGGCATATCCTTGGGACCGGGTTGTTGCGCTAAGGCAATCGCGCTGAGGAACAGGCAAGCGCATTTTAAGGGCATCACAGCGATTGTATGCCTGCAGATCTGCACAATCGCGTTTCTTCCAATACAAGCCCCTGCTTTGTTGACTAGCTGAAAGGTCGTAACAACGAATGTGTCGCAAACTTAAAAACGCGAAGCTGCAAAAATCAGTGTCCCCTGTGATTACGGGGCGTTAACGATTCCGAGCACGCGACTGGCGAACTCGGCCTGGCTCGCGATGTTGTTCTTCGGTAGCTGTCGTTGCCCATACAGGATCCGGATACAAACTGCTATGCTGCAACCCATTCATAACGGTGGTGGAGACCGCCGAGTTGCGGAATTGCGACGATCTTTCCATCGCTAAACTCCTGTCGAGGAAACGGAAATTGTTTGCCGAGACTCAAATGGGTTCTCGATTATGGTAGTAGCGGGAATAACCAGATAGCGTTCTTTTGAGATGACGCGCATTCAGAATGATGTGATGGTTCAGACACTCCCTTCGAATGGAGCCGATTAACCGCTCAGCGTATGAATTCTGCCACGGACTTTGAGTTGCCGTCAGGACTTCTTCCATTCCCAATGAGTTAGTTCGCAACCGAACCTCATTGCCGTAAATGCTATCCCGATCGCGGATGAGATGACTGGCCGGCTCTCGGTCCGCGAACGCCTCAACGATCTGTTGTGCAGTCCAGACATCCGTCGGATGCTCGGTCACATTGAAATGCAGCACCTTGCGACGACCATGCTCCAGGACGATGAATACGAACAACACCTTCATCGTGAACGTCGGGACGGTAAAGAAGTCGGTGGATACGATTTGACCGACATGGTTGTGCAGGAAAGTCTTCCATGTCTGGTTAGGCGGCCGGCGGAGGTTCCGCAGAATGCGGGAGACGGTACGCTCGGAGATGGTGATGCCGAGCATTTTCAGCTCGCCATGAATCCTGGGAGCCCGCCACAAGGGATTGGCCGCTGCCATTCGTTCGATTAATCGGCGAAGTTCTGTGGCGGTGCCGGGACGACCTCGACCCCGGCCACGCGGCTTCGACAGCCTTGCCCAGAATCTTCGGAATCGTTCGCGTTGCCATCGTAACCGACTGTGTCTGGTTGGACATACATCAGCGGATGTCGCCAGTCGGACCATAGGCTGCGGAGCGTAATCCAAAACAACCGGTCACATGTCGTCAGAAGCGGGCGCTTGTTCTTTCGCTGAAATGCGGCTATTTGAAGTCTGAGAGCTGTGTTCTCGATGGCAACGGCCTGATGACCGCTGAGCAGCAGCCGGAGGAATCGAAACACCAACAATAGAAGGCTGGCATGTGTCCGATTCTTTCGCTCCATCTACGTCACAGTCAAAAGGCGGATCGAATATTGGCGAAGCACAACAGTAATATTTATTTGAGGAAGAACGACGGCGCCGCTTTCGTGGTTAGAGCCGGGAGAGAATTCGAATTGCGGGGCAACAATAGCCTCGGCGAAACAATCACCGCTACTCCGGCAGTCTCTGGACGCTCGCTCATTGATCGAACAGACTCGCACCTGTACCGCCTCGGTGATGAATAACAGCTTTCACGGCAACCGGGCCGTTCTAAAGAGCACGGCGTAATTAGCCGTTTTCAAATTGCAGTACCGAGCTGTCGGGTTTATAATCCCGCACGTCTGCTTTATGAGGAGGCCACATGTCCTTAACTGTGAATACACGTCGAGTCATCGCATTCTTTCCAGCACTTCTCCTGATTTCTGTGCTCCTGTGCTTGACCGCGCCTGCTGTTGCCCAGTACACCACGGCAAGTTTCGGAGGTGCGGTGCTCGATAGCACTGGAGCGATCGTGCCGGATGCCCGCGTCACAGTGCGCAACGTCGACACGGGGCTTCGACAGACCACTTCTACTGATGCCGCGGGCGCGTTCCTTTTTCCTAGACTGCCCATTGGTAACTATGAGCTCACCGTCGACAAAGAAGGCTTCTCAACCTACGTGCAGACCGGCATAACGCTGACCGTCAATCAATCTGCTAATCAGACGGTGACGTTGACGGTGGGCGAAGTCAGCCAGAACGTTCGCGTGGAGGCAGATGCGGAGCTTATCGACACTCGGTCCGCAACGACGGGGCAGCTCATCAACACCCGCCAAGTAGTAGACCTGCCATTGAACGGCAGAATGGCGCAAAGCCTCGTGTTTCTAGCTGCCGGCACAGTCGACCTGACGGATCGTTACTGTGGCGAGGGGTGCCATGGTGGCGTGTACCCTGGTACGCAGACCGCCGGCGTGAATGGCGCCGGTCCGGGGCAGGTCAATTATCAGCTTGATGGAGCGGGCCATAACGACACTTACCTGAACTACAATCTTCCATTCCCCAACCCCGACGCCATTGCAGAATTCAACCTCCAATCCAGCAATTTCTCGGCGGAATACGGGAATGCAGGCGGCGGTGTCGTGAATATCGTGACGCGCTCTGGAACGAATAATTTTCATGGAAGTGCGTTCGAATTTCTCCGAAACGGGGCTTTGAACGCCAGGAACTTTTTCGCTCCTCGGCAGGATACCCTTAAACGCAACCAGTTTGGCGGAAGCCTTGGCGGGCCTATCATTAAGAACAAGGTATTCTTTTTCGGGACCTATCAGGGCACCCGCATACGGAGTGCAGCCGAGGGACAGATTACGTTTGTCCCCACAGCGGCCGAACGGGCCGGTGATTTCTCCGCTTCGAGCGACCCTATCATAGACCCACTCACGAAACTGCCGTTCCCAGGCAACCGCATTCCAGCTGACCGCCTTAGCAAAGCGGCGCAGTTCTTCCTCGATCCGAAGTGGGTTCCGCTTCCGAATGGCCCCGGACGCCAGTTGACGTACGCCGGACAGGGCATCGGTCAGACGGAAAACCAGGCTATGGGTCGCGTGGATTATAATTTCGGCGGTCACCAGTTAAATGGTCGCTACTTCTTCACCGATTTCAAACTCCCGGCAGTCACACCCTCTGAAAACGTCCTGTCCGCGAGTTCAGCCGGAAACGCCGTTCGCGTACAAAATGTTGCCGTTAACCACACCTGGGTCATGAACCCTCGCGTGCTGCTCACCAGTACGTTTGGATGGAACCGGCAAAGAGGCGGATCGTCATCCAGTGCCCCGTTTAGCTTTCCGGGAGCGGGCGTCAAGATAGCTGCGACGGATCCACCAGAACTGTCGGTCGGAATCACCGGAGGATTCGGCATCGGGACGAATCACCTGGGACAATTTGATCGCGGCGATTTCACCATTCGTGAGAACCTGACAATCAACAAGGGAGGGCACGAACTCCATTTCGGCGGCGAAGCTGTCCGAATTTCTAATCACATTATCAACACGTTCCTTCAGAACGGATATTTTGAGTTCGATGGTCGCTTCACTGGTGAGGGGCTATCGGATTTCGTCCTGGGTCGCGCTTCCGGCTTCGGGCAAGGCGGCGGTGAGTACAAATTGCTTAAGGGCACGAAATGGGGATTTTACGCTCAGGACAACTGGCGCCTGTCCCCAAGATTGAGCGTAAACCTTGGCTTGCGCTGGGACCCTTATTTTCCGTTCTATGACCGCGAGGGCCGGGTCGCGTGCTTCCAGCCGGGTGTCCAGTCGAAGCGTTACCCGAACGCGCCAGTCGGGCTGACGTACGGCGGTGAAGATCACGATCCTGGATGTCCCGTTGGCGGGTCAGAGAATAACCTGGGTAACTTCGCTCCGCGGCTCGGCTTTGCATATCGATTAAACGAGAGCGGCAGGACGAGTTTGCGCGGAGGGGTAGGATACTATTACACTCCACCGCCAGCGAACCAATTCAACCCATTCACGAACATCGCTCCTTTCGCCCCGGGCTTCTTCTTCAACAACGTGTCTTTTGACGACCCGTTCGGTACAGCCGGAGTACCAAATCCCTTCCCGGAACAGTACGGCCCGCGAGTTCCCGGACCGGAAGCTACCTTCATCACGCCTACTACCATTCGTGCGGTGTTCCAGCCTGACTTCCACCTTCCTCTTTTAACTACTTGGAACCTAAACCTCGAACAGCAGATAGGAAAGAGTTGGGTCGCCCGAATCGGCTACCAAGGCAACAAGGGCACCTTCTTGAGCAGCGGCGCGAAAAATGCGCGCGAGATCAATCCGGCCATCTACATTCCGGGCCAATCCTCCACCGAGAATACGCAAGAGCGCAGGCGTTATCAGGACTTCAGCACCATCGGATTCTGGGATTCGGCCTATAACTCCCACTACAATTCACTTCAGTTGAATCTTGAACGCAGGTTCGCCGCTGGCCTTTCAATCGTAACGAACTACACGTGGGCTAAAACTATCGACGATTACGGCGCGACCAATCCGTTCAATCGCCACTTCGACTACGGGCCGTCCGATGACGATGTACGCCACGTGTTCAAGTTTGCAAACGTCTGGGAAATCCCGCGAATGGATCTGCACGGCTGGTCTTCGAGAGTGGTAAATGGCTGGGCGTTGAACTCGATCGTGTTCTGGCGAAGCGGATTTCCGTTCTCGATCTACAGCGGGCGTGACAACTCGCTCAGCGGTGTAGCGGCGGATCGTGCCGACTTCCTAGGCGGTACGGCCCAACTCAGCAATAGCCGCTCGCATGGTGAGATGGTCGACCAATTTTTCGACACGTCCAAGTTCATCCCGAATGCGATCGGCACGTTTGGTAACTCTGGAAAGAACGTGATGAGAGGACCGCGCCTGTTCAACACTGACCTCGGGGTGTTCAAAACGACTCCAGTCACGGAAACGGTGTCCGTCCAGTTTCGTGCCGAGTTCTTCAATGCATTCAACAATGTGAACTTTTACGCTCCGGATAACTCGTTGGCATCGGGGCAGTTCGGCCGCATCACTTCCGCGCGGTCTCCACGGATTCTTCAGTTCGCCCTCAAGCTTCTCTTTTGAGAGCGATCTCGGTCGACTGTGCGTACCGCATTGGTTTGTGTCTGGTTGCTACTCGCCGCAGTTTCGTGGCCGCAACGTCCCGCGGGGGTTACCGAGTTAGCCGCCCGCCTCAACAACGAAGGCATGGGGCTGCTCGACTCAGGAAGCCTCCGTCAAGCAGAAGAGAAATTCCGACAGGCATTGAAGGCTGATCCGGGAAACATAGAAGCGCACAACAATCTTGGCGTCACGCTCCGGCGTCAGAAAGACTTCAATGGAGCCATTTCGGTGCTTGAGCTCGGCCTTCGGCTGAGCCCTCGAAATGCCAAGATCCAGAGTAATCTCGGGCTCGCGCTCTACGACGCCGGCCGCGCGGAAGAGGCCATCGCCGCATTGCGGCAAGCGGTGGCGCTCGAGGAGACTAATGGCGCTATTCACGAATTGCTTGGCGCGATGCTGATGGATACCGGCAATATAGCGCAGGCGGAAACGGAGTTCAGAATGGCGCTTCGGCTGAATCCTCGCAGCGCCGAAGCTCACAAAGCGTTCGCACGACTGCTCACCACAAGACATCGGACGCAGGACGCTATCGAACATTACCGCGAGTCGCTGGGCATTGACTCGAAGCAGCCGTCAGCACGGTACGAACTCGCGAAGACGTATGCGATGTCGGGTGACATGAAAGCCTCCGCGGAACAACTGCGACTCCTGCTACAACTCGATCCGAAACACGCCGGAGCGAGACACATGCTTGGGGTCTTTGCACTGAAGAATGGCGATTTAGATACGGCTATACAAGAACTCCGGACCGCTGTTCGACTGAATGCGGAATCCGGTGAGGCGCACCGCGATCTCGGCATCGCGCTGCTCAGAAACGGCAGCGCAGATCAAGCCGTCGCGGAGCTAACGCGTGCCACAAAACTCCTGCCTCATGACGGCAACGCCTGGTGGAATCTAGGTACGGCACTGAAGAAGATCGGCAAGAAAGTAGAGTCGGCACAGGCACTGGATGTTGCGCACAACCTTAATGACGTAGAGAAAAGTAAGATTCTCGCACGCACGTACCATAACGAGGGCACGAAATTGCTTCGCGACGGAAACATTGCGGAAGCCCAAGAGAAGCTGGAGCGTGCGATTTCACTCGACCCTTCCGACGGTCTGGCGCACTACAACTACGGTGTGACGCTCCTTCTGGTAAACCGGCTTTCTGAGGCGCTGAAGGAATTCGAGCGCGCGATTGATTTGAACGCGGGGGAACCCAACGCGTACTACTACCTTGGTCGAGTTCTGATAGCTCAGGATAAGCCCACCGACGCAGTGGGGCACCTGCAGCGCGCGTCCGATTTAATGCCGCTCGACGCTCGCGTGCACAACGTACTGGCTGTGGCACTCGCTGCCATCGGTCGGTTCGAACCCGCACGCAAGGAGTTCGAGAAGGCTACGAGCCTTGAGCCAGCAAATTCGTTATTCGGATCGAACCTCGGATGCCTTGAACGGCAGATGCAGGATTGTAAGCTCCAGCCTTAATTCCCAGGTTCTTTGACCTTCAACACTCGATCCGCGGAGACGTCAGTTAATCGTTGTACGATGCCGCTCGGCCACTTCAGTTCAATCTCGCGGATTCGCGTATCGGAGCCGAGGCCGAAATGGAGACGCTTGTCGCTTGCCGATAGGTAGCTTGATGCGGTACTCACGTATCCGAACTGTTCCGCACCTGATTCGGTGATGATCCGCACGGAAGTGCCAATGCCATCCCGGTTGCTCCTGTTTCCAGTTGTGTCGATGGCAATCCAGTGATTCCGGTTGTCGCCACCGCGCAGTAGAATGGCAGGGCCGTCATTGATGTTCAGAGCCACGTCGCAACTCCCATCATTGTTGAAGTCGCCAAACGCAGCGCCCCGCGCCGCGAGTGGAATCTGAAAAGTCGCACCGGCCGCATCTGACGCATCGACGAATTTGCCTCGAATGCTGTGCAGCAGCAGCAATTTTTGCTTGTACGCAATATTTGGGTAATCGATCGTGATGGTATCCAGGACATGTCCTTGGGCGACGAAAATATCCCGCCAGCCGTCGTTATCCACGTCGACAAACTTAATGCCCCACCCAGAATGGGCGAGCGTGTAACGGTACAAGCCGCTTTCCTCGGACACGTTCACGAACTCCCCACGCGTATTTCGGAAGACGACATAGCTTTGCAGAGAAAGAGCATCGACCAAGATATCCGGCCAGCCGTCGTTGTTGTAGTCGCTGAAGTCCGCGCCCATGCCAGCGAACGATGCTCCATTTCCGTTATATGCGATCCCACTGCCGACAGCGATCTCCTCAAACTTTCCATTGTGGAGATTATGAAAGAGTTGCTGTGCGACTGAGTCGTTGGCAACGAAGATGTCGGGCCATCCGTCTCGGTCGAAGTCGTGGACCGCGACGCCCAGTCCTTTACCCGGGTTCTGCGCGATCCCTGAAGAGTTACTCACGTCGGCGAACGTTCCGTCACCCCTATTGCGGTACAACCGGTAAGACATGAATGGAAACGCGTTGGGATGGCAATATCCCCGCATCTTCTGCTGCTCTGGACCGCACCACGGATTGTGCTGAAAGTCCCATTCCACATAGCGTGTCACTATAAGATCGAGCAGGCCGTCGCGGTCATAATCGAGAAACGCGGCTCCCGTCGACCAGCCTTCCGCACCAACGCCGGCCTTATCGGTCGCGTCCTCGAACGTGCCGTCACCTCGATTACGATATAACGCATTCCTCCCAAACGAGGTAACGTACAGATCGGGATGGCCGTCGTTGTCGTAATCCGCTACAGCGACGCCCATTCCATACTCCTGGCCGCGAACGTGGGCTTTTTCCGTAACATCGAGGAAAGTCCCGGAACCTGTGTTGCGGTACAGGCGATTCCAATAACGCGGATCGGACTTGTCGGGCACGGCTCCGGGCTGCATAGGATCATTCAACCGGGCTCCGTTCACGAAGTAAAGATCGAGCAGGCCATCGCCGTCATAGTCCAGGAATGCAACGCCGGCGCCCATCCGCTCGATCATGTACTTTTGCGACGTATGAGAGCCCTGATGACGGAAGGTGATACCGGAGGTTGTCGCGACATCCGTGAACGCTGGGATCGTGGCGCGGGCAGGGATCGCAGTGGCCTTTGCCGGTTTGTTTACTTGGCCGGGATAGTGCGCACTGGCGAAGAGGAAAAATACGCAAAGCCCTGCTTTGCTCCGCACACCCCAGGATACTCGGTTGCTTGTGGACCTTCAATACTCCTAGCCGTATACCTCCTTTTCTTCTCGCGCTCGCAACAGTTGACATCAACCAGCGTCCCCAAGAAGGCGTCGGGCCCTCCGACGCGACGCCAATGACCCATCGGAACCCTTGCTGGATCGTCATTTCATCGGGTATAAACGGTGCGTTAGTGCCCGGCCGGTATTCGCAATGCACCCTATGAATACCCGATTGAACAACGTGCCGCATGAGGCCGAAGGTGAGGGGTACGTCGCCCGATCTGCAGTCAACCCTCGAGCTTGCTAGGCAACAATTCGGATTCCGCTCAGAAATCATGATGATCGCGCAAGCCGCCGTAGTACCACCGTCGCGGTGTGATGTTCTCGGACGGCATTTTCAAAACCGTTAGAATCCGAACAAAGGCCTCCGCATACTGGCAGCCGTACTCCATGCCCCGGAATCGCGCCCACAGCTCGGCATTAGGCTCCCCCATCTTTATATAGCGGTTCGCTTCATGTGCCGCACGCTTCTGTTCCATCACCGATTCCACATCCACATACCGGCTGGGAATGAACTGCTGGGGCTGCATCTCGCCGCCACCTGCGGTCTCACAGAAGAAGTATTGGAATTTCAGGCCACTCTGCAACCAGGCATTGTAGGAGATGTTGGCCACCGCTCTGTGGTCGGGATGGAACTCCAGCGGCCACATTCCGAACACGACGTCCGGCTTTTCCGCTGCCAGCAATTTATTGAATCTGTCGTACACCTCAGGATTCACTTGCATGTTCTGGTTGTGTTGATCTAAAAATCGCAGTTCGGCACCCAAAATCTTCGCCCCGCGCAACGCGTCATCCCGCCGAATGGCCGCAATCTCATCCACCGTAAGATGATTCATATCAGCCATTGAGCGGGAGTCTCCGGGAGTGAACGACAATAACAATGCCACATGTCCAGATCTTGTATAACGCGCAATCGTGCCAGCGCAATCGACCCAATCGTCTACGTGCGCGCCTACGAATACCACCTTTAGTTTCCGATTGAGCTCCGACCCAGGTAGCGTATCCGCCGCAACCCCCTGCTTCGCTCCGGACCGTTGACCGGTCTGTGCGGCCGCAATCAACGGCAGCGCCGGCGCGCCGGAGGCAGTCCATCGAAACAGTTTCCGTCGTGTAATATTCCAAGCCATAGAGTCAAAAGTATAGTTGACGGCGAGTTGTCTGACGTGCGGGGCGTGAGCGCAACGTGATCGCACCGAACCTTCCGATCACGCTGACCGTCGAATTGTTGAAGACTTGGTCGAGCCGCTTCGAACTACACAGAAACATCCGTTCAGCAGACGCACGGAAACGGGGGGCCGCGAAGCCGGAATACGATCAGTCACGCTCGCTAATCCCGTTGAGAGTTTCTATGGGGATCACGACGTGCACTCGATTACATGGATGGTCCCTTTCCGGAGGACCAGAAGAAAAGTACCGATCGTCCAGTGACTCCGAGGGTGTTCGGGAGTTCAATATCAGGACGGGCACTAGCCCAGCCGCCGCGAGGGCGACGTTGCTTCAGGAGGGACTACGCATTCCGGTTGAGTATCGAATGAAAGGTCATGTAAGAGAGGAGGAGATCAGCGCTACGCTGCTGGGCGTTTATCATCTCGAAGTAGATCGCCTAACGCAACACCTTAGATCTTGCCAGCAGTGTTTCGAGACAGCGAAGGAGCCGCGATTTTGACTTTTGCGGTCCGTAGATTCTTGAGAGTTCAACGCCATATAACTGAGCGGCTAGTGATGGGCCGAAAATATGTCGCCATCTCTAGGCCCTTATAACTGAATGCCCCCTCGCATCCTGAATTCGATCTCCGTGGCGGTGGTCTAAGTAATCACGAACGAGCCGCCGCAGATGTCGTTCTAATGCAATAACATGGTCGAGAATCTCGCGGTGGCAGCTTCCGGCCCAGCGCTCTGCGATTCATTGGGCCAAGGCGCCTGAACACTCGTCCGCTTAGGTTGCAAGCCCGTCGCTTTCAGTAATGTGATTAAATCGTCACTGAATTTCGAGTCATGGTCCAAGATCAGGTAACGATACGGACGAGTGTCGGGAACCGCCCACGCAGTTGTTGTACTACCCAGTCCGAGGTCAGATGACCGGTGATGTTGAATGCAGGATTCTACGTCGCCCGTGCTCAATCACGAAAAAGCAATAGAGGAACTTGAAGGTCAGCTTGCGTACCGCGAATAAGTCCATGGCGAGGATTGCCTCGCGATGATTGGAGACGAAGGCGAGCCAGCTTTGTTTGGATGGCCGCGACGTCGGAGGCATCGTGTCGAAGGACCTTGACAGGATATTACCTCAGACTGTATCCCTAAGATCTACACAACTACTGCCGAGGCTTGACTCCAATCAGCAGAACTGGATGTTGACGCATTGGGTACGTCTGGGTGCCCTGAAGCCTACGGTTAACACCGGCATTTATGCTGAGTTCGTCCGGCGATGATTGGGAGCAAAGGCGCGCTATCTTCGATCGCTCGATTCGAGCCATCGAGCACGCGCTCAGTGCCAGGCACGAATACCCGACGAAAGAGGCCAGATGATGCAAGGTGGACCCGGACCACTTATGTGCGTCTGGCTGCGACGAAGCACTTTCGTGACTTCCTGATGTGGTCGCCGTCCCGCTAGGCTTGCCTGTGTTGCCGAGATGCCCAGTAGTTTCGCATCCGCCCAGATACCATCTGACGAGGCAGGCATGCTCTTGCGACCACGTCTGGACAGGCGCCGAGGCTGCTTCGCTTGTCTCAGAAATTCGAGATTCTTAATGACTTCACCGGGCCGGTGAAGCTCTTGATATAGCTCATTTAGAGCGCGCTTATAATCCATGCTTCTTTCCTGAACCCGAGAACCCGCAGAAATCGTAGACCGTCAATCCTAAATAGCTAGGGCGCAGTGTTCGAATCGTAAGAAGGCTAGTCAGACAAGTTGGATATTCGCGGAAGCCCTTATTGGCCACCGTGGCGCGGGGTACATGAGCTCGCACCGTGTAAAGCTGATCTATTGGAGTACTCGCATTGCAGCAAGCCTCACGGGCCGACTCGCCAGGGGGTGGGCATCTGGAAACCGGCTCATATCCAAGCCGATTTCGGCAAGTATCGTCGTTGGCATCGTGAACCTCATGTCAGGGATCGTGTACGCCCGGCGGATCAGTTCAACATGCGGCCTAACATACTCACTAAGACGCAGATCCACATCGAACAGCCTGCGATTGAGATGTGTGAGTTCATCGAGCGCTTCTTTGAGCAGCCATCTGAAATGCTCGGAGTAGACGTCGTTCACCGATAACGCAAGTTCCGCTTTCTTGTTCTTAAAAGTGCGCGGCAATATTCGGGTGAGGCAGATCCGTAGCCCGTACTCGATGCGCTTGGCGACGTGCCGTCGAGCGGATAGGTTCTACCGTGGCTGTTCCTCGATGTTTCGCGACTTTCAGCGCCGCTGCGATTAGCGCAGACGTGACGCCTTTTTTGGCTATAGCCTTCTCCTCCTGATCCGGACGGGCATTTAGGCCGACTAGTCGACGCGACTCCAAGTGTATTGCTTTCGAATGGCCCAGCGTGGTACCGAACGGGCAGGAGGCAACCTTCAATGACACAACTGCTCCTTGATTTAGGCGGTTTCGTGCGCCTGGTGTTTTGTGGCTAGCGTAAACGTTGCTTCCCGCATCACGACCTCCAAAAGCGCTTGTTTTTCGTAAGCGGGAGGAGTATCATTTTGCTGCCCATCAAAGAAATGAATGAGTGAGGTTATGGCTACTCCGCCTGCCACCACACCCGCCCGTCAATATCCTGTCCGGGTCGATCCCGGACATGACACGGCTTAACTACAACACCGGAAAGTACTGCTGCTGCGGATCATGTACGGACGCCGTAAGAAGTCGGTCACGCATGGCCGTCTCGTATGGTCGTGTGATGCTCGCCGACGCCACAATTTCGATTCACCTGTCTGGATGGCAGGGCCGAAGAGATCACCGGCAAAGCCGGACAGGTTCCAAGTTCGAAGATCGAGCATCTGCCGGAGAACTTTCGCGAGCAAACATTCGGAGCAATTGCTTTGGAACTGAAGGATTGAATTGGAAGGGGAGGTGAACGATGCGCGCTCTGGTGATTTGTTCGTCAATCGTGTGGACAGCAATGCTGTGCGGACAGTCACGCGATACCGCCGCCATTTTTGGCGGAATTTCTGATAACCAGGGAGCTGCCATTCCGGGCTCATCGGTGACCTTGGTCAGTGACAGCACGGGCCAAATTCGCAAGATTGTAGCCGATGAAAATGGGCAGTATCTTTTCTCTTCGCTTCCGATCGGAGCCTACTCGCTCGCAGTGGAACAGCCGGCGTTCAAACGCTACCAGCGTACCGGCATACTGCTGCAGGCGAATGAGAACGTGAAAGTCGATGTGACGCTCGAGGTCGGCGACATCAAAACCACAGTTTCAGTTGATGCGGCGGCATCGCAGGTCGAAGTGCGCTCGTCCACGATCAAGGAAACCATCAATCAGGCTCGTGTGGTCGAATTGCCCCTGAATGGTCGCAATGCCGCCGATTTGGCATTGCTGGCGACCGGAGTCGTCGCGTTCGGCAGCAACACGGGAGATATCAGCAGCAGTTGGCGGCCCCGCGGCACCAAGGAATTCTCGGTCAACGGATCGCGCAATAACAATGTTCGCTTCACGCTGGACGGCGGCACGAACATGGATAGCCTGATGAACACCAACCTCCCGTTTCCGTTCCCGGATGCCGTACAGGAATTCTCGGTGGAGACCAGCAATATGTCGCTGGACCAAGGCAACACCTCAGCAGGCGCGGTGAACGTGGTGACCAAGGCCGGCACGAACAAGATCCACGGCGATGGGTTCTGGTTCGTGCGAAATACGGCATTGAACGCCAGCAATTTCTTCTCGCGCCAGCAGGATCAACTCAAGCGCAATCAGGCCGGTTTTACGCTGGGCGGTCCGCTTCTCCGGAACAAGCTGTTTGCTTTTGGCGGCTACCAGCAGTTGTGGATTCGTACGGCTTCGGGCGCCACGCGCGTTCAGACCCTGACTGCGGCCGAGCGCCAGGGTGACTTTTCCTCTAACCCGATCACTATTTACGATCCCCTAACCAAGGCGCCCTTTCCGCAGAACATTATTCCGCAAAACCGCCTTTCGCCTGGGGCGCTGAAACTGCTAACGGTCTCGCCGTTGCCCGACGCGGAAGGCTTCACCCGCTACACCATTTCCATTCCGGAAAACGGAAAGCAATATATTGGCCGCCTCGACTATGTCGTGAACGACAAACACAACCTCCTGTTCCGGGTGTTCGAGAACCATCAGAACAATCCCTACCACTCGCCCTCGGATAACATTCACGCGGGGCGCGTGCAAGGTTATCAAGACACGCAGCAATGCCACGCTGTCGCACAACTTCGTGATCCAGCCTGGGCTACTAACGCATACGCAGATCACTGGGATGCACCAGGTGAGCCAGTCGATCAGTGATTTCGACAAGAGCGTCAACAGTTTTGGGCTTAACGTTTACGCTGCTTCGAATGACGTGGCCGTGTCCATGACCAATAGCGGCGCCAGCATCAAGCAGCGACCCGAAGGTCGGCTTCAACCGGGCCACCGAGGAGATCATGCATGACTGGAGCTGGACCAAAGGCGCGCACACGCTGAGCTGGGGCGCCCAGTTCGCCTGGAGTCAGTACAACGAAGATACGGTTTTCCACAGCTCCGGAGCTTGGCAGTTTGACGGGCACGTGACCGGCCGGCGGCAGCTCACCGGGTTTCGACCGCGCGGACTTCATGCTCGGCCGATTTTCCAACTTCACGCAGAACAACGGCGAACTGGAAACCGCCGGCAGTTTACGAAAGGGCTTCTTTATTGGGGACGTTTGGCGCGTAAGCCGCCGGCTCACGATAAACTTGGCCCTTCGTTGGGAGCCTTTCGACTTCATCAGCGACACTATGAACCGCAACCAGACATTTGATCTGGGAAATTACCAGAAGGGAGTGAATCAAAGGTCTTCCTGAATGCTCCCGCCGGGCCTTCTGTACTACGGTGACGACAACCCGCAAGGGGGTAAAATCCCCGGGCCGGTCGCCGAACGGGACTACAACAACTTCGCGCCGCGCGTGGGCTTCGCCTGGGATCCATTTGGAGATGGCAAAACTGCTATCCGGAGCGGATACGGAATCTATTACGATGCTCCTCAGCTCTGGGTCTCGAACAATGCCAATAATGTTGCCCCATTCAGCTACAGCACGCTGTTCTTCGATGGACAACTGGAAAACCCGTACGCAGGGCGGGAATCCAGCAATAGATTTCCGCTGTCGAGCTTCGGGCCGGATAGTCCTTTTGACAGCCCGCTCGAAACCATTGTTGTGGATGGGAAATGGGTCACCTCCTACACACACCAATGGAACTTCACGGTCGAGCGCGAATTCGTTCAAAGATACCCGGTTGCGGATCGCCTACGTAGGCACGCAGTCGGCCATCTGAAAGGCGAGTACGACCAGAACGCGCCGATCTACAATCCGAATCTGACACTAGCGCAGAATCGCGCAACCATCGATGAGCGCCGGCCGATCCAAGGTTACTCACGGATCGTCGGTTCTTTCACGGGCTCAACTCGTCCTACAACTCGCTCCAGGTTTCGCTCGACAAGCGTTACAGCCGGGGGTTCACCGTCCTGACTTCTTACACCTGGTCAAAAGCGCTGGATTATCAATCGCGAAACCAGGCAGCACAGGACGCGCCGTTCTCGAATCCCTTCAACTTCTTCCTGGGCCATGGATCCACTACCGGCGACCGGAGGCATCGGTTTGTCGGCTCCTATGTATGGGATCTTCCGGGCGTCAAATCGCGGTGTCGTGGCCAAGGCGCTCACACGCGACTGGAAATTTTCGGGCATTCTGACCCTTCAGTCGGGCCGGTTCTTCACCATCGCAGCAACGGGTGACCCGCTGGCAGGGATTGCCGGCGCACCGCGTCGATTTGATCGGCGTCGGGCAACCCCGTGCTGCCGAGCGACCGCAGCAAAGGCGAAAAGGTCGACAAATATTTCGACACAACCCGCTTCCGCAATCCGGCGCCAAATACGCTGGGAACTCTCGGCCGGAACATTCTCGAAGGCCCGGGCTTCTCCAATTTCGATATCTCCATGGTCAAGGGCTTCCCCCTTCCTATGTTGGGTGAGTGTGGCATCGGGCAGTTCCGGTTTGAGGCTTTCAATCTATTCAATCGGACAAACTTCGGGCTGCCGAATACCGGCATCACCAACTCGAACTTCGGCAGATTGACCAGCACCGATGGCGATCCGCGCATTCTGCAACTCGCCATCAAGATTTCGTTCTGATGATTGATCTTAAAAAGACCTACGATGCCATCGTGGTCGGTTCCGGAGCGGCAGGTGGTATGGCTGCAAAGGAACTGACCGAAGGCGGGCTGCAGGTCCTGTTGCTCGAAGCAGGGCCACGGCTGGATCCGGCGAAGGACTTCCACACGCATAGTTGGCCGTACCAGATGCCGTTTCGCGGTTTTGACCGGCCCGGCGATCGACAGAAGGTCTATCCAAATCAGATTTATACCGACGAATACACACGGGCGCTCTACATCGAAGACCCTCAGCATCCTTATACAACGCCACCGGATCAGCCCTACACGTGGGTACGGTCTCGCTGCGTGGGAGGCAAGATCCTGCATTGGAGCCGCAACGCGCGCCGGCTAAGTAACTTCGATTTCAAAGCAGCAGACCGCGACGGCTATGGCGAAAACTGGCCCATAACGTACGAGGAGCTAGCCCCTTTTTACGATAAGGTAGAAGCCTTCATCGGCGTAGCCGGCTCGATCGAGAACATTCCACACCTTCCGGATGGCAAGTATCTGCCGCCCTTCGCCCTGAACTGCGGCGAGCGGATCGTGCAGAAACTGGCTCCTGGCATGGGGTTGGGCATGCGGGTGATTCCCAAGCGAGCGGCGCAGCGTTCCCGGAGTGTGAATGGCCTGGCTGCTTGTCATTATTGCGGAAGTTGCGGCCGCGGTTGCGACGCCGGAGCTTTCTGGAACTCTATCTCCGATACTCTTCCGGCCGCGGCCAAAACCGGACGACTCACGCTCTGCAGCGACGCTGTTGTGCGGGAGATTCGGGTGGACGAGAACGGGAAGCCCAGGGGCGTTCTGTTTTTCGATCGTGGCAGTAAAAAGCCCTATGAAGCCAAGGGCCGCGTGATTGTCTTAGGTGCTTCGGCATTGGAGTCCACACGTATCCTGTTGAATTCCGTTTCCCGCTTCTGGCCTAACGGGCTGGCAAATTCCAGCGGTGTGCTGGGCCATTACCTGATGGACAATATTGTCGGCCCGAATATCAGCGGGCTGCTGCCTCAGTTGCGCGACCGGGAGGTAGTGAATGAAGACGGTAAGGCGAGCGGGATTGATATCGTAGCTTACCGCAATATCGAGTCGCGTCACCCCAAGTTCCTCCGGTCCTATGTTCACGAGGGCAGTTCCGGAGCGCGCCTTTTTCCCGCCTACGCCCGAACTATGATCGGCTACGGCGCCAGCTTCAAGAAGACAGTTCGCAGTTATTACACATCGCCGCTCGGCTTCAATACCCGAGGCGAGATGCTGGCCCGCTGGGACAACTATGTAGAGATCGACAGAAAGGTGGTGGACGCGTGGGGCATTCCGGTGCTGAAAATCCATTGCCGCTGGAGCGAAAACGAAATCGAGATGGCCAAAGATGCGCGCGAAAACCTGCTGGCGTTATTCCGCAAATTGGGAGCGGAGCATGTGCGGGTGACGCGCGATCTTGCTGACCCGGGCGCAGCCATCCACGATATGGGTACCGCCCGCATGGGCAGCAATCCTAAGCAGAGCGTTCTCAACAAGTACAACCAGGCGCACGACGCCAAGAATCTGTTCGTCGTTGATGGCGCTTCCTTTGTGACATCGGGAGGTTACGGGCCGACCCTGACTATAGGAGCCCTCGCCGCGCGGGCCTCCGCCCACATCATCGAACAGATGAAACGGAGGGAGTTATGAGACGGCGCACTGCCTTGAAGGTGATCACTGCTGGCCCAACTCAGTTGGCAGTAGCGCAGCAGCATCATCTGATTCCGTTGGCCCCGGTTCCTGAGTCCCACAAGCCGCAGTTCTTCACCGCGGAGCAGATGGAGATGCTCGATCAGCTCACGGAGATGATCATCCCCGCCGACGATCATTCTCCCGGAGCGAGGGAAGCCAGGGTCGGCCTCTTCATAGATTCGATGGTGGCGTATAGCGGGGAAGACGTTCAACGGCAGTGGAGCGCGGGGCTGAAACTAGTAGAAGCCGAGGCGCAAAAGCTCGCAAGCAGACGGTTCGTAAAGTGCAGCACTGCGGAGCGGGATCAGATTGTAGCTGCCATGGCTGCCGGTGAGGCCGAACCGAAGACCGAGCTGGAGCAGTTCTTCGCGCGCCTGAAATTGTTGACGCTGGATGGCTACTACACCTCGGCTATCGGAATCCATCAAGAATTGCAATACAAAGGCAACGCCGTACTTTCCGAGTTCCCAGGCTGCAGTCATTCGGATCACTGATACACCCATCGAAAGCGTCTGGAGTACCTTCGGTGAAATCGCGGCGCCCAATCTGTGATGAAAATGTTCTGGCTGTGCCTCACACCAACAACAGGCGAACGAAACAGTACAAAAGAGCGCATTTATCTAACTGCTGCAAACCCCAAGCTCAAACAGAAGTAGAGAATATCTTTCAACGCCTGGAACAAATTAGCATTCAAATACAAATTAATTTTTTCTCCGTACTAGGGTCATACTACGAACTCCTTTTGTTCGTCGCGTATCCTCTCACTTACGCCACGTCTGCGGGAACGGGTCTGCCGGCAGGCTTCGTTCAAGGACGCAAAGCACAACCTGCGTCGCTTGTTTAGCACAAGTGTGACGTTAAAGGAAGACTTCTGGCCGTGCTTTCTGCACGGCCTCCGACACCTGGCGAATGACTTCCGCGCAACTAAGTACGAACGCATCGTCAACTTCGATCAGCGTTGCCACTTCCGACACGTCTCCCTCAAAGAAGAAACCCTCTCCGGGTGGCTTAACCCTGAAGGGCAACCGGTCGGCCTTTGCGACCAGAGCGTCATAACTCCGGCCTCGTCCATGTTTGAGCACGTTGACAGCCAATTGCAGATCAACGAACCTCTCTTTCAAGGCCGTCTCGCCCGCCTCGTCCAAGACGTTCTGAGCCTCGCGAAAGCCATCTTTGCATTCAAGGCCGTCCTGGAGCATCGCCTCGAAGATCGAAAACATACCAACTGCCGAGATGGCTTTCTGCAGTTGAACCATCTGAAGCGCCTTGACCAAACGCGTAGCCGCGCTCGTCTGCAAAGCTTCGATGACGCTCTCATTCGCCTGTGCAAGAGCGTCTAATGTGAATGCAGTGCAGTGATCCACGAGCTCAGCAAAACTGTGCATCGGTGTCGTACCTCAACATCTACGTAATTACTCGATCATACAAACATACTGCTGGAACTACTCTGGCGCCCGTAACCCCGTCCCACTAGGTGATCGAGGTGCCGCTAATGCTCTCGCCCAAGCCGTCTTCAATGACCCGGGTGGAGCCGTGAGGCTCGCGAAAGGAGTACCGGAATACTCATAACTGGATAACGCGCGATCCGGAAGTTGACGTTGCGATATCGACTTCTCGGTACTGATCGGACGAGTTCCGGTTTGGCGGCCACTCGGCCTGCGCAGAGGTGCTCGCTCGTGTAAGCAAGTTCCCGCGCCACCGCAGGTAGAACCTTAGTGCCATAATCGGTCGAATGACATCGCGCCGATCCTTCATTCTCGGCGCCTGTGGAGCGGCCGCACTCAGTGGGGAAGTCGATCCTAGCACTCTCACTCTGGCCGCAGCCTCGGATGGAGTACGGAAGAAAGTCATTTCTCCAGTCGAGTTGACAGAAGTCTGTCTCCAACGTATCGAGCAGCTCAATCCTCGTCTTAACGCCTACATAACAGTCATTGCTGAAGCAGCTCTCTCCCAAGCGCGCAACCTCGAAGGGGAGATGAAACGTGGACGATGGCGGGGTCCGCTGCACGGCATCCCGATTGCCTTGAAAGACAATATCGACACGGCTGGAGTTCGGACTACCGCTGCAAGTGAGTTGTTCAAGGATCGCGTCCCATCCGAAGACGCTGAAGTCGTCCGAAGACTGAAGAACGCCGGCGCTATTATCCTCGGGAAGACCAACCTGCATGAATTCGCTTATGGCGGGACCTCCTCGGTCAGCTACTTCGGTCCCGTCCGCAACCCGTGGGCGTTGGATCGCATTCCGGGTGGTTCGTCGGGCGGCTCCGCCGCCGCGACTGCCGCTAGCCTCTGTTTCGCCTCGTTGGGTACGGATACGGCCGCTTCCGTTCGTGGCCCGGCAAGCTTCTGCGGGATCGTGGGATTGAAGCCTACGTACGGGCGGGTCAGTAATCGCGGAGTCATGCCGCTTTCCTGGACGCTCGACCACGTCGGCCCTCTGTGCAGGACTGTTGAGGACGCAGCCATCATGCTCTCCGCGATAGCCGGGTACGATGGGGCGGACCCGAGATCAGCGGATCGGCCTGTTCCTGAGTACCGCAGCGCGATGCAGGTGCACGTCCTAAAACTGCGTCTGGGGGTACTGCGAAGTCCGTTCTTCGATAACCTCAACCCCGAAATCGCGAAGGCGGTCGAGGCTGCGATCGGCGTCCTTCGTAAGCTCACGGCCTCAATCAGCGAGACCATGCTTCCTGTAACAAGTGTTCCGCTCGATGAAATCTTCACCAACATCCGTTCAGTCGAAGCCTACACCTATCACTCGCGATGGTTGGCTGAAGCGCCGGAGAAGTATCAGCCAAGCACTCGTCAACGCCTCCTCCAAAATTCTGCGGATGTCAAAGCGTCGGCTTACGCGCAGTCTCTCAACGAACTCGCGTTCCTTCGAAGAAAGATCACGGAAACGTTCGCGACGACAGACCTTCTTATTACGCCGACGGTCTCCCTTCTTCCGGAGAAGATCTCGGATGGCGGAGGGACTGTTGGAGGATTTAAGTATCCGGCTGGCGTTCGCAACACTGCTCCCTTTAACGTCTTGGGACTTCCGGCGATCTCCGTTCCGTGCGGTTTCACGACAGCAGACCTGCCGATCGGTCTGCAAATAACCGGCGCTCCGTTCGCGGAATCAACAGTCTTAGCCCTTGCGCATGCCTATGAGCAGGCAACGAAATGGCACAGCCGCCGGCCGCCGGTGTGATACGGTTCCCTAACAGGCGACTCCGCAATCTGTGGTTACCTCTGGGGGGCTTTCTACGCGCGGGTGAAACTCGTGCTGAATGACGGACGAGGACGAAGCCGCTGGCGCGGCGGACGCTACGCGTCAGTCTCCGGTCGGCGTTCGTCTGCGAGTCGGCCTCCTTGCTTCGGACTAAAGATCGACGTAGGATCAGCGTATGTTGTGGATGAGAGACGTCCAGCGAGTTCGGGACCTGAGTGATTCATTGGTACTGGAAGCGCTACAGTACCAAAACGGTATTCAAATTCCATAGCTGCCGCGTCCGCCGCAAACGCCAGCGGCTTCCTCCTAGTCCCCTTATCGAAACCGCCTCGGATCGACCTAGACATCGCCGCACAACCTTCTCTGCCGAGGCGTTTCCGATGAAGGCTCAGCGACGATACGCTCACGTGGATTCCAGAACCCCGCGGCGTTACTCGGGCGTAGTCAATCGGTCAGCGACACCGCGACACAAGCGGTGCCGCCTTGACAAATTGGTTGGCCGCGGCTTCCTCGATCATCCATCGCGCCATTGCATCGTACGAGACTGGCATCCAGGAGTTCAGAGCGCCAGGCCAGTCCACTGCGGCTACCGGAGCCACATGCTTACCGCGGGAGTTCAGTCCGGCACGCGCCAGTGTCCACCGAACCGCTGAAAAGGCTCCTTTCCCGAGGGCGTCAACGACTGCTTGTTGCTCACGAGCACCGCGACCGATTCTGCCGGGCATCCAGGAGAAGAAGCGAATGGCTCGACTGGCGGGCTTTCCCGGTAGCGAGACAAGCAGCGTGTTGATGATGATGATGCGGTCAACTCCGGCGGCTAACATGGCGGCTTCCACCTCGGCAGCATTCTCCGACAGCATCGCTGATCTTTCGTTACTCGTTGGCGTCACTCCTAGCGCCATGAGCACAACGTCGGCGCCCGAAAAAGCCTTCGAGAGGGCATCCCGGTCCGCGAGAGACGTGACCACCGCCACTTTAGAACGCGGAGGCACATTGACGATACGCTCAGGTCGTGAGCGGACGATTGCGGTAAAGGCAATTCCCTCGGCCCGACAAATCCGCAAAATACCTTGACCGAGACCACCGGCAGCACCGATCACGGCGACATGGTGGGGTAATCGGTGAAGCGGTTTGTCCGCGGATGCTTCCATCGTCCTTGAGACCTACTGAAGAAGGTCTACGATCAATGATCATGTATCTTAGGCTATCGGTGAGACGACGGAAGCATACCGAGTCTGAAAACAACCCGATAGCTTCCGCAAAGCGATCGGCTACGCCGGCGCGGCCTGGTCCGTCGCTCGCGCAACCTTAGCCGCCGTGTGATCGCGCCGCGAGCTTTTCCGTTCGCGCCACAGCAGCCACGCCAGGATTACGCCGGCACAAACGTCGTACGACCCGCAAAAGGCGGGCCACCACGGGGGCATGCCGGGATTCGCGATGACCCTGCCGTGGAAGGCGTCGAAAACCCCGTGTCCGGCCAACCCGGCTGCGACGATCCATGGACTCAGCTTGAATCCGAGCACGGCAGCGGCGCCGAACGCGCTCATCCCGACCAATTCGGCGACGAGAACCTGCCCGCCGCCGCCCATCAAGGCAAACAGGACATAGTACGAGGCGACGACGATAAGCACGGTCGCGTAAAACGCGCGATCGCGATCGAATCCAACCAACCGCGCAAAGCCCGCCACCGCGAGCGACAGCAGGACTCCGATTCCGTATGCCATACCAATCTCCCTTTCGTCATGCCTGGCCGTGAACCACCGGGGTTTGACGAGCCCCTACCTTGCGGCGGGCACGAATACGCCGAGTTGTAGCGACCTTCGTAGAATGCCACGATTCCGCGCGCCGCCGTCCGTTTCCGCCAGAGCGAATGGGTTTGCTTGTGCGATGCCGCCTTCCCGTTCCCGATCTGTGCCTCAGTTTCCACAATCGCCGCTTCACAGATGAGTGCAACGGCGATCTTCCTACAACGAAAGTTCCAGCCCGCTCGGTGCATGGCGAGTCTGCGGGCCGATTGGATCTCAAAAGCCCTTCTAGACGCCGCACGGCAATGCCTTGGCCTACACTCAAACTACATGCTCAACCGGGGCTATGCCTACACCACAGTCATCAGCAGCAAGTACCATGGACGAACTCTGCTCTCCCACCTGGCAAGCCTCTACCCCCACTCAACCCCACATGCCTGGCAACGCAAACTGAACAACGGCGAAGTCACCCTCGACGGCGTTACCGCCACAGGAAGCGAATGTGTCACTTCAGGCCAAACTCTTGTCTGGAACCGTCCACCCTGGGTCGAACCAGACTCCCCTCAGCACTTCGAAGTCCTGTTTGAAGATCCCCATCTGTTGGCCGTCAACAAACCCGGTGGGCTGCCCACTCTCCCCGGCGGAGGCTTCATGGAGAACACGCTCCTGTGCCTGGTGCAAAAGCAAACCCCAAACGCAAACCCTGTCCACCGGTTGGGCCGAGCCACCACCGGCATCGTCCTCTTCGCCAAAACAAAGCAGGCGGCCTCTAATCTATTCGCAAATTGGAACACACCAAGAATTCAAAAAATCTACCGGGCGCTGGCTCAGAATGTTGCACAGCACGACGAGTACGAAATTCTCACACCCATCGGCCTCGTACCACACCCGCTCATTGGCTTCGTGTGGGCCGCCAATCCAAGTGGCAAACCATCAAAGTCATTGGCGAACGTGATCTCACGCGCCACAAGCACCACAACCTTTGAGGTGAGCCTGAATTCGGGGCGTCCTCATCAAATCCGGATCCATCTAGCATCCATCGGCCATCCCTTGGTAGGCGATCAGCTGTACGGTTCAACCGGTCAGCCTCTGGAACATCTCCCCGGCTTGCCCGGAGATGGAGGCTATTTCCTGCACGCTCAATATCTGAAATTCCACCACCCCATCACCGGACATCAAATCCATCTCGAGGCGGCTTTGCCGTCTGGATTCTCATTGCATTCGTAGGTTCACGGCGGAGATCAAATCGGGTGGAAATTGAAATAAATCCGGGAGCAAAGTCGCGCGACCCGAGAACATCGATTGTCGGGGACGCGGCTGGCCAGCACCTGCGCGCTCCTGGCTCACCGGGAACGACTACCAGACGTGTGGCGCGAATCGGTATCTCACCTGTGCCGTGTATTCACGGTATCCACGGTAGTTCCTCTAGCAGGACTCGCCTTTTCAGCACGGCTCGTCGCACAACGATGCCGGAAAGGAGCAGAGCGCCGAGCACCCCACAACACGAGCCGAGCATGCGTGCACTACCGAGTGAAAGAGCATAAATCCGGCATACATGGGATGACGCACATAACGATACGGCCCGGTGTTCACAACCGACTGCTTCCTTTCTTTCTGAATTCGCACAGCCGGTGATAGAAACGTGTTCTCCCGGAAGGACGTGTGGATATATAATGCCCTCCTGCGATGACAAATCTGAACACCGAGTCTTTACGGTCCAATTTTTCAGGTGACATCCTTCAACCCGGGAATCCGGGCTATGACAGTGCCCGCCGGATCTGGAATGCTAGCGTTGACAAACGTCCAGCACTCATCGCCCAATGTACCGGAACGGCAGATGTCATTGCCGCGGTGACGTTTGCGCGCGACAACAATCTCCTGACTGCTGTACGTGGGGGCGGACACAATGTGGGCGGACGCGCTCTCTGCGACGAGGGGATCGTTATCGACCTCTCGCGTATGCGGGGCGTCAGCGTAGATCCTCATGACCGCGTAGTCCGGGTGCAAGGTGGCGCAACGCTCGGCGATCTCGACCGAGAAACTCACGCGTTCGGTCTTGCAGTCCCATGTGGCGTTGTTCCGAAGACCGGAATTGCCGGTCTGACACTCGGTGGTGGAGTTGGCTGGCTGATACGCAAATACGGGATGACAATCGACAATCTAGTTTCTTGTCAGGTTGTAAACGCCCACGGGAAAGTGCTCACGGCCAGTGCGACCGAGAACGATGATCTGTTTTGGGCTCTCAGGGGAGGAGGTGGTAACTTCGGCGTCGTCATGTCGCTGGTTTTTCGGGCACATTCCGTGCATACGATTATCGGCGGCCTGGTGCTGTATCCTCGCGCGGCGGCAACCGACGTCATCCGGAATTTCCGCGATTACATTGAATCTGCTCCCGACGAAATCACTGCGTACGCTGCACTTCTGCACGCGCCTGACGGAACGCCGATGGTTGGCGTGGCAGTGTGCTACTGCGGTGACCCAGAAGAAGGCGACCGTGTTCTAAGACCGTTGCGTGGATTTGGAACCCCGCTCGTGGACACAGTTGCGGCCATTCCATTTCCGGCGATGCAGTCCCTGTTCGCGCCATCGTTCCCGGACGGTAACTACAACTATTGGAAGTCGAGCTTGCACGCGGAACTCTCGGATGAGGCAATCGAAACCGTTGTCGCGCGAGGAAACCTGATGCAATCACCGCTTTCAGCTGTCGTCATCGAATATTACGCCGGTGCAGCGGGACGTGTACCGAACGATGCGACTGCATTCCCTTATCGCGATCTTCCCTGGGACATCGTCATAGCGGCACAATGGACTGACGCACGGGAGACCGCGACTCACCGCGATTGGGCACGCGGCACCGAAAACGCTCTCCGACCCTTCGCGACGGGAGCACACATCCTTGCCGCGCTCGACGTGGACGATGCAGTCCCGACGGCGTTCGGTGCCAACCTTCCGCGCCTGAGTGCAATCAAAGGCAAGTACGATCCTGAAAATTTCTTCCGAGTAAACCAGAACATTAAGCCCGCTCTCGCCCAGTCGGTGCGTGCAGACTGAACTAATTCGAGCGCCGGCAGCTCATCGCCGGCTTTAAATCGCGAGCCCGAACTCATTCTGGACCTCTTCTCTATCGTCCGCCGACGCCCTAGAGGCGACACGCGAGTTCAAGCTGGGTTCGCACGCTCGGTGGCTGCTTCAAAGCGTGGCGTGTTCACGGCCCGATGTTGAACGGAAGCGGCATACTGTTCAACCCTACAGCCGGTTCAGCTGATAGACTCATGCGTTCCGCCCGATAGCGCGGCACGCATGTGAACAATCCCCTGTCTGCTTCAGAATTCCCCGGAACACTGGACCCCGCTGTAGAAACACTGCTTGCGTCGATCAAATCGCAGGGCTTCCCCGGATGGGCGTATCTCACCATCGAGCAGGGCCGCTCCATGATGTCGGGAATGCGACCATTAGCCGGTGAGCCCGAGCGGGTAGGACATGTTGAGGATCTTCTCATTCCCGCTACACCGGATATTCCAGCCCGCCTGTATTTCCCGGAAGGTGAACGCCCATTCCCCGTAATCGTCTACTTTCACGCCGGCGGCTGGGCTCTTGGGACTTACGATGACATTGACGCACCCGTGCGTGCTCTCGCAAACCGATCAGGTTGCGCAATATTATCCGTAAACTATCGCTTGGCACCAGAGCACAAGTATCCTGCGGCCGTTGATGACGCTTATAGTGCGGTGAAATGGGCGAGCCGCAATGGCGAGCAGTACGGGTTCGATGGTCAGCGGCTAGCGGTGATGGGAGACAGCGCCGGAGGGACCTTGGCGACAGTGGCGGCGATGCGCTCCCGCGACGAAAGTGGCCCGGCAATCCGTTTGCAGGTCATGGTTTACCCGGTGCTGGACCACGATTACGAGACAGATTCATATCGGCGGTTTGGCTCGACCTGGGGCGTGATCACGCGAACCGATATTACCTGGTTCCACTGCCATTACGTGAGCCACCCGGATGAATTGGATCTGCCGTATGTGTCACCACTGAGGTCGAGCAATCTTACAAACCTTCCAGAAGCGCTGATCATTCTGCCCGAAGCCGATCCGCTTCGTGACGAAGGACTGCGGTACGCGGACCGATTGCAACAGGCAGGCGTGCCGGCAGAAACGCGAGTGTATCCGGGGATGGTGCATGGCTTCTGGCAACTGGGTAGCGTGATTCCGCAAGGGCTTACTGCAATTGACGACGTGGCTCGTCTACTCCGGTCACGTCTGACGTCGTAGCCGGTTACCACACAAGGTAACGCTCACACGTTCACCAGTTTTGAACAGTATGCGGAAGTCGGTTCATAACGCGAGTTGCCAAAATGACAACACGAGGGTTTGTCGCAGGTATCGATCCCTCCGAAGTCATGTTGCGGCAGGCTAGCCGCCGCAATCGCGACTACATTCGCGAGGAGCGCGTCCAACTGAAACTCGCTTCGATGAGCGCCATCCCCTACCCGGATTCGTGTTTTGACAAGGTTTTTGGAACCAACTCCATCCAGTTTCCCCGTGATTTGCTGCCTATCTGGGCGAGATTCGCAGGGTACTGCGGCCCGGAGGGTTGGCCGCCTTCTCGGTACAGCCTCCGGGGAAAGGGCAACAGATACTACCGCCATGGAAATTGGGAACAATTTCAGAGATGCGATGAGAGACGTAGGTTTCGATGGATGCAGAATCGAGCAGAAGCGCGCTTGCCCACGAATACCATCTGTGTACTCGGGCAGAGATAGATCAACGCAACCCGTTGCATAGGCGCTAAACTGCCCTGAGTATTGCACCCGGATGACGCGCAACACGGAAGGGGCGGCGCGATGCCGATGTTCCGGTACTGATCGCGCACGTAACTAGGCGCGGCAGCTGTGACTGCAAGCAGCGTCGGCAATCGGATACCATCGTCCGACGGCCCCGTTGTGTTGCTACGCTTGTGTTTGCAATATACAGGCCGCCAGTTTGGGCGTAACATTTGAACTACGCCTCCGTTAGCTCTGGGATCCGCAAAGGTCGCCGCCGAGCAGCTTCAGCGGCTTCCCACACAACAGCGCGTCCCAAAATAAATGCACGTGACGTCCAGGTACCGGAGGGCTACTCAGTTGAGGTGGTCATGGCTGGCCTGTCGTTTCCTTGTGGACTCACCGTGGCGGAAGACGGCACAATTTTCATTGCGGAAGGTGGCACCACCTGGCCCACACGTCCGTGGTTACCCTCTCGCCTGTTGCGGCTATCGACGAGCGGTGACGTGGATCTGCTCGCTGTCGAAAGAGGAGGGCGGCGTTCGTGGACTCTGCGCAAGAGACGGCTTTGTTTACGCAACGGCGAAAGGTGGGTACGCCTCGCGCCTTTTGAGGTTCGATGCCACATCCGGCGAACGTACAGTGCTCTGCGACAAGATGCCCAACTGTGGGCTGGCATCAGGTCGGCGGGTGGACCTGTTTTCGGACCTGACGGTCTCATCTACTTCGCCCAGGGTTCGGTCGCACAACAGGGGCATCATTGAACCGGCTGGCTTCACGGGTCGATATGGCCCGGCATCCACATGCTCACGATATCCCCGGAAGCATTACGCTGACCGGGAACAACATCTGGAGTTCTGACCCTGTCATTCCGTATCCGACCCATATCGACTGGCGCGTTGACGGAACTGAACCCGAATTGCTCGCATGGGGCATCCGTAATCCCTACGGACTCGCGTTCAGCGAGGAAGGCGAACTCTACGCATCGGACAACGACTATGAGGAAAAGGGCAACCGCGCCGTCGGCGAAATCCTGATCGATATGGCATATCAGGAACGCTTCGAAGCGACATGGAACGATCGTTACGCCGGACTGGTACGGCTATCCCGACTACGCCGGTGATGGCCTTCCCCTTTGGGATCCGAGGCATGCCCCGAATCGCGGAACACCCGCAAAACAGCAGATCGAAAATCCACCACCGCTGGCAGGACCGGCTGCTGTGCTTTTCGAACCACACACCTGCCTCGCCAAAATGGATTTCTGTCCGTCGGATCAGTTTGGCTGTCGCGGACGGCTGTTTCTCGCGCAGTGGGGTACGCTTGCACCTCTGAATACCATCCGGCCAGAGGCGTTGAAACGTGGTTTTCAAGTTGCTGTTGTAAATGTTATGACCGGCCAGTCGGAGCCGTTCATGAGAAATCGTGAACCCGGTCCCGCGTCTGCTCACAAGGACAGCGGTGGGATAGAGCGACCAGTTGATTGCAAGTTTCACCCTGACGGCCGGAGTCTGTACGTACTGGATTTCGGGGCTGTCAGCGTGCGGCGAAATACGATGCTCTCTTTCGCACACACGGGCGTTCTGTGGCGTGTGTCCCGCGATTCTTAAAGGAGTGTTCTGTGACACAAGATGGTGGACAAACGGCAGTGCTGTTTGAAGTGGACAACGCAAGTTGGGAAACACTGATAAACCGGGCGGGGAAGTGGTTCCTGAACGTTCAGATGATTCAGACCAGCCTTCGCAAGCTGGTGGAAGACACGCTTCCGAAGATCAGCGATTCGAGTGTCCACCTGTATCTGAAAAGCTTGCACGAAATTGCTGTGCGGCATGAGGCCCAGGTAGCTGACTTGCTTCGGATGGTTGAACGTGAGCCTTCTGCTGCTCGCAGCATCGCAGGTTCAGGAGTCGCGAAGAGCCGGGAGTTATGGGCAGACGCTATCGTTTTTCGGGAGGTGCTGTCGCGGGATGGAGGGATCTTCAGCAGATCTTACACGCGAGCCTGGACGGCATCGCAGCATTCGGCGTCGCGAACGACATTGGGCTCGCTCTTGGCCTGTCCGACGTTACGGAATTGACGCTTCATATTAGTAATGAGAAATTTGTCCAGCATTACCGGCTGCACGAACTTGTCCTGGAACTGGCCACCATCTCGATTCTGTACCGCTCGGAGATCTGAGTAAGGCTGAGGCGGAGTCATGCCCCCGTATATCTGCCCCAAATGCCGATTCCAGATGTGATCGCGACTTCAGGGGAGTAATTCGGTGCGGTTCGGGTTCCCAACATCACCCTGCCGAACCCGCGCGACCCTTGCGCTACCTTGGTTGAGAGGTCGAGGTGACATTCGAGTGGGATGCGCACAAAGCAGCGGCGAATCTAAAGAAACATAAGGTGGCGTTTGAGGATGCGCCACCGTGTTCATGGATCCGCTCGCCATGACCTTTCCGGATCCTGACCATTCGGTCGATGAGGATCGGGAGATCACAATTGGCCATACAATGGATGGAGGTCTGGTCCTTGTTGCTCCATTGCGAGCGCCGAGGCAAGCTTCGAATCATAAGCGCTCGCTTGGCAACGGCGACAGAGCGGAAACAGTATGAAGAAGAAATCGGTCGTGGCTAGCAGCACTGAGGATTTGCGCAAAGAGTACGACCTATCCCAACTCCAGAAGGGTGTTCGGGGCAAGTACTACCGCCAAGCGACCGCCTGCACGAATCTAGTGCTCATAGAGCCTGACTTGGCCGAAATGTTTCCAGACGGTGCGGCGGTGAACAGGGCGCTGCGAGTTCTCGCCGACGCGGCACGATCTGCAAAATCCTCTAAACGCCGACATACCCGATAGATCGAAGTCTTCGCCCACTCCCGGAGCGCCGATGAACAATCGGGGGATCCGCTACAGACGCTTACGCGACTTCTCGGTCCCAATCTCTTGAAAAGGTCTGCCGTATGGCAACTTTCTATCAAATGCAGAAGAGCGTGTCCGTCTCGCCGTCCCAGTTTTTAGGCTCCGGCGCGACCGCGACGCTTCACCCGCATCTTCGCGCCTTGCGTCTTAGTCTTTATCCGATAGATGGATGTTCTGGCGGTGAGATAGAGTGTTCGTCCGTCAGATCCCCCCCAAGCGAGATTTGCCGGGGACTCAGGCATCACGATTGTGCCCAAATGAACTCCTTCGGGCGACCAGACCCAGACGCCCATCGGTCCGGTCACGAACAGGTTTCCCTTCCTGTCGACCTTCATCCCATCCGCTGACCCGCTGCGCGGCGGCCCGTCCTGCTTGCCGAAGAGCCTGCGGTTGCTGAGGTCGCCGTTCGGTGCTACATCGAAAACCATGATCTCGCCTGTTCTGGTGTCGTCAACGTAGAGTTTTCTGCCGTCCGGTGAAAAAGCGAGGCCGTTCGGCTGATTCATTTCCTTGTTAAGAAGCCGCAGCGCGCCATTTGCCTCCAAGCGGAAGATACCCTGATAGGGCAGCTCCTGTGTGTCGCCTTTAGGAAGGTCGAGCGAGGGGTCGGTGAAGTAGAGCGCGCCATCCGGCCCTAGAACGATGTCGTTGGGACTGTTGAATTTCTTGCCCACGTACTTGTCAGCAATCACTTTGTAAGTGCCGTCTTTTGCTATTTCAGCCACTACCCGCAACTGGCTGGCACAGACGATCAGACGTCCTTGTGCGTCGAACGTGGTTCCGTCGGGGTCGCGTATCTCCGCGAACGGATTCGTTCGGCCGTCCGGGTATACGCGAAAGATTTTGTTCTGCCCCTCATCGCTGACGTAGAGAAAGCCCTTCTTATCCCACAGGGGGCCTTCGGTGAACTGAAAGCCCGTGGCAACCTTTTCGAGAGTCGCGCCGGGCGCGATCAGATCGTGGAACTTCGGAGATTCAGCTTTGAGCGTGAATTCAGGTGAGGTGGGCGGCGTGGGTTGTCCCCCTGCCACCGTTACCAGCGATACAACAGCGATACCGATACTCAGCATGCTTTTCAGCAGACCATGACGCATATTAGAAACGTACTTCACTGCGAGCTGCATTTCGCGATATTGATCTATGGCGCGTGATGCGGCGGAAGCTCGTGCTGCCGCGCGTTCCGCCCCAATGGCTGAACTGCGGTGTCTTTTAGGGCATTGAAGCCTGCCCGAAACTCCCGCTGTTGGGCTTCGATCATTTTGAATGACTTCGACATCGAAACATACACTGTTGCATCGAATGACCGATGCACGACCAATCCGACCCAGCAAGATCGCATGTCGGCCTCAAGTCGGTGGTCTCCATCATTTGCTACAGCTGGACCGAAGCAGCCTGACGATAGCAACAACCAGCAGCGGGTAGGCAACCACTGGCGTCCCCTTGGCACGGCTCCCCTTCGCTGACGTGAATAGTCGATCCGATTAAACGGTCGCACCACACGCGGTCTGTCGGTCGGAAACTGGTCGCGGATTGAGTTTTGATGACCCACAGCCTAGAAAACCGTCCAGCTGATATGCATGCGATAGTCATTGTGAGTTCCCGACTAGTAGGTGTCTCAGTCATTAGATTACCTTGATCCGGCGCTTGGGATCGGTGTACGTCCAGCGGAACGGTTTGGCTGATTTGGCGTAAGCCTGAATGTATTTTCGGATCTTGCGCGATAGATCCGCCACTCAAGTGAAGATGCCGCGATCGATCACGTCGCGCTGGATTTTGGTAAACCATAGTTCGACCTGATTCAGCCAAGAGGAATAGGTAGGAGTGAAATGGAATTGAACCTTCGGGTTCGAGGCCAGGAAGTCCTGAACCGCCTGTGTCTTATGTGCGGAGAGGTTGTCTAGGACGATGTGGATCTGTTTCGCCCATCGTGTGTTGGCGACGATCTCGGTGAGAAAGTCAATGAAATCGGCGCTTGTGTGCCGGCGTGTGGTCTTGCCTTCGACTCTGCCTGTTTTCACGTCGAGAGCGGCATAAAGGGACAAGGTTCCGTGCCGGTAGTATTCGAAGCCGTGGCGCTCGGCCCGGCCCGGTGATAGTGGAAGGACCGGAACGAGCCTGTCCAGCGCCTGGATCGCTGTTTTCTCGTCGACACAAAAGACGGCCGCATGCTGAGGGGGATTCATATATAAGCCAATGATGTCCGCCGCTTTCTCTTCAAACATCAGGATCATTGCTCGCCATGTACCGATCGAGGCGATGCGGCTGCAGTTTCGCTTGAGCTAGTATGCGTTGGACCGTCGCATGGCTCATCCCAAGATCGGCAGCCAGTTTCCTACAAGACCAATGCGTACTGCCGTCTGGTGGCTTCTGCTGGACGCGCCGCGCCACACGCGCCTGCACGCTCGGCGTAGCCGCCCTCGGTTGACTACCTTTGTGTCGCGGTTGCAAACCGTCCATTCCCGCTTCTTCAAACCGTGCCTTCCACCGCGCAATCGTCGGTTTGGTCGTCCCAAGAGCCGTTATGATCTGCTCGTACGTCATTCCATCGGCGAGCAACAGAATCAGCTTTGCGCGGAACACATCTCCTGCTGGAAGTGATCGCGAGTGCGCGCACATCGTCAGTTCTTCCCGCTGGTCTTCTGTCACTCAGTTGTAGCAACTCTATGTAGCGTGGCACAACATCCAGGCGCCCATCGTCATCAGTTGGTTACGCTATTAGTAGTTCCGAAGTGGGCTGATCTCATCCCTATGCATGCGGCGGCAAGACGTTCTGCCTATTCGCCAATCTACACATTATGCTTGGTCCCGGCGCTATAACCAACGATCATCTCGCCGCGCAAATCGCAGACCCCCTAGCGACATCTCGTTCCTGATCCTGAGGATCGTTCGTTTCGCTCGGAGGGAACACAATCACGGTGGAGACGTCTATCACCCGGATGATAATTGCGATTGCGTTGTTTCTGCTGATGTTGCCTGACCTCAAGACCGTTCCCAGGGTTGATCTCCGGAAGTACAGTGGTGTGTGGTACGAGATCGCTCGGTTACCCAACAAGTTTCAGAAGGACTGTGTCGGCGATGTCACTGCGGAATATACGCTGCAGCAGGACGGAAAAATCAAAGTAGTCAACCGTTGCCGGCAAGCTGGCAGGCCGAAGCCGAAGGAGGCTGAAGGAATAGCTCGCATCGCAAACGAAGACAAGGGCAGCAACTCGATTCTCGAGGTACGCTTCGCTCCTGCGATTCTCTCCTTCCTGAGTAGTGTGTGGGGCGACTACCGGATTATCGCGCTGGACGACAATTACCGATACGCGCTCGTCGGTAGCCAGGATCGCAAGTATTTATGGATTCTGAGCAGGACCAGGACGCTCGACGAGGCTGTCTACAAACGCCTTCTCGCCGCGGCTGTCGAGCAGGGCTTTCGCGCTGACCAAATGATCCGCACGCGGCAGACATGAGCCATGGTTGCTCTCGCCGGCAAAGGTATACTGCGCATCACTACCTGAGTCACGCCTGCAACATCGGATGACCGTCACGGCCGTAAGGTCCAAATCTCGAACCAGGACGGGCGCGGCATGGCGGTGCTACCCGGCAGGCGATAACCCGGATGCGACAACCAAGCGGGGATGGCTCCACCATGGCCCCGAAGATTTCAATCGGGCGTCATCCGGATAGGTGCAGTGGGTTGGCACAAAGCGACTTCTCGATCCTAATCCGACAGGCACTTCGGCGTATAACCGGCAAGCGGTCAACTTGAATCGTAAAGTAATCGCCAGGGACAAGACAACCAAAACCACTTCACAACCTGTAATACCGCCACTGGATATACTCGACGAGATGAAAGCCACCCGCCGTGATCTCCTCAAAATCGCCCTGAGCCTGCCCGCCGCTCCGTGGCTGCTCAATTTCAAAGCCCTTGCCGCTCCTTATACAAAAATGGTCAAGATCACGGCCATCAAGACCTTGGCCCTCGACAATACCGGCGATGGCTGCCTCGTCAAGATCGAAACGGACGCGGGATTGAACGGCTATGGTGAAGCCGGGTTCTCTGCACAAGCCTCTCGGGCCATTATCGAAACGATGAAACCGGCGCTGATCGGTCAGGATCCGCTCGCGATCGAAAAGCACTTTTATGCAATGACGGGGGTACAGCACCCATACAAGGCACACATTCCGACCATTGGAGGCGTAGATATTGCACTCTGGGACCTGGCCGGCAAAATTACGAACCTTCCGATCTACAGGCTACTCGGCGGTCCGATACAGAAGGAGATCCCGGTATATGGGCATGGCGCGATAGGGAATATGCTCGACAAGGGCGAGTGCCGCGCGTGGGCGGATCGCGTCAGGGGCGAGCCGGAGGGCTTGACGACATTCAAATTCAACGCGCTCGTCCGCGGTGGCGATACCGCACGTCCACGTGGGCTCGGTGCCGGACCGGCTGTTGGTTCAGCGCTCACCAATGCGTTTCGGGTGGCCGGAAAAGGCGGGTTCCCGTACAGCACGACTCTCGACGGCGAAGATTTTCGCAGAGCGGGAAAAGGCTACATGAACGTGCGTGAGGCCGTGGGCGACGATATCGACATTGCGATGCATTGTCTCGCACAGTTCGACCCGCGCAGCGCGATTGGGCTTTGCAAAGCCGTGGAGCCTGCCGACCTTTTGTGGATCGAAGATCCCCTTCCGACGCTGTACTCGGAAGCGTGGCTGGAACTTAAGCGGTCTACACGGGTCCCCGTGCTCACGGGTGAGCGGCTTGAATTAGTTGGCGGGTTCAAACCGTTCCTCGACAACCAGGTGGTCGATATGATTCACCCGGATATGGCGTACGCTGGCGGCATCACAGCGTGCCGAGACATCGCGAAATACGCGAGCCTGACACGGGTTCCTGTCGGCTTCCACAGTGGGCCCAGTTCGCTGATTCAGTTCTACGCGGCAATGCACCTTGCCTCGGCTACTTCTAACCTGTTCAAAGTAGAAAACGTCCTGGGAGCCTTTCGTGGCAACAAGGAGAATATGGCTCAGGGAGTCAAGCCAGCATTGCGAAAAGGTAAGTTTCTGGTACCCGAAGGACCTGGGCTGGGCCTCGAAATCAACGAGGACTGGCTTAAGTCACACATGGAAAAGGGCGAAACCTGGTGGGGGTAACTGCCGGGGAACGCAAGATTTCTTCGGCTGCCTGGTGAATCTCGGGTCACGTCCCTTGTGCCGTGGGACCGAGCGAAGTATCGTTGAGGCCGCCTGATCCCGTCGCGCCTGGCGCGCACCGTCCGAATTGCGCGAGTTCCTCGCAAAGCTAATAGAATAGATCTCCAAGCCAGACGCGGACACTCCAAGTGAGAAACTCAAAATCCTGGAACACATGTCGCTGGACGGCGTCATCCAGGACGGCGACTTCCCCTACGGCGACTGGACGGGGCCGTATCGGACCCCCGCAACCCGATGCGCAACAGGTCAACATTCTCGGAAAGTTGGCAGAACGCGACTTCTCAGTCGTAATCCGGCTCAAATTCCGGATCGCTAGCGACGATTCATTCGGAAGTCCAGAAGGCCATGGCGAACCGATGACCGCGTTGGCGGGTGCGGTTACACTGACCACGCTGCATCAGTCCTTAAGGTTTTGGGATGCGAAGTGTGGCGCTGATCATTGCAGAACCGCTCAACGCGTAAAGGAGAGTCAGTGGGTGGAGCGTCGCTGGGCCGAGTCCATATGCGCCCAACCATAGTCCCTCATGGATCGCGTTTACATAAAACGCCGCTCCCAAAAGCGCAACAATCACCACGCTGGTGGGAATCGGGGTGCCCTCAAAGTACTTTACCTTCCCCGAGGCGTCGGATAGTGCCGCCGCCGTCACATTGAACCGGGCGAGACGGCTGATTCCGCAGACAACGAAGTAGGCGAGAATAACGATGTCCCATGCCCCACGCAGTCCTAGGGTAAACCCCAACACTGCGGGCGCGACACCGAAGGACACAACGTCCGCGAGTGAATCCAAATCAGATCCTAGGACTGAGTGCCGGCCGGACTTGCGACTCCAGTATCCATCCATGATGTCGCATCCCAACGCGGCAAAGAGCAGGAAAAAGGCGATCCACAAATACTGGCTTCTTCCCTCAGCGGTGTAGTTCAAGCACAGAAAGATGGAGATGGTGCCGCAGCTCGCATTTCCCAAGGTGAAGAGATCCGCCTGAGTGTACGATCGCAACATCGACAAGTGGTGCTTGCGCGGGCCCATAAAGGTATTCTATTCGTTCACAGCGGCGCACCTAAGCACCCGTTGGCATCAGCTGTGGGAAGGAACGCTGCCGCTATGTTCTGGAGTCGTCTCCGGATGGCCGACCATCCCAACCACTGCCGTTGCGGCGCGCTGGAATCGCTGCATCAGTCGGTCGAAACAAAATGTGGATTGGTCGAAGCCTTTAAGCGTGTAGATTCGGCTAGGCGGCAGACGAGACCGTCGGGACGCGCTCGACCTCACAAAACTCGCCGAGATGGTGCAGGAGAGCTAAACGACCGAGCGCCTATATTCGTCGCCGAGATCTCGACTTATCAGTCCTGATTTCGCGAATTCCTTCACGTCACGGTTGGACCTTTGATAACGGTGCTGGCACGGAAGCATTTTGGGGCGCAGGATACGGGCGGTATCGTAACCCATATGCCTATAATTCTAAACGTGTGCAGGGAAATCTAGAACAGTTCCCTAAATGTTTTCCGCGAGGCCTCGCATCGATAAAGGAGCCGCTTCTTTTCACTGACGAGCGCGGCTTCCAAGGCGAGCTGCTAGCTGAGATTAGGTTCCGCCTCCAAGGCCTCGGAATTCCCGGTGACCCGATATTCAGCAAGAGTATCAGAAGACGATTCCGGCCCATGGGAACACCATTCGGCCGGATCTCATCCTGCATATCCCTTTTGAACGAAACACGACCGCGAGCCGAAACGTGGGGAACTTCGTAGCTGTCGAAATGAAAGGTACCGCCACGCTGAAGGAGGCAGCTGACGACTTCGAGAGCCTCAGAAAGTTTCAGAAGGCGCTTCGATATCGTCTAATTATTTTTTCTCAACGTCGGCTCGTTAAGAACATACGCGGACCTCTGTCCAATGGCGATTGCGCCTCAGACGGTATGCTTCTCTATTCAATTTAAAGATGGCACGACCAGCGTAGTGATGCAGCGTGCTTTGGCGGAACGCCTCCGATCACAAGGAATCTGATCCAACGTTCTCAATGCTCAAATAGAACGCCGGCACGGATCTTCCATCGAAAGCACTGACGCGGTTCTCGAATTCATATTCAAGTGCGGACGACGAACTCTTCGTCGGGCTGGCGGTAAGAACACGCTCTTGCGGGCATCTTTCCTCAGTGGACTCCATCTCGATCCCCATTAGGGGCAGCACCCTACGCCTTTGCCAGCGTGTTGAAATGCACTCGCGTGAAGTGCTTCTTATACCAACGTCATGAAGCCGACGCGATACGATAAATCACCCGGAGTCGCATGGGGTCCTACGCATACATCACAATCGACGGCTATCCCATTGATAGCAGCAAGAATCACTTCTCGCAGTGGTTTTTCAAGAAGTCGGATCGAAAGGTCATGAAAACGACGCTGGCGAAGCGCAACCGTCTGATCTGGCTGGCGCCGGAGCCAGGCGAAGCAGATCAGGAAGTTGAGGAGTACGTTTACGAAATAACCGCACCAGTTTAAGGAGACGCCTGGAATTGGCGGGATTCAATCGCGGGACGCTCGAGCGAGAGTTCGCGGCGGCCATCGCGCAAAGAGTTGAACGAGCTGAAGGGCACAGCGAATTTATTCACCACGTCCATATCCTGAAGGGCACATCGCTGGATAAGTGGCTGGAAAAGTTAAAGCAGACCATGATTCGAGGGCTGACGAGAATTCATTGGGAGAGCCGACCATTAAGGGCGACCTGCTCACGGATATGCTGATCTTCGCGTTTCCTTATATTGAGCACGACGATGAGGTGATGAAGTTCGATCTCTGTTTCCCCTGCACTACGTTCGAGAGTTTCGCAATCGCAGTCTTGGAGGTAGTGCCAGCTGATGCTCATGTGTCTAGACGTAACAAGCTTAGTCGCTGAAGGGTGGACCGAGGAATTTGCTGACATTCTCGAATACAATCAGGATTTCACCAATTTTTATCAGGTCTTTGAAGTTGCGCTATCTGAGATTAAGAGCCTGCGGAACTCGCTCCCCGGAAATGCAATCTTGACCAGGCTGCTATATGCAAACGCCATCACTGCAATGGAGACCTACCTAGCCGACACTGTCAAAAAGAATGTTCTAACCGGCAGGCGTTGCTGAGGCGATTTGTTGAGTTCCATCGCCCGTTCGTAGATACTAAGCGACCGATTGCACATGTGTTTGATATCCTGGACGAAATAAAAAACAAGACGGGTGCGGCGCTTGATGAATTGAGCTTCCACAATATCGCTACCACGGTCGCGGTGTATGAGAAAGTCTTTGCGATGAACTTTCCAAAGACGGATTTGCGGGATTTGTACCGCGCCGTCCAAAGGCGACACGATATCGTCCATCGCAACGGCAAGGATACTTCAGGAAAGGTAGTCGAGACATCCCTTGCTGACTTAGATGCAGTGATCGCTCTGGTCACGCGAACCATTCAGGCAGTTGACAAGCAAGTGAAGGATGGTCTGATTGATGAGTCATATTTCGAGGCCTGATCCCGACTGTGGCAGGCGCTTGCAGTGTGCTGCATAAGGCAGTTCGATGTACTACCGAGCAAGCACTTGGTCGTATAATCGCCACGTTGATGTGAAAGTACGACGCTACGGGGATTCGCCGATTAGTCCCGATAAACGGTAGATTCTTATCGGAAGCGCCACAGGAGACGGCCGTTCATGCGGCCCAGCTGATCTGGCGCTTTCGATAGGACCGTTTGAAGGAAGCCGCTTACGGTGCTGCCGCGGTTATGGAGTTTTAAGGCCCTTCCTGCGAATTAACTTCTGAGCAGTCCGATGCCGAGCATCGGAGTCGGCGGACTACGGGCTCGCAAAAGAGGTGCGATGGGTCGAACACGCACTCGATTTTCAACGTTTGAGAGGGGCTGAGCAAGCTCGCAGGTGTCCACTGACACACGTGTAGCGAGAACACTGCTGGCGATCTGCAAGTCGTCGCGTTCGAGTCCGGGTTACGAAGAATCATTCAACCCTGGCCGACTTCCGCATAAGCGCAATCTCGGCAGGGTGAACGACCGGATGATCGTCATTGCGCCACCACAGTAAGGACAGGTGAATAAGCGCGAAACGCCGGGTGCCGGCTCGGCCCTTTCATGCGGGATGGCGCCGACCAGTGTCCGGCAGATCGGCAACAGGCAAGCACGCGTTCGCCGCGAAAGAAAGCCAAAGAACCGGATGCGCACGAACCCGCGCGGCAGCACATGAATCAGGAACCGACGCAAGAATTCGTCGCCGTTGAGCGTCATTGTCTTCTGCTTATTACGGTGGGCGTAGTCTTTCCATCGAAAGGTAACGCGACCATTGTTGAAGGCCAGTAGACGATGGCTTGAGATGGCGACCCGGTGCGTGTAGCGTGCAAGGTATTGCAGCACGTGCTCTGGCCCACGGAACGGTTTTTTGGAGTACACCACCCAGTCGGTTCGGTAAAGAGACCGGACGAATGCACGAAACAATCGATGGTTGGAGAGTCCCTTGAGATCGCCGTGGAAGGATAGTTTTCCCGAGCCGAATGCTCGTCGCAGTCCGGCGACAAACTTGCCCCGAAACACTTTGCTGAGCACCTTCACAGGAAGAAAGAAGCCGTCACGTGGACGAATCCAGGAGGACTCATCGAAAGCGAGCCCTCCCGCTGGAACGACACAGTGAGCATGAGGATGATGCTTTAAGTTTTGTCCCCATGTATGGAGAACGCTCAGGAAGCCGATCTTGGCCCCGAGATGGCGCGGGTCTGCCGCAATCTCCAGTAGCGTCGCCGCGCTGGTACGGAGCAGCAGATCGTAAAGGACGCGTTTGTTCTGCTGAGCGACCGCAGCAAGCTGATGAGGGATCGTGAAGACAACATGCGAATACGGAACGGGCAAAAGCTCCTTTGTTCGTTCTGCGAGCCACCTGTCGCGGGCGCTGGTCTGACACCGTGGACAATGTCGGTTGCGGCATGAGTTATAAGAGATGGCCTGATGACCGCATTGGGAGCAACCGTCGAGATGACCGCCTAAAGCTGCGGTGCGGCAGCGCCGAATCGCGAGCAGCACCTTCAGTTGCGGCCATGTCAGCGATGAGCGGTGACGGTCAATAAAATCGTCCCCTATTGCGCGAACGATATCGGCCAGCTCGATAGCTGGTCGATTCATTTCGGCATCAGCCTTCGCGATCTTCGAACCAGACTGGCATCGGCGATCTCCAGCGCATCCAGCGGGCTCGCTGCCGAATGCAAATGAATGCGCGAAAGATGGAGGTACACGAGCGTTGCCTCAGGTCAGCATGGCCCAGCAACTTCTGGATCGTGTAGAGATCCGTACCTGCTTCGAGCAAGTGCGTCGCATAACTGTGCCGCAGGCAATGGGGAGAGATCTTCGGATCGAGTCCAGCGCGGATCGCTGCCTCCCGGCAGGCTGCCCACATCATCTTGGGTGAGACGGGGCATCGGCACGCCACCGTTTCTAGTACCCGGAAACAGGTACGTCTTCGGTTGCATCCACCGCCAGTACTCTCGGAGGACATCCAGCAGCTTTGGACTCAAAGGAATGTCGCGATCACGCCTGCCCTTACCCTGGCGAACATGGATTGCTATCCGCTTGCTGTCGATATCCGCGACCTTTAGATTTGCCGCTTCGGTTCGCCTCACGCCGGCTGCATACAGCGTCATCAGCATGGCCCGATGCATCAGCGAACTGGATGCTTCGATCAGCCCGTGACCTCCTCCTGGCTCAGGACGACGGCAACCTTCGCTCTTCCCTTGGAAATGGGATGTAATCCAACATGTACGGGCGTTTCAGCGTCTTCACATATACGAATCGGAGCGCTGCTACATGCTGGCGAACTGTTTTGGAAGAGAGTTTCCGGTTCCGGAAGAGATGTGCCTGGTAAGCGCGAATGTGATTGGGTCCGAGCTTCTCGATCGGCTGTCCGAAATAACCGGCGAAGTCATCGATGATTCGCAGGTAATTCTTGATCGTGATTTCGGCGTAATTACGGCGCCGGAGTTCGTCCAGCACCATCTGGCGTAACTGGGTCACAGAGGGCCTCCTTCTCTGTGACCACACTACCGCGAAGCAAGTCGATTAAAAGACCGCACGCAACGCGTCTGCCGCTTTAGCGGTTTCGTTCAAACGCCGCAGGCTTCTGGATCGCTTTGACGCTTTGTCACGCAAGGAGCGGATGCTGACTTCAAAGTCTCGAGTGCAAGATCGGCAATGCAAACGATCACGCCGAGAACGCTACCCCAAGCACAGCTCAGCCTGCGATATGACTACCGCGACGAAACCCGCCAGATATTCCCCGTAATTTCACCCAAATTAAACACCAGGGCATTCCGAGCCACGGAAATCTCCAGCGGCCCCAACCCCACATTCATCAACGAGCGTCGCGAAGTATGGAAGTGGTACACCCCAAACGGCGCACCCACAGGACGCTTCGAAACCGCATCGAGCCGCTGCGCCCAGATACACCGGAAGCCATCCCGCTCAGAAGTGAAGTAGAGGAGATTCCCATCCGGCGACCACCGCGGCTTATCATCCAGATTGTCTCCATCCGTCACTGGAATCCAATCCCCCAACACATGCCGGCTCGCGCCTTTGAACGGCACGACATACACCCGGCTACGGTCCTGCCCGGTCTTCGCCAGGAACGCGATCCAGCGGTCATCTGGGGAAAAGTGCGGCTGATACAGGCTGTACTCCGCATGTTGAATGAGTTCCACCTTCTCCTTCGCCGGCAACTGCAGCAATCCGATGGACACAATCGGCTTCGCCGTCGAGAACCAGTAAAGGACCTTCCTGCCATCGTGGGAAACGTCCCACGTTCCGCAGTCTTCACAGATCTTCGTCGATTCTCCCCCTTTCGCCGGAACCGAATAGGCCTCCCGCTTACCATAGATCGAGTAATAAACAGTGGATCCGTCCGCGGACATCTGAGGAGCAAACTCACCCACCGGTGTCGACGTAAGCTGAGACTCCGTCCCGCTCTTCAGATCCAGAGCCCAGAGGTCCATGTTTCCGGATTTCGTCGAATAATACGCGACTCTGCTGCCATCGGGAGCCACGGAAGGCTGGCCGTGAAAGGCGCTCCCTTTCGTCAATCGGCTGAGTTCGCCCGTCGCCTTGCTGTCTTTCGCGCTCAGCGGCAGGCGCCAGATTCCTGTTCTCGTTTCGGCGCTGCAGAAGTAGACGTCTCCCGAGGCTGTGACAGCCGGATGGGACTCAAAAGCGCTGCCTGATGTCATTTGCAGTGCCGGTCCCGCTGCGTGCCAGCGGCGCGATAAGGGAATACTCCACACGTTGACGGCATCTCGGAACGTATCTGCATTGCCGAACGAAGCGGAGAAGATCACGCGGTTCTCTGGACCTACCCATGCCTCCGGTGTGATACCCGCGCCGGAACTGGCCCAGACCGAGAGGCCCTGTTTCAGAACATCGGCATGCACCCCCGTTTTAACGGGAGGATTGTCATCCAGCGTCGCGATCCACCAGTCCATCCGATTCACCGGACGATTGGTTCCCGTCAGTGCTCCCGTGGACCGCGTATTGGCAGCGCTGTCGGCTCCCAGGAAGAGCACCCGTTTTCCGTCGGGCGACCACACCGGGTACAGAGCCGACTCGAAATGCGGAACCAACTGCCTGGGCGTGCCTCCGCCCGATGGCACGATGAAAATCTTGTTTGACCCGGGAGACGTGGGGTCGCCTGTGCTGAAACCAACCCAATACGCCAGCCATTTGCCATCCGGAGAGAACCGCGGCCGCCGTCCTCTTCTCACGAGGAGCCGTTCCTGCCCTCCTAGGATCGACGTCACGTAAATGCCTCCCCCTTCCCGCTCCGACCGAAAGGCGATGGTGGAACCATCGGGGGAAAACGCGGGCTCGCGATCGTCGGCGGGATGATTTGTCAGCCTCGTCGGCTCACCTCCGGATATAGGCTGAATCCAGATGTCCAGGACCTCGCCGCCGCGATCGGACGCATACGCAAGGAACTTGCCGTCGGGGCTCACCGCGGGATCGGTGGTAAAGCCTTCGTCGTAAGTGATTCGCGTCTGATGGGGCGTGCCCCTCACACTGGCTGCCCGGCTCTGAGTCCACCAGACTGCCGTCGTAAGCAGCGCCGCGCCGATCATGCCGGCCGGAGCCCACAGTTTCCACGACCGCCAGCGCGACTCGCGGCCCTGCGCTGCCAGCAAGCTCGTCAGAGTGTCGGATTGACGGATCGCTTCCAGTGCTGCTGTCACGTCTTCCATCCGTTGGAAACGGCGATCGGGCTTCTTCTCCAGGCACCGAAGAATGATTTTCTCGAGGGAAGCAGGAATGCGGTCCACAAGAGAGCGCGGCCTGCTTGGTCGATCCTGGACCACAGCCGCAAGCATCTCCACATTGCTTTCTCTCTCAAATGGCCGGTGGCCCGTGAACATCTCGAACATCACGGCGCCTAAAGAGAAGATGTCGGATCGCGCGTCTACTTTTTCCGATTTGGCCTGCTCCGGCGACAGATACGGGGGCGTCCCCACAACCCTGCCGTCCATGGTCAGCCGCTCGCGGTCGGCGGTTTCGTCCGAAACCTCTGTCAACTTCGCCAGCCCGAAGTCCAGAATTTTCACCAGCCCTGTGCTGGTAATCATCACGTTGGATGGCTTAATATCGCGATGGACGATGCCTGCCGCGTGTGCTCTCGTCAGGGCATCCGCGATCGCTATCGCCCAACCAAGCCCCTTTCGCAGTTCCAGCGGGCCGTTCTCCAGATGCTTTTCCAGAGTCTCGCCGCTGATGTACTCCATCGCGATGCAGGCGGCTTCCCCAACGTGGAAAATCTCGTAAATCGTGACAATGTTCGGGTGGTTAAGGGACGATGCCGTCTTTGCTTCTTGAATGAACCGGCGCTCACGTGTGGCGTTAGCGATATCGGGGCGTAGAATCTTGATGGCCAGCTCGCGGTCCAGCAGAATATCCCGCGCCTTGTACACCGCTCCCATGCCCCCGCGGCCGAGTTCTTCCATTACTTCGTAATGTGAGATCTTCTGGCCGATCATGGCATCCGACCCAGTTGGCGTTAGTCATTGTATACGTTCGGAGAAAACATTGGACCGGCCTCGTCTGAATTTCCGTTCACAGCCTTCTTTTATTGCAAACAAAGCCACTTACAAAATCACCCTAAAACACGCATGCTAAATTCGAACCGGAGTAACGCATCATGCGCACGGATAAACAAATCGAAGCATCCAAGACCAACGGCGCCAAATCGCAAGGCCCGAAGACCCCCGAGGGGAAAGCGAAGTCCGCCCAGAACGCGAACCGGCACAATCTCGCCGGAGGCCATATTGTCCTTCTTTCCAACGAAAGCATCCGCGAGTTCAAGGCCTTCTCCAATGGCTACTACGACGCGTTCGCTCCGGCCAACGCCGTCGAGCGGGATCTCGTCAACCAACTGATCGCCGCGTCGTGGCGGCTCGCCCGGATCAGCGCCATGGAATCCGCCATCTTCGAAGTGGAAATGTGGCGACAGGAAAAGACCCACGCAAAGACTTTCGATTATCTGGACTCGCACACTCGCCACGTCCTCACGTTCCTGAATATGGACAACGAAGAGGACGCAATGCGCAAGCTCCTTCGCTATCAAGGCGCCGCCCGCCGGGCCTACAACGCTGCCTTCAAACAACTGCAGGTATTGCAGGGCGACCGCTTCGACCGCCAGCCGAAATCGCTCCCCGAGCCTATCCTGGAATCTCCCGAAACCGAGCCGCAACCCGAGCAGAAACAACCAGCCGCCGAACCCAAAGTGGTAGCCTTCACCCCGCGCAACACGAAATTACAAAGCGAACCCGAGCACTCGCCGCAACCCGGGCAACCGGGCCGCGACTGTAAAGGAGCGTACCGACAACTCACCATGTGCGCATAACGATTCACAGCCCGAAGCAGAAAATCTTCTCAATCGGCGCCAGTCACTTACAAAAACGGCGCCCGAATTCCATAAATTCGCAGTGTATTCCTGAAAATAGGAGGAGTGCATGCCCTGGATCATCGGCATGGAGAACTATCGTGCCGGATTCAATGGCACAGGTACGGAAGAACAAATAAAAATCACAGACCCGGTAGCGTGGGCCAAAGACCAATTGAACTTCGAAGCCGACGCCGCGCAGGCGCAAATTCTCGCAGCGGACGCCAAACGAGGCATCCTCAACTGCTCGCGGCAATGGGGTAAGTCCACTACGTCGGCAATCAAAGCCGTGCATCACGCGTACTTCAACCCGAACAGCGTCATCCTCGTCGCCAGTCCGAGCCTTCGCCAAAGCGCGGAATTTCTCAAAAAGGCGGAAAAGGCCATAGCCCAGCTCGGGATCCGTGTCCGCGGCGATGGCGTAAACCAGTGCTCTATCCAACTGCCCAACGGCTCGCGCATCATCGGCCTCCCGGAAAGCGAAGGAACAATCCGCGGCTTCTCCGCCGTCAGCCTGCTGATGATCGACGAAGCCTCACGCGTGTCGGATGATCTCTATCACGCCCTCCGGCCCATGCTCGCGGTCAGCAGCGGATCGCTCTGGCTCATGAGCACGCCCAACGGCAAATCCGGCTTCTTTTACCGTGAATGGTCAGGCGACAAGGATTGGGTCCGCATCAAGGCCGCAGCCGAAGAGTGCCCGCGCATTCCCGCCGCCTTCCTCGCCGAAGAGCGCGAGACTCTCAGTGAAGATATGTACCGCCAGGAGTACGGCTGCGAATTCATGAGCGGCGAAGGCTCTCTGTTCGACGAAGCCGAAATCACCGCGCGCCTGTCCTCGAGAGTGAAGCCGCTATGGTAGCTCGTACAACGCGATCAGGCCCGAATCAGAAATACCGGAAGCCCTTCTTTGCCGTCATACTGTGGCCGGTAACGGTCCGTGTTGTACATCGTCGCCACATCGACATGCCGGGGACCAAGCTTCGGATCGGGAATCGCCGCCATCGTATAGGAGCCATTTTGAATCGCCGCCATCAAACCGCTGCGCCCCTTCGATACGGCATCGAATGCCATCGTGCCGAATGTGCTGGCCACAAGTTTGTCCGTGAAGTCCGGGTCGCCGCCCCGAAGGTCGTACGTCAGGTCGCTGACCACCGTCTCCTCCTTCGCCAGGCGCTTTACTTCTTCGCTGAACGCTTCCGCCACGCTCATCTTCTTGCGGTGCCCGAAGGCATCAGCCTCGCCGTACTCCTGAACGGTGAAGCCTTCCCATTCGGCGCCCTCGGACAGCACCACCATCGAGTAGCTGCTCGGGTTGTTCCGCTTGTCCTGCACCAGCAGATTCACCATCTTCTCGAGGTTGAACTTGTACTCGGGAATGCCGCAGCGCATCGAAGCCACATAGGCGGTGAACAGCGCCGTATATCCCGCGTCGCGTCCGAACACGCGGAAAACACCTATGCGCTCATGCGAGCCGATCGTGGTTCGCTGCCGGTTGATCGCATCGGTAGCGCGGCTGATGGCAGTCGAAAATCCGATGCAGTACTCGGTATTTCGAACGTCGTTGTCCATCGTCTTCGGAACAGCGATCACTTTGAAGCCGAGCTTGTGGAGAGTGGCTGCGTAGCTCAGCGTGTCGTCGCCCCCGATGGCGATCAGGTAATCCAGGCCGAGCTTCTCCAGGTTCTTCAGCACCTGAGAACTCATGTCATACACGGTGGAGGTCAGTCCCTTTTTCGTGAACTCGGACTTCGGAAACTCCGTCCCCTCGAGGAACTCGGGGATCTTCTTCATCTTCGAAGGATTGGTGCGGCTGGAATGAAGGAAGGTGCCGCCCGTGCGGTCTACGGTGCGGGTGTTCTCACGGCTCAGGGGCAGAACGTATCGCGTGGTGCTGCCGGCATCCTCAAAGTTGACATTCGTCAGACCCTCCCATCCTCTGCGGATGCCGACGACCTCAATACCATGCTCGCTAGCCCTGTAAACGACATTCTTGATGACTGCGTTCAGACCCGGGACGTCGCCGCCGCCGGTGAGGATCCCGATGCGCTTCGTTGCCATGAACTCTCCTGGTTGGAATGGATAAACCCCATTGTACCGTCCGATTTCATGGCGACGCCGCGGGTTATCTACGCCGGTTTTTCACCGATAGCGAGCATCGTCTCGAAATGCGGCGCCTCTTCCTCGCGGTGTACCACGGAAACCCCTACGGAACGGAAGCCGGCATTTTGAAGCATATCCACCAATTCCACCTCAGAAAATCCGAGCCACACATCCGCGTACATTTCGCGAGCCTCTTCAAATCGATGCTTCACCAGGTCCATAACGATGACGCGGCCCTCCGGTTTCACGATGCGCCACGCCTCGTCCACAGCTTTCCCTGGATGCAGCGCGTGGTGAAGGCTTTGGTGGAAAAGTACGAGATCCACTTCCGCGTCTTTCAACGGAAGCTCCTCCAGATCGCCGAGTCTGTACTCGAGGTTCTTCACGCCATTCCTTTTGGCGATGTCGACCACATACTCCAGCATCTTCTCCGAATGATCGACCGCGATTACGCGCTCGGCTCGCTGCGTCATCAACAACGAAAGGGTACCCTCACCCGCGCCGAGATCGGCCACCACCAGCGGAGGCATCAGCTTGAGGAACATTTCCGCCAAGCCTTTCCAGCTTCGACCCGGAACGTAGTTGCGGCCGAATCTCCCGGCCAGTTCGTCGAAATAGCCTCGAAGCTTATCTTTCCGCTTGCCGAGAATAAGCCGCAATCCGCGGTCGTCCTGCGCGGCCGGGGCGATCTCCTTGCCCGCCTCGCGCAACAACTCGGACACCATTGCGTTGCCGTCTTGAAGGTCGGCCATGCGGTATAAGCTCTTCTGGCCCGCGCGCCGCACATCGATCAGCCCTGCCTGCTTCAATTGCGCGAGTTGCATGGAAATGCGGCTCTGGCCCATGCCGAGGATCTCCTGCAGCTCGGCGACACTCAATTCTTCCGACTGCAACAGTCGCAGGATTCGGAGCCGCCCCTCATCTCCGAGCAGTCGCAAAGCGCGCAGAAGTTGTGCCACAGTTAAAGTCTATCAACGAATCATGATTCTTTGATACATTGTGTTATCCTATTCCGGAGGACACGAAACCCGAATGAGCACTGTCGTAACTCAACGTGCTGCCGACTACAAGGTCGCAGACATCGCGCTGGCCGATTGGGGCCGCAAAGAAATCTCCATCGCCGAGCACGAGATGCCGGGTCTGATGGCCATTCGTAAGAAGTACGCAAAAGAGAAACCGCTCGAAGGCGTCCGGATCACCGGATCGCTGCACATGACCATTCAGACCGCCGTGCTGATCGAGACCCTCGTGGAACTCGGCGCGAGCGTTCGCTGGGCAAGCTGCAACATCTTTTCTACGCAGGACCACGCCGCCGCTGCCATTGCGCAGGTTGGCGTCCCGGTCTTCGCCTGGAAGGGTGAGACCCTCGAAGAGTACTGGGACTGCACATTGAAGGCCGTCATTCACGGCGATGGCAAGGGTCCCGAACTCGTGGTTGACGATGGCGGCGATGTCACGCTGCTCATTCACAAAGGCTACGAGCTCGAGAACGGCAGTGATTGGGTGAATACCCCTTCGGGCAGCCTCGAAGAGAAGGTAATCAAAGACCTTCTGAAGAAGGTTCATGCCGAGAATCCGAAGCTCTGGCACGGTGTCGTAAAGGATTGGCGAGGTGTTTCCGAAGAGACCACCACCGGCGTGCATCGCCTCTACAAGATGCACCAGGAGGGCAAGCTTCTGGTTCCGGCCATCAACGTCAACGATTCGGTGACGAAATCGAAGTTTGACAATCTGTACGGCTGCCGCGAGTCGCTCGCCGATGGCATCAAGCGCGCGACCGATGTCATGCTTGCCGGCAAAGTGGCGGTTATCTGCGGCTATGGCGACGTCGGCAAGGGCTCGGCGCAATCGCTGCGTGGAATGGGCGCTCGCGTGATCGTGACCGAAGTCGATCCGATCAATGCGCTGCAGGCCGCGATGGAAGGCTACCAGGTCACGACGGTCGAAGAGACGCTAGGCCTCGGAGACATCTACGTCACCTGCACCGGAAACGTTGACATCCTGACGCTCGACCACCTTTCGAACATGAAGGATCAGGCGATCGTTTGCAACATCGGCCACTTCGACAATGAAATTCAGGTGGATCGCTTGAACGAAGCGCCCGGCGTGAAGAAGCTCAACATCAAGCCGCAGGTGGATAAGTACACGCTTCCCGGATGGCCGAGAGATCTTCCTTCTGGCCGAAGGCCGTCTCGTAAACCTGGGCTGCGCGACCGGTCACCCGAGCTTCGTTATGTCGAACAGCTTCTCCAACCAGACGCTGGCGCAGATCGATCTTTGGAAGAACAAGGACATCTACAAGATCGACGTCTACACGCTTCCGAAGAAGCTCGATGAGGAAGTCGCCCGCCTGCACCTGGAGAAGATCGGCGTTAAGCTGACGACGCTCTCACCCCGACAGGCCGACTACATCGGGGTGCCGGTGGATGGCCCGTACAAGCCGGATCACTACCGGTATTAATCGCTTGCTCTATCAGGAAGGCCGGTTCCGATCACTCGGGACAGGCCTTCTTTAGTTACTGCTTCAACCCTTTGCGTTTCGCGTCAAGGCTCTTATAGACGCGCTCCCATGAGCCGTAGGTCGGGTTGGGCAGCATAAACCAGCGCTCGCCCCAGTAACGCGCATAAGCATCGACCGCGGTCAGCCTGCCCTCCACGCTGGCCTGATCACGGGGAAGCGACACGAAGTCATTGAAGTCGTCTCCGATCAGCAGCAGCACTCGATTCCCCGCGGCTACAAGGTTACGGCGGGCCGACTTATCCGAAGTATCGGTCTTACAAAGGAGTCGCTCGGGCCGGAACGGCAGATAGTGCGCACGCAAGACCGTGACGGTCGGGTCATCCATATTGTTGGGATCGCACACGCGGTTGGTCACATAGAAGAGTGCAACGCCGTGCGCGTGGGCAGCCAACAGAAAGTCGCGTGCGCCCGGGACCAATCCGGAACGCTTCTCGGCGACCCATTTCTGCCAGCCTTCGTCGGTATAGACCCCGCCTGTTATCGCGAGCCGGGCCTGAAAGGAGCTGTTATCCAGGACTGTCTCGTCCAGGTCCAGGATGACAGCGGTGGGAAGATCCGGAACCGGCCTCCTCTGCTCGATCGCGGCTGTCCAGGACTTGTCCTGAAGTGCTCGGATCATGCTCGCTTCCGCCGCCCGATACGTCTGGAGTGCCGACGCGCGGTACTCCGCAGCGGACTGCACCCACAGGACAGCGTTGAGATTCTCATGTGGCGCCGCTGCCGGAGCAGGCGCTTGTCCACACACGTACCTTGCTAAGAAGATGACGATCCAAATCCGGCCCGTGAGTTCCCGCATAATCTCTCTGAAAGCAGAGGATAGCAGGACTCAAATTCGGATCACTGCTGCTGTTGCTGTTGATGCGCGTGAGACTCATCCACGGGCTCCGCGGGGGCTGCGCAGGTTTCTTCCAGGTGTTCGTTCCCCTCGTCATCGAGCGCGGGTCGTACACGGACATCGACAGAGAGTTGCTGCCCTGCATGGCCTTTATATACACCTCGGACGGGCGCGACATCGCCGTAATCCCTGCCGTAGGCGAGACGTACGTGCTGCAACGAGATATCGTTGCCGAGCGTAGGGTCAAGCCCAAACCAGCCGAACGTAGGCAGGAAAACCTCTACCCAGGCGTGCGATGCCTGTCCGCCGATTACTTCCTCGCGACTCGCTCCCGGCTCGGCGGCTTGGGTTGGCACGAGATAACCCGACACGTACCGGCCGGGAAGTCCACGCATGCGAAGCATGGCCAGGAGAATATGAGCGAAGTCCTGGCACACGCCAGCGCCGGTAGTGACCGCGTCTGCTATCGACGAGTGCACATGCGTCGCGCCCTTTTCATATCGGAACCGGAGATGAACCAGATCGCTCGCGGCGCGCGCGAAGCCGGCGAGGGTACCATCACTATTTCGTTCGGCCTCATGCATCGGTTCGCGCAGTTGAGACGCATGCGGTACGTATTCAGTCGCCGCTAGCAGTTCGTAGTGCTCGTCGAGATCCTCCGACAGATCGGCAAGATCGCCCAAATTGGGCCCGCCGGATGGGTATGCTGGCGGAGCTTGCACCAGGACCACGGAATCAGCCTCCACTTTCAATCGTCGATGCACGTCAAGAACGTTGAAGCGATGGACCAGATTCCCGAAATAATCGGCATGCGATCCGACACGTGACTGAGGGTCTGTGACCAACCGGAAGGAAAGACAGCTTTGAGTTTGGTCCTGCAGAGGGCGCAGTCGAACTTCGTTGTAGCTCTCTGTGACCTCGCCGTCATAGCTGAACTCGGTTACATGGACCAGGCGGTAGCGGTTCATTAGGCGACTCCCGCATAGTAGAAGTATTTGCGCGCGATGTTCTCTCCGATCATCCGGGACGTCTTCAGCAGATCGACGAGGAAGGGATGCAGACCTCGAGCAAAAATCTCCTCAATCCGGTCATAAACCAGCGTGTCGTGCAGTTTCCCTGTCAGGCGTTCGGCCTCACTGGCGTACGTGTTCGCTGTTGCGCCGCTGATGGAGCGTAGGGCGTTCTGCAGCGCCGCCACATTGAAGCGGATCGACCTCGGGTGTCGCGGATGAAGGATCAGCAACTCAGCGACTTTCTGCGGGTCGATTCGAGAATGGTATTCGCGGCGGTAGATCTCGTAGGCGGACACGGATTTCAGCACGGCCATCCACTGATGGCTATCCGGCTGCGCAACCTGCGATGAACTCCGCAGAAGCTTGTGATACTCGACATCGACGATGCGGGTGGTCGTCTCGGCCCGTTCGAGTGCGCGTCCTGCCTCCAGGAAATACCATCCCTCATTCCTCGGTAGTGTGCCATCCGTCACGCCGTGAAACCCGTGGCTCCCGAACACGATGTGCGTGCAAAAGCGGTGCGGTCCCTTGCTGATCTCCCCTTCCGCGTCAAAGCCCCTTACGCTGTGATACAAGCCGTTGATGTTCTCCCACATTTCGCGAGATATGCGGTCACGAATAGCGCGGGCATTCTCCCGAACACGGGTCAGGCAAGACACCACGGAGTTCGCGTTGTCTTCGCGAAACGCGAGAAACTCAAACACGTTGTGGGGAGTGGCTTCATCGTAGTATTGGTAAAAAAGCTCCTGCTCACCCGTGATGGTGATAATCCCATCCCATCGGAGCTGATATGACTCCTGCGATTGCTCCAGGAGCATGTGATACGTCACGTCCAACAGGCGGGCCGTATCTTCCGCGCGGGCCATATATCGCGACATCCAGAACATGGAATCAGCGATGCGGGATAACATCAAGCCTCACCTCTCAGAACCCAGGTGTCCTTGCTTCCACCGCCTTGCGATGAATTGACCACCATCGATCCGGGTTGAAGCGCAACTCGCGTCAGGCCGCCCGGAACGATGATGACCTTCTCTCCGTTGAATAGACAGTACGGGCCGTAAATCGACATGCCGGCCGGCCATCCGGCCGGATGACGTGTCGTACGAGGGACATACCGACAGGGGACAAAGCGGCTGAGCGATATAGTTGCGCGGATCCAGCAGGAGGCGAGTGCGGAACTCCTCAATCATCGCTTTCGCCGCCATCGGACCCATCAACATGCCATAGCCGCCCGATTCGCCAACGGCTTTGATCACCAGCTCGTCGAGATGGTCAACGACGTATGCCAGGTCCGCCGGCCTCGAGCAGATATACGTTTCGGCGTTTCGCAATAACGGCTCTTGGCCCAAGTAATAACGGATCATCTCCGGCACGTACGCGTAGACTGCTTTGTCGTCTGCGATTCCATTGCCCACAGCATTCGCCAGCGCAACGTTGCCCGCCCGGTACGCCCCCATAACACCAGGGACTCCGAGCACGGAGTCGCCTCGAAATGTCAGAGGATCAAGGTAGTCATCGTCAATGCGGCGGTAAATCACATCGACCCGCTTGAGCCCGTTGATGGTCTTCATGTAAACCACGTCGTCGTTCACGACGAGGTCGCGACCCTCCACAAGCTCTACGCCCATTTGTTGTGCAAGGAAACTGTGCTCAAAATAAGCGCTGTTGTACAGGCCTGGCGTTAACACTACGACGACGGGATCGGAACTGCGGGAGGCGAGCGACCTGGAGGATCTGGGACAACTCGTCCGGGTAATGATGCACCGGTAAAACGCCATGCCGCTGGAACGCGCCGGGGAACGTGCGAGTCATCACCAGCCGGTTCTCCAGGACGTAAGAGACACCGCTCGGAGTTCTGACGTTGTCCTCCAGAACGAGGTACTCACCGGTTCGTGAGTCGCGGACCAGGTCGATGCCCGCTACGTGCGTATAAATTCCTCGTGGAACCTGCAGCCCCATCACCTCACGGCGGAAATGACGGCACGAATACACGAGGGATCGCGGGATCTTTCGATCATTCAGAATGTTCTGCGGGCCATAGATATCCTGCAGAAAAAGGTTCAGCGCCAGCACCCGCTGCGTCAGCCCCTGCTCAATCCGCGTCCACTCTGAATTCGGGATGATGCGCGGTACCAGATCGAACGGGAACAGCCGCTCCGTACCCCGGCCATCGTTATAAACGGTAAAGGTAATCCCTTGCAGAAGAAAAGCCGAGTCCGCAAGTTCGCGCCGCTGTTGGAAGTGGCGTTGCTTCCATCGTCGCGAGTTCGGCGTAAATTCGCGAGTAATGCAGGCGCGGGCCATCCCGGTCCGCAAACATCTCGTCGAAAAACGATCCGAACTGGTAATCGCGAAACAGATGGTCTCGAGCTGATCGAGCTGTCTGCATTATGCCTTTCCTGCGTAACGCTGATGACAACGAGGATCAGCAAGTATGCGGTTGGCGCGCGTGAGCGGGCGGCGCCGTGTAATCGTTACTCTATCCTGTCGCGGATGGCACGGTCAAAACGATTTTGGGAATCGCGGCGATTGGATCTTTTTATGGATGGCGGGCGGCCAGGCTGTCCAGCCGGGTCTGAAGGTAGGTCTTTTCCACCGAGTTGGTTACGAGTTCCAGCGCCTTCTCGTAGCGCGCCGGCGGCTTCCTGATTGCGACCGAGCCGGCGGAGCAGGTCGGCCCGGGCCGCGTGCAACAAGTGATAAGTTGCCAACTCTCCGGAGGCATCGAGTTCATCGATCAGGGCGAGCCCTTTCTCCAGCCCCTCTCCCATTGCGATCGCGACGGCTTGGTTCAATCGAACAACGGGCGAAGGGCTCATCCGGGCTAACTCGCCGTACAGGGCGGCAACTTGCTGCCAGTCCGTTTCCGCGGAACTCGGAGCCTCTGCGTGGAGTGCAGCGATGGCGGCCTGCAATTGATAAGGTCCTGGAGCGCGCATCCTGAGCGCGCGTTCGACCAATGCCACACCCGACGCAATCTGGTCGGCGTTCCACAGCGTGCGGTCCTGATCTTCGAGAACTACCAATCGACCGTCGTGCGTTACGCGCGCCGCGCGACGGGAATCCTGCAGCAGCATCAAGCCAAGCAGGCCCAGATTCTCAGGTTCATTCGGCATCAACTTGCACAAAAGCCGCGCCCAGCCGAATCGCTTCTGTCGCTAACTCCCGCCGGACGAGCTGGTCGCCGGATGTTGCCGAGTAGCCTTCATTGAAGATGAGGTATAGGACGGCTTGCACTGCGGCGAGGCGCTCCGGGATACGATCCGCTCGGCGGCACCTCGTAAGGGATGCGAGCGTCCTGGATCTTACGCTTTGCCGCGCACCAGCCTCTGTGCCAGCGTCGGCTCCGGCACAATGAAATGCTCGGGCGATTTCGGCTGTCGCTAATCCACCCGAGGTGCGAAGGTCAGCGCCACTTGAGCGTTCGACGGCCAGGGCCGGATGGCAGCATGTGAATATCGAGTCGCAAGCGATCGTCCGGGTAGACCATTTCAATCTTCGTCGGAATTGGAGATGTCGGTATTCGGAGCCAGGATCTCGATGTGGTGAGCGAGCGCACTGGCCTTGTTTCGTCGCGTCGCTTCGCGCCGGGCGGCGTCGATCAACCTGCGCTGCGCAACTGAAGTGATCCAAGCTGCCGGGTTGGTCCGGGAATGCCGCGTTCGGGCCACGTCTCCAGCGCGGACGCGAGCGCCTCCTGAATGCCTCTTCCGCCAGATCGAACGAACCGGAGAGGCGGATCAGAGTCGCAATGATCCTGCCCGCCTCTTCCTTGTAGACCGATTCGGCCGCCGCTCGCGCGTCACGCATTCACAGCAGCAGCAGATGTCTGCTCGGCACTCCACCCGGGCGGGGATGGCTCGCAACGCGCGGAATCTCGACCGTGCTCCCGCACATGCCGTCTGGCCAGGCGGCTTCGCCCCAGTAGTTCGCCTCTTCCACATCTGCGGCAATCGATGATGTAATAGCCGCCGAGTGCTTCCTTGGTCTCAACGAATGGGCCGTCGATTGCCACCACGGAACCACCCTGAGCACGCATCGATACGGTTGCGGTGCTCGGCTGAAGCGGAGAGCAGCCTCGCAGAACACCCTTTCGCGTCGACTCGTCGATGATGGCCCATGTGCGCGATCGCGCGCTTGCGCGCCCTGCTCCGGAGTCATCTTGCGCGCTCTCATTCGCCGTACAGCAAGAAGCATGGAACTCCATTGGGTACTTCCTCCTTCTAGGCGTTTGCCGCCTGACTGAAATCAACAATTGGCCGAATCTCGATAGCGCTTTCCATTGAGCGTGCGGGATTTTGGCAGCCCATTGGATCGCTTCATCCAGATTCTTGCAGTCGACGACATAATACCCGCCGAGTTGCTCCTTCGTTTCCGTGAATGGACCGTCTGTGGTGTGACCTTCCCGTTCCGCACTCGAACCGTGGTTGCCGTCGAACGTCGGGTGCAGCGCTTCACCCGCCTTTTTACGCCCGCTTCTTCCGCTTCCTTTGTGAACGCCCAAGTACGCGCCCATCTCTTTTTCCGAACTCTTCCTTGACTTCGTCTGAGCGTCGGCGGATTCGTCGCAGTAGATCATCAGCAAGATACTTCATTTGTGTTCTCCTCTGTCAGCCGGTTTCGCCGGCTGACACTGCCTCGACGGACGGAACTCTCCGGAATCGACACTCGCCGACAGTTTTTAGACGATGCCCGGCCATCCGTTGTACCGTTTCGAATGTGTCGGCCTGATGGCCGTCTTTGTCAGTGCGGTATCGTTTCACCCGCGCGAACCTCAGCGCCAGCCCGCTCACATATCGTCGGACTTACCTGGATCTCATTGAAGGCGATCTCGGCTACAAGTTTTGGTTCGACATACACCGTGTAGCTGTCGCGCGCGATCTCGAGCTTCAGCAACTCGTTGGTCTGCCATGCGAGCATCTCGTCGGTCAGTCCCTTGAATGTCTTGCCGAGCATCGCGAATCCGCCCTTTCTGCGTGTCGCGAGCGCCGAGGTGCAGATTGCTCAGCCATCCTTGACGTCGTCCATTACCCCATTCCGCAGCCAGGATCACCAGGTCGAGACGTGTTCGCCTGCTTGATCTTCAGCCAGCTCCGACCGCGGGCCCCGGCGATATATGTGGCCGCGGGCGACTTCGCCATGATGCCTTCATGTCCCTGCTCCGAGCGGATCCTTCATGAAAGCTTCCGCGGCCGCCGTCGTCGTGGGCCATCATGTTCGGCGACGACGGAGGATTCGCCCGCCAAGTCACGCAACGTCGAGAAACGCCGGGATTGCGACTCATCCAGCAATGATCCGCCGTTCAGATACAGCAGATCGAACCAGAATGGCGTGATCGGCTGCTCGGCCCGCAGGCGACTCCACATCCAGCTTGCGGCCGAAGCGGCGCATCGTGACTTGGAACGGCTCGGGGCGACCGTCCGGACCTCAGAGCTCAGCACCTCGCCATCGAGGATCAGTTCCTTTACGGGAAGCGCGCGGACGGCTTCGACGATCTCTGGAACGGCGCCTGTCACATCGTTTAGCTGCGCGCGAATAAACACGAACCTCGTCTCCCGACCGATGCACCTGAACCCGCGCTCCGTCCAGCTTGTACTCCAAGGCCGCCTCTCCCAGATCCTGGTAATCGCCTCGCTGGCGTCCTCAGCCGTTTGCGCCAGCATGGGTTGAATTGGGCCGGAATAAGCTGGACGTCGTACCTGCGCCAGCGCTGCTTCGCCTTCCGTGAAGGCCGCTTCGCGACCTCGGCGAAATCGACCGGCCATCATCACCGCTCGGCGAACACGTTCCGGCGGGCGCCGATCGCCTTCGCAAGGGCGTCGACCATCAATCCTTCCAGCGCTCCCTGGCGAAGCTCGCCCGCAAGCAGAGCAACAAGAAAATGCTGCTCGGGCTCCGTCGTCCGTTCCATCAGGGACCGCAGCACCGCCTGCTTGTCTCGCGTTCCCGGATATCGCTCAGCTTGTCCAGAGTGTGATCCAGTTCGAGTACGGTGATGCTCGGCTCAGCGGCCGTGGTTCCCATCGCATCTCGCAGCGTGGCATAGCCGATGCCGATCCGGCCTTGCCGTGTCGCTCCGGACAGATAAGCGGCCACGACCCGGATCTCATTCGGCGCGAGCTGCTGCAACAGCTCGGCTGCGAGGGTCGATCTTCGCAGTCCTCTTCGGCGTCTCCGAAATGGCTCGTGAAGTATCTACCACTTCCCGCAGCAGCATGTCTGCAGATTACCGCGCCCAGGTGGTTGGTTAAGCCCCAGGTCCGGTGCGAGGCGTCGTGCGAGAAGGCCAAGGACGAGTCGCAGAGGATCTGTCGTGGGAATTAATGCGTCAGAAAGCGCAAAAAAGCCAAGTCAGATTCGCCAGTAAATCTGCTGCGTCACTACATACAGCATCCGCATTAGTACTTCATTTCGCAAGGTTTTGGCATAAAATAGCAGACCTATCTCAAAGCAAGGCAAGGAGCAGATGAAGATTACCGGATTACTGGTCGTGGTAGGACTACTCACCGCATCTATGTATGCACAGAATCGAAGAGACATCTCGGCCAGCGGCTTTTACGATACAATCCCACACATCGTGGACGGGGCGTCATGGAAAACAACACTGACGTTAGTCAACTTGGACACTGCAACGCGGAAGTACAAAATAGTTTTTCATGGCGATGATGGCGCCTTGAAATCTTTTACTTTTGTTGGCCAAGGATCAGGGAATACTTTCTCTGGAGAGATTCCGCGCGGTGGGATCGTGGTTTTTGAGACTTCCGGAACGTCTTCACAACTCAGTTCCGGATGGGCAGAACTGGACGGTTCGGGAACAGATTATGAGGTAGGGATGTCGGCGATTTTCGGTACAACCGGCATTCCCGGCCGGCCCGACTTCGAGGCTACCGTGCCAGCGAGCAGCGGCATAGAGTACGACGGTATTCTACCTTTTGACAATACTCGAGGTTATGTCACGTCGGCCGCTGTTTTGAACCCTTCCAGATTCTCTTCAGCGACAGTCCCCGTGACGATCTACGACGAGCAAGGAAATACACTTAGAAGCGATACGATTACGATTCAAGCGGGCCGGAAGATCGCATTTGAGTCGAACAGTCGATGGCCGGAAACATCAGGGAAACGCGGGACAATCCAGTTTCAGGGCGCCATCACAAGTTGGGCGGTCCTCGGTTTTCGCTTCCACCCCGGAGGCGCGTTTACGACCGTAAACGTGATGGAGCCCTGACCACGACTCCAATCTCGTTTGAGATATCTCATTCGCCCTGCGCCACCGGTGAGAAGATCGAAGTTGCAGATGGCTCGTTACCTTACTGCGATACTTGCCGGTTCGCTGCTGTCAGCCCAGGAGCCCGCTGAATCGTTACGGCCCGGTTCTGTTCGTGGAGTCGTAACAGCATCACGGGAGCTCCGGTTCGGAAGGCGGACGTGATGCTGCGCACGGCGGCGGCAAACGGCGGGCAAGGAGTGCGGGCCGGGAGTACCGGCGCGTCGGGAGCTTTCGCTTTCGAAAACTAAGTGCAGAGAACTACCTGATCTCCGCCCAGCGAAATGGGTTCGTTCGGCAGGACGGTGTTCGTAGGCCCGGCGGCTGCCTGGTCCAGGGCATAACCGTCGTGGCCGGCCAAGACATGTGAGGGATTGTCATCAAGCTGGTTCCGCATTCCGTTATGACCGGCAAGGTGACCGACGAGGACAGTGAGCCGATGTTCGGAGCGGCATGGGCCGAAGCGTCGGCGTGGTTCGTCCTGAGGAAGTTTTGACGTTCCTTCTGTTTCTCCAGGGAATCACATCTTGCTGGCGAATCGGATGACTCGTGAGCAGGGCCGCTCGGTCGGACTTCTTCATGTGCAGGTGGGCGCTCGCGAAATGGACGATGTCGTTCTGCGGATGGCGGCGCCGGCCCAAGTGACCGGAACCACCAAGGCGGTCGACAACCCGAGCGTGCAGAATGTGCTGGGTCCGATGGATAGTTTCCCCTTCGACATGCATTCGAGCCGGAGCCTCACCGAAGGGAACGCGTTCACGATCGGTGATGCGACACCGCGAAGGTACCGGGTGGATGTCTATGGCGCGCCCGATGGCTACTGTCTGCAGTCCGTGCGAGTCTCCGGGCAAGACGCTACGAATTCTGGCATGATGATCACGGATCCGTGGCGGGTCTTGAATTGAGCCTTGCGAAAGGCGCAGTGAATGTTGAAGGCTCCGTCACTGACGCGGACGGAAAGGGCGCCGGTCAAACCTCGATCGCCTCGGTCCCTCTTCCGGATAAGCGCGATCAGTGGCGGTTATTCAGACGTCAATGGCCGACCAGAATGGCAGGTTTTGTTTTTCGGAATCTCTCCCCAGGCGAATACACGCGTCTGGCATTCGGCTCCAACGGTGATCCGAGTGTCGTAAAGAGTCCGGAGTATTTGAAACAGATCGAATCGAAAGGGACCCTGGTGAAACCTGGCGAAAACGCTCGCGAGTCAGTGCAATTGAAGGTGGCCGAATGAAAATACGGAAGGTGCTCGTCGCAAATCGGGGAGAGATCGCGGTTCGTATTATTCGCGCTCTTCGTGAGGCGACTATTCCGAGCGTCGCAATCTACTCCGATGCCGATCGCGCTTCACTCCACGTCCGAATGGCGGATGAGGCGGCCCACATAGGGCCGGCTCCGTCGTCCGAAAGCTATCTCCGTATCGATAAGCTTCTTGCGGCTGCGAAACAGCATGGCGCGGATGCGATTCATCCGGGGTATGGCTTTCTCAGCGAGAATGCGGACTTCGCCGATGCCTGTGCCGCTGCAGGGCTGATCTTTATCGGTCATCCGGAGATAGCATTCGACGGCTCGGCTCCAAGACCAGCGCGCGCGAGCTTGCGGTTGCTTCAGGCGTGCCGGTACTGCCCGGAACCACCCGCGGGGTAAGCACTTACGACGAGGCTGCGACAATTGCGCAGCAAATAGGATACCCGGTCATGCTGAAGGCTGCGGCCGGCGGGGGCGGGAAGGGAATGCGCCGCGTCGACGCTGCAGGCGATCTCGCCAGCGCCCTTCGGGATGCCGCGAGCGAAGCCGAGCGCGCCTTCGGCAATGGCGAGGTGTATGTCGAGAAGTTGATCGACAAACCTCGGCACATCGAGATCCAGATCATAGGAGATCGCCACGGAAACCTCATCCACCTGGGCGAACGTGAGTGTTCGATCCAGCGCCGTCATCAGAAGGTCATCGAAGAATGTCCCTCGCCGTTTGTGATGAAACGAACCGATTTGCGGAATGAGATGGGATTGCACGCCATCAACGTTGCTGCTGCCGCGGGCTATTCCAATGCGGGAACCGTCGAGTTTCTCGTTGACTCATCGACCGGGGCGTACTACTTCCTCGAGATGAATACACGTCTTCAGGTCGAACATCCTGTCACCGAACTGGTTACGGGTGTCGATCTGGTGCAGTTGCAACTCCGTATAGCTGCGGGGGAACGCCTCCCGCTCCAGCAAACCGACATCTCCTGGAACGGCGCGGCCATCGAGTGCCGGCTAGGAGCCGAAGATCCGGACAATCAGTTCTTCCCTGCGCCCGGACTCATCACCGACTTGACGATGCCTTCAGGGCCCGGAGTCCGCCTCGACAGCGGTATCTATGAAGGATGGACGGTACCGATGGAGTACGATCCGCTTCTGGCGAAGCTCGTCGTTTGGGGCCCAACGCGTGAGGCCGCGACGGCTCGCATGTTGCGGGCCCTCGCCGAAACGCACATAGGCGGAATCAAGAACAACGTGGCATTCTTCCGTGACATCCTGCAAGATCCGCAGTTTGCGGCCGGGGAAATCCATACCGGTTTCATTGCGGAACATCTGGCCCGGCGTCAGGCCGTCCCTCCAGGACCGGACAGCGAACTAGCCCATATACTCGCGGCGATCGCGGAGTCGCGCAAAACGAAAACGGCGGCTATGTCTGTGGCCGCCGAATCCGGTCCTGAATGGCTGCGTGAAGGACGCTCACGCCTTCTGCGTTAGCGCTATTCGACTTCGCGAGGCGCCGTGTAACCCTGCTTCGCGATGATCGTGTATTTGATCGGCTCTACCCTTCTGGTCCACAACACGGAGCGGTTCGCCGGTACCCGGATTCACCAATTCGACTTTGATCTTCCGGAACTTTCCGTCGCGAGTCTGGTTGGTCGGGTTGTACGTCATCGTGTACTGATTCCGGAGCGAATCCGAGATATTCCGAAAAATGCTCGGAAATTCGCCGTAGAATCGAGGGAAGAAAGACATACCGCCGGTTTCCTTCGCGAAGGTCCGCATCTGATTGTCCGCCTGCAGAAAATCGAGGCGCGCGATCGGTCCCATGTAGCCATAGGCGTCCAGCAGCTCACGGTAAGTCTGCATCAGTCCGATTCCGTAAATCGGAACGCCAGCATTCTGAAGAGCCTTCCTCGTCTTGTCGAAGGTCAACTTGCTGAACGTGTCTACTCCCGTGGAGAGCAACACGATCGCTTTCCGTCCCTCAATCTCGTTCATCCGCTCCGCAGTATCCACCAACGCATCGAAGAGGTTGGATTCGGAGAAGGCTGGGATGCGCAGGCGCTGCATTGCTTCGTATGCCTTCTGTTTGTTGGTCGAGAAGTCTGACAGGATCTCCGGGCGCAGATCGTAAGCGACAACCGCGACAAAGTCCTCAGGCTTAAGAGTTTCCAGGAATCCGTAGGCGGCCGTCAGGGTCTGATACCAAGTCTCAGTCCAATACCGTTGGTACAGGTTGCTGAATTCGATCACCATCGTGACGGTCATGGGGCCTTCGCCGATGCCGAAACTCGATACAGTTTGCGGGGTACCATCTTCGAGAACGCGGAAAGCTTCCTTGGGAATCCGCGGGATGAAGTTACCTTTATTGTCGACGACGGCGACGTCCAGGTTTACCGTAGTGACATCACTCCGAAAGCCCGGACCTTCGGGTATCGCGCCTTCTTTCTTTCCGAACTTAGAAGGTATCTTGGGCTGCTCGGCTTCCGGAGCCGGTTGCCCATCTTTATTTGTGCTGCGGCGAGGTTTCGCGACGGATTCGGTGCTCTCTTTGTTTGGACCGCCCTGGTAAAACCCAGGCGCAAGTCCGGCCGTCATAGCCAGCGCCAAACTGATAGCAAGCTGTTTCATGAGAACGGGCGTCCCCTCGAAGGCGACTATATCAGAAGACGTGTCCTGCCGGGTCGCAGTTTCTCCCGCTTAATGAACGAACCGGTCGCGATCGCGGTCCCGGTTCTTCATGTAAACCTCGAATTTCCGCCGCGCTCGATACGTTTTCCAATTCTTATACCAACCCCGCAGCGAGTCGATGGGGTTCGATCGAACGGTGCGCCGCCTGCCCATCGCAGGATAGGAGCCGCGGCTTCTGGAGCGCAGGTAGATAAACCCGATCACCATGCCGCCGAGGTGTGCGATGTGGCTCACCCCGCCGCCCGTCCCCTGAAGTGAAAAAAGGAAGGCCGCCGCGCCGAAGATCATGGCGTAATACTTGGCCTTCATCGGCACGATGAACTCCACGAGCAGCCTCTGGTCGGGGAAAAGATACGCAAAGGCCACCAGGAGTCCGAAAATGGCTCCGGATGCGCCGATCGTGCGCGTTTCCAGGTTCGCCGAGAAGATCAGGTTTGCAACAACCACGCACACGCCCGCGCCGATTCCACAGAGCATGTAGTACTTCAGGAACTCACGAGTTCCCCAAGTCCTCTCCAGCGTCGCCCCAAATACCCAAAGTCCGAGCATGTTGAACAGGAGGTGCAGCAGTCCCGTCGGGTCATGAAGGAACATGTATGTGACGAGTTGCCACACCGCGAACCGCTGGATCACGTCGCCCGGAATCAATCCGAGCGGGTACGAGAGGGCGTCATATCCCATCACGACACCGGTTATGTTGTACAGGAAGAATAGGGCTACGTTGATGATAAGTAGCCACTTCACGCCTGTGGGGATAAGCTCGCTGGAGCCCGACGGATAGATGGGTCTGCGGTTTGCCATGGAAAGGCGATAAGGTTTCTCTACAAGAATACCAGCAATCGTAAGTTGTTGATTCAGAACCGCCACGGTCCTGGTGGCGGATTAGGGTCAGGATGCAATGCGATCGTTACGATTCCCAACACGATTGAGGTGATTGGCCGCAAGTTGCGTCGCAATGGCGATCGCGAGCCAGACTTGCCAGCGCGAGAACAAGCCATTGTCGATAAAGAACTCGTCCAGCCAGTTCATGTCCGCGCCAAGCCGCCACAACGCCAAGACGTACCCGACCAGCGCGACGGGCGTCATCAAGTGACCCAATACTGGCGCGAAGCGGCGCTGCTTCGAAATCACTTCTTGTACGCAAAGCTCGGGTACCGTCATCACCTTAGGAACCGCCATCAAATTCGCACGCCGCGCTAACATCCTCTACATACCTCGGGGTTATCGATGCACGATTTGGGCCACTAGTTCGGGATTGCATAAGCTAAAACGAACCAGCATGGGCTCGGCCAGAGAAGGAGCGCAGACTCCATCATTCACTTATATGACGCGAAAAAAACGCGAGTTCGCGGGACAAATTATCAGCCCTGAATAGATTTATGAGAGTGCGGCGTCATCGTCACCGTAATCATCCCGGCGACCGTAACGATGGAGGAGAAATGCCGCGAACTGAACGGCGATGGCCACTGCGATCCAGACCTGCCAGTGCGAGAATAAACCGTTTGCAATCGCGAACTCGCCGGTCCACTTCAGATCAGCCGCAATACGCCAGCATGCGAGCGCCCACGCCATAAAGGCGATTGGTGTCATCAATGATGACATCATCAATGCGCCCTGACGATTAAGCTCCGCTGTCTTTCGCAACGCAGAGACCGTAACTCAGACGAATTCGAATGACCATTTGCAGCAGCCTAATGAGAGATCAGATCTCTAACGTGAAGATCAGTGTAACGGGCGATTTGCCCGATGATAGAGTGTATCCGGAAGAAAGCTGAAAATGTAAGAACTGCAAGGGGGGAGTACGCTAACTTATGCGTAGAGTTAAAACAGCGGTCATCGGCGCGGGCTTCATGGGTAAAGTCCACGCGGAAGCCATACGGCGCCTCGGTTTATGTCGATATCGTTGGTGTTACCGCTGCCAACGCGCCGGACGCTGCTGCCTTTTTGCGCAGTCGATTGGTGTCGAGACGGTTCGACCGGGGGACTATCCGAGAACTTCACTGGCCGATCCTGCCATCGACGCCGTGCATGTTTGCACCCCGAACTCCCTGCACTATCCCGTAACGAAGGCTGCGCTGGAAGCCGGGAAGGCTGTGCTTTGCGAAAAGCCGCTCAGCATGTCGGTTTGCAGAGGCGCAGGAAATGGTCGATCTTGCGGTGGCAGAAAGACCTGCCGAACTGTGTAAATCACAATCTTCGGTTCTACCCTGTCGTGCAACAGATCCGGCACATGATCGAGAGCCGGCGATTTGGGGGACAATTCTGGTCGTCCAGGGAACGTACTCGCAAGACTGGCTGCTCTACGACACCGACTACAACTGGCGCATCGAGAAAGCCGCGAACGGCGCCCTTCGCGTCGATCGGAGACATCGGGTCGCATTGGATGGATCTGGTCCAACACCTCACCGGCTTAGAAGATAACGGCCCTGTGCGCCGACCTCCAGATCGTCCACAAGACTCGCAAGAAGCCGAAGAAGGCGATTCGAAACGTTCGCTGGCAAGACGCTCTCGTCCGGAAGATTACGAAGAGGTACCGATCGAGACCGAGGACTTCGGAGCCGTGCTCGTTCATCTAGGTGATCGTGCGCGAGGAGCTTACACCGTCAGCCAGGTGAATGCCGGGTGCAAGAACCGGTTCCAAATGGAGATCTTCGGAACAAAGTGCGGTGTGATCTGGAATCAGGAGCGGCCGGACGAACTCTGGATCGGCCATCGCAACTCGCCGAACCAGATCCTCCTTAAGGATCCCTCGCTCCTTCTATCCGGAGGCCGCGAAATACGCCGATCTCCCGGGCGGACATAGCGAGGGCTACGACGACACGCACAAGCAGGTATTCCGCCGCTTCTACGCCAAGGTGGCCGACCCATCCGCGCCCGTAGACTTTCCGACGTTCGCCGAAGGACTGCACGGCATGAAACTGCTGCAGAAAGTGATCGAAAGCAACGGAAAGCGCGGCTGGGTGGATACGGTCTAATCCAGGAGCGGACCTGACAATCCGAACGTTTCAGGGCCGCTCCTGCTTCCAATCGCGTCCGATCGATTCCACCGTCCGCCGAATTTCTTAACAACTTCTTTATGCGGATGGCACACACTTTACCAAAGCTTTAACAGCTTTTCGACCATCATTGGGTCAGCGGCGGTCAGTCAACTCCGCCAATGAGCAATTCCCATGATGGATCTGATTTGCGTAGCGATAGCGGCAGCCTTCTTCGCCGGCACCGCCAGACTCCTGTACGGCGGCAGCGGGGCACAATGAATCCCCTGTATCTTGTAGGAGGCCTGATTGCGGCGGGGCTCCTGGTTTACCTTCTCGTAGCGCTGTTCGAGCCGGAGATCTTCTCGTGACCGGCAACGAACTTCTCCAAATCACCACGTATCTTGCGGGTGCTGCTCGCGCTGGTCAAGCCGTTAGGCGCGTATATGGCGAATGTCTACGACGGCGCGGTGAACTGGGCCCGCGAAGGTTGGCTCTACCGGCTTGCCGGCGTCAATGCCGCCGCTTCGATGACGTGGCGCGTGTACGCGCTCGCATTTCTCGGATTCAATGGAACCGGACTTTTTGTTCGTCTATGCGCTGCTGCGTCTGCAACATCTCCTGCCTTGGAATCCTCAGGGGTTTGCCGGCGTCGAACCGCATACCGCTTTCAATATCGCGGTCAGCTTCGCCACCAATACGAACTGGCAAAACTACGCCGGAGAGACGACGCTCAGCTATTTTACGCAAATGGTGGCGCTGACCAGTGCAAAACTTCGTGTCCGCCGCCTCAGGGATGGCTGTGCTGGCGGCGCTCGCGCGTGGTCTCGTATCGCGGAATACAGACACCATCGGCAACTTCTGGGTGGATCTGGTGCGAGGGGTTTTACTACATCCTCCTTCCCGCTTTCGATCCTGCTGACGGTCGTGCTGGTGTCACAAGGCGTTATCCAGAACCTCGATTCGTATCGGCCCGTCGCCGGCTCGCAGTTACTTCTCCCGATGGGACCTGCCGCCTCTCAGATCGCGATCAAACAACTGGGTACGAATGGCGGGGGCTTCTTCAACGTGAACTCCGCTCATCCTTTCGAGAATCCGACTCCAGTGTCGAACTTCGCCGAGATGTTGGCCCTGCTCCTGATTCCCGCGGCCCTCTGCTACACATTCGGCCGCATGGTAAATGATCGCAGGCAAGGTTGGGCTCTGCTGGCCGCGATGTTGATCCTTTTCGTGCCGCGATCAGCAGAAGCGGCACGAAAAGGATCAACATCGCGGCCAGCAGAGCCCAACCTTGCCTGCGATCATTTACCATGCGGCCGAATGTGTAGCAGAGGGCCGCGGGAATCAGGAGCAGGGCCAACATCTCGGCGAAGTTCGACACTGGAGTCGGATTCTCGAAAGGATGAGCGGAGTTCACGTTGAAGAAACCGCCGCCGTTCGTACCGAGTTGTTTGATCGCGATCTGAGAGGCGGCAGGTCCCATCGGGAGAAGTAACTGCGAGCCGGCGACGGGCCGATACGAATCGAGGTTCTGGATAACGCCTTGTGACACCAGCACGACCGTCAGCAGGATCGAAAGCGGAAGGAGGATGTAGACACCCCTCGCACCAGATCCACCCAGAAGTTGCCGATGGTGTCTGTATTCCGCGATAGAGACCACGCGCGAGCGCCGCCAGCACAGCCATCCCTGAGGCGGCGGACACGAAGTTCTGCACGGTCAGCGCCACCATTTGCGTGAAATAGCTGAGCGTCGTCTCTCCTGCATAGTTTTGCCAGTTCGTATTGGTGGCGAAGCTGACCGCGATATTGAAAGCGGTATGCGGTTCGATGCCGGCAAACCCCTGAGGATTCCAAGGCAGGAGATGTTGCAGACGCAGCAGCGCATAGACGGCAAGAAGTCCGGTTCCATTGAATCCGAGAAATGCGAGCGCGTACACGCGCCACGTCATCGAAGCGGCGGCATTGACGCCGGCAAGCCGGTAGAGCCAACCTTCGCGGGCCCAGTTGACCGTGCCGTTGTAGACATTCGCCATGTACGCGCCTAACGGCTTGACCAGCGCGAGCAGCACCCCCAAGATACGTGGTGATTTGGAGAAGTTCGTTGCCGGTCACGAGAAGATCTCCGGGTCGAACAGCGCTACGAGAAGGTAAACCAGGAGCCCCGCCGCAATCAGGCCTCCTACAAGATACAGGGGATTCATTGTGCCCCGCTGCCGCCGTACAGGAGTCTGGCGGTGCCGGCGAAGAAGGCTGCCGCTATCGCTACGCAAATCAGATCCATCATGGGAATCGCTCATTGGCGGAGTTGACTGACCGCCGCTGACCCAATGATGGTCGAAAAGCTGTTAAAGCTTTGGCAAAGTGTGTGCCATCCGCATAAAGAAGTTGTTAAGAAATTCGGCGGACGGTGGAATCGATCGGACGCGATTGGAAGCAGGAGCGGCCCTGAAACGTTCGGATTGTCAGGTCCGCTCCTGGATTAGACCGTATCCACCCAGCCGCGCTTCTCGTTGCTTTCGATCACTTTCTGCAGCAGTTTCATGCCGTGCAGTCCTTCGGCGAAAGTCGGATAGTCCACGGGCGCGGATGGGTCGGCCACCTTGGCGTAGAAGCGGCGGAATACCTGCTTGTGCGTGTCGTCGTAGCCCTCGCTATGTCCGCCCGGGAGATCGGCGTATTTCGCGGCCTCCGGATAGAGGAGCGAGGGATCCTTAAGGAGGATCTGGTTCGGCGAGTTGCGATGGCCGATCCAGAGTTCGTCCGGCCGCTCCTGGTTCCAGATCACACCGCACTTTGTTCCGAAGATCTCCATTTGGAACCGGTTCTTGCACCCGGCATTCACCTGGCTGACGGTGTAAGCTCCTCGCGCACGATCACCTAGATGAACGAGCACGGCTCGAAGTCCTCGGTCTCGATCGGTACCTCTTCGTAATCTTCCGGACGAAGCGTCTTGCCAGCGAACGTTTGAATCGCCTTCTTCGGCTTCTTGCGAGTCTTGTGGACGATCTGGAGGTCGGCGCACAGGGCCGTTATCTCTAAGCCGGTGAGGTGTGGACCAGATCCATCCCACCTATAAGATATCCCCAATCGAGCAAAAGGCAGCGGTTCGCGGCTTTCTCGATGCGCCAGTGTAGTCAGTGTGGTGCAAGCAACCGCTGCTTGCGAGTACGTTCCCTGGACGACCAGAATGTCCCCCAAATCGCCGGCTCCGATCATGCGCCGGATCTGCTGAACGAAGGTAGAACCGAAGATTGTGATTTACACAGTTGGCAGGTCTTTCGCGACCGGAAGATCGACCATTTCCTGCGCCTCTGCAACCGACATGCTGAGCGGCTTTTCGCAAAGCACAGCCTTCCCGGCTTCCAGCGCAGCTTTCGTTACGGGAAAGTGCAGGGAGTTGGGGTGCAAACATCACGGGTCGATGGCAGGATCGGCCAGAAGTTCTCGATAGTCCCCGGTCGAACGTTCGACACCAATCGACTGCGCAAAGGCAGCAGCGTCCGGCGCGTTGGCAGCGGTAACACCAACGATATCGACATACCGAGGCGCCGTATGTTTTCCGCGTGCACTTTACCCATGAAGCCCGCGCCGATGACCGTTTTTTAACTCTACGCATAAGTAGCGTATCCCCCTTGCAGTGCTTACAGATTTTCAGCTTTCTTCCGATACACTCTATCATCGGGAAATCGCCCTGTTACACTGATCTTCACGTTAAGATCTGATTCTCATTAGGCTGTGCAAATGGTCATTCGAATTCGTCTGAGTTACGGTTCTGCGTTGCGAAAGACAACGGAGCTTAATCGTCAGGGCGCATTGATGATGTCATCATTGATGACACCAATGCGTATGGCGTGGGCGCGCATGCTGGCGTATTCGGCTGATCTGAAGTGGACCGGCGAGTTCGCGATTGCAAACGGTTTTATTCTCGCACTGGCAGGTCTGGATCGCAGTGGCCATCGCCATTCACTTCGCGGCATTTCTCCTCCATCGTTACGGTCGCCGGGATGATTACGGCGAGGAGGACGCCGCACTCTCATAAATCTATTCAGGCCTGATAATTTGTCCCGCGAACTCGCGTTTTTTCGCGTCATATAAGTGAATGATGGAGTCTGCGCTCCTCTGCTGGCCGAGCCCATGCTTGTTCGTTTTAAGCATGCAATCCCAATAGTCGCCCAAATGGTGCATCTATAACCCCGAGGTATGTAGAGGATCTTCGGCGGCGTGCGAATTTGATGGCGGTTCCTAAGGTTATGACGTACCGGCGAAGCTTCGCGTACAAGAAGTGATTTCGAACAGCGCCGCTTCGCGCCAGTATTGGTGACTTGATGACGCCCATCGCGCTGGTCGGGTACCTATTTGGCGTTGAGGCGGCTTGGCGCGGACATGAACTGGCTGGACGAGTTCTTTATCCACAATGGCTTGTTCTCGCGCTGGCAAGTCTGGCTCGCGATCGCCATTGCGACGCAACTTGCGGCCAATCACCTCAATCGCGTTGGGAATCGTAACGATCGCATCGCATCCTGACCATAATCCGCCACCAGGACCGTGGCGGTTCTGAATCAACAACTTACGATTGCTGGTATTCTTCTAGAAAACCTTATCGCCTTTCCATGGCAAACCGCAGACCCATCTATCCGTCGGGCTCCAGCGAGCTTATCCCCACAGGCGTGAAGTGGCTACTTATCATCAACGTAGCCCTCTCTTCCTGTACAACATAACCGGTGTCGTGATGGGATATGGCGCCCTCTGGTACCCGCCGGATTGATTCCGGGGACGTGATCCAGCGGTTCGCGGTGTGGCAACTCGTCACATACATGTTCCTTCATGACCCGACGGGACTGCTGCACCTCCTGTTCAAATGCTCGGATTTTGGGTATTTGGGGCGATGCTGGAGAGGACTTGGGGAACTCGTGAGTTCCTGAAGTACTACATCTCTGTGGAATCGGCGCGGGCGTGGTGTGGGTGTTGCAAACCTGATCTTCTCGGCGAACCTGGAAACGCGCACGATCGGCGCATCCGGAGCCATTTTGGACTCCTGGTGCCTTTGCGTATCTTTTCCCCGACCAGAGGCTGCTGGTGGAGTTCATCGTGCCGATGAAGGCCAAGTATTACGCCATCATCTTCGGCGCGGCGGCCTTCCTTTTTTCACTTCAGGGACGGGCGGCGGGGTGAGCCACATCGCACACTTCGGCGGAGGTGATCGTGTTATCTACCTGCGCTCCAGGAGCCGCGGCTCTATCCTACGATGGGCAGGCGGCGCACCGTTCGATCGAACCCCATTGACTCACTGCGGGGTTGGTATAAGAATTGGAAAACGTAATCGAGCGCGGCGAAATTCGAGGTTTATATGAAGAACCGGGACCGCGATCGCGACCGGTTCGTTCATTAAGCGGGAGAAATTGCGACCGGCAGGACACGTCTTCTGATATAGTCGCCTTCGAGGGGACGCCCGTTCTCATGAAACAGCTTGCTATCAGTTTGGCGCTGCCTAGACGGCCGGACTTGCGCCTGGGTTTTACCAGGGCGGTCCAAACAAAGAGAGCACCGAATCCGTCGCGAAACCTCGCCGCACACAAATAAAGATGGGCAACCGGTCCCCGGAAGCCGAGCAGCCCAAGATACCTTCTAAGTTCGGAAAGAAAGAAGGCGCGAACGCGAAGGTCCGGGTTTCGGAGTCATGTCACTACGGTAACCTGGACATCGCCGCGTCGACAATCAAGGTAACTTCATCCAGCGGATTCCCAGAGGAAGCTTTCCGCGTTCTCGAAGACGGTACCCCGCAAATTGTATCGAGTTTCGGCATCGGCGAAGGCCCCATGACTGTCACGATGGTGATCGAATTCAGCAACCTGTACCAACGGTATTGGACTGAGACTTGGTATCTGACCCTGACGGCCGCCTACGGATTCCTGGAAACTCTTAAGTCTGAGGACTTTGTCGCGGTTGTCGCTTACGATCTTCGACCGGAAATCCTGTCAGACTTCTCGACCAACAAACAGAAGGCAACGAAGCAATGCAGCGCCTGCGCATCCCAGCCTTCTCCGAATCCAACCTCTTCGATGCGTTGGTGGATACTCGGAGCGGATGAACGAGATTGAGGGACGGAAAGCGATCGTGTTGCTCTCCACGGGAGTAGACACGTTCAGCAAGTTGACCTTCGACAAGACGAGGAAGGCTCTTCAGAATGCTGGCGTTCCGATTTACGGAATCGGACTGATGCAGACTTACCGTAGCTGCGGACGCCTATTGCTACATGGGAGTTCGCGCGCCCGATTTTCTGAGGCGGACAATCAGATGCGGACCTTCGCGAAGGAAACCGGCGGTATGTCTTTCTTCCCTCGATTCTACAGCGAATTTCCGAGTATTTTTCGGAATATCTCGGATTCGCTCCGGAATCAGTACACGATGACGGACACCGACCAACCAGACTCGCGACGGAAAGTTCCGGAAGATCGAAGTCGAATTGGTGAATCCGGGTACCGGCGAACCGCTCCGTGGTGTGGACCAGAACGTAGCCCGATCAATACACGATCATCGCGAAGCAGGGTTACACGGCGCTCGCGAAGTCGAATAGCGCTAACGCAGAAGGCGTGAGCGTCCTTTACGCAGCCATTCAGACCGGATTCGGCGGCCACAGACATAGCCGGCGACTTCGTTTTGCGCGACTCCGCGATCGCCGCGAGTATATGGGCTAGTTCGCTGTCCGGTCCTCGAGGGACGGCCTGACGCCGGGCCAAATGTTCCGCAATGAAACCGGTATGGATTTCCCCGGCCGCAAACTGCGGATCTTGAGGATGTCACGGAAGATGCCACGTTGTTCTTGATTCCGCCTATGTGCGTTTCGGCGAGGGCCCGCAACATGCGAGCCGTCGCGGCCTCACGCGTTGGGCCCCAAACGACGAGCTTCGCCAGAACGGATCGTACTCCATCGGTCCGTCCATCCTTCATAGATACCGCTGTCGAGGCGGACTCCGGGCCCGGAAGCCATCGTCAAGTCGGTGATGAGTCCGGGGCACGGAAGAACTGATTGTCCGGATCTTCGGCTCCTAGCCGGCACTCGATGGCCGCGCCGTTCCAGGAGATGTCGGTTTGCTGGAGCGGGAGGCGTTCCCCCGCAGCTATAGGAGTTGCAACTGCACCAGATCGACACCTGTAACCATTTCGGTGACAGGATGTTCGACCTGAAGACGTGTATTCATCTCAGGAGTGAGTACCCCCTGGTCCATGAGTCGACGAAAAACTCGACGGTTCCCCATTGGAATAGCCCGCAGCAGCAGCAACGTTGATGGCGTGCAATCCAGTCTCATTCCGCAAATCAGCTTCGTTTCATCACAAACGGCGAGGGACATTCTTCGATGACCTTCTAGTGAGCAGCAGGTGCTGCCAATCGAACACTCCACGTTCGCCCACCTGAATGAGGTTTCAGTGAGCGATGTTCTATAATCTGGATCTCAATATCAGGGTTTTGTGGATCAAAGACTATTCAACATACACTCGGCCGTTGCCGAAGGCGCGCTCGGCTTCGCTCGCCCCAACCGTCCCCAAAAGCAGCTGGCAAGATCCACCCTGCAGGCGTGGAGCACGACGCATTCCCTTCCACTTACCGCCGGCCGCCTCGTTCGGCGTGACCGGGTTTTCTATGTCCTACGCAACTGTAGGCAGGCCTCGTCGGCATCCCCTTCTGTGCCTGCGGGCAGTACCGGCACACGTAAAGCAACCGCAAGCTCACGCGGTGGTGCCTGTTGGAGCCGAGCCCTCCAATGAGCTCTCCAGATAGACACCGATAAAGATCAGCCCTGCAGCGGCACGGCATCGGCGAATCCGCCGTTGCTCGCTGAGAAAGCCAATTGCCGGATAAATCGCATCCGCGCCATGCTGCTTCGCAGCCGCAGAAGCTTATGGATACGGAGATAGCTTTTGGGACGACAAGGAGCCGACCCTATGTGGGCCGCCTCATCCGCAATTCGGACGTGGAGTGAAGCGCGATCGGCCGTCGGAGTAGATTGCGACGCTCGGAATAGTCGCTTCACGAAGAGCGCCGGGAATTCGAACCGCGATCTCTCCCGATTTGCGACGAGCACCTTCCGTATTTTCATTCCGCTCTCTTCAATTGCACTGACTCGCGAGCGTTTTCGCCAGGTTTCACCAGGGTCCCTTTCGAATTCGATCTGTTTCAAATACTCCGGACTCTTTTACGACACTCGGATCACCGTTGGAGCCGAATGCCAGACTTCGTGCATTCGCCTGGGGAGAAGGGGGGGAGAACAAATACGGATTATCTGGTCGGCCATTGACGTCTTTGAATAACCGCCACTGATCGCCCTTATCCGGAAGAGGGACCGAGGCGATCGAGGAAGCTGACCCACGCCATTCGTCCGCGTCCAGTGACGGAGCCTGCAACATTCACTGCGCCTTTCGCAAGGCTCAAATTCAAGACCCGCCACCTGATCAGTGATCATCAGTGCAAGATTATTCGAGTTAAGCGTCTTGCCCGATTCGCACGGCCGCAGACAGTGAGCCGTCGGGCGCCGCATTGACATCCACCCGGTACCTTCGCGGTGTCACATCACCGATCGTGAACGCGTTCCCTTCGGTGAGGCTCCGGCTCGAATGCATGTCGAAGGGGAAACTATCCATCGGACCCGGCACCATTCTGCAGCACTCGGGTTGTCGACCGCCTTGGTGGTTCCGGTCACTTCAAAAGCCGAGCGACAGCCATCCAGCAGAACGACATCGTCCATTTCAGCGAGCGCCCACCTGCACATGAAGAAATATTTACGAGCGGCCCTGTTGCAGCAAGAGTCATCCGATTGCGCCAGCAAGATGTGATTCCCTGGAGAAACAGAAGGAACGTCAAAACTTCCTCAGGACGAACCACGCCGACGCTTCGGCCCATGCCGCTCCCATCGTCGGCTCGCTGTCCTCGTCGGTCACCTTGCCCGTCGTAACAGGAATGCGGAACCAGCTTGATGACAATCCCTCACGGAGGCGAGACCGCGAGGGCCTACGACACCGTCCCAGAGAACGAACCCATTTCGCTGGGCGGAGATCAGGTAGTTCTCTGCACCTAAGTTTTCGAAAGCGAAAGCTACCCGAGCGCGCGGTACTCCCCCACACACTCCTTGCCCAGCCATTTGCACCACCGTGCGCAGCATCACGTCCGCCTTCCGAACCGGAGCTCCCGTGATGCTTCTACGACTCCACGAACAGAACCGGGCCCTAACGATTCAGCGGGCTCCTGTACGGGCTGAGCAGCAGCGAACCCAGAGGGTAACCGCAGTAAGGTAACGAGCCATCTGCAAGCTTCGATCTTCTCCACCGGTGGCGCAGGGCAAATAGAGATACTCAAACGAGATTGGAGTCATCGTGGCGGGCTCCGTCGCGTTTACGGTCGTAAACGCCCCTCCGGGGTGGAAGCGAAAACCCAGAGCCGCCGAGAGTGTAAATGGCCGCCTGGAAGAGACTGGATTGTCCCCGCGTTTCCTTATGCTTCCGGCCATCGACTGTTCCGAGGGCTCGGAAAACAAAAAAACAGCCCGCTTAAATCGTAAGTGTCCCTTCCTTTGCTCGTCTAGATCGTCACGGGGAGGGGAAGAGAATCTGGAAGGGTTCGAACGAGCGGCCGACCACGTGACATAACCTCAAAGGAGGTTGAGTATTGTGCGAAACCAAGATCACCAAGTCGTACTCTATGCCGCTGCTCGGCGCCAGGGGTTGGCCCCTCGAATGCACAGGTATAGGCCGGGAATGCCCGGTTGTACCGAAAATCACAGACATCCCTACCTCATAATCTGTTCCCGAACCAGTTCAGTTTGCCCATGCGGAACTGAGTTGTGGAGGCGTTTGCCGGAAGTCTCAAAAACCACGAATGCCACAGCACGGAGAATGTCTCCAGAGAAAGTATTCCATGATCCTCGGCCAACAAAAGTAAAAGATTTCAAGGCACCAGGTGGGTCATCGCCATGAAAAACTATTTTGTACTTCCAGCATTTGCATGCTCAAAGTTGACTAACATCAGTGTTGTTTTCCATGACACCCCGTCCACGATGTGGGCGTTGCTGCTGTCGTAAAAGCCCTTTTTAGTGTCTCTTCGAACTCTGCATACATTGATGCAGGGAGTAGTCCTATAAGGAAATTTCATGTCCTCCTTGCCTTGCTTTAATATGAGCACCGCTATTTTATGCCGAGAACTCTGCGAAATGAAGTACTAATCAGGATGGTATATGTCATAACACAGCAAATTTACTGGCGAATCTGACTTTAGGCGGGTTTGGCTTTCTGACGCATTAATTCCCACAACAGCAATTGTCTGCGAACTCGTCCTCACTTCTCGCACGAGACACGGACCTGGGCTTTAACCAACCACCTGGGCGCGGTAACCCACATCTG
>CAWGVL010000039.1:0-110720 GCA_963825845.1 Bryobacteraceae bacterium | reverse complement strand
AGAACATTGCTTATTTTAAACCTTCTTATAAATTCATTTTTTAACCATTCCTGCTGCACAATAACATATTTATTAGATCGGATGTTGATGCGATAAAAAAAGCTATAGAAAAAATGGAAGAATAATAATTTCTTTTCGTTCAAATACTGTTTACTTCCAAGTTGATAAAAGGGTGCAGGGTTCTGACAATAAACAACCTTATTCTTTGTAACAATGTTGGGAGTTATATCATTTAATGAGATCCAAACATCCGGTTTGATATTTTGAAATAAAAAAACAATGTATATATTCAAACCACGCTCTTAACAGCCATGATCGTTTTGGATATTTGTATTCACATATTTCAACGGCAGTATTTCCTATATATCCCGCAAATATTTCTTTTTTATGAATAAGCAGTACGAGCCTGTAATCATTAATACAATCTGACATAAAAGCATTTACAGCATCTATCAAAATACTTAGAGGGACCGCCTTCATTAATGTTAACAGCGGAAATTAGCACAAGAGGTTTTTCTGATTTTATATGCACAGATGCGAGTCGTAAATACCAGGGTCTATATATCTTTTAGTTGCTGCAATACTTTATTATTCAGCATTGTTCTGTCTGTATCAAAAAGCCATCCCCACTTATTAAAATATTTTATAGCTGACACAATGTGATACTTTAATAATGTTGGGCTACCATAAGAACCTTTATTAAAAGCATGCGTTACTGATGCATCAGGGTAAAATACCGTACGCGAAATTTTATTAATCCGCCGCGTAAGATCAAAATCTTCCAGGTACATAAAAAATCTTGTGTCAAAACCCTTTACTTCTTTTAATACTGATGTACGGATGAACATAAAGCAGCCTGAAAGATTAGGGGTATCAAGCAATTTATCATATTTGAACTGATCAAGCTCATAAAGCTTATTCCGGTTTTTCATATAGGATAAATGCCCTAAAAATCTTCTTCCAATAAGATCAACAGGATGGGGAAGAAGCTTGCATAGTCTTTGTATTTCTCCATCAGGATAAAATATCTTCGGCATTAACTGACCTATGTCCTGATTCAACTCCATGAACGTATAAATATTTTCAAGTGTCCCTTTGCCAAAGGTTATATCAGGGTTTAGGATCAGATGATAATTACTATTATCAAGCGCTTTTGATATGGCTATGTTCTGGGCATGACCAAAACCAAGGTTTTTATTATTATAAACGTAGTCTGTGTTAGCTGCCTGAGAAAAAATTTCCAGTTCTTTTGTTGGTGAATTATCTATCAGGAAAAGCCGGTAATCCAGGTTGGTCTTTTCTATGCAATCAATAAGTGTCTGTATCTCTTTTGTGCTATTTTTATAAAGCGTTACAGAAACAGAAAGTGATATTTTCTTCATATCTGAAAACCCAAATTGATTCTTGTCGGTAAGTTTAAAAGTTGTTGTAAGCCTTGTCTTAAAATTCAAATAAGATGGCCTCTCCCGGGTTTATATTATCTATTTTAAATATAGTACTTCCGCCTCTGTAAGTAGCAGGAATGCTTTCTTTAATAGCAGTGCCTTTTTTTGTACCCATACGGGAATATTGTTTAGGGAAGTACACAATTGCCTTTGATTGTTATGTCTATATTGGAAAATGTCGCATTCTTTTTGTTAACAAATATTACATACCGTTCATTAGAAGAGATTGATTTAAAAACACCACCGTCAGTAAGTCAGTTGCTGATATTTTGCACTATGGCATTAGCTCCTGCAACCTTAGAAGCTGTTACAATTTCATTTTCTGTAGCATGTGTGCCGATATCGCAATGGCAGCGGACGCCGCAGTCTCGGCCGCGTACAGATCCGCCGGGGGAGCGCTGCATGGCTATTTCGGTAGTGGTCGCAGTAGGAGCAGTCGCCGATCCCCTCATCGCCGCCATCCGCGAGCGCATGGACCGGGTCAAAAATGGGTCCCGGGATTGAGGAAGAGGGAATGAGATGGGACCCCTTATCTCGCGTGAGCATCGCGACCGCGTCGCTTCCTACCTGGAGCGCGCGGAATCCCACGGCGCGACCGTAATAGTCGACGGGCGCAACGATGCCGCCTGTGCTCGACCGGGTTTCTTCCTCGGCGCTTCGCTCGTCGATAACGTAAAGCCGGGTACCCCCTGTTCGACGACGAGATCTTCGGTCCTGTCCTCTCGGTTGTGCGGGTAAATTACTTACGATGAAGCTCTGCGGATGATTAACGACAATCCGTATGGGAACGGCACGGCCATTTTTACTCGCGACGGCGGCGCGGCACGACAGTTCCGGTCGACGTCGAGGTAGGGATGGTCGGAATCAATGTACCGATCCCGGTGCCGATGGCTTACTACAGCTTTGGCGGATGGAAAGCATCATTGTTCGGTGGTCTCCAGGGCATGTTGGTCCGGAAGGCGTACAGTTCTACACACGGGCAAAGGTCGTAACGGGCCGCTGGCCCGATCCCGGCACTAGCAAGGTTGATCTGGGATTCCCGCAGGTTCGGTAGAAAACAACACTGAGGAGCAAATACCGTATGAGAATCGCGAGTGGGCTGCTGTTTGTGGCGTCCATCTTCGGAGCCGGCTTCGAGATTGTGGATCCAGCCGAGTTCCAGAAGCTATTTCCGAAGAACGCCAAAGTGGAAAAGCTCGCAACGGACATGCAGTTCGTCGAGGGACCTGTCTGGGTCAATGCCGAAGGCGGTTACCTCGTCTTTAGTGATATCCCTGCGAATGAGCTGAAACGTTGGGACTCCAAGAAGGGCGTCGAGCACATTTCGGCAGCCGAGCAACTCCACCAAGAACGGAAACACGCTTGATCTCGAAGGACGCCTGGTCTCTGCGGAACACGGCGGGCACCGGGTTTCTCGTACGGAGAAGAATGGTGAGGTGATCACTTTGATCGAGAGCTTCGAAGGAAAGAATCTCCAATTCGCCGAACGATGTTGTTGTGAAATCAGACGGCTCGATCTGGTTCACCGACCCGGATTATGGGCTCGCAGGGCGAACAAAGGAACAGCCCCGGTAACTACGTGTACCGCTTCGATCCGAACAGCAAGACCGCGACGGCAGTCATCAAAGATTTCGATAAACCGAACGGTCTCGCCTTTTCTCCGATGAGACGAAACTCTATGTGGCCGATTCGGGAAAGCCGAAACACATTCGAGTGTTCGACGTTGCCAAAGATGGCGCGGTCAGCGATGGTCGAATATTCGCGTCGATCGATAAAGGTGGTCCCGACGGGATTCGTTGTGATGCGGCGGGTCGTGTGTGGTCGAGTTCGGGAGATGGCGCGCAGATCTTCTCTACAGATGGGAAGCTGCTCGCACGGATTCTTCTGCCTGAATCGGCTGCTAATCTCACCTTTGGCGGTAAGGATGGACGCCGTTTATTCCTGACCGCACGAAAGTCTCTCTCTGTATGTCGTCGATACGAGCGCGAAACTGGCTCCGAAACCGAAACGGTGAGGGCAACAAAATGTGCCTTGACACCCATCGCCATTGGAGTAGCATGGAATCGGAGCCCAACAGGGATTGGGTTTCCGAAAGGCGCTGAAGAGGCGCCAAGAAGGAGGTTGCTATAGAACCGCCGGATGAGCATAGGGGCGGTGTTTCAGCAACTGAGGTCAGCAGTCGGAGGACTTACGAACGTCCAGAGGTGTGTGCTTAAAATGCACAACGCTTTTCGCGTGTAGTGAGGACGAGCGAACTAGTCCACGGGCCTTCAGTAGCTGCGACACCCGCCCCTTCGCATTTCAGAGACAGGCGAAATCTTACAGCAACACTTCCTTTACCACCTCACCGAACACATCCGTTAACCGAAAGTCCCGGCCTGCGTAACGATACGTCAATTTTGTGTGATCAATCCCGAGCGCGTAGAGCATGGTCGCGTGCAGGTCGTGGATTGAGACGCGATTCTCTACCGCTTTAAATCCGAAGTCATCTGTCGCGCCGTAGGCAAGCCCGCCCTTGAAGCCGCCGCCAGCGACCCACATCGTGTAGCCGTAAGGATTGTGATCACGACCGGTACCGCTCTCCGACACCGGCGTTCGTCCGAACTCACCGCCCCAAACGACCATGGTCTCGTCAAGCAGGCCGCGGCGCTTCAGATCACGAATGAGAGCGGCTGCCGCCTTGTCCATGGCGGGACAGTTCTTTTGGTAGTTCTTCTCGATGTCTTTGTGATCGTCCCATCCGCCCGAGCCGACGTGGACGTAGCGTACACCACGTTCCACCAACCGCCGTGCCAGCAGACAGCCATTTGCGAACGGCCCGGTCCCGTACTCTTCACGGACTGCCTCCGGCTCCTTTCGGGCGTCGAAGGCATCGATTGCGGCAAACTGCATCCGGTACGCTGACTCCATCGATTTGATGCGGCCCTCCAGGTACTCATCGCCTCCGAACGTTTGGCTATACTCGCGATTCATTGCCTGAATCGCATCGAGCTGATGCCGCTGCCCATCTTTATCAACCCACTTGTTGCGAAGGTCCGGGATCATCTTCTCCGGTTCGACCTCCGCATCATTGAACGGAGTACCTTGATGCTCGGCGGGGAGGAATCCGGCCCGTGTGGCCGATCCGCCCAAGCCACCGCCACCGAATCCCGAGTCGAGCGCAACAAACGAGGGCAGATTCTCGTTCTCGGATCCCAAGCCGTACGACACCCATGAACCCAGCGAAGGGCGGTTCAGAAGTACCGTTCCTGTGTGATACAAGCTCAACGCCGGCGTGTGCGTGGGATTGAACGAGTACATCGATCGGATCACGCACATTTCATCGATCACGGAGGCCAGATTTGGCAGGACCTCACTGACCTCGACCCCGCTCTCTCCATGCTTCCCGAATGTGAACGGAGTGGGCATCAGGCCCCCGGTCTGGCGCTCGGTCCGGAGGTCAACGGAACCTGGCCGCTGCCCGGCGAACTTCACCAGGTCTGGCTTCGGATCGAACATGTCGACCTGCGAGGGGCCGCCGGAGAGGAAGAGGCTGATGACGTGCTTCGCTTTGCCCGGCGTGCGTGGCGCCGTGTATCGGCCGAGGGTCGCGGCGCCTGCCTGTTCGCGAGCCAGCATTCCCGCAAGCCCTACTGTACCGATACCACCGAACATCGTGCGAAGCAGTCCCCGCCGCGAAGGTTTATAAATCATGGCCAGAAAATCTCCTCATTGGTGGAGAGCAACACTTGGGCGTACTGCTCAATCGTCCCTAGCCGCCAGATAACTGAGAGCCATGTCAAGTTCTTTCGGGCTCGGTTCGCGGCTCAAGACCTTTCGAAACAGCGCGCGCATTTTGGCCGTGTCGTCCACTTCCTGAGCGACCGTTCGCGGCCAAGGCCACCGCTGCCTCATGCATAAATGGACTGTTCATCACGAATAGCTGTTGAAGCGGTGTGATGGTCAACTCGCGCCCGCCTGCCGTCTGCATCGGATCGGGGAAGTCATAGGTCTTCAAAAGACTGCTCATCCTGCCGCGGCTGACTCTTCCATACACTGTGCGTCGCACATTGTTCTCGCGATTGCAAGTCTTCCGAAGGACCGTACATCTTCTCGTTGAGACGGTCCGAAGCGCGAAGCAAAGTGTCGCGATACGATTCGATGTCCATGCGTCGTGGATTCATCCGCCAGACGAGCGCGTTCACTGTGTCTACCTTGGCGGCGTCTTCGCGAGGCTTGCTCGATTGCCGGTACGTCGCCGAAAGCATGATCTCCCGATTCAGCCACTTCAAGGACCAGCCGTTCGCGATGAATCGAGCTGCTAAGTCATCGAGCAACTCGGGGTGAGTCGGCTTCTCCCCCTGAACGCCAAAATCACTTGGAGTCGCTACAATCGGCTTGCCGATGTGCCAATTCCAGACGCGATTCACGATAATGCGAGCCGACAATGACGCGGCGTCGGTGAAAATCTTCTCAGCCAATTCGAGACGCCCCGATCCCTTCTTGAAGTTTGCGTCGCCACGAGCCAGCACCAGCGGGAAGTGGCGAGGAACGATCTCTCCCGGGCTTGCGACGTTGCCCGCTCTCAATACCGGGACATCCCGCGGTTCACCGGTCTTGTAGTGAATGACCGTGAATTGCGGATCGCTGCCATCGATGTACTGGGCGGCTTCATAGACCGCGTTGGTAAATGGCTCGGTCGAAGTGACCACGCGGTTTCGGGCGCGCCGGGCCGCTGCAGCCGCGGCAGCATCAGCCGCAGGTGGATCACCTGGCTTCGCCGGCGCCGGATTGGGTGGCCGTGGAGGAGGAAATGTCCAATGCTTTTCCAGGTTCTGCACCAGCTTCGGATATTGCTCCTTCAGCTTCAATGCTTCCTCTTTCAACTCCTCCAACTCCACCTTCCACTTCGCGACTCTCGCAGCCGAATCGACAACGGTCGAAGCCTCGTTCGTAAGCAGGTTGATCGAGTACTTCAGATCGAACAGCCTGTTCACCAGCCATGAGTAGCGAGCCTCGACTTTGGGGTCGACATCGAACAGCGGCCGCTCCGTTCGCATGGTTGAGGCGAAGACACCGACGAGTCCGTAATAGTCCTTCGTCGGAATGGGATCGAACTTATGATCGTGGCACCTGGCGCACGCGACCGTAAGGCCGAGCAGGCCGCGCGAGACGGCATCGACACGCTCATCCCAGTCGTCCGTCAGAAAGCCGCCGATCACCTGCTCGGACAATCGCAGATCTTTGTGATAGACGGGCGCAGCGCCCAGATACCCGAGCGCGCGTAGATCGTCACGAGTGGCATCGGCCATCAAGTCCGCCGCGAGTTGCAGCTTGACGAAACGATCGTACGGAACATCCTTGTTGATCGCTTCGATGATCCAGTCGCGGTATCTCCAGGCGTATGGATAAGGAGGATTCGTCGCTTCGCCAGTCGGGTTGTCTTCACCAAAGCGGGCGACATCCATCCAGTGACGACCCCACCGCTCGCCATATCGTTCCGAAGCGAGCAACTTGTCGATGAGTTTTTCGTACGCGTCCGGAGATTGGTCATTTGCGAACGCTTCAACCTCTTCGTAAGTGGGCTTGTAGCCGACAAGGTCGACATACGCGCGCCGCGCCAGGGTGCGAGCGTCCGCCGGCGGAGATGGCTTCAGACCTTTGGCTTTGAGTTTCGCGCGAATAAAGGCATCGATCGCGTCGGCGGCTTTTGTTGTCGCCGCCGGTTTCGGGAGCGGCTGGAATGCCCACCATTTCCGCCCCTCGTCGATCGACATTCCTTTTAGGGCAGCGTTAGTAGCCGGAGCGTCGGCGCGCGGGTCAGGCGCTCCGCCGGCGATCCACTGCTCGAAGTCAGCAATAACGGCATCGGGCAGCTTGCCCGAGGGAGGCATCTGCAGATGGGCGTCTGTGTAGGTCAGGGCTTTGAAGAGCCGGCTTTCCGCGGGTTTCCCGGATACGACCGCAGGACCCGTCGCCCCTCCTTTAGCCACACCGGCCTTGGTGTCCAACGTAAGTGCTCCCATCGGAGCACGCAGCTTCGATGAGTGACAGCCATAGCACTTTGCAACCAGCACCGGTCGAATCTTGGATTCGAAGAAAGCCTTATCAACAGTTTGTGCAAAGAGCGGTGCGCACAGCACCACCAGAAGAGTGTGTCGAATCATCAAGCTTCGGCCGTCCGGATCATCCAGTACCGACGATATCTTATCGGGCGCGGTTACGGTCGTCCGGTGTAGGGAATCCATCCTGGTGTTGTCACCGGAATAGTCCACAGCGTCCCGCCGGCCGTAATGAACAGGGTTTTCCAGTCCGGACCGCCGAACGCGCAATTCGTCACCTCATCCTTGGGAATCGGGACAAACTCCAGGAGCTTCCCCTCAGCCGAAAGGATATAAACACCGCCTTTGAACTCGCTTGCCGTCTCATACGGCGGGATAGGCTGATTCCGTCCTCCCGCGACATAAAGCCGGCCGTCCCGGTCCATCTTGATGCCATCGGGGCCGCGCCCGTCCTTCCAATCGAAGATCAACTTACGGCTCGCGGCATCGACACTCCCGTCCGGGCGCAACGTGAACCGCCAGACTTTCCGAGCCCCGCCTACGGTATTGTTATTGTTATCTGCAACATACAAGTACTTGTCTCCCTGGGAAACAAAGACTCCGTTTGCGCGTTCCACCTCGTGTCCAACGACGCGAGTCACTTTACCGGGTCCGTCGATGCGATACACGCCTTCGATGAACTTGCCGTTCTTGTCCCGCATCTCCATGGTGTCCCGCTTGCCATATCTCGGATCACTGAAATAGATCCGGCCCTTCGAATCGATCGTTAAATCGTTAGGCGAGTTGTACTTCATGGACTCGTAGTTGTCGGTCAGGACGGTAGCCTCACCGTTGGCTTCGATTCGCACGACGCGGCGGTTGCGAGATTCGCAGACGATCAACCGGCCCTGATGATCGAAAAGCAGTCCGTTCGCCCCGCCGGAGGGTTCACGGAAGACGGTGACTTTTCCGGAGGAATCCCGTTTGGTGATTCGGTCTCCGGCGGTGAAGTACATGTTTCCTTTCAGATCCGATACCGGACCTTCGCCCGCGCCAACGGCTCCGTAGCTCGTGGGTTTTGCTCCAGGAGGAATCGGCGAATCCGCGGCAGCCGCGCAACTCGCCAGAAGAAGAACAGTTATTGTCGGGCGCATGACCAAAGTTAACGCTGACTTTACCAGATTCGACAGCCACCAGGCGTGTTGACTTCTCTGTCATTCAGTTTCATACTTCCAGCAGCGCGCGCTCCACGCGAGCATAAGGGGGGATCCTCGTCCGATGCGCACTCTCGCGACCTCAATCCTCGCAGCGGGTCTGTGTCTGGCCCAAAACGCAAAATCTCCCACGAAAAGCAAACCCGCCGACATGTCCGAAATGCCGGCGGAGGTTCATGCCCCGATTTTCAAGGCTCCGAGGTCGCCCGCAGCTGGTTCAATTACTGAGCGTGTGACGGCAGCACTGCCCAAACCAGCAGCCGTGACCGAGAAGGTCATCCGGCGCAATTTCATCGACAAGTACCTATTCGAAAAGATGGAGCGAGACGGCGTGCCTCACGCGCCGATGTCGACGGATCGCGAATTTATCCGGCGCGTCCGGCTGGACCTGACAGGCCGTATTCCAACCACTCACGAGATCCGTGAATTTCTGGCGGACAACTCACCCGACAAGCGCGAGCGCCTGATCAACCGGCTCATCGGAAGTGACGAATTTGTAGACAAGTGGGCCTACTTCTTTATGGATGTGCTGCGAGCCAACGGCAAGATGGGTCGCGCGCACACCTTGTTCCACTACGTTCTGAAGGAAAGTCTCGCGGCGGATCGCCCGTATGACGACCTCGTCCGCAGCATCATCGCTGCATCCGCAAAGAGCAACTACGTGGTCGCCGCGGCGAATCCGATCGTACGCGAGCATGTGGAAGGAAAGCCGGGTGAGGCCGCTCACGGCGATGACCTCAGCAAGGTCCACCAACTCGACACGCACGATGAGCTGACGATTCTGTACGGGAAAGTTTTCCTCGGCATTAACTTCTCCTGCATCTCCTGCCACGATGGCGCGGCGCACCTCGAGAAGGTGAACGTCTACCTCGCGTCCAAGAAACGTTCAGATTTCTTCCAGCAAGCCGCTTTCCTCGGTCACACCCGATATATTCCGCATGTCGAAAAGGCTGAGGCCGTGATGGGCCACTTCGCTGTCGACGATCTTGCGCCGGGGTATGACACGAAGGGCGACAGTATGCTGCGGAACAAGCGGCTTGGCGGACCGAACACTCCGAAATTCGTGCTCACCGACGAATTGCCAAAGCAGGGGGTGGATCCTCGCGACGAACTTGCGCGTATGCTGACCTCGAGTCCGCAGTTTGCCCGAGCAACGGTCAACATGTATTGGGCGAAGCTCATGGGAATGGGAATCGTCGAGCCGTACGATGAGTTTGACTTGGCGCGTCAGGATCCGGCAAATCTGCCGAAAGGCTGGGATCTGCAGCCGACCCATCCTGAACTGCTGAACGCGCTCGCAGCCTATTTCCGCGAAAACAATTACAGTCTCCACAAGCTCTTCTCTCTGATCTGCAATTCGAGCGCATACCAATTATCTGCGCGTTTCCCCGGCGAGTGGAGTGAGAACTACACGAAATACTATGCGCGCAAGTACGTGCGTATGCTGACGGCGGAGGAGTTGCACGACGCGGTGGCTACGGCCACGGAACGTCCGGGATCCTTTAAAGCCGGCAAAGAATCGATTCCGATGGCCATGCAGCTTAGCGTTCCCCGAGCGACCGGCGAACTCAAGAGTTTCATGCAGGCTTTCGGTCAATCGAATCGCGGCGCTCCACCGAAGACGCCTGCGCCTTCTCCACTGCAGCCGATCATGCTGATGCGCTCGCCCGTGGTGAACGATCGAGTGCTTGCCGCGAAGGACAGCCGCGTACAACGGATGCTCGATGCGTACTCCGATAACGGCAAAGTAGTCGAGGAGTTGTTCCTCGCCACGTTGGCGCGCGCGCCGGAGCCGGACGAAAAGGCGATTGCGGTCGCAGCGCTCGAGAAGAACCGTGTCGAGGGGGCTCAGAACGTTCAGTGGGCTCTCATCAACCTCGTTGAATTTTTGTACAATTTCTGAGGCGCACCATGGCATCGCATACGGTTGGAGATCTCGTCCCATCCCGCCGGGAGCTATTGAGGTTCGGAGGTTTGGGCGTGCTCGGCGCGTCTGCCAATGCCATTTGGCCGCTTCAGGTGCGCGCCAATCCCACGGTCAAAGCGACTCCGCGAGGAAGCGCCCGAAACGTCATCTTCTATGAGTTCGCCGGAGCGCTAAGCCACGTTGACTCGTTCGACTTCAAAGAGAATGAGTCAACGCAGAAGGATTTCGACGTTCGGAAGACTTCCACGGGAATCTATGTGCCGCACGCGTTATTCCCGCGGATGATTCAGGTTTTGGATCGAATCGCGATCGTCCGGTCCTTTGTCAGTCACGAAGAAGTCCATCTGCGTGGCCAGTACTACATTCAGACAGGACGGCAACTGAATGTGGCGTTCGCGAAAGAGATTCCATCGGTGGGATCGGTGGTCGCGAGCGAACTCGAGTCGCAGAGACGCGACGGAGACACGTTCCCGACGTATGTTTCATTCAATCTCGAAACGAATCAGATCGGCGCGCTTTCGACGGGATTTCTTCCACCTCGATTCTCAGTCTTCGATATGAATCCTGAGCAGGCTCTCAAGGGCATGGCTCTCGACGAAAAGGCCGTCGAACTACTAGAAGAGCGCTGGCGGTTGCTGTCTCAACTCCGCGAAACATCCCGTATCCGGAATGCGGGCTATTCGAGGGAGATCAACGCATTTGAAGATTTTAGCGGCACTGCGAAGAAACTGCTGACGGATTCGCGCTGGCCGACGGCGTTTCAAATCAAAGAAGAAGATCGCAAACGATACGGGAATACCTCGGTCGGGCTATCTTGCGCGCTGGCTCGCAATGTATTGGCGCAAGATGCCGGTACCCGCTACATCCACATTTGCCATAACGGGTGGGATCATCACCGCCGGATCTGGGATCGCACGATCGATGACAATCACTACAAGCTCATCTCTGAGGCCGACCCGGCTCTTGCTACTCTGATCGAGGACTTGGCGGCGCTGCCCGCGAAGACGAAGCCCGGCAAGACCCTGCTCGATGAAACGCTCGTCATCATGATGGGTGAGTTCGGCCGTACGCCTGGGCCGCTCAACCACATCAAGGGTCGTGATCACCACAAGTATTGTTTCCCCGCAATGTTCGCGGGCGCCGGTGTGAAGGGCGGATCAGTGATTGGCGCCAGCGATGCCGAAGGTCGCCGCTGTGCGGACACCGGTTGGGAGCGCAAAGAGCAGCCGCGCATCGAGAATGTCATGGCAACGATGTATTCTGCTCTCGGAATCGATTGGTCGAAGGAGGTTCGAAATACACCATCCGGAAGAACGTATGTGTATGTCGACCCCCTGGGCGCGAACGGCCACATCCCGACGAATGAACTGTCCGCGATTTACGGCTAGGGTGTCTCGTTTCATTCTGATCCTGAGCGCGGCTTTTGCCTGGTCCGCCGAGCCTGGCATGGTTGTTATCCCCGGTGGGCAGTTCAACCGAGGCCGCACCTTCGATTGGCCCGACGCCAAGGTCAAGTGGTATCCGAATCCCATGAAGGACGATCTGCCGGTTCGTCCGATTACCGTCGACGAATTTCAACTGGATGAATCCGAGGTGACGAATCAGCGCTATGCGAGCTTCGTCAAGGCTACGGGTCATCGCGCGCCTTTCCACTGGAAGAACGGCCAAATGCCTGTAGGGAAGGAGAACCAGCCTGTCCATAACGTGAGTTGGGACGACGCGGTCGCATTCTGCAAAGCGGAGGGCAAGCGTTTGCCGACCGAGGCCGAATGGGAGCGCGCCTGCCGCGGAACGGCTGAAAACCAGATGTTCCCCTGGGGCGATCGGGATCCTACCGAGAAGGATGCCCGCTACGATGCGTCCGGGCCCGCTGACGTCTGCAGCAAAGCGAAAAGCAGCTTAGGCCTTTGCGACATCATCGGCAACGTCTGGGAATGGACGGCGGACTTCTATGACCGGAACTACTATGAAAGCGCTCCCGAGCAGAACCCTAAGGGTCCCGACAAGGGTCTGTATCGAGTGCTGCGTGGAGGATCCTGGTTCGATGTGCCGAAGTTGTTCCTGACCTGCTCCTACCGCAGTTGGGCCCGCCAGGCCGAGCGGAGTCCCACGGTCGGGTTTCGCTGCGCAAAGTAGTTCCGGTTGTCCATTCAATCTTCAACGGTAAAGTGAAAAGATCACTCGATGAGATTCGAAGTCCAGGCGGAGTGTCCTATCACTCGAGCACGCGCAGGCGTCCTCCATACCGATCACGGGTCTATACCAACGCCGATCTTCATGCCCGTCGGCACGCAGGCGACCGTGAAGGGTGTGACTCCGCAGCAGTTGCTGGACGAAGTCGATCCGCCGATCATCCTGTCGAATACGTACCACCTGTACCTCCGGCCGGGCCACGAAACGGTTAAAGCTCTCGGGGGTCTTCATCGGTTCATGGACTGGCCTCGCGCGATCCTCACCGATTCGGGCGGGTTCCAGGTGTTTAGTCTCGACTCGCTACGAAAGATTTCTGAAGAAGGCGTTTTGTTTCAGTCACATCTGGATGGTTCGCCTCATATGTTTACGCCGGAATCCACGGTCGATGTTCAACTCGCGCTGCGAAGCGATATCTGCATGGTGCTGGATGAGTGCCTCGGTTATCCGGCGACGCGCGAGGCCGCCAAGGTTTCGACGGATCGGACCATCCGTTGGGCCAAACGCGGGGTTCGGCATTGGCGCGAGCGGATGGCTTCGCTCGAGAGCAGCCATGCGCTGTTCCCTATTGTTCAGGGCGGAATGTACGCTGATCTGCGGGCCGAATGCGCGCGCGAACTCGTGGACCTCGATGCTCCCGGCTATGCCATCGGCGGACTGTCCGTAGGCGAGCCGCGCGATCTTAGTCAGGATATGACAGAAGCGACTGCTCCGCTCCTCCCTTGCGACAGGCCTCGTTACGTCATGGGTGTCGGCATGCCCGACGAGTTGCCGGAATACGTCTCGCACGGAGTCGACATGATGGATTGCGTACTTCCCTCCCGCAACGCTCGTAACGGCTACCTTTTCACGTCCGAAGGGCGCGTCATCATAAAGCATTCACAGTATAAAGAGGATGACAAGCCCGTTGATCCTGCGTGCGGGTGTTATACGTGCCGCCGTTTTAGCCGGGCATACTTGCGGCACCTGTTTCTGGCCGGAGAGATCCTGTACAGTACGTTGTCTACGATCCACAACTTGCGACGGTATCTTGACATCATGCGCCAAATGCGAGAGGCTATTTTATCCGGGACATTCCCCGAGTACCTCCGTGCGACGCGTAGTCGCGCCGTGTCTTTGGAAGCATAATAGCCTCACGTAGAGTTCATAATCCCGCTATCAATGTTCGACACTTTGCATTTGGCCTTCTTCCAAGCCGCGCAGCCGAGCAATCCGCTTCTGGGCTTCCTGCCCATGATCCTGATCTTCGGTATCTTCTACGTTCTTCTGTTCATGCCTATGCAGAAGCAGAAGAAGCAACAGCGCCAGATGCTCGCATCGCTCCAGAACGGAAACGTAGTACAAACAACGGGTGGTATCGTCGGGACGATCGTTTCTTCGAATGCCGAAGATGATACTCTGGTTTTAAGGGTCAAGCCAGATAATATAAAGCTCCAGATCGTTCGGAGCGCCGTGGCAGGCCTAATCACCGAAAAGTAATCGATTTAACAGCACGATGAATTGGGTTCGATTTGTATGTATATGATGCCCAGGGGTACGAATGGATAAGAGCTTGAGAACAAAAGCGGCCGTTATCGTGGCCGTCATCCTGATCTGCATCTACGGGATTATCGGCATCCCGAAGTCCAAGGATGAGTTGATCGCCAATTGGAATCACAACATCAAGCTCGGGCTCGATCTCCGCGGCGGTAGCCACCTGGTTCTCCAGGTGCAGGTTCAGGATGCTTTCATCGCGGAGGCTCAACAGGTTGTCGAAGGGCTGAAGGATGCCTTGGCGAAGGCCGGGATCACCTATACCTCGATTGAAAATACCGAGCCGAAATCGATCCAAGACGCTGATAAGGTCGCTATCCACATCCGTGGCGTCGCGCCGGAGAAGGCCGGAACGCTCCGAAGCATCATCACTGAGCGCGCTCCAGCCTGGAATATGTCCTCGTCCGGGTCCGATTACACCCTGAATATCAAGCAGACCGAAGCTTTGGACCTTCGCCGCCGAACCGTACAGCGGACAATAAACACGATTGAAACGCGTGTGAATGGCCTCGGACTGGCCGAGTCGGCTGTTCAGCCGCGAGGTCGTCAGGAAGGCGAGGGCGAGATCCTGGTGCAGCTTCCGGGTGTGGATGATCCCGCGCGTATCAAGCAGATTCTGCAGACGGCTGCAGTCCTCGAACTCTATGAGGTGAAGGACGGCCCATTCTCGACCGAGGAAGAAGCCCGTGCGAAGCATGGCGGCATTCTGCCCCTGAACACTAAGTTGATCAAGGGCGCTGCTCGGGGCGATTCGAGCACTGGATGGCTGCTCGTCACGCGTACCCCGGTGGTTCGCGGCTCCGATCTTCGTGATGCGAAACCGATCCAGAGCCAGACGGGTTCGTGGGAAACGCAGTTCGTTCTCACGCAGGAGGCTGGCCGTCGTTTTGAACGCTATACCGAGGCGAACGTCGGTAACCGGCTTGCCATTGTCCTTGACAACCAGTGGCGCCTGGCTCCGACGATCAACAGCAAAATCGGAGATACCGGAACAATCACGAACATGGGCGGCCAGCAAGACGCGTCCGATACCGCGCTTGTGTTGCGCGCCGGTTCGTTGCCGGCCAGTCTGGTTTATCTGCAGGAGAGCACTGTTGGCCCGTCGTTGGGCGCTGATTCCATCCGGCAGGGATTCATTGCCGGGTTCGTAGGGATCGTGGCCGTCGTCCTTGTCATGCTCCTCTACTACAAGAGGGCGGGAGTCAATGCGACCGTCGCGCTGATTCTGAATGCCTTGATTCTGATCGCGGCGCTGGCGTATTTCGGCGCGGTCCTGACACTGCCCGGCATTGCGGGTGTGATCCTGACGATCGGTATGGCGGTCGACAGCAACGTACTTATCTTTGAGCGTATCCGTGAAGAGTTACGGAGCGGCAAATCGGTCGTAGCTGCCATTGAGACCGGATTCAATAAAGCTTTCGTTACAATCCTTGATACGCACATCACCACTGTCGTATCGTGTTTGTTCCTGTTCCTGTTCGGAACCGGTCCGGTCAAGGGGTTTGCTGTGACGCTGGTTATCGGCTTGATCGCGAACGTGTTCACCGCCGTGTTTGTGTCGAAGTTCATCTTCGACTGGGAAACCACCGGCAAACGCCAGCTTACGACCCTGAGTATATAGAAGCTATACCGCGCTCGTACCGGTACGAGGTACCCGAGCGCGGCTGATTTAAACACTAGATAGAATTAGGCGGGAACTCATCACCCAAGGCCGGTGTCTAACGTTTAAGATGCCGGAAAGATCAGATTCATGGAGTTATTCAAGAACGCGAATTTCGACTTCCTCGGCAAGAAGTGGCCGTTCCTCATCGTATCGATTGTCCTGACCCTGGCGGGAGTAGCAAGCTTGGCGATCAAAGGCGGTCCTCACTATGGGATTGATTTCAGAGGCGGCACGCTGGTTTACGTGAAATTTGCAGACAAGCCACCGATTGAAAAGCTCCGGTCGGCTCTGAGCGCGAAGCTTGGCGGAACGCCGGAAGTGCAGGAAATGACCGGCCTCAATGAGGTCATCATCGGGACTGAGTTGCGTGCGGACCAAGAGCAGGAGCGTGCGCGGCTCGCGATTCTCGAAACGCTGAGTACCACTTTCGGACAGCAACAGGCAGGTAAGTTAGATTTGAACAACGCCGGTGTTCAGGCGATCGTCGATAGGCTGCGCGTCCCGCTGCAAAGTGCGGGCGTTTCCTTGTCTGAGCAGCAGTTGCAAGACGTCGCGACGGCGATTAAGAATTTCCGTGATGCAGCGCCGCGCTCTGGCGTGCTGCGTAGCATCGACGAGTTGCAGGGAGTGCCGGGAGTGACTCCGCAAGTTATTTCTGCATTGAAGCAGGAGACCTACACGGCGCCGTATTCCATTCGGCAGGTCGAAGTTGTCGGTCCCAAGATGGGAGCCGAGCTTCGCCGGCAAGCAATCTACGTTGTTCTTGCGGCGTTGGCGGAATGCTGATCTACATCGCCTTCCGGTTCGAGTGGATCTACGGTGTGGCTGCGGTGCTCGCGGTCTTTCACGATACGATTGTCACCGTCGGTTTGTTCTCCATCTTGAACGAGGAGATCACCCTGACTGTCGTCGCGGCATTATTGACGCTCGTCGGCTATTCGATGAACGACACGATCGTGATCTTCGATCGTATCCGCGAGAATCTCAAGCTGAGTAAGCGGCAGAAATTTCGAGGAGTTGGTGAACGCGAGTATCAACCAGACTATGAGCAGGACGGTTTTGACCTCCGGCTTGACGTTCCTTACGGCTCTTTCTCTGCTGATATTTGGTGGGCCGGTCCTGCGAGGGTTCTCCCTTGCGCTTGTGATCGGTATTATCATTGGTACCTATTCGTCGGTTTTCATCGCGAGCCCGATCTTGATCTGGGCTCGCGACTGGGTTGAAGCGCGCAAAGCGCAAGACCCCATCGGCTGCAGCTCCGGCGGCAGCCGTACGTGGCCGGGCTCCGGCCAAAAGTATCAAGTGAGTTTAGTTTCATTTTCAGGCCCGCGCCAGTGATCGCAGAGCTCGGCGCGGCGGAAAGGTGGTCCGATTTGTTTGAACAAACCTTCGTTGGAGACGCGAACACAACCAGGAAAGCGTCCTCAGTGTTCGTTTCCTTCCTTATCCAGTGCGGCTTGGTGGTTGTCGGGATTCTCATTCCGTTAATCTACACGGAAAGTCTCCCAAAGACAGAGCTTACCGGTTTCCTCGTGGCGCCCTCCGCCACCACCACCTCCGCCGCCTCCCCCAGCTGCTGCTCCCGTGAAAGTGGTCAAAGTAGTGCCACGCCAATTCGACGCGGGCCGTTTGACCGCTCCGAAGCAGATCCCGAAAGACATCGCGATGATCAAGGAGGACGATCTTCCTCCGGCAGCGAGCGCTGGTGTCGTCGGTGGTGTTCCTGGTGGCGTACCCGGCGGCGCGCCCGGCGGCGTCATTGGAGGTATCATCGGCTCCGTTCCGATCGGCAGCTCCGCCTCCCCGCCCCCGTGAAGGAAGCTCCGAAGCCGGTTACTCCGAAGAGTATTCGAGTGGGCGGAAACGTACAGGCAGCCAAGCTCGTCCGTCAGCCGAAGCCGAGCTATCCCCCGCTTGCCAAACAGGCTCGCATTCAGGGGACAGTGCGGTTCAATGCTGTGATCGGACGGGACGGCACGATTCAGAATTTGACGCTCGCCAGCGGACACCCCTTGCTGGTACCGGCGGCGACAGAAGCGGTGCGCCAGTGGGTGTACCAGCCGACGTTGCTGAACGGCGAACCCGTAGAGGTTGTGACCCAAATCGACGTCAATTTTACGCTGAGCCAGTAATGGTTCGGCTGGAGTGGAAGTTAGCTTAACTTATCTTATCAACTCGCAGGAGAGAGAATGACACTAACGTTGATCAATTTGCAGGTATGGGCCCTGATGCTCCTTCAGGAAGCAGGCGGGGTTGGCTTTGACCCGATGTCAATGTGGAACCAGATGACGTGGCTCGGTAAGGCCGTTGTTATCGTGATGTTTATCATGTCGGCCTGGTCCATTGGCGTTATGATCGACCGTTTGATCGCTTTCAAAGCGGCACCGGTCAGTCTCGCGCGTTTGCTCCGGCCGTCGCCGGCGCGCTCCGGGAAGGCAAGCTCGACGAAGCAATTAAAATTGCCGATCGCTATAAGAAGAGCCATCTCGCGAAGGTCGTTGTTGCCGGCTTGCAGGAATTTCGGGCGCACCAGGAAGGTGATCTTCCGGGTGAAGAGATCGAAGCGTCCAAGCGCGCGCTCGATCGTTCTGAAGCCATCGTTCACGCCGAGCTGAAGCGCGGCATCAGCAGCTTGGCGACCATCGGTTCCACGGCTCCGTTCGTCGGACTCTTCGGAACGGTCGTCGGCATCATCAACGCGTTCAAGGGCATCGCGACTGAGAAGTCTGCTGGTCTTGGCGCGGTTTCGGCCGGTATTTCGGAAGCGCTTGTCACCACGGCCGTCGGTCTGTTCGTGGCCGTCCCCGCCGTCTGGATGTTCAACTACTTCAACTCGAAGCTCGAAGCCTTCGACGTCGAAATGGGCAACTCCAGCTCGGAGCTGATCGACTACTTCATCAAGCGGACGCAGCGCACGGCCCGCAAGGCCTAGTCAGTTAGTAAGGAACTGTTGCGAGTTGAAATCCGGCGCTGCGCTTGGAAAGCGGCGCCGGCTCTCCACCCCGGCAGGTCTATAACAGGAGAATCAGATGGAGAAAAAGAAAGCGTCCGATCCGGTAGCCGAAATTAACGTTACCCCGATGGTGGACGTGATGCTCGTGCTTCTGATTATCTTCATCGTTATCACCCCGATGTTGTCGAAGGGCATCTCGGTGGAGATGGCGAAAACGAAGAATCCCTCAACGATGCAGGCAGCTGACAAAGAGGACGCAGTCCTTGTTGCCATCGCCCGAGACGGACGGACCTACCTCGGTACGGACCAACTGGCTCCCGATCAGCTTCCCGCCAGAGTGAAAGATCTTCTTACGAACAAGCTCGATAAAACGGTGTACGTGCGATCGGATGCGCGTGCGCGATACGAGCGGGTTGTAGAGGTCGTCGACAATCTGCGGTCGGCTGGAGTCGAATCCCTTGGCCTCCTGACAGAAGAGATTCAGCAGGAAAAGGGCAGCGCCCCAGCGACACCTCCGGCCGGCAGCGCCGGCAGGCGGCATTTAGGAACAGCAGCGTAGGTTGAGTTAAAGGAGCGAATTCATATGGGAATGGCAATTGGTGGTAGTAGAGGCCCTCAGTCCAACATCAACGTAACTCCGTTGATCGACGTGCTGCTCGTGCTGCTCATCATCTTCATGGTGATCACACCGCTCACGCCGAAAGGTCTCGACGCGCTGGTTCCTCAGCCAATCCGAATCCCCAGCAACAAAATACTGTGGATCGTACCGTCGTCATCATTATCGATAAAGACAAGAAGATGATGCTGAACACCGAGCCGACAGACGAAACGCGCTTGGGTGAGCGACTGATGGATGTGTTCAAGACACGTGCCGAGAAAGTCGTGTTTGTGAAGGGTGATCCGATCCTTGGAATTCCGTGACGTCGCAAGGGCGATCGACATCGCCAAGGGCGCCGGAATCGACAAAATCGGCCTCATGACCGCAAAAATGGAGGCAGGTGAATAACCGCATGACGAAGGCGAATGTAGGAATTGTCGCTGGACTGGCGGTACTCGCTCTGTTTGCCACCGGTTGTGAAAAGCTGAAAGCGCGCGACCATCTGAACAAGGGTGTTCAGGCATTTAAGACAGCAAAGTACACGCAGGCCGTAGACCACTTCAAGGAAGCGGTCCAACTGGATCCTGACTTTCCAACGGCACGCTTGTATCTCGCGACGGCTTACATGAGCCAGTACATTCCGGGCGCGGAGTCGCCTGAGAATCAGCAGAACGCACAAGCCGCCGAACAGGAATTTTTGAAGGTCCTCGAAAAGGATCCGAAGAACACTGTTGCAATTAGTTCGCTGGCCTCTCTGCATTACAACCAAGCCCAGGGCAACCAGCCCATGGAAAAGAAAATGCAGCAGTTGGAGGAAGCAAAAAAGTGGTACACGAAGCTTGCTGAAGTTGAGCCGAACAACAAGGAAGCCTACTACAGCCTCGGAGTCATTACCTGGGCAAAGTGGTATCCGGAGTTGATGTCGGCCAGAGCGAAGCTCGGCATGAAGCCTGAGGACCCGGGTCCAATCAAGGACAACAAGGTCCGCGAAGAGCTCAAGGCCAAGTGGGGCCCCGTCGTCGAGGAAGGTATCGCTAACCTGAAGAAGGCGCTCGAAATCGACCCCGAGTACGACGATGCGATGGCCTACGTCAACCTCCTGACCCGCGAACGCGCCGATTTGGCCGACTCGAAGGACGTCTACGCAAAGGACATCCAGGAGGCTGATAATTGGGTTCAGAAGGCTCTGGAAACGAAAAAGATCAAGGCTGAACGCGTCGCCAACAAGGGCGCGGTTAAGGCCGAATAAAAAGCCTCCAGCACCTATCCTCTCCATTTGAAGCCGCCGAACGTAAGTTCGGCGGCTTCGCTGTTTTCGGACACCGCCGTCAGGCACGCCATAATTTAGATGTTGGGCAACATGGAACAAATCGGCCGGTTTAAAATCCTGGGCGAGTTAGGACGCGGCGCTATGGGTGTCGTCTATCGCGCTCAGGATCCGGCGATTGGCCGTGTGGTCGCCATCAAGACCATCCGGCTCGGTGACCTGGCCGATGCAGCCGAGCAAGCGAAACTTCGTCAGCGCCTCACGCGCGAGGCGCAATCGGCCGGTGTTCTGTCTCATCCGGGAATAGTCACGATTTACGACGTCTCGGAGCAGGACGGGTTGGCGTACATCTCGATGGAGTATGTGGACGGACCCACGCTCGAACGCATGATGGTATCCGATCCGCCGGATGCCCGGCTTGTGTTGGACATTCTCGCGCAGACGGCCGCAGCTCTCGACTACGCCCACAAACGAGGAATCGTTCACCGGGATATCAAGCCCGCCAATATCATGATCCATGAGCGCTCGGTTGCCAAGGTAACCGACTTCGGTGTGGCGCGCATTCAATCGCATCAGATGACTCAGGCAGGCTCGATGGTAGGCACGCCGAACTACATGTCTCCCGAGCAGATCCAGGGTAAGCCGGTGGATGGCCGATCGGACCAGTTTTCGCTCGCGGTGATTGCGTACGAACTTCTGACTGGGGAGAAGCCCTTCACAGGCGACTCCATACCTGCGCTGGCGTTGAAGATTGTTCAGGATGATCCAATTTCCGTGCACCGCCTGAATCGCACGCTGGAATGGCCGGTGGATACGGTGTTGAAGCGCGGCCTCTCTAAAGATCCCGCGAGCCGTTATCCGACTTGCAGCGACTTTGTCGTCGCACTTGAAAACGCGTGCCGCTCGAGCAAGGGGTGGAAGCCGATTGCTCCAGGATCACTTCAGAGTCTCCCTACAATCAGCGCTGCACCCGCCGCATCGTTGGGCGAATCATCTCGGCCTGTCAGAAGGCTGCGCCCTACGGTGGCGCCATCGGCAGCGGAACCGCTGCCACCGCCTGCTGATCCGACACCTTGGGTACTACGTTGGGCGCGCAAACTCGCCCTCGTCGCCGTAATTGTTGGGGTGCTCGCCGCGGGAACTGTAGCGGCTCTGCGCTGGCTCGAGGATGACGGTCTGCAGCAAGCGCCCGTCGCTCGTGACGAAACTGCCGTGACTCCCTCTGTCGCAAGCAAACCTGTTCCGACCGCACCCGAACCGCGGCCTCAGGACACGGCGGCAGTTCCTCCGGCCAATCCCTCGGAGCAGCCGACCGAATCGGCGCCACCCGCGCCCGAGCCGGCTCGAACGGAGCGGACAGCCGAACCCAAGCCGGCGGCCACCTCGCCGACGCGCCTTGTGACGAATCCACCAGGAGCAACCCTGGTTGTGGACGGGAATCCGGGTACGGCGTGCAAATCACCCTGCGAACTCGAGCTGCCGCCCGGCCGTCACACGATCGCCGCCACGCTGGAAGGGTATCGGCGCACGCTGAAGATCTTTGAAGCACCTACGGGCAGCGACATCTTCCTGAACCTCGATCGCATGAGCGGAACCCTTATGATTCGCTCAGAACCGCGCGGCGCGACCATCATCATCAACGGTGAGACCCGTTCAGAAAAGACGCCGGCAATGATCACGCTCCCCACGGGCCAATATACTGTCGACATTGTCCAAAACGATCGCCGCGAGTCGCAAGAGGTCACAATCGGTGAATCGAAAATCACGAATCTTTCGATTGAACTGCCGGACCGTTAATCCACCCGGAACTCGGCTTAACTGGTCTGCTTTCGCCACGCCGAAAGCTCATTGGTAAGACGATCCCGAACACTTACGTATCTTGGATCCTCGTATCGGTTGGCCTTCTCACGCGGATCCGCTGTTACGTCGAATAACTCGTTGGGACCCTTCCCGTCATTTCGCAATACCAGCTTGTATCGCGCATCCCGAGCCATCTCTGTATTCCGAAAATGACCAAACACGATGTTCCGCCACGGGCTTTTCTTTGGCAAGGGATCACGCTTGGCGATCGGAAGGAAACTTCGGCCGACCAAGCCCCGGTTGGACGGAGGCGTAATGCCTGTCGCGTCACATAGGGTGGGCAGGACATCGTAGAAACTTACCATTTCGGGGGCCATTTCGCCGGTTGGGATCTTGCCGGGCCAACCGAGGATCATCGGAACGCGCATGACCTCGTCATACATGTTGATCGGGTCCGATGCGAGCCCCTTGCTCCATAGACCATGCCTACCCAGTAGATACCCGTTGTCACCCGTGATGACAATGAGCGTGTTGTCCCAAAGCTTGCGTTCCTGCAATTTCCGGATGAGGACGGGGATCTGGTCGTCGAGCGCCGTGGTTGCAGCCGCACAGCGCCTCAGATTCCCGACAGTGTCGGTCAACATCTCCTTTTCACGCAGCGCATTTGGAGCAGCCGGCTCCCAACCGACCGTATTGAACGGGGTATTGGCGTACATGTCGTAATACTTCTGCGGATGACCTGAATAGGGTGTGTGCGGATTGAGATAACCTACGGTGAGGAAGAAAGGAGTGCCGGCTGCCTGCTTGTCAAGAAACTCGCACGCTCGCTGCGTCATCAACTCGGCTAGGTAGCCCTTCTCCTGCGACCTTCTCCCCGTTCAAATACATCTCGGGATCGGTGTAGGATCTTGAACCGCCGATCATCGTGTACGTGTATTTGTAGCCATGACCCGGCTGGGCATCCTCACCCATGTGCCATTTCCCAACATACCCGCAACTGTAGCCCGCTTTTGAGAGGAGATCGGAGATCATCACTTCCGACCGGAACGAAGCGGGCGGTTCCTTCTGGCCCTGCGGCGGATTCTCAATCGGGCGCTCTGTCAGAAAATCTTGAATCCCGTGCTGACGCGGCACGCGGCCCGTGAAGAAGGTCGCACGGCTGGGCGAGCAGATCGGGGAAGCGCAAAAGGCGTTTGCGAAGCGTAATCCTCCGCGGGCTACATTGTCGATATTCGGTGTCTTGATTTCCTTGTTCCCGTAGCATCCCAGCATCCAGGCAGCGAGGTCATCAGCGAGGATGATAAGAACGTTCGGGCGCTGAACCGGCTGATTCTTCTGGTACGCCGCGGCGGACGAGGAAAACAGAAACTGTCTACGGGTCACACTACTAGAGTACGTCGGCGAATCCGCGTTTCAGATGCCGGAAGAACAGACCGCCCAAGACGAACATCGCGACCGAATAGGCTGTCAGCATCGAAAGTTCTGTCAGATCAGGTAGCCGGTATGACAGAAGCCGCTCGCGATACGCCCTCACCACAAGGGCCAGCGGGTTGAACCGGATCAGAAATCGGAACGACTCCGGAATCTGCTGTTCACTGATGAAGATGGGTGTGACCCAAAACCACAGAGTCATGATGACAGTCAGCATCTGCGCTGTGTCGCGCAGGTAGACTTGCAGGCTCGAGACAATCCATCCAACCCCGACGGCAAACAAGCCCAATAGCGCCATATAGACCGGCAGCATAAGCGCCATCAAGCTCAATTCGCGCGTCCAGATCCCGATCACTGCCATCATCAAACCGAGAGCCAGCAGATGATTCAGCAGCGAGGAGAGAAAGACCGTAATCGGGAGAATCTCCGACGGAAAAACTGTCTTCGTGATCAGGTTCGAGTTCTCGACCAATACGGTGGAAGACCGCATTACCGCATCCTGGAACAATAGCCACGGCAGATAGCTGGCCATGAGGAATACGGTGTAATTGCTCGTCACTTCACCCGGAGCAGGTTCCTGTTTGAGGCAGATTTGAAAAACGAACGTGTAGCTGAGGAGCATCACGAGCGGATGCACTAGTCCCCACACCCATCCGCCGGCAGATCCGACGAATCGCTTCGCGAAGTCGCGCTTGACGAGTTGAAAAAGAAGGGTACGGCCCGAGAAGAGGTTACGAACGAACTGCCTGCCCGGGAGCCGAGGCACGTTACTCGCCTGTTTGCCGGTCGATCCACTCGGTTATGCGAGCGGTGACCGCGAACTGCTCATCAACGAGGTAGGAGATCATGGCTCCGAGTAGTATCAATAGGCAGGCGAGGGTTAGATCCATAGGCATACACCGTGTATCGGTTGAACCGGCACATCGGAACAGTCATAGAAGAGTAATCTGGATTATAGCAGTACAACGATCGCGCCGGTGCTCGCAGTCCTCCGAGATGTTCTAACCAACTTGTCCTCATCCTCCTCCTCTAAACGTGAACCGGAGGGGTGTCGCGGCTCATCGAGAGCATCGCTATAATCGGTCTGGAATGGCCGCCGCCCACGAATTGCACGCAGCGGAGATCGTCGAGTTGAGCCGCATCACGGCGGAGCAACTCGAGCCCGTGCTGCAGGAGGAGCGGATCACCTGGCGATCCAACCTGCGTTGGGATTTCGGATCGTCGGCGGAACTGGTCCGCCGGTTTGTCAGGATACAGGCGTTGAGCGGATACGCTTTGCTCGCTTCCGGACGAGTCGTCGGCTACGCCTACTACGTAGTGGAGGAGCGTAAGGGCCTTATCGGCGATCTGTACATTCTGCGCGAGTTTTCATGTCCGGAGTACGAGGACACGCTACTTTCCACGATACTCGAAGCCCTGGTCATGGCTCCGGGAGTGTGCCGGATCGAAGCGCAGCTCATGATGCTGCGCGGACCGTTCGAACGTCCTCTACCGCTTTCCAGGTATTCCAGGATTCATCCCCGCGTCTTCATGCTGGCGGATCTCGCCGACGCGGGCCACTTGCCGGAAGGCAAAGGCTCTCACGAATTGCGGTACCGGCAGTGGATCGAATCGCGGGAGGAGGAATCGGCTGCGTTGATCGCAGCCGCGTATCGCGGACACGTCGATGCCACCATCAATGATCAGTACAGTTCCGTGTCGGGGGCGCGCCGGTTCATTCACAACATCGTGCAGTATCCCGGCTGCGGGAGTTTCTTTGTTCCTGCGTCATTGGTCGGTGACCGTGCTGACGGCTCGATGGCCGGAATCATCCTGGCCAGCCTCGTTGCAGCAGACACCGGCCACGTTACCCAACTCTGTGTGTCACCGGCAAACAAAGGCCAGGGTGTCGGATACGAGTTGTTGCGACGATCGCTGTATATACTTGCTCAGAGCCACTGCGAGCGAGTCAGCCTGACGGTGACGGCTGGGAATACGGAAGCAATCGAGTTGTACCAGCGCATCGGCTTCAGGGCCACCCGGCGATTCGCAGCCTACGTGTGGGAAGGCTTCTGAGCGCGTGAGAGTCCGAGATAAGGTTGCCATCATCACCGGAGGCGGTTCGGGTATAGGCGCGGCGGCGTCCAGGCTTCTTCAACAGGAGGGCGCACGTGTCGTCATCCTCGATAACAAGGCGCCGGTGGAACCACCATTCGAGGAAGCTGTCTGCCTGACCACAGACGTCCGCTCCGAAGATGAAGTTCAGCGAGCCATCGAATTCGTTGCTCACAAGTTCGGATGCGTCGATGTTCTCGTAAACAATGCAGGTGTTGCCCTTCGCCAGAGCGTTGGAAACGCCGACGTTACATCCTGGGATGAAGTCATGGCGGTCAATGTACGCGGAGCGTTTCTGTGCTCGAAACAGGCGCTGCGGTTCATGCCCCGGAATGGCAGCATCATACACATGGCTTCTGTGACCGGAATCACCGGCGTTCGAGGTCGCGGATCCTACAGCGCATCAAAAGGCGCCCTCGTCGCGCTCACGAAAACCATGGCTATGGATTACGCCGAACGTCAGATCCGTGTTAACTGTATTTGCCCGGGCTTTGTTCGTACGCCCTTCATCCAGGCCATCACGAACGACGAGGCTCGGCGAGACAGACTCACGGCCATGCATCCCCTAGGTCGACTCGGTGAGCCCGAAGATATCGCGAACGCCGTTCTGTTTTTAGCTTCGGACGAATCCTCATGGATTACCGGCCACGCGCTGGTCGTTGACGGTGGTTTCTCGGCCGGACGCGCCGTCGAAATCTGATTGCGCGCGTCGCTGTAATATCCCATCATTGGCGAATTGGCCCGCTTCCGATCGGTGTTACGCGCGAAGTTCGCGAAATACATTGAGAGACATTAATCCATCCGATACCGTTTAAGCTCCGTATAGAGGAAGTAGGGGACGCCAGCGTACTTGCATACGACTGCCAGTAGGGATATAGTCATCTAGTCAGCAGTCGTGTAAAGGACTAGTACCTTGTCCGAGTTCGGTTTAGGTACGCGCTGTCGAAACACTTCTGTCAGGAGAGTGTAATGAAGAAATTTGCTTTTGTCGCTCTGTTTGCCGCTTGCGCTTTTGCGGGTGAGTGGAAGGGAGTCATCTCGGATGCAAAGTGTGGTGCAGCCCACACCGACGCCTCTGAAAAGTCGATGAAGTGCGTGAATGGCTGTGTGAAAGGCGGCCAGAAGGCCGTTTTCGTCACCGACGGTAAGGTAATCCAGATTGCCAACCAGGATGTGGTTATGCCGCACCTGGGTCACAAGGTCACGTTGTCAGGCAAACTCGACGGTGACACGGTTACCGTTGATTCCGTAAAAATGGACTAGTTTTCTTGCGAGGGGCAAGCTACTGCAGCTTGCCCCTCGCCTCTACTTCCCAGGTTTCCACCACTTCTTCACCCTTACATCCGTAAACCCGCTCGTGTAAATTCATTGCCACGCAGATGTGGTTCGGAATCACCCGTACTTTTTCTCCGACCCGCCATTTTCGCGAACAACCACGCGTGTCAACGAACCCGTGCTCCTCGTTCATCTTCTCGAACAAAGCTTCCGGAGCTTCCAGAATCCGACCGAATCCATCTGTAGCAGTCCTATCAGATGAGAAGGTTTTGGATCCGCCATCCAGGATGACTCTGTCCGCGACAGAGGTGGACGCAACGGTCGTCAGGATGTACGCGGCGCAGTCGCTCCACTCGCAAGCGCCGGCGAAGACCGTATTGCGGTCATTGAAGATGTACGTTCCCGGCCGGATCTCATTCATCGAGGGCGCCAGATGCGAGTAGAATAGCGCCGGCGTAGACCCTCCGCTGACGATTTGCGCCCGGAGACCTGCCCGCTGAAACGTACCCAATGCCTCACGTAAGCGCCGTTCCACTGAGGTGAGCGAAACTGTCGCTACCGGATCCAACCGTTTTATGTGTCCCGGGTAGAACGCGATCCCATCCAAGCGCAGACCGGGAAGTTCCGCCACCTTGAGCGCCAACTGCCGCAAAGCCTCTCCGGTTGTCACGCCCACCCTATGCAGGCCCGCATCGATCTCGACCAGCACACCAATCGTCACGCCGGCGTCAGACGCTGCCTTCGATAGCGCGCGCGCGGCGGTGAAATTGTCGAGCGATACGGACACGTTCGTTCGCTCGGCAAGCCGCACGACGCGATCTGTCTTTTCCTGCCCCACCACCGGGTACGCGATCAGCAATTCCGATGGCTTAGCGTGCATCATGACTTCGGCCTCGGTGGACTTTGCGACCGTAAGGCCAACAGCTCCGAGGTCGATCTGCCTTCGCGCGAGAGCGGGGATCTTGTGTGTCTTGGTATGCGGCCGTAGACGCAGGCTGTGCCGGGACGCATAATCGGCGGCCCGCTGCAGGTTGGCCTCCATGATGTCAACGTCGATGACGAGCGCAGGGGTATCGAGATCGGCGACGAGCATTACTTCTGAAAATCCAGCATCATGCGGCCTGCGGGGCTCTTATACATCAATTCAAGATCCTTCAATTTGTGTTTGCCTTCAAAATAGAAATACAAAAGGCCGGTGGTCGGCTCGCTGGTTTCTGTTTGCTGCAGCGACTTCTCTTTCAGCACCGCCAAAAAAGGGTTCTCTTTGTCTTTTGAGCCATCGTCGATCGCCGCCTGCGTTTCAGTCACGCCGGTTCCCGAAACAGCGCTCTCACCGTCGCTTCCAACACGCTGGGGACGAGTTCCGGTCCCGGGCGCGCCGCCCCAGATCGGACCTCTTGAACCGGTGAAGAGTCCTCCTCCGCCTCCGCGCTCACCCTGTGCCACGACCAGGGCGCCCTTTCCCGCAATCTGGCTTGGCGCGAGCGGCTGGGAGCGCTGGCCATCCTTCCTCGAAATCAGCGTGAAATCATCGTGACTGACCGTGATCTTGTTTTCTCCCCGAGGGGCGAGTTTGACGTCAACAACGACTAAATCCATCCCGGCGTCGTAACCCAAAGCTTTCGTGACCTGGGCGCGATCGACCAACGCGGATGCGGTCACAACCACATATTCATCTTCGGAGCTAACGGGGCCTGCGGGCTTGTCGGCGTAGGCTGCAGCTACAATCGCAACCATCGCGAAAATCAAAGAGCGCATGCAGAGACCTCCAGGGGCATTATAAGCGTGATCGCACGACGGCAGTAGTTCCTCGCCGTGCCCGCGCGTACAGCTAAAGATTGCGAGTCCCGCAGTCGATTAGTTCACCTGAACCACGGGTTCGAAACGTGAACATGGCGAATCGTCTGGGCTCCTTTGTTTTCCTGATGTTGGCCGGCTTGAGCACAATCCCGCTCGCCGCACAGCAATTAGTGTCCGTCCGTGTGATAACCGAGCCCGCAGGGGCCCGCTTCACAGTGGACGGATTGGAGTACATGCAGCCGGCCTCATTCTCGTGGCCGGTCGGAAGCAAGCACGTAGTCACGATCGTATCTCCTACAATCAGTCCAACTCTGCCCGGCGCAGGGTGTGAGCCTCCTACGGGCGGAACCATAATTCAGTACGATCCCGCTTGCCGCACTCGTTACACCTTCTCCGCTTGGGAGAACTCGGGCGTCGCCCTTCCCGACGCCTCCAGCATGACTCAGATAATCACGGCGGACACGAAGATGACGCTTCTGAAAGCAATCTTCACCGCCCAGTACCGAGTCGATATCGCTTTCTTTGATCGTGGTGGCATCAGATCAACTCAGGAGTGCGCTGTGAAGGCGCAAACGCTTGGTCCGAAACCCATCGAAGCAGGATCCGGCGCCGTGTTCGTGAACAGCAGTTGTCTGGACGGTACCGGATACATTTGGGCGAGCGCCGGTCCGCTCACGCTGCAAGCAGTCCCATTTGACGGCTATGTTTTTCGCGGCTGGACCTTCGATGGAACTCCGCGAGATGCGGCTCAGGGCTCCGTGGTCGAAGTGCGTGGGCCCATGTTGATCAACCCGCGTTTCGAGCCGGCGAAACGTGTCAGGCTCTATACCAACCCTGCTGGTCTGCGTTTGCGCATCGATAGCACGGAAATCCTTACCGTAGAGAAAGAACGATTCGTGGTGTTTTACCCAATCCCTGGCTACTTCGATTGGGCGGCTGGCTCACGACATGTCATCGCCGGCATGTCTCCTCAGGTCGACCTCGAGAACAGAACCTGGGTTTTCAAAGACTGGAGCAATGGTCTCGGACAGAACGCTGTCATTACGCTCGATAATCAGACCAACGTACCGCTCGAACTGACCGGGAACTTCGTTCGCGGTGTATCGGTCAGCCTCGCGACCGAACCCGAGGGACTGAAGCTCGATATCGAAGGTCGGGACAATTGGCCCAGCACGAACTTCGTCTGGGGTGTGGGGATGAAGTACAGCGTGGCAGCGCCTGCGGAGCAAACCGACATTCGAGGCCGAAAGTACCTTTTCAAGGGATGGTCGAACGACGGACCCGCATCTCAGCAGATCGTGCCTGAGACGTCGCAGATCGTGTCGGGAATTCGCATGAAGGCTATTTTCGAGCCGGTACCGCAGGCAGTCCTTCAAAGTTCGATTCCGGGGATGAAGATTTCAGTGGATGGCACGGCTTGTGCCGCGCCCTGCCGCCTCGATCGCGCAGTTGGAACCGTTTAAAGGTTGCGGTGCCGAACGTAATTCCGATCAGCGATACTTCGCGCTATGAGTTCACCGGCTGGAGCGACGGAGCCCCGGCAGAGCGCACGCTGACGATCACGAAAGACACCGACACCCTCCGCGCGAATTACCGAATCGCAAACCGTCTGCTGATGGTAGCCGATCCTGGTGAAGGAGCCACACTCACGTGCGATCCTCCTTCCGAGGACGGCTTCTATCCGACCGGAACGAACGTCACGATAACGGCTGAGGCCAAGCCGGGTTTCCGCTTCCGCCGGTGGGATGGCGATCTGACGGGTACCTTCCGGTCGGGCGCTGTAAATTGTCAATGACCCGGCTGGTGCGAGCGATGTTGGACAAGGTCCCATACGTCGCGCCCGCGGGTGTACGAAACGCTGCCGCCGATCTCCCCGACCCTGGCGTCGCGCCTGGACTGATTGCGATCTATGGAGCTAAGCTGGCAAGGACCTACGAGGCGGGGACTTCGAATCCTCTCGCCCAATCCTTAGGAGGAACCGTGGTCCTCGTCGAGGATCGGCTTCTCCCCTTAATCTATGTGTCCCGGAGCAGATCAATGCCCAACTTCCGGGTGACCTGACTCCCCGCGAATACAAACTAACGGTACGAACCGAAGGTCTGCCCGATGTCACCTCGACCTTCACCGTGGTCCGCAATGCGCCGGGCTTGTTCGCCCACGTAGTCGACACAACCTCATATGCTGTGGCTCTTCATGAGGACGGCTCACCCGTGACGATCGAGACTCCCCGCAAAGAGAAACGAACTGATCTCGCTGATGGGTACCGGGTTTGGTCCGTACAGTCGAACGGTCATTGATGGTTTCCCGACCCCCGCCACACCGGCGGCTCCCCTGGCCGATCCCGTCGAAGTGGTTGTAGCAGGCGCTCGCCTGCAACCCACGTTCGCAGGAGCGGCACCCGGCTTCACCGGCATGACGACCACCCGGTTCCGTGTGGGCGATAACGGATCAGGTCCGGTTGAGGTGAAGGTCGTGGTAAATGGGAAAGAAAGCAACACCGTCATTCTGCCTGTAGAATGACGGGGCGGTAAGGAACTGAATCGAGGGTGTGCGCCGCACACCCTGCGAGCCGTTGCTGTGTCCCTCGGGCCGTCCTTGAGGCCATTCATTACGTCCGTGTGGTCAATCCGATAGAATAATTATTTGATCCTCTCCCAGTCCGGGTGTCACGCGAAACCTGCCGCGCGCGGCCCACGTCAGGAGGGAGTCGCAGAGTGGAAAGGAATTCGCCTTAGCATGAAGTTTTACAGGCTCTCAGGCCTGATCGCCCTCCTTGTGTGCGTCCTCTGCCTTTTTCCAGCACTTCTCAGGGCCCAACAACAAACTCAACCAGCTCCGGCTCAGGCGAAGCCGGCTCAGAATCCTCCGGCTCAGGCGAAGCCGACTCAAAATCCTTTTGAGACAGTGCCGCAATCGCAGGAACCGGCGCCCGCAAAGCCCGCGCCCGCGAAACCAAAGCAGACACCCTTTGAGCGACCTACAGAGGCCGTCAAGCCGCTTCAGCCAGCCGATACGGACGTAGTTGCCGATATAGAATTTCGAGGGTCCCGGCGTGTTCCCCAAGACACACTTCGTGCGCTGATCATCACCCGGCGCGGCGATAAATACAACGAGGAAGCGCTCCATCGCGACTTCATGGCGCTGTGGAACACTGGCCGGTTCGACGACATCCGTCTCGAAAAGGAACGTGTGGATGCAGGTTGGATTATTCGATACCTTCTGACCGAGCGCCGGTCGTTCGCACGATCAAGTACGAAGGCGCCAAGTCCGTTACCGTCTCGGAGATCCTCGATCGGTTTAAAGAACGAAAAGTCGGATTGTCCGTCGAAGCTCAGTATGATCCGAGCAAAGTTCAGCGCGCCGCGAATGTGCTGAAAGAATTCCTGGCTGAGCGCGGACGTCAATTTGCGACCGTCGAGCCCGAATTGCGTCAGATCCCGCCGTCTTCACTCGAGGTGACGTTCAAGGTCAACGAAGGTCCCAAGGTGAAGGTGGGTGACATTGAGGTTCAGGGTAATCAGGTGTTCAGCGGCCGCGAAGTGATTCGCGCGATGAAGAACCTGCGGCCCATTGGAATACCTCACTCGATCATCTTCGAAAATCTGTTCGCGAAGAGCTTCGACGCAAATAAGCTCGAAGAAGACAAAGATCGCATCCGCGATGCGTACCAGCAGAAGGGGTATTTCACAGCTCGCGTTGTTGAGCACGATCTGAAAATGCGCGATGTGGGCGGCAGCGGGTTCAAGATTCCGTTGTTCAAGCCGAACAAGCCGGGCAAACGCGCGGACCTTCTTCTGACCGTCGAGGAAGGCAAGCAGTACCGGCTGAATAAGATCAACTTCGTCGGTGTTAAGCTCTTCAAAACCCCGGATGCGCTGATGCGGCCGTTGTTCCAGATGCAGGAAGGAGACATTTTCTCCACGGCGAAGCTTCGCAAAGGAATGGAAAATCTCCGTAAGCTTTACGGAGAATTCGGCTACATCGACTTCGTTCCGGAGCCTGTTCCCGAGCCCCTGCCCGGCACCAACAAAATTGACCTTACCTTCAACGTGGATGAAGGCAAGCAGTTCTTCGTCCGCCGTATCGACTTTTCAGGCAATACGACAACGCGCGACAAGGTCATCCGGCGCGAACTGCTGGTGGATGAAGGCGACATCTTTAATACTCGCTTGTGGGAAATCAGCATCCTGCGCCTGAACCAGCTCGGATATTTCGAGCAGTTGAAAGAGAACGAGTCGGCGACGATCAATCGCGATACGAAGACCAACACGGTGGATATCACTCTGAAGGTCAAGGAACGCGGCAAGAACTCGATTCAGTTGAACGGCGGTGTATCCGGTATCGCGGGAAGCTTTATCGGATTCTCCTACTCCACGAACAACTTCCTTGGACTCGGCGAAACGCTGAGTATCGATTCCCAGTTAGGCGATCGTATACGGAACGTCACGTTCGGTTTCACCGAGCCGTACTTCCTCGACAGGCCGATGCAAGCCGGCTTCACGATTTATACCACTCGCTTCAATTACGACCAAGGTCGTGAAGTTTCCCTGATCTCCGGCCGAAATCTCGTGCCATTGTTCAACCAGCTAGGGCAACAAAATCTTATGAACTACGTATCTAACGGATACGGGTTCACAACATTCCTCAGCTATCCGATGAAGAGGCTCAGCTTCGCTCGTGCGGGTCTTAGCTATGGGTATGACACATCCAACATTACGACCTTAAGCGAAGCGTCGAAGACTTACTTCCAGTACCTCAACTTCCAGGAGGGTCCCAGCACTCTCCAGGGCATTAAGACCAGCAAAGTGGTTCCGTCATTCAGCTACAACACGGTCGATCATCCGATTACCCCGACGCGCGGTAAATCGCTGTTCATCTCCACAACGTTCGCGGCGAGCGCGCTCGGGGGTAACGTCAATATGATCGAGCCGACCATTGACGCGAAGTACTTCCGCTCCGGCTTCCGCAAAGGACACGTGATCGGTATGCACGCGCTCGGTCGCTTTGTCAGCGGATTTGGCGGCGTGGTCGCCCCGCCGTTCAATCGTTTCTATATGGGTGGCGAGAACGATATTCGCGGATTCGACATCTGGGGTATTAGCCCGATGGCGTATGTTCCCAGCGAGGCGAGCGTCAACGTGCTAAACAGCGACGGCAGCGCTCGCCAGCAGCGCTTCGTGGATTCGACTGGGGCTGAAGTTCTGGTCCCCGTAACGCAGCGAATCCCGACGTACCAGCTAATCTTCCCGGGCGGCGATACACAGCTTGTCACGAACCTGGAATACCGTGTTCCGCTCTTCGGGCCGGTAATCATCGCCGCGTTTTTCGATGCGGGTGTGAATAAGATCTCACGTACCGATCAGCTTCGACTCAATCCAACGCGTGTGAACGACCTCAATGCGGCGTTTCCGCAGGCGGGCTTCAGCGCACAAGCGCGAATTGCCCCGGGTACCCAAGATGTCCGCGCATCGACGGGGCTTGAGCTACAAGTTATGATGCCGGTGGTAAATGCCCCGTTCCGGATCTACTATGCGTACAATCCGTTGATCGTGCAGACATTTCTGCAGCCGCCGATTGTCGTTGATCGTTCCACGTTCCCGAATCAGGCTACATTCCTGAACTCGGTGGCGACATTTGGACGAGCTTCTCCGTTCTTTGAGAAGCGGACTTTGTTCCGTTTCTCGATCGGACGCACCTTCTAAGATTCAACCACGGCGGCTGAGGCCGTCGTGCTACTATCGAGAATTCCAGGAGTTTCATTAGACAGTGAAGAATCTCGTATCCCTGTTCTGTTCGGTTCTGCTGAGCGCCACTGTGGCCGCTTCCGCGCAGACCTCCGCACCGACGAAAGTCGGAATTATCAACATCCAGCAGGCCATCATCAGCACCAGCGATGGGCAGAAGGCGGCTAAGGAGCTGGAAGAGAAGTCGGCGCCCAAGAAGAAGGATCTGGAGAGACTCCAGGGGAGATCAACGCTCTCCGTGATCAGCTCAACAAGATGAGCAGCGTTGGCAGTGAAGATCAGAAACGCAAGCTCATGGGCGATATCGACGCCAAGACAAAGAGCTTTAATCGCCAAGTCGAGGACGCTCAGGCCGAACTCGATCAGGAGCAGGGCCGCGTTTTGAACGAACTCGGCGGACGTATGCTTGCGGTGCTCGATAAGTACGCCAAGGATAACGGGTACGCCGTAATCCTGGACGTGAGTTCCCAGCAGACCCCCGTCCTCTTCGCCGCAAACAGCATCGATGTCACCCGGGAAGTTGTCGACCTCTATAACAAGAATGCTCCCGCTCCGGGAACTGCTGCCCCTCCGGCCAGTTCGACTGCGCCGGCAGCTCCAAAACCCGGTACTACCACAACAATACCCGGCGCTACCACGACACCGGTCAGGCCGCTAGGCGTACCGGCTGCAAAGCCCGCGGCTCCCAAGACAGCCCCGGCGAAGTAGTTCTGGTTCCTCTCTAGTTAACCTTGAAGGCGCTCGGTGATGGGCGCCTTCGTCGTTAGTGGCGCAGCGAGCCGGTTTCGCCGCCACTACCCGAAAGCGCTGAGTCCCTTTTTCGAACAATTCTCCACGGCAATCTAAGCTGCGCCCAAACCTGTCGACCGGCCCCTGCGTGCTAAATTGTAGGGTATCCCTCTATGAAAAAGACCCAGAACGTCGAGGAACTGCAGGCAATCGCTCGCACAACACGACGCCAGATCATCGAGATGATTACGGCCGCGAAGTCAGGCCATCCCGGTGGTTCCCTCTCGGCGGTAGAGATTCTCGTCACCCTCTTCTTCGACGTGATGAATCACGATCCATCCAACCCGAAATGGCCCGATCGCGATCACGTCATTCTCTCCAAGGGGCATGCCTGTCCGGTCCTGTACTCCGTAATGGCACAAACCGGGTACACACCTGTCGATGAGCTCAAGAATCTGCGCAAACTCGGATCTATTTACCAGGGACATCCCGACATTCGATTCCTCCCTGCGCTCGAAGCGTCTACAGGTTCACTCGGGCAGGGACTATCGGTCGGTATCGGCATGGCGCTCGCGGATCGCCTCGACGGACATCCCTCTCGCACCTATGTGATCTTGGGTGACGGCGAGGTGCAGGAAGGTCAGATTTGGGAAGCGGCGATGTTCGCGCCATTCCACAAGGTGGACAACCTGGTTTGCATCGTCGATTACAACAAGATCCAGTTGGATGGTTTTGTCAAGGACATCCTGGATCTTGAACCCCTCGCCGAGAAGTGGCGCGCATTCAATTGGCACGTCATCGAATTGGACGGACACAGCATTCCTGCGCTGCAGAAGGCATTCGCGGAAGCGGCCGCAACCAAAGGTAAGCCGACCTGCATCGTCGCCAATACGATCAAAGGGAAGGGTGTCTCATTCATGGAGAACAACCCGAAATACCATGGTGTCGCTCCCACAGAGCAGGAAAAGGAACTCGCGCTTCAGGAGATTGGATAATGCCCTCTGAGATTCAGTCCGAACGAACGAAATACGACCTGAAGTTGGGGGTAGCCACGCGCGAGGCTTTCGGCCGCGCGCTCGTCGAGCTGGGCCGCGAGAACAAAGATGTAGTCGTCTGTGACGCCGACCTTACGAAGTCGACTATGACGACGTACTTTGCCAAGGAATTTCCGGATCGATTTTTCGAATGCGGTATTGCTGAAGCGAACATGGTCGCAATCGGTTCCGGTCTGGCCGCCATTGGCAAGGTCCCGTTCGTTTCCAGTTTCTCGGCCTTCGTCATCAATAAGGGCTTTGAGCAGCTCCGCGTAACGGCTGCTTACCCGCACATGAACCTGAAGGTCGTCGGTACCCACAGCGGTATCTCGATCGGCGAAGACGGCCCGTCGCAGATGAGCATCGAGGACCTGAGTCTCGCATGCGCTTTACCCGGATTTGTCGTCATCTCACCTGCCGATGAGGTATCTACCCGAGCGCTGATTCACGCCGCAGCGGCCCATAACGGCCCCGTTTTCGTGCGTACAGGCCGGCCGAAAGTTCCAATCATCTATCAGCCCGATCAGAAGTTCGAGATCGGGAAATCGGTTGAGCTACTGCCCGGGACCGATGTCACTGTCTTCGCCACGGGGTTGATGACCGCGGAAGCGATCCGATCGTCTCAGGCGTTGGAAGCCGAGAATGTATCCGTCCGGGTGGTCGATCTCCATACCATCAAACCTCTGGATCGTGAAGCGATCGAGCGTGCCTCGGCTGAGACCGGAGCGATCGTCGTGGCCGAGGAACACCTCGTGGACAGCGGTCTGGGAGTACGCGTCGCGCAGATCGCCGCGGAGACCAGGCCGTGCCCCATGGAATTCGTAGGCATCCACGATACCTATGCGGAATCCGGCTCCCCGGAAGCCCTTTTAGAGAAATACGGTCTGACATCTACTAAAATCACCGAAGCGATCCGGCGTGTTTTATCTCGCAAGCGCTAACATGATCCGAAGGAGAGCGCTGTCCTGTCAATCGAGGCTTGTTCCGCGATGACGGAATCTCAGCGCTTTCTGCAGCGGATGATCGTGTCCACGATCAATGCGCGCGAAGTCGAATCGAACCGTGTATCCCGCATTCTTCATGACGAAGTCGGGCAGGTGCTCAGTGCGGTAGGCTTGCTGCTCGATGTAATGAAACTCGACTTCCGTGATCAGGTTCCGGATATCACGGGCCGGGTGAACGAAATCCAGAAAATGCTTGATCATGCGGTCAAGGAAGTTCGGTCGCTGAGCTACGATCTGAACCCCTCGGTCGTGGAACGCGCGGGATTACATATGGCTCTCGACCGGCTTGCTGGCCGGTATCGCGAAAAATTTGCGGGATCTCTCAGATATTTATATGATTCTTCAGTGCGGGTTCCACTTGCAATTGGGAACGCATGGTATAAGATTGCGGAATTGGCATTAGATAATGCTGTGACTCACGGCGAGCCAAGTCGCATCGAGATTCACGTCCGGCGTGCTCAGAAAAACGCGATGATCGAGGTTAAGGATAACGGAAAAGGTTTTTCCATCGAAGAATCAAAGGTCGATCCGAAAGGCTTGGGGCTTCTTCTTATCGATCATTACGCATCGCTGGCGTCGATCGTCGTCGATATAAAGAGCGCTCCTGGTAAGGGCACAATAGTGCGCAGTACGTATCAGCCGGAAACGGCTGAATAAACAACAATTTACGCGGTAGCCGGAACGGCGCTCCGGCCCGCCGCCGACGATAGAATTACGCGCCGCAAGGATGAAGCGCTATGCGTTTTGACGTGTTGCTTGTCGACGATCACAAGATCATGCGCGACGGCATCAAGGCGATTCTCAAACACTCGGAAGAGTTTCACGTCATCGGCGAGGCCGAAACCGGCTCCGATGCCGTCCAGATGTGCCGGCGTTCAAAGCCGTCGATAATCCTCATGGATATCGGTTTACCCGGCCTAAATGGGATCGAGGCGACAACGGAAATTCTTCGCCATTGCCCCGAAACCAAGATAGTTATCCTGTCAATGTACGATGACGAACATTCTGTCGTCAGTGCAATCCGTTCGGGCGCTCGCGCATTTGTCCTGAAGAAAGCCTCGGATAATGATTTGCTGGACGCTCTGCGCACCGTCGCGAAAGGTGGCTCTTACCTGAGCCCTCAGGTTTCCGACCGTCTGCTGCACCGTATCCAGCGCGGGGACCTCGAATCGAAGCAGGTCCCATCCGCCCTCGAAGGTCTGTCGCCGAGAGAACTGCAGGTTCTCCGGCTCGTTGCGGAGGGAAAGACGAGCAAAGAAATCGCAGTCATGCTCGATCTGGGCCTTCAGACTGTTCGAAGCTACAGAAAGACCATGATGAAGAAACTGGGGGTCAATAACGTCGCAGGCCTCACTCAGCTTGCGTTGTCTGCCGGACTAACGCGCTTCCCAGCCTCTGGGGGGCCAACGGCCGTCGCTGAAAGCCAATGAAGACGCCGTGGGGCGAAATCGCGGTAAGTGACGCCCACGTCCATCTGTTCTCGCACCAATTTTTCAGTTCACTGGCCAAACAAAAGGGCATCGCTGTCCGAGATTCGATTTCGGCCCTTGGTTTCGAAATCCCGCCCGAAGATCCTGCCGCTCTAGCGGCGCGTTGGGTACAGGAACTCGACAACCACGGTCTCGCCTCTTCTGCCTTGATCGCGAGCGTCCCGGGTGACGAGGCATCGGTTGCCGCAGCGGTTCAGCGGTTTCCTGACCGGTTTTATGGGTACTTTATGTTTGACCCTACGCAACCGGACTCGCCGAATCGCGCGAATGCGGCGCTCGACGCAGGATTGCGCGGCATTTGCTTCTTCCCGGCGATGCATCGGTATCCGATCTGCGACGAACGCGTGCTTGCGGTACTGGATGCGATATCCGATCGGCACGGAATCGTGGTATTCGTACACTGCGGTGTTTTGAGCGTCGGCATCCGAGCGAAGCTTGGCCTGCCTTCACCGTTTGACATGCGGTTCTCGAATCCCATCGACGTGCATTCGGTAGCTCTCCGGTTTCCGCAACTCAAGTTCATCATTCCCCACTTCGGGGCGGGATATTTCCGCGAGGCTCTGATGTTAGGCGATCTTTGCCCGAACGTCTACTTCGATACATCGAGCACCAATAACTGGATTAAGTATCAGCCGGCGATGCTGGATTTACGCGACGTGTTTCGGCGTTCCCTCGATGTTCTGGGATCGCGGAGGCTCCTGTTCGGAACGGATTCGTCATTCTTTCCGCGAGGCTGGCGGCGCGATGTCTTCGATTCACAAGCCAATCTATTGTTCGACCTCGGCGTGAGCAGCCAGGATGCGGCTCTGATCTTCGGATCGAATCTCAGACATATCCTGTCGCACTGACGCTGAGAGAAACCGCGTGTTCCCGGCACTCAGAACATGAAACTATGTTCCAGCTTTCTCGGAACCGTGTGTCCGCTTCATCGCCTTCCATCGCAGGGGAGCGATTTCCTTACCCATTCCCGATGGTCCTCGCATCGCAGTATTTGCGACGCGGTTCGCCGAGACAGCGATAGTGACACTTGCCGCAGACTCGTCGGAGCTGCCCCGCCTTGACGTGCAAGCCCTCGCAGCGCCGATGGAGATCATCCGCGAGATCGACCCGCGTGCTGGGCCCCCGAGTATCCGCTGATCGTGCTTTCCGATGATGAAACAGGCCTTATGTCGGAAAATGATCGCAATTACATATGGGAGAAGTTCGGAATACCGGTCTTCGAGTATCTGATGGATGCATCCGGACGCATCATAGCGCGCGAATGCGAGGCTCACGATGGATTACACATCGAAGGCGATTTCAGCGGCGAAGATGTGGAGATCACGGCGGAAGCTTGCCCTTGCGGTCGTCCGGGTCAAAGGATCATGGGACGTGCGATGAAGGATACAGCGGAGGCTATAATCTAAAAGATCGTCGTGTGCGGATGTGGCGAAACTGGCAGACGCGCCAGATTTAGGTTCTGGTTCGGGAAACCGAGTGTAGGTTCAAGTCCTATCATCCGCACCAAAGCTAGCCTGGCACGTTTTTAACGACTCCTTCGAATAAAAAGGCGTGCGGGTTTGTACCCCGCACGCCGTTACTTTTGCTATTCCTATTACGCTTGTGGCTTTTCCGTTCGGTCCGGATGTCTGTCCCCACGCCGGCCTTTGTGATTTTCCTGGAATTGATCGAATTTCGCCTGCTGCTCAGGTGTCAGAATCGACCGAAATTCGTCCCGCTGCGCAGTCCAGGTTTGCTTTGCGTTGGCCATAAGCGCCTCGCGCTGCTGGTTGAGCCGTTCTACCTCGGCGGTGTTGTTGGCCTCGCGGGCAGCCTTAAGCTGGTCGTGCAGTGTCCGCATTTGGGTGCGTACATCTTGTGATGACGCGCGATATTTCTCGCGAATCGCCTTCGCCTGCTCCTTCTGCGCGTCCGTCAAATTGAGCGCTTCGGCCATCCGCTGGCCGTCTCGTGCGCCATCGTGATTGCGGCCAACCTGCTTGTTCTCCTTAGGAGCATCGGCGGGAGCCGCTTGGGGGAAGGCCGCGCCTGCTGAGAGGATCAGAGACGCTGCCAGGATGAAGCTTCGTTTATCTAGGTACATTAGTTTTCAACCACCTACATGCAATCTGACGTAGCGCCTGGCGGTTGGGTCTGTAAGGAATTGTCAACGTAGAACCCGCGTCAGCCGGCCAAGCCGCTCAGTGCCAGCAGGGCAATCGAACACAGAGCCAAGCCGGCAATTCTGACAGCCAACTCGAACGTGGGTGAAGCATCAACGGCGTTTGAGGGCAGTGTGCGGGATCGGCTATCAAAGAAGCGGGGAAACTGCGATAAACTCACGAACATCGCGAGCAAGTCTCTGGGCGCGGTTGCCATTACCAGACCGATATAGAGCAACGGTCCGGAAACACAGAGTCTCGACAACAGGTTTCCGAGGTCATCCCAGACCATGGCCATAGATTATCACCGTCCGTCACTGCCGAGCCCGTGTTAGCTTAGTGTTTCGGATGTCATTCCAGATCTTCCTGCAGGGCAAGATCCTAGGGACGGAAGAGTTCCTACGCTCGGCTGCCAACGACATTGATGGACGCGCACAGTGGGTATCGCTTTTAAGTGAGATCACACCGCGGGCGCTGCTTGCCGAACTTGGCCTGTCCGCGATGCTGCTCGGATCAAGTGGCGGCGGCCGGTTCCTTCTGGTCATTCCGGCTGAAGTCCGAAACCAGGCCGAAGAATTCTGTGCTCGTGTGGCAGCAGATGCCGCTCAGCTCAGCGGTGGAATGATTCGCTTCGTGTGGGCGATCACTGAAAATCTCGGGGACTGGAGTGACGTACGCCGCCGTTTGCAGGAGGAACTGCAGCGACGAACCGGAACACCGGTGGCACTCGCCGGAGCTCAGGCTTTCGATCCGGGACCGACGCCGAAAGCAGCCGATTTCAGCAATCTTCCGAGCGAGATTCGAGAGGCATCCGCAATCTCCTGGTCCCCGGAAGAGCCGGCGCGGGTGCTTACGGGCTCCGGCAAATACACGTGGCCCATGGGGTCTGAAGGAAACGCAATCCCGATCGTCCGCCACGCCGCATTGAACGATCAGGACTCGGCGCCGGCGAGCCTGAAGACGCTCGCGTCGCGAGCAAAGGGCCGCCGCGCGTGGGGTCTGTTACGGGGAAGTGTCGATGGCCTTAACTTGAGGCTCGGGAAAGCCGTAACGATCGAAGAACACTTGGCGACGTCCGATATGTTCAAGCGCTTCATTGCGGGCGAGATCGGCGTACTCGGCATCGCTGCCCGATTTCTGGCGCAAGATCACACTGCTGTATACGGGCGCGGACGGGTTTGCTGTGTGCGGCTCGTGGGACGCCTTGATTGGTTTTGCGCGCGAATTGCAGCGCGTTTTCCAGATTTTCGTTGATGCGAATCTTCGAGATCACGCCGGCACGGAGGGCAAAACAATCTCGATGGCGATGGCCCTGGCTCGTACGCCGGATGAGTCGCTTGCCGACGTGTATGCCGAGGCAGGCGACCTGCTCGAAATCGCAAAGACGACTGGGCGCGATTCGATTTACATCTTTAATCGCGTTCTCGAGTGGAAGCAGCTGGCGGATGCCGCCGAAACCAAACAGGTGATGACGAGGCTCATCAAGGAGTTTCGGTGCCCGCCCGACCTGCTGAACGAGTTGGCGAGTTTCTATCGGGAAAGCGACACGCAGTGGGGCGTTCCGAACCGCACGCGGAACGATCGCGTCGACCGTCCGTGGCGATTCCACCGGCGGATTAATATGGTGCTTGGCGCCTCGCGCGAAGCGCAGCGGAGTCGCGAGTTTCAGCGATTGCGTTCCGAGCTAGTCTCTGATTTCACCGGGAAGAAAGCAGCGCACGTGCGTTTGCGTCCGCAGGGACGTGTCGCGCTGGAATGGACCCGGCTCGAGACAGGCGTCTAGGCCGGGAAAGGATTCAGAATGGCGGAAAACGAGCAGCAGGCGAATCAAACGGCCGAGCAGGCCAAGCCAGCAAACGACCGACGAGCGGCCGGCGGCGAACGCCGGGGTGGTCCGGGCGGTGGTCCGGGCGGCGGCAACCGGCGCGAGGGTCAAGGGGGCGGCGGTCCTCGTGGCGAGAGGGGCGAGCGGCGACGAGGAGATCGTGGACCTGATCGCGGCCGAGATCGCCGGTTTGAGGGCCCGCCGGAGATCGATCTCGAAAAGCTCATCGGTGACAGCCTGTATCTCGACAACCAGGCGCACGCAGTTGTCGCGCGCATGCGCGACATGGACTCGGGAACCAAAAGCCAGTTGCGGCGCTTCTATAACGCGGTTCGGCGTGCATGCCGCACGGCAGAGGCGGACAAGCAGCACCAGTTCGTTATGCTGCGCGCTCGTCTGGCCTACACGATCGCGCGCCATCAACTGCGAAGCCTCGACACGCTCGAGAAGCTATTGCTGCAAGTCACACGCAAGAACGACGCGAAGGGTTACGAGCGTTTTCGTGACCTGTTTGAAGCGATCGTCGCGTACAACGAGTAAAGGGGAAGCATGAGCTCGCATACGGCGCAAACGGAGTTGAAGTTCATTGGGAAGCTGATCCTCGAAGGCGAGTTACACTGCGAAACCGGTCTTCACATCGGGGCCGGCAAGGGCACGCTGGAGATCGGCGGCGCGGATAATCCGGTGGTTAAGGACGCGTTCGGCAGGCCATACATTCCCGGCAGTTCGCTTCGAGGGCGGCTTCGAGCCCTGCTGGAGCAGTCGAGCGGCCTGGCTGTGCCGTCCGAATTGGTTTATCTGTCCCGGCGTAAGGGTCAGGAAGTTCGAATCCATCAGAGCGACCGGCCGGACGATGATATCGGCGTTCTCTTCGGCCGCAATCCGGGCCGAATGGAACGTGTGCAAGGCGACGCGTGGAAACGGCTGTAGCAACGCCGTCACGCCTGACCGTCTATGACGCCGCGCTGGACGCGGAGAGCATCACGCAGGCGATGCGTGAGAACCTCGACGACGAATTGACCGAGGTGAAGAGTGAAAATGCGGTCGATCGCATCACGTCGCAAGCGAATCCTCGTACGCTCGAACGCGTGCCGGCAGGCGCGCAGTTCCGAGTCCGGATGGTGATGGACATCCTCTGTGATGATGACAAGCCGCTGTTTGCGCGCGTTGTCGAAGGTTTGCGCCTCCTCGAGGATGATGCGCTCGGCGGTGGTGGCTCCCGTGGAAGTGGACGCGTGCGGCTCGGGAACATGCGGCTGGTCTGGCGCGGCCGCGGTTTCTACTCCGCCGGCGAAGCGGAGCAGGAACTTCTTGCGGGTAGCGATCTCGCCGCGGTTCAAGGCTTGGCCTCCGGCGAGCTGGCATCGAAGCTGGCATAAATGACATCCGGCTTTATCGTCCGCTTCAGACCTGTGGGTCCGTGGCGGCTTGGCCCTTCCTCGGGCGCGCGTGACCGCGTCGACGGCGTGCTGCACAGCGACACGCTCTTCTCCGCCCTGACGATCGCCGCAGATAAGCTCGGACTTATTGCGGAGTGGCTTGCGGCTACGGCTGAGGCGGTGGAACCAGCCGTCCGCGTCGGATCGGGTTTCCCCTTCATCGGCCGGACGCTTCTCGCGCCCGCGCCGAAGCACGTGTGGCCGCCTCTCATCGCATCGAAGATTCGGTGGCAAGCTGCCAAGCTGGTCCCCCTGCAAGTGATCCCGCGCCTTCTCTCGTACGAATCGCTAAAGGAAGATCGCTGGGTCGTCGATCCCGCAAGCGAGAGTGTTCTTCCTGTTGAAAAGTTCGGCGAGGTATCTCCTCCGTTCCGTGTTCGTATGCGGCAGACGGCCGCGGTAGATCGTTTATCCAACGTAAGTACTGTAGCTGTTACGACTGCTTGCCTCGAGTTTGCCGATAGCGCAGGCATGTGGTGTCCTGTTTTCTGCGCGCCTGAATGGCGCGACCGCGTGCAGGCGCTCTTTCGGTTCGTTGCCGACGCGGGGATCGGGGGCGAACGCTCCTTAGGGTGGGGACGGTCCGATACGCCAGAGTTTGAGCCGCTTCCGTCATTGTTGACCGCTGCCCCTGCGGAACTTGATCAGCATGAGACGGGGTACTGGATGCTGTCGATGTTCGCTCCGGCGAATAGCGATCGCGTCGATTGGAGCCGTGGTTCCTATTCCTTGTTGCGCCGGTCCGGGCGCACGGAAGATCGCGGCGATGTAAAGGTGGAAAGCGCGATGCTCGAAGAAGGCTCGGTTCTAATTGCCGAGGAAATCCCTTCCGGGTTGGCCCGCGATATCGCTCCGGAGGGATACGCTCACCCGGTGTATCGCGCGGGATTCGCGTTTGCGGTGCCTGTATCAGTCCGGCTCCCCGGCTTTGTGGCTTTTCAGCGCGTCGCTGAGCCTGAGCCCTCACCCGAGCCTCAGCCTATTCGTGTCGAGCCTGCAGATGTGACGTCTGCCGTTCCTGATCCGGAATCTTTAGCGGAACCGCAAACCACAGCAGAGGAACCCCCAACAGAGCCCGAGCGTTTACCGGAGCCGGAACCCGTCGGCGAAGCCGAGGCTCTGGAGGACTCGCCCGCGATTCCGGACGTGCCTGACGCTGAGATGTTCGTCGTTGACACGGAGCCCATCATCGAACACCTCGACTACGGAGAGGCCGACGGAGGATCCTTGGAAGACGGAACGGCTGAACCCGCCTTCCCTGAGCCATCAACGCCCCCAGCGCCAACAGCCGACGAGAAGCCCGAGGAGGAGCGATGAAGTTCTATAAGCTTACGGCGCTGACACCTCTGCTCGTAGGCGATGGGCAGCGGCTATCGCCGATCGATTACATGGTCTGGCGGGATCAGGTCAACGTGTTGGACCAGGCGAGGATCTTCAAGCTACTCGCGCGCGGTCCGAGGTTGGAAGGCTATTTAACCCAGTTGCGCCGCGCGGATAAACTTGATTTCGCATCATGGGGCGGATTCGCACAAAGTTATGCAGAGAGGCGAATCCCGTTTGAGCACCCGACCCTTACACCCGCTTGGGAGCAGACCCAGCCCGAGCATCTTTTCATTCCCACCTTTTCTTCCGGTGTTCAAGGGCCGTACCTTCCGGCCTCTGCCGTGAAGGGTGCACTCCGGACCGGGTACGCCTTTTCGCGCTGGAACGGCGGTGTGATCAAAGAGATCGCCGAACGGATGGAAGGCGAGCGACCTCTGCGGCGACCGGGCGAGGTGGCCGAACTGATGGCCATGGGTTCGGTTGCGAATGATCCTCTCCGACTTCTGATGGCCGCCGACTCGTCAGCTGTTGCCAGAACCGCATTTAAGGTTTACATGGTCCGCACGGCAACGATTCAGGAACGTGGCGGAAAACGCGAACTCGGATGGAAGCCTGTTTCAACGTTTGCGGAGATGGCTACGCCCGGGACGGTCTTCAAAGGTCATTGGCGTGTGCGCGAGTTCAGCCGCCGCCGCGAACAAGCTGGCCCGGAGCGCGTATTCCGGGCTGCCAACGAGCATGCGGCCGAGTTAATTTCGGTTCAGCGGAACTATGCGGAATCGGCGGGCCTGCCTCGACTGCGGGCAAGTCTTGACACCTTAGTGGCGCGTCTTGACGAGATCCGGCAACGGCCCGACGCATGCCTGCTGAATCTGGGTTGGGCTGGGGGCTTTCTCGGCAAAGCCGCATTCCTCGATACCGCCAATGAGGATTACCGCCGAATCCTTCGCAGAATGCCCTTGTACGATCGGGCAATTCGCTCGGGAATGCCGTTTCCGAAAACACGTAAGATTGTTTGGGAATCGGGTCAACCGGGAGCACTGCCCGGTTGGGTTTTATTTGAAGTAGTATAAGGTAGACGTTTTGGCATAGGCGCGTTACCCTATCCGGCGCGTCGTTGAGCAGTGCACGCGGTTTGAGCGTGTTTTTTCTTCTCTTTTATCTGTAGATTTCTCCTGCAAACGCCGATAAGCATTTGAGATCAACATATGGGCAACTTCGGTTCAAACGTAATCGAGCACCCTGGTCCAGATAGAAGCTTTACTCACCAGCGAGCCCGAAGGACCAAGATCAACGCCGACAAGCACTGGAGCTTCTGCCGGTTCCTTCATCTGGCCTTGGATTCATGCGAAACATTCGCAGACTCGGCGGATAGAAATCTCCAGCTTGGACACGGTGCTGCTGCGCATTCGACGCTTCGTTATGCCGAAGAAGCATTCGAGGAAGCGCAGCATTATTCTCATGAACTGAATTGGGAGGATGGGAAAAAAGAGATCGAGTCCGTGCTAAATGCCTTCGCGATACGGCTCGACGGCCTATGGGTGAGATTAATGTCGAGCGGATACTCGATGCCACAAATGCAACGCCAACGGGCCGTTCACTAACAGCCGCCACCGAGAGAGCCGGAATCCTTTGGTGCGTAGGATAGGACTTGAACCTACACTCGGTTTCCGAACCAGACCTCGGATCAAGCTCCTTGACCTTATTTCAAGCACCTTTCAAGTAGTCGGTTTCAACGGAGAGTCAGAGCCAATAGCGTTGATTGGGTGATAGCGACTGAATTCTCGGATTAAAAAGCTGTTCACGCCCCCAAAGTGAAAATTCTGATTTGCAACATTCGGCAACGCGGTGGTCCGCGGAAAGCACGAATCGCCAAGGTGATCAAAGTCCCTCACCCGAGGTCGTAGAGAGGACGGCGTAAGCATTCAACACCGCCCGATAGACGGTGATCTGAAATCGATAAGTTGTGTCACTGGCTCCGCCGCGCTTCACTCGCGACCGGATAAGGGATACCGGCTCCACCACGCCCTTCGCATCTGTCAGGCCCTATCAAAATTCTGCCGGTGTGAGTACTCCCTGCGCGCAGTCTACATGCTGGCTTCGGCTGGTTAATGCGATGTTTAACTAAGGACGGACTGGCTCGTGGAATCGGGAGTTGGTGGACCTGATCGGGTTCGAACCGATGACCTCTTCCATGCCATGGAAGCGCGCTCCCAACTGCGCCACAGGCCCACAAAGGGAAGAACTATTGGCTATCTTAGCACAATCAGCCTTTCCTTTCTATCGTCAGCTACGGCTTGGCGAGCACCACGGCACGGACATCCGCCAACCTCTCTTGCTCTCAAACCGCAGGAGATTGGCTGCAAGAATCGTTCCTTCCTGTGCCCCGAGAACAGCATTACGATAATGCTCGTTCGGCCAGGCCGTATGTGCGCGAATCAAAGCCAATCCGTACTCAACAGCCGCCACGTCCTTCCCGCCTAGCACTTTCATTGCAAGCAGATAGCCGTCCATTCCGGCCAGCGCGACCGTCCTCGCCATCGGAGCATTTTGATGAACGGCTTCGATGAAGTAACCGGCATCAAAGAACGCGAGAGAGTCCGATTGGGTTTGTTTCGTTCGTTCGACCAGCCGCTGCGCAAGCTCCCTGGTCAGGTCAGGATTACGAGAAGCATAGATCGCAGCCGTCGCAGAGTCTCCCATGCGCACGATCACAGGCGTCTTGCCGGTAAGTAGATCCAGTGTGTCTGCGATGAGATGGGTTGTGTCGTACTTCGGTAGCCTGGCGTCCCAGTCTGGTCCGGAACCCCAGGGCAGCGACTTGGCGCCGCCGATGTCGATCGAGTGGCAGATCATGGGTGGGCCAGCCAGCGCCGAGCAGGCCAGCAGGTTCAGTGCGGTAGCAAAATCTGTGTATTTTCAGGACCCGATTTTGCGCGCAAACTGCAGTGAAACAGAGTAACGGACCGGTATAACACCCGGTTTTACCGCAAAACAGTACGATAGTGGCATGCACGCTCCTTCCCAACTCCGCGAACAGTTGGAGCGCATCCTCAATAGCCAGGCGCTGGCAGGGTGCAGGCCCGGCGGCTGCGGACGAAACTGCAAGACTATTACGCTGGCGAACGCGCCTCTGACCCGATTTGGTTAGCGATTTCCGGAAGGGATTTTGCTGGACGTTGCGTAGCGCCGGGTTGTCGTACTCGAGACTACGTTGAGCGCGCCAGTGCGGGCGAGATTCGTTACGAGTGCTTCGGTGCTCTTGTCTGCCAGATACTGCTTGTCGGGGCTACCGGTCAGGTTCCGTAGAGGAAGTACTGCGACGGTGAGGCCCGCTTTCTTGGGCCGGGTGAGCCAATACGCAGTCCCTATGGCGACGGCGGCCCCAGGCAGAATCCCCATCACAAGTCGCCGCGATGGCTGCGCCGAATTCGGGGCGCGATGGGTAGTTGAGGGTGGCATGGCATTCGAGCAGGGGGGCGCGATGATGAAACTCCGCGTCGTGGACGCCACAACCGACCAGAAGATCTGGGCCGATTCCTTTCAATCAGACATCGAGGCGCTGTCCGCGGAGCAAGCGAAGGCTCGGATCGTCATCTCCGCGTCCATCGCAAAGCACTACCGAACGCTAGTCGTCTGCGTGGTCTTTGGCTTCACCTTCAGCCGGATCGCCTGCGGCGCGGCGTAGCTGGTGTCCAGCGGCGATCGCGTTTCGACCTTGGCTGCGACGAAAATCTCCTGATCCACTGGAGCGACATTGTCCAACGCCTCGAGGACAAACGTCCGCTTCGTTTCGTCTTCATTGATCAGCACACCGTTCAAACCGACATCCAGTACGCGCACCCGCGGCGGCAGGTTGCGGACTTCCACCGGCACTCGTCCACCAAATCCGTTCTGGCGAGTGATGCTTACGGACACCTCGGCTTTTCCACCGGGCTCGAGCGTGATCTCTTTCGTCTCCGAGGTCATCATGACATCGGGACGAGGCATCAAGGCGATGAACTTCAACCGATCGTCGGGATTCGCGTATCGCGTCACAGCGCCTGCCTTTCCGAGCACAGTGAGAGGCGTGGCAGGCGCCATCTTCGCGTCCGCATCGGCCGTTAGAAGCACGATGGCTGACGTTTGGCCCGGTTGAATAACTGCCGTGGTCGCGTGAAATCCAGCGGGAACGTTGTCGAGACTGATTTGGATGGCGCCATCAAAGCCGTCCAGGCGAAGCGCAGTGACCGTGAGAGGGACCGCGCCGCCCGCCGGAACGTTCGGATTACGGGGTGTGACTGCCAGACCGGAAGTCAGCGCGAGGCTCACGAATATTCAGCCGGTAAGCGTGGTCCTCACTGCCGGACGCTCGAACGTCGCGAACACGCACAATGTATTCGCCGTCGGCCGGAGCCGTAAAATCGAGCTTCGAATCTTTTCCGAAACCGGGACCGCCGTCATCGTTCCGGGCGTGAACACGAACCAGCGGGAGTCCGTTCGGGGTGAACTGAGTGCCTGGCGGGTGAATCTGAATTTTGTACACCGGGCGGTCCAGATGGTGAGCCTCGCCGCTCGTGCCAAAGAAATCGATTCGCTGGCCCCCGAAGTTTTCCATGATGGTGTCGTCATCGGGAGAGCGCGGCATTTCCAGGATCCGCATGATTTCATTCCCGCTCATCAGGTAATCGCCGACTTTCAGTCCGCTAACCGAGGAAAGGCGGATATTGCGCCCCAGCGAATCGTGATCGCGTAGAGTAACGGAGGTTTCGGAGATCGCACGTATTGTGGCGACTTCGATCGGCTTGCCCTCCGACGTGAGAACCTCCAGCTCCGAATCGAGAGGCGATTCGAAGCGTGCGGCCTGAACCTCCAATATGAGCTTCTGGCCCTTGCTCGCTCGGAACTTGTAATAATGCTCGACTCCGGGTTTACTCAGCTTGCCATTCACTGTGGACGGGATGGCTACCGATTGCGCGGTTTTCCACCCCGTGTTCGTGCCAGCGGCGAAGACTTCCGGGTCAACACCGACCGCGAGCGCAACTTCGTTGAAGGCTCCTTTCGGCCGGATGCGAAGGAGGTTCGGTTCGATGGCAGGCGGTTCCCCTTTTACGCTGAGCTTGGGAGTGTTCAACTGGAATCCGCTGATTTCAATGTCCGCTGTTGATCCAGACTTCAGGCCGAGCGGATAGGCGCTTGAAACATAGGCGAACTTACCGGCTTTCAGGCGGTACATATGCGTAGGGCGACCGCTTTCCTCGTAATCCGTGACTCGAACGAAGTATGTCCCGGCTTGGTCGAACTTGCAGGAGAAGCGATTCACGCTCGGCCCTCCATCGGCGCCGAACTCCTTCATTACCGACTGATCCTCTCGTAAGATCGCTATCACTGGCTGCAGCGTTGAATCCGTGAGCATCGCACCGTTCTCAAAAACGAGTTCCTCACCGGCTTTGACCTTGATTTTGAAATAATCGACGTCCCCGGGTTTCCCGATTTGGCCCGACAGCACGGCAGGCAGGAACGTTTCGACGGCATTGTCCACGGTATCGTTCGGTTCTTTATCGGGGCTTTCTCCCCAGTAGGGTTCGATCAGAATCTTGCCTTCGGGCGTGGTCCCGAGCGGCGTTTGCAGGCGAAAGCCCACTGGGCCGATATTCGCCTCGGCATCGATATCCAGTTCGACGGTGACCTGATTGCGAGGCGGCAAAGGACCAAGATCGACCGTAGATGGAGTGCCGTTCGAACCGAGACGAATGTCCGGCAGATCCGGCAGTTCCTTCACGCGCACGATCCGGCCTTTGATTCCGGATTGATCGAACAGGATTGCCTGCGCATTCGCGAGGTTCAAACCCTCGACCGTCAATTCGACTGTTGTGCCGCGTGCCACGCCGCGGGGCGCGACGATGTTGATCGTCGGCGGTGTCGTGCGATTGCCGGTAGGGGATGTCTCGTCGGCAGCCACCAAAGCTGCGAATACCGTCGCAAGCAGGAAAGAACGTCGCATGGTCTACCTCGATGCGGTTCGAACTTCGGCAATGTCACGAAAGCCGTTCATCTCGTAAATACTGAGCGAGCCGTCATAGCGGCCCGCTGCGAAAGTCTTGCCATCGGGCGCGAACTGGAGACCATAGATCCAGTCGGACTGGCGGGCAATGGTCTTGATTTCAGTCAACTCGGGAACCTTGAAAACTTTCAGAGTTTTGTCCGCCGACGCAGAGATCAGGGTCGATCCGTCGGGAGACCACGCGAGCGCCAGAATCGCGTCTTCGTGCGCGATCTGGGACTGCAACAGGCGCCCGCTCCTTTCTTCGAGTTCCCAGATGCGGATGCTCTTGTCAAGGCCAGCGGCCGCGACCATCTTGCCCGTGGGATGAATCGCGATTGCATTGATGCCATCCGTCGGCTCGCCCAACGTGTACAGGCGTTCGCCTGTCGCCGTGTCCCAGACCTTTATGGTCCGATCGGCAGCCCCGGAGAGGAGTCGTTTCCCATCGGGTGTGAACGCTAACGCGTAGACCGCATCGATGTGATCTTTAAAGGTACGAACTTCTTTGCCGGTCGCCGCGTCCCAGAGCTTCACGAACTTGTCGTAGCTGCAAGTCGCGACCGTGCCGCCATCGGGAGAGAACGCAACGGAGTAGATGGTGTCGTCATGCCCTTCGATTGTTGCCATCACTGTCTTCGCTGCGATGTCCCAAATCTTGACCTCTCCTTTGCGGGCGGCCACGCCTCCGCCGGCGGCCAGGCGTTTGCCATCCTTGCTAAACGCGACAGTGCGGACGACCTCGGCATGTCCGCTCAACACGCCGATCTGCTTGCGGGTAGAGGCATCAAGGAGTGTTACTTCTTTGAAGCCACCTAACGCAATGATTCGGCCATCCGGCGAGTAGGCCAGAGAAAAGATCTGCGGTTTAACAGGCGCGGTGGGCTTGATAGCTGGTGTCCCCGGCTGATTGCGCGACCGAGTAGGAGCCCTTCGCGCCGCCGTCGATCCACTGTTTTACGACTTGCAAGTCGGCGGCAGATATCTTCCCGCCGACGGGCATAGCGGGCTGCGCCTTTCCAGACATCATGAGGTAGAGGCGGCTTTCTTCGCTCTTGCCAGGCACAATGACAACGCCCTTTTTTCCACCCTGGAGAAGACCCTCGGACGTCTCAAGGTTCAGGCCGGCAACCTTCGATGACGCAGAGTGGCAACCCGTACAATTGCGAGCAAACACTTGAGCGACGTCGGCTGCGTTTTGCGCTGTCAGCGGCAGCGTCACTGCCACGGAGATAACAACAGATAAAGCTTTCATTGGGCAGCCTGCTAATGGTTGAAGATAAATTCTTTGCTCGTCAGCATTGCCCAGACCAAGTCTTCGAGAGCCTGCCTGCGCGATTCTTTCTGCTGCTCGGCCGTGCCTTTAGCGAGTCGGGATTCCGCCAACGCTTTCCCGAGTTGTTCGCGTTCCACCTCGGTGGGATACCGGCTGAAGGCCGATAACGTCATGTGCTCGACGATGCGGCTGTCCGATAGCCCTAGCCTCAGAAGCAAGGAGATGTAACCTTCGGGATTGCTTAGCTTCTTGTTCAAAGTATCGCCGTTGATGATGTGCAGCGCTTGTCCGATGCTGGGATCGCTCGATCGTTCCGATGCGTCGCAGATCACGCGGGCGGGGCGTCCGAAGACGGTCAGATATTGCGAGGCGACTTGCGAATCCGGCAACTGAAGCGCCCGAGTGCCCGACGGGAAGCCCGGGAACGCGCTGGGGACACCGAGTACCTGGGACGTTGCGTCGAGCATTACCTCGGCCGGCAACCGGCGGATCACGTACTTGGAGTAGTAGCGGTTGTCATCCATGTTGGTGGCGTTCGCATCGGCCGACCTCTGGTATGCGGCCGAGTTCATGATCGTGCGGATCATGCGCTTGATGTCAAATCCGTGCTCGACAAAGTCTTTCGACACAGCCGCAAACAGCTCTTCGTTCGATGCCGGGTTCGTCGCGCGAACGTCATCGATCGGGTCGGCCAAACCTTTGCCCATAATGGTCCCCCAGACCCGGTTCACGATATTTCTCGCGAACATCTCATTTCGGGGATTAGTGAGCCATTTGGAGAAGTGGATTCGTCGATCGGCATCCGAATCGAGTGACATCGCTTCGCCATCGAGAGGCGCGGGAGTCATTGGCCGAAGCAGTCGTGGATGGTTGATGTCTCCCGAGGCCTTTGCATAGATGATGGATTCCGAAGGATCGTCACCGTTCTTGATGCCCACCCGCGAGAACAGATTCGCCATCTGGTAATACTGCTTCTGCGTCCATTTCTCCAGCGGATGATTGTGGCAGCGGGCGCACGTGAGCCGCTGGCCCAGGAAAGCCTGCGTGACGTTCTCGGTCAGGTCGATCGGGTCCTTATGTAGAACGAAATAATTTAGAGCGCCATTCTGCCGCGTGCTGCCGCTGCTCGTGAAGATGTCGCGGGCAAACTGGTCCCAAGGTTTGTTCTGCTGAACGCTTTCACGAATCCAGTTATAGAAAGCGCGCGTAGCCGTCGGGCGCAACTTGCGGCTGGACACGAGCAGCAGATCAGACCATTTGTAAGCCCAGTAATCGACATACTCATCGCGCTCGAGTAAGGCGTCGATCAATTTCGCGCGCTTATCGGGCGACTTGTCCGCAAGAAACTGCTCGACTTCTTCGGCGGTGGGCAAGATGCCCGCAGCGTCGAGGAAAGCCCGTCGAATGAAGGTGGCATCCGGGATGTCGCCTGATGGTTGGATGTTCAGGCTCTTCCATTTCGCCAGCACGAAATCGTCGATGTAGTTTCTTCTCGCAAACTTCGAATAAGCTTCGGCGGGAACCTGGCGCGGATGGGGCGATGTCATCGTCGCGTAGAGAACGCGACTCGAATACCAGAGCGTGACCGCGGCCTCACCCGATCCGTTGATCTTTACATGTCCCTGATCATCGACGGTTGCGACACCTTCGTTGTTGGAGTTGTACTTCACCCAGCGGGTAACGTCCGCTGTGCTGTTATCCGAGTAGCGAGCCGTCACCTTCAACTGGGTCTCCCCGCCGACGGCGAGGGTTGCCTGCTTCGGCTCAACTTGCAGGGCGACAACTTCTTTGTCTTTCGGCGATGGAGGAGGAGTTCCCGCCGCGATCCATTCCGCGATGATCCTGTATTCGAGCGAGTTCGGCTTGAATCGCAAGCCGCCGCCGTGTGCGGTTTGCATTGTCGGCTTTCGGAGAATGAGACTGGCGCCGGGCTCAGCGAGATTGATGCGCCGCCCGACAGATTGACGGGTCAGCACGTCGTAGTCAAGTTCGGGATCGTATCCGCGGAGAGTCAGCTTGAAGCCGCCTTTGCCCGCGAGCGCGCCATGGCACGCGCCTTGATTGCAACCGGCCTTCGTCAGCACCGGCATCACGTGGTTCCGGAAACTCCACCCGCCCGGGGGCGCCGGCGCGGATGCCGCATCCTGCGCGCGCATCACAGAAGCGGATGCAATTACAACGACAAATGCTAGTGACCGCATCATGAAAACAACTCTTGAATTGGCTCGACACCGCGATCCACGATCGGAATCGGCCGGCCTTGCGCGCCGGGGAGTTCGACATGAGGGTCGATGCCCAGGCCCTTGTAAATCGTCGCAGCCACTTCCGCGGGATTGGTTGGCCGGTCCTTGGGGGCGGCGCCGATCTCATCGGAAGCGCCAACGATGGTTCCGCCCTTTAGCGGCCCCCCGCCCATCAGGATGCTCCAGCACTGCGGCCAGTGATCGCGACCGCCGGCAGGATTCACCTTGGGGGTTCGTCCGAACTCGCCAAACGCGACGATCATGGTGTTGCTGAGCAATCCACGCTGCTGCAGGTCTTCGAGGAGTGAGCTATAGGCCATGTCGAACATCGGACCGACAAGGTCTCGATAGCAGGAAATCGGGCTGAACGGCTTCGATCCGTGGATGTCCCACGTGATCTCATCGAATACCGTTTCGAACATGTTGACGGTGACGAATCGAACTCCGGCTTCAATCAGTCGCCGCGCCAGCAAGCAACTTTGGCCAAACCGGTTGACACCGTACTTCTCGCGCACCGCCTCCGGCTCACGATGCAGCTCGAAAGCATCGCGAGCCTTTTGCGAAGACATCAATGTATAGGCCTGTTGGAACGTCGAATCGAGCAGACGCGCGTCCTGCGACGTTTCAAACATGCTGACGCTTTTGTCCACCATCTCGCGCCAGTTCTTGCGGCGATCGACGCGCAAAGCCGAAAGGTAATCAGGCGGGAGCATATCCGGCACTCGGAAATTCGGATCCGACGGATCTGCATTCAGCACGAATGGATCGAACGTCTTCCCGAGGTACCCCGCGTTCTGGCCGTGCGGCATATTGCCGCCCGTGTTGCCGATGGGCCGGGGCAGCAGGACGTGCGGAGGCACATCGCCGTTCGGACCTTTCAGCTTACCGATCACACACCCGATATGCGGATGCTCGATGCCGCCCTGGAAGATACGGCCGGTCTGCATCATCTGGTGCCCGGTGTCGTGTACGGCGGCTGCCGTGTGATACATGCTGCGAACAATCGAGTACTTGTCCGCGTGCTTGGCCATGCGCGGAAAGTTCTCGCGAGATCTCGATCCCCGGAACGTTGGTTTTGATGGGCTTATACGGACCGCGAATCTCGGCGGGAGCGTTCGGCTTCATGTCCCAGGTGTCAAGCTGTGAAGGCCCGCCGACCAGCATCAGCATGATGCAGTTCACGTCCTTCTTGCCGTCGACCGCGCCTAGCGCCTTCAGGCCAAACAACGAATTCAGAGAAAGGCCGAGTGCTGACAGAGAGCCGGCATGTAGAAAGTCGCGCCGGCGGAGTCCGTCACAAAACTCAACAGCGCGGTCCGCATCAAGACGTAGCATGGTCCTTGCCCTCCAGAGGGGGAATCGTGGATCTATGTTACCGCCGTTCCACCTGGCAGGGCAATCCAAGACAGGCTGTCACTTAATCGAATAAGAGGGAAAACTAAGCGCTACGCCCGCTCGCACAGCTCGTTCAGGATTCGCTCGAGTTGCTCTTTCGGCAATGTGGTGCTGATAAACAGCTCCTGACGAGCGCCTGCGCTCAACGCAATCGCTTTCCAGCCGTTCGTGGTAGGAACTGTGACGCGGACGCGAATTTCTCCTTTTGCGTCGCGAACCGGCTTTATTACCCCGGGAATGACAGATCTTATCGTTGCCGAATTTTCTTCAAGCAAAGTCTTTAGCAGATCACGCACGCCATCGATGATGCTGTGTTCAACCTTGAGCTTGCCTTGCGAAGTGCGTAGTCTCACTAGAATCTCTTCTTGAAAAAGAAGTCTATACCGAACGCGCCGTTGTCTTCTCGCAACGCCACGACCGACCAGCTGCGGTTTATGTCCCACTCGAGACGAACGATCTGTCGATTCGCGGATGAGAGGTTCGTGATGTACGTCAGCGTCACATCTCGTGACACCTGCTGCTCGATAGTCACTCTTGCTTGCGGAACCGCGTTGATGCCCGTCAACTGCGGGTCGATCTTCAACTTGCTGACACCGAAGAAACGCTGAAGGCGGCCTGTGATAGGCGTGGTTACCGCTTGTCCGAGCAGCGTGTTCGTACCTGTTGACATGAAGCTCTGGGATGCGACAGTTTGCCCGGAGGCAAGCTGCGAGTTGGTTCCCGGAGCGCGCCCTACGGCAAGGAGAGCAATAATCTCCGTCGATTGCAGCGGCGGGTCGGACCGATAGGACACATTCAGTTTGCTGAGCGGCCCCGTGAAGTTGATGGTGACCAGAACGCCGCGGACACGCGTTTCCAAGTCCATGTCGAGCACTGGTTCTATCTTTGCTGGATTATAGAAACCGATTTCGCCACGGTTAATCGTGTACTTGGTGCCGAAGAACTGTATATCGCCCTGGTTCACGATCATTCGCCCTAGCAGCGCCGGTTTCGCGGCGGTACCTCGAATTCGCAGGTCGGCTTCCGCCTGGAGGTCGCTCGTGAGTGAGGTCTGAAACTGCAGCCCAGGAGCTGTCTCAATGCGCACATCCAACTGCATGCCTCGAAGGAATGGGTTCGGCGTCGTAGGTGTCGCGACAGGTCGCGCTGAAGCGGCGAGAATTCCGCCGATGTCCGTCCTGGGATTGAACCCTGCACGGCGCACAGTAACGACACCGGACAGAATACTTTTAGAAGAGCTTCCGGTAAGGCTCAGAGTAGAGCTGACGGTAGTGCTCACGCCCTCGGGATAACGGATTCGGACGTCGTCTGCGCGAGCCTGAAGCCGGTAGCTCATCTCCGGAGCGCCAAACCCGACGAATCCGGCAAGCGCGATTTTTCCGCCTCCCGTCTCCGCCGTCAGCCGTTCGATGGTGGCGCGCCGCTGATCGAAAATAATCGTGCCGTTTGCGTTGTCAAGTCCATTCGGGATGTCGGTGATATTAAACGATGCGCCCTTCAACTCTACTTTCCCGGTGACTAGCGGGTCGTTCACGGTACCTCGGATGGAGGCATTCACGATTGCTCCTCCGGAGGCCACGATATCCGTATTGAAATCCTGGAAGAGTCCGACATCCAGCCTGCCGTCGATCTTCAAATCCCACGGATTCTTCTCGATGAGATTGAACGCTCCCGTTGCACTCAGATCAGTTTCGCGACCGATCAGATGCGCGCTGCGAACCTGGATCGCCTTCCCGTCGTATTCCAGGATGATCGGTTCGGCATTTCGAAGCGCCAGATCCTGAATCTGTTCGGGGGTCAGTCCCGGGCGTGATGGGACCATCTCGAAATCCGGCACTTCGAGGCGTCCTCGCATCAATTCGGGCTTCTTCGCGGGCCCGGAAAATGTCAGCTTTCCGTGGAGTGTTCCTTCGATAGGAAGAGGCTCGCTGCCCTTTGCGGCCACGAAGAAGTCCTGCAACGTTGAGACCGCTATTTGGGAAAACTCGACGGAACCGCTTCCCGGATAATCACCTGAAAGCTGAAAACTGCCGGCTCCTGTGACCTTTGATCCTCGAAGATTGCCGGAAACATTCATGCCTAACTGCGTTCCCGTTGTCTTGGCGTCGACCGTGAAGCTTCCGACTGAGCGGTCATCCACCACGAGATCCCGAAGTGCCAGCAAACCATCCAGCTTGTCCGGTTGGAGGGCGCCATTGCGAACATCTGCAGACCCGGTCCCGTTCAATTGGAAATTGCCGCGGACGCCAGGCCGAAGCTTCTGCACATTCGCAACACTCTCGAGTGAGTAGCCCCGCGTCGACACATCGAAGCGCAAGCGGCCGTTCTTGTAATCATTCACCGGATGTTGATAGGCGCCTGTCAGAAGGACTCGCGCGCTACCTGCCTCAGCAACTCCGCTGATTACCTCGACACCGGCTCCGGCATACCGAACCTCCGCCTGAATGCGATCGAACTTCTCTCCATAGATGAGCGGTTGCGCGACGCTCATCTTGATCGCCGCACGCGGATCGCCGGCCGTTCCATCGACGCTGGCAGTCGCTATCAGCAGGCCCCGAATCGGGAGCGCCTGCCCGGCATCCTTGAGTAGCTTCTCAATTTCAGCTCCCTGCAGCTTTACGTTCGCTTTGATGCTCGATGCGTCCGTGAGCTTCCAGTTCTGCAGAGCAAGATCCGCCGATCCCTCCAGACGCAGTTTCTCCTGTCCCGAGCGCGAAGCTCGAAACCTGTGCGCCCGTCGACATGGCGGTCAGATTTGCGACAAGCTTGTCGATCCGCTGCTTCTGCGCCTCGAAGTTTGTCAGGGTTAACGCGCCGGCCACACGAGCGCTCTTTATCGGACCGTCGACCGTACCTTCGAACAGAGCCGATCCGTTCTGTTCGAGCGTGAAGGGTAATTTGACCGGCGTCTCGCCCACGATGGTCATGGCGGGCAGAACATCATCCAGATCGCGGCTTTCCAGCCGGACATTCAGAGCCGAGCCAAGCGTGCCATTCACATCCAGCCGGCTGGCAGGGAAAATAACATGCGAGTTGCCGAGTTGTATTGAGTCATTGCGTTGGTCATACGCAACCTCGACCGCGCCATGCACCGGTATCCCGTGTCCCCTGGAGTCACGTCGAACTTACCCGCTGCTTTCAGGTCTTTCGCGCCGATCGAGCCTGTGACTTCAACCGGCCCGGTGACGCCCCGCCGTATGGAAGAGGTTTCAACCCAGTGACTTGCGTAACGGTACCAATCGAGACTCCTTCGACGCGGCCGTTCACTTTGAAGCGCTTGAACTCGGGAATATCGGCCATGCCCGTAAACTTGCCGCCGAGCGCATTCACCCGTGTACCTCGAAGTTCCAGATTTCTGGTGGTCAAGCGCACGTCGGAGGACATGCCGATATCATCGACGCGAAGCCAGCCTTCATGAATCGCGAGCTTCGAGCCTTGCATTCTGCCTGCGAGCAGAAGTCGCTCGCGTGCGTCAAAGGTGAACTTACCGTCGAATTTCACTCGTCCGGCATACGGCTTCGGAACGCGCAACTGCGGACCTACGTCTGCGACGGCGGCATCGGCCTTCACGTCTAAGTCGATACGCGGATCTTTCAGGTCAGTGATGGATCCTGCAAAAGTCACCTCGGTCGATCCCACGCCCAGGCGACCGGACTCAATCTGAACACGGTTCTTGTATAGACCGAGTTTTGTATCGAAGTCGAATGCAATCGGCGCGGTCTTATCGCTGTCAATCGTGAGTTTATTCATCGCGAGACTGCCGCGATACGAAGGGCCGCTCAGATAGTAATCGAGTTGCGCTTGCAGGTTCTCTCCATGCACCGTCAATGGGATCTTGCGATCGTTATACTGGAGCCAGCCGTTCTTGAGATCGATCCTCGCGATAGACAGATCGAGCAGCCGCTGGATGAGATCTTTATCGGTTGTCGTCCGAACCTTAGGCGTGGGGAAATTCGTTTTGCCTGCCGCGTCGACGAGTATGTTGACCTGTGGCTCCTCGACCACAAGGGACGTGATATCGATGTCGCGCTTCATCATCGAAACGATTTTCAGTCCGACCTTCACGGATTTGGCGCGGAACAGGGGAGCTTCGGTGGCAGGCTCGGTTCCATGCAGTGCGAAAGGCGTCACTTCAGCGGTCAACGCTTTCCAATCAAATTTGAATTCGCCGACCTCCGTCCGGCCGCCGCTTGCGCGCTCGACTTCGGTGATCATTCGCACCCGAACTTTCTCCCGGAACCATGCGCTCGGGAGTATGAGCACCGCCGCGATTCCGAGTAGCAGCAGTAGAGTGACGATCCCGGCTAACCCCCCACAGTGTCCATCGAACGGGTCGTTTCATTGGAAAACCTCCTGCGTGTACCGGATACGGCTTTGCGTGCGGGCCTGCCCAAGCCAGCGATCGAGCGCATTATCGACCCTTCGTGCCGACAGGATCTTCTCGATATCCTCCCGAGCTTCTTCGAAGTCGGGGAGTTTGCCTGGATTCACAGAAATATGCTGGTCATAGTAATCGCGAATCTCGGATTCGGGAATCTGAATGCCTGGCCGAAAGCGCTGTTCAATGAAGTCGAGCAATGTGGCTTGCCATTCAAGCGCCTCCCGAACATCTGCGTCCGTAATACCATAGCGCTCCAGCGCCTGGTTGTATTCGGCATCATTTTTGAAGCGGCGTTTGATTTCGTCGTAACCAGGCGTGGCCGCCGGCGCAGGTGCGGAATAGCGAGTGCTTTCCAACTCGCGGCGAATCAGCACCTGCTCGACGAGTCGGTCGGCCGTAGCCCTTTTGCTCGAGGCGCTGAAATCCGGCTGCTCATTGTTCAAAAACGCTGTAATCCGAATCTGGCGCACGATCTCGCTTTCCGTGATGACGCGTTTGTCTACTGTAACCGCCACTCGATCGATGATCTCGGCGCGCGGCAATGCAAGCCAACAATAGTGTCAGTGCGACTTGCATTAGAAAATCTGACCTAGCGAAAAATGGAATTGGAATCTGCTGATCCGCTGCTGGACGAATTGGACGCCTACAAGATTCGGATCGAGTAGCTGCTCATATGTCCCCTTTAATCCCATGAAGCGGGGCGGGTTTATGCTGTACGCGAGATCGAGGCGGACGGGCCCAATTGGCGTTCTATACCGAATACCGAAGCCGATCGCATGAACCATGTAATCGAAGTCCTGAAGATCGCGTTGGTTGAACCGGAAAGAAATATTCGAAAAATTCGAGTACACGTTCCCGGCATCATGAAACATCACACCGCCGATGTTATCGCCGATAAGCGGAAACCGGAGTTCCGTATTCGCGATGAGCAGTGCCTTGCCTCCCAAAGGAAAACCGGTAAGCAGGTCGCGTGGTCCAGCCTGGTTCTCGTTAAAACCGCGATGGGATGTCGCGCCGCCTGCGAAAAACCGTTCGGGCAAAGGCACCTCGGCCGCACTGATGCGATTGATGACACCAAGGCTCAAAGAGCGGGCGATGATCACATCACGCGTCAGCCGGTGGTAAGTGGCGTTGCGTCCCAGCACTCTCGTGAAACTCGTCTTCGATCCGAATAAATTCGATGCAAAGGCCCCGTCCAACGTGTTGTAGATCCCGCGTTTCGGGTCAGTCAGATCGTCGCGGCGATCCTGAATGAACGTCATGGACGCTATGCCCAATTGGATATTCTGGGCGAACAGAGGTACGAGCGCGGGCGTGATCTTCAGGTCAGTGACCGTTGCGTGCCGGTACGATAGGCGGTACTGCAGCGTGTTTGCTTTCGTGAGTCTTTGTGCAAGCTGGGCGGAAGCTTCCAACTTGCGGGAGTTGAACGTCTGGATGTCACGCGAGTCGTCATATAACGTCACCAACGTCAAGTTCAACCGGTCGTTGCCTTTGAACTGAGGCGCCAAATAGTTGACGAGCGCGCGACGCTGGATATTCGAGAGTCGTCCCTGGAATCCGATAGTGTGTCCGACACCCAGCAAATTAGACCGGCTGATTCCAAACGAAATTCGGGGACTGAATCCGGCGGTACCAGCGGGTGTGGTGAACGTCGGATCTCCGCGCCCGATGCGGGCGATCTGCGCGCCGAAACCGCCGGTCATGGAATACCGCCGCGCTTCTTCGAACCGGTACAGGACATATTTGCGATCTGTGTCACCCTCAGGGTTCTGAAGAGCCGTATCGACTCTCGCGAAGATTCCTAAGTCATACAGACGGCGCTGGCTCTCAATCATGCTCGCTTGCGACAGCGGATCGCCAGGGTTCAGATTGCGGATTCGCTCGCGCACGAGTCCTTCGTCCGTGGCGTCTAAACCGCTGATCAGGACGTCTCGCACGAACTGCCGTTCCCCAGGCTTAACGATGTAGACCAGCGCCATGCGATGAGGCTCGGGAGCGGGAGTGACCGTAGCCTCGAACGTGGCGTCCGGATATCCGTTGTTGAAGAAGTAGTTGAGAATCGTGTCCTGGTCCGTCGCGACGTTTAGATCACTGAAGGGCTGGCCTTCACTCGACTGTGTCATCGCGCGAAGATCTTCGGTGGTAGTGTTGTCGACGCCCTCGATGCTAAGGCTGGATACAAACCACTGCGGCCCCTCACTGACCGTCAGGAAAACGGCTTGCTGGTCCTTCTTGCCCTGATAATCATCTTCAACGCGGGTGGTGACTTCCACGTCTCTGAATCCGTTCGACTGATACAGTGCTCTAACCGCGTTGGCATCGCGCCGCAGGAAATCCTGGCTGAACCTGCCGTGGCGGAAACGCAGGAAACTGGCGCGCACGGTATACATGCGTTCGCGCAACGTCTCATCGGAAAAGTACTTGTTTCCTTCAATTTCGACCGCTACGAGTTTGTGCCGCTCTCCCGGAAATAACGAATATTCAATCAATTCTTCCTGATCCGGAGTCTTGCTCTGGTCGAAGTCCACCTGCGCCTCAAAGTAGCCCTTCGACTGCAAGTACTCAGTCAGTTCTCGCTTGCCCTCGACCAACAGGTCTCTGTCTACCGTTTGTTCCTGGTAGATCGGAACCAGATCGCGAAGTTTTCCCTTCGAAATTTTCGCGCCTGTCGTGCGCACGATCACTTTCGGGCCGCTGTCGATAGTCAGCACAGGTACTACAACGTTTTCCGCCGGCCTGTACTCCATCTGGTCGAGGCTGACGCGCGCCATCAGGTATTCCTTCTTCTGATAGGAGCGACGGATCCGGTCGATGCCCTGTTGCGTCCGCGTTTCCGTCAACTCCCTCCAGCCGAGAAGCCCGAAAAAGCGCTTCCACCGTGTCGCGTCGACGATGTCGTCGATAGATTTGTTCGGAGTGCCCTTGATGATCGGCAGGCTGTATTTGGCGCGATTCCCGGTGTCGGCGTTGAACGTGAGATCAACCTGCTGCACCGGAGCGTCTGTGATCTCCGGCGTTACTTTCGCGAGATAGAATCCGTTCGCTCGTAAGACCTCCAGCAGATTCTCTAGCGACTGCCGGGCTCGTCCTTCCGTGAAGGGCTCTCCAAGTTGCAGTTTGGTCGCGTTTACAAGCTGACCCTTGGTCGGGGGTTCCTCGACACCAAAGATGGAAACATTTCTGATGAATCGTGCCGGGGTGGTTTGGATTGTTAACGCTACGCCTTCCCCGTCTTCCTGAGCTTCGACCTGAAGATAATCGTAGCGCCCGCTGGCGAACAGGCGCTCGATTGTAATACGCACGTCAGCCATGGTCATCGGAGCGCCGATCTTGAGCGCAGCGACAGCCTTCTCAAATTCGGGCGGCGCCAGGATCGAACCATCCGGTGCGATCCTCACGCTCGTAATCGGACGGCCTTCGAATTTGTTCGGTTGAGCGCTCGAAGCAGCGTTGCTGGTTTGGGCGCCCAATTGCGTTGCCAGCAGCGACGCGAGCAGGAATCGCAAAAGCATCAGCGCGGGGGCGCGACAACGGGCACGCGCCGCCATCCATGGTAGCGCAGCCACTGTTACCATCAGGGTGTATGACTCCTGACCAGAGGGAACGTTACTCGCGTCAGATCCGCTTCCAGGGACTCGGCGAGCAGGGCCAGGAACGTTTGTCGACCTCCTCCGTTGCGGTAATCGGATGCGGAGCCCTCGGTAGTTTCCAAGCCGGCGCGATGGCCCGCGCTGGTGTGGGCCGGCTTGTGCTGGTTGACCGCGATTACCTCGAGTCCAGTAATCTCCAGCGGCAATGGTTGTATACGGAGAAAGATGTCCAACAGACTCTGCCGAAAGCGGCAGCCGCGGCGGCTCACATCAGAAGCATAAATTCGGCCTGCGAGATAAGTGCGCACGTCTCCGACCTCACGTCCTCCAACATCGAGGATTTGCTTGAAGGTGTAGATCTGATCCTGGACGGCTGCGATAACTTCGAGACACGATACCTCATTAATGATTTTGCAGTAAGCCGGCGATTGCCCTGGGTTTATGGTGGCGCGGTTGAAAGCTACGGTATCGTCATGCCCGTCGTGCCGGATGAATCAGCATGCCTGACGTGCGTATACCCACAACCTCCGAGTGGTTCACAACCGACTTGTGAGACGGTTGGAGTACTGAACTCGGTTACAGCCATCGTCGCATCCATGCAGTGTGCCGAGGCTACCAAGATCCTGGTCGGTGTTCCGCCCGCGCGCCGGATCACGACGATTGACGTTTGGAGCGGAGTTGTGCGTCAAATCGGCCAGCCCGGCAAAGACCCCGGTTGTCGCACGTGTGGGCGGCACGAATACACGTACCTCGAGGCGTCGCGACGGGCCCCGGTCAGCCTTTGTGGACGGAACGCCGTTCAGATTCATGAGCGATCGCGGCCTCTGGATCTCACGAAGTTGCGCATTCAGCTCGAACCTCTCGGCAGCGTACGGGCGAACGAGTTTGCCCTCCGCTTTTTCCCCGAGCCATATGAAATGACGGTCTTTCCGGATGGTCGGGTGATCATCAAAGGAACGACAGATGTCGGAATCGCGCGAAGCCTGTATGCGAAATACGTAGGCGCCTAGCGCGCTCATTTCTTCTGCGGTCCGATCTTGCTGAGAATTCGGTCCTGGATCCAGTGATCGTCCCACCACTCGATGGGGTTCACCTGTACTCCATCTACCTGTATCGAGTAGTGGATGTGATCGCCGCCCGCGAGGCCAGTCGCCCCGCTCCTACCCATCACCTGCTCTTTGGTGACCGAATCGCCCACCTTCACGTCGATCTGGCGCATGTGCCCGTAGATAGTCTGTAATCCATAGCCATGGTCGACGACAATGCAGTTGCCGTAGATCCCGAGTGGTCCGGCATGAATCACCTTGCCCGAATTTGCCGATTTGACCGGCGCGGCCTGAACATCGCTCAGATCGAATCCGAGATGCATTTGCTGGTCGATTTTCTTTCCCTTATACAGATAAGTCCTCTGATCGGCAAAGAACGACTCGACCTTGCCGATTCGAAAGAATGGTCCCGACCACAATATCTTCGGCTCGGTCTTGAAACGCAGGTCGGCGAGATATTTGTTGTTGTCGGCCCGCATCTCCCGGTTGATTTTGAGGAAACGAACGGGAAGATCGCCGGAGCCGTTGGGGTCCAGTTCCGACACCACTTTTTGCAGAAACGTGTCGTCCAACTGCAGATCGCGCGCACGGAACTTCTTCGGGAATACCTTGAACCAGAACTTTGCGGTTGCCTCGGCGCCTGAGGGGTTCTTCACGTAAACCACGGGCACGGTGTCCGCGGGAACATCCCAGGGAAACGCGAACAGGGAGAACCGCTCTGATGCGTTGGGATCGTTCTTGCCGGGCATTGGGAAACTTCGAAACGTATACTTGCCGACTCGTACGCCGGCCTCCGTCCAATAACCGGACGCCGTGAACGTCACTAGCTCGGCGCCCCCCTGATTGATATAGTGCTGGGCGCCGTCGGCGCTGACCATCGGCGGGCGTGTGATCACGTCTACCGGGATCGACTTGCTATCCGTCTTCGCCGCGAAATCATTCGCTTTCGCCTCGATGACCAGGGTTGCGTTCCCTTCCTGGAGGGCGGACGCCTGCTGTTTGCCCACCGGAATGACCCACTCACGAGGCGCTTCGGACGCGCGAAACGGATTCCGCCGGGTTGGCTGGCTTTCTTCGAAAACCTTGTAGCGGGTTCCGTTCTGCTGCAGATATGCCGTGATTTGCCGCACGCCATGCGGGCTATCCACGTGGACCTTGACCGGAGTCGCCATTCCGATCGTCTTCACCGCAGGGTCGACTTGAACCGAAGGTGACTTCGACATCACGAGAGCAATCAGCACGGGAGCCAGCACCACGATCAGTGCGGCGGGAAGCAGTTTTCGCATCTAGAACCTAGTGTATGGCGGAGGGCTTTGCGGGGCCGCAATCCCCGCATTGGAGGGTGTCGCGCAATCAAAAGTCCCATCGATTTGGCTGGAATCACTGATTGTTGTTCCGAGGTGAGTACGGCATTCTACGTACTGGCAATACATGTCACGTCTTCATTGGAAGCTCCCGCTCCTCTTGTGCGCATCTCTTCTGGCGAAGCAAGCTGCCGCTGCCCCGGCCGAAGTCTGGTACAACTCCAGCAGTTGGTTTGCGGTTCCTCACCTTCTGAATCAGAGCTACACCTTTGATCACGCCAAAGATGCGCAGACCGGCGATCCGCGCGCGGAGTTTGTGGGGGATGCCAACAACCCCGGCTTCTACTTCATGTATGACTCCGATACCAATGGTGGCCTGAATCCCGACGGCCGGATGTTGTTTCGGGTGCGCGTGGCAGCGTTCCAATCTTCCAAAAACACGATTCCCACCAATGCCCCCGGACAATATGGCTCCGCTATCTTCGTCGGCATTGACGGAAACGGCGATGGTGCGATCGATATCTTCATCGTGGCGGACGATCGGGGTTCGGCTGCGAGTAGTGGCGTGAAGCTATATTTCCCGGCGTGCCCGAATGGCTCGACCACATGCTTTACCGGGCCGTCTCAGACGAACCTCGGATCGCAATACGGCGCGAACAAAGTATTCTCATCCACGGGAGCGAAGCAGAACTTCAACTGGGTCGAGGTGAACAGTACAACCGATCCACGAACCGGATCGGACCCGGTCCTGAACAGCAACATCGCAGCCGGAACGGAAGGCCCGAACTCCTCGTATCTCAATCGGGACGGATTCTTCAGCTTCGCCATCGATTTCCGATCCGTCTCAACTGCGCTAGCCGATCCGAACGCTCATACCGGAACGAAGGCGCCGGCGCTTATTACCACCTTCACTCCGAGCACGACTATGCGATTCATTGCGATCACCGCGCAGCAAACCAACTCCTTCAATCAGGACACCGGCGGTTGCAACAACAACGCAGCCGTCACATCGTGGGCATGCGGATTTACTGATCCGATGGTCCCGAATCATTACATCCCCACCCCCGAACCGGCCACGTTCGCGTTAGCGGGAGCAGGCATACTCGGAACCGCCATCGTCCGCCGGCGTCGCAAGCGCGAGTGAGCCATCAACGCGCGGTCTTAGCGTTCCGGTAATACTTTCGATACACTGGAGCCACACGCATGAGACTGACGTCCACTCTCGTCCTCGCCGCTCTAGCCTTGTCGGCTGACGACGCAAAGCTTCCGCCGCCGTTTCACACGCCATCGAATACGAATCGTGCTCAGGTGATCCAACGTCCTGACGGCGCGCAGTTGCGTGTGCCGCAGGGATTCGCGGTTCAGGAGTTCGCGTCAGCTCTGGAAAAGCCTCGCATCATGCTGCAGGCGCCGGGTGGAGAGATCCTCGTCAGCGAGTACATTCCCAATGGTCGGGTCAGCGTCCTGACGGATAAAGACAAGGACGGAAAAGCCGATGCGCAGCGAAAGTTTCTGATCGAGAACCTCGACCGGCCTTATGGGTTGGCTTTCTGGAAAAACTATTTGTACGTTGCGGAAGCGACCTCGTTGAAGCGATATAAATTTGACGCCAAAGCTCTGTCCGTAGACATGGGCGAGGAGATCATTTCGCTCAAGGATTACGGAAAGGGTCACGTAACCCGCACCATCGCTTTCGATTCCAAAGACAATCTGTATCTCGGCATCGGTTCGGAAACGAACTCCGATCCTGGCGGTCCGGAGAAGCGCGCCGCGATCTGGAAGTGCAAGCCGGACGGAAAGGACTGCCGACTTTTCGCGACGGGTCTCCGCAATCCCACGTCGATCTACTTCTATCCCGGAACGACCACACTATGGGCCACGGTTCAGGAACGCGACGGTCTCGGCGACGACCTGGTCCCGGATTTCTTCACACGCATCCACGAAGGCGGATTCTATGGATGGCCATACGCGTACTTCGGCCCGAATGAAGACCCCCGCAACAAAGGCCAGCGTCCCGATCTCGTCAAGAAGACGATTGCCCCCGATCTTTCACTCGGTGCACACACTGCGGTGATCGACTGGAAGTTCTACAATGCCAAGCAGTTCCCGGCAAAGTATCAGGGTGGCGCATTCTTCGCGTTACACGGATCATCCAACCGTGAGAAGCGGGTTGGCTACTCGGTTGTATTTGTGCCATTCAAAAATGGCAAGCCTTCCGGTCCGATCGAAGACTTTCTTACCGGGTTCATGCTCGATGCCGGTAAGCGCGAGGTCTGGGGACGTCCCACGGGAATAACGATCCTGAACGACGGCAACATGCTGGTGAGCGAAGACGGCGGGAACCGCATCTTCAAAGTGACGTATACCAGATAGGTCCGCTTCCCAAGTCCGTCGGTTACCTGTTGGATACTGGTCCAAGGGACCTCTCGCATGAAACTGACGCTCACGATTGTCTTTGCCTTCATGGCGATGGGTGCGGAAGTGAAACTTCCGCCTCCGTTCCATACGCCTTCCGCAACAAATCGGCCGCAGGTTATCGATCGCCCCGACGGCGCGCAGCTTCGGGTACCGCAAGGCTTTAGCGTCGAAGAGTACGCGTCCGACTTCAACAAACCCCGAATCATGCTCTACACGCCCACGGGCGAGATTCTGGTAACGGAGTCCGCACCCAACGGCACGGTGACTGTTCTCTACGACAAGAACAACGATTTCAAGGCTGATAAAGAGCGTAAAATCCTGATCAAAGGGCTGGATCGGCCCTACGGTCTGGCATTTTGGAAAGACTACCTCTATGTCGCCGAGACTACGTCGTTGAAGCGCTATAAATACGACGCGAAGGCGTTGAGCGTTGGCAAGGGCGAGGAGATCGTCAACATGGCCGACTTCGGCAAAGGCCATTGGACGCGTAGTCTTACCTTTGACCCGAAGGGCGAGAAGTTTTATCTGGGAATCGGCTCCGAATCGAACGTTAGCCCGGGCGAACCCGAGCGGCGAGCCGCTATCTCGCGCTGCAACCCTGATGGAAGCGGCTGTGAGTTGTTCGCGACTGGTACAAGAAATCCAACATCCATTTATTTCTATCCCGGTACGGACGTCCTCTGGGCCTCCGTGCAGGAGCGGGATGGTCTCGGGGATGATCTCGTCCCCGACTACTTCACTCACATCCAGCAAGGCGGATTCTATGGATGGCCCTACGCCTACTTCGGACCGCACGAAGATCCGCGCAATAAAGGCCAAAAGCCCGAGCTGGTGAAGAAGACGATCACCCCGGACGTTTCCTTGGGAGCCCACACCGCCGTCATCGATTGGAAGTTCTATACCGGCAAGCAGTTCCCCGCGAAGTATCAGAATGGCGCGTTCCTCGCGCTGCACGGATCGTGGAATCGATCGCAGCGCGTGGGACAATCCGTTGCGTTCGTCCCGTTCAAAGATGGCAAACCATCAGGCCCACTCGAGTCTTTTCTGACAGGTTGGATGCTCGATCCCGGAAAGCGTGAAGTATGGGGCCGGCCCACCGGTGTCATGGTGATGAAGGACGGAAGCCTTCTGGTCAGCGACGACGGTGGCAACAAAATTTGGCGGATCTCTTACAAAAAATAGGCTGGCTGTTCTTGGTGGGAGCCGGGATTCTATCTTCGGCTCCCTTCTCGCATCGCATCCACCTGCAGCAGAAGCTTACGTGCAACGTGTGCCATGCCGGCGCCTTGAAGAGCACGCAGGCATCCGATAACCTTCTCCCCAATGCGGCCATCTGCAGCGGCTGCCACAAAGACGCAAAACAAATCAAGGCTCCTCGCGATGTAAAGGTGTCAAAATTCAACCACGCCCTGCACGCGAAACTCAGCAACATCGGCGCGACGATCGCGAAAGCAGTTGACTCAGGAGCATACCTGGGAAAGCCCGCCGACGTGCACCGTCCCGATCTCAACACCACAAATGCCTGCGCCGCTTGCCATCGAGGGCTTGAACGCTCGGACGAAGTCAGCCACGCAAATTTCCCTCCGATGGCCGACTGCCTCGTCTGCCACAATCGAATCGACCCTCCGTTCAGTTGCGAAAAGTGTCACGTGGACGTAGCCAGCCTCAAGCCTGCCTCGCATGCGAACGACTGGCTCGATCGCCACACGTCGAGCAAGGTGTCCAAGGATCGTCAGTCGTGCGCGGTATGTCACGGACGCCGCTTCACCTGCCTGGGCTGCCATTAAGATGTAACCGTCGTTGCGGTAGTCGTCGTGGAGACCCTTGCCCTACCCGTTCTCATATCCGTCTCTGGACTGCCTGCGTTTCATTTCCTCACAGCGACTCGTTCTGAGTCAGCATGGTGCGCCTGTCGTTGTCGAAAATAGCTGCGCTCGCCCGGCAACATCGGCGACGCTGCAAGTTTCACACTCACTGTGTTGCTCATAGCCGTCTACTGGCGCTTGTATCGGAATCATCCTGGTTAATTAGAAGCTAACTATAATTCCCGCACCTGCCGATAGAAACGTAGGACTACGTGTGTGAATTCGTTCACTATTTATGTTTGTGAAAACCAACCAATTCTGGTTGAGGGACTTCGACGCATCATGGAAAGCGCCGACGATATGGCGCTTGTGGGACAAGCTTCTGATCTCGGTATTGCGATCGCTGAGCTGGCCGCCATCAACGTTGATATCCTCTTGCTCGGCCAACCCTTTTCGGCCAAGTCCATCCTTCCGCTTCTCGGCCAGCTTCGAGATGCCGATATCCAGGTTCCGATCGTTCTGTGGGTAGGCGATTTGAGCGAGATGGATTCGTTCCGTGCCCTGCAGATGGGCGCAAAGGGGATCCTCCGGAAAACCCAGCCTCCTGACACATTGCTCGAATGTCTTCGCACAGTGGCGAGTGGCTCGGTTTACGTCGAGAGTGCATTCCGATCCCCAACGAATAACCTGCCACGCCGGAATGGTGTTCTACGTATCACACCACGCGAACGCGAGATCGTCGAGTCTGTCTGTCGCGGCATGAAGAACAAAGAGATTGCCGAGGCTCTATCTATTACACCGGGCACAGTCAAGGTCCACCTCATGCACATATTCGAAAAGACCGGTGTTAGAGATAGATTTCAACTTGCCTTGCAGGGGCGGCAGTTTCTCAGTTCCACAGAAGACGAGCTCGCCTTGAGGAAAACTCTGGAGGCTTGATCGTGGCGTCCCAGGCCTTGCACCCCGTCCGATCGCGCGCGTCCTCGCAGTCCGCACTGGATACCCGGTGGGGGAAACTGCTCATCCCTTCGTTGTCTGACTTCTTCCTCCTCGCGTTGATCGTGTGGCTATTCGGGGTCGGTGAGGGTTGGAAAGGCTTGGTCCTCGACGGCGACACCGGCTGGCATATTCGCACCGGCGAGTACATTCTGCGGAACGGCTCAGCGCCGCATCATGACCTGTTTTCTTTTTCCAGGCCAGGCGCGCAATGGTTTGCATGGGAGTGGCTCACCGACGTTCAATACGCGCTTCTTCACAAGTGGTGGGGACTCGGCGGTGTGGCGATTGCATCAGGGCTGGTGATCTGCGGATCCGCCTACGTGCTGCTTCGGACGATGCTCTGGACCGGAGCCAATGTTTTTGTTTCGCTGGTGATGACGCTCTTGTACGTTGGAGGATCTTCTCTCCATCATCACGCCCGGCCGCATGTATGGACGCTATTGCTCTTCGCTCTCTCTGCCGGGATGCTCTACCGGGATCGCCTGCAGCCATCGAACCGGATCTGGATCCTGATTCCCTTAACGTGCATCTGGACCAATCTGCACGGGGGATTCCTCGCCTTGATCGCCTGCACGGGACTAGCGGCCGTCGGCACACTTGCAGAACAGCCGGCGAACTGGCGAGCTTCACTCCGCTACTTCGGTCTTACTGCCGGTTGTCTGGCCGCCTCGCTGATCAATCCATACGGATGGCGCCTTCACGCGCACGTCGCTGAATACCTGCGGTCAGATTTCATCCGCAATGTTGTCCAGGAGTTCCAATCGCCGAGCTTCCGATCCGAGAGCGTGCAGCAGTTTGAGGCCGTGTTGATCGTTGGTCTCGTCTGCTGCGGTTTCCTCCTGAGCCGTAAACGTTTCGTAGAGGCATTCTGGATCCTCTACTTTGCTCATTCGTCCCTTGCGTCGGCTCGGCACATCCCGCTGTTCATGATCATCGCCTCTCCTGCGATTGCACAGGAGGCCTCGAAGTGGTGGAACATCTACTTTGCTGAGGCTCCCAAGAACTCCGTCCGCAACATCCTTCATTCACTCTCGATAGACGTTGCCATTGGTTTCCGCAGGACGACGTTTTGGATCGTCGCGGGCGCCATCCCGATCGTCGCGCTCACCGCGGCGCAACACTGGCCGTCCGAGTTCTCGAAAACATTTCCGATCGGCATTGTGAAAGCGCACGAACAGCGGATTGTCGGCTCGCGGCTATTCACTTCTGACCAGTGGGGCGACTACATCTTGTACAAGCTGTGGCCCCGGCAAAAAGTATTCGTCGACGGTAGAAGCGATTTCTACGGAGAGAAACTCGGCAATGAATATCTCTCGTTGATGAACGCCGACTTCAAATGGTACGAGGTATCGAACAAATACGGCTTTGACCTGATGCTGCTTCCGGTGAAATGGCCTCTGGCATCGGTGCTTAAGCTGAGCCCCCAGTGGAGGGTCGTTGCGGACGACGGAACGGCTATCCTCTTTGAGCGGCGCCACCTGAGACCGTAACTCCAAAAATCCCGGTTCCAGGGCTAATGGAACGAAATATCGCGGCCGAAAGTACTAGGGAGAGATTGAGTTAGATGACACAGAGAAGGCTGCCATCCCTTTCCGAACATTTCCCGCGGAGCGGCTCGCAACAGGCGTATGCCTTCGGAGCAAAGGCTGATGGAGTTCGTGGTGGTGAGGGGCCTCGCAGCGCCAATACTGGCGCTCGCATTGAATCATCTGACACAAGGCAATTGGCGCCGTAAGAGGAACAATGCGGCTGGCGCGTGGTAGTTATCTCGGCTGAAAGCTGTCGAGCGGTCCGCATTCCATGAAGTTGTTCGCCGTTGTGTCTTCACTGGCGTGATCTATGCCGCGGCGACGGCGTTGTCAGGCAACAGAGTTTTCGCAGGTTTGGGAGAGCAGATTAGATGGATCGCAGATTATTCCTGGTATTGGGCCTGAGCCTGATTGTTGCTCTGGTCATCTCATCGGTATTCTACTTCCAGGTTGTCGGGCGGTCGTCCGGCCCGAAGAAGGACGCCCACGTCAAAGAAATAGTTGTGGCCGTCAAGCAACTGGATGTCGGTGTAACGATAAAACCAGGTGACGTGAGACTCGGCAAAGTATCCGCCGAGTACTTCCCCAAAGGCGCTTTCACCAAGATCGAAGAGGTCATCGACCGGCCTGTCGTCAATCGCATCCTGATCGATGAACCTGTCCAGGAAGGACGCCTTGCCGTCCGTGGCAGCGGCCTCGGACTCGCACCGATCATTCCGGTCGGTATGCGAGCCGTATCCGTGCGTGTATCCGATGTCGCCGGTGTTGCGGGCTTTGTCCTGCCCGGCTTGAAGGTTGACGTCCTGGTTACCGGACATCCCACCGGTTCCGACGGCACAGTGACTACGACGTGTCTGCAAAATATTCTGGTGCTCTCGGCGGGTCAGACAATTGAACCGGACGCCCGTGGACAAGCGATCAATACACCGACCGTTACGCTGCTGGTAACGCCGGAACAGGCGGAAACACTCACGCTTGCAGGCAATGAAGGACGTATCCAGTTGGTCCTTCGCAACAGCTCCGATCAGGCGATGGAGAAAACTCCCGGCAGTGATGTCGGTTCCCTGTATGCGGGCCGTACACGGTTGTCAAAGCCGATCGATCCCGTTGCCCCGAAACCACGTCCCATCGCCCCCCGGCCAAAGCCGGTTGCGATTGCAGCGGCGCCGTTGACGCCTCCGCCAGTTCCCGCTCCACCTCCCGAGATCGTGGTGATCCGCGGGAATCAGCGCACGGTTGAGGTTGTGCCGCAGAAAGCAAATTAGGCGGAATAAATTCCATGAAACGGCTCAGTAGTTCGTTCTCTATCAGCCAGGCGTTACGGATCAGCCTGATCCCTGTCCTTGTGGTGTTCTCCGCCGTTAGCGCCCTGGCGCAGACTGTGGAAGAGATGAAGCTCACGGTAGGCAAGAGCATCGTCCTGGATTACCCGGCCGACATCCGGCAGATGTCCACAAGTGATCCCGCCGTAGTTGACGCGGTCGCGGTAAGCACAAGAGAAGTGCTGCTGAACGCAAAAGGCGCCGGCACAGCCACCGTTGTCGTCTGGCCCCGCACCGGTCAGCGAACCATCTATAGCATCAACGTCGAGCAGAACCTCGAACCGTTGCGTCGTCTTCTTAAGGAAACGTTTCCCAACGAAAACATCCAGATTCAGTCAACCAAGGATTCCCTGTCTTTGACCGGCAACGTGTCCGCCAGAGACATCGCCGATCGCGCCATCGCTTTGGTAACGCCCTTCGGCAAGAGCATCGTCAACAACCTGAGGATCGCGCCGCCCGCCGTCGACAAACAAATCATGTTGAAGGTAAGGTTCGCCGAGTTGAACCGGAACGCGCAAATGCAGTTCGGCTTGAACCTTATTTCAACGGGAGCCGGTAACACCATAGGCCGAATCACGACAGGGCAGTTCACCGCGCCTACGACAACTAGCATCGGAGGTGGTGGGACCTTTTCGCTCACTGACGCCCTCAACGTATTCGCATTCCGGCCCGACCTCAACCTTGCCGCTGTCCTCAAGGCATTGCAGTCTGAAGGCGTCCTGCAGATTCTCGCGGAACCGAACCTCGTCACCACCACCGGCAAAGAAGCCAGCTTCCTTGTGGGTGGTGAGTTTCCGATACCTATCCTCCAAGGTGGCGGCAACGCCGGCGCGGTCACCATCCAGTTTCGTGAGTTCGGCATCCGGCTGACGTTCAACCCCGTGGTTACCGAGAACGGAACGATAAAGATGTACGTCAAGCCCGAAGTATCCACCATTGATCTCGCAAACGCAGTCACCGTCTCCGGATTTCTCATTCCCGCTTTGGCCACACGCCGCATGGAAACGAATGTGGAATTAGGGCCTGGCCAGAGTTTCGTGATCGGCGGACTCATCGACGATCGTGTCCAGGATTCCATGAGCAAGATCCCGGGCTTGGCGAGCATTCCGCTTCTTGGCTCACTCTTCAAGAGTCGCGACGAACGTAAGAGCCGGACAGAGTTGATCGTAATGGTCACTCCGGAAGTGACGAAGCCCATGGAGCCGGGCGATCCGGTTCCGATGCCGCCGATGCCGCGCGAGTTCCTTAGCCCGGTTGTTCCGGGTTATGACAAGAAGTCTTCGGCTGAACCCAAAGACAAACCCGCAAAGCAGGCGAGCACTTCGACTGTCGACAAAAAGGCCAAAGGATTTTTTGCGAGGAAGAAATAAATGGGCGCCCGCGGAGCACACATCACCGCACTCCTGATATCTCCAAACCGTCGAATCGCGGACCAGTTCCTGGAATCGCTTGGGCGGGGGCGGGCGTTCGAAATTCTGGCGGATCTGCGAGCGTATCCGTCCGTTTCCAACCTTGATACGCGGATTCGACAGCTACGCCCGGACGTTCTGCTCTTGGATGTCGCTTCGGACCTTGACGTGGCGGGTGATTTAATCCGATCCGTCACATCGCAGAAGCCGCCCGTGCACGTGATCGGGCTGCATACGAATAATGACTCGGACGCGATCCTGCGGTCCCTGCGTTATGGCGCCTCTGAGTTCCTGTATGCGCCTTTCGACGTTTCGATTCAGGAAGCGGCCATCTCGCGTATTCAGAAGCTGCTGCAGCCGACCGGCGGCGAACGCGAATCGGGAAAGGTGGTTGTGTTCTCGAGCGCCAAAGGAGGAAGTGGCGCATCAACTCTCGCGATGCAAACCGCGAGCGCCCTGCGTCGATCCTCGGGCAAGCGTGTCCTGCTTGCCGACTTCGACCTGATGGCCGGATCGCTGGGCTTCTACCTCAACCTCGAGCAATCTTATTCGCTCGTCGACCTGATTCACTCCGCTGATCATCTTGGCCACGACACATGGTCGACCATGACGGCAGATGCGGACGGCATCGATGTGTTGCCCGCGCCTGACGTTCCGTTCACCGATGCGGTGGAAGCCGGCAGCCTGCATCAGGTTCTCGCACATGCGCGCAATATGTACGAGTGGATTGTTATCGATCTCCCTGCCATCTTTCAACGAATTAGCCTGCTCACGTTATCCGAAGCAGACCGCGCGTTCATTGTCACGACATCCGACCTCGCAAGCCTGCACCTGACGCGGAAGGCGGTGAAGCTTGTCACTCAGTTGGGCCTCGATTCTCAGAAAGTGCAGGTCCTCATAAACCGCATGGATAAGCGGAATGAGTTGAACACGTCGGATCTAACTAAGCTATTCGAATGCCATGTGGAGGCGGCCATCCCGAACGACCAACTTGCGTTGCAGCGCGGAGTGACACTAGGGCAGCCACTCGAACCCGACTCTGAATTGGGCCGCATCGTCGACAGCCTTGCAGGGAAACTCATGGGTGTGGTGCCGGAGCCGAAGAAGCCCCAGGCCCGGTTCGCGATTCTCCCTTTGCTTTCACATACGTAGGAATAGTAACCATTCATGCTTCCAACATTCGATGCAAAACCCGCGCCGTCAGGGAGCCCGCAGCTTTCGTGGGAGCAGCGGCTCTTGAAGACGTCCTCTCAGAACCGGGGATCTCTCAAGCCCGAGTACCAGGAGCTGAAATTCACGCTTCATCGCAAGCTGCTCGACAAGATCAACCTTGAAGCGCTTGCCACCATCGATAATCAGCGCGTCAGAACGGAAGTTCGCCAGGCTGTCATATCGCTGATCGACAATGAGCCGACACTGCTCAGCTCTTTTGAAAAACAGCAGATCTCCGATGAGGTTCTGGATGAAGTATTCGGACTCGGGCCGCTGGAGCCTCTACTTCAGGACCCGACCATCTCGGACATCCTAGTCAACGGAAGCCGGCAGGTCTATGTCGAGCGCAAAGGTCAGCTCGAACTGACCAGTGTTACATTCCGCGACGATGGACACCTGCTTCGGATCATTGACAAGATCGTTTCGCAAGTCGGCCGGCGTGTCGATGAATCGACTCCAATGGTCGACGCCCGTCTCGCCGACGGATCGCGCGTCAACGCAATCATCCCGCCGCTGGCGATCGACGGCCCTCTTATGTCGATCCGCCGCTTTTCGCAGGACAAGCTGATGGGCGCGGATCTTGTCGAGCGCAAAGCGATGACGCCCGGCATGCTCGAACTGCTCGAAGCGGCTGTCAAGGCGAAGTTGAATATCATCATCGCCGGCGGTACCGGCGCTGGTAAGACAACGCTGCTGAACGCGCTGTCGGCATTCATCAATCCACGGGAACGCATTGTCACCATCGAGGACGCGGCCGAACTCCAGTTGAAGCAGCCTCACGTAGCGCGTCTTGAAACCCGGCCGCCGAACCTCGAGGGTCACGGAGCAGTGCGGCAGCGCGAGCTGCTCATCAACAGCTTGCGTATGCGTCCTGACCGCATCGTCGTCGGTGAAGTCCGTGGCGGCGAAGCCCTTGATATGTTGCAGGCGATGAACACGGGTCACGACGGATCGCTGACCACTGTTCACGCGAACAGCCCTCGCGATGGCATCTCCCGTCTCGAAGTGATGGTGTCGATGGCTAACGCGAACATGCAGCTCATCTCTATCCGGCAGCAGATCGCCAGCGCGGTCCACGTCCTCGTACAGGCTTCGCGTATGAGTGACGGATCGCGCCGCATCATCAATATCACCGAGGTGACCGGTATGGAAGTGGACATGGTCACCCTGCAGGACATCTACGTTTTCGAGAAGCGCGGTCTCTCCCCCGACGGTCGCGTGCTCGGTCGTTTTGCGGCCACGGGTATCCGCCCGAAGTTTTACGAAAAACTTCTTTCCGCGGGTATACGGCTTCGCCCCGATCTGTTCGATGAAGTGATGGAGGTCTGACGTGGCGCTATTTTTCGGCATCCTCCTGTTCTTCTGGCTGTTCTCAGTAGGAGCCTACTTTTTCTTCAATCGATGGTTCCGATCGTCCGATGCGGACAAGATCAAGAGCCGCCTTATGGGCACTCCGAAGAAGTCCGCAAGGCCGGAGGGTTCGAAGGTCGCGCTCTTCGACGCGGAAGAGCAGCCGAAGGGGCAAGTCATCCCACGGCTGATGAAGAAATTCAACCTGAACGACAAGCTGTCAACGCTGCTCGATCAGGCAGGACTGAAGTGGAATCCGGTAAAGCTGGTGCACATGTGCCTCGCCGGCTTTCTGCTCGGCTACGCGGGCGCCTATCTGTTCCTCCCGCCCAAAGTGCGTCCCTATAGCATGATCTTGGCCGCTGTCGTGGGCGCGCTACCGCTTGTCTATGTCATTCGATTGAGAGCAATTCGGTTGAAAGCATTCGAAGAAGTCTTCCCCGATACGTTGGAATTCATCTCCCGATCGATGCGAGCCGGCCATGCGTTCTCGGTATCGCTCGAAATGATTCACCGCGAGTTCCCGGAGCCGCTCTCGGGCGAGTTCCGCCGGACCTTTGAAGAGCACAATCTCGGGTTGCCTTTGGACGTCGCTCTGCAGGGACTTGGGAATCGTATCCCTCTGCTGGACGTGCATTTCTTTGTGTCGGCGGTTCTGCTGCAGAAACGTACCGGAGGCAACCTCGCAGAGATTCTCGACAAGTTGGCCTACGTGATCCGCGAGCGCTTCAAACTGCGCGGCCGTATCAAGGCGATCAGCGCTCACGGCAAGATGACGGGCATCGCTCTGACGTGTATCCCGATCGGCGTAGGCGTAGTCATGTTCTTCGTCAATCCCGATTACGTGAAGTTCTTCTTTGAAGAAGACATCGGGAACACCATGTTGGCTGCTGCGATCGGGTTTCAGATCGTCGGCTACCTGATCATCAGGAAGATTGTGTCGATCGAGGTTTAACGAATGGAACTGCTGCTGACGCTTGTGTTGTTCGTCGCCATCACCGCTATGGTGGCAATCATCGGGCTTAAGTTCTACGTTCGTCCGAAGGAAGCCATTGAGCGGGTCGCCGGTGTGGCGGCCGCGCAACGGGACCATGCTCCGACGCATCCCAGCCTGGCTTTCCGTCAGTTACTGCAACGATTGGGCGATGTGCTGCCTGCGAGTCCGAAGGACGTGACCATCATGCAGCGCCGGTTGATTCGAGCCGGCTTCCGCGGTCAGCATGCGTTGAAGGTTCTGTACGGTTCGAAGCTCGCTCTCGTCGTGATCCTGCCGATCCTGGCTACCGCATTCATCACCGGCGTGGACATGGATTCGGAAAGAAAGATCATGGCCGTCCTCGCGGCTGCCGCGGCCGGCTTCTTTGGCCCGAATGAGTACGTAAAGCGTATTGGAAGCCGTCGTCAGAAAGAAATCCGGCGTGGGATGCCCAACTCACTCGATCTTTTGGTCGTCTGCGTAGAGTCCGGTCTCGGCCTGGATCAGGCGATTCTCCAGGTCTCAAAGGAACTCGACCAGGCGCACCCTGAAATCAGTGAGGAGTTTGCGCTCGTTAATCTCGAACTGAAGGCGGGTAAGCGCCGCACCGAAGCGTTGCGCAATCTTGCCGAGCGGACCAATGTCGACGAGCTGAAGAAGCTGGTCGCCGTCCTCATCCAGGCCGACCGCTTCGGTACAGGTATCGCCCAGAGTCTGCGCGGACACGCCGATTTCATGCGTGTGCAGGCGCGTCAGGTAGCGGAAGAGAAAGCCGCGAAGCTAGGCGTCAAACTCGTTTTCCCGATTTTCTTTTGTATTCTTCCGTCGCTGTTCGTAGTAACGGTGGGTCCCGTCGCGGTGAAGATCACGCGGGAACTGATTCCGATGATGCAAAACATTTAGCGGCGGCTGCGCAAGTTCGATTTTCGATCGGCGGGCCTCTGCACGCCGGTGGAATGTGGCCGTAAGTGCGGTCGAGATGTACGTGTGGCCGTTTCCGGCCACCCTGTGGAAGGCCCGCGGCGGAAAGCCGCGAATAAGACTGCGGCGGTAAGCCGCGAAGAGAAAGGAGAAGCAATGGATACGGTACGTATTGTTTGCTCGGTTCTCGCGATAGCCCTACTTGGACTCATCGTGCTCCGGCGGAAAAAAAGCGCGGAGTAACTCAATCGCTGTGATTATTCTTCCCTGATGGCGCGGTAGCCGATCAAGCTCCGCGCCGCAGGTAACGTGGCTATCAAGCTAAGCAGTTGCTGGTACAGATTTGACCCGTTTCCGCGCCCGGAGGCCGGAAGCGCAGGTTCGGTTTGAGGTTTTCTATGAGCAGGTATCGTATCTCGACATCACGGTTTTTGAACTTGGCTCTCGCCTTTACGGTGGCGGCGTCAGCTTGGGCAGGCACGTTCGGCAAGGTTATCCCTATCGGCGGGCACGCGTCCGATCTCGCGCTGGATGAAGCGCGTGGCGTCCTCTACATTGCCAATTTCACCGCGAATCGTATCGAGGTCATGTCGCTGTCGGACCACTCGATCCAACGGTCGATGAACGTCCCGTCCCAGCCCGGAGCTCTCGCCTTGTCGGCTGATGGCAAGTATTTGGTCGTCACCCATTACGGCAACTTCCAGGCGCCGAACTCACCTAACAACGCTTTGACCATCGTCGACCTGACGACGAACTCTCGCCAGACCATCGGTATGGGTGCGCCTCCTCTGGGGGTCGCGTTCGGAATCGACAACAAAGCACTCGTTGTCACTTCAACTGAGTTCATCCTGTTCGATCCAATATCTGGAGCGATGCAGGTGCTCGATACGGTGAGCGGCCTGACGGCGAAAGCGCTGCCTGCTCCGCCTGCCACCGCGCCCGCACAGATCGTTGCGACTTCAACGGCGGTATCAGGCGATGGAACGATCATTTTCGGGAACACCGACACGTTCCATTATCGGTACGACTCGAACCGGAAAGTTCTGCGCGCAGGAAACTATACCTCGACCCCGACGCTCGGACCACGCGCCGTAAGTGTGAATCGCGACGGCACACGCTGGATCTCGGGCTGGACATTGAACGACACGGACTTCTATGTCATCTCCCAGTTCCCGAACGTTACCGGCGCACTGAATATCGGATCGGTCATGATCGATCCCAATCGCAACCTGATTTATGCGCAAATGGGTGAAACCGGAGCGACGACACCGGTTCTCAAGGTCGCGGATGCGGACAATCTAACGATCCGCGAGCAACTCACTCTCGCCGAAAACCTTTCCGGCAAAAGCCTGCTGTCGAGTGACGGCTCCACGATGTATTCAGTGTCCGAAAGCGGCGTAACAATCCTGCCCGTCGGCCAACTTGAACTTCAGCCGCGAGTTGTCGCATCGATTCAGGACATCACGTTCCGCGGGAACTTCTGTGACCGTAATATCGCGACGCAGGAACTGACAATCACCAGCGAAGGTGCTGCCGCCGATTTCAAACTCACCTCTGATAACCCGGCGGTTCGTATCTCCCCGACGCAAGGCGTAACCCCGGCGACCGTGAGAATCAGTGCAGATCCTGGCGCTTTCCAAAGCGCGAAGGGGACAACCGCCGTCACGATCAAGATCGAGTCGTCCCGCGCAGTAAACAAGATCACCCCGATCCGTGTACTCGTCAACACTCGAGAACCCGATCAGCGCGGCACCGTGATAGGCATCGCCGGCAAACTCGTCGATCTGGTTGCCGACCCCGAGCGCGATCGTTTCTTCATACTTCGTCAGGACAAAAACGAAGTCCTCGTCTTCGACGGTTCGACCGACACCCAGACGTCCGCCTTGCGCACGTACAACACGCCGACCGCGATGGCGATCACGTTCGACCGCCGCTGGCTGCTGGTTGGTCATGAGAACTCGCATTATGTGAGTGTCTTCGACCTGGAGACACTCGAGCCCGCGCGTCCCATCCGTCTCGCGACGGGCGATTACGCCCAGGCCATTGCGTCTTCGGGTAAAGCGATTCTTGCGATGACGCGTGATGGAGCAGGTGGCGATAACCAGATTCATCGTCTCGACCTGAGCTCGCGAAGCAGCACGCCCCTTCCGGCGCTCGGTGTCTTCGAAAACAAGATGGCGCTCGGAACCGCAATGACGTCATCGCCAAACGGCCGCTACATTCTCATCGCCCAGCCCGATGGCACGCTGACGCTTTACGATTCGTCGGCCGACACGTTCACCATCTCGCGAAAAGAAACGACTCCGCTCCTCGGCGCCTACGCGGCATCCAACTTCGACCAGTTCGTCGTCGGCAACGCGCTCCTGAATTCATCGCTGGTTCCGATCAAACGATTCGAAACCGAAACAGGCAAGTCTTCTGGCTTCGCCTTCCTTGATAACCAGTTTGGTTTCAGAATGACCGCCCCGACCGCTTCCGCGCCGGGTGTCCTTCAGCGCGTCGACCTTCAGAGCGGTACCGGCATTCGTCCCACCCGGACGAGCGAAGCGCCAATCCTTGGCGGCACGACGACCGATGCGTTTACCCGCACACTAGCGCCGCTTCCGAGCCGCAACGCCATCGTTGCCCTGACGACGTCCGGATTTACGGTCTTCCCTTGGAATTTCGACGTAGGCAGCGCGCCGCCGCGTCTGGACCGCATCGTGAACGCCGCTGATGGAACTCAGCCGGTAGCGCCCGGTGGCCTCATTTCCCTGTACGGGACCGATCTCAGCCCCGTGAGGCAATCGTCGCGACAGAACCCGCTTCCGACCGTTCTCGGCGAAAGCTGCCTCACCGTAAACGGACTGCCCGTTCCGGTCATGTACGTTTCGCCGGGCCAGATCAATGCACAGCTTCCCTTCGCTGTGGATGGCAATACTCAACTCGTGCTCCGCACGCCCGGCGGCGCAAGCGACTCGTTTAACGTTACGATCCTGCCGGCCGCGCCGAGCGTCTTCCGCAACAGCGTTGCCGGACCGGAAACCGGAATTCCGACGGTCGTCCGAAACACGAACGGGCTGGTCGTCACCCCGTCGAATCCGATTCATCGCGGTGACATATTGACCATCTACGCGACCGGGTTAGGCCGCACCACACCGGCCGTCGAATCCGGTGTTCCTTCGCCCGCCGAGCCGCTTGCCTCTGCGATCATCCCTCCCACCGTCACCATCGGGGGACAACCTGTAGAGGTGGAATTCGCGGGTCTCACACCTGGCGAGGTTGGCGTGTACCAGATCAACGTGCGAGTCACTGGCGGCGTACCGCTCGGCCTCAGTGTACCGATGAACATCAGTCAGGGGACCGGATCCACCTCCCTGGCTGTCCGAGTTGTCGATTAAGGCAAACCTATGCGAATCGCTTATCTTCTTACTGCGGCCCTGGTCGCACTGCCCGCCTTTGCTCAGAAGTATGAGTTCGGCGTGAACGGTGGCGTCAGCTTCTATGACAAGAAGACCGTCACCAATCCTCGCGGAGACGCGGATGTCGGGTTCAAGACTGGTTATGTGGCCGGTTTTTCGCTCGGGCACAACATGTACAAGCTCATTGGCGGAGAGATTCGCTATACCTTCTTGAACAACGGCATGAAGATCGAATCGGGCTCGACAAAGGCCACGTTTGGAGCGCAGGCTCACGCGTTTCATTACGATCTGCTGATTCATGCCACCGACCCTGATTCCGGTGTCCGCCCCTATGTCGCAATCGGAGGCGGTATGAAGCATTACCGCGGTACCGGCGACGAGCAGCCGTTTCAGCCGCTTAGCAATATCGCCATCCTGACGAAAACCAATGAGACCGAAGGAATGGTCTCCGTGGGAGGTGGCGTAAAGCTCCAGTTGACGCGCCGCATGTGGCTTCGCCTGGACGTCCACGATTACCTCACGCCGTTCCCGAAAAACGTTATAACTCCCGCCAGCGGTTCTGCCGTTAGTGGATGGTTTAACAATTTAGTAGGGACAGGCGGATTAACTTTTACATTCTGAAAACATAAATTACTTTGACCTTCTGAGCATAATGTGAGGGTGCGTTCGTTCACGACGATTATCCTCTTCGTGGCAGCGGCCTGGGCGCAATCCGGGCCGCTGCAAACACCCGCGAACCCAACGTCACCGCAGTATGTCGGTAGCGCAGTGTGCAAGACATGCCACCCGGACGTATGGGCGAGCTTCTACAAGAACCCGCACTATAAGTCGATTGCGTCAGGAACTGCTCCCCCGGAACAGACAGGATGTGAGGGGTGCCACGGCCCTGGGAAAGCCCACGTCGAAGCGCGCGGCGGCAAGGCGACCATCATCGCTTTCAGTCAATTGGCTCCCAAAAGCATCCTGAACAACTGCCTGAATTGCCACGCCAAGGATGTCAATCGTGTAGAAATCCGTAGATCCGAACACACACAGAACGACGTCGTGTGTACGAGTTGTCACTCGATCCATCGTTCGGTTAGCACCAAGGCTCTCCTCGCGAAGAAGCAGGCGGATCTCTGCTACAACTGCCACGGACCCGTCCGGGCGCAGTTCAATATGCCATCGAAGCATCGGGTGAACGAAGGCGTGATGACCTGCACGGACTGCCACAATCCTCATGGCGCCCCGCTCCCACGTGGCGGATGAGTGCGCGCCCCCGCATGGTCGATCAGGCGCTCGCAAACGAAGAGCCATGTCTGAAGTGCCACACCGACAAGCGCGGGCCTTTCCTCTTCGAACATGCCGCGGTCCGAGTCGACGGATGCGAATCGTGTCACTTCCCGCACGGCTCTACCAACGCCAGGCTCCTCAAACGACCCGTATTGTTCACCCTTTGTCTCGAATGCCACAATGGCGCCGAGGGATTCGGCCGCACGGGCAGCAGCATCCCGACGCAATCTTCTTCCCACAACATGGCCGACCCACGGTATCGGAACTGCACCATGTGCCACGTCCGAATCCACGGAAGCAACGCCGATCCGCAATTCTTCAGGTGACCGTCATGAGGAGAAATGCGATGAACAGAATTTTTGCAGTCGGATTCCTGGCGGCGGCATATGCGACGGCCCAGCCCACCATCGCTCCCACAGAGGAGCAGGTTGGTCCTCGCCGCGGGCAGGACCTCGATGGCTACAACGTCACGAACTCCTTCGAGGTGGGCTATCGCTGGCGCGACGTCGATGGCAACCTCGGCAAGTACAGGAGCGACGTAAACTTCGGCAACGGCGTCCGGCTGCTGGGCAGCACTTTATCCATCCACTCGAAAGAAGGACACGGCCGGTACTTCGACGAGCTTCTTCTCAATACACAGGGCCTCGGAAACGACCCGTACCAGTTCTCGTCGTTTCGAATTCAGAAGAACAAGATATATCGGTACGATCTGCTCTGGCGCGAGAACGCCTACTACAACCCCGCCTTGCCGATCGCCGGCGGTGAACATTTCCTCGATACGAGCCGCAAACTCCAGGACCATCAGATCGTTCTCCTGCCGCAGTCCCGCTTCCGCATCTTCGCCGGCTATTCGAGAAACAGCCAGACCGGGCCTGCGCTTTCAACCATCAACCTCTTCGATCAGCACCGGGGCGATGAATTCCCGGTATTCACTGACATTCGACGGCTACAGGATGAGTACCGGCTTGGCGCTGAGGTGAGCTTCTGGGGCCTCAAGCTCTCTGCGCAGCGAGGGTGGGAGCATTTCCGGGATGACACGCGCAATACATCGGGATTGCTGACCGGGAACAACACGACAGACGCGACGCAACTCACCTCATTCCGGCGGGATGAGCCTTATCACGGCAGCACCGGCAATTGGCGCGTCCATCTTCTTACCGAACACGCGAAATGGTACAGCTTGAACGGGCGCTTTACCTATGCAGGAACTCGGCGCAACTTTATCTTCGATGAGGCCGCTCTCGGAACCGACCGATCTCGGCGCCGCTCGCAACCGCCAGGTCTTTCTCTCCGGCAATGGCAGGCGGCCTGTTTTGGCGGCGAGCCTCACGGCAACGCTGAATCCAGCCGATGCTTTAACTATCACCAACCACACTGCGTTTCACCACACTCGAATGGACGGAGATGGAACATATACGGAGGTCAACAATGCCACCGCGTTTGGTCCGCTCATCCACTTCCAGTTCCTCGGCATACAGACGATCACCAACTCGACGGATATGAACTACCGCGTGTCTCCAATGCTGGGCTTCTTCGCGGGATATCAATTCTCCAGCCGCCGGATCCGTTCAATCGAGCAACTCAACTTCGGCGACCCGATTCCCGATCGTGTCGAAGGCGAGCAGGACAACACGCTGCACGCCGGTCGTTTTGGAGTGCGTTACGGCCCATCAAGCCGCTGACCTTCATAGCCGATGCCGAGATCGGCCGCGCCGACCGCCCCATCTATCCGACGAGCGAGAAGAATTACCACGCCCTGGGAGGCCGCATACAATACCGGACCCGAACTCTGACCTTCGGAGGACTCGTCCGCACAAACTACAACTTCAACTCGCATCTCTGTTCGCGCATAGCTCTCGATCGCGCAACTATTCAGCCGACTTCTCCTGGTCCGCGCTCTCATGGATCGGTGTCGATGCATCGTACAGCAAGCTCCATCTCGACACGCTGAGCGGGATCGCCTACTTCCTGAACAGTTCCCTCGTCAACGATCATTCGAGGTATATCAGCAATCTTCATGTCGGCAACATCGGACTGCGAGTTTCCGCAGGCCGAAGAGTCGATCTCTTCGGCGGGTATGTCCGTACGCAGGACCGCGGGAGCGACGAGCCGTCTCTTGGCCGATTGGATTTCAGACCTACCCTTTGACGTTCGATTCGCCGATGGCTCGACTCTCCATCCGTCTACATGAAAAGATTGCGCTGGAACGCCGGTTACCAGCACTACGGGTACGAGCGAGAGTTTGTTGCCGTCGCAAAACTACCAGGCCCACACTGGGTACACCAGCCTGAGTTGGTCCTTCTGAATATGTCAGTTCAACGGCAACAACGATACTGTCAGTCTTGTTTTGTTGATGGCCCTGACCGATTTTCATGGTGGGCGTGCGTCTCCGCAAACCTGTTGAGAACAACTGGCCCTTCTTTACTGGGTATTGGTTGGAGTTTTGGCCTGACAAACAGCGATCTATTCGACCTCCGGATCATCGCTGTCGGTGTGATCGCCGGACTGCTGCTTCGCTTCGAGTTCATGAGCCGGGGAGTCTCCAAGTTCATCATGACCGTCGAAATGGCAGTGTGGATCTATATCGTCTATACCTGCTGGGCGACGGTGATCTCGTACTAGCCTTGGTACCGGCGCTTTACTTCTCTACCGGGCAATCCTGATCCCGTATACGCGCGCCATCCGCCATCCAGCGAGATGACATTCTTATAGCCCATTTTTTGAGATTATCGGCTGCCAGAGCGGATCGGAAGCCTCCTCCGCAGTACAGCACCAGCTTCTTATCGCGATCCGGGACTTTGGCCTCGATATCTCGCTCGATCACGCCTTTACCACATGCATCGCGCCGGCAGCATGACCCGCGGCCCATTCGCTATCCTCGCGAACATCGATCAGCAAGTGATCTTCCCCGGCCTTCGTCATCTGCTGATACTGCTCGATGTTGATCTCCTTTACCCGCGACTTTGCGTCGTTCACGATATCCAGAAAGGCTTGATTGTGCTTCTTAGCTTGTAAGCTCATGATTGTCGTCAACTCTTTTCGACCCGAGCCCCAACCCGGGAAAGTTTGCCCTCTATATTCTCATAGCCCCGGTCGATGTGATACACACGATCGACCACAGTCTCGCCCTTCGCCGCCAGTGCGGCAAGCACGAGCGATGCGCTGGCCCGCAGGTCTGACGCAATCACCTGTGCGCCGCTCAGATTGCGATTTCCCGCCACGATCGCCTGCCGGCCTTCAATCCGGATGTTGGCGCCCATACGCACCAGCTCCTGAACGTGCATGAAGCGATTCTCGAAGATCGTTTCCGTGATAAAGGAAATCCCATCCGCCTGCGTCATCAACGCCATGTACTGCGCCTGCAGATCCGTAGGCGAACCCCGGGTGTTCCTCCGTCGTGATGTCAGTGGCGCGAAGTGTGCCCGTCGACCGCACTCGCAGCCCCGTAGCGCCTTCCTCGGTCACATCGACTCCCGCTTGACGCATCTTCGCAATCAACGCGGCGAGATGTTCGGAGACACATCCACTCAGCAGAATCTCTCCGCCCGTGATCGCCGCCGCGATCATGTAGGTGCCGGCTTCGATACGATCCGCAATGATCTCGTGCTCCACGCCATGGAGCTTCGACACGCCCTGCACCTTGATCGTCGACGTCCCGGCCCCTTCGATCTTCGCGCCCATCTTCACCAGCATGCTCGCGAGATCCACCACTTCCGGCTCGCGAGCCGCGTTCTCGATCACCGTCTCGCCTTCCGCAAACGTCGCGGCCATCAGCACGTCCTCAGTGCCCGTGACCGTAATACGGTCAAAGACGCACCAGGCCGCCCTTCAAGCCCATCCGGCGCGACCGCCTCGATATACCCGTGCTCCTGGTGGATCGTGGCGCCCAACTGCTCCAGCGCCGCTACATGGAGATTAATCGGCCGCGCTCCGATGGCACAGCCGCCCGGCATCGAAACGCGAGCCCTCCCGCACCGGGCCACGAGCGGTCCCAGCACCAGGCTCGAAGCCCGCATCGTTTTCACTAGGTCATACGGCGCGGTCGGTTCGGCGAGTGTCTCGCATTGAATGCGATGCGGCCCGTTCGGCTCCTTCGTCATTCTCACGCCGACATGCGTCATCAACTTTTCCATCGTGCGGATGTCCCGCACGCGGGGAATGCGGGATAGCGTGATCGGTTCATCCGTCAACACACAAGCCGCAAGAATCGGCAATGCGGCGTTCTTCGATCCGCTGGTGCAGATCTCGCCTTCCAGCTTCACACCGCCGTCGATCAGGAGCTTTTCCATGCAAGAGCCTTTCTAACGTTTCCATTGGCTGCATCCAGCAGCTTGTGCGCCTCGTCGCGCGACACACCACGCTTGATCATCAGGATCGCTGTTCGAACATCGCCGGCCTCGGCCATCGCGTTAGTCGCGGTCTGGTCATCCACCGAGCAGGCGTCCCGAACGATGCGTCTCGCGCGATCCTTCAACTTCTCATTGCGCGGCTGAACGTTCACCATCAGATTCCCATACACGTACCCGAGCCTGATCATCGACCCCGTAGTAATCATGTTCAACGCCAGCTTTGTAGCGGTTCCTGCCTTCATCCGCGTCGATCCGGTCACAACCTCCGGCCCGACAATCAGCTCAATCGCGATCTCGGCCGCCGAGGCGAGCTCTGACCCGGGGCTGCAAGCGATTCCAGCGGTAAACGCTCCCATCCCCCGCGCAGCCCGAACGGCCCCAAGCACATAAGGAGTACGCCCGCTGGCAGCAATCCCGATCACGCAATCCGCCGCCGTGAACCCGCGAGCCATCAAATCTCGCTCACCCGAAGCCGGATCGTCCTCACTAGCCTCGGTAGCCCGGCTGAGAGCGGACTCCCCGCCGGCGATAATCCCCTGAACCATCTCATAAGGAACACTGAAGGTAGGAGGACACTCCGAAGCGTCCAGCACACCGAGCCGCCCGCTGGTCCCGGCCCCGACATAAAAAAGCCGCCCCCCAGCCCGAAACCGCTCAACCACACCGTCCACGGTAGCCGCAATCGCCGGAATAGCCGCGCCAACCGCCTCGGCTACTTTCCGATCCTCGGCGTTGATAACCCGCAGGACATCTTCAGTCGGCAGACAATCAATCTCAGCCGAAGCAGCATTCCGCTGCTCAGTCAGAAGCCCTTCGAGAGCCTTATCTGTGTTCATCCGTGTTCATCCGTGGCCCAAAACAACAAAAGCCCGGGCCCCGGTTTAAGACAACCGGTCCCGGGCTGCATTCCAACTAAAAACGTCTTACGCGCTGAACGAGCTACCGCATCCGCACGTCGATTTTACGTTTGGATTGTTAAACTTAAAGCCAGATCCCTCGAGCGTCTCGACGTAATCGACCTCGGCGCCGTCCAAATAAAGGAGGCTGGCCTGGTCAACGAATACCTTCAGGCCCTCGAAGCTGTACGTCTTGTCGAGCATTCCGGGATTGGTTTCGAACGCCATCGAGTAGCTGAAGCCCGAGCATCCTCCGCCAACAACGGCGATACGGAGGCCGGCCGGCTTCGGATCCTGCGAATCGAGGATCTCGTGAACTTTGGTGATGGCGGTAGGGGTTAATTGAATCATCTGGAAACCTCCACAGGGGTTCGTATAGATAGATTGTAGCCGACCGCGGCGGAGCGCGCGGTGGGACTCGTAATTTAGATGCGCGAGGGAACGCAAAAGTCGCGGCAACAAAGTCGACCTAAGTTAATATGAACGAAGCGGATTACCTGATGGAACCTGCCGGGGGTGTCGCACGTCGCACTGACTATGAACGGCTTGACCGGTGTGTTGACAACGCTTCCCGTGACCGAGGAAAAGGCTCGGACCAGGACTAGAGTGGATCACCGCACTTCGGAAGAGGCGATCCTTGTCCGGCGCGTCCAGGCCAAGGATGAGATGGCGTTCAAAGAAATCGTTGAACGCTACCAAACCAAAGTCTTTTCCATTATCTACGGGATCCTCCGGAATCATAACGATGCCGAAGATATCGCGCAGCAGGTCTTCGCGAAAATCTACTTCTCGATCGGCAACTTCGATTTCCGGAGTTCTTTGCTGACCTGGATTTATAAGATCACCGTGAATGAGTGCTACGACTACCTTCGGAAGAAGCGTGTTCGCAAGCTCGTCTATGAAAGTGACTTCTCGGAAGAGGATTCGCTGCAGATGGAAAATTCGCAAACGGCGAAGGATCATACCGCGCCCGTGGACCAAACTCTGGAGCGGCGGGATCTGCTCATGAAGCTTTTGTCGAAGATCTCGGAAGAAGATCGCAGTCTTATGCTCATGAAGGAAGTCGAAGGACACTCGGTCGAGGAATTGGCCGAGATGACCGGAATGAACGAGAATACAATTAAGGTCAAACTGTTTCGTACGAGACAGAAGTTGATGAAAGCCGCCCAGCGGTTAGGCAAGGGCGGAACGAATCCGTTTGCGGCATAATGCAGAAAAGGGAAGACCCTAACGCAGGCGGACAAAGAATCGCCAGGTCTTCTTAAGAAGTAGTACCGGACGTGAACGCGCTGCGGCGTATCCGCAGAGTTAATAAGAAGTCGCGCCGGAGTTGGTTGTGGAACTTGGGAAGAAGCTATGCATGAGCCTGTAGTTGAACGTCTCGAAGAATACATTCAAGGTGGCGGGCCGTATCCGGAAGTGGAAGAACACTTGAGCAAATGCGCTGAATGCCGGGAGGAACTCGCAGCCATGAAAGCGCAGTCTGCGCTGTTTCGCCAGGCATTCCGGTCGGAGGTTGAGCCCGGAGCCGGATTCTATGCGCGGGTAATGAATCGCATTGAAACCCAGGCCAAGCCATCGGTTTGGAGCCTGTTTGCCGAGTCGATGTTTGCCAAGCGGTTGGCATACGCGTCGGCAACGTTCCTCCTCTTAGTCGGAGTGGTTTTCGTTTCCGCCAACCAGCCCGATGAGGCATTCGCCTCGGCCGATCCTGAAGTGATCCTGGCTGCAGGTGACGAGCAGTATACGCCGGTCAGTATGGACACCGAGCGTGATCGCGAAGTAATCCTGGTCAACCTGGCTACCTACCGGCAGACGGACTACCACTAATGTCGCGGCCGCCCTGGCAAACACCGAGTATCCTCTTCACTTTGCTCTGCGTTTTCCTCGCTGGCGCAGCCACAGGCGCCGTAACGATGAGATTGGGCTTCCCCCGGAGCGGCACAAGCCAGGTCTTGCCTGGAACGAGGCCGGCCGGGAGATCACCCTCCAGAAGTTCAAGAAAGAGCTCAATCTCACCCCTCACCAGACGGAGGAAATGGAGCGGATTCTCGACGACTTCATGACGTACTATCAGTACGCCCAAGCCCAGATGGAGGACGTCCGAGCCACCGGAAAGGGCCGCATTCTCCGCATCTTGCAAGAAGACCAGAAGGTCAAATTCGAAAAGATGATGGGCGAAATCAAACGATAAGCTACGCTCTTCAGGAGCGTAGCAATCGTTTCTTGGCCGGCATCCATTCTCTCCCTTTTTCCCCATTCCCTCCACTTAACAGTCAACAGTGACCTTTCTTGCGCCGGAACTGACGCGTTCCTTGTGGGACCTTGCCGTTAGCTGCCACTCTTGCTTGCGAGCTGCAAGTGAAATTGGTAGCCTGAGCAGGTCCGATGTGCGCGTCGTTGACTCCGGCGCGCCAAAAAAGGAGCATACATGTCTATCCACGAAGAAGCTGATCTCGTACTGAAGCTGTACGAACTGCGGCGCGAGCCCGTCATGCGCGCCGCGCGCGACTGGTATGCGGTCGAGTTCCACCCGCAGTCCGTTGAAGAATTCAATCAGATCATGTATAGCGAGCATAGCGGGCATCTCCGCATGGTGATGTCCTACTGGGAAATGGCGGCCGCGCTCGCCAACCGAGGGGCCATCAGTCTCGACCTGTTCGCGGAGACACAAGGCGAGTGCATCGGGGCGTTCGCCAAGCTGGAGCTCATCCTTGCCGATCTCCGCAAAACGTTCGGACCCCAGTTTCTCGCCAGTCTGGAGAAACTGATCGATTCCATACCGGATGGCCGAGCCCGCGCCGCCCAGACTCGCGAATTCATGAAAGGCGTCCGCGAGCAAGTCAGGAAGCAGCAGCAAGCTAAAACGTCAGCCGCCGGCTAGTGCGGCAGCCTGAAACTGGGGCGGGCTCTCAGCCCGCCTCGGCCGGCGCCTAACCTGGGCTCGCCGAGACCTCCTCGTGTTGGTAGCCTCATCTCATGATCGGCTTCCGCTTACGGATTGGAATCCTGCTCATGGCCGCAGTGCAGATGTTTTCGGTGGTATTGGCGCAAACCTCGCCGAAAAAGACAGCCGCTGAGGGTACTGGAGTGCTTTGCGGCTGGCCACTGGACAGATCCTCGATGAATTCCGAATCGTCGGCGACAACGATGAAACATACTACGTGACCCCACAGTGCGCGCCTACAATGCCGCCAGAGACAGATGGGAACTCGTAGGCATGAATAGCGGTGGCGGTTTACAGGACGTTGGAACCGGGCGTCGAGTAGGCGCCGAAGTACACATTGAACAAAACTTCGGTGTCGCCGCCCAGAATATCTCAACACTGCGAATTCGTTATTTCAACATTCAGCCGGATCGTTTTTCCTGGACGGCGGATCGCTCGAACGATGGCCGCAAGACATGGATCACCGACGACCAACAGATCGAGGCACGACGAATTGGCCCACCGCGTCACTCCCTCCGCTCACAAACACGAAACAAACGAGCAAATAGCGAGCTGCGCGCCATATGCGCGCTGTGGCGCGAGTGGGCACGGGAGCCGAAGCGATGCAAGATGTGCGACGCGGTCCCAGTCGTTCACCGCAGATGACGTCCGCCGCCGACCGCGCCCTTCCTCAGGAAGCTCACTACTGTGCAACGCGAATGTAACGGCGTTTGAACGAAGCCGCTAAAGCGGCAGACGCGTTGCGTGCGGTCTTTTAGAGCGCACTTGCTTCGCAGTAGTGTTGTCGCAGAGAAGGAGGTTCTCTGTGACCCAGCTACGTCAGATGGTGCTGGACGAACTCCAGCGGCGTGATTACGCCGAAATTACGATCAAGAATTACCTGCGAATCATCGATGACTTTGCCCGGTATTGTGGTCAGCCGATCGAGAAGCTCGGACCCAACCACATTCGCGCTTACCAGGCACATCTGTTCCGTGACCGCAAACTCGCTTCCAAGACAGTTCGTCAGCATGTAGCAGCGCTCCGATTCGTATATGTGAAGACGCTGAAGCGCGCGTACATGTTGGAGTACATCCCATTTCCAAGGGAAGAGCGAAGGTTGCCGCTCGTTCTCAGCCAGGAGGACGTCACGCGGCTCATCGAAGCATCCAGTTCGCTGATGCATCGCGCCATGCTGATGACCTTGTATGCAGCCGGCCTGAGGCGAACGGAGGCCGCGAATCTAAAGGTCGCTGACATCGACAGCAAGCGGATGGTAATTCATGTTCGCCAGGGTAAGGGCAGGCGTGATCGTGACATTCCTTTGAGTTCGAAGCTGCTCGACGTTCTCCGAGATTACTGGCGGTGGATGAAACCCAAAACGTACCTGTTTCCGGGCACTAGGAACGGATGGCGGGCCGATGTCCCCATCTACCGAAGATGATGTGGGCAGCCTGCCGTGAGGCAGCGATCCGCGCTGGACTCGATCCGAAGATCTCTCCCCATTGCCTGCGGCACAGTTATGCGACGCACTTGCTCGAAGCAGGTACGGATCTCTACACGATCCAGAAGTTGCTGGGCCATGCTGACCTGAGGCACACGCTCGTGTACCTCCATCTTTCGCGCATTCATTTGCATTCGGCAGCGAGCCCGCTGGATGCGCTGGAGATCGCCGACGCCAGTCTGGTTCGAAGATCGCGAAGGCTGATGCCGAAATGAATCGACCAGCTGTCGAGCTTGCCGATATCGTTCGCGCAATAGGGGACGATTTATTGACCGTCACCGCTCATCGCTGACATGGCCGCAACTGAAGGTGCTGCTCGCGATTCGGCGCTGCCGCACCGCAGCGTTAGGCGGTCATCTCGACGGTTGTTCCCAATGCGGTCATCAGGCCATCTCTTATAACTCCTGCCGCAACCGACATTGTCCACGGTGTCAGACCAGCGCCCGTGACAGGTGGCTCGCAGAACGAACAAAGGAGCTTTTGCCCGTTCCGTATTCGCATGTTGTCTTCACGATCCCTCACCAGCTTGCTGCGGTCGCTCAGCAGAACAAACGCGTCCTTTACGATCTACTGCTCCGTACCAGCGCGGCGACGCTACTGGAGATTGCGGCAGACCCGCGCCATCTCGGGGCCAAGATCGGCTTCCTGAGCGTTCTCCATACATGGGGACAAAACTTAAAGCATCATCCTCATGCTCACTGTGTCGTTCCAACTGGAGGGCTCTCTTTCGATGAGTCCTCCTGGATTCGTCCACGTGACGGCTTCTTTCTTCCTGTGAAGGTGCTCAGCAAAGTGTTTCGGGGCAAGTTTGTCGCCGGTCTGCGACGAGCATTTGGTTCGGGAAAACTATCCTTCCACGGCGATCTCAAGGGACTCTCCAACGATCGATTGTTTCGTGAATTCGTCCGGTCTCTTTACCGAACCGACTGGGTGGTGTACTCCAAAAAACCGTTCCGTGGGCCAGAGCACGTGCTGCAATACCTTGCACGCTACACGCACCGGGTCGCCATCTCAAGCCATCGTCTACTGGCCTTCAACAATGGTCACGTTACCTTTCGATGGAAAGACTACGCCCACCGTAATAAGCAGAAGACAATGACGCTCAGCGGCGACGAATTCTTGCGTCGGTTCCTGATTCATGTGCTGCCGCGCGGGTTCGTGCGCATCCGGTTCTTTGGCTTTCTTTCGCGGCGAACGCGTGCTTGCCTGTTGCCGATCTGCCGGACACTGGTCGGCGCGATCCCGCATGAAAGGGCCGAGCCGGCACCCGGCGTTTCGCGCTTATTCACCTGTCCTTACTGTGGTGGCGCAATGACGATCATCCGGTCGTTCACCCTGCCGAGATTGCGCTTATGCGGAAGTCGGCCAGGGTTGAATGATTCTTCGTAACCCGGACTCGAACGCGACGACTTGCAGATCGCCAGCAGTGTTCTCGCTACACGTGTGTCAGTGGACACCTGCGAGCTTGCTCAGCCCCTCTCAAACGTTGAAAATCGAGTGCGTGTTCGACCCATCGCACCTCTTTTGCGAGCCCGTAGCTCGCCGACTCCGATGCTCGGCATCGGACTGCTCAGAAGTTAATTCGCAGGAAGGCCTTAAAACTCCATAACCGCGGCAGCACCGTAAGCGGCTTCCTTCAAACGGTCCTATCGAAAGCGCCAGATCAGCTGGGCCGCATGAACGGCCGTCTCCTGTGGCGCTTCCGATAAGAATCTACCGTTTATCAGGCGTAATGTCACAATTCTGGTGCATGTGATTGACGTACCGTGATTCAACTCTCCGTCTATCGTTGGACTGAGCAGCGTGCGAAGATGACGGGGGATGAGCCACAACAGCCTGTTCGCGTTCGTCCTGATGCCATTCGACAAGATCTTCGACGATCGTTATCGCTTGGGGATCAAGGAGACGCCAAGGAGCTAGGCATATTGGCCGAAAGAGTTGACGAGCAAATATACAGAGAGGGTATTCTAGATCGCATTTATCGACAGATTGAGGTCGCGGACGTGGTAGTGGCGGACATGACAGGGAAGAACCCGAATGTGTTCTACGAGGTCGGTTATGCACACGCGAAAGGTAAACTGACCATCCTCCTCACGTCGAACGCCGATGACATTCCATTTGATTTGAAACATCGGCGACACGTAGTGTATGGTGAGTCGATTAGTACGCTCCGAGAACGGCTGAAGCAAGAGCTTGAGTGGGCCAAGACAGAAGTTGAGAATGTTCGTAATAGTCGGATTAAGGTATCCGCCCGAACCACAGGTGGCGACTTGAAGAAGACGATACAAATGGCTCATGGGGAGGTTCTATTCACAATCGACTTGAGCAATGATTCCAAACGAAGCTCTTCCGAGGTCGACGCACTATACTTCTACTGCACAAAACGCTGGACCGTGCAGCAGGATGGGCGAGAATGTGCCTGGACGGAGTCGGACCTCCCTGACTTCAGCAAACGCAGCTTCCTAGCAGTGCCTGTTCGCGCCTTCCACCAGGCGGCTGGGCGCAAGTTAAGTTCTCCGCGACGTCGCTACTTGCGTCTTCGTTCCGGGGCGAAGAGATCAAAGATTCGTATAAGGTAACGGGCCGGAGTATTCTCCGCATTGTGACATCGGAAGGTCACTTCGACCATGAGGTCGCAGTGGACGCCGTGGTCGAGGAATTTCCATTTTGACCTCCGGCCCTCTTGTCTGGGATTGGCCGTGTAGCCCCACAAAAATGGCATGGCGGCCTTCAACTTCCGCATAGCCCAAGTTTACCGGCCAATGTTGAGTGTAGAGGGGCGCTCAACTAAAACAGCGCATCCTGTTATCTTTTCGTTCGAACTGCCTTACCTCGGTTCCTCAGCCGATCGCTTACGTCAATCCGTGCCGCCTTGTAGCTTTGGCCTTGATTTCTAGCGGCCGTGATGGGAAAAATGATCGGCGGCGACCCGCCTGAAGCCATTTGCGATCGAGCGTGAAATCGGGCAGAGATTGGCCGGTAAAGCCCGTCAACCGGGGAAGAAATTTCGAAAGGCTCATCCCCTTTCGAGCGCACCTGCAGTCGGAAAAAAGGTGGTCGGCATCGCGTTGTCAGCGCGCGACCATCTGACCATCGAGTTCACAATGCCCGTTGCCTACCGCCGGTCCTCCCTAGTCTTAGGGTTGGACGGGTTCGAAAAACTCAATCGGGCTTCAGACCGGCCGTCCAATTCAAGACGACAGTGATAGCTTTAGGCGACACATCGGCCGTGGGAGTGTTGACGATAAACCTGCTTCCATCGCGGACGACGGTATAGTTCGAAACGTACGGATTCACGCCCGACGGCACCTTGGTTTGAAACAGCGGTTAGGCACCCCGGGCTGAAATCCCGCTGTCACTGCGATGGGCACGGCCATGAGCTTGCGGTCTTCGGAAAGATAATAGAGTTCACGCATATCGGACCTCCACACCGGCTCATAGCCCCCATTAGTGGAGATTGGCCACTTTCCGGTTGAAGGAGGAAAAGGTCGTACGTAGACTTCGAACTTGCCAGATTCATTCGAAGCGTACGCCACAAAGTGGCCGTCCGGCGAGAATCTTCCTTGGACTTCATGGGCAGGAACGAATTCACAAAAGGAGCCGGCTTTCTCTCGCCCGGCATGCTTCCAAGGGCGGGTAGCAGCCACAGGTCGTAGTTCGATGCGGTGGGAGCGCAATAGAGGAGGGTACGCGAATCCGGCGACCAGTCGTTGAGGATGACATTTCCGGTCGCGTGAAATTGGAGCTGCATTTCGCGCGACAGGATGAGGTGTTCGGCGCCGCCGCCGAACGCCTCTTTCTCATAAAACTCCATCATGCCGTTGCGGTTGCTGCGGAATGCGATCCTCGACCCGTCCGGCGACCAGACCGGAGCGGCTTCCAGAGAAGGTTCGAATGTGAGTTTTGACGTGGTGCCGCGAGAGAGATCGGTAACCCGAAGATCGGAGCCTCCCGACCTGGAATCGACAAGCGCTGAAGCTAAATGTCTGTTGTCGGGTGAGAGCCGCACATTAAGATAATCGCCTTCAGGACCAACCGGCTCAAGCCGTTCACCATTTCGAGTGAACCACGTCATTCGTCCGATTGGCGCAATGGCGGAGGAATAAGCCAACATGCCGTTGCCCGATGCCGAAAGCGCTGCGAAACCGGTACTGCCGCCAATAACGTGATCGACGAGGGTCCGAGGCGGCCCAGTAAGCTCTAAGCGCTCGGCATCCATCGAACGTGCGGTCAAAGCACCGTTATCCAGATAGAGCAGGTATCCGGGAAGGGCGTACATCCCGCTCCACTCCGACGAGACCAGGAACTTTTTCGTCTTCCCATCAAGTGACCCTGCGTAAATGCCGCGAAACGTCGACTGGCCCGTACGGGCTCCAAAGAGGAAGTGCTTGCCATCGGGAAGGAAGCGTGGAGACCGGTGCGCCACTTCGCCGTGTGACCGGTCCAAAATAGTCACCGGGGCGGTAGGCCCCCCAGCATCCGATACGCGAAGAATCGTGCCGTTTGCGGGAGCGAACAGGATGGTACCTCCGACGCCCCAATCGCCTCCGCGAGGATCTGTAACGCCATCGGTGAGCACCTGAGGAGCACCCCCCGTGGAAGGGATCTTCTTCAGTTTTCCATCCGCAAAAAAACCGATCCACCGGCCGTCCGGAGACCAGAAAGGGTGAGTGGCGCCTTCGGTACCCGAGAGAGCTTGCGCTTCCATCCCCGCCATTGGCCGCAACCAGAGTTCTGCCTTCGCACCGACTGCAGCCGCGGCGAACACAATAGCGTGCCCATCAGGAGCAAGAGCGAATTGAGGTGAAGGTATCGAACCATTGAACTCGCCAAAGAACGCTGTTTTGCCTGGAGGATAGATGCCAAATGAAAGGTGCGGAACGCTCAATCCAACACGAGAGCGCATCGTAGCGAGCAGTGCCAAGTCGCGAGTAGTGCGGTGGCCGAAACCCACGCGACTCGCTCGCGCCATGGTTTGCGCGGAGAGGCGACTGCGGACCTTCCGGCTTTGGATAGCCACTCCAACTCGCGCCGTATATCCGCGGTGCTCTGCCAGCGTTCGTTGGGGTCCTTCGCAAGACAGCCCTCGACCACATGATCCACGCCATGCGGCAAAGTCGCGACTCGCGCGCGTTCGCCGCTCATGATTGCGCCGATCACACTAGCGGGACTCGAGCCCTCGACGCCGCCGCCCGGTCACTATCTCATACAAGATGGCACCAAAGCTGAAGATGTCTGCGCGGTGGTCGGCCTCGGCACCTTCCAGTTGCTCTGGGGCCATGTACTGCAAGGTGCCTACGACGGAGCCTGCCTGGGTCAGCGACCGTGTCTCGAATGCTTCTCCCATCTGAACCGGCGACGCGCCTGACATTTTGGCCAACCCAAAATCCAATAGCTTCACGCCGGACTTAGTCACCAGGATGTTCGCGGGTTTAAGATCGCGATGGATAATGCCCTGCCTGTGGGCTGCGTCCAGAGCGTCACACATCTGACTGCCAAGTCGCAGTGCCTCATCGAGCGGCAGCGGGCCTTTGAGCTGGTGAGCCCTGAATATACTCCATGACTAGGAAATCCGGGCCGACGTCATAGAGCGAGCAGATGTGGGGGTGGTTCAGCGCTGCTATTGCGCGTGCTTCGCGTTCGAAGCGTTCGTTGAACCGCTCAGTGGAAATCTTGATGGCTACCGTGCGGTCGAGGCGCGTATCGAGGGCTCTATATACTTCGCCCATACCACCCTTGCCGACACTTGCAAGAATTTCATAGGGCCCGAGACGCGTACCGGTGGATAGCACAATGCCTCTGAATATTCTAATGCCGGCATCCATGGCATTGGAGCCGCTTTTCGCTGTTTAGTGCGAAGGATAATCCACGACTCGGACGAGCAACGTTCTGGTCAAAGCGCATCGGAGAGTTTGCATTCGTGAAAAGTCGAACAGCTGAAAGCTGTCGGACAGGCGTTGGGAACCCCGGGAAAGGCACAGGAAAGCCGATTGCTCCATTCAGACAGCGAGCAGAAACTGTGCCGGATCAGTGCTGAATGGTGATTCTTGCCCCCGACGTCGTACTCGCCGCCTTATCCGGCGATTACCTGCTTTCCCCGTGTCGCTGCGGCGAAGATGTTCAGACCGTCCTGCGGATCCCGACCGATAAGTCGCGTTAGAGCCGGCTAATTTCCGGAGTCCCGGTAATACGGCCCGGATCGAACAGTAGGGGCAAATGCACGACTCGGCGATACAGCAGCCGAGTAGACGCCAACCCTAGTCGAGGTGCTTGATGAGGATCACCTCGTTACCCTTCTGGTTGTAGATGACTTCGTCCACCGCCTGGCTTGTAATCAGCATCCCGAAGCCGCCGGGGCGCATGTGCTCCACGTCCCGAATCTCCATGTGAGCCGTCGGGTGCCCGGCGGATTGGACATGGCGGAGTGTTTGAGATCCGACCGGGAGAAACCCTCACCGGGGTCGTATATGTGGTAGACGATCGTGCGCCTTGTGCACACCCGGGAGACGCTGACCCATTCGTTTGGATCGAGCTTTCCGCCATGCTCAATTGCGTTCAACAGCATCTCGCGGAACGCCGTCCAGAGTTCGCTTCTCTCCTGGTCCGCCAGCGTGCACGGCAACTCTCTCATGAACTGCGCGAGCCTGTCGGCGGTATGCAAACTGCAGCGCAGGCGAACACTGATGAAGTCGGGTTCGGCTGAAAGCAACTCGATGCCATCGGACCAATTCGGGATCGAAAGCGCCTGGGCGATAGCATCCCGGACCGCGGAGGAATCGAACGGCCGGCTGAAGTACGCGGCCATTCCATGACGCAGGGCCTCGATTACCTTGCGTGTAGTGGTGTGGGAAACCAGCACGATCGTCTTTGACGCAGGACGAATCGCCTGCAGGGCCCGCATGTAGCCGAGTTGCTCTTCCGTGAGATCGCCTTCAGCGGTGTGATCAATGAGAACGAGATGATAGGGCTTTCGGGCAAGATGAACGATCGCGTCAGCAGGGCTCTCCGCGCGATCCACCTCCCAGTGCACCTCACCGGGAAGTACCGACTCCAGTTCTTCGGCTGGACCTACCACCAAGGCCGATATTGCCCGTCCCGAAACTGCGGAAGCCATATAAAGGCTCAATGTAGCTCAGCAGCCCGGCAAATACAATTCTCCTGATCGAACCTCGCCGCACGTCACGAATGCACGAAACGCCAAACTTCGCCGGATACACGCCAAATTGCCAATGTGCCTGGTTGGGGGCGATGCCTCTGTGGCCGTTGACGCCGATCCGCAACTTCTGCTTGCACCCAACGTATTTCTCGGTTGTTTGCACGCTCACGCATCCAAGGTGGAATAGGATGTGCGCCAGTTCGCCTCCCGCGAGATGACGCAGGCGGGCGCGGGCAGATCGTGAAGTGCAAGGCTCCTGATCGCGCTTTCGTCGATTCCTTGACGATGCACCGGATCACCTCCTCGGAGATACCCGTCGATACGGGAACTTGCAGTAGCCGAACTGGGCATAAATCGCTTCGTGACGAAACGCGTTCACAAGCTATTTCGCCAAATAATTCAGTAACTTACGGACAGTCGTTTGGAATCGTATGTCTACAATCAGAGTAGGAGAACCAAATGACCGCAGCCAGACTAGTTGCCAACCGAGCCAACGCTAAACGCTCCACCGGACCCAACAACACGGCGAAGACCCGCTTCAACGGCGTCCGCCATGGACTCACCAGCAAGCAAACCGTCATCCCCGGCGAAAGCCAGGAAGAATACAACGAATTCCAAGCCAGGTTCCTCCGTGACCTCAACCCGCAATCCGAGATCGAGCGCACGCTGGCCGAACGAACCATCGCCGCCGCCTGGAGAATGAAACGCTTCCAGCGCATCGAAGCCGCCTATCTTCGACGACCGGGTCAACGCCTACCTGGAGGACAACCCCGAAGCCGACCCGGACTCCGCCCTCGCCTATCTCTTCATAGACCCGGCCGAGATCGCCAAAACGAAGCTCTTCCTCCGCTACCAGACCACGGTCCAGCGCGAATTCGACAAAGCCCTCTCTGAGTTCCGCAAAGCCCGAGCCGAACGCGAGAAACAACTGCTCGAAGAAGCCGTGCTGCAAGCCGCACGCCAACGCCCACAAGCTCAACAAAACACGACTCCCGCCCTCTCCGTTGGCTTCGCTTCGCAAACTCCGGATCGGCGTTCATCGGCGTTTATCGGCGGCCCGCAATCGTCTTTCGCGGCCCAACCCCACGTCTAACCTTTGAAACAGAATCGATCCGTTCTGTTGCGACGGTTAGAATAGTGTCTGGAGGCGCTTTCCCTTCTTGCCTGCACCCCTTCTTCTTTTGCAGATCAGCGTTACAGACGCGGTCATGCACGCGGGACTTGTGTCCTGGACCGTGCTCGCGATCCTTCTCGTGCTGTCGGTGCTTTCGTGGACCATCATCTTCTCCAAGTGGAGCCGGTTCCGCAACGCACGAGCCGCGAACACCCAATTTTTGCGCGCTTTTCGCAAGGCCAACAGCATGGACGCGATCGCCGTCGCGAGCGAGCAGTTCCGAGTCTCGCCGCTCGTTACCGTCTTCGATTTCGGGTACACGGAGATCGACCGGCAGGTAAAAGCACGAGGTACGTTGACCAATAAACTCTCGCTGGAACGTACGCTCCAACTCGGGATCAGCGAAGAGGTCGCCAGGCTGGAGCGAAGCATGAACTGGCTGGCTACCACCGCCACGGTTTCGCCGTTCATTGGCTTATTAGGCACAGTTTGGGGCATCATCTCCGCATTTGGGGCACTCGGACAAGCCGGGAGCGCGAGTCTGCGCGCCGTTGCCCCAGGCATTTCGGAAGCGCTCATCGCCACGGCATTCGGACTCGCCGCCGCGATCCCGGCAGCCGTCTTCTACAACTACTTCGGGACTGCAATCCGTGAGTTTGGCGCACGCATGGAGGACTTCTCGCTCGAATTCCTCAACATGGCCGAGCGCAGCTTTGGAGATTAGACGATGGCGTTCTCGGTTGGATCATCGGGGGGAACAGGACGAAGTCGTTTTCGGGGCGCGAACGGTACACTCTCGGAAATCAACGTTGTACCGCTCGTCGATGTGGTCCTGGTATTGCTCATTATCTTCATGCTGACTGCGCACGTTATGGAGTTCGGACTCGAAGTGGAAGTGCCGACGGTGAAGCAAGTCCGCAATACAGCCGAAGAATTACCTGTAGTCACAATCACGAAGAATGGGGAAACCTATCTTGCCGAAAAGCCGGTGAACATCAACGAACTTGGCGTCACGATCCTGCGGCTCTATCCGAATCAGAAGGGGGTCTACCTGCGAGCCGACAAAGGAACCGTGTGGGATCCGATTGCGCAGGTAATAAGCAAACTGGGCGAGTCGAAACTCGATGTTCGAGTGGTAACGCAACCGGAGGACGAAGCGGGCCGTAAATAGGCGTGACGCTGATATGATGGAGCATCACATCGACATTCTGGATGAACGCGAGTCGCTGCGGAATCCGCTGTTCGGCTCACTTGCGTTCCACGCCGGAATCATTGCCTTCTCCATTGTGTTCGTCGCGACCCGAGGTTCCGAAGTTGAACGTTGGGGCGATCCCAAGTCGCTGGGTGGCGGCGCTGTCGGCATCACCCCAGTGGAGCGGATCCCGTTGCAATCCAGACAGGGCCGGGTCAACCCCGTCGCGAATGACACTGAGTCTCAAATTCCCTCCGCTCCCGCGAAGCCGCAGCCGAAGCAGGCCGTCCGCGAAGACCCGAATGCAATTGCCTTGAAGAGCCGCAACCCGCAGAAGAAGCCATCGCCGCAGACGACACCGCAGAAGTACAGTCCGATCAAGGAGCCGCGACCGAATCAGGTCTATAGCAGCACGGGTCAGGCAGCGACATCGCCCATGTTCAGTCAGGCTCCTGGCGGCGGCAATGTCGGATCGGGCAGCAGCAGTCCTTTCGGCAATCGCTTCGGCTATTACGAGCAATTGATTCGCGATAAGGTCGCGCGAAACTGGCGCTCACAGGAACTCGATGCATCCGTCCACAATCCTGTCGTGGTGCTGTTCGATATCTTGCGCAATGGGAGTGTTCAGAACGTCAGGGTGTCCCGTCCGAGCGGGAATTTCGCGGCCGATCAATCGGCACAGCGTGCGATCCTGATGTCGAACCCGTTTCCACCGCTACCCGCTCAATACGAGCGCGACGTCGCCACCATTGAGTTTGTATTCCGGTTACAGTGATGACAAAAAAGACACTTTCTGTTTTAGCTCTGTTGCTCGCGGCCATCGTCGCCGTCGGCTCAAAATCGAATCCTTATCGAGCTTACGGGCCAAGGTGGCAAAGGAGTCATCGCCATTCCGGACTTCCGCGGAAGCGGAGATGCCGCAGCGTTCATGGGCACGTTCAACACGACACTGTGGGCGGAGATCGATCAGTCCGGGCTGTTTCGCATGGCGCCAAAAACTACTTATCCGCTCCAGGCGCCGCAGCAACCCAAGGACATTCGTGGGGGGCAGGCCCCCGCACCTGCGCCAGTGCGCCGCAGCGCGACGGCTCCGCCTCAGCAGCCGACCGGAATGTACCTTTCCGATTGGGCAGGCCCTCCGGTCAGTGCGAACTATCTTGCTTTCGGATACACCGCGGTGCAAGGCGGTCGTCTCGTGCTGATGGGCTATTTCTATAACGTCACGCAGCCCGATGCTGCCAACGCCCAGGTGTTTGGCCGCATCTACAATGGGTCGCTCGATGAGGCAGGAGCCCGGCAGATCGCCCGCGAGTTCGCGGCTGACATCCTGAAGCAGTTCGGAATGGAGAGCCTCGCCGGCAGCAAAGTCATCTTTGTTTCGAATCGAACCGGATCCAAAGAGATCTGGCAAATGGATTATGACGGAGCCAACCAGCGCCAGGTCACGAAATACGGTTCTATTTCTACGACGCCCGCCGTATCACCTGATGGAACAAAAGTGGCATTTACCAGCTATGTTCGAAGTCAACCTGAGATTTTGATTCATTCCCTGGAGACCTCACGTAGATTACCCTTTTTCAATCAAACTGCCTCAATGAGCGCGACTCCGGGCTTCACGCCCGACGGAAAACAAATCGTATTTTCCTCAACGCTTGCAGGAGGTTACGCGCAAATTTATATAGCGGATGCGAACGGAAGCAATCTTAGGCGCTTAACTCACTCGCGCTTCGTCGAAGTCGAGCCTAAGGTAAATCCTAAGACCGGAAATGAGATTGTTTTCGTATCTGGTCGCTCAGGGCCACAGCAGATATATAAAATGAATATTGAAGGCACAGATATTGTCCGGCTGACAACGGGGGAAGGCGAAGCTTCAAATCCTGCCTGGCATCCCGATGGACAGCACATCGCGTTCTCCTGGACGCGCGGCTTCGAACCTGGAAACTTCAACGTTTTCTTGATGAATGTCGCAACTCGGGAGTTCGTGCAGCTCACGCACGGGGCAGGCCGTAATGAAAACCCCACGTGGGGGCCCGATGGCAGGCGCCTCGTATTCTCATCGAAGCGAGCGGGCCGCAACAATATTTTCACGATGCTGGCCGATGGCACGCAAGTGAAACAACTGACCACGCAGGGCGAAAACACCATGCCCGTGTGGAGCAAGTAAAAAAAGGGTGATCGAAATTCTCAGGAGGCAAGTTCCCGGATGGGACTTCACAAATTCGCAAGTCGAAATAACCTCGGCACAGTAGTCGCTCGCGCTGATGTTGAGCATGTTCGCGGTTGGCTGTAAAAAGAAAGTGGCTGCAACGCCGCCGCCGCCACCGCCCCCACCACCGCCTGCAAAGGTCGAGCCGAAACCGGAAGCGCCGGTCGTCTCGACGTTCGAGGTCGAGCCCTCGACCATCGAGCGCGGTCAGGCGGCGACGCTTCGCTGGGCTGTGTCGGGCAATGCGACAAGCATCACAATCGAGCCGGGCATCGGGACTATCAATGCGTCCGGCAGCCGGCAGGTGTTCCCCGGCGCCACAACCACGTACACGCTGCGCGCAACTGGCCCGGGTGGAAGCAACAACGCAACCGCGACAGTGAATGTAACTGCGCCTCCGCCGCCGCCTCCTCCGCCTCCGGCGAAGGTGACACGTACGCTCTCGGATTGGATTTCTCAGGACGTCCAGGATGCGTATTTCGATTATGACCAGAGCACGATCCGTGAAGATGGAAGGGCTGTATTGTCGCGAAATGCCGAAGTCTTGAAGCAGATCTTCGCGGAATATCCCAACGCCGCCATAAGCGTGGAAGGTCATGCCGACGAGCGTGGTTCCGCCGAGTACAACCTTGGCCTCGCTGATCGCCGCGCGACCGCTGCAAAGGAGTTCCTGGTGCAACTCGGAGTTCCGGCCGACCGTCTAAAGCCTGTAAGCTACGGCAAGGAGCGTCCGCAGTGTACCGAATCGAACGAAACTTGCTGGCAGCGGAATCGCCGCGCCCACTTCGCCGTCGGCCAGTAACTCGGTAGCTGAGATCGCGACCGTAAGGGAGCGATGAACAAATAAGCGGCTCCAGATCGATACAAGATCTGGAGCCGCGAAGCTATTGGTAAGGAGATCCGAATGAAGTTTATGCGATCGGCCTTTGTCGTACTCGCGCTTGCCCCGGCGGCGCTGTTCGGCGCGAACAAGGAAATGGTTCAACTGCAGCGCGACGTCGCGCTGCTTCAGGACGATGTACGCACACTCCAGCGCTCACTCGACGAGAAAATGTCGGCGCTGCGAACGCTTGTGGAACAGACGTTAGCTGCGGCTGCGAAATCGGGCACCTCCGTGGCCGTTCTCGAAAGTGGTATTCGTGACCGCATGCTGGAGCAACAGAAGACGCTCACCGGACCAGTCGTCACGATGGGCACAAAAATCGACCAGATGGCTACCGACTTCCAAACGCTGAGGGAGTCGATCTCGGACCTGACGGAGCGCATGAACAAGATGCAGACTCAACTGGTTGATCTCAACAATACGATGAAGGTGATGAGCGCGCCGCCCGCGCCCCCTCCGACCGGATCGCCGACGGGTCTGCCGAGTGGACCGGCGGCTCACGCGGGCCCGGCAACTCCACCTCCGGGAATGTCTGCAAAGGCTGTGTACGAGAGCGCCCTGCGAGATCGCAGCGGCGGGAACCTCGATCTCGCCATGCAGGGTTTCCGGGAGTACCTGCGCTACTACAACAACACGGAACTGGCTCCGAACGCGCAGTTCTACATCGGCCAGATTCACTACGATAAGAACGAGTTCGCGCCCGCCCTCCAGGCATTCGATGCGGTACTTGAAAAATATCCGGAGAACAACAAAACAGCGGATGCCACTTACATGAAGGGCATGGCTCTGCTGAAATCGGGTCAGCGCAACGAAGCTGCCCGCGAGTTTCTGAACGTAATTACGAAATATCCGAATGCCGAGGTTGCTGCGAAAGCAAGGACGCAGCGGAAGGCTCTGGGGTTGAGCGTGCCGGTCGCTCAACCCGCCTCTGCCGCCAAACGACGCTGGTGATCGAACATGCGACTAGCCCTTGCGCTTGTCGCCTGTACGCTCACCGCAGGCGAGTTTCCTCGAACGCTCGATGCCTACGCCGGAACGACTCCTGAAGTCGATGGTGTCATCTCACCCGGGCCGGAGTGAAGGACAAGCGAACGCAACTGCGACACTGGGGAACGTTATGGATGAGATTCGGCAAACGCCCATAGAGCCCGCACAGATAGTCGAGACCTACGAGTCGCTCGCGAGCCTCATCGAACTTACTCTTCTCGCGCCGGGGCTCTCCGCCGATGATTTGGACAGAGGTTGTCAACTCGCGCGCGAATATGGACTGGCTGCGGTCGTCGTGCGTCCCTGCGATGTGGAGATGGTTTCGCGATGGATGAGCGGCAGTTCCGTGAAGGTCGCGAGCGTCGCCGGGTACCCTTACGGTACATCCACAACCGGGGCCAAGCTATATGAAGGTCGTGACCTGCTTCGGCTCGGAGTTCGCGAGTTGGACTTCGTGCTCAACCCGGCGGCAATGATTTCCCGGCAGTTTCAGCATGTCGGAAACTGAACTGATGCAGATCGTGCAGTCCGCGCATGAGTCGGATGTGAACCTTACGGTGATCTGCAACAACCGCATCCTGGCCGATGACCTGAAAATCATCGCGACCCGCATCTGTAAACGGGTCGAAGCCTGACATGCTCGCCATCCAGCACATCGAGTCCGACCTGCAGATCGTCAAGCCCCTGTTAAAAGACCTGCTGCGCGCTCAAACGAGCGGACGGGGTGCTGACGATGGAGGAGGCGCTGGTCTCGCGGGATGCCGGCGATCGCGCATCACCACGCCAAATGTGGCCCCGATCCTCGACGCCTGGAAACAGAAGCTTGCGTCCGAAGCTCAAACAAGCAACTCACGTGACACTTTTCGACTCGGCGCCATCTCTAATCAGATGTGGGTCGCGCTAAGGTCATTCCATTCCCTACAAAGGATCCGCTTGCCGCAGCCGAGCAAGCAGGCTTAGAGTACGTCGGACAGCACTCCGGGCATCCAAAGGATCCCGAACGGAGAAGGCTTCCGGTACGTAGGCCCGGATGGAAAACCATCACGGATGAGGCTACGCTGAAGCGCATCCGAGCGCTCGTGATTCCCCCGGCATGGACGGATGTCTGGATCTGCGCCTCGCCATACGGCCACCTGCAGGCTGTCGGACGCGATGCAAAGGGCCGCAAGCAATACCGGTATCACAACGCATACCGGAGCCAGCGAGACCAGACGAAGAACGGCGGATGTTGGCGTTCGGAACGGCGCTGCCCATGATTCGCAAGCGGATCGAAGAGGATCTGAAACTGCTGGGGTCTGCCGAAGAACAAGGTGCTCGCAACCGTCGTGAACCTGCTGGAGAGGACGTGCATGCGGATCGGCAACGATGAGTACGTCAAGCAGAACGAATCCTTTGGGTTGACCACACTGCAGGACGGGCACGTGAAGGTCAACGGCAGCAAGATGCGGTTCAAGTTCCGCGGAAAGAGCGGTCAGCAGCAGGACATCGAGCTCGAAGATCCGCGCATCGCGAAGATCGTCAAGAAGTGCCGCGATATCCCCGGATGGAACTGTTCCAGTACTTCGATGAGGCGGGAGAGCAGTGCCGCATTACATCCGAATCGGACAATGTGAACAACTACATCCGCGACATCGCTGCCGAGGATCTTCATGCGAAGAGCAATACGAGGTTCTAGTCGAAGCGTAGAGGGCATA
>CAWGVL010000038.1:0-43604 GCA_963825845.1 Bryobacteraceae bacterium | reverse complement strand
CGGAGCGTTCCGCGCCCGCCATCCCAAAAGCTGGAAGACGTTCCTGAAGAACGACGGAACTGAAATGACGGCGATCGATTTCGTTACCGTGGCGACGTTTACTTTCAAAGGGTTGTTTGTCGTCGTTGTTCTCGCTCACCGCAGACGGAAGCTCTGCACTTCAACGTCACCGAACACCCCACAGCGGAATCGATTGCTCAACAACTGGTCGAGGTGTTGCCGACCGGGACAACCCGCGTTACCTCGTCCGTGATCACGATCGAGTGTACGGCGGCGCAGTCAACGAGAAGCTGGCAAGTCTCAACGTCGAGCAGGTCATAACGGCACGCCAGCCCGTGGCAAAACGGTGTCGTCGAACGGCTCATTGGATCCATTAGGCGCGAGTGCCTCGATCATGTGATCGTTTTCAACCGATATCCCCTGAAGAGAATTCTTTCGTCCTACTTCTTCTCTAGGCGAGCTCCAGAGCGCATCTTGCGAAGAACTGCCCAAGTCCGAGGGAGCTGGAGGGCAGGGAACAATCATCCGAACGCCGCAGGTCAGTGGGCTTAACAGCCGCTATCGACGAATCGCCGCTTGATTGCGCCTGCGCTCATTTTGGCGAAGGTCAGCCGAGAGTATTATGTTTCGTGCGCGCGTGTCCCGACCAAAGTGGTTTAGTGCCGGACGCTGATCATTACTGGCGGGCTGTTCTGGCCCGAAACGCTGAGAGCCACCGGTAACTGATCACCGCCGGGCAGCCCGGAGGGCACCGTCACGTTGATCTGGTAGAAAGCGACAAATCCAGGTACGAGTCCTGCAAACAGACCTGCGCCGGGACGCCGCCGACCGTTACGCTCACGGGTCTTGTGTTGACTGCGACCGGATTGGACGGACTTACTATGCCGTCAGGGATGGATGGGTTTGTCAGACCAAGACCGGTCGTATACATAACCAGCACATCACCGGTGCCCGCCGGACTGGCGTTTACCAGGACCGGGCCGTTCCGCCGCCGCTGATCCATTGACTACGATCGGGCTTGCCGTCCGCGGTGGTGAAGATTGCCGGCTGGGCGGCCGCGACGTCCAGTGCGACGGGCCCGACAGCGTGTTTCCACGCCGAATAAGAAGCTGCTGCGAAGTATTGATCTTGATCCGTTCGGCACGACGGCGTTAATCTGGCCCTGACTTACAGATAAGAGCGGCATTTGTACACCGGCCATGACCACTTGGGTACCCGCGAGATTGGTCGGCAAAGGCACAGTTGCTATAATAGCCCGTGCCCGGCAGGTTGTTAGAGGCAGGATCGTTTGCGCCGAGCCGTCTTTCTGCGAGCCGATCGCCCGAGATCGTTATCATGCCTCCCGGGGCAATCGGCACAAACGGCTTGAAGGCCGGCAGCGCTGAATATGCGGTCTTTGTCCGTAGAAGGCGCGTCCTGTGCAGACCGCAGGTCGCCGGTGATTTCACGAGCTCCCGCTTACAGGAATTGCCGGATTTACCGCTTCGACCTTCAAAGTGACTTGCGATCCCGCGAAGTTTCGGGCAGACCAGCTTCCCTGCCACCGGCCCTGCTTGAGGGACTGCAGCAAGACGGGCGGATCTCCATTCGAGAAACTCACGGAAACAAAGCCATCATCCAGCGGAGCGCCACAGTCATCCTGCACTTCAACATTGATCGCCACGGGCCATCCCGCCGAAACGGCGAAGGCTTGCGCGAGCGATGTAACCGACGGCAGGAGCCTGTTTGGAACACAACCGTTACCGCGCATGGGCGAAATCTGCTGGCTAATTTGCGATCCCGCAGGTGCTACGATCAGCTTGACCCTACTGTCTTGAATGTCCCGTCAGAGAACTGGAACGACAACTCACGGTGTACACTCCGGGCCGGAATCCCAGAACGGTCTAGCTGATCTCACGATCCGACAATTTGGCCGATCGACTCCTGGCTGAAGACTGATCCGGGTGGGGCTGGCCCGGGAAGACGGTCCCTCACGTACGGCCGACGATCGACCGTGAAGTTGTCTGTCCCGTCGAGATTACAGACTGGAACGTATTGATGTTCCGGAGGGTTATAGATGAGATTTCTTTCGAGCCCGGGAACTCGCCACCTTCCACGCCCGTGAATGTCAGTTCCGCCGGCTGAATCAGCGGTGGCGGGTTCGACCTGGCGGCAGGCACTTCGAGGACGACCGTCAAAACCTGCGGACTGTTCGCCGCTTCCTTCGGATTGTCTCCCGCGTAATCTACCCGGAGCAGGCCGTAATACGACCCCGGGGCAAGCCCTCCGGGATTGACGGTGACCTGCACAACCGGTGCGGGAGTCCCTGTTTCAGTGCTTCCGCTGCCTGGAGTCGCCGATAGCCAGCCTGAACCGCCTGACAGAGTCGATGAGGTTACGGACCAGCGTATAACGCCGGTACCCATATTCAGCACGCCGAAGCTTTGAGGCGGAACCGTTCCGCCACCGGCCACCGCCGAGAAAGAAAGGCCGGTTTGCGTCAGCAGGAGGGCTTTTCTCGGCTTCGCTCACGGTCATGCTGACTGACACGGTCCGAGCGTCGCCATTCGCCGCCGAGATGGTCACTTCTCCTGCATACGTTCCCGGAGCCAAGCCGGTCGGGTCCGCTGTGACGGCTAGAACTGAAGGAGCAACAGGAGACACTCTTCCAAGTGCCGGAGACAACCTGAGCCAGTTGCCACCAATTGAAGTTGCAGCGCTTGCCGTGAAGTCGAGGGTGCCGCTGCCTCCATTTCCGACTGAAAATACTTCGCTCCGTGGCGTACCCGATTTCGGAAACGTAAACGATATGCTCCCTTTATCAACCGACAACGACGGAGCCGGGCCAACTGCGACGGTGAATGTGACTTCGATTGTGCGTATACGCGGAAATGCGTTCGCAGACGTGATCATAATTGTGCCCTGATATGTGCCCGGCGCAAGGTTCGCGGGGTTTGCACTGACCTCGACAAGCCTCGGACTTGCACCCGCCGAAGGAGTGACGTTAAGCCAGGAACCGCCCGAGGCTGTGGTCGCTGAAACTGCGAAAAGCAAACCCGGGATCGCACTGTTGACTGTAAACAGCTTGGGTTGTGAGGGTACGCCGCCGCTGGCTGCTGAGAATGTCAGCGAGTTCGCTGTGACGTTAAAGCTCGGAGGAGTCGCGAGTATTTCACGAATTCGATTATTGTACTGATCGCAGATGAATACGTTCCCGTTTCCGTCCGCGATTACGTCACTGGGAAGCGAGAACGAAGCATTCACGGCAGGTCCGCCATCGCCACCGAAGTTTGTGCTGCCAGACCCTGCGATGGTGGTAATCACGCCGGCGCGGACCGTGCGAATGCGGTTGTTTCCCGATCTGCAATCAACAGAGTTCCGGAACTTTCAAAGGCAATACCGAAAGGGCTGTCCAGCGAAGCATTGATTGGGGACCGTTGTCACCCGAATAACCCTGCTTGCCATTGCCGGCGACAGTGCTGATGATTCCTGCCGGAGTGACTCTTCGAATGCGGTGATTGAACGTGTCGGCGATGTACAAGTTGCCTGCGTTATCGACAGCAAGTCCGCCCGCATTGTGCGGCTCTTCTGAGAGCTTCAGATTTGCCCGCACTGCCGGCCCACCATCACCCAGCGCATTTCCCCCGCCCGCAAACGTTGTAATCACGCCATTAGGGTCAATACGGCGAATTCTGTTGTTGCCGGAATCGGCGATGTACACGTTACCTGCCGGATCGACTTCGATGGAAGTCGGATCGTTCAGTGACGCTTTCAAGGCAGTGCCGCCATCTCCTGCGAACAGCTTGGGAGGCCCCTGACCCGCAATTGTAGTGATGATCCCGTCGGGGGTGATCTTTCGAACACGGCTAAGAAACAACTCAGTTACATAAAGATTGCCGGACTTGTCAAATGCGACGCCCGCCGGGGCTGCGAGTCCAGCTTTCCTTGCATCGACGCCCTCGTCAGCGTCGGCAGAAATCGGGAGATCTCCCGTACCGGCGATTGTCTGAACCGTCCCGTCCTTTTCGACGCGGCGGAGCCGGTTATTGAAAGAGTCGGCAATGACCATTCTTCCGGTGCCATCGAGTGCAACACTTTGCGGGTAGTTGAAGGCCGCGAGCGTCGCGGGGCCATTATCTCCCGAAAACTGTGCCGCTCCATAGCCTGCCAAGCTCGCGATAACTCCGGCTGAAGTCACTTTTCGAATTCCGCTTACTGCAAGATCCGCAATGAACAGGTTTCCGCTGGGATCCAGGGCTATGTTCAAAGGCACGCTGAGCGAAGCAGCAAGAGCGGGCCCACCGTCGCCGGAAATGCCCTGGTTTCCGTTCCCAGCGACAGTCACGATCGTCCCGGTTGAAGTTAATTGCGCAACTCGGTGGGTTGAGCTATCGCAAAAGAACAGAGTGCCGGTGCGATCAAGCACAACGCCAAGTGGAACTATACTCGCTTTCAAAGCGGGGGTTTCGCGGAGAGCGATAGCCGGAACGCCGTCCGAAGAAGTGTCCAGGCCGTTTCCCGCAATGGTGGTGATGATCCCTTTCGCGTCGACGCGCCGGATCCGGTAGTTGCCTGTGTCCGAGATATACAGGTTCCCCGCGCCGTCTACAGCCAATGCCTGCGGATTCTGAATTTTGGCTGAGACAGCCGGTCCGCCATCTCCCGAGAAGCCGGCCGTGCCGGTCCCTGCGACCGTGGTGATCAGGCCATTCGGAGAAATCTTTCGAATGCGCGTATCGAAGTAGGAGCCGATATACACGTTACCTGCCGCATCGACCGCCACCATTTCCGGGGCAACTATCGATGCAGCTATCGCCGGACCACCGTCACCTGAAAACTGGTTGAGTCCGTTTCCGGCGATTGTGCCAATGATCCCTTCTTTTGTGATTCTTCTGATGCAGTAGTTACCTGTGTCGGCAACGTAGATAACTCCGGCGGCGTCCACCGCGACCGCTTTCGGGAAATTTAAGGAAGCCGCGCGAGCCGGGCCTCCATCACCCGAAAAGGAGGCGATCCCATTGCCTGCGACTGTTTAAGGACACCGGAAGGACTCACCTTGAAAATGGCCCGGTTCAGCGGGTCTGCGACGTAGAGGTTGCCACTTACGTCTGTGGCTACTCCAAGGCCCAGACTGCCTGATAATCTTGCCTGCAGGGCAGGAACGCCGTCCGCGATAAACACGCTGTCGGTACCCGCAACTGTGGTGATAACGCCCTGCGCGGACGCGATGGTCACGAGTCCGCAGATTACGAGCAGTTCGGAAATGAAACGCTTCATCTTAGTCGAATGTGTAATATACAACGAAGTGCCGCAACAGTCTGTTCGCTACTCGTAGCGTGAGCAAGTGGCTGCGACCCGCATTGGTTCCGCGGACGTCACTTCGGGACGGTCGTCCTCTGCCTCCGCTGATTCTCCGGTACGCGCTCAGCTATCGCGATCCGGAAGAGCTGATGCCCGGGGCGCCGTGACAGCATCGCTGGCTGCATTCCCAGTACGGACCGATCCTGAACGAGCGCATTCGACGCGGGATGCGCGGTCCCAACAGAGCGTGGACGAAACCTGCATTCGTGTCGACGGCCAGTGGACGCGTCTACATTGGGCCATGCATTCACCAGCCGGATAGGTTGCATGCTGTCAATGAAACGCGATCGTCTGGCCGCCAAAGCTCTCTCCAGTTCGCGTCGTGGAGCGTGGGTCGGATCCGGCCTCAAGGTAAATCGACGGTCGACGGCCAGCGTACAGATCACCATGATTGATCCAGAGTGTCGATCGCCCTCTCGAAGTATTCGCATGTGACCTCGTTTGGCCGCAGACCGCCGCCCGATGTGGTGGAGCGGACCGAGGTAGTTCGGCTCCGGTGTCGTGACAAAATCCTGCTGTCGTCCAAACTGACAGTGGTGACTTCATGTCTTAGTTCCGGTCGTCGGGGGCGATTCCGAACGTTTCCAGCGATCAGGCGATCCTGAACCACCGTGGCGCGAGTTTCAGGCGTTTGGCGCTGTACACAGACACGCAACTGCTCTTATCAAGAGCAACTTTGATGTCCTCGGTAATCTGGAGATGGTTGGCGTTGTCGGGAATGTCGGACCCGCGTCTCTGGTCCACTGCTGGCCGAACACTTCGGGCGTCTGGAGCGGTCCGAATCCGGTCTAAGGATCTGCTGCTGGACGCTCCCCGCAAGGAGTGCCTGATTTGTTCAGAGCACGGATCTTTGAGAGGCCACTCGAAGACGTTCGCGACCTCTCATGGTCTTGACAAAGCGATCGCGCCCGGGCACTCACGACGACGTCCTGGTTACGTACCTGACTCAGAACTGAACTTGAGTCATAGCTGCATTTCCCGTGGATCGCTGAAACCGTTCACGCGTCCGTACGGATCACTCAGTGTACCCGGCGCGCCAATCGCAGGATTCGTGACATCACGGATTGTTGTATCAGTGGTCCGCCAATTCGCGGGTTAAGAACGTTATACGGTAGCGGTCAGCGCCCATCTGCATACAGGATGAACGGATGAACCACTGTTGAATCCGGCCGAAGATGAGCCTCCACAGCGGTTTTTAACCCGCGCGTGTCCAGTGCTCGTGCATGGGGCGAAAAGGCTCATGTCGTTACTCTGATGTTCTGTTACAGGCGGGCCACGGCTCACATCTGGCGATCGGAGATTTTAGATACGCTGCAGAGCGTGTGGCACTACTGGGTTGTCGGTCTGATCAATTGAGTTCAGGCAGACGAAAGTCGTAGCCGAGTATTTTCCCGGTCGTACTGCAGGTGATATGGTTTTAATCGCACGCGCTACGCGAGCAGCCTTTGCAGAAGGTTATTGTGCCTTGTCAAATCGGATTGGCCCAAAATTGGCTCAACGCTCGAGCCGAGCGCCTCAACAGTGCAAACACAACACTTATCACCTATCGCCATTTCCCTCCGGAGCAAAAGGTCAGAGGTTCGAATCCTCTCGGGCGTACCATTTCCTACTGGCCCGTAAGTAGCTGAGACGCTATGTCTTACGCCGACCGATGTTAACGCCGGTTGAACACCCCGACTTTGGCCCAGTTAGGCCAAGTTCGATCCTGCAAGGTTGGCCCAACCTCGACAGCAATCCACAGCCAGGCCGTATGGCCCGAATCTTAAAACGGAACCGAAATTCGCCGAAACACAGCGCCAGGCCGACTTCAGTGCTGAAAAGAAGGTCAGACCGCCGACATCTCCCCGCTCCTCGATCGCGACATGAACCTTTTGCCAGCGATTCGCTCCACATTTCCCGCGGGACGAATCGACCGCTTGGGGCTGCCAGAATCTCCGAATCTACGGATTCACCGATCGATGAGTGCGTTCAGCCAAAGAAGGATGTGTGTCGAAGCTGATCTGCTCGCGGTGACATCGCTGCGCCGAGTACTGACGGAGTGCCTTGCCCACTACAACCGCCAGCGGAATTATCAGGGGAAGGGAATGGTCCTTCTACTTCCGGAGCCGAAGGACGACAATGACCAAGGTAGCGGTGGCAATCGCGTCAGTGTACGGAACCATTTGGGCGGTCTGCTCCGCTACTACCACCGTGCCGGATGAAAATTCGACGAAATGCCATTGGCGGGGCCGCTGCCATTCCTGCGGCACAAAGCAGCAATCTCCTGATCCGGCTATCGCATTTGTCAGACGCATTGTTAACCACGGTGCTGAACACCACTGATTTCCGACATTCCGAACCCCGGGTCGCACCTCTGAAAGTTGCAAGATCGAGTGGATGACGCCAGCCTTGCCGTACCCCTCACGCATTCCGTCTGAATTTAGCCGCAACTGCGCGCATTCGTTCTACCGTTGTCGATCTAGCTGGCGGCGTGTGTCGGCCCACTTGGTTCCGGGCACAACTTCGCTTGAACCATCGCGCCCGGCAGGCATCTGCGTTCTGCTTTGTCGGTACCTCCGGCAGGCATCCGAAACGGCATCGGATACCTAAACGCCGGCCCCTCCAACAATGCACTCCGAAGGCCTTTGGGAGCAAGGTCGCTCGTTTCCGGGTGCCCCGGAACTCCGAGGGCGACAACACTTAAAGGAGAACTTGCATGTACCTCAACCAGCTCACGATCATCGGCTTCACGGGTAGCGAGGCCGACGTCCACTACACTGCCAGCGGAACTCTCGTCACAACGCTTTCTGTGGCCACGAAGGAATCGTGGAAGAATGCCGACGGCGAATGGCAGAGCCGCACGGAGTGGCATCGGGTGGTCCTGTTCGGAAAGCTTGCAGAGTACGGCCGGACGCTCGCGAAGGGCTCCCACGTCATGGTGCAGGGCTCGGTGCGAACCCGGGAATACGAAAAGGACGGTCTTCGTCAGCGGGTGTTTGAACTTCGCGCTGAAACACTTGGCAAGCTGGACAGGGCTGAGCGGCGCGAATCGGGCGATGCTGCTTCAGACCCTGAATGAGAAGTCCGACGAGAGCCCCGCTCACCGGGGCTCTCGGTTTGTTCCCTGTCCACAGCTCTTCGGTTGATCTGATTGCGACCGATAAGCCGATCTCCAGGATCCATCAGTAACCGTCAGCCAACTACCCGCGGTCGATCTCCCGTAACGGCGTTTGTGGCCAGTCTCATCATCAGGCGACAATCCCGACAAGTTCAATGCGGGTTTCAGCTTTCTCGGACTGGCGCGGCGCATGACCGCTATCGGCGGAGCAACTGATCCACCTCAAGTAGGCCTTTCATCGCACATAGGCTAAAGTGTTGCACGTGCGTTCGCTGTCTCGGCCCTTATCGGCGGGGCGTGTGGGTGCTCCTCGCGGACGCATCCGTCGTCGGTGGCTGCGAATCTCAGTTTCGGCGGTCAGCGGTACCGTCATCTTGGTCGTTGCTGGTGCAGCATTTTTCTTGCTTGAGTTGACACCCGCGAGCGACGAGTTCCCCCACAGCCAAGGGCGCACTTTTACCATATACATCACGACGGCGGCTGCATGGGATAGTTGGAGCGGTAGTCAACACCTTAGCTTTCCGGGCCAGGAAACTGGAGTTCGTTTCACGGACGGGGGACTTGTTCCAGGCGAGAAGTTTTTCGATAACCTTTCCGTCGGCAAATGGCCGGAAAGACCGGGAGGCCGGTTCCATGAAGTACCTAAGCTGTTGCAGAGGGTCCGGATTTTTATTCCGGAATCGGTCAGCCAACGGCAGGATTTCTCAATTTCCTCGCTATAGACCAGTTCGGCGGTGCTTGCACGTCAGCAGGTGAACAACAGTTCCTTCTTCGTCCTCCGGTTCAGCAAGTGCACGAACATCAGACCCATGCGAGTCGCTCAAGGTGCCCCACGGTTGTTCGGGCACATGTGCAAAGTCATCGGGCTGTTCTCTTGGCGTGACCTGGGATGTGACTCCGACAGATTCCGGGAGTTTGGTGTTTACGGTCAGATTGCCAAGCTCAGTGCCGATCGTGCCCGCGGATGTAAGAGAGCCATGGGAACGATACATCATTGACACCGCGTCGCCGGTCGGCGTTCGGTGAAAACGTTTAAACCCGGCAAGCCAGTGATGAGGCCGCTTAACGGACTCTCTGTCGTCCTTGGGACTGGGTTGCTGTCGCAGATCCTCGCTGCGATCCGAGCGCATCGAGAGCAAAAACACTGAAACGGCGCCAAGATCGTTCTCTGATCGGCTTGTCATCGGGCTCCTGTTTCTGATAGAGCCACTTCCGCGATCCGGACATCCAGCCGGTAATCGCCGATGCTGCTATGAGAGCCGGAAGCTCGCACGCGAGCTGTTCCGGGACAACGGGTGGAAGCTGCAGATCGTGAAACGACGGGAGCGGGCGTTCGGATCACCGGTCTGACGTGGATTGTGGAGCGGACGTTTGCGTGGCTCGGACGCAACCGGCGGCTGAGCAAAGATATGAATACGCGGTACAGAGTTCGGAGACGATGATCGACATCGCAGCGATTCGATTGATGCTGAATCGGCTCACAGCGTCATGAACTTTTCAAACACCTTCGTAAGCTGAGTGCGCTATCGTCTGCCGCCATTCGACACTAAAACGGGACCGGGCCGTCAGGATGAGTGCGAACGCGCTGAGGCAGCACGCGATGCCCACCCAGATCAGCAGACCTGAAAAACCGAGAGAGCTTCGCACTGCGCCCGCGACGAAGATGATTACGGAGGCCGAGAGCCTCCGACGGTGTCGAATCCAGCCCCGAATCCAAAGCTGCGCGGCGCGATGACATCATAGGAAGCCGCAAACACGTTCGCGATCATAAACCCGGCAAACAGTCCGTAGCCCGCAGAGCAGAGCCGCGCGATATCGAGCGAGTCCGCCGCGAAGGTAAGATAACCAAGAGGAGAGCTTAGCAGAATGCCCGCAGCCGCGACATAAAAACGCGAAGCAGCCCTGTGTTTCGAGAGCCGGTCTGCCAGTGCTCCTCCAATCACCACTCCGAGCGCGCAACTCACCTGTGGAAAGACCGTGGCGTTGAAACCACTGTCGGCCATGGAGAGCTGATGCCGCTCCTGCAAGACGACGGATACCACGCATAGAACACCCACAGCATGGCGCAGAAGCAGAAGAAGGCAGCGCACATGGCGACATAGCAGCGCGACCGCAACAACGCCTGCAGGTTTTCCAGAGCCCCGTCATTTCGTGCCGTCCTCGGCGGCGGCGCGACATGCGGGAGCTGCCGCACAAGCAGCATCGAGTAGAGAATCCCCACAGCGGATGCGATTAAAAATCCCGCACGCCAGCCGACATGATCGGCCATCCACCCGCCGTACCAGCCACCAGCGATCAGCCCGCCAAACTGCGCGGACTGATGAACGCCCAAAGCCTTCGACCGCTCTTCCGGCGGGCACGCAGCGGCCAGAGTGCCCACTGCTGCTGGAAAATAGAGGGACTCGGTGATGCCCATCGCAGCACGCCACAGGAGGAAGGCAAGCACGGATCCACTGAGACCACATCCCAGAGCGGCGGCGCTCCAGAGAACAAGGCTGGCAACAATCAACCGGTCGCGTCGGTACACATCCGCAATCCGGCCGGCAATCGGCATCGAAACGTCGTAGATCGACGAAAACACGCTTCCGACAAGACCCAGCTGTGCATCACTGAAACCCAGATCGGTCTTCAACACCGGAAAGATGGAATACGCCATCTGCCGGTCCAGGTAGTTTAGTGCGAGCGCGATCCACAGGAACCCAACGAGGAACCTGCCTCGTCCCGGCATCAGCGAGCCCGTGAGAAATGCTCCGCTTTCGGCGTGAACTCGACACCCTCATCGAGTGGGAAAACGGGCCGTCGACAAACCTTATGGCCCAGACTGCACAGGTTCGCGCTGGTGGATCCTGGCGCATCGACATTGATCAGGCGTTCTGCGCCGTCTGCGAAGAACCGGGGCTGACAATGTGGGGATTTGACTACAGTGGCATCGAAGACGGCCGGATCCTGACCGTGCGCCAGAAACAGGGAACGATCGTACAAGCTGACAGGCCGGCTGGTCACCACAAGGGTATAGTTGGCGGACTGCATCACGGCAGTGGGTCCGGAAGTCCAGTAGCTCCCGTGTGACTCATTGCGAAAGTAGCCATCCGAAAGCAGGCGCACGCGCAGTTCCATCTCAAGCGGGCGAAATCGCGGATCCAGACTGCCGCCGATCTTTGTACAAATGGTGGCACCTACGCCGGCCCGAAACGCCTCTTCCACAGCCGGACGATCCACAATCGGGATCAGCACGGTTTTCGTGTATCCGGCCTCCACCAGTGCCCGAAGGATTGCATTACTGTCACCGGAGGCTCCGGAACTGGTCGCATCGGCAGCATCCACCAGAACTACACGCCCCGTTGCCGCAGACGCGACCTTCACGCCTTCCGCCAGTGGAGTCAGCGGTTGCTGCAGATGCTCCCGCATATCCCAGAACTGCCTTGCGATCGCAATCGCTTCGCGTTCTGCGCGCGCCAGATCGTTGTCGGTGCACAGGTTCACATTCGAGCAGAGTTCCGGGACATCGGTGAACGGATTACCGATGAACATTCCCCCAGAAAGTCCCCCGGGCTCGTTTGTCACCGCAATGGTCCGACGTACGCACTGGCCGAACAACCCGGTATCGGTGATCAGTTCGTAACCGCGTACCAGCGCCGGTATCCGTACCCGAACTGCAACGGGCGAACCTCGCCCGTTCAATGATGCGAGCAGTAACCCGGCAACGCGTTGCCTGTCCGGCAAATCCACAGCGGCTGCTGATACAGCGTGACGCGTCAACGTGCTGCAGGATCTGGTCGGTGAGAATGCCATGCAAATCCATCGAGATGACGATCGGCATCTTCTCCCCGACGATCTTGCGCGTCTCGGCCAGCAGGAAACCCTCGGGATCGTACTCTGTTTCACTCGCCAGCGCACCATGCAGGCAGAAGTAAATGGCATCGATATCGCGGGCATTCCGGACTGCGTCCAGAAACTCACCGCACAAGCGTTGCCAATCGGCGGCGGCCAGCGTGCCCGTGGATGTGATGGCACGCGCACTGAATCCGGGCACCACCTCAACATCGGAACGGCGCGCAAACACAGCCAGCGCTCCGGCCATTTCCCATCCGACGTTCTGGTTTACACCGATGATGTCTTTCCCAACATGGACATCGAAATCTTCGTAGTTACTGAGAACCGGATTGAAGGAGGAAACTTCCTGCTTGCACTCGTTCACAAGGATCCGAATCATGGAGTTTCAGTTTAGCCTGCGTCCGAAGATATCGACGAAAACGGGAAGGAAGCACGACATTCCCTGTATAATCGGGTATCTTGCGGAAACCGCAAGTCCCCCGGGGAGGACGGTTATGTCCGGACACTCGCTGTGCTGCCTCGTCGTCGCTTCTGCATCGGTAGCGATCGCATTACAGGCTGCGCCTGCGCCGCAGTTTGACCGGGATATCCGGCCTATCCTTCAAAAACATTGTGTCGGCTGTCACAGCGGAGCTTCGGCTCAAGCTTACCTGGATCTGCGGTCACGCGAGTCTCTGCTGAAGGGTGGCATATCCGGCCCCGCGATCGCGCCCGGATCGGCCGAACGCAGTCCCCTCTATCAGCGTGTAGTCAGCGGGAAAATGCCGCCGGCCGGTCCGCTGGCGAAGGAAGATGTTGCGATCCGCGCGAGCGGATCGAAACCGGTGCCCTCGCGGGACCGGCGACAACGGTGAAGGAACCGGTGGACCAGCGGCACTGGGCCTTTCATCCCCCTGTGCGCCCTGCTGTACCCGTGGTGAAAGCGAAGATGCGAGTCAGGACCCCGCTGGACGCGCTGGTACTCGCCCAGCTCGAAAAACGCGGCCTTTCCCTTTCACCGGATGCCGCGAGCCTGACGTTGATCCGGCGCGTCACCTATGACCTGACAGGGTTGCCGCCGGAACCGGAGCGCGTGGATCGATATCTGGCAAACCGTTCCGCGACAGCTTATGAGGAGTATGTGGATGAGCTGCTGGCCAGTCCCCGCTATGGGGAACGCTGGGCACGACACTGGCTCGATGCTGCAGGTTATGCCGACTCGGAAGGCGTTCTGGCGGCCACGTCATCCGCACGAACGCATGGCGCTATCGCGACTATGTCATCCGTTCACTGAATGCGGACAAGCCCTGGGACCAGTTTGTCCGAGAGCAGCTTGCCGGCGACGAGATCTCGGAATACTACAAATACGATGGCTTACCGCGCCCCGTCGTGGACGCGGTGAGTGCGACCGGATTCCTGCGGACGGCCGTCGACGCCACCAGAGAAGATTTCCTGCCGAAGGACTTTGCGGAATATCAGTGGCGGACTCTGTTCGACACAGAACAGATTGTCGTCTCGTCCCTGCTGGGTCTGACGATTCACTGCGCACGCTGTCACGATCATAAATATGAACCTCTCACGCAGCGCGACTACTACTCCGTACAGGCAATCTTCGCCGGAGCGATTCGCCCGACCGGCAAGGTGCTTCCCAGTTATAAACGCCTGGTAGTGGATGCGACCGCAGCGGAACAAAAGACCGCTGAAAAGACCAACGAACCTCTGGAAGGAATCACCAAGGCTCTGAAGCAGCTGCAGGACAGCCGTCGGGCGCACTATCGCAATCTTCACCCCAAAGGGGAGATGGCGACGGATGAAGAGCTGCGCCAGGCATTTCCGGAATACGCGAAAAAGAACGATGAGGCCGCTGCGGAGCTGAAGGCTATGGAAGCGAAGAAAATTCCGCTTCCAACCATCAGGGCACTATACGATCAGGACGCCGAGCCACCGGTGACCCATGTTTTGTTGCGGGGAGATCCGTCCTCACCTGGTGATCCGGTGCAGCCCGGGATCCCCGCGGTCCTCGACCGGCCGGATCAGCGATTCACGATTCCGCCAGCAGGCGAGGGAGCGAAGACTGCCGGCAGGCGTAAAGCGTTTGCGGACTGGATGACACGGTCTGACAATCCGCTCACTTCGCGAGTATTCGTCAATCGCGTCTGGGCCGCCTACTTCGGTTCGGGCATCGTATCCACCATGGACAACTTCGGCACGTCTGGCGCTCCTCCCAGTAATCCGGAACTGCTCGACTGGCTCGCAACTGAATTTGTGAACAGCGGATGGCGCATGAAGTCGCTCCACCGTCTGATTGTGAGGTCCAGCGTGTACCGGCAGGCTTCTTCGTCGCGGCCGGAAGGTCTGGCAAAGGATCCTGACAACCAGTTCCTCTGGCGCATGACGCCCCGGCGTCTGGAATCGGAAGCAGTGCGCGATGCCGTGCTCGCAGTAGCAGGAACCATGGACACGCAGATGTTTGGCGAGCCTGTCCCCACGGAGACAAAGAAATCAGGAGAAGTGGCTGGAGCGGGTGAAAGCGGAAAGGCCCGTCGATCCGTCTACCAGATCGTGCGAAGGTCCGGGCCACAGCACTTTCTCAGCAGCTTTGATGCTCCGGTTATGGAAGTGAATTGCATTCGGCGAACGCACTCCACTTCCGCTACTCAGGCTCTGGCCATGATGAACGGGGATTTTGTGAGTGCGCAGGCAGTGTACTTCGCAAAACGGGTTCTGGAACACACTCCCGGGGAACCTGCCGACTCCTATTCCGGCAAAGTGAAATATGCCTTCCGGCTCGCCTTCGCCAGAGAAGCTACGCCGGACGAGGCAGACCTGGCCGCCAGCTTCCTGGACCGGCAAAAGGATCGCTACCCAGACCTGCCTGCCGGGGAACGAGTGCTCCGCGCACTTGGGGATTTCTGCCAGGTGTTGCTGGGTGCGAATGAGTTTGTTTATCTGGACTGAAGAGCGCAGTGAAGGACGAGCAATGAACCAGGCCCACCTCAGAAATACCGCAAGACGAGAGCTCCTGTCGCGGCGCGACGTCCTATTGCGGCTCGGCACGGGTCTGCCGGGACTCGCACTCGCCTCTCTGCTGGCGCCGCACTCCGCAGGTGCCGCGTCAACTCGGGCGACTTACGATGTTTTGCCGAAGTCACCTCACTTTGCTCCCCGTGCCAAACGGGTGTTGCTGCTTTACCAAAACGGCGGACCCAGCCACATGGACTTGTTTGATTACAAGCCGGAGTTGCAGCGTCGCGATGGGCAAAAGCCCGGAGACGGCTACGTCAACACAGTGGATCCGAAGAAGACTGGCGCGTGGCTCGGCAGCCCCTTCGAATTTCGAAAGTGCGGGCAATCCGGAATGATGCTGTCAGAACTGCTTCCGGGTCTCGCCCGGCATGCGGACGATATAACGCTTGTCCGGTCGATGGTGAGTCAGCACTCGAATCATGAACAGGCGATCTGGTATTTCAACACGGGCAGCACAATGCCCGGACGACCTTCTATGGGATCGTGGATCACTTATGCGCTGGGCTCTGAAACTCAGGACCTTCCCGCCTTCGTGGCAATTCTGAATCCCAAAGGTCTGCCCGTCGATGGCGTTCGCAACTTTTCCAGCGGTTGGTTGCCGCCTGTTTATCAGGGGCTGGCAATGCGCGCCGAGGGCACGCCCGTGCTCGACCTGCAGCCCGCGGGACCGCCCGAAGCCGCACAAGGTCGACTGGATCTGCTGCGTGAACTGAACCGGCGTCACTTCAGTCCGAGGTCCGATCAGCTGGAGCTGGAGGCACGCATTGCAAGCTACGAACTCGCTGCACGCATGCAACTGGCCGCGAGTAAGGCTCTCGATCTGTCACTCGAGCCCAAACACGTCCATGAAGCCTACGGTACGGACGATGCCGACGCCGGGATTCACGCGCGGCAACTGCTCTTGGCCAGGCGTCTGCTCGAACGCGGTGTTCGTTTCGTTCAGGTCCTGCATGAAGGTCAGCCCTGGGATACCCACAAGAACAATAATTCGGGCAATCGTGAGATCTGCCGCAGAACGGATCGTCCCACCGCTGCGCTCCTCGCAGATTTGAAGCAAAGCGGCCTGCTGAAGGACACGCTGGTGATTTGGGGTGGGGAGTTCGGCAGGACACCGATGGCAGAGGGAAAGGACGGCCGCGACCATCATAAATTCGGTTTCAGTCTGTGGATGGCCGGGGGCGGCGTGAAGGCTGGGTTCACATACGGCGCTACGGACGACTTTGGGTATCACGCCGCGGATAAGGCGGTGCAAATGGCCGATTTTCACGCGACCGTCCTGCATCTTCTGGGAATGGACTGGAATCGGCTGACTTACAAACACGACACCAGAGACGAAAAGCTCACGGACGTTCACCAGGCAAAGGTGATTACCGACATTGTCAGCTAGCGTCTGCGGATTGAGAATGTCAGAACTGGCGGCCTGAGCTTGCGGAGAGCCAACGGTCGCAAGATCGGCGGTTCTGCCGGATGAACCCTGGAGGAACAGCGACTCCAGTTAGAGTGCTCTGAACAGGAAACGGTCCTCTGGCATTGGGTAATGAGATCTTTTCGTTCTGCTAACGGCGAGGTCGAAAGTACTGGCGAACGTCCTCGAAGGCCCGGCAGAATCGCTGGGCTGATGGCAGCGCTGTAAGCTAAGACCCAGCATCGGGTAGTATCGTTGCTTCACGGCCCGGTGATCCCGCTCGATCCGCCGGTTCAGGTATGTGCCGCACCGATGCTTCACCTTCGGACCCAGTACTTCACTAAGAGCGCGCGGAGACGAATAGTGCCCATCCGTCGGCGCTGTTTTTGATCATGGACTGAGCGCTGCGAAGCAAACGCTGAGCTGCGGAGATGTCGCGTGTCCGGCTCAGCATCACCCGAGCATCAGTGGTTCATCATCGCGTAACGCACGCATCGAAATCACCCTCGCGCATTGACCGCGTTCTCCGGCTGCAGAAACTCGCAGCAGTACTCGTGACGGAACTCATGCCGCCGCTCCTCTTCCAGAAACGATGGAGAGATGTGGGACGATCCTCGGCCTACACCGAAATATGCGGCCACTCCTCCCAGAAGAAACCGCACTTCCCACGAGGCGTGCTCAGCAGCGACAGATCTCCGTCCTTCGTCGCAAGCACCGGCGAGACTGTCAGGATTCAGGGCACGACGAAAGACGGTGTCAGCCGGTTCGGTATCCTGAAGTGCCGGGCGCCCATGGTCTGTCCTCACTGCCAGTCTCCCCAGCTCCGGAACCTGAACCGCCGCACCGATCTCGGCTACGCGGTATTCCGCTGTGGGGCGTGTCGGCGTAAATCCAATGAGCGAACCGGGCACTCCATTCAACTCTCTCGAGCTGCCGACCGACATCGTCTTCGAGATCGTGCTCTGCCGGTTGCGGTACAAGCTCAGCCTGCGGAATCTGGCGGAGATGTTTCTGCTGCGTGGATTCGAGTTTACCCATGAAGCCGTACGGGAATGGGAGGAACGGTTTGCTCCGCTGCTGGCTGAGCACATCCGCCGCAAACGGAAGGGGAAAATGGGCCGCCGCTGGTACGTGGACGAGACGTATTTGAAGGTTAAGGGCAAGTGGTGCTATCTGTATCGCGCCATTGACCGGAAGGCAATCTGGTGGATTCGATGCTCAGCGCCACCCGGGACATGGATGCAGCCCAGCGTTTCTTCCGCAGCGCTCAGTCGATGGTGAACGCCACGCCGACACAGGTCACCACCGATGGCCACGATTCGTATCCACGGGCGATCCGGGAAACACTCGGCCGGAAGGTGAAGCATCGCTGCAGCGCTTACGCTCAACCGGCGAATCGAACGAGATCACCGGGGGGTTAAACAGCGATACTCCTGAGGGAACTGAACTCCACGCCGGTGTGGCCTTTGCCTACGCCGGACTGACCGCGAGTGGAACGAGTTGGAATCCGAGTTCCAGTGCTTTGCCGCGAAGTTTGGCTTCCTGGTGTTTCTGAAAACGTAATTGTTGCTTGGCGAAAGTGGTTGCATCATACGACTGACCCGTAGTAACGAGGTGATAAATGATACGTGCCAGTTTGTGAGCGGTGGCGGTGACAGCTTTTGGCCCACCGAGTTTGGCTCGCATTCGCCGGTAAAAGTCTCCCAGCGGCGTTTTGCTGCGATATAGAGTCTGCGCAGCCAGTCGAAGCACTTTCGCGGCACGGCTGTTTACCTTACGCGTGCCCGTCCGCAATACTGCGCCTCCGCTGATATCGTTGGCAGGACACAGACCCAGCCAGGAAGCGAATGCCGAGCCGCTGCGGAATTTGCTTAGATCGGCGCCGATCTCTCCCACGAGAATCTGGACGTTGAGTGTTCCGAGACTCGGAACCTTTGTGAGATCGACACCGAGGATTCGCTTTAGTTGTTCGCTGAGCTGGAATGGCGGTTTTTCAGGTGACTCATTCTCCCCGGTGACCGGCGTCAGAGGTGGCGAGTCGCCTTTCCAGTCAAGTTCTTCGAGGCTGCGGTGTATTTCGTTGTCGCAATCACCGATGAGCTTCTGGTAAGAGCGATAGGCAGTCAGCGATTGCCGCAGCGTGAACAGGTGTTCGCTGCGATAGTCTCCGACCAGAGACTTCGCAATCGTATCTTCACTGGCTTTGATGCGATGATGGCGCAGCTTTGCCAGTACTTTCGGATCGCGTTCGCCTTCCAGCACGGCCTCGATAATCGCCAGGCCGGTCACACCGGTGATATCGCTGATCACGTGATGGAGCTGAAGATTCATCTGGTCCAGCGCCTTTTGCATGTGATGAACGTGAGTACCGGTCATCTGCACCAGACTCTCCCGGTGCCGAACAGCGCGCGTAACAGCGCATACCGCCTGCTCGGGCCGAAAGGAAGCCCGCAGTAGTCCGACCGCATGCAGGTACTGCAGCCACTGACAGTCCGAGACGTCTGTCTTGCGTCCCGGCACATTCTTTACGTGCCGCGCATTGACCAGACAGACCTCCACACCACGTGCCTCCAGAATCTGAAACAACGGAATCCAATACACCGAAGTCGATTCCATAGCCACGGTCGTAATCCCGCAGCGCTCCAGCCAGTCAGCCAGCGCATGAAGATCTTCCGTGAAAGTCGGGAAACATCGAACCGGTCGCTCCCGATCCCGATCGACTGGCACCGCTGCGTAGACTTCGGTAGCACCTACATCGATCCCTGCCGCATCCGGTCGCATTACCGGGAGCGCAACCTGAGCCGTCGATTTCTTTCTTTGCCGCGTCATGCTACTCCTTCGCCGGAGAGCGCCGGCCCATGCCGCACAAAAAAGTATTCTCCTGATCGGGATCGCCGCGAGGATCGTTTTCCGACCACCTCAGTCGTCACCACTGCGTTGAGCACGAAACATGGAGCCACGCTAACTACCGGGCTTTGCAGCACCAATAATGGGCCGGCCTTAGCTGCGCGACGCCTCCGGATCCATATCTTATCGCGCTACGTCGCGCGGGCTGTTGTTCGTTACCTGCATTGACCCCGCAGAGGGTCCCCGCGCTAACTAACCCAATGCTGGGTTTGGCGCGTTCCCCTCGACCCAGCGATTCTGCCGGGCGCTCGAGGAACTTCGACAGTACTTTCGAACCCGCGGTAAGCAGAACGAAAAGGTCTCACTACCTACTGCCAGACCGCCAGACGACAATTCCTGTTCCGAGTTCTGGAACTGGAACCGATGTTCTTCGGGGCGTAATCCGGCACCGCCGCGTCGCGCCTGACCATTGGCTCGCGCGAAGGCCGGTCCGTCAGTCCTGAGAGTCTCAATCCGCAGACCCTAGCGATCACGCCGTTTTCTGATACGCCCGTAGCCGAGCTTCTTCTTGGACCCGTTTCAGTGCAGACCACCGAGCGCTATCTCGGCTGTACCCAGCGGATTGTATCGGCGGTAAACGGTCGTATCGGAATCGAGCCTAAGCGTGAAGCATCGGGTCCGGAACAGTGGCCGACTTCTCGCTCGAATATTGATAGACGGAAGGGCTTTGTCGGTACCGATTTATTGAATTTCCGAAAAGTAACTGCGGGCGCAAACACCCGCGACTCACCCTTAGACCCGGCATCAATTTACAAATGCGACTTCCGCCACACCCCGCGCAGAGTGCAGAGCCTATGATTCAAAACCTCGTATGTAGGGGGTATTCGGCGGCCGCGGCCCCGTTTCAAACATCGGTCCGTGGGTCGAGTGATATTTCATGTTCATGAACGGCGTCTCGATGCGGCGTCCGACGGCAGAGTAACGGCCGTTCTCCCAGTTTGATTCCATGTAGTAGTTCACAATCCCGGTGGACAGCAGCAGCCGCTCCGCATTGAACGGTTCCTTTCCGGTCAGCATCATCTCGGTGATCCAGTGCTCCTGCGCGTTCGCAGCGTGGTACTGCGAGATGGGGCCGGGCCAGCCAAGCATCGAGACGATCGTCGGGTCTTTCTGTCCTTCGATTTCGCCGGCGTAGGTCCAGCCCACACCCGTGCCCGAAATTACCGCCGCATTGGTCCCATCGTTGTACTCCACGATACAGACGTTCGGCCTCCGGCCTTGCTGAAAGTGTCCCAGCTTCAGGTCAAAATTCTTCCGCACTGCTTCGAGCAGATTGCTGGCCCAGGGAGTGCGTTCGACCCAGTTCCACGTCTCAGGCCCGCGAATGGACTGCACCGACCTGACGCCTGTCTCGCCGCCCTTGCGTCGATCGACAAATGCCTGAAGCACGTCGACACAATGGAAGATGGCTCCCTCATCTGCGGCGCCTCCAACCACGATCGAGTTTTTGATCGACGTATCTGTAGCGAGTTCTATCTCGGGCTTGCGGAAGTAGAACGGTATGGAAGATCCCCCGCTCAGGGGAAATTTCAGCTCACGGGATTTGTCGAACATCCACTTGGCGTCGTCCCAGTTGTAGGAGAAGTGCTTGTCGTTAAACACGGGCACAGAGCGTTTGCTCTGTTCGAAGACTTGCATCACCTGCTGATAAATCCACCAGCGCGGCAGGAGCCAGTGCCCCTTGAGATCTGTCGGATAATTCCCATGTTCTGCAACGATAACAACGCCATCGACCGCAAGTTCCTTACCGCCTAGAGTGACCGCTTCCCCTACTGTTTTAAAGATGGGAATGTTTTTCGCTTTGCATACTTTCTGGGCAAGCAGGCTTGTATCCAACTGATGGACGTAAACGGAAACAACATCCACTCGCGAAGGAGTGTGTGCGCCCTTCCACCAATAACCGTCTATCAGCTTGTTTACGATCCAGTCCGCATGTGAGGTCGGGAGACCCCAGTAGCTGACGAGACAGGCGATACGCGGCCGTTTTCGCGCAGTCTGCGCGACCAGCATCAGGCATAGCCGCCAAACCGGCCATCGGTTATTCCCAGCATTTCACGCCGGGTGAAGAGAGAGTTCGACTCCATAGTTCCGGTGATTGGGGATGAATCTGCCGCGCTGGCTGCAACTTCGACTTCTTCCTTTTTCATATGGCTATTTGATCCTGCAGCAACTTGCTGTTTTATCTCTGGCCGGTGTTGTCGATCGTACTTCTATCACCCTCACCGCCTGACGAGACCCCTTGCAGGATGATTCCCGGCTAACATCATGTTCGACTCCGATCACCAACTTTCGCCCTTTTAAGCTTAACGATATTACTACCAACAGGTCGGCTTGTGTCCGCCGCTTCGGACAATTGATCCGGCGAAGCTTTTCCGGAAGCCGCTGGCCAGTTTCCGTAACCGACTAGCCCGAGAGAGAGCGCCTAGGTACCCGAGGACGGTGCGCCGCGCCGATCAAGATGGCGATCCGCCAGGATCACAGATCGTTTGGACGCTGCATCTCGTGACTAGCAGGTGGCGATTGCGAGCTATCGACAGCCGCGATGCAGCCTATGCCCACTGCGTACGCGAGCAGGTCAAGCACGCTGAACTGCGTTCCCAGGAGCCGAGCGCAGAGGCGTGCGGCTAGGGAGCTGTTGCGCAGCATCTCCGAGGCGATTCCCGTAAGCTGGAAGAGCTCTATTGCAGTCATTGCGACCGCCGCCCACACCGCCACACGCGCGATCCGCCCGCTGAGCCGCAATATGACGTAGACCATCGCGGCGTAGAGCGAATCGCCCAAGTACTTGTCGAAGATGCGAATCCCGGTTTGCGCCACCCGTGACAGGACGCCAATAACAACAATCGCGAACAGCAGCCCCCACCAGAATCCGCGTCGGCCTTCTATTTGCGGCATTTTCTTTATCGTACTGGCCTGACGTTGACGCGTTCGACTGCTGGACGTCATCCGCCAAGGTCCACCTATCACTGGAGCGCACGTGAACTTGAGTGCTCGGTACAGTTCGAGTCGCACACTGTGATTGATTCCAGGATTCCAGGACGGTTTGCTAAGAGATCTACAGCGGATGCGGGCCGACGACCCTAGGGTTCCGGCAACAACGTTCTCCGGGCGGAGCCCACATTGCACCTGACAGGCCAATCGGCGCATCAACAAGGGCAGCTTGGCGCACCACGAACTAAATCGGGTGGCAGCAACGTTCATAGTGTTTCGCTTGTGACACCAGTGGGCGTTGCATCGAGGCACGCCAAACTTGACCGATGCCCCCGGCGAGCGCTCGCAAGCACCCTACGCAGGCGCTGATACGCCGAGGACAGTCGCGAGGTTGACACAATCCCGTATCCTGTGTGGCGATCACTCTCGGACGAACAAAGGACTCAAATCCACTCATGTGTTGACGCCCGATGCGGAGAATTGCCGTCCGTTGTGCCCGAAGAGCCGGCCTCCCGTAATGTGTGCGTTGCGGATTCGCCCGAAGGCTCCGTATTGCGGCGCAACGCCTAGGCCTGAGGCGCGAAGACGACACGCAGGCAACCTTCTGCCTTGTTCTTGAACATGTCGTAACCCCGCGGCCCATCGTCGATGGTGAATCGATGCGTGGCGAGGAAGGACGCGTCAAGTTCGCCTCGTTGCGTGTGTTCGATCAACCGAGGCACGTATTTCTGGCCGTGCTGCTGCGCTGTTCGGACGGTCAAGCCTTTGTTCATCATCACGCCGAGCGGGAATTTGTCCATAACGCCGTAGACGCCCAAAATCGAAAGGGTCCCGCCTTTCCGGCACGCCATGAGGGCTTCGCGCAGCGCGTCGCCGCGATCCGTATGCATTCTCAGTGCCTGCTTGGCGCGATCGTACTGGTATTGCAGCCCTGTCCCGTGCGCTTCCATGCCGACGGCATCGATGCAAGCGTCAGGACCGCGACCGCCCGTCATCTCCTGTAGCGTTTCGAGAACGCTGTCGACCTTCTCGTAGTTGATTACTTCTGAGCCGATCCTGTCGTGCGCAGCCTGCAGGCGCTCGGGAAAACGATCGATTGCGATCACCCGGCCCGCTCCCATGAGATACGCGCTTTTCTGAGCCATGAGCCCAACGCCGCCGCAGCCCCAAACCGCCACGGTGTCGCCCGGTTTGATGTCGCAGAAGTCAGCGCCCATATAGCCCGTCGGCGCTGCGTCAGAAAGGAACAAGGCTTGTTCGTCCCGGATGCCCTCCGGGAGGACGAAGCAGTCGACATCCGCATGAGGAACGCGAACGAAATCAGCGTGCGCTCCGGCGTAACCGCCGAACGCGTGCGTGTAGCCGTAGATGCCCGCAGTCGGATAGCCCAGCAGAGTGGACTGCATCTCCGCGTTCGGGTTGGTGTTGTCGCACAACGACCAGAGATCGTGCTGACAAAACCAGCACTGGCCGCAACAGATGAAAGATGGGACGACGACACGGTCGCCTTTCTTCACTTTTCTGACTTCGGGCCCAGTCTCGACCACTTCACCGATGAATTCGTGTCCGATCACATCGCCGGCGCGCATCGTAGGTATATAGCCGTCGATGAAGTGGAGATCCGATCCACAAGTCGTCGACATTGTCACGCGCAGGATCGCATCGTGCGGATTGACGATTTTGGGGTCCGGAACAGTCCCAACCCTCAGGTCGTTTATGCCATTCCAATATAGGGCTTTCATAAGTCCTCCTTTCAGAACATGTCGGACGCACCGCGTGCTGACGGATTGTGCTCGAGGGTTGGAATCTCACCGGTCTCGACAAGGCTCTTGAACCTCCGCAACGCTTGACCGGCAATCGCGCGTGGAAACTTCTGCAGTGTCTTCGCGAGACCCTCGCCCACAGCGCCCAGAGGTGGTTCGAATTGAACCCATAACTTGACTTCCGTGCCGGTGTTCTCGCGCCCGGGTTGGAACGCTACGTGTCCGCGCGTCGCGATCGTTCCACCCGGTATCGACTGCCACGATAGCTTGCGGCCGGGCTCTTCGGCGGTCTGCCGGCTGGTCCATTCAAACATCTGGCTCATCGGTCCACGCACCTTCCAGCGCGTGACATCGCCGCCTTCGGGCGTGACCTCTGCGAAGTGGGCCATGATTCGCGCCAGGTTCTCTCCATTGCTCCAAAACGCGAAGAGTTCCTCCGGTGACCGATCGATCGTAATCGAACGCTGGATTTCAGGGGCTGAAGAGCTGATCTGTCCGCCCGACACCTTCGCCGCTGCCGTATTCACGCCGAGTGCGCCGTACACTCGGCAGTGTCCGCTCGCGCCTCGATAAATCAGGTCGGCCCCGACGATTCCCGCCGCCATCGTCGCTGGCGATCGTTTCCGGAGTGCCCAGGTGACCAGAAGGCCACCCACCGCCATCGACGCCAGGCGCTCGCCGGCTCCAACGTTTGTGTCCTCTTGTGTGTCCGCTTGCATCGTTAGTTGCTGTGCCATCGTTAGCCCTCAATTGCTATCTCATCTGGCCGTGATAAGTCGCGACTGCAGTGGCTCCGCCGTTCCGCGGCGCGGCCTTGTTGCCATGAACACCGCGGCGATCGCGCCCAGCCCGACCGCCGTTCGCAAGGACGGCTTTGGGAGCCATTTCATCGCGCCCAAGACGATCTCCGGCGGCTCATTCGCCTGCGGCGCCGAGCGGGAGACAGGTTGTTGTCCCTTTCTCGAAATCGGAGCGTCTTGCGCAAAAAGGTCCAGACAGCCTTGGACGAACGGGATGAGGTCCTGGGGGCCGCGGCTCGTCGCCAGGTTGCCGTCGCGAACGAACTCCTGATCCAGCCAGGTCGCGCCGGCATTGACCAGATCGTCACGAACGCCCGGCCATGACGTTAAGGTTCTGCCCTGCAACAGTCCCGCCGACGCGAGCACCCACGGCCCGTGACACAGGCTCGCGATCGGCTTCCCCGCCCGGTCAAACGCGCGCACGAATTCCCGCGCCTCCGCCGACTGGCGGAGCAGGTCGGGATTGATAAAGCCCCCCGGAAGCAGCAGCCCGTCGTAGTCGTCGGGGTTCGCTTCGGCGATCGTTTTGTCCACGTGAACGCGGCTGGCCGGCTCGTGCAAGTTCACGCCGCGGATATTGCCGTGGCGCAGCGAGATCACGTCTACTTCAGCGCCGGCCGCCTGCAATGCCTTCATCGGGATGACCAGTTCCACCTTCTCGAAGCCGTCCGCCGCGAGAGCCGCGATTCGGCGGCCTTTCAGTCTCTGATCCATTGAAGTCTCCTTCCATTCGCAAACACGTCCTGGAACTTTCTCAAACATCGCGGAGGCGACGCTCGAACGGCGGTCGAGCGCCAACGACCTCCGGACAGTACGTCGGCGCGTCGATTTCGTCGGCCTCGTACAACATGGATGCCCTCAGCCTGGCGATGTGCCCGTCCCATCGCTCTCGGAGCGAGACGTATGTCTCGAACCCGGCGGCCGGGTCGGCGATCGTCTTGATGCCGGCCTGCCGCATCCGCTCCAGCGCCGCCATGTACCGCGTTCGCCACCGTTCTCGAGCGCCCGCATCCGGCCGGGGACCGAAGTTGCGCCGGCTGGCCGGGCAGGAATACCTCTTCCAGCATGCCTACGAGAAGCATCGCGGCCCGCCAGCATTGCGCCACCGTCGCCGACTCCTTCAGCCAGCTGTAGTCCTCATCGCTAAGCGCGCTCTTCAGCAGCGAGACGCTGTCGAACAGCACCGTTGCGGTCTGCGAAACCGAGTAGTACGGCTCGGCAAACCGGAAATAGAACAGCAGGGGATAGAAGTGGTGCGATTCCTTGACCGCAGACAGCGTTCGACGCGAGACTCGAAAGATTGCTGAATCCGGAATCGAACTGACCGTGAGGTCCCAGACCCGCAATCAGCTCCGCCGCGTCGCCGGTGTCGTCCGAGAGCGTCTGAATGGCGAGCCCCAGAGCGTTTCTGCTTTTCAATGCGTTGTAGATCTGCATGACATACGTCAGTACCAGCGACATGACGGACATGCCAATCAGCGAGTTCAACATGTAGAGCGCCTGAAACACGGCCGATTGAGGCTTGAAGTCGCTGGAGCCGACGAAGGACAGGCTACTCGCTGCGGCATACAGCGCCGACATAAAATCGCGCGGCGTGGAGCCTTGGCTCGCGCGGATGCCCCCGCCGAGATGCGGATGCATGATCAGCGCGGACCCAAGCGCGAGTCCGGCGGCCCAGACGAAAATCAGCGCGACCAGAATCACCGGCCCGCAGAATGACAGCACTTTGCCGCGATTGCGGCCGAATGGACGCGAAACGAGACGAAACACGAGCCAGATCGCGCGCGACACGACAGGCGAGAACAGCGCGGTTCCCGCCCGGGCGTACAGCACAGTCAGGAAGATATCGAGCAGCGTGACGACCATCACTACTGCTCCCGCAATCTGTTCCACCAACGCCATTGTTTTTACCCGGGGCGGGCATAGACTGCCCGCCCGTGCAACTGTCTAGTGGATCTGACGCTGCTGCGGTTTGAGCACGATCTTCTCGCAGTTGTCCTGCTTGTTGCGGAACATCGTCGTAGCCTTCGGCGCGTCTTCGAGCGGCATGCGGTGGCGTGATGACGAAACTCGGGTCGATGTCGCCCTTCTCGATGCGCTCGAGCAGCGGTTTCATGTAGCGCTGGACGTGGCACTGCCCGGTGCGGATCGTGAGCGACGGTTCATGAGCTGGCCCATCGGGAACTTGTCGACGAACCCGCCGTAAACGCCGATGACCGACACGGTTCCGCCGTTGCGGCATGCCAGGATGGCCTCGCGCAGCGCGATGCGGGCGGTCCGTCTCCAGCATCACCGCCTGCTTCGCGCGGTCGTAGGCGTACATCGGCCCGGGCGCGTGCGCCTCCATCCCGACCGCGTCGATGCATGCGTCCGGCCCGCGCCCGCCCGTCATCTCCTTCAGCGCCTCGAGGACGCTCGTCTCTTCGTAGTTGATCGTCTCGGCGCCGACCTTCTCCCGCGCCATCTGCAGCCGGTACGGGAACCGGTCGATGGCGATCACGCGCTCCGCGCCGAGCAGGAACGCGCTCTTCGATCGCAAACTGCCCTACCGGGCCGCAGCCCCATACCGCGATGGTGTCGCCGGGCTGGATGTTGCACATGTCCGCGCCCATGTAGCCGGTCGGGAAGATATCGGACAGGAACAGCACCTGCTCATCGGTCAGGTGCTCCGGCACTTTCAGCGGACTCACGTCGGCGAAGGGCACTCGAGCGTACTCCGCCTGCCCTCCGGCATAGCCGCCGAGCATATGCGAATACCCGAAGACGCCCGCCGGTCGAGTGGCCCAGCATTCTTTCCGCCATCCAGGCGTTGGGATTCGAGTTCTCGCACAGCGAGGTCAGGCCCTTTTGGCAAAAGAAGCACTGCCCGCACGCGATCGGGAAGGGCACCACCACGCGGTCGCCACTCTTCAGGTTTTTGACTTCGGCGCCCAGTCTCGACGACCTCGCCCATGAACTCGTGGCCGAGGATGTCGCCGCTCTCCATTGTGGGGACGAAGCCGTTGTACAGATGCAGATCCGAGCCGCAGATCGCGCTTGAGGTGATGCGGATGATCGCGTCCGTCTGATTCAGGATTTTCGGGTCGGGAACCGTCTCGACCCGCACATCGTTTTTGCCGTGCCAGCAATTGGCTCGCATAAAGACTCCTTTCCTGTGTGCTCTTCTACAATTGAATGAACCGCTTCTCGCTCGCCTTCCGACCTAGTGTGAGAGCGCCATCTCCGGCACTATCGAGGGCGGCTGTGCGGCGTGCATGGTCGGGAAGATGCTGGCGTCCGAGCGCGCCTTTTCGCCGACTTCGAGGACCTGCTTCATCGCCCGAAGATCGTCGTACATCTGCTGCTTCGGATTCTCGCGGAACAGGCTCGCCGCTACGGATCCGATCTTTCCGAACGGAGGCCGGTACTCCATCTCCACTCGGATCAGCGTGCCACGGTCGCCCGTAGCTCGCTCAAACCAGACGGTCCCGGAGTTCTCGATCAGTCGAGCCCGGCAGGGACCGCCACGAGATACGCCGGTTCGGCTCGTCGGCCGTGATCTCGGCATCCCACTCGACCGAGCTTCCGCCCGGTGCCCGCGTCTTCCAGTGCGTCCGTCCGTTACCTGTCTCCGTCACGGATTCGAGGTGGTTCATAAACCGCGGTAGGTTCTCGAAACTTCGCCAGAAGCCGTACACCTCCTCCGGCGGACGGCCAACAATGATCGACTGCGCGATCCGGATGCGCCCCTCTCGTGTCGTGCCGGTCGCCGGCGTTTTGGTGCTCAATTTATCGGCGCAATAGTAATCGATGGCCGTGACCCCGAGCAGCGACGTCATCGCCATAATCCCGCGCGGGATGTTGCCGTCTCTCGAGAGCATGCCGACGGCGACGGACCCGATATCGAGAACGTCGCCGGCCACGCGGCCCCACATCCAACCCGCCGGGCGGGGCATCGACGATAAGATTGCGATCCCTTGCGCGATCTCTCGCCCTCCGTAGGTGCGAATCACCGTACGCGACCGTTGGCTGTCCGGTGCGCCGCTGATTCTCGCGACCAAACCCGGCGCGAGAATCTCCGTGGCGCCCAGCCCGATGCTGAACCAGCCGAGATTCCTGGCGAGTCGCTGGTCGGGGTCTGGTCCGATAGAGTAATTTGCGTTCAACGCCTGAGATGCCATGCATCCTCCTATACGGCCGGGACGCCGCGAACAAAAGCACGGTGCGACGACAGACTACACGGGCGGCGCGCGAGACTGGCGACATGGCGCAGCCGATTGGGACAGTTGACGTGCCGCGAGCGGAAACGATGCCGCGCGAAGGTGCTATGCTGACGTGTCTGCGGCTGCCCCTTAGACGCGCCCTTTCGTATTGCGGAAATGACAATGTGCGCCGTAACAGTAAATCTCAGCAACTGAAGTTGGTCGTTAAGCGGCGACGGGAATTCAACCCAAGGTATGCGCAGATTCGGGCGTGAAGGTTAAACGCTCCCGCTGAAGTTCTTGAACGGCAATTCGCACATACCAGGGATTAGAATCGTGTCGAGACCATTTTGCCCGCCTTCTCAGTTCTTGAGCATTGCAGTGCCGCTTGCGTGAAGGTTTGGGCGGCAATGACTATGCCAGTTGCGATTGACTGTACTCGCAATCTAAGAACCTGAGACCAGCGTCAACCGCCGCAGACGTTTCGCCCGCGAAGTGCGGTTTCGTAAACTGCCTCCAGCCGCCCAGTCGTATAACGCCCTAGCTAAAGAATCCGTCTCAAGCATCCGATTTGTGATGCCGACATATCGGTCCCGATGCCGTTATGAGGTCGTTGCGCCGAAATCTATCCGAAGCTAATGAACCGGAAATCGGCTGAGTTGACCGATGTTGTCGGGTGGAAGCCGTGAACCCGTAACTTGGCCATGAGCGCTGCAAAGGTCCGCTGAAGCCCTGGTCGTAGTGCTGGCTTGCCCCCAGCGGCAGCCCAGCTACTTTCACTTGGACATCGATGTGCTCGTTGAACCCCTTTATGATGTCATCGGGAGCGTAGAGGAACAGGGCGGCAACTGGGCAACTTATAGAGCAATAACCGTTCCGTCCATCATGTTCTGTTATGCATTCTCATACATGGCCTACTGCGGCGCGCATTTGGCTCCTTCTCCGATGAACTGTCGGCGGCCGGGTAAGTGAACAAACGGCTACTAGCCTCCTTCGGCCAACGTGGGGACCATAAAACTTGGCTGAGTCGTGCACAGGGGAACGAAGAGCAGTCCCGACGATTCACGCAGCCTTTCTACAGCGCTTCACGAACTCGAAAAAACCGCCCGAGAATGGATTCACAGAATAGCAATTGACTCAGCGGAAGGAGCACTTGTAACCTTCCACCAATGAGTCAGATGCCGGTTGCAACGGGATACTCCCGTCAAAAGCCGCAGGGTTCCAGGCTCGGGGTGCACGTGAGCGATACGTTCAGAGGACGAGTACCACAGTATCGATTGCCCGGCTCTGCGCTAGCGCCGCCGGACGATCTCGCCCGGCGCGAGCGGCGTGTTTACGGGAAGCCGGCGGGCCTGGGTTTCTTGCTCGAAGCTGTAGCCGATGGAGAGAAGTCGCGGTTCGCTGAAGGCGGGGCCAAGGAACGAGAGCGTGACCGGTATGCCGTCGGTTGTGAAACCGGCAGGAACCACGAGATCCGGGAAGCCGGTGAGGTTCGCAAGGTTCATCGGACTTTCGCGCACGCCTCCAGGCGGATCGGGCGGAGCACTCAACAGAGGCGCGCGCCGGGGCTGGGTCGGATAGATGATCGCGTCAAGGCTTTGAGAACGAAAGATGCCTTCAAACACCGACCGGATCATCGCGAGAGCGTGATCACGGACCGACGTATACCGGTAGTCGTCGAGCTTCGCTGAAGCGGCTTCCCGTTTCATCATCGTCCACCGGTTCGGGTTCGGTCCAGCGCCGTCGGGACCGAACGCGTGGACCTCGGTTGCTCTCGCGAGGAGTTCCTCGATGTTCTTCGGGTAAGCTATGCCAAGCGTCTTCAGATACACGGGGATGAAGGCAGCGAACTCGGGATAGCGAATCGCGTTGTAGAATTCACCTTTCGAATCGAGGAGCCATTTCGGGAGTTGGACATCGACTACGGTTCCTCCGGCGCGCCTTATCGCCAACACCGCAGCTTCGGCGGCCCAATCCACATCCGAATCGAAACCCATAAAATCGCGGGCGATTCCAAGCCGCGCACCTTTCAGGCCGTCGCGCCGTAGAAACTTCGTGTAGTCCAGCTCGATGTGACCCTCGCTCTTCTTGGTTGCCGAGTCATTCGGATCGACTCCCGCCATCACACCGAGCGCGACTGCCACATCATGGACATTTCTCGCCATCGGCCCGGCGGTGTCTAGTGTCGGAGCAAGAGGGACCACGCCGTCGCAGCTGACGAGTCCGTGCGTTGGCTTGAGGCCGACAATGCCGGTGGCCGATGCGGGCAGACGGACCGAACCTCCGGTGTCGGTTCCAACGGCGAGCACTGCAAACGCAGACGCAACGGCGATGCCGGAACCGCCGGAGGATCCCAGCGGAGTGCGGAGGAGGTCGTGCGGGTTTTTCATCTGTCCGCCAAGTGAGCTCGCCGCCCGCCCGGATGCAAACTCCGACAGGTTCGCTTTACCAAGCATGACGGCGCCGGCCTCACGCAACCGCTTTACGAGAAAAGCATCATCCGGGGGAATGGATCCCTTCAGCATGATCGATCCCGCGGTTGTCGCCATATCCGAAGTATCGATATTGTCTTTCAGAATGACCGGAATTCCATGCAGGGCTGACCGTGCGCCTTTGGTCTTCCGTTCCGCATCGAGCTGACGGGCGGTCTCGAGTGCTTTCGGATTGAGGCTGATGATGGCGCGAAGAGCTGGACCGCGTTTGTCGTAGCGGTCGACACGGCCAAGAAAGAGCTGGACGAGCTGCTCCGAGGTTAGTGAACCGGCGCGAAATGCGGCATTCAAATCGGCGATGGAAGCCTCATCGAGGGGAATCGTCCCGGCGGCGGATTGAAGCGCTCTTGCTTGTTCCGTACCGATCACGAGTAGTGCAATCAGACACCAACCCAGTTTGTGCATGGCCTCAGTTCCTTTGTTCGCCTGAAGAAACCTGCCATTTTAGCGCCACGACGACCGGTCCAGTGAGCGAACTCCGGCAGAAGTCCATGAAAACGACAGGAGCGCATGGCGACGATCTCGTGCATGTCCCCGAGGTGACCGTGACGTAGGTTCGCCGTGCCTTGGAGTGCGCGGCCGCGCAAACCGCTGATGTCAGCTGCGTGCGGCGTGTCGCAGACGATCAGGAACGGCAAACGCCTATGATGCCGGCCAGAACAGGCGATACATTTTAACCAATGGCCCGAAAGGCGACTGTCCTTATCGAAAAGGATGAGCATGGTTTTTATGCCTGGCACCCGGAACTGAAAGGATGCCAGTCGCAGGGCAACACGCTCGAAGAAGCGATCGCGAACGTTAAGGAAGCAATCGAGCTGTACCTGGAAACCGTCCCGGCGTGTCGAATGGATCGTGTTCCGACTTGCTCAACGAGATATCCGGAGCGTCCGGCTAGTTCCTAAACCCCACTCGGTGCAATAGATCCTGGTAGCGAGGATCCGAGCGCACCGGATCGAACTTTGGATCGGCTTTAAGCCATGGCATACCGGAAGAGCGCTCGCTGTAGGCTTTTTCCAGCCATTTAAATGCCTCGTCTGGCTCGCCCAATGGTATGTAAATAGGCGCAATCAGAAAAGAATCTACATATCTAGTTAGCGCCTGTGTTTCCAATTGCGATCATTATCTTTCGCGCTGCCGCCATTTTCCCCGAGGCCGCCAGAGCATAGGCTAACTCGGATTCGATCAATGGCGAACCGGGATCCAATTTGCTGCCCTTCTCTAACTCTGCGATGCGCTTCCGAATACTGATGTTTTTGAACGTAAGCGCGTCCGACATTCGCATAGGCAATTGGCATCCCCGGATCGAGATTGATGGTCCGCCAATAGTGGGAGATAGCACGGTCATATTGTCTGGCGTAATAAGCTGCACAAACCAGTTCCACGTTGTTGACCGAAGACAAAGGATCCCTCGCCAACTGACTGGTGAGTTCGGCGAGCGCTTCGTTCGAACGTCCCATCGTGTCACCAGAGTGCAAATAACAGGGGAAAGTGCCCACCGCGTCCGGATTCAGGTGCGAGTCGTGTTTGAACTCACCTTGCGCGCCGGGCCAGTCCCAATCATAGAGGAGTTTCACCAGCCCAAGTACAACATGAGCCTCCGAGGAGCCAGCGTCCAACTCCAGCGCCTTGAGGGCGTACTCTCGAGCTCGCGGCATTGCTTCTTTGGGAGGCATATCGCTCGCCAACCCAACATACGAATTGGCCAGGCCGACATAGGCGAGGACGTAGGTTGGATCCACCTGTAATGCTTCATGAAACAGGCCGATTGCCTTCCTCGCTTCCTCGAATCCAAGCCGGTTGAAATAGAACTTACCTTGAAGATAGAGGCGATATGCCTCCGGTTTAATTTTTCGGCGCCGGTCCAAATCGCGCTGAATTGGAGCGCTAAGGGTGACACGCAGCTTAGAGAGAACTTCTCTTGCTATGTCGGCCTGCGTTTGAATAAGATCGGCCGACACGCAATTGTACGAATCGCCCCAGAGGCGATGGTTGTCGCGGACGTCGACTAACTCGAGGCGAACCGACAGGCGATCACCTTTCTGCCCCACGCGGCCTACCAGCACGGCTTGCGCCTTCAGCGCGGCGCCCGTAAGAACCGGGTCCACTTCACGATCCTTGTACCGAAGCACGGAATTACGAGAAATCACCTTCAGTTTTGGCACTTGGGAGAGATCGCCGATAAGGCTATCCGTCAACCCATCTGCTACATACTGCAGATCGGTACCGCCCTCATTTACAAAGGGCATAATCGCTATGGACTCGAGAGGTGGTCGTAGATCGCGGCGGTACAGAATCGCCGCGACCGCGACGATCAGAACTAACAACGCCGAGACTAGCGCCGCCCGGTAATGTATGCGCGATGCCGGCGGGCGTGGGACGCCACTCTCGATCTCTCTGGAGGCGCTCTTCAGATCCGAGAGCATCTCCTCGCAAGTTTGATACCTCTCATCACGATCCTTTTTTATGGCTCGCCTGATAATGCATGCCAGAGCGGCGGGACAGTCCGGGCAAACAGACTCTACAGGAGCCGGCTGTTGCGTGAGAATCTCTGCAATAACATCGCTGGGAGTGGCGCCAGTGACGGTCGGATGTCCGCTTACGAGTTCATAAAGTAAGCAACCGACGCTGAAAATGTCGGTTCGTGTATCAACATCGAGTCCGCGCGCCTGCTCCGGCGACATATAGCGAGGTGTGCCGACGACTATGCCCCGCGCTGTATTCAGCTCGGATGACCGCGCGAAGGCTCCCGAAACGGTTGGCAGCTCTCTCGCCTTGGCAATGCCGAAATCGAGAATCTTGACGAGACCGTCGGGTCGGACCATGATGTTCTCAGGCTTTATGTCCCGATGGACGACGCCGGCGTTGTGCGCCACGGCCAGAGCGGCCACGACCTGAATGGCGATGTCGATTACCTGCTTAGGCGGCAATGGTCCCGTGGCCGTTTGTTCGCGAAGAGTCAGGCCTGGGACGAATTCCGTTACCAGAAAAGTGATTATCCCCGCCTGTCCGATCCCGTGTATGGTCACTATATTCGGGTGGTTCAACGCTGAAACAGCGCGGGCCTCCTCCTCGAGTCTTCGCAATCGGACTGGATCTGTTGTGTATTCTTCCGGCAATAGTTTGAGCGCTACCTTGCGCCGCAGCCGGGTGTCTACCGCGAGAAATACTTCACCCATCCCGCCGCTACCAAGACGGGCAGTTACTTCGTATTCGCCAAGCTTCTGGCCGATCAGCGATCGGGCCAGGTTTTCGTCCATGGCGACAGTCGTCAAATCATCCGGAGGTTTCTCTGTTACGTGAGTCACCTGTTCGTGCGCCGCAAGCATCGCGTGAACTTCTCTGCGTAAATCCTCATCTCCTGCGCAGGACTGATCGAGAATCACATCCCGACGGTCATTGCCGACCTCCACGATTTTCTGGAACAGATCGACGATCCTTTGATAACGTTCAGGCGTCATTTTGCCGTCATCGTGGTCTCAAGTCGCATTCAACTGCCGATACAGCCAGGCCTTCGCCGCGCCCGAATCGCGCATCGCGCTTTTCGGGACATGTTGAGAATTTGCGCGGTCTCCTCCACGCCGGCGCGCTAACTCTCAGGATTGCTCCTCAGAACTGGTAACGCAGCCCGAACTGAATCTGCCTGTTGTCGCCCCGGGTACTGGTGACCTGCCCGAAGTCGCCGTTCCCCAGTTCCCGTCCGGGATTCCCGAATTGAGGGGTATTGAAGGCGTTGAAGAACTCGGCCCGGAACTGAAGACTATGGGTTTCCGCTACAGGTATCTTGAACGATTTGTGAGCCGACAAATTCCACGTGTTCAGCCCCGGACCCACGAGCGGATTTCGGGGTGTGCTGCCGTACATGAGAACACTGGGCGTGAACGCGGCCGTGTTGAACCACCTGGCGGGATCGCGCTCCGATGATGGTATTGAAGGATTCTGGCCTGGTACCAGGTTGGGCCGTGCGGCACCGACGGAATCGTTGTTCTGCGAATCGGATGCTTGCGATATGCGGAAGGGCGAGCCGGATTGTATGTTGACGATACCTCCCAGGGCCCAGCCGCCGAGCACTGCCTGGGTGATGCCGCGGAACCCGGCCGTGAATGGAATCTCCCAAACGTACCCGGCGACAAAGCGATGGCGGATGTCGAGAATGCTGCTCGCTTTCTCGTTTATGCCGCGGTGCCGTGGATCCTGGCAGCGGCACCGTTCCCCGTTCGTTTCATCCTCCTGGTCGTCGATCATGTGAGACCAGTTATAGGCCGCAGTGAAGCTCAAGCCCCGACTGAAACGCTGTTCGAAGCGTGTTTGGAACGAGTGGTAGGTGCTGTTCCCATCGGTGGTCAGGAGTCGGATGCGGTTGAATTGTGGATAAGGGCGGCGAGCCTGAATGTCGCCGGGACCTGGATCGGGACTGTTGAAGTTGAGCTGACTCGTATCGAGAAACGTGCCCTTGTTGCCGACGTAACCGACTTCCAAAGCGTTGTTGGCGCCCAATTGCCGCGAGACCTGGATGTTCCAGTTCTGAATGTAGGGGTTGATATGCTTGCGATCCGGTTGAATCGACACCACGTTGTACAGCGGGTTCTCCGATACAAGAGCAACAGGTACAGGATTCTGGATTGTTGCAACAGGATTCAGCGTGGGATTGATCACGGTGATGCTGCCTGCCATCGGCGGGTTTAACTGCAGCACGTTAACATGATCGAACTGATTCGTGGCCGTGAAGATGCCGTACCCGCCGCGGACGGCTGTACGGTCGTTTAGGCGATAGGCGAAACCGAAGCGAGGCGCGATGTGCCAGTGCTCGTTTTCCCAGAGATCCACGACCTCTCCTTTACCTTCGGCGGAGGTTCGGTTGTCCGGAGGCCATAGCACGGGACCGCTGGGATCGAGATCGAACCGAAGCGTTCGGCTGTTGCCATTGATTTCTCTCGGTAGTGTCAGCATGTCATAACGGATGCCGAGGTTCAATGTAAGTTTGGGCGTGACTCTCCAGTCGTCCTGAAAGTAGAAGAAGTTGCGCCACTGACGTACGGCTGAGACGGGCTGGCCTTCCGGGGTCAGGGTTTCGCGCGGGTATCCAAGCATGAATGCCGCTCCAGCATCGCCCGCGATGTCGCTGGTGAACGTGATTTGACCATACGGCCAGTTGATGGTGTTGGCGTCGGAGATGTGACGACCGATATCGACGCCCATCTTCATCGAGTGCTTGCCGCGGAAGAGGCTGATGTTCTCAACGAACTGGTATGTCTGGGTGGCGTCCACGTCGGACCCCCCGGTCTCTCCAAGACCAAGGTAGCCGGAGATGTTGATCGTGGGGAATCCGGCTTCCGATTCTCTGAGTTCACGGCCATTCGGACCGCCCTGCTTGAGTCCATTAATACCGATTTGCGATGCGGTGAAATCGGTGTTCTTGCGAGGATTTGTGGAGTTGCGGCTGCCACGGTGATAGCCGAATCGAAATTCATTGACCATGGTGGGGCTGAACGTATGAATATGCTGGATCGCGACATTCTGGTTCAGATACGGTGACTCGGACTGGAATGTAGGGATTGACGGAGTAATGGCCTGCTTCCAGTTTTGCCCCATATAATGGCCGGAGAACTGGTCGCGCTCGCGCCACCTGTAGTCGATTCGAGCGAGGCCCTGATCCCAATTGGTGTCTGCGCTCGACAGAAACCCATAGTTGATCGTTCCTGGCTGGTTCGGCAGAGGCATATATGTATTCGCCAGGTTGACCGAGACGGGGTTGAGGCGGTTTGGCGGGATGATGTTGCCGGGAAACGGATTTCCGCTAAAAGGATCGATGATGGGACCCGACAGCTCGGAGAAGTTGCCAAGGCGTTGTGCCGGAGTGAGCACGATAGCGGAGCCGGCGGACTGCTGGTTGTTTCGCTGACTCTCCCCAGCCGGCCATGAAAAACACCTTATCCTTGACAATGGGACCCGACACGACAGCGCCGAACTGGTTGCGACGAAGGACGTCCTTAGGCAGAGGGGCGGGGCTGAAGTAGTTGCGGGCGTCGAGCTTGTCGTTGCGAAAGTACTCATAAAGATTGCCGTGCAGCGAATTGGTGCCCGAACGTAGCTGCACATTTACGTTGGCGCCGGCATTACCTCCGTATTCCGCGGTGTAGTTACCGGTCTGGACTCTGAATTCCTGGATCGCGTCTAGAGGTGGAAAGATCGCTACGAATGCCCAGCGGTTCGCCGTAGCTTTGACGCCATCGAAGGTGAGGGACATCGTGGTGTCGCGGGTACCGTTAGCGCGTACGAGGCTGAATTGGGATTCGGTCCGTACTGTTACTCCCGGCGTGAGCGCGGCGAGGTCTATGAGCGTGCGCCCGTTTAGCGGCAGGTTGCTCACACGTTCTGTTGAGACGACTTCGCCTAACGCGGCATTCTCCGTCTGCATGAGAGGTACCTCGGCAACGACATCGGCTCGCTGCGAAACCTGACCGACCTGGAGCACGAAGTTCTGTCGTGCTGCCTGTCCGGTCTGGACCACTACGTTCGTGCGGCGCTCCGGAGCGAAGCCGCCTGCGGCAACTTCCACCGTGTACTCGCCCGGTCTGAGATAGCGGAGTTCGTACGCGCCTTCGGAATTTGTCGAGACCTTTTGCGTGAACCCTGTAGCTGGCTGCGTGATGGTGACTTCAGCGCTCGGAACAGTCGGCCGCCGGGTCGGTGACCACACCTAGGATTGCGGTATCCAATGTTTGGGCGAGCGCCGCTGCGCCGATGCTTATAAGGAGGAGGATGGAACGGAATCCGCCGGTTGCCATGACTGCACGCCTTCCTTTCGAATGCGATTGAGCAACGTTTGGAGCAGAGAACTGGTGTCAGGTGGTGAAGTCGCCTGGGGAGGACAACTTCTTTTCTACACGTCTGGAAGTATACACTCCCCTTTCGGCTGAAACAATCATTTTGCTTCATTAGAATTGCTAGCTGTCTAGGACGCGTAGCGACGTGTATCGAGATGGTATTTGAACTCACAACGAATTGAATGCTAACAATCTGACCATCCGTTTAGAACTATGACATTTGCGTGATCTTTACTTCGTGATCTTTACTAGAAGTTCTCGGGAAGCATAATGTCGGCTGCGAAACCGGTCCTTGTTGGCGTACAGGGCATGTTAAGCGTCGGGCGAGATCGAGAACGCGAGCGCCGCCTTCCGCAATTCTCCCAGTGTAGTGTTGCGGCATTCAAGACGTTGATCGATTCCGAAGCTGGTGATGAGCCGCCAGCCTAGCGGTAATCCAATCCAGCGAACGTCACATTGGATCTGCTTGTTTGCGGGTCCGTCGGGATGGGCCAGCGGGTATTGGCCCGGTTAAAAAGTACGTTGGTTGTCGAGGAAGGTTCCTCTTCTCCTTGCTTCCATCTGGAAGGGTCAACTCGACTTCGAAGGGTTCGAAGCTTATCGTGTAGCGAAGGAGATCAGCCGCAACCGCAATGTTTACGGGGCGCAGCGAGAGCAATGTGGCTAGCAGCAGGGCGCTTCCCTCTTTGTAGCCTAGTCAACATCCGCTAGAGTCATCATCGGCACTCAGGGCAAACCCGGCCTGTGATGGTGGCGGATCGTTTATGTGCCGAAGTAGGCAAGAGGAGGACTCACAACGATTCCGGGCTGGGTTCGGTTGGCAAAAATTCGGTTTCTTCGGCCGCTTGGGCGGAGCGAGCGCGGAGGTCATCGAAATTCTTGACGGCGCGATCGAAGTTACGGCGCACGCGTGTGTCGTAGCGGTCGACGAGATTGAAGTTCGCGCCCAGGCCCTGGATGGCGGAACGCGTGGCGGATGGTGTAGTCGGGCTACCGGTACTCGCCTTCGATTTTCTTTCTTTGTTTTTCAATTTGCATATTGATCATGGCGGTTTCGACCGTTCGGGAGCGGCGGATGCGCCAGCGCGCGGCGGCGATTTCTTCGATTAATTCATATTCGAGATCGGTGCGGAGCTGGATTTGCGCGATGCAGGATCGAGGAGAGATTCCCATGTTTCCTCGGATTCTCCTTCGAGGACGATGCACTTGCTTCCAGCGAGGCCGTGTTTCGTGCCGTTTTGCGGCTCGGGCTTTGCCTTTGGCGGTGATGGGGCCGCGGACAGGCTTCCATTGCGGCGGGATGCTTCGATTTGCGCTGGTGTTCTTTCATGCCAGTTTCAGGGTAGTACGCGGATTTGGGTGGGGGTGGTGGGTTTGCGGACAAGTTATTGGCGATAAAGGGGGATATTTTTGGCTCGAGTTGGAACGCCTTTTAGAAGGGCACGGATAAACACGGGTGAACAGGATAAAACGATACGAAGAAAATCCGGATTGACGTTCACGGAAAAATTTTATTTTTATTTGGTTTGTCTTGTAGGAATTACGGGATTCTTTCCTGCTTTGCCCGGGTTTCGGTGCTAGGTTCGAATCAGGATGTGGGTTATTCGTGACAATTATGGCGACGACCCGGCGCCGCGCGGTATTTTCTGCGCGAGAAGACGGACGAGCCCGCGCCGGCGGGCGATCAGCCGGATCTCGATTGGAAGTCGTTCTCGGTCATTTTGATGCGCGCGCTGATGCCCTTCGCCGAGGCCAAGGCGGCTGTACTGGAAGCGTTTCGCGACGTTGGCGTCTACGCTTCGCCATGATACGGCTTCATGTGTTGGATGCGGCGGCGTTTTGCTCGGCGATCGGCTGGGGTTTGATGCCGATCCGATTCAGGCTCAGATTCTGGAAGTGGGACATACTCGCGGGCTGCTGAATTGCTCGCGGCAATGGGGCAAGTCGACCACGATGGCGGTGAAGAGCGCGTTCGCACTTTAGCCAAATCGTTCAAGATGTCGTTATGAAGTTCCGTGAGCCGATAACGGTGGTTCATGTGGACAAGCGGCGGCGCGGGATATTCTACGCGCAACGACGAACCCTCCCGGCAATCGGAGGGTTTGTCAATTGCGGGACGTCGCTTTCGCTCTGGCTCCTCATACGTGCAGCGCGGACGATCCCCGCGCATGAAAACCTCATTGAATCGGAATCTTGACGAGCTTGCTCTCCCAACCCTCCCCAACGGGGATTGGAGGTACAAGGCGGAACGGTAACAGTTGATCCGCAAGACTTGGAACTCCACATTCCCGGTGGGCGCGGTTACCGGCAATTCAAACTCGATCCGGTAGACACCGGCAGAGCCCGGATCGAGTCCGGCGAATCGCGCCCTCACACCGAGGCTGTCGAAACCGACACAGTCGGTTCCCGGCACGCAGAAAATCAACCGTAGATCCCCCTCGGTCTGATATCGAATCAGCGGCGACGGACGGTCGGCCGGAGCTGCTATGGCCCGTTTCTACGGGCGGTTCCACAGCCCCCATACCGGTTGCATAGGCGACCAACATCTCACCGCGCCGTGCCGGAGCCGCCGGACTCCAGAAAGCGACGATCCGACTTCCGCAGGATCATTGCGAAGTTTTCACGGTCCACGAAGAAATCGGCGGAATATCCGGCCCAAGGCGCTTCGAAGTAAACCGCGACCACTTGGTTATTCTGAGTCACGCTTACGTATGCGGTGTTACGCAACATGTCCGGCATAGCCGGAACCTGAAAATTAATCTGCTTCGGGTTCCACCCGAACTGCTTGATAGCCAAGATCGGAGCCACACGGCCATTCACCTGCACGGAGACTCCATGCATCACTGTTGGCAGCGGATATCCTTCGGCCACGGTGAGGGGAGGAAGGCCAGTGAGTCTGCTGCAAAACACAGTCGTGATCCCACCGGGGCGCGTAATACCTGGCTGGAAATTCCTTCCGTGGCAACACTAATGTTGACCTGCGCCGTACACAGTAACGGCATAAAAGAACATGACCGACCAAGACTGCGATCCGCTTTCTCATGTCGTCTGATTTATCGCACGCGTCTCGGAACGTTCGCATCTATTCAGGTCAGGTCTGCATCAACCCGCGCTCGGACGGCGCGGGTTTCTTCTGTTTACTGCACCTTCTGGAGCCGCAACTTCTCCGCGTCGAGGAACTCCTTCAAGGCGCGATGCGACGGTCGCGACTCCTCGTCCATGACGTCGAGCATTCCGCGCGTCAGACACTCGAAGACCGCGCGGCGCGATTGCTCCCGGTCGCATCCCGTCACGTCGCGAATAGCCTTCTCACAAAGCGCGAGCGTCTTCACGTCGTTTACCCGCGCGAGATGGTTTGCCGGGAACGGCGTTATCGACGTCTCCCACAGGTCGATTCGTTTTTGAGAATGCGGACCCCTTCGCGTCGTTGAAGTCCCAGTCCTGAGCGATGAACCCAATGCTTAATCCGGTCGCGAACCCGATGGCCTTAGCCTCCCGCAGTATCGCGAACGCGTTGCGTCCGGGTTCGGCGGAAAGCGCGAGCTTCCCTTCGAGGTACAGACCGCGCTCGTCCTCCATCAGCGAGGTCGAGAAGCCGCACCATTGATCCTTATCGTGATTCAGGAACAAGGACTCTTGCCGCCCGACGCGCGCATGGTATCGGCGAAGGAACCGCGTTCGATGCGGTCCCCCTGCGCGTTCCTCGCTCCATGTCGAGGCATAGCCCGTGAAGCGTCCTTCGCTCTCGGTCTTCAGTTCGAGGAACTCGAACGCCTTCGATTCCCGCATCATCGCTTCACTCCGGCTGATTCCCGCGCACCGATAGGAGCGGTCAAGCTTCCCTGCAAGAATCCCTGCGGACGGCGGACGACCAGCGCGGAGCGAATCTCACCCAAGAACGTGGACCAAGTTCTTGACGAAGTCGTCCTCGTTCTCAAGCGCGACTTCAAGGCGTTGTTCGCGGTCGTAGAGTTGCGCCGCCATCCCGAACGCTCCCGTAAGAAACGTACCTTGCGTGATGTTCGAGGAAGGGATGACGGGGATGTTCCAGAGGTATCGAATCGGGACGCGCGGCTCCGGGCGGTCGATGAGGAGGTTCGCGGACTTCGGGCCTTACTTCCGGCTCCGGCTCGAAGCGTTCACTTAGAAACAAGTCGCTGGGGCGCTCGCTCGGGCCTTCATGGGCTTCTCCCGGCGTCCGTTCGCTGAGAAGCAAGCGTTCCTCCGGAAGGCGTTCCGGGAGATCGTTGTCGGCAACAGGACATCGAGGGCGCGACTCTCAACGGGGCGTTCCTCGGGGAGCTTCAGGATTTGGCAAAAGTGGATACACGCTCAAGGCGGTGCATCGCGCGTAGGTCACGCCCGCGAGTCAGATCATCTGATCGTGTCGCATACGCAGCGGCAGAGCAATGAATTGATGGGTAAGGCCGAGGGATTTCTGCGGATGCTGGACTTGCGTGTGCGCGGCGACGGCAAGAACGCGCATTCGCTGCAGTTTCCAAACGAGTTGTGGATTGTGGCGCTGCCCGGAAAGGCGCGGAATATCCGGGCATTTTCGGCGACGATGCTGCTGGTGGACGAGGCGGCTGGTGTGGATGACGAGGTGTATGACGCAGTGCCGCCGATGCTGGCGGCAACCGAGGGCGAGTTGTGGATGATGAGTACTCCGGACGGCCGGCGCGGATTCTTTTATGAAGAGTGGGTGAACGGGACGGAGCCGTGGCTGCGGATCATGGCGAAGGCCACCGATTGTTCGCGGTATTCGGCGAGGTTTTTGGAAGCGGAGCGGCGGCGGAGCGAGTGGAAGTTCCGGCAGGAGTATCTGTCACTTCTGCTACTGCACCCATGAATATTGCCATCCTGCTGCCACCGTTGTGAAGTTGCCGCCGACCCGGACGATGGCGCCATCTGCTCGCGCTAGACCTTCAGGGAATGATGCCTCGTGACTGGCAACGCGAATGTGCCTCCCACACGGGAGTTCCGGGCTAGCAAGCAACCAACCGAGACGAGTTGTCAGCAGAACA
>CAWGVL010000037.1:0-53173 GCA_963825845.1 Bryobacteraceae bacterium | reverse complement strand
CAGGTAACCGCCACAGTTGTGGAACTCCAGTGGAAAAGTGTTGCTGGGTTCAAGAAAATCGTGATAGCCGGGGCTTGACGGAAGAGCTCAGATGTCTATCCTCTGCGCAAGTGAACAGAGTATAAGCGCCGCAATTGTCGGAATGCATTCGTACCGTCGGTACTCATTTGAAGCCCAGACGGAACGGTCTGCGCCTGCCCCCTAGGCTGAGACAAACAGTTAAGACACTGTTCGCCGTTCGCTGAAAAGCTCCTCGACCGGCAAGACGACTGTACTGCATACTCGGAACCGGTTGGTGAAGCGGAGGCGGGCAATGCGGGAGCGCAACCCGCCAAGGAATAGCCAGCCGGAAACTCATCCAGACGATGAGCGGGGGCGCGGTCGCGAAGGGCCGCGCCCCCATCGGATGGATAGATTTCCTGATGCCTCAGAAAACTCATAAAGAAAGCTGCCGCGAAGCGGCCTCCTTGTTGTGCGCGTGGCGAGGTTGCGCTCGAACTCCACCGGCGGCAGATAGCCGAGCGCCGAGTGCAGTCGCTTCTGGTTATAGACCTTCTCGATGAACTCGTGGATCGACGCGCGCGCCTCGGCCAGATCGCGGTATTCCTTGCGATACACCTCTTCGTATTTCAGGTCTTCATCCACGATTCACAGCCCGCATTGTCCCAAGGATTCGCCTTGCGACATGCTGATTTCGATGCCGTGGGCCTTCAGCAGATCCGTGTAATCGTTGCTGGCATACTGGCTGCCGCGATCGGAGTGATGCACCAACCCCGGCTGGATCGATCCGGCGTGCGAGCGCCATCCGCAGCGCCGCCAGGGTCAGATCGTCCTCCAGCGTCCGATCCAGCGCCCAGCCGATCACGCGGCGCGAAAAGGCATCGATGACCACCGCCAGGTACACGAACTCGTCCTGCAGCCGGATGTAGGTGATATCGGCCACCCAGAGCTGGTCGATGCCGGTCAGCACCATCTGGCGAGCCAGGTTCGGATAGACCCTGCGGCCGTGATTGGAGTCGGTGGTCACCACGAACTTCCGCTTCCGCACGCACAGCAGGTTGTCCTCGCGCAGCAACCGGTAAACCCGTTTCGGATTCACCTTCCAGCCCTGACGGCGGAGTTCGGCCGTGATCCGCGGCCGGCCGTAGCTGGGCCACTCCAGCGCGATCCGCTGGATGGCGTCGCGCAGGTCCATGTCCGTACGCGGGCCGGGCTTGGCGTCCTCGTCGAAGCGGTAGAAGCTGGCGCGGCTCACCCCGCCCAGCTCCACCATGCGCTCAATCGTCAGTCCCCGGTCGGCCTTCACTTCTTCTTGGACCTTCCGGTAGACCGCGGATTTCCAGTCAGTGCCTGCAGCATCCGCTGCTCCTCGATGCGCTGCAAGCACCCCTTCAAAAAATCGATCTCCAGCGCCTGCTGGCCGACCTTCCGCTCCAATTCGGCGATCCGGCCTTCCGACCAGCGCTGCTTCCCGTTGCCCGGAAACGCGTTGCCCGGTCCCTGCCGGAACTCCCGCCGCCAGCGGTGCAGCACGTTGGGGTTCACTTCCAACGCCCGCGCCGCTTCGGCCATCGATACCCCTTGCTCCAGCCGCCGCACGGCGGCCAGTTTGAACTCTTTCGTGAACTGCCTACGAGACAATCCCATGACTCAATTCTCCATTCGATGAATTTTGAGTCTTAACCGTTTGTCTCAAAAATGGGGACAAGTCCAGACTGCACCTTGACTCGGTGCTGTAACGATGTGTACTGACCGCACAGGTTAAGTTCGGAGCGACATATCGAGACCACAACCTTGTCTTTTGCCAAACCCAACGGCGACTTCTATTCTCCTGATCACATGGGCACGCGGACGAAGCTGCTGCTGCGTAAGGCAGGCTATTCCGAATTTTCGCTGCATTCGCTCCGTCACTCGCATACTTCGATCCTGCTCGTTAACGGCACACCCCTCGCGGTCGTCAGCGAAGCGTCTCGGGCACTCTGATCAAAACCTTATGCTCGCCGTCTACTCACACTGTACCCCGTCGGACCGGAAAGCGGCTTCTCGGGTGTGGCATAGCGTGCTCGCGGATATTCTCTCCAGGACAACGTGCGGAAATCCGCACAACACCCACGGGTCTCATAATCGGCTGCAAGAGCAACAATCCGAAACAAGGTGACACAAGCTGGGTTCACCCCAAGGTGTCACCTACGTTTCCGGCATGGACATAGATAATGGAGCGGGAGACGGGATTCGAACCCGCGACGTCCAGCTTGGGAACAAGTCGGATGGATGTGTCTACAACAACTTAGCGTCTCTGGCGCGCTTTACCGACTCACCGCAAGTCTCGCCGTATCAGCATTTTCCTCTCTGACCCCCTCTAATCGAGGTTTTTTCGAGGTACAGTGCACTGTCATTCGTACCTCGTTTTGCGCGGCATTCCATGGCATTCACAGCCGGGCCTTCATCGGCCCGGACGACAACCATGGGAGTACACTGTGCCTCGTTCATTTTCGCCTCCGGCAGATCGCCGCCGCTCATCGGGGATGGCGTCCGCTGCCGAGATACTTCAATTCGAGCACGCCGAGTTCCTCGTCTCCAAACAGAAATTGGAGCGGGCGAAGGGCATTGAAGTAGTCCGGATCAAGCGTGAGCAACGGACACAGGATCTGTGCTTCAGCTCACGGCCGTTCGTGCTTTGCGGTTTGCCGGTCCGGAGCCTGCCGAAGAACCAACTTCTCTACGAACGGAGGAACGGCAAGTTCGTCCTTCAGATCACAGGCCATCCCGATTTCGGCGTACCGTTCGGCCAGGACCGTCTGGTTCCGATCTTCCTGGCCACCTTGGCGGTCCAGCAGAAGAGCCAGACAATCCGATTCCGGACCGCGGCCGAAATGCTGGAGAGCTTCGGGATGCACACCGGCGGGAAGGAATATCGCCGCCTGGTTGGCGCATTCGAGCGCATCTTCGGCGCAACGATCTTCTTCGGAACGGACAGCTTCAGCGGCAAGGCCACAATGGTCCAGCGGAGTCGATTCAATTTCATGCGCGAAGCGCAAATCTGGTACAGCCGCGAGCATCCTGATCAGCGAACACTGTCGTCGGAGTTCGAGAACATCATCGTGCTCAGCGACGAGTTCTACCAGGAGTTGATCGCCCATCCGGTTCCGAACGACCTTGAAGCAGTCAAGGTCCTGGCCGCCTCGCCGGCCGTGCTCGACCTGTTCATGTGGCTTTCTTATCGATGTTTCACGGCTAAAGGGACGGAGTCGATACCGCTCTTCGGAGACTTCGGACTCGCCAATCAGATTGGCACAACCGACTACTCGCGGCCCCGCCGATTCCGAGCCATGGTCGAACAATGGCTCGACAATATCCGCGCTCTATGGCCGGAGTGTCCAGCACGGATTAGCTCGGACGGACAGAACATCAAGATTGCGCCGGCGACGTCCATTGTGCCCCACGGAGGCAAGATATGCGTGACGGCATTGTCAGGTTAATGGCAATGCGTCCGGCAGAACCGTGCTGTATCCAATGAATGTTGCCCAACAAAGCCAGTGATCAGACGAGGGCAGACGCCCCGGTCACTTCATTCCAAATCCGGAAGCGTTTAGCTTCGGAGTCCTCGGTAATCAGCGGCGGAGAGCAGATGACGTCGAGGGCGGAAGTGCGAAGCGATGATCCCGTGCACCTCGACAAATCGTTGCGCGTGCCGGCCGGATTTGAACCGCCGCATTCGCCTCTCTCGCTCACGCGTCGGTTGATGGGAATTCTCCGCCCGGTTGTTCAGGTAACGATGCTGTCGATGAGCGACGCCGGGCATCACCACCCGTTTCGCTGCGCCGTAGCTGCGGAGCTTATCAGTAATAATGACGCGCGGTTGTCGCGTCCTGTAGCCCGCAACAGCCTGCGAAAGAACCGGATCGCAGCAAACCGGTCCCGCCGCGGTTGCACAAGGATGTCGAGGACGACACCATTCTGATCGACCGCTCGCCAGAGGTAATGAGTGACGCCGTTGATCTTGAGGAAGACCTCGTCCAGATGCCATTTGTCACCGGTCCGAGCACGCCGTCTCCTCAGGCCATCGGCATACTGCTTGCCGAACTTGTCGCACCAGCACCGGACCGTTTCGTAGCTGACCACCACGCCACGTGCCGCCATCATCTCTTCTACATCGCGAAAGCTCACGCCGAACCGGAAGTATAGCCAGACGCATTCCGAGATGATCTCTTTCGGGAACCGATGACCACGGTACGGGTTGTCCGGCACTCATTCAGCATCGCATCGCAGATCCTCGCTCAACCTGACAATGCCCCCACCAGCGCCTTCTCACTGCGCTGATATCGCTCGAAGATCTCGGTTCGAACCGTCCCTGTCGGTCTTGGGGAACCCGCATGCAGCTTGCCCACCCGAGTGACTAGTGTCCGGCCGTAGTACCCGGACTCGATAGCCTTGCCGATTCGCGGTTCGCTCCCCTTTTTCAGCTCCGAGCGTATCCTCCATCTCGGCTTCCATCACGTATTGTAGGACCTCTCGGATCAACGGCCGCAGGAAATCCTCCTGCCCCCCTACAACCTCTTTCCAGTCCAGCTTCTTCGCGTTATTCTGCTTTCGGGGCATCTCCTTTCCTTTCTTTTCCGCCCTCAACGGAATAGTGAAAGGTCTATCATGCCCCTCCTTCTTTTGCAGAACCTTTGAAGCATAACCAAGTCTCTCTTTCGTCCTTGCCTTCCGTGATTGGACAGCGCCTGGTCTCGATCTCGCCGATCCCGAGCCGCTGAGATATTACCCAAATTTTCATGAGGTTTCGCGGGCCACTTGGCCCATCAGGACAGCGATGAAACGGGCAGGTGAGGAGGGGATAACCGAAGTTGTCGTTCGCCATTATTCCGTCCACCGCTTAAGAGTGGACCTAGAGAAAGATGGAGGTGAACATCGGGACAAATGGGGGCCTCCCTCATCCTGTGTATTTTTCGATTCTTCCGTCTACTTTTGAGCGGTCATCAAGCCGTGGCGATTGAGAATGCCGCCCTCCGGTTGCAACTCGCGCCGTTCCGTCGGCAACATAAGCGACCGGTCTTGACGGTCGCTGATCGATGTTCTGGATCGGTCTGCGCCGCTTGTCGTCCTGGTGGAGACGTCCGTTAATCTATGTCCAGGCTGACACCGTTGTCCGCTGGCAACGCGAACGGGTTCGGCCGATTCTGGGGCCGGCTGTCGAAATGCGTTGCGCAATCCAGTCTAATTGTCGCTCGTAGTTGCTACGCAACACGTCAGACGCCGAGTACTTCCACCAGGCGGTCAAGACTCTCTTCCTTGCGCTGCTCCTACCTCCGCGCCTGCATACGCTGGGCGTTCCTGCGCGCAAGATCTGCATAGTCCGGGTCTGCTACTGGTGCCTGACGATCGCTGACGAGGTCCGGATTAAAGTCGAGGATCCATCTACCAATGAGAATATCCAGGCCCTCGGAGCCGCGGTTTCAGGCACCGGCATACCCAGCTTCAGGAGGATGGCAGGGACCTCCGAGAACCGACTCGGTAGGTATTCGTAAAGCTGACATTGAGCCGCCAATCCTCTATTGCGACTCGCGACTAGCCACGATACCCTACTCGCGAGGTCAGCTCCAGTGCCGCGCATGTGCCACCCTCCGCCCGAATCCACATAAGCGCCTCATCTCGATCGATTCTGCCGTCGGCACGGACTGGCAAGCCACGATCCGCTAGCTGCGAGATGCGTGCACGACTTACATGCAATTCCTGGGCGAACTCGGCTTTAGAAACGACGTAGTCGCGCATAAACTCCATCGACTGTTAACGACACCACAAGTTAAATTGCTCAGAACCGCTTTATCTGCGGACGACCGGGAGAGCCGTACCGAATGGCATCTCGTCGTTTGCTTCTCGCGCCTGGCAGAATATGCCCGCACACTGGCCAAAGGTTGCACGTGATGGTGCAGGGATCCGTTCGCACTCGTGAATATGAAAAGGACGGGATCAAACAACGCGTATTCGAGCTCCGCGCCGACAGCATCGGCAAGCTCGATCGCGCCGAACGCAAGCAGGAAGGCGATGCCGAACCGGAGAACTACGACACGGCTGACCCGTGACGCGGGACCTCATCACCTGATGGGGTCCCGCGATAACTGGCGTGAATGGCCGCGAATTTTGCACAGCTAGGGTGAGTAAATCGTCGAAAACCCCCGCACTGATGATCCTTCGGCCGTACCACTACTCGCGAACGCGATTGCGGTGTTCGGTTGCTATCTACGCTTAGGTTTGAGCGGCTGTCCCGAGGTCAGCCGCCCATTCGTCTACAGACCCACTCGGGACACCAGAGCCGACAACATTTGTCGAATGTGCGGCGTCGTCCGGCTACATGCGGCAATGTGCGGCATCGTAAGGCATCCGCGGGATCGCACGACAGCTGCATGCAGCGGATCCCGCGCAAATCCCGTGTTCAGTTGTGTTCAGTCCGTCCAGCGTTCCGTAACCGCAACGAACGGCAGGAGAAAGTAACAATCAGGAGGAACTCGACTGCTGGGACGAACTGCTACGGCCGCCGTAAGCGACTGAGGCGATTGGGGATCCGGGTTGATCGGCTGAATTTCATCAGCCGCTAATTGAACACGAAGTTGAACACAAGAACCGGAGTAGCTGGTTGTAAGTTGTTGAAAGAATGGAGCCACCCGCCGGGATTGAACCGGCGACCTGCTGATTACGAAACAACCGCCACTAGTGTTGCCGAGTGTGGTGGAGTTGTATGTGATTGAGAACTCGGCACTCCGGAGTATCGTTGAGGCATGCCACGTACGATCTAAAGCACTGCAACACCACTGAACCACTTCACGACCACTGCAACCACCGACATCCGTGACAGTCTGCTTTCATGCAAAGCAGCCGCCTATTAGGCACGCAGCCAAGCAGCGCGTACGTTCCCCGCAACCGACGCTCGAGTCGGGTGCTCAACTGCGTCCGAGATGAGCCCGGGACTTCGGATGCGCATGTCGGCACTCATTTCAGAGGCTGACCTACGGTGGTTTCTATTACGGCAAGGGCTCAGCAGAGGGTGCCCACGCGAACTACTGCAAACCCGGTGATGGAACTCTCGCTCCTCTTCGATATAGGCCACTCCAAAGCGTTTCAGAATGCCGGAAGGTTCCACACGGCGCTGCTCGATCAGACGAACTTCGCGTTCCGCAGGGCGACATTTTACGGACATGGGCTTCCCCGTGGGTAGCAGAACTGTAGAACATATCCAAATCCGACTCAACTCGACTACGAATCAATATGAAGCTGTCCCGCTGAGTGTCTCGGCACAGCCGCTGCACGTTCCTACGCGCAGGCGAATGGCGTGCCTGCCTGGTCGATCGCCAAACGGTGCGTAGACTGCGGTTTGGTGGAGATAAAAGTTGTTGGCCGTGGTTCAATTACACGTGGGAGGGAAGATGTCGTGACTGTCGAATGGCAGAAGGATATCGATAGGGGCCTGAAGCAAGCTCAGGCGAGCGGGCGCGCTGTCCTGCTTGATTTCCTGCCGCCCCAATGTGAGGCGCATGCGCTCGGCTGGATGCCGAGGTATACCCGGACGAGCGCGTAGCTGCGCTAGTCAAGGATCGATTCGTTCCTATCAAGATCCACATCAAGAAAACCCGCAAGGCTTCGAACGCTTCGGTGCGCAATGAACACCGACAATGATCATTGCCGACAGTGACGGGATTGAGCGCTATCGCTATGAAGGCTACCCGCCGGAAGACTTGGTAGCTCAACTCGCGCTCGGCCTCGGGAAGGCGCACTTCGCACGTGGGGAGTGGTTTGAGGCCGAGGAGCGGTTTCGTGGCGTGTTAGAGCGGCACGCGGATTCGGACATTGCTCCGAAGCCCTGTATGGGCTAGTGTCCCGCTACAAAGCGACTGGAGACGCGATTACATTGCAGGAAACTGCGAAAGCTTTTCAGTCGCATTACCGTGATTCCAGTTGGGCTAAGAAAGCGTCAGTTTGGGCGGGTTGATTGCCCATTGTATCTTCGCGGTCCGCGTTTGCGGGTATCTGCCTCGTGAGTTGTAAGTGTGAGATTGAAGTCACCCCGCCTTGGCAAACCCTTTGGCTAATATCTCCACACCGGCAGCAGTCGGAAACCTTCGGATTACCTCCGGTCGAGTCATGCCGGACTTCAATTCGGTGCCACAATTGTTTTCTGATAGGAGCTGCATATGGAGAGACGATCGTTGATCCACGGGGTTGTAGCGGCCCGCATTGTTGGCATTGCTGCCATGGGCAGGGCCGCGCGAAAAGTGGAAAGCCTTGCGATTAACTCGGACCTAAAGCCGTCACGGTCCCGAGCGAGGTTGAATTGACACTTACGAAATGGCCAGATACGGATCTGACGAGAAGCAGTATTTCAGCGGACTCCTCGAGAGCAACGAATCCTACGAAGAAATTCCGCTGCTCGAAAACGAAACGAAAGCCTATCTCGGCGTTCCCTACTAAGGCGCACATCATGGCACCAGCGCCTTGATGTCGATGTTCTTTGGGCTTAACTTGCCCGAAGGGAGCCAAATCATGACGCCGTCTTATACGCGTCGGCCACCATTTAGGGCCTTTCCCCATTTTTTCACAAACTTAAGACTGAAAATCCATCGAACGGAGAATTGAGTCATGGGGTTGTCATGTAGGCAGTTCACGAAGGAGTCAAGCTGGCAGCCGTCCGGCGGCTGGAGAATGGGGTTTGGATGGCGGAGGGCGACGCGCGCGTTGGAAGTGAGCTCCAACGTTCTCACACCGCTGGGCGCCGCGAATTGTCAGGGGCCAGGTAACGCGTTCCTGGCAATGGCAAGAGCGTTGGCTTTGGAGGGTCGTATTGCCGAATTGGGAGCGGAAAGGTAGACATCTGAGCTCTTCCGTCAAGCCCCGGCTATCCACGATTTTCTTGAACCCAGCAACACTTTTCCACTGGAGTTCCACAACTGTGGCGGTTACCTGTTGATATGGCTTCCGTGCGGCCAATGAGCCTTTATAGACGGCTTTGTCGTACGGCGTGCGATCCTTCCAGCAACGGAAAAGAATGCGAATCCATTTGAAGGCGAGGGAGCGGATGGCCGTATTCCGCCGCTTCCCCTTCGCGCGTTGCTGCTCGTAATATTCGCGGGCCCAATCCGAGTAAGCAATCGAATGGAGTGCCCACTCGTGGAACGTCTGTCGTAGAAACTTCGGGCATGCCCAGCGCCAGTGAACCCAGTGCTGCTTCCCGCTGCTCGCGACCACGGGAGCAATGCCGCTGTATCGCTGGATCTCGGCAGCGCTCTGGTATCGTTCACGTTGACTTCCGAGCGCAGCGATCAAGCGCGGGGCCATCGCCGGACCGGCCCCTGGAAACGATTTGACCAGCGCGTAATCAGGATGCGCTCTGGCGAGTTCGTCGATCTGCTTATCATAAGCGGTAATAGCCACCAGCAGCTGCTTAAGCAGGCCTGCCCATGCGACGATCGCAACGTTCGACGATGTAACCACCGCGGCATCAGTGGTCGCCGGAACCGCCTTCCGAATCTGCTCCAGCCGTTCCTTGATCCGCTCGCGGTCGCGGCTGTTGTGATCGATGAAGAACCGCTCGATCGTCGCCGGCCTGGCGCGCTGGAGCTTATCGAGGCTCGGCCAGCGCTCCAGGAATTCTGCAGCGATGTTGGACCCGATCTCGTCGAACCAGTCGAGGACCTGGGGAAAGCACATCTTCAGATGCGCCGTCAGCCGGTTCGAACACCGGGTCTTCTATGTACGAACTTCCGCCGTTCTTCAACCAGAAACTGCAATGTGCGCGTTTCCGGCGTGTCTGGATTGAAGCGCCGGAGTTTGTCACGGTGGAGCATGAGGATGTCCAACAGAAGCCTGGCATCGCTGGGATCGTCCTTCGCCCCCGAAGGCCGAAAGCTCTTCCGGTAGTTCACCAGAATCGTCGGATGCACAGGAAAGATCACGAGGTGGTCGTATTTGGTCAGCATGAACACCAGCGACCCTCGAGATTGTTCGAGAGCTACGGCGACGGACTGACCTCCGAACCGCATTCGCAGTTCAGCGGCCCAGACGTCAATCGCCTCCGGTGTATGGTCGATGGTGCCTATCTCGACTTTTGATGTTCCGGCCTGCATGGCCCAGGCATGCTTTTGATCGGCCCAGTCGATTGCAATGATTGCAGCGAATTCTGTGGGCATCATTCCTCTCCGAAGTTGAAATGGTACAGGCGGCTTTGCCTCGTCGAATGCCTTATAGGAGAGTCTTCTTACTCCAGACGACATCTGAGAATTCGTTTCGGAAGCAAAGCGCACCCCGCGGCTCGGAGCTCTATCCTCGGACATCGAGTGTCAAGCAATGCGATTCGTAGCCACGGGATGCCTGCGCTGTCCAGCCTGTCATAGTGGACAGCAAAGGACGAACAGCGCGTCTGAAAACTTCGCTGACGCTTCAAAGCAATGTCGGTGCACCTGCCGCTCGGAGTTCTACCCTCGGACATCGAATGTCTGGCTCTGCAATTCGTAGCGGCGGGCTGCTTGGCCGCAGGTAACCTGACACACGGCTGAACCACGGCAAAAGCTGCTTTTCCACAATGCGCGACGGCGACGGCTGTGGAAAACACCTTCTTAACATCTCTCCTTCGGAGCCACTATAAGGGCTCCGCAGGGATGCGACCTGAGCGCTGCCGCGAGTGCGGACTGGCGGGGCGGCAACGCCGTCCCGCTCCGAGCCAGTCTGCTGGTAAGCGATAAATCCTGGGGTCGCAGGGGCAAAGCCCCCGAGGATACGTCAGCAAAAGAGCGCTACCTTAGGCAGGTGAGGTTACGCGCTGCTGGTATGCATTAACTGCAGATCGAGCTGGTAGACCGGGTGCCGAAGCCGCTCGGCAGAGCGGTCGTATTTCGCCTCAACTTCATCGTGGAACGGTGTTATCGAAGTGCGTTCGTACCAGGCCTGCCACGGCGTACGGCCGCCCAGAGATCCATGAGGGCGCTGCTGGTTGTAATGGTCTTGCCATTCCTGAAGGCACGCTGAAAGATTCGGTGCTTTCAGATCGGCGGTCGCATAGAACTCCTCGATGTCGGTTCGTTGTGACCGTTCTACCTTGCCGTTCAATGGGGCGAAGCCGGCTTGATCGGCCGGAATTTGATGCCGTATTCCATTAGCTTTTCCTGAAAGCAGTACGCGAAGAACTCTCGGCCGCGGTCGGTCTGTATACGCTGAATGGGAAACGGGAACTCTTCGATAGCAGTTCGAGGAACTGAAGAGAGTTTGCTGAGGTACGGCGCTTATACAGGGCGAGCACTCCAACTCGCGTGCAGTCGTCAATGGCGGTGTACTGATACAGCCCCGGTCCGATCTTGCAGGTGTCCATCTGCACCCTTTCGCCAGGGATCTCTTTTGCATACCGTTTCGACCCCTTGCGTGATGGCGGACGTACAAGTCGCGGACGTGGATCCATTGTCTTCAGCACTTTCTCGATCGTTGGTCGTGATACATCGAAGTCGTGAGAGCGTTTCAACTCACTTTGAATCCGGCGCGAGCCCAGCCCTCTTGCACGCAATTCGGCGATCCACTGCCGTTCAACATCCGAGATCCGAGCCGCTGGCGATTTTTCTGGACGGCGCGATTCCTCGGCCAATCCCGCGAGACCTTGTTCCGATAACGCTGTACCCACTTGCGTAGAGTCGGTCGAGAGATGCCGCACCGGAGGCAAACCTGCGTGCAGTTCTTTAACTCATCACACAGCTGCACCCACCGAAGGCGCTTCCGAAAGTCGTTACCCATTCTGGACAGGGTAACTGGAAACGATGTCCATTGACCACACACTTAATCTTGTCCTGCTGCTGCTCTTCCTTATGCGCGGCGAGGACGTCGAGCGCGAAATCATCCATGCTGATGGTGCGCGCATTGCGTCGGTGCACTTAACTCGCAACCCGGCTCGCGTCTGCTCAAGGCTCTTGGAAACTCTCATTAGACCTGTCGCGAAATCCACATCTGCCCATGTCATGGCCAGCAACTCACCGCGGCGGCAGCGGGAACAGCCGGCGGTGACGACGAATGCGTAAAGCCGCGTACCTTCGGCGGCTTGAAAAACAGGCACCCAGCGCAGCTGCGTCCAGCATCTCGGGACTGGGCTTCGGACGCTTGGGAACTTTCTTTCCGCCCATCCATCGGGTTCGCCGGAATGTGCTCTAGGCGCGCGGCGTCGCCAAGACAGGTGGACAACACCGCGGCCGTTGCGTGGACTGTTTTGGCAGCAGTGGCCGTCCTGCCGGATTAGCCTTGCTTGGAGCGCTGCCGCGGAGCTGCATTACGTTGACGGCATCCTGGATGATGCCGGCGTCAAGTCGAGAAGCGGAACGCCGCCGAGCAGACTGCTCAGATTGTTCGCAAGCTGCCGATATTGTTCGAGCGTCTTCGGCTGACAGCGCGGCGCCGCGTGGTTGTCGAGCCAATAGGTGAGATATTCGCCCACGGTGTGGGTTTCCGGATTCGACGGCACGCTCTTTCACGTTGGTGCTTGCCGATGGTGCCCATCGTCGAGGAGACGTGAGATTCCGCGGCGACACCAGATCTAATGTACTGACGGCCTTCGGAGTCGGACTGATGTCTCTTCGAACTACCGCCGGTTTGTTTCAGGTCTTTAGTAGTGGTTCTTTTCATTTGTTTTGCTCCTCTGTCGTTTGAAGTGGTCGCCAGTTCTTTGTCGATTTGACTTTGCTACCTGCGCGCGAAATGGCTACTTCATGTGGCTTCTGCGGCAAGATGTGGAAAGGCGGGAACCGCAATTCCCTGCTCGGCGCGAAGTAGTCTCGCTTGCCCAGTTTGGCTTGTTTCTCTAGAACTCGCCTGTTCCGCAAAGGCTAGTTGGATGGCGCAACCCGCAGCCTGGAGATTCCATCACGGAGGAGATGTTGACTGACCTTTTATCCGTCCAGTGCTCCAGACAGCCCCTGCCCAGAGGTTCAGTCCTACCACGTCTACGTTACGCTCACTGCTTGCGCGCAACGAGTAGCGCCGACCAGGGTGAACGGCACAGTGGTTGCTCTAGGGCCAGACAGTACGCCTCGCCTGAAGCCGTTTGCCGGTCCGATCTAGGGCGAAATCATCAGGTCAGCGCGAAGTATCTAAATTGCTAGCAGGCCTACTCCAGCGTGCCGTGCCCGTGGCGAACGGGAGGATTCAAGTTTCTCCAGCATCTTAAGTGCATTCACTCGGAAGGAACGGACAACCCGCGCACCAGCGGCTTGAGCTTGAATACTTTGAGCATACGAATGTCCGCGCCGGATACGCCTGGAGTCCGGTCGGCGAAAGCTTCTAATGACCGATGTGCCACGAGATCCTATGCGCGTATGTGCGATGAACGCGCTCGGCCGAACCTCGACGCTATGACAGCAGCGTTTCATCTTCCCTGCCGAGAGCACAATGCGCGCACCCGCCAAGATTAGGTGCGTCCGCTCCGAGTTGATCTTTGCTGGGCATTCAGGCCACATCGCGCGTATGGTCTAGCCACGATTCACATTGCAACAAACCGACGCTCGCGTGAATACTGCACCGATCCAATCTGGTTGGTTAGCCCCTACGGGCCAAATATCGGAATCGCTTCAGATTCCTTTGCTTTGAAACATCGATGACTTAACCACATGTACAAATCGAGTACCGCCGGTGCTGCAGACAGCGTTTTCACGGCTTCTAGATCGGTGGGTATCGGATGTTCCGTGACTTTTCTGAAGAAGTCATCGCTGAGAACAATCACGTTCTTGAATGCTCGTCGGTGGCGTGCTGAATGAATTTATTGCGCATTTTCTGGCTGAAAGAAATCACAAGGCAAAAGGAACGTTTTGTTGTTTCCATCGATCAACGACCAGCAGCGCTTAGACGGGAGTGCACTCGTACAGTGCCACGAGCGTCTTGGCGGACTACTCAATACTATTATTCGCGCGCAGCATGAATATTTTTGCCATACAGGGTTTAGCAACAACGGAGCTGAACCGGCCGGAGATCTTCGGCAGATTTTGCGAAAGCTCACTGAAGGAGAAGAAAGAGGAGATCCGCAGCGTTGTGGGTACCCATCACGAAACACTTCTAATTCTTGCTGTCCGAGTTACTGGATGAACTGGAACGGCTCAACAAGACAGTCGCTGCATGGAGGCTCGTTTCCGGCAGAAAATGATCCCTTATGAAGCGCACATTTTTGCGATTGTGCACGGTGGCCTGCATCCAGCGGATCACCGCGTGGACTATCATTGCGGAGATTGGCGTAGATATGACTAAGTTCCCCACGCCAGATCAACTGGCTAGCTGGGCCGGTTTGTGTCCAGGCAACTCGGAAAGCGCGGGCAAGCACAATCGGCGAAAACTCGCAAGGGCGACCGGTATCTTCGACGTATCTAACCCAGCCTAACTCGCTGATTGGCTGGCACTAGGTTTCGAAGGATGACCCACAGGGTCAGCGTCCATAGACAAAGACGCGGGGACCAGCGCGCGGCGGACCGCGACGCCTTGGCGCTAAAACTCGATGCGCGCGCCTAACTGGATTATGCGAGCCCCATAAGGGCCGGTGGTATTAGCCCCCAAGCCGCCGCCCTCGTTTATAGATCGCCCGAAGCGCGGATCGCGAAGGTTGTTGATAGGCGGCCCGAACTGCGGTGTATTACTGGCGTTGAAAGCTTCACCGGCCAGGATAAGCCGTACCGCTCGGTGAGGTTGGTCGACTTACGGAGGGAGAGATCAAGGCGGCGAGTCGCGGGACCGAGGAGCGGTCCAAGGAAGTTGCCGATCTGACCGTTTGCAGGCACCGCGAATGCCGCCGTATTAAACCAGCGGTCCGGGTTTCTATCGGCAACGTTCGGGTCGCCGACGATGTTTACGCGACCGCCCAGGGGACTGTTTCCGTTAAGAGAGTCGCCGCCCGAGGTGATTGTGAATGGAATACCCCCATTCAAGGTCAGGATGCCGCCGATCGACCAACCTCAAGTAAGACGGCAGCGAACCCGGAGGATGCGTGCGACTTGCCTGGACCGAGGGGCAGATCGTAGTTCCAGCTGACGAGCCCGCTTTGGAACGGAACGGCAGTTGCGCCGTTCGCCTCGTCAAAGAAGACTACACCGCGGGTCAGGCTTGGATAGTAGATAGAACCGCCGAGGAACCCGGTGTTCTTCCCAAGCGAATAGTTGCCGATGAGAACAGGCCCTTGGAGAACTGTTTCTCCACCCGGATATAGCCATTGTAGTAGTTTGTCGAGCCGATCCGCCTGCTTCACCTCGGAGACATTGCCATATTGCGGGAAGGGCCGCCGCGCATTGTTCGCACCCGAAGGCCCCAGAACTGCGGCGCACCTCGTTCCAGTTTCGGCCAACGGCCAGGCGGCGTCCGAGGGAACTCTGGCCCGCCACCTCGAGCACGATATTGAACGGCAACTCGCGCTGGATGGACAATTTAAAGTTCTGAACGTATCCGAACTCCCAGTTCGGGTCAACGAACGTCGGCGAGGTGGTGGGAACTGGCCCGACGCTTACGCTCCGAACGATTCATTCAGGAGCGCCGGATCTCCGCCCAGCGGATAATCGGGAAATCCGTTGTTCAAGACGAAAGCCGGACTTATGCCGCCGTCCGGGATGCGAAATTGGCGCTTGTAGTAAATCCCAGACTCGGAGCTCGCCGGTTCGCGCCGAGGGTGGGATTTCCGTTGTAGATACCGTAACCGCGCCCTTATGACCGTCCTAGGCTGAACCTGCCAAGCGAACCCCACACGCGGTGCGAATCGCTTGTAATCCGTGTTGTAGAACGAGGTCGTGGGGAAATTCGGCCTGTTAAGAAACTTTACTACTCCGGGAGTTCCCGAAACTGGGTTCGTTTCGGAAAAGTCGAACGCGTTGCCGCGATATTCGGTCCTCGTATACCGGCGCATCGATGTCCCAGCGCAGGCCCAAGTTAATGGTAAGCCTGGGAGTAATCTTGATATCGTCCTGCACGTATGCGGCGTAATACCAGTTATGCCAAATCAAAAGCGGCCCTAAAGTGGTGTTCGCGCTATCAACCTGGCCTAACAGAAATGACGCAAACGCGTCGCCACTGTTCGCGACGCCAGGCAGAGACGTCTGAATCGGACCGAAGCTGAAACTGCCCGTGGGCTGGCTCTGATCCGGCGCGCCATGCTGCCCGAATTCGGTCTGGAACCCGAACTTCAAGCTATGTTTGCCAGTGACGTACGTCAGATCGATGTCCCAGGAGACCTCTTTAATGGGTCTTTCCTGGAAAAGCAGAGCGCCGGGCCCAAGACCGGTGTATCCAGTAAAGCTATAGCTCGGAAAACCCAGATCGCCACCAAATGATTCAGGGAGGCGTGCGCCCGCGAAGTTCTTGATTCCGAGATTGGTCGCGTACATCTTCTCCGGATTAACGGCAGGGTTGACACGCTCTATATATCGGGGGCGATGAACGAACCGGTTCGACATGAACAATCTAGGTGAAAACGTGTGCATTTCATGCAGATTCCAGACCTGCGTAAAGAATTTGAAGCCGAACCCTGACAACGTGGGACTGGCCGCGGGATCGATCGCATTGTAAGCTCCAACACCCAGGTTCTCGTTCAGTGTGTGATCGAACATATACGAGCCGCTGAACCGGTCTTTGTCACTGATTACCCAGTCGATGCGGTTGACGGCACGATACTTGGTCAGCTTAGTTCCAGTGCTGGTCGGGAGGTTGTTCAGGATATCAGTCGCAGCCGGGTCCGGCAGGTAAGCCATCGCCTTGACGGCGGCTGGGTCGAACAGACTACTCGGAATGATGTTGCCGACGAATGGATCACGGATAACCTGGTTGGTTGCCGGGTCTCGTCGGGTCGTTAGTGGGTTGTAGAGCTGTCTCGGAACTGCGCTGAAGTCCCCTCGCTTCATCGCGGCTGTGGGAACGGTCAACAACAGACCTACAGGGGACGTAGCTTTTTGCGGCTCAAAACTCGAGAAAAAAAACAGCTTGTCTCTGTAGATTCGCCCGCCGATCGTCCCACCAAACATGTGCTGCCGGTCAACCGGCTTGGTGCGCGAGAACGCATTCATTGTATCGAGCTTCTCGTTGCGGAAGTATTCATAGACACCTCCGTGAAAAGCGTTCGTGCCTGACTTTGTCTCCATCTGCACTAGCGCGCCCACGTCCTTGCCGAACTCGGCGCTGAATTGATTTGTACTTATCTTGACTTCTGTCAGAGCCTCCACGCTGGGGTTGTATGTCATCTGGGCGACGTCCGTGCGATTGCCGATGACCGAAGCGCCATCGATCAGAATGTTCACATTGGTGAATGCGCCGACATTGTAGCGGGAGGCGCGGTAGGAGATTACGTCTTCGCCTGTATATCGGACGGTTGGCGCGAGCGAAAGCAGAACGCCGGCGGAACGATTGAAGTATGGTAATGCCGAGACTTGCTGGTATTGAACATTCTGGCCGAGACCAGCATCCTCGGTTTTTAGCAGAGGAGCCGTGGCTTGAACTTCTATTGTCTGGGAGGTTGCACCAACCTGGAGATTGATATCGACGCCCTGCGGCTGTCCGAGCAGGACGACAACGCCACGCGTTACGGTCACTTGAAAACCAGGAGCCGTAACGCGGATCTCGTACGTGCCGGATTCGAGCGCTGGGGAGCGATATACGCCGGTTTCCGTCGCCTTGAGTTCAAACGTTTGTCCCGTACTTTCTTCCCGGATCACCACTTCCGCTGTAGGCACGGCGGCGCCGCTTGGGTCGTGGATGAATCCGGTGAGATAGGCGCTGCCTTGACCCAGCAACTGCGGCGAGACGACGCAAATGAGAAGGAACAACGCCGCCCATAGACACAGTATCTGTGAACGGTTCTGCTCAAAGCCTTTTATCAACTTGAACCCCTTCATGGCCTTCCTCTCGACTTCCGATTTGTGGCGCGGAGCGCCTTCATCGCACACGATTGGCACGAGCGATTTGCAGCCACATGTTTGCCCAAGTATACGTCCCTGGATTCGCTTGTCAAGCAAAAGTTAAACGATAAACCTTCGGCATTGCTGATTGTCATTCATCGCCGCCGTTCAAGTTTCCGAGCGTACAAATCGTTATACTTCTCGTTATGGCCTGCTTGGCGGTGTACGCAGTCGTCCTCTTACAGGTCGTTCCGATCCGTCGACGTCGGCACTTGCGGAATCACGGGCGGCCGTTCGCAAAGATCCGAACTCCGCCGAGGCGCGGAACGCGCTAGGCACAGCGCTAGGGGCCATAGGCGAGATAGACGGTTCTCTCCGAGAGCTGGAAATCGCCATACGCCTCAAGCCCGAATTCGCTGCAGCGCACTACAATTTGGCGGCTACACGCATTAAGAAGGCCCGGCTCGCCCAGACTGGAGACTCGCCGACCTACTATACAGAACTTGATCTCGCAATGAGCGCCCTCCGCCGGGCAGCGGAGATTGATCCTGCGCTCCCGAACGTTCATAATCTCCTCGGCTGGCTGTATCAGCAGATCGGAGACTTCGCATCAGCGATCCGGGAGTTTCGGCTCGCCATCGAGGCTGAACCGAAATCGGCCGGCGCATATAACAATCTCGGCACGCACTGGTCCTGGAACGAGATCTTGCTGGAGCAGTGGCCTCCTATCAGCGGGCAGTCGAGCTGGATCCGCACTTCGCGGCAGCACATCTGAACCTGGCTTCCGTTATCCAGCAGCGTGGAGACCCCGGTGCGGCGTTACAGGAACGCCGACAGGCGTTGCTACGTCAACCGGACTCGGCTTTGCTCCGCATACTGGTGGGACACGCGTTGCTATTTAACGATCGACCCGAGGACGCCGCGGCGGAACTGCGCACCGCTATCGCCGCAGCTCCGGATTTAGCGATCGCACACTTCTTTTTAGGACAGGCCCTCAGACAACTGGAGCAACCTCGTGAGGCCAAGGAATCACTGTCCCTGGCGACGCGCTTGAGTCCGCAAACCGCTGAATTTCACCGCGAACTTGGCGCGGCTCTACTACAGGATGCCAAAGTCGAGGAGGCGGTCGCGAGCCTGCGAAAGGCCGTGGACCTCGATCCCGATAACGCCGCGGCGCATTATCAGCTGGGCAACGCTCTTCGTCGTGTAGGAAAAGCCGAAGAAGCCAAGCGACATTTCCAGCAAGCGGCGGCGCTCAAAGAGAGGAAGCTCGAGTTCGAGCAGGCTGGCCTTCATACACTGCAGGGAATCACCTACTTACGGGCGGGAAACCTGGTTAGCGCGATAGACGCGTTCCGTCGCGCTTTGGCCCAGCAACCTCAGCATGCTGAGGCTAGCTATTATCTGGGAATTGCGCTGGCGCAGAGCGGAGACTTTGAGGGTGCGGCGAAGGCGTTCACCGCTGCGCTGGCGGAAAACCGCGAAGCGCGGAGATTCACTACAATTTCGGTATCGCGCTGTGGCAATCCGGGAAATCCGCTCAGGCGTTGGCGGAGTTCCGCCATGCTGTCGAGCTAAAGCCAGACGACGGTCTGGCGAGGTGTGCACTGGGCAAAGCCCTGCTAAAGACCGGCAGTGAGGCCGAAGGCCTACACCATCTGAAACGAGCAAAGGAGCTCGGCGCTTGTACCGCTGGGTAGCTCAGGCAGCAAAAGTTCTCGTTTGTGCCGGATGCGTACTTCTCCGATTTCCCGTGTTGCTATCCTGTGAGCGCATCTTTTTTATGCAACGTGCTCCACTCAACCGGCTGTAGCGAAGAACTCTTGTGCGTCACTTTCGCAAACCAGGCATGACGCACTATAAATCCTTCAACTTCTGCTACCCGCGGGTCAGCCGCGTAGCCAGATTGTTTTCGCCACCCACGTCGCTCAACCGCTGCTCGCGTCCCTGGAAGAAGTAGGTGAGCTTGGCGTGATCGATTCCCATCAGACCGAGTATGGTCGCGTGAAGATCGTGAACATGCACTTTGTCTTCGACTGCCCTAAACCCGATCTCATCCGTTGCGCCGATCACTTGTCCACCGCGCACGCCGCCGCCCGCCATCCACATGCTGAAGCCGTAGGGGTTGTGGTCCCTCCCGTCGCCGGTCCGCACCACGCTGTTGGCCTGGCCGTCGGTCACCGGAGTGCGGCCGAACTCTCCGCCCCAGATTACGAGCGTGCTTTCGAGCAGACCGCGCTGTTTCAAGTCCGCCAGTAAGCCCGCGATCGGCTTGTCCACCGCGCGCGAGTTCTGGCGTGGTTCTCGTCGCAGCCGCTGTGGGCGTCCCATCCGTCTTTATAGATCTGGACCATGCGAACGCCGCGCTCGATCATGCGGCGTGCGAGAAGGCAGTTACGGCCAAAGGGCTCCGTACGCGAGATCGTCCATGCCGTACAGTTTCCTTGTCGCCTCGGTTTCCTTGGAGAGGTCCGCCAACTCCGGAACGGCAGTTTGCATGCGAAATGCCAGCTCGTACGAACTGATCCGCGCCGAGAGTTCTGTGTCATGTTGCCGGGAACTCCGGTGGTGTTCGTTATGCCAGTTCACCAGATCGATCATTTCGCGCTGCGATCCGCTGCCGAGGTCTTCCGCCGATTGAACGTTGAGGATCGGCGCGCCCTTGCGCCGCAACAAGGTGCCTTGGTACACCGCCGGAAGGAATCCCGCACCGTATGCCGGAGGCCCGGCTGTAATAGAGCCATCCGTCACAATGACCATGTAGCCTGGCAGGTTTTCACTTATGCTGCCCAAGCCGTACAAAAGCCACGCACCCATGCTTGGGTGGCCCAGCCGAATCACGCCGCTGTTCAACGCCTGGACCGCTGGTCCATGTGTGAAGGAGTCGTGATGACAGGAGCGGATCACAACCAACTCGTCGGCGAACTGCGCCACATTCTCAAAGAGGTTTGAAATGTCGAGACCCGACTGTCCCCGTTTACTGAACTGCGCTTTGGGAGCGAGCAGCGGCGCTTCCTTGAGCTTGGTGAATTGGAGAAAGGTATCGCCATCGCCTAGCACGCTGGCCGGAGCCGTTTGCCCGTTCAACCGGGTGAGAATCGGTTTCGGATCAAACGTATCCATCTGGCTCGGTCCGCCCTGCATAAAGAGGTGGATCACGGCCTTTGCTTTGGCCGGGAAGTGCGACGGCCGCGCCGCCAGCGGGTTGCTGACGGCACCGAATCCGTCACGTTCTAGCAGGCAGGCCGCCGCCACAGCGCCAAAACCGCCTCCGAAACGTGCCAGGAACTCTCTGCGGTTATTAATCCACATACAGGAACTCGTTCATATTGAAAATCGCCAAGCAGAGCTTAGAGAGCCGACTCGCCCGTCCCGCCGGCACATTACTCGCTTCCCGTGGCGCCCAGCCCTCTTCTTCGGCCGGGTCCGCGATCTGCAAAAAGCTCAGATTCCTCGCCCGCTCTTCCGGAGACGGCTGCCGCCCGAGCGCCAATAGCCACGCCCGCTCCACCCATTGCTCCGGGTTGTCGCCGGACTCGCGAATCAGCCGCGCCGCAAAAGCCCGCGCTCTCCGTTGAATCAGCGCATTGTTCATCAACGCCAGCGACTGCGGCGCCACCGTGGTGGTCTGCCGTCGCCCGCAACTCAACGCAGCGTCGGGCGAGTCGAAAGTGTTGAACAATGGGAAAGAGAACGAGCGCTTCACATAGAGATAGACCGCACGTCGAGTTTCATCGCGCGGATCCGGGCTGACCGGCCATTGCGTCTTGTCGAGCAGATCGCCGCCTTCCATTTCATCGGCGGAAAGCGGCGGGAACACTGGCGGCCCGCCCATGGGGTTCAGCAACCCGATGTCTGGCTGATTGCTCTTACGCAGGTATCGCGTCGGATCTGCCTTTAGGGTCAAAGAACCGGACACGGCCAATGACGAATCCCAGATAGCTTCCGCATCCAGTCTTCTCGGATTCATGCGCCAGTAACGTTGGTTGCCCGGATCTTTCGCGGCGTTTGCCTCATCGAAGCGGCTTGACATGCGATACGTATTGGACTGCACGATCAACCGGTGCATCTCTTTGACGCTCCATTTGCGTGCCACAAACTCGGACGCCAGCCAGTCGAGCAATTCCGGGTGGGTAGGCGCTTCGCCCTGCTTGCCGAAGTCGTTGGGTGTCCCCACAATGCCCCGGCCGAAGTGTCCCTGCCAGATGCGGTTCACCATTACACGCGCGGTCAATGGATGGTCCGACCGTGTCAGCCATAGCGCCAGCGCCCTGCGCCGCTGGGGCACGATTCTCACGTCGGCCGGTTCGTTGATTGCAACGCCGTCGGCCAAAACACTTGGGACACCCGGGCTGACCTTCTCGCCCTTGTTGTGATAATCGCCGCGCACCAGGATGTAAACATCGGGAACAACTTCGGTGTGGCCCAACACCGTTGCCGTAGACATAGGCTTTAGCGTATCCAGGTACGCCTTTCCAATCTGGCGAATAAACTCCCCGTGTTTGACCTTCTCATCCTCGGTCATCTGCTTAAGAACGTCTTTCTCCGTGATGCCGGCGATGCTCGCTTCGACCTTCACGGCGAGTTTTCGCTGCGCGTCGCTGCGCTGATCCTCCGGGGTCTCGAAGGCTTGCCTCTGTTCGAGCGGGAACTTCGCCTTTCTCGCTTCTGCGACCACCTGACGGGCCCGTTCCATCAGGCGATCCACCTCGGCCCGCAGTTGCTGCAACCGCACTTGTCGGGGGTAGAACTGCCATTGGTCGAACAGATCCATGCGGTGAGCAACGGACATCTCCACTCGATCGCTGCCCGCAAACACGGCGCGCATCCGATAGTAGTCGCGCTGCGAAATGGGATCGAACTTGTGATCGTGGCACCGGGCACAGCCGAGAGTAAGACCCAGGAACGCGGCCCCGGTCGTATCCACCCAATCCGTCCACTGCATGTCGAAGTAGTTGTTCACGTCGAGGCCTGCTCGTGGTAGACAGGGCTGATGGTATACAGCGCCGTGCCGAGCCTCGCCTCCATGTGCTGCCGCTTCACCTCATCGATGTTGTAGCTGCCTTCGAGATCGAGATTGTCGGGCCACAACTCATCGCCGGCTATCTGTTCCTGCACGAACCGGTCATATGGCTTGTCGGAATTGAATGCGTGAATTACGTAGTCGCGGTATCGCCACGCATCCTTGTAGTACAGATCCGTCTGATAGCCGCCCGTATCGGCGTAGCGCACCACGTCCAACCAATGGCGGCCCCAGCGTTCGCCATAATGCGGCGATGCCAGCAGGCGCTCTACCAATTTCTCGTAGGCATCGGGCGACGCATCTCCGAGAAATGCGCCCAAATCTTCCGGGCTCGGCGGCAGCCCAATGAGATCCAAGTAGAGCCGGCGCGCCAATACGCGGCGGTCGGCCGCCTGGGCCGGCTGCATGCCCTTGCTCTCCAGCCCGGCAAGAATGAACGCGTCAACGGGGTTGCGCACCCACCGCGCGTTCCTGGTTTTGGGAACGGGCGGCGGCCGCACTTTCCGCAGGGACCACCACGAAGGTCCGTCAAGGGAGCCTGTGCCCGCATCCCAGATAGCGCCCTCATCAATCCACTTCTTCAGTGCCGCCACTTCCGAGGCGTCCAGGGGCTTGTTACCAGGAGGCATCTTGAGTTTCCCACTGCCTCTTACGGCCTCCATTAGCAAGCTGCCTTCGCTGTTTCCCGGATTAACAGCAGCTCCGCGGCTCCCGCCTTGGAGCAGCCCTTCACGCGTGCGCAGATCGAGACCGGAAAGCTTTGCCGTGCCGTGACAAGTGCCGCATTGCCCATCGAGGATACGACGCGCAATTGCCGCCGCGGACTGGCAACGCGCGCCCTGCGCCAGCACGATCAAAAGAACGATGCCATTCGAAATCGGATGGCTCAAGCCGTGCGAACCTCCGCTTCATTCTATGGGCGGGGCGCGGAGGAGTCAACCTAAGGCGGCGGTCAAGTTTATCGATCAACTCTGGGCTTTTTGCTTGACACGGCCCCCGGCCCGCGATACCGTGTCGAGAACTGATGAGCAGTCGAGACACCGTCGGATTCGCAGTCATCGGTTGCGGAACCGCGGCCTGGATCGGCCATCTACCCTGGATCTGGGGACATCCACGGACGCGCCTCATCGCGGTGTGCGACCGCAAATTAGACCGAGCCATCGAAGCCCGCGAGCGCTGGCAAGCGCAACTCGCCACGGTCGATCCGGTGGAGGCGATGAAGCGCGGGGATGTGCAAGCCGTCTGCATATGCACCCCGCCCGCCACGCATCTGGACCTAGCCCGCCACGCCGCCCGTCTAGGCAAACATGTATTAATCGAAAAGCCAATGGGACGCACCGTGGAAGAGTGCGAGGCCGTCATCTCCACTGCAGACCGTCACGGGACACTCGTCGTGCCCGGCCACGAAAAGCGCTTCCACATGGCCGCCGGAAAAATACGCGAGATCATCGCCGCCGGTGCGCTCGGCAAGGTCTTTCACCTCACCGTGCATTGGGGAGCATCGGTCAAACTCGCTCCCGAGCAACTCATTCCCGCAGGTTATCGAGACGGTTATTTCTGGCGTTGGCAGGACCCCGATAACGGCGGCGGCATCCTCCAAGATCACCTGCCCCACTACGTCGATCTCTGGCGTTGGTGGATTGGTTCGGAGGTGGAGAGCGTGTGCGCCGAAGCTCAATACATCAGCCGCGACTATCTTAATCGGCCTGAAATCGGACGCTGGGAAGACTACGGCTCGGTTCTGATGCGTTTCGCCAACGGCGCAGTCGGCACGTTTCACACAGGTACCGTGGGCCGCGGGCTCTCGCCAATTCTCCACAATGGCTCCGGAGTCGGCGAATGGTCCGAGTTTGGCTACATCCTCGGTACCCGCGGCCAGATCGCGTTCGATTTTCCGCCCTGGGATTCGCCGGAGCATGGCCGCATCATGGTTTGGTCCCTCGAACAAAAGGAACCGGCCTCCCGTGGTTGGTATCAAGTGGAATTGCCCGACCCAAGGCGCTCGCCCGGCGGGCCGCGATCGCCTGCCACCAATGAATCCCACATGTTTTACCGCCAAATCGATGGCTTCGTTCAAGCCGTACTCGACGGGCGGACGCCAGCCTTGACCGGCGCCGATGGCCGAGCGACGCTTGCGGTTGTGGAAGCCGTCTACGAGTCTGAACGCACTGGACGAAAGGTGCACGTCCCACCATCCGTGGGAGTAACCGCATGATCGCAGTTCCTTATCTGAAACCCCTGCTCACCCAAGAACGAGCCATCTGGATCATGGGCGCACACGACGTCTTATCCGCCAAGATCGCCGAACGGGCCGGCTTCGATGCTATCGGCGTGCAGTCCCTACAAGTTGCCTTTGTCAATGGTCAACCGGATATCGGCGTTATCACGCCTGATGAACTACTGCATCTGGTGCGCAAGATCCGGCGCTCTGTGAGCCTGCCGATCGTGGTCGATTTTGAGCAGGGCTTCGGCGAGCCCTACGTCTGTGTCCATTGGATGCACCAATTCGAGCATGCCGGGGTGGCGGCCGTGCACATCGATGACTACGGCCTTCCCTACAAGTGCCCGTTCATTCCACCTCACGTCATGGCGCTTGAATCACTGGAAGAGACCGCCGCCAAGATCCGTGCCATGGCTGGCGAAAAGCTGAATCCCGATTTCATGGTGATCGGCCGACCCGGCACCTACGTCGCGCGCGTTCATCCAGACGAGGAATCGCGCCGGGCCGATTGGCTTCGCCGCGCCCTTGCCTATCAGGAGGCCGGTGCGGATGCACTCTTTGCTATCTGCTGGACTCCCGAACACGCCAGGTGGTTCCGGCAGCAGGTTCACGGTCCCCTGATGACCATTCGCACTCTCGGCACGGAGATCAATGTCGATCGCGTCCAGTACTCGTCGGAAATGATCGGGCTTTCCATCGACGAGATTTACGCGCTGGGTTATCAAATGCACATCGAGCCGTCCACCCTGCTCGGCGTCGCCATTAACGCCATGGAACAGGCCGCGGCCACTGTCCGCCAAACCGGGCGCATGGCCAGCGTCGCCTCGCTGCACGGCAACCTGTATGAACTGATGGAGAAATGGATGAACGTCTCCGAAGTCCGCCGCATCCGCCAGTCCTACACGGAGAACCCATCATGCTGACCGGCCTCTGGACCGTTGGCATCAAGGTGCCTGACCTCGAAGCGGAGCTTGCGTTTCAGCAACAGATGGGCAGCAAAACTATCCTCGATGACACCATCGTCTTCGAAGGCGAATCCTTTCGCATTCCGCTGCTGCGCATGGGCGACAAGTACGTGCATATAGCCGAAAGGATGGTTTACGAGAAAACGCTCTCTCAGCCTTTACCGTACGGCATCGTGCACCTGGTCTACATCAGCGACGCCATTGAACGCGACATGGAAAGGGCGACTCGGTCCGGCGCCACGTGCTTCATCGGACTGAGTGAGATCACCGCCGGCTTCGGACGCCGCCGGGTAGCGTTCCTAAAATCACCGAGTGGCTATATCTTCGAAATCATCGAGATTCTGGAAAACCGCGTACCACCCGTCTAAGCCGAAGGAAGGCGTCTCAATGAAAATCAGTGACTTTGTCTATCTCGTCGGCAGTGACCAATTCGGCCTCAGTCATCCGCTGGACTGCAACTGTTACGTTCTGGATGGCAGCTCCGAACTTGCTCTGGTGGACACTGGACTTGGTCTCGGCGTGGACGAGATCTGCTCCCACCTCGCGCGCACGGGCTTTGCGCTGGACCGGCTGCGTCATATCATCATCACCCATTCGCACATCGGCCATTGGGGTGGCGCCGAAGAGTTACGCGCGCGTACGGGAGCGACGATTTGGGCCCACGAGGACGCCGGTCGGCTCATGGCCGATATCTCGCAAGATCCGGGCATCCAGACGAATCTCCGTTTCAGACGCTACCCGGCCGATTACACGCCGCGTCCCTGTGAGGTGGACTCGGTGTTCCGCGATAGCGACCGATTGCGCGTGGGTAACCTCGAGTTAGAGGTCATCCACACCAAGGGACACACCGCCGATTCCTGCTGCTTTCTTGTCGATTCGGCAAACCAGCGCGCGTTGTTCACCGGCGACACCGTATTTTATGGCGGTAAGCTCGGCATTCTCAATCTGGAAGGCTGCGATCTGGCGGACTACCGCAGAGACATTCACAAGCTAGCCCGTCTCGGCGTGGATCACCTGTTCCCAGGGCATGGCGTCTTTATCCTGCGCCGTGGCCAGCGTCACGTGGACCGGGCTATTTACAAACTGAGTGACTTCGTTCTCCCAGAGAGTTTTTTTGAGACGAACGAACTGACGTGGGACAAGGATTATCTCAAAACGATGGGCGTTTGAGATGGTTTTCTCAGACTACGCGGTCGTTGGCTTTTACTTTCTGGCGGTACTCGTCCTCGGCTTGCTCGCCCGACGTAAGGTTCGCACCAGCGATGATTTCTTTCTCTCCGGCCGTTCCCTTCCGCTCTGGATCACCGGCCTTGCTTTCATGGCCGCTAATCTCGGCTCATTCGAGCTGATGGGCTTTGCGGCCACGGCCGCAAAATACGGGATGTTCACGGCGCAGCTCTACTGGCTGGGCTCTGTGCCCGCTATGATCTTCTCCGGTCTCATCATGGTGCGGCTCATCTATGCTTCCGGCGCGCGTAGTGTGCCCGGGTTTCTGTACCTCCGCTTCGGCGAACGGTGCCGTGCTTTGAATGCCATCACCTTCGCCTTTCTCACGATCTTTACGTCCGGATTGAGCCTCTACGGCCTGGCCATTGTCCTGCACGTGTTATGGGGCTGGCAGCTCGACTTGTGTATCTGGGCTTCCGCCTGCACCGTGCTTCTCTACGTTACGTCTGGCGGGCTGCGGGCCTCCATTTATACAGAGGTACTTCAGTTCTTCATGATGGTGGCGGGAATCCTTCCCTTATCGGTCATGCTACTGCGGCAGTTCGGTGGCCTTTCCGGAATGCTGGTGCAACTGCCGGACCACCTGCGCCACGTCTGGAAACCGGTGCTACAGCCGGCGAGTTCCACTTACGGCGAAGGACTGGCTTCGATTTTCGTGGGTCTGATGGTCGCCAGTTTCGCTTACTGGTCCACGGACTTTCTCGTCATCCAGCGTGCGATGGCCGCCAAAGACATGGATACCGCCGCCAAGACTCCGCTGCTGGCGGCGTTTCCGAAGATGCTGTTTCCTATTCTTACGGTTGTGCCCGGGCTGGCGGCCTTGTTAGTCATTCCGGCTGAACTCGAGAAGAGCTACAACATGGCCTTGCCGCTGATGTTTGTCAAGTATTATCCGGCCGGACTCCTGGGGTTGGGCGTGACCGCGCTGCTTGCGAGCTTCATGTCGGGCATGGCGGGAAATATCACCGCCTTCAACACCGTGTGGACATATGACATCTACCGGAACTACCTCGCCCCTGACCGTGCCGACCATCATTATCTCCGCGTCGGCCGCCTGGTGACCGTGGCTGGCATACTCATATCCGTAGCGACAGCCTATTCAGCCCAGGCTTTTCCGAACATCTTTGACTATTGGGCACTGCTCTCAGGCATCTTCGTGGGCGCGCCGTTCGGCACCTTCCTGCTAGGCGCATTCACGCGAGGGGTCGGAGGCACGGCGGCATTCTGCGGCATGCTGGTCGGCATTGCCACCAGCATTAGCCATTACTACGCCTACCGTTGGGGGTACCTCCACTATGGCAGCGATCTCGCGATGGATTTCTGGTGCGCCGCCCACGGTGTGGGCGCCAACATCGGCACGGCTCTAGGCATAACATGGCTGAAGCGTGGATCTGTGCAATTGCACATAGAACCCGTATTCGGGTCAGGTGAGCGGCGCTGGATCCGCCGCCCGGAAGCGATGGCCGCCGCAGCAGTTGTCCTCATGGCCGCTCTGAATTTTTGGTTCCGGTGAACGAACTATGCTGAATCTATGATCGATCTTCTCCGGTTGCACCACGTCTCGTTCGCGGTCGGAGACCTTGCGCGATCGCGAGAGTTTTTTGCGAAGGTGGTCGGGCTCGTCGAGATCCCCCGGCCTGCCTTTTCGTTTCCGGGAGCCTGGTTCGCAGTAGGAGACCGGCAACTCCACCTGATCCAGGAAACCGGCGCGCTTCCCCGTGAGGTGGGCGGGCGAATCAGCCGTTCCGATCACATGGCGCTCGAGGTGCGAGACATCGAAGCAGTCCGGACCACGCTCGAAGACGCCGGCATCGACTATCAGTGCGGTGGCAATGAAGCATTAGGTTTTTCGCAGGTTTTTTGTAGCGATCCGGACGGCCACACGATCGAGTTTGTCCGGTATTCTTGAGGCTTCTCACCTGCCTTGACACCGCCTAAAGTTTATCGATAAACTCGGGCTGTTTGCTGAGAGCGAGCTCAGTTGCGCTGCTTGTTTTATGTGTCAGCAGCCCGGCTGCGGTCGAACTCCCCTCGGTCGTCCCTCAGGTAAACTCCGTGTTTCCTCATTCGGTCCGCCGTGGCCGGGAGGTAATTGTGGAGATGCGGGGCAGCTATCTGGACGGAGCTACCCAGCTTCGCTTGTTGGACGTATCGCTCACAGCCACCATCGAATCGGCTTCGTTTCGATCGGTGCGCGCCAGGATCAAGGCATCCGTCGATGCTGAGCCTGGCCGTCACGATCTGCGGTTGATCACTCCTCGCGGCGTTTGGTTCGGCTTTTTCTGGGTGGGAGACGAGATCGATGAGCAGGTCGAACTCGAACCAAACGATTCGCCCAAACAGGCGCAATCTCTCGCCTTGCCTGCGGTCGTTCACGGTCACGCCGATGGAGCCGATGGCGACTACTTCCGAGTCCGTGCCGAGGCCGGGCAGACGCTCGTGTTCGATGTTATGGCCACGCGCCTCGGTTCCGCGCTGGATCCTGTCCTGACGTTGCTGGGTAGCGAGGGCGCCGAACTCGCTTACAACGACGACGCATACACCTTCAAAGACGCCCGCCTGGTTCACACGTTCGCGCGCGCGGGCGAATACGTCGTGGTGGTTAGCGCCAGTTTTGAACGAAGCGCGCGCGATGCCGAGTATCGCTTTCAGATCGCGTCCGGTCCGTTTGCGCTATCGGCGGCTCCGCTCGGCGCAAGGCGCGGCTCCGCCACGGAAGTGACGCTGCGCGGCTGGAACCTGGACGGCACTGAACGAGTGTGGCTGGATCATCCGGAGGTTGCGGCGAAGGTCGTCTCACGTGCTCCCCAGGAATTGCGCGTGCGAATCGAAGTGCCGCCCGATGCGAGGATCGGCCCGCACCAGCTGCATCTGAGCGGGGGGAGGTCCACCGGTGCGCTTTGAGATCGGGGATCTGCAGGAAACCGCCGCCAGTTCGAAAGAGGTGTCAGCGCCCATGGTCGTAAACGGAGAGATTCCGGCGTCCAGTGTGCGAATGCAACGAGTTCAGGACATCGAACTCGAAGCGCGAGCGGGCGAGCGGTTGGAGTTCTCCGTTGATTCATGGAAGCTCGGCCAACTGATGGATCCGGTCATTAGCCTGTTCGATCCGGCCGGCCACCTGATTGCACAAGAAGACGACCCCGCGCCGAACTCGTTCATTCATCACCCGGCCACTCATGACCCCCGTCTCGTATATGCGTTCGCGTCAGCAGGACGCTACCGGCTGCAGATTCGAGACGCTGCATACGAGGCAGGAGGAAACTACCGTCTGACCATTCGACCGGTTCAGCCGGACCTGGAACTCGAAGTACGCACGCCGCAATTTGCGGCTCTGACCGGACGAACCACGCGTTTGCTGGCTGTGGTAAGGAGAACGGGCGGAGTGCACCGGGTGGAAGCATTTCGAAAGCCCGACAGCGAGATCGAGCACTTTCGGTTGGTCGAGATTGACGGTTGGAATACGCCGATCCGCCTGTTTGTCACGGGGCTGCCTGAAGGCGCCACGGCACCCGAGGTAATGGCTGCGCCTATGAACACCGTATTCAAGGGCAACGATGGCGAAGAATTGTTCGTGGACGGTACCTTGGTTGAGATCCCGGTGACCCTCAGCGCCGATATGCGGCCGGGTGTGTACCCGATCGAGGTGCACGCCAGCGGTGAGTTTCAGGGCCGCCGAGTTGAGCGCAAAGCGACTGTACTCTATGGGGCGCCGCGGGCGTCGGCGCCATCTGCCCTCCGCCGATCAGATTCTCTTTCTCAACGTGGTTCACGCACCGCCGATTTTGTGGAACACGCCGGTCGAGATCAGCCTGTCGCGGGGCGAGCGGGGTGACCTCAAAGTCGGTCTCGTAAGGCTCAACGGAGAATATCCGGTCAGCGTATCGCCCAAACAATCCATCGACGGTTGGACGCTGGCCGCGGCAAATGCGAGTGCGGCTGCCGAGGAGGTGGAGGTGCCCGTGACAGCCGACTCGGGCGCGCCTTCGGGATCCGCCGAACTCGTACTCCTCGCCACTTTCGATCACGACGGACGAAAAGAAACCGTCGAGTCGCCGCCCATCGAACTGAGGGTCAGACCATGACACGCTGGCTCATGTTCAGTTGCCTCGTCCTTCTGGCCCACGCTGGGGCCGAGACCCTGACGGTGCATCCGTCCGAAGCGACGTTGTTCGGACCGGGCGCGGTTCAGCGTTTTGCGGTCACGCTGACAGGGGACGACGGAGTCGTGCGCGATGTCAGCGGCGAAGCCAAGATGACGGTCGCGGCGGATATCGCCGAGGTGCTGCCGAACGCGCAGATACGCGCTCACGGACCGGGCCGCACCGAACTCCGAGTGACGCTTGGCTCCCACACGGCAACGGCCCGCCTTCAAGTAGAACCACCTGCAGGGAAATTCGAAGTGAGCTTCGTCAAAGACATCGTACCGATCCTGACCCGGGGTGGCTGTGCCGGCTCTAATTGTCACGGATCGATTCGAGGCAAAGGCGGCTTCAAGCTGTCGCTGTTCGGCTATGAGCCCACGGCGGACTATCAGGCGTTGGTTAAGGACGAGAACGGCAAACGCGTGGACCTGAACAACCCAGAGAAGAGCTTGGTTCTCAAGAAACCCACCTTCCAAGTCCCGCACGGCGGAGGCATTCGTTTCAAACCGGACTCGCTCGAGTACAAAGCGATTTTGGAATGGCTTCGCGCGGGCGCGAAATTCGACACTGCCGGTGCGCCGCGAATCTCTTCGTTGACTGTCTTTCCCGTCGAGCGCCGTATGGTCGGCCTAGCGTCCGAACAGCGTCTCATCGTCACGGCTGTCTACTCCGATGGATCAAGGGAGGATGTGACGGGCAAAGTCCAGTTCACCTCCAATAACGACGGCATCGCGACTGTGAGCGCGGGCGGCGTGATCAAGGCCGAGGCGCCTGGCGAAACGGCTGTCATGATCCGCACACTTGGCCGTGCCATCGTGTCCCGCGTAACCGTGGTGAAAGATCCGCCGCTCGCTGATTATCCGCGGCGGGCGCCGACCAACTTCATCGACGAATTCGTTTTCGCCAAACTCCAAGCCGCGAATATCATTCCGTCCGAGCCCAGCGGCGACGCCGAATTTCTCCGCCGCGTCTACCTGGATGTCGCCGGGGCGCCACCCTCTTTCGAACAGGCCGCTGCGTTTCTCGACTCCTCCGATCCGCGCAAACGCGCGCGCCTGATAGACACTCTGCTCGCCAGTCCGGAACGCGCCGAGTTCTGGGCGCAGTATTTCGCCGATTTGTTCCGGCTTGGTTTCAACGAGAGTCGCGACAAGGGCGCCAAGCTTTTCTACGACTGGCTCAGGGACAACGTGCACCAGGACCGCCCATACGACGAAATGGCGCGCGATCTCATGTGGGGCAAGGAAACCTTTTCTACGACGCCACTGCCAACTTCTACTTCATAACCCGGAAGATGGATCCCGGCGACGTCGCCACCCATGTGAGCCAGACCTTGCTGGGAGTTCGGATCGAATGCGCCAAATGCCACAATCACCCGTTTGAAAAATGGACGCAGGACGACTTCTACGGACTCGCGGCGTTCTTTCCTCGCCTTGCCACTAAGTTCGTCAATGCCGGATCGGAAAGCAACGTATACCTGCGCGACTCCGGCAGTGTAATCCATCCGAAGACGAAGACCAAGGTTGAGCCGCGGTACCTCGGCGGAGACATCGAACGAGAGCTGCCCGGCGAGGATATCCGCGTCAAGCTCGCCACGTGGATCACGTCGCCGTCGAATCCATACTTTGCCCGCACGATCGTGAATCGAATCTGGAAGCGCTACCTGGGCCGCGGGCTGGTTGAGCCCGTAGATGATTTCCGCATTACCAATCCCGCCTCAAACGAAAAGCTGCTCGACGCGCTGACATCCGAGTTCGTACGCGGTGGCTTCCGGCTGCGGCCGGTGGAGCGCCTCATCCTCAATTCGGCCACTTACCAGCTTTCTTCTCATCCCAACGACACCAACCGGACCGACACCATGAACCACTCGCGCTACTATCCCAAGCGACTGCAAGCGGAACAGCTCCTGGATTCCATTGTGCTGGTGACGGGTGTGCCGGAGCGCTTTTCCGGATGGGTGCCAGTGAAGAGGGCCATGGCGCTGCCACACGGTTCGCCGACGGAACTGCTCACAATCTTCGGCCGAGTGGCCGATCGCGAGTTCAACCGAGAACGGGACGCCGACCCAACTCTCACCCAGACTCTTCATCTCATGAATGCCGAAACGATGCAAAAGCGCCTGTCGTCACCGGACGGGAACCTGGCACGCTGGCTGACCGAATTGCGCGGACGTGAATCCGAGTTGGTAGACCGCTTGTATCTGGCGGCGCTGTCGCGACATCCGCGAGCGGAGGAGTTGCAGGCCGTGCGGATGCAAATGGAGGCAGCGCCGGCTGAACGGGCCGGCGTCGCCGAAGACTTGGCTTGGGCGCTGCTCAATTCGAAAGAGTTTCTGTACATTCAGTAGGAGGCCAAATGGAGCTATTCGATCGTCGCGCTTTTGTCCGCGCCGGTTCGCTGGGCCTGTTCGGACTGCAGACTTGGGGTGACATATTGCGCCTCCGTGCTCAGACGCCGACGGCTCCTCGGCGGCAGATCTCTGTCATCCATGTATTACTGAGCGGCGGTATGAGCCATGTCGACACGCTCGATATGAAGCCGCAGACCCGCACCGCCTTCCGGAGTACGTTCTCGCCGATCGAGACGAACGTAAGCGGAATCCAGATTTGCGACCGCCTTCCCCGCCTGGCCCGCCAAGCGCATCGCTACACGATCATCCGTTCAGCGACGCACAAGCTGAGCGTGCACGAGCGGGCGTCGTATCTAGTCATGAGCGGACACGAACCGCTGGCCACGGTGAACCACCCCAGCATGGGCGCGGTGGCCTGCAGGGAATTAGGTGCTCGCAACGAACTGCCTCCGTATGTTTCGATTCCCGCCATGACCGGTCTGTGGGAATCCGCGGGAATGCTGCCAGGCAAGTTCAGCCCGTTTGAAGCCGGTGACCCGAACAAGCCCGGCTTTTCCGTGCGCGATGTTCGTCTGCCCATGGGAGTGGACTGGGCACGCATGAGCGGCGCCGCTCATTGCTCGCGATGGTAGATGCCAAGTTTCGTGAAAGCGATGCGGCGGGAGTAGGCGAGACGGTAGACGCTTTTCGGCAAACCGCCTACGACCTGATTCGCTCCGCGCGAGCCAAAGCCGCCTTCGACATTGCCCAGGAACCCGAGAAAACACGCGAACTGTATGGACGCACTTCTCTCGGGCAGGCCTGTCTGCTCGCGCGCCGGCTCGTGGAAAACGGCGTTCGGTTCGTCACCGCGTCGAACGGCTACTACAAATGGGACCATCACGCCAAGGTCTTCGAGAATCTGGGTGACCGCTACCTACCCGAACTCGATCGCGCGCTGGCCGCGCTCATCGAGGATCTCGACGAACGCGGGTTGCTCGCGACGACATTAGTTATTGCGACGGGCGAATTCGGACGCACGCCGGAGGTCAATGTCAACGCCGGCCGCGACCACTGGCCGAACGTATTTTCGATCCTCGTGGCGGGCGCCGGTGTACCGGGCGGGCAGGTGTGGGGATCGTCGGACGCCGACGGCATGTATGTACGCGATAATCCGGTCGAAATTCCCGATCTGGTCGCCACCGTTTACAGCAAGATTGGCGTTGACTTCAACAAGGAATACCTCACGCCCATCGGGCGGCCTTTCCGGCTGAGTGAAGGCAAGCCTCTCGCGTTCCTCTCATGATCTGGACGCGCCGGCAGTTTCCCTGGACTCTCATGGCTGCGGCGACCGCTGGCTGCGGCGTACGTACGAACGGAACCACGTTGCGATTGGTGAATGTGCAGGGTATCCTAGCGCCGGTGCTCGCCGATTCTCTCGGCCACTTTCGCGAACAGGGACTAGACGTCGAGATCAGTGACGTGACCGGCGTTTCCAAAGCGGTGCAGTCAATGGCGGGTGGGAGCGCGGACGTTGCCGTGGGCGGGCTGGATCAGGCGATCCAGTTAAACATCGATGGCGTAGCAGTCAAGGCATTTTTCCTGATTGGCCGCCGCCCGGGCGCGGCGCTGGTTGTCTCTCCTAAGGCGGCCGGCCGGATCCGCAAGATCACCGATCTCAAGGGGAGCGTTGTCGGAGTGACGGCGCCGGGGTCCACCGCGCAATGGTATCTCTATCATCTGATGACACGCGACGGGATGGCTCCTGGTGATGTCAGCATCGCCGGCATCGGCACGATGGCCACTGCTGTCGCCGCACTTGAACTCGGAAAAGTGGACGCCGCTATCGTGCTGCCCTATCCACTCGCCTCGCTTCGGCGGCGGCATCCTGACCTGGTCGTGTTAGCCGAGATGATTACTGCCGGTGGCATGCGGAATGCCTACGGGTTGGATACCCTCCCGAACCTCTGCCTGATCGCCAAGTCTTCGTGGCTCGAGAGGCGGCCGAATCTGGCGCGCAAGGTCGCTCGAGCGATGGCTTCGACTCATGCCTGGATACAGTTGCACATACCGGAACAGATTCGAGACAAACTGCCGACCAGTGCTCGGCTCGAAGATGCTCCGGCCGAACTCGACTATATCGCCAGCATCAAGGAAACCTACTCCGAAGATGGCCGGATGCCACCGAACGGGCCCGCCGATTTGATGCGGGTGCTAGCCGGCTCCGTCGAAAAGCTCCGCGAATCCACGTTCGATTTGCAACGGGCCTACACGAACGAATTTCTCGCTGGTTAGTACTTTCCGGGCAACGAGGATTAGCCGGGGGCCCTTTTCATTAAGCCAATCCAAAACAGAAACTAAAAAAATTCTTGCTGCTTAAAACAGTCTCATTGACTATGGTTTATTCCGGCGCCACCACTTAGATGTGGCATGATCCAAACGAGACATTGTCAACAGACGCTGTGGCGTGGTCGGTTTGGAGAAGCATCCACCGCGTCGGGCGAAGGTCGACCGTCGACGCGCAGGAGATTATCCGAAAACAACTCAGGGAAAGCTGCCGAATGCTACTCACTGGAGTACGCGGAGTATGCGTGCCGCGCGCGGCGTTGGTGGGGGCGAGACGTCTGACGCGTATGCAGGCATAGGGACTAAAGCCGCAGGAAGCCGACGTGTTGTAAGCAGGCGCGACGGCCTCTACAGAAAAGGGTGCGCGCAACGCGACGTACGACGACACCGCCACGGCGGAACTACACATTTTGCTGCGCTCAACAATGCTGGATGGTAAGTCATGAGCCAGCGCCGATATCGTCACACCCGGTGAAGATTCGATCGCATCTCTGCGTGTAATCAATGGTGAAACGCTGAATCAAGCGACGTTTCACGATAATCGAGTACATTTCACACCCACCAGCGCTTCGTGGCTGACTATTGGTGAGAGCTTCTTTCGCGAATCTCCAACACTGGATTCGGCGCGCGCAGTCTTTCGAAGTATTTTCGAGTTGGTCTCGTCATCGACGAGTACGTCCGTAAATACTACCAAGCGCCACCATTCACCTGGACTGCAAGGCATCCGGTGGATCGCATCATAAGGGCACATCTGAGTTACGTACTAGACTGGGCTGGGATGCCGAGATACTCGAGCGCCTCGCGAAATCGTGTCGCACTCGCTGACAGGGCTTCCACCGGCGTCGGATATCCATAGAGATCCATTGCCATTGTGCCGTCATAGTCGATCTCACGTAGAGCCTTAAGAATCGCCTCGATGTTCATCCGCCCCCGACCTGCCGGGAAGTGCAGTTCGGAACTCTCCAGGTCGGAGTCCGAAAAATGAAGGTGCCGAATGCGGGGGCCAAGCGCGTGAATCGCCTGCACGTAGTCGTGTTTGCGTGCCACGCCGTAGTGACAGAAATCGTAAGTGACACCAAAATGTTCAGGATCGAGGGCGTCGCACAGCCGGATCAGGAACTTGTCGCTCATTCCAACGGTGAACGGGTGCGGCTCGACGAGAATTCGCATTCCAAGCGGCTTGGCATGCTTGATCGCTTCCTGAAGCAACTCGATCAGACCCGGAAGCAATCGATCGATCCACTGTGATTCGCTGGAGCCCGTCGGCGCGCGCCCTTCCCAGATGAGTACATCGCGAGTTCCTAGTGCCTGGGCAAAGAGCATGTCTGACTCGAGCATGCGCAGGGTTTCTTTCCGTTCGGAGTCCGTGCCGAACGGTCGGAAATAGTCTTCGCCCACTACGTTCAGCCCTCCCATTTGAAGGCCCAGGCTCTCGGCGAAAGTGCTGAAGGCCCGACGCAGCGCCGGAGTCGTGCAGCGCTTGAGATGGTGAACCCACATCTCGACACGCGTGAAACCAGCACCGCGAAAAATATCCAACGCCTGCTCGAGTGGATAATCGCAGAGGGTAATTGAACTACCCGTCATACCGCTGCCCTTCCGACGGACACCTCAGGCACACCAAGGCTGGCAGCCGCGGATACGATCTGGCTCCATGTGTTGTGATCGATGGGGATACCATCGCGTAGCCGTTGTTGACGCGTACGGAACTCGAGTTCTCCCGGAAGAAATACGCCCTCGAACCCAGGGGCGGTTTCCGACGATTTGATGTATTCGCCAAGTTCGTCCACCATGAGGGTGAACTCCTCGAGGGGCACAAACGCGGAAGGGTCGATAACGATGAATCCCAAACCGTTGCCCGGTTGCTGCTTGCTGATCGGGGAGCCGCCCAGCAACCCACCCATTATTTCCACTAGCATGGCCAACGCAAAACCGCGATAGCCCCGCTTACCGCCAAACGGCAAAATCGCGCCGCGCGGCGGGCCGTAGAATTCGTTTGGATCGTTCGTCGCCTCACCACGGGCATTGGTGATCCATGCGTCCGGCAGCTTGCGGCCCTGGTTGCGGTGTAGGCGGATTGCGCCCTCTGAGGCCTCGGCTGTAGAAAAATCCGCAACGATGGGACGTTCGTTGCCTGTCGGTACGCTAAAGGAGATCGGGTTGGTGGCCAAACGGCCTTCGCGTCCACCCCACGGAGCGACGAAATGACCGTGAATCGGTGAATTGCAAAAAGCTATCGCCAGGAAACCCTGCTCGGCCGCGCGGGCCGTGTAGGCGCCTAAACGGCCGGCGTGGTTGCAGTGACGGGCCACGACGGTCGCGGTCCTAAACTCCCGCGCCTTCGCCACGGCGATGTCAATGGCGTAGCGTCCGCCCACCTGGCCGAAATTCCATCCACAATCGACGACCGCTGTCGATCCATCTTCGGAGTCTACCCCCATGGATGCGCCCGGATTGATCACACCTTTCCGGACGTCTTCCACATACTGGGGAATTCTCATGACTCCGTGCGTGTCGTATCCCAATAGACTGGCAAGGACTAAGTGCTCTGCTACGATGGCCGCTTCCGCCGGGCCGGCTCCAGCGGCCTCGAAGACCTGACTGCTAAAAGCGAGCAGGGCATCATACGAGATTGTTGCAGTCATCCGAAAAAACCCCGCTTTTCGCTAAGTTTAACGTTTAACAAGTATACCAGAGGAGCGTGACTCTTACTCCCGGAAACCAGCGGCGGCACTCCTGGCGACGCGTTCTACAATAGATAAGAATAAGGACAGGACGGATAGAGGTTGGCGGGAAAAGTCACGCTTCAGGATATCGGACGTCGGCTTGGCCTGTCGAACACCACCGTATCGCTCGCGTTACGCGATCATCCTCGCATTTCCATCGCCACCAAGGAGAGGGTCAAAGCGCTCATTAAGGAGCTGAAGTACGAACCCGATCAGATGGCCCGTGCCTTAGTGATGGGGCGAGCCAGTCTCATTGGAGTGGTAGTTCCTAATTCAAGCGATGCGTACTATGCCGAGGTTTTCCGGGGCATTGAAGACGCCGTTCGCTCAGCGAACTATCACGTACTGCTGGCCAACGGCTCATATGATTTGGACGCCTACGCCCAGCGCGTAGCCGAAATGAAGAGCCTGCGGGTGGGAGGGGTGCTCATCGCACCACCTTTTTATCAGGAGAAACCGCAGTTGCCCCCGTTTCTGTCGGACTTGCGTGAGAGGAAGTTCCCCGTCGTACTCATCAATCGACGTCTTAAGCCGGCGTTGTTCCATCAGGTTTCGGCGGACTATGCGGTCGGAGTCAAGCAGGTCATCGAGACTCTCGCATCTCTTGGCCACCGCCGGGTCGCCTATATATCCGGAGAACCCGCGTTATTACCGATCCGCCAGCGCTTTTCCGATTTCGAGCGCTATGCCGCCCGTTGTCAGTTCGACAATGATCCCAAGCTTGTGGTGTCGTCCGAACTCACTTCGCCGGGCGGATACGCCGCCTGCCGCCAACTCTGGTCGGCCTTGGAGCGTAAGCCGACGGCAATCGTCACGTTCAGCGATAGCGTGGCGATCGGGGCCCTCCGCTTTCTGCTCGACACCCGGGTCCAGGTGCCGGCCGATGTGTCGCTGGTCAGTTTCGATGGACTCCCCGGGGCGGAGTTTACTCACCCGAGTATCTCGACCGTTGCGACACCGATGTACGAGATTGGAAAGAGAGCCTTCGAGCTCCTTATGGAACTGATCGAGAACGAACATTCCCAGCCGCAAGACGTCGTCTTGCCGGTCAAGCTGATGCCCCGCGAATCGATGGGTGTCGCGCCCAAGCAGGTCGCACTTCCTTAGTCGCTCAATCGGCCATCTTTTCCGCTTTGCCATACAGAAGGTAAGCCAGGATTCCAAGCGCGCTCACCGCCGCCGCGACCACGAAGGCCGCCCCCCATCCCATGAACCGCACGAGATAGCCCACCACCACGGGCGCCAACACGCCAGCTAGGTTTGCAAACGCATTCTGCATCCCCACTACGGTCCCCGCGTACCGTGGGGCAATGTCCAGCGCGCTGCTGGCATAGATCGGCGTAGCCGACGTGAGCAAGAACATTGCAGCGCAAAGGGTGGCCACCAGCCCCACGGGGCTCGCGACCACGGGAACGGCCAACAACAGCAATGCGGAGAACAGAAAGGGCAAGAGGAACCATTTTCGTACGAGCGTGCGATCCTGGCTTTGGCCGAGCCGGTCTATGGCAGCGCCAAAGAAATTGCTACCGGCCATGGCGCAAACAAATGGAAGCGCGGCGCCGAACGCCATGCTCGACAGTGAGAACCCCCGCTCGGCCGAGAGATACGTTGGCAACCAGGTGACCATTAAATAGGAGACCCAATTCGATGAGAAGTGCAGTATCCACGCCGCCCACAGCCGGGGCAGGCGCAAGAGTTTGGCCCAAGGTACTGCTTCGACACGCGCCAGGTTCGGACGCGAGCCCTCAATCAGCGTCAATTCATCCGGGCTGACAGCCGGCGATTCCTCGGGCCAGTCTCGGGCGTTCCACCACCACAGCGGCAGCCACAAGAGGCCGAGCAATCCAAATAGATAGAAGATCGCCGGCCAACCCCAGTTGGCCAGGATCGCGGATGCGATGGGAAAACCGACAATCGAGCCGGCGTACCCGCCGCTCCAGCAGAACCCTGTTACCCGCGAATACTCCTGCTGGGGGAACCATCGGACCAGAATGCTGTTCATCGCCGGAAACAGCCCGCTCTCCCCCATTCCCATCAGCAGTCGTACCGCGATCAAGGGAGGAGCTGATTGGGTAGCGGAGTTAGCATCGTGAACCCGCTCCACCACAGGATGTTGAAGGCGAACATCCGGCGGGATCCGAGAAAGTCCGTTAAGCGGCCCGCAGGGATCATAAAGCCTGTGTAGCCGATGAAAAAGGCTGTGAAGGCCCAGCCCATCTGCCGCGTATCCCAACCGTATTCCTTAATGATCGTCGGGGCCGCTACCGAGAGATTGACGCGGTCGCAGTATGCGATCACCACCGCTATGAAACTCAGAAGCGCAATGTCGACTCGCTTCGGCCAGGGAAGGATCCGGCGGGCTTGACTCGCCACGTGATCAGCGCACCATTCGCTTCAGCCATTCGAGCAGCTTCGGTTTGTAGCCAGCCATCGCAGTGTCCTTATCCCAAGCTCCGAAGCCGTGGCCGCCACCTTCTACCGGCACTAGCTCACACCGCTGGCCGGCCCTTTGCATGGCCTCGCACATTCGCTCAGACTGCTCGAATGGAACGTTGAAGTCTTTGGTGCCATGAATCAATAGGTAAGCCGGCATTCCCTTGTAGATGTGCTTGGCCGGCGAAGCGCTCGTGACGACTTTCTCGGCCCGCGGCTCACTCCCCTCTATTCCGAGAAACTTCTGCAGACCGGGGGAGATACACATGGACCCACTCTGCTCCACGACTTTTCCGTCGATCATACACGGGCCACTCGGGTGTACCCGGTCCACCAAATCGTGCTCGCCGAAGAAAGACACCACGCCCGCCACCTCATTTCCTTTGGCGTGCTTGGCGCCGAAAACGAGACCAGGTGTCCACCGGCCGAAGCTCCCATTAGCATCAGTTTCCGTCCATCCACTTTATATTCCGCAGCGTGGGCCTTTATGTAGGCGATGGCGGACTCCACGTCATCGGTGGCCGCGGGGAAGACATACTCGGGAGACAAGCGATAGTTGACGGAAAACCACGCGTAGCCCATCTGCGCGATCGGCTCGAGCACGCTCAGCGGCGGGGGGGCCTTATCGCCGGCAGTGAACCCGCCGCCGTGTACCCAAATGACGGCCGGGAACGGTCCTTTACCCTCGGGAACGAACGCGTCCATAGCAAGCGGTTTTCCGGCGGGACGCGCAAACTCGATATCAGTCCGCAACTCCCCCAACACAGCCAGCGGCAATAGGAATAGCAGCCAGAGCGTGTCGGCCTCCGCTTTCAACATTGCCAACTTCTCTTTGTAAGCTCCGAAGAGGGCTGCGAAGTCGCCGGAGTAGAGCGGCGGCCGCACGCCTCGGCGGCGCGCCTCGTTGAGAATCCAGTGGTCGCCGGTTTGCAGCGCGACCGAGACACCATTCGCCTTCGCAGTTTTGCTACCACGCGATCGACTGCCGCCCAGAATTCGGTTCCGTGAAACTGCTCAGCGATCCCCATGGAGATCGACAGGTCGTAGGGACCAATGAACAACACACTCGAAGACCCGGAGTGGCGGCGATGCGTTCCACCGCCTCCAATCCCGATCTGCTTTCGATCTGCAGTATCGCCAAAGTCTCGCGGTTGGTCTCAGCCATCATCGTCGTCGGATCGCCCCATTCGAAATTCGTCATGATGCTGTGCATCCCAAAGCCGCGATCGCCTTCGGGCATGTAACGCATCATCTGGATCGCGCCGCGAGCCTGCTCGGCGGAATGCACGCGGAGGAACGACGATTCCCATCGCCCCACAGTCGAGTGCTCGGGTGATCAGCGCCGGATCGTTCTGGGTGATTCGGACCAGAGCCGGGATGCCAAAATCGCGCGCCGTACGGCAGATCGCCCGAATCTGGGCGTAGGCTGGCCGCCTGATGTTCGGTGTCGATGAAGAACATATCGAGACCAGCCTTAGCGAGCAGCACCGAGATTTCCGGGTCGAGACAGTACTCGACCGAGGTTCCGTAAATGCACTCACCGGCCTGAAGCTTGGCCTTGGCGTGGTTCTTTTGCATGACGCTATGCCTTGGGCAGTCCCGTGATGGCGCGGGCTTCATCCACAGAGGCGATTTCGCGTCCCAGTTCGCGCGCGATCCGCACGATCTTCTCTACGAGTTCGGCGTTGCTGCGAGCGAGCGTCCCATTCAGATCGAGATAAGGATTGTCTTCCATGCCTACACGTACGTGTCCGCCCAGCATGATCGCCTGAGTCAACACGGTCCACTGCGTGGGCGGATCCATGACGCTGACGCTGTAGTTGAAGTCGGCGGGCTTGTGGTTGTGCATGAACTGCATCGCTTCTACGGTGGGAGGCGTCCAGCAGCCGCCTGGCCAGCCTAGAAAGAACGTCGTCCAGACCGGCGTGGCCAGCAGCCCCATTTTTATGAGCCGCTGGGCATTCCAGATAGCGCCGTAGTGGAACGCTTCCACTTCGGGCTTCACACCATGTTCCTTGGTATGACGGCAATACCCTTCGAGTTCGTTGCGGTCGTGAATGCCGTAGAGTTCAACAGCCGGGTAGTCGGGGTCCGGCTGAAAGGACTCGTCGTGCGCGTTGAAGCAGATCGACATCATGTCCGGCTTCTGTTTCATCGACTCCACTCGTTGTGGAAAGCGGCCGTTGGCGATGCCGTACTGGATGATCGTCTTGCAGCGTGATGTGATGCCGTCTTTCAGACGCTGCCAACCGGGCAGGTCGAGATCGGACAACTTGGTGTTGTCGTCGCGCATTTTCTCATCAAGCGTGTAAGGGCCATGGAGGTGGCAGATGCTGGCCCCCGCATTGACTCCACGTGCGTACTCGTCGATCAGGGCGTCGATTCCCTGCGGGTTATAAGGATTCCGCGGGTATGACATCGTCGAGTCACATGTAACTGTAATTATGAGTTTGTCCAAAATCAGTCTCCAGTCTTTAGGATTCTTTGATGACCACGACAACCCGGCCGAGAACGCCTTTCCGCATGGCGTCGAATGCCTGGTTGATCTCGGAAAGGGGAAACCGGGCCCCTATGAGCGGGCGCGCCACGCCGGCGGCTACCAGCCGGATCGCGTCTTGCATGTCCTGGCGTGTGCCATTGCGCGATCCGATGATTTCGATTTCCTTCTGCGCGATTTCGATGGTGTCGATGCGTGGGTCCTGCGGCTCTTCCCCCACCACCACGATGCGGCCGCACCGCATAACGCTGTCGGCGCACAGTCTCATGCTCTGGCTCGTTCCCACGCAGTTGAACAAGCCCGTCAGCCCCTGGCCTCCGGAGAATTCGCGCAGACTGTCAGCCGCTCCGGGTAGCGTGGGGTCGACTGCCAAACCGGCACCGAGTTGGCGCGCCCGTTTCCAGCTTGTCCGGATGCACGTCAACCGCCGCGACGCGCACTCCGGAGGCTCGGAGGATCTGAATCATGACTAGCCCAACGCCACCGGTCCCGACAACAGCGGCCGAATCACCAATGCCCAGTCCGCCCCGGCGGCAGGCATGCACTGCCGTGATGACCGCGTCCGCAATCAGGCCCCCTTCGTCGAATGGGACTGCCTCCGGAAGCTTGTAGAGATTTCGGGCTGGCGCCTTGAAGTATCCCGCAAATGCTCCATTTGAAAGGACGCCAATGATTCCCTTCAATGCACCGCACTGCTGGTGGCGTCCAGTGCGGCAATAGAAGCACTCTTCGCACCCTATAAACAGGTGCGGCACGACGCGGTCTCCCGGCGACAATCCAGTGACCGCGCTTCCTATCTCAGTTACGATGCCGGACGGCTCGTGTCCAAGAATGTGAGGAAGAGCAGGCACATAGCCATGACCTTCGAGGATGTGAAGTCGGTTCCGCAGATACCGCAGGTACGAGTCTCGATTAGCACTTCGTCAGGCGCTATGCTTGGGACGGGAGCGTCCCCGACGCTTAACGGCTGGCGCACGGCGCGCATCATGGCGGCTTTCACGGTAGGATCGATTGTACCAAGTTTATCGTTAAACTGGCTAGTTGACTCGACAGATTCCATCGAACATAATCGAAGGCGAGGAACCTCCCCTCCATGATGAGATTTTGGATTGTGGGCTTGGTTGCCACGACCTTCGCGGTGGCCAGCGATATCCCCGCGCTGCAGGTCCTCGCAAAACGCTGCTGGTCCTGTCATGGGGCCGCCCACATGGCCAAGTTGGATCTGCGGGATCGAGCCAGCGCGTTGCGCGGTGGGGGGCGAGGTCCCGCGATCGTGCCCGGAAAGCCCGACGAGAGCCTACTTTTCCTAGCCGTATCAGGCAAAGGGCGAATTGAAGATGCCGCCCGGTAAAGAGATGCTCACCGCAGACGAGGTCACGGCTTTGGGGACAGGTGGATTGCATCCGGCGCTGAATGGAGCGGAACTCCAGCCGCCCACAGCCAGCCGACGCACTGGTCATTCCGTAAGCCGGTTCGACCTCCCGTGCCCGCAGGCCCAACGCATCCGATCGACGCTTTTGTACAGGTCGGGCTGGCAGCCAAGGGATTAACCGCTGCTCCTCGAGCCAGCCGCGAAACCCTGATCCGGCGAGCCTACTTCGATCTCATTGGCCTGCGCCACCCCCCGGCAAGGTCGAGACGTTCGTGGCGGACTCATCACCCGAGGCTTGGCCGAAATTGATCGACGAGTTGCTCCAGTCGCCTCAGTATGGCGAGCGCTGGGGACGGCACTGGCTGGATGTCGTTCGTTATGCCGATAGCGGCGGCTATGAAACCGACATCTACTTCAGAGAATGCGTGGCGCTATCGCGATTACGTAGTCAAAGCTTTCAATGACGACAAACCATATGACCGCTTTGTCCAGGAGCAGATCGCGGGCGACGAAATGTGGCCAGGCAATTTGATCTCAACGGCACCTATGACTTGCCTAAGGAAAAGTTGCAGAGCCTGGAAGCCCGAATTGCAACAGGACTTTACACGTTCGGCCCCGAAGTTCACGAGTCCAATATGGATGCGGAAAAGCTCCAATACGAGAAACTGACCGATTGGGTTGACACGACCAGTTCGGCCTTTCTCGGTCTCACGTTCGGTTGTGCCCGTTGTCACGACCACAAGTTCGATCCGATCACGCAGCGCGACTATTACCGTTTGGCGGCAATCTTCGCCTACTCCACGGAAACCGAGGTGCCGGTCGTGCACCGCATGTCGATCCGCGATCACGGCCAGAACTACCAGCGGGTAATCGCCGTCGCGGAAGCTCGCACAGCCTACCGCCTCTATGAGAGCGCGATCCGCAAACGCCTCATTGCCGAACGAAAAAAGCCGTTCTCGCCGGAAGAACTAGCTGCATATGACACCGAAGAGGAGAAGCGCAATCCCGCCCAACGGGAATTGGCCGACAAGGTGGCCGCCTCGATTAAAGCCATTAGCCTCGAAAAGGAGATGACACCGGAGGAGGCTAAACGAGCGGGAGCGCTAAAGGAAGCGATCGCCAAAGCGGTTCTTGAAGTGCCCGAGCGCGACGCGCAGAAAGTTGCCTGGGACGGGCTCATGGACATTCCAACGGCAAGCGTGCTCGGACACAGGGATCCGGCGTTGGTGCCTGAGACCCATATGTATGGCCGCGGCGAACTCAGTTTGAAGAAGGAAAGCGTGCAAGCTGGACTCCCCGCATTTCTGGGTGGGGGTGACATCGCTTCGGAGGACTGCTCGGGGCGCTGCATCCCGCTGGCGCGAAAGCAACTGGCGCTGTGGCTCACGCAACCAGATCACCCCTTGACCTCGCGAGTCATGGTCAATCGAGTATGGACTTGGCATTTTGGACGAGGGCTAGTAGCCACGCCAAACGACTACGGCCGACAAGGGCAAGCTCCAGTTTTACCGGAACTGCTGGATTGGCTCGCCAACGAATTCACAGCTAACAAATGGAGCATCAAGTCTCTGCACCGGCTCATTATGACGTCGGACACCTATCAGCGCGCGAGCGCGTTCCATGATGAAAAAAACCTCAGCGCGGATCGCGACAACGTCTACCATTGGCGCTCAAATCGTCACCGGTTGGAAGGCGAAGCCCTTTGGGACGCGATGCACTCGGTGGCCGGCTCGCTCAATCTGCGGATGGGAGGCAAGCCGATAGCTCCGCCCCTGAGCCCAGACGAAGCGGGTGGGGTCGGATCGATGGCGCAGTGGCCGGTGAATGGAGATCCGACCGAATTCAATCGCCGCGGTCTCTATCTACTCGTACGGCGCAACTTTCCCTATCCGATGTTTGAAGCCTTTGACAATCCGATCAACTCGATCAGTTGTCCGCAACGGGATGTCAGTTCGGTGGCCCCGCAGGCCTTGTGGTTCCTGAACAATCGGATTGCCTCGGAACAGGCGGCCAAGTTCGCGGAGCGCCTGCGGCGCGAGTTCGGATCCGAGCCCGAGTCGTGGGTGGAGGGAGCTTGGCGGCCTCGCGCTAGGCCGGCCACCCACGGCAAGCGAGAAAGCAGAGGGAGTCCAACTGATTTCCAGGCTCTCGCTCGAGAAGTTTTGTCTGTCCGTGTTCAACCTCAGTGAGTTTGCTTTCGTAGACTAGAGGACCCATGCAATGTAACCTTCAATCGAACGCTTCCTCCCGCCGGGATTTTCTTTCGAAATTCGCCTTTGGCTTCGGGGGCATTGCTCTGGACCAGTTGCGGGCTGCCGCCATTAATCCACTTGCGCCCAAAGCTGCGCACATCCCGGCGAAGGCCAAGAGGGTTATCTATCTCTTCATGCAGGGTGGTCCGAGCCACGTAGATACGTTCGATCCCAAGCCGCTCCTCCAAAAGTATGACGGCCAGACGATGCCGGCTAGCTTCAACGCCGAAGGCATCAATCTTCAATTCATCCGGGTGGCAGAGTCGAAGCTGATGGGCTCGCAGCGCACATTCCGCAAGTATGGGCAGTCCGGACTCGAAATTTCAGACTTGTTCGAACAAACCGCGAAGCACGCCGATGACATGGCGGTCATCCGCTCGATGTATCACGAGTCCTTTATCCACGGGCCCGCGCTGAATCTTCTGTATTCGGGTTCCATTCGAACTGGCTTCCCAAGCGTGGGCTCGTGGATCACCTATGGACTCGGCACTGAGTGTGACAACTTGCCCGCCTTCGTCATGATGACGGACGGCGCCATCAGCGGACGCAACCGGAACTCCTACTCTTCGGGCTTTCTTCCAGCTCTTTATCAGGGGACCGTGATGCGATCCGAAGGCGCTCCGCTGGTCAACCTTGCGCCGCCTCCGGGTATGACAAAAGAAGAGCAGCAGGTCCTGCTCGCCCAGGTCGCTTCCTGGAATCGGAAGCATCTCGAGGGACGTGAAGACGATTCGCGCCTCGAAGCACAGATCGCCAACTACGAACTCGCCTTCCGAATGCAGATGGCCGCGCCGGGACTAGTGGATATTTCCCAAGAACCCGCGCACATTCGCCAGATGTATGGACTGGATGACAAGCCCACCGAGAAATTCGGGCATCTCGCTTTGCTCGCCCGCCGCATGGTGGAGCGCGGTGTCCGCTTCGTGCAGTTGATCTCTACCGACTGGGATGGCCATGGTGAGTGCGACAAGAACCACACTGAGAACGGGCGGAAGATCGACCGACCCATCGCCGGACTCATCGCTGATCTTAAGCAGCGCGGGCTGCTGGAATCCACGCTTATCGTCTGGGTCGGCGAGTTTGGTAGGACCCCGGTGATGCAGGGAAAACTGGGCCGCGATCACCATCCGTATGGCTTTTCAGCCTGGATGTGCGGAGGCGGGGTGAAGGGAGGCAAAGTGATCGGCGCAACCGACGATCTCGGGTTCCGCGCCGTGACGGATCGCATCCATGTGAACGATCTCCATGCCACGATGCTCGCCTTGCTCGGCTTGGACCACCACCGACTGACCTACCACTTCAATGGTCGCGACTTCCGCCTCACCGATGTCGGGGGAGAAGGCAATTTCGCGGCGCGCCTGCTGTCGTGATCGCCAGCGGCACTATGCAACGGATCGCGATTAGTTTGGTCTTGGCTGGATCTCTGGCTTCGGCGCCTCCTGTGGTCACACATCTGGATGTCGAAACGTTGCTGAAGAAGCTTTCCAACTGGGGCAGATGGGGCCCGGCGGATGAGCGCGGCGCCCTGAACCTGATCACGCCCGAGAAGCGCAAGGAGGCAGCAGCACTGGTCAAGGATGGTGTTTCGGTTTCGCTGGCGCATGATGTTACCAAGCAGCGCGCCGACGATTCTCCCCCCTTCGAACACAAGATGATCGAGACTGGTACCAATAGCAAGACCGGCGCCTCGGACAGCTATGCGGTTCAGTATCACGGCTTCACGGTGACGCACCTCGACGCCCTCTGTCACGTGTTTTGGAAGGGTAAGATGTTCAACGGATTCGCGCAGCAGGAGGTCACCGACTCCGGCGCGGCGAAGTTGGCAGTTAACCGAGCGAAAGATGGTATTGTTACTCGTGGCGTGCTGGTAGACCTGCCCCGCCTGCTGGGTAACAAGTATCTGGAGGGCAGCCGAGCGATCCTTCCGGAAGATCTGGACAGGTGGGAGAAGCAGTCCAAGCTCCGTGTTAAGCCGGGTGACGCGCTGCTGTTTCGCACCGGACGCTGGGCTCGTCGTGCCGCCGAGGGTTCGTGGGACATCATGAAGAACTCGGCCGGTCTTCACTCATCATGTTTGCCCTGGCTCAAGCAACGCGATGTCGCGGTGGTGGGCAGCGATCTCGCTACAGACGTGATGCCATCGGGCATCGCCACCATCGTACTTCCCGTACACTTGGTTTTAATAAATGGCATGGGCGTGCCGATTCTCGACAACCTCGATCTGGAGGCGGTTAGCGAGGCCGCCGTAAAGCGAGGCCGCTGGGAGTTTTTGCTTACGGTGGCTCCCCTTCCGGTCGAAGGCGGAACCGGGTCCCCGGTAAATCCGATTGCCATCTTCTGAGGCGTCGCGGTTTCGATGGACGGTCGCCGCCCTTCTGCTGCTGGTAACTACGCATGCCTTCGCCACCCGCTTCTCGATGAGCGTGGTGGCGCAACAGATTCAAGCCGAGGCCGGGCTCACCAATCGAGGTCGGGTCCACACTGAGCGCTTTTATCATTGGGTACGCAGTTATGCAGTTCCCGGTGGGCATCCTGGTGGACCGGCTCGGCGCTTCCGGTTGCTAACGGTCGCCGTCTTCGGGTGGTCGATTTTCACGCTTTCATCGGGCGCGTTGACGTGGCTGCCGGCTGGTCTGTTGGTGACCGGCCTTTTCTTCACGCGCCTGCTCACCGGCGTGTGCCAAGCCGGCGTGTTAACTGCAACGATCAAGATGCTGGGCCGGTGGATGCCGCCGAACGAACGATCGTCCGCCAACGGCGTCTCGATGATGGGACTAGGTTTGGGTGGGGCGCTGTCGCCGCCCTTGGCGGTGTGGATGATCGGGCAAGGCGGATCGACCTTTCCGTTTCTGGGTCCTCGGTGTCAGTGGTATTGTTGTCGGAGCCTTCCTTCGCACACTGGCCGCGAGTGGCCAGCTCAACATCCGCGTGTCAACCCAGCTGAGCTCGCTCTTATTCGCGGCGCGCCGCTGTCCGATATACGAAGTCAGCCGGTCCAACTCCGTGGCACTTGTTTTTCTCAGCCGTAGTGTGTGGGCGCTGTCGCTGAGCTATGGGGTTGCCGGCTACACCTCATACGTCTTCTTCACCTGGTTTTATCTTTATCTGGTCAACGTACGCGGTCTGACGAAGACCGCGAGCGGCTTATTGGGCGGGACTGCCCTATGTTGCCGTCGCCGTTGGAACCGCGATGGGCGGCCGGCTCTCAGACTGGTTGACGATTCGATACCAAAAACGGATCGGACGCCTTGCCATTGTTCTGGCCGGCGAGGGCTTGGCGGCGTTGCTCATTGTGTTGGGTGGACGGATCGACAACGTAACGTTAGCGGTGCCCCTGCTAGCCCTCGCCACCGGTGGACACTTATTCGGGCAAACGGCGTCCTGGGCTGCTGCCGTCGATCTCGCCCCAGAGCACGCCGGCGCGCTGTTCGGCGTGATGAATACGATTGCGCAGATTGCCGGGGCCGTCGCTCCCATTGCCACCCCGTTTATCGCGACGAAATTTGGGTGGACCGCCGCGTTGGACTTCTCGGCATGCATGGTGGCTCTAGCAGCATTGCTATGGTTGTTTGTGCGCCCGGACCGCGTAGTGGCCTAACGCACTCTGCGCATCCCGTATGGCCCGGAAATCGAATCTTCCTAAAAATGCGGCGTGCTACTCCGGCGTTCCGATGATTTGATAACGAAGCCTCCAGGATGCCGACGATTTTGATCCGTTCCGGTTTGTGCTGATGGCGGTTGCCGGATGTATAATCACCGTCAGCTTCAGGCGAATGAATACATGTGTGAAGAGAACCAAGTGCTTCGCGAACAGCTTGACGAACGGTGCTTGCGGCTGAGCGATGACCAGCGGCGCCGGTTGGCCGCCAGAGCGAGAGGACTGGGACGAAAGCTTCTGGCCGAGGTGGCCACGATCGTTACACCCGAGACGCTGTTGCGCTGGCACCCGCAGCTGATCGCTCACAAATACGATGGCTGTGATTCGCCATAATCACGTCGGCATCGAATTAGGCTGCAATCCGTTCATAGCGGTGATGGAGACCGCCGAGTTGCGGGATTTCGACAATTCTTCCAGCGCTTGATACCTCGCGCGGAAATGGACACTGCTTGGCCAGTCCGAGGTGAGTTCTTGAGGCGTGATAGTAACGGAAATATAGCGCGAGAACTCTCCTCAGATGCTTGGCGTTGAGGATGACGAAATGGTTCAAGCACTCTCGCCGGATCGTGCCGATCAAGCGCTCGGCGTACGGATTCTGCCAGGGGCTCTGAGGAGCAGTGAGGACTTGCTCCATCCCTAGCGACGCGATGCACTCGTGCACGAGGTTGCCATAAACCCCGTCCCGATCTCGAATCGCATAGCGAGTGGGCTCCCGGTCGGCGAATGCCTCCACGAATCTGCTGCGACGTCCACGCCGCAGTCGGATGCTCGGTCACATTGAAGTGCAACACCTGACGACGACGATGTTCCAGCACGATAAACACGAACAGTACTCGCATCGTGATCGTCGGCACCGTGAAGAAGTCCATGGATACGGTCTGGCCGAGATGGTTGTGAAGAAAGGTCTTCCACGTTTGAGTTGGTGGCCGGCGGATCGTTCGTATGATTCGGGAGACGGTCCGTTCGGAGATGGAGATGCCCAGCATCTTCAGTTCGCCATGGATTCGCGGTGCGCGCCAGAGCGGATTGGCAGCCGCCATCCGCTCGATCAACCGCGCGAATCTCGACGGCGGTGGCGGGTCGCCCTGGACGACGGCGATGTGATCTCGACAGTCGCGCCCAGAATCTGCGAAATCGTTCCCGTTGCCAGCGCGTGACAGTGTCGGGCTGGACGTAGATCAACGGGCTACGCCAACCGGACCACCACTGGCGGAGAGCGACCCAGAATACGCGATCGAAGGCCGTCAGCAGCGGTCGCTTCCGTTTTCGCTGGAAGGCTGCGAGTTGGAGTCGTAGTGCCGCGTTCTCGAGAGCGAGGGCCTGGTGGCCGCTCATCAGCAGCCGAACGAATCGAAAGACGCACAACAAAAGGGCTGACATGAGTTCCGATTCTTCCGCGCCATCCGGATCCGAGTCAACGGGTTACGACCGGACCGGATATTGGCGAACGACAACCCATTATCAAAGGGCAGTCCGCTTCCCATTCAGACTGGATGGCTGTAATTAATCTCCTGGACTCTGGGATCCAGCAGGGAGCCACAACGCTGGCAATTTAGGTTGCTGGTATCTCAGGTCGCAGCAGTAATCTATTCATCGGTGGGCAGCGGCTCCCGGTCCGCAGTTAGTTTACTGATAGTGGTGGCATCCAATGTGCCTGCGATCGATGGGGTTTCTGATCGGATTCACGTGACCCACACGCCAAACGAGACAAGGCGGTCGGCTGAGAGTTCGGGCTGTGCAGTGGTCCTCGCACCTGTCTTCAGGCGTTCTGTCAATCCGAGCCAAAGCTAAACCATCGACGCGGCTCGATGTGATTTCAATAACATTCGGTTCTCGAGCCGTTAACGCACGACAAATCGGATCGCCTCTATCCCGATTCTGGCAGCCGCTTGATGGATCAGCTCTCGATATTCGCTCTCCAGGTAGGCCAAGGTCAAATCGTCCGGCACTACAACCGTGAGAACTGTGCCGTCTCGGTCATTCTGTATCGTACGGTCAAACCAGTTTGCGAATGGGATTTCCCCTATCTGCGTTCGAAAGTCCGGCTTATCAGTTTGTCAGTGAATACACTTCAAGACGAAACGAAGCAACAGGGAACATAAC
>CAWGVL010000036.1:0-158489 GCA_963825845.1 Bryobacteraceae bacterium | reverse complement strand
TGGCGTAGAAGCCACCAGATACCGGGTGAAACCAGAGCACGGCGGCGGTGACTTCCTCAGTCAAACTGGAGAGCCAGTCCTGGCGGCGAACATGTGTAAGTTCGTGGCAGGCGACGGCGCTAGCTGTTGCTCTATGGAGATAAGCCTTGGAATCAGACGGCGCACACCCAGTACCGACCGGAAGATAACCATCCGAATGTCACCGGTCCGGGAAATCTCGCGCGAAACAGAGAACTGCGCCCGCGTCTCCGTCAAATCGATAGCCGCAGAGATCGATGGCGGGAGCGTATCAAACGGACGTGCGTTCTTCCGGTAGCGGCGCACCGTCGGGACATCCCGAAACAAAGCCAAATGATTCTGCATCCGATTCCCGCCGGCGAGCGCAGCCTCGGACGTCTGGCCCAGTCAACTGGCTCGTTCGCCTCCAAAGATGCATTGCTGACGGACGGCGCCACTGTTTTGCGCGGGCGAACGCAATGCTCGTCCTGGTTTATCCCCATCTCTGAAGAACCGGCAGCAGGGGGCAGATTGCGAGCAAAATGTGGAGATAAGCAAGATGCCAGCGCGCTACACGAGCCCCAATCAACCGGCTGAGTAATGCAGCCGCGGCTATGAGGATGGTTGTCTGCGCGACCCACGCCACGACGTTCTCAGAGGTAATCAGGTCCGTCATGATTTGGGCTCCCGCTTCTTCCGGGCTTTCGCCTCACTTTCGAGCATGGTCTTGATCTCATCGAGTTCCTCGCGGCTGACCTGTTCGTTGTCGATCAGGTGCTGCATCAGCGGCTTCGCGGAGCCGTTAAAGACGCGAGAGATGAAATCGGGAGACCATCGCTTGCCGAAAACTTCCTGTTTCGGCCGGGCGGGACGGTAAACATACGCCCGCTCGCCGACGGCTTTCTCCAGATGCTCCTTGCCTTCGAGCACGCCAAGCATTGTCATTACCGTTGTGTACGCGATCTTGCGACGCTCGAGAAGTTCCTCGTAGACCTCCCGGACCGTCACTTCCCCGCGTTCCCACACGATCTTCATGATTTCGAGTTCTTGTTCGGTCAGAACCGTGCTTCGTTTCCTCACACTAAAGAATTAGTACGAAACGGATAGTATGTCAAGAAATTTTGCGTGGGTGTAGCGGTGACAAGTTGTGTTTCGGGCCACAGCTCTTTCGTGCCGGTGTTGCTGCTGAAGCTGCGCTCGCGGCGGCTGCTGCCTTCCCTTTCGAAACGTAGCCAATTCTTTGGGGCGGAGCGTTGCGACGTTCTTCGCGGCGCCGGTCGTTTTGTGCTTTGCGCAATGTTTCAACGGAACGGAAATAAGACCGTTCAACGGCAGACTGGTAGCGCTGCAGGTACTGGAATGTATCGTGCGGGCCGGCGAAAGCGTCGGCGATATCTTCGTCATCGTCGAGGGTGGGAGCGGCGCTCTTCCCATTGCTGCGCTTGATAGATTCTATTTCGAGTTCGAAGGCCGCCGTCTCCACGCGCCGTACACGGATAAGCTCGCCAGTAGTTTACGACGACGAGTTCGACGAGCATCTGCTCGCAGGCATTCGCGGGTTGGTGATGATCGATCAACGCCTCGCGAAGTTGTTCGTAGGAGTTTGGGTCTTCGAAGGAAGGACCGCCGTGTCGGCCGTCATTCCGTGTTTCAGGGCGTTGAATTTTGCCTTCGCTTTGCCGGCGTCGGATTTCGGGCCGGTCGATTTCTGTGCGTTGCGGCGGTTGGCGGCGATCTGCTTTTCGGTGGCCATAATAGTGTGCTCCTTGGAAATGGAAAAAGGCCGAATCGCCTTTGACGGCGTTCGACCTTTCAGTTCCATTGTATGTGCCGGTTCCAAAATTCACGTGTCGCTAGTTCGGCGAAGTGATTGTTGTGGTTGGGGTTAAGGAATTATTTGCGGGCGTGAACCGAGTTATGCAGGTACTGCGTGGGCTGAGATTTACGTTCGTTAGAGCGATTACGGGTCACTGGCCACGGATGAACACGAATGAACACGGATAAGGCTTGGTAAATATTTTTATTTGCCGCCAAATAGTGACGTTTGTGGATGATAGATGCGCCAGTCGAACCAATAATCTTTGAGGGCTGGGATTGGATGTAGGCACTGGCCGGTTGTGGGACCCTCGATAGCACAGCCTCGGAAATTCCAGCGGCTGCCTGTGATGGAATCCATTAGGACTGCGCTAGTGTCACGGTAGAACTCTGGGGTGGCTTCGCCCGGTTTGATTTTGGCTTCGAATGCCCGGATTGACTTTTGATCATGTCCGACCACGATGATGATCGGCGTGCCGCCGATCCGATCCTGAATGAGTTTGCTCTTCAGTACGACGTCTACAGGATAGGCTCGGGCTGCTCCTCTGAATTCGATACCGAGCATTAGATCGCGAGGCCGGTGTGGCGTTCCGCTTGTGCTTACGACTGTCGGAGCTTTGCCGATATGTGCTTCCCAGTCCTTCGATTCGTACTCTGATGCGAACTTTTCAACGGGTTTCAGCACCGTTCCTTGCGGAATTTCTTTGCGCCAGAGGCCGAAGGTCAGCTCGTCAGAGTGGACCAGCTCGAGTTGGCGGCCGCGCATCGGACCCGATATCGCACGACCGCTGATCTGCTGCCAATACGAGCCCGTCTCTTCGTCGCGCATGAGGAAGTTCTGGTTGTTGATGCCCGCGAGCCTGAACGTCAAGGCTCGCCCGTCGAGTTCCCGTTTCCACACCAGACCGGTGTGACATAGCGTTCAATATGTGGAGACGATTGGGACTCGCCCAAGCACATCATTGGCGATATGGTGATACGCCAGCATGCGGACCGGATATGCTCGCGCGATACCTTCGACTTCAACGGCGAGCACCATGTCATCCTCGTCGATCTTTGTTTCTGCGGCGGCTATGACGTCCGGCGAATCGATGCGGTGGAACATCTTCTCATACACATTGATGTGAGAAAGCACCGCGAAGGCAACCGTCAGTACCGCGGCGCATGCGATCGCAATGTTCGGGAGTTTCGATGTGGATCGCTTCCATAAGGCAACCGCCGCGCCTAAGACACCTGCCGCGGCGGCAATCGCGATGGGCGGCCCCCAGTTACGAACCGCTAACGCCAGCGCGAGTTCTCGGGAACCCCTGCGCACGGAACGGACGGATCACATACATCGGATAAGCGAATGCGAGAAATGCGACCACCGCAAATGTGAGGAGGAGGAGCCACCAGAGTCTCCGGCTGCCGAGCATTGCAGGTCACCCTAGAGTGTCACGCATGGTGGAAAAGAGCGCATCAAGGTCCTTGCGCCTGGTGTGAATGTGCGTTGCGACGCGGAGCAAGTCGCCACCGTAGATCCAGATTCGGCGTTTCCTGCATTCGTCCCGAAAGCGCGTCAGGTCTTTGTTGCGGAATCGTACGGTCACCAGACCGCCATAGGTACGGTCGTCGTCGGGCGTGAGTAGTTCGACGTACGGGATCTCCGCGGCTCGCTTCCGGACGTATTGCGCCAGTTCGTGGATCCGGTGGAAGACGGCGCTTTCGCCGATGGACTGGAAGAACTGAACTCCTGCGACGGCGCCTTCGACAATGGCCCGGTTGTTGGTGCCCACCATCATATAGCGCGCAGCAGCTAGCTTCTTGTCGTCCCAGTTGCCGGTTACGATTGTTGGCCAGAGGCGGTCGACATTCTCCTGGCGCACGTAAAGCAATCCGGATCCAGCGGGGGCAAACATCCACTTGTGTGGACTCGCGGCGAAGTAATCGCAGCCCAAATCGGAGATGCGCGTGGATATCTGCCCAAGCAGGTGCGCTCCATCGACTACCGTGATCACACCTTTCCGGCGTGCGGCTTCGCAGATTTCACGAACGGGCATGACGAGGCCGGTTGTGGTGAGAATACCGCTGAAGGAAAGAACTCGTGTGTCAGGAGTGATGGCAGAGAGGAGCAGGTCGACAAGCGCCTCGGTTTTTGGGGGAGGCATCGGGATCTGCACCTCGCGGACTTTGATGCCATGCCGCGCCTGCCGCAGATACCAGCAGCCTTTGCCGCTTGGATGCTCCTGGTCCGTGATGACGACTTCGTCGCCCGACTTGAGATCAATGCCGGCGGCGATGGTACTCATGGCCTCCGTCGCACTGTGCATGATGGCGAGTTCGTCTTTCTTACACCCCGCGAAGTTCGCCAGCGTTTCGCGATGCTTGTCGAGGGTTTCGTAGCCCCACCGTGGATATTCGTCTTCGGTGAGCGCGGCGGCGCGCTCCATGTAATTGGCTACGGCTTGAACGACCGGCTTCGGGGCCACACCCAGGCTTCCGTTGTTGAGGTAAGCTCGCCAATCCGCTAATAAGAACTGCTCGCTCCGGATGCGGGTCCAGTATGCGTCCGCGTCTTTCGTTCTGAGTTCTGCCGGGGGAAGATCGCCCTGCTTTGTTGCGGATCGGGCGGGGACACCGAAAAGCGCAGCCGCTGCTCCGAAGTTCTGTAATGCCGTACGCCTATTCATCGGTTATCCCTTCTCTTACTGTACGCGAGCCGAGGGAGCCGCGATGGATGATATGCTGCGTTAGCGGGGGTATTTTGCGCGCTCTCTGGTGGTTTCTGGCTGCGGCCACGGCGTATGGCGCGTCCGAAGAGGCGGCGCGGAAGATCCTCGTGTCGCGGTGCTGGGCCTGCCATGCGCAGACGGGAATGGGCGGGTTGCGCCTCGATTCACGAGACGCGATGATGCTCGGCGGCAAGTCGGGACCCGCCGTGAAGCCGGGTAGCGCGGTCGAGAGCCGGATATTTCAGGCGGTTTCACGCGACGTTCCGGGGGTGAAAGCAATGCCTCCCACCGCGGCTCTGACCGCCGATGAGGTGCAGACCCTTCGCGCGTGGATCGATGGGGGCGCGGTCTGGAGCGATGCCGCAGAGCACTGGTCATTTCGCCCGCTGCGAAAAACCCATGACGGTGAAAGCATTGACCGGTTTATCGATGACGCGCTAAAGACCAAAGGTCTCATCGCGAATGGTCACGCAGACAAGCGTACGCTTATACGACGTCTCTATTTCGACCTGATCGGTCTTCCGCCGGACGAAGGCGAGTTTGCGGCTGCCTTCGAAGACTCGTCGAATGACTGGTTCGCACGCCTGGTATCGAAGCTGCTGGCTTCGCCGCATTTTGGCGAGAAGTGGGGAAGGCGATGGCTGGACTTGGCTCGCTATGGTGAGGACGATTTTACCGGCACGGCCGTGGTTCCGTATCCCAACGCGTGGCGATATCGAGCCTGGGTTGTTAACGCGATCAATGAAGATATGCCGTACGATCGCTTCCTGATGGCGCAACTGGCGGGGGATCGTATGAACGACGCATCGCTTCTGCCGGCCACCGGTCTGCTCGGGGTTGGTCCTTGGTATTACGGCATCGCGCAGCCGGCGCAGTCGCGCGCGGATGAGCGGAATGATCGTGTGGATGTGGTTACACGCGGAATGCTCGGCGTAACGGTGGCATGCGCGCGTTGTCATGACCACAAGTACGATCCATTTACCGCGCGTGACTACTATGCGCTGGCGGGTGTGTTTGCCAGTACAGCCTATAAGGAATACCCGCTGGTGAAGGAGGAAGAGGCGTCGTCGTGGCAGAAGGCGAAGAAGGACGTAGACGCCGCGGAAAAGGCGCTGAATAAATTCCTCGACGAGCAATCGGCTTCGTTGGCGGAGAGTTTCGCCGGCCGGCTTGCTGACTATATGACGGCTGCCAACGGTGGCCCCGCCGCTCCTGGATTACACACGAAGGTTGTCGATCGGTGGAAGGCTTACTTGGCGAAGCCGGAGGAGAATCACCCGTTTCTGAAGAGCTGGTTTGCGAATCGGACCGAGGTGGAAGCGAAGCGCTTTGAAGCTCTGATGCTGCAGATCATCGCGGAAAAGAAGGTTGTTGATGACGAGAACAAGCGCGTGGTCGCGGCGGCTGAAAAGTCTGCTCCCAAGGTACTGCGTACGATTGTGCTGCCTGGCGGATACCGGTCAGAAGAGGACTTCAATCCTGGAGCGTACATCCCGGTTCGCTCTTTGGAGCGGGACCGGTTTGTCGCCTGGAATCGAACGTTCGGAGAGGCATCGGCTCCGTTCAAATTCGATCGCGCTTTGACACCCGAGTTGCTTCCGCAGGAGCACCGCGCCGAGTATGACGCCTTAAAAGCGAAGTTAGAAGCATTGAAGAAGGCGCTTCCACCGCAGTATCCGTTCCTGCAAGGCGCCGCTGAGTTCGAACCCTATGACCTGCAACTGAATATTCGCGGTAATCCAGAGCAACTGGGTGAAGTAGTTCCTCGCGGGTTCCCGTTGGCGCTGTCGGGCGGAAAGGTATTGGCGTTTCGTGAAGGAAGCGGCCGGTTGCAGTTGGCGGACACTGTGGCTCATCATCCGCTCGCCGCGCGTGTCGCAGTGAATCGAATCTGGATGAGTCTGTTCGGGCAGGGCATCGTTCGTACGCCATCGAACTTCGGGAAGGCGGGAGATCGACCTGCGCTGCCGGATTTGCTCGAGTATCTGGCAACGCGCTTTGTTGATCGCAAGTACTCGGTCAAGGAAATGATTCGGGAAATCGTGTTGTCTGACGCGTACCAGCGGTCTTCGGCAAGCGTTTCGGGGAACGACAAGACGGATGGTGAGAACCGGTATGTGTGGCGTCAGAATCGGCGGCGGTTAGAAGCGGAATCGATGTTGGACGCGATGCTTGCGGCATCGGGAGAACTCGACCGTACGGTCGGCGGAGAATCGAAGGCGCTGGACGCGGAATTCAAACGCCGCGCCGTGTATGCGAAGACGAGCCGGTTCCAGCAGGATGAGACTTTGTCGTTGTTCGACCTGCCCTCGGCTTTGGTGACGTGCGAACAGCGGGTGGTGACGAATGTCCCACTTCAGAAGCTTTTCTTCTTGAACTCGGATGTGGTGTCGCGCAGATCGGCTGCGCTGGCGAAACGCATTGCCAGCGAGGATGATGCTGACGGAATCACTGCCGCATACCGAGGATTATTTCAATCGGGAGCCGAGCGAGAGCGAGCGCAGGGCTGGTCTGAGTTCCTGAAAGATGCGGGAGAGAATAAGTGGGCGCAGTATGCCTGGGTGCTTCTGAGTTCGAATGAGTTTGCCTATGTTGACTAAAGGCTTCGTGCATCCACGCTGGACACGGCGTGAAGCAATGCTCCGAATGGCTAGCGGATTCGGGATGCTCGGATTATCGAGCATGTTGCACAGCGGAGGCGAACCCGTTTGCGCCCAAGCCAACGCACTTTCCTGCGAAGGCGAAGCGGATTATTTATCTCGTGATGAATGGCGGCATGTCGCACGTGGATACGTTCGATCCGAAGCCGATGCTCCACGAAGTACAACGGTCATCCGATGCCCGGAGGTCCTCCGAAAACAGAGAGGTCGACGGGCAACTGTTCGCCTCGCCGTTTGCATTTCGACAAGTGTGGACAAAGCGGCATCGAAGTTTCCGAGATCTTTCCGCGAGTCGGAAGCCTGATCGATGACTTCTGCGTGATTCGATCGATGTGGACCGAGGTGCCGAATCATGAGCCGTCGCTGTTCATGTTCAATACCGGTACGATTCAGCCGGGAAGACCGAGTCTCGGGAGTTGGCTGATGTACGGACTCGGGTCGGAGAGCCGCGATCTGCCGGGCTTTGTCGTGTTGTGTCCCGGGATGCCGGTGGTGGGATTCGCCGTTTTGGTCGTCGGCGTTTCTTGCCTGCGGTGTTTCAGGGGACCTTCCTGAAAAATACCGATGCCGATCCGTACAAGCTGATTCGGAATATTGAAGCCGCAGACGGCGCTCGGGTCCCAGCGACGGCAACTGGATTTGCTGACGCAGTTGAATCGCGAGCACCTGGCTGCGCGCACGGGAGATACACAACTCGAGGCGTCGATCGAGGCAATGGAAACCGCTTTCCGGATGCAGACGGAGGCTCCGGAAGCATTCGATATTCGGACGGAGAAGCCGGAGACGCTTGCCCGTTATGGCGATACGGAGATCGGCCGCAGTTGCCTGCTTGCGCGCAGGCTGGTGGAGCGGGGTGTCCGGATGGTGCAGATCTATTACGGCAATTCGCAGCCGTGGGACTCGCATGAGGACATTCTGGTTCAGAAGCGCCTGGCTTCGTTTACCGACCCCGCCGTTGCTTCGCTTGATTCCAGGATCTGAAGGATCGCGGAATGCTCCAGGACACGATTGTCGTTTTGGGCACGGAGTTTGGGCGTACTCCCGCGGTAGAGAACGGGTCGAATACGAAACTGCATTTCGGACGCGATCACAATTCGTATGGGTATAGCATTGCGCTTGCGGGCGGCGGCATCAAGGGCGGCATGGCGTATGGTGCGACCGATGATTTCGGGTATCGCGCGGCGGAGAAGCGGGTGCATCCGCATGATGTGAATGCCACTCTTCTACACCTGCTCGGGTTGGATCATACGAAGTTGACCTACAGGTATAGCGGTCGGGATTTTCGATTGACGGATGTGCATGGCGAGGTGTTGCGCGAGATTATCGCCTGATAGGAGGACGCGCTAATGTTTCTGCTCCGTCCAATCGAGCAACACGACAAACTTGCCAGGCGGATCCGCTCGACAGCTGAATAGAAACCGCTGTCAGTCGTGAGTGTCGTACGGGTGGTTCCAAGGCGTTCCACGCATTGTCAGGCCGATCGGTTCCGTCGCATGGACAAGCTCAACCTCCCTGGTTTGACATTTGAATTTTCCGTTCGGCAGGTCCTTCGGTTAATGGGCGAACGTAAATTTCGAACCGTCCAGTCTCGTTGGAGCATAGGCGATCCATTTCCGATCGGGAGAGAACCGGCCACCCCGTGGTCATAAACTGTGTAGCAATGAACTGGAAAGGCTTGCCTTCACCCGCTATTGACTCAACGGGTAACAGAGGAAAGCCATACGAGATCCACTTTCGGTCGCGGGACCAGTCGTGCGGTTCCTGGAGGATGTGCGCAAGGGGCGCTTCATCTCTCGCCAGATCCATCGAGGTCTTAATATAAGCGGTGAATGCGGCTCCGCCATCACGGTCTGAGCCGAATATCATCTGCTTTCAATCAGGGGACCACACAGGAAACCAATCATTCGCCACATGGGTTGTTAGGCGAGCAGCGACTCCTCTCGGTGTTTCGCTATACCAGACGTCCCGGTTGCCCGTCTCGTCATCAGGGCGCGTAAATGCAGCGCGATGACCCGAGGGAGAGGGCCTCGGCTGCCACAGTTCGCCTCGTGGTCGAATTGCGCCGGCAGCCGAACCGTTGCGATCGAACCAGCTAAGCCGAGTTTCATTGAATCCTGCAGGAGCCGCGAGAACGATTCGCCGTCAGCGGATAACGCAAACCAGCCAATTGCACCGGCAGCGCTGTATGCGATGTCGTCCGTGATAGTCACAGGCTTGGCGTCGACTTTATCCAAGTCCGGATCGAACGGCTGCGCTATCAGAGAGCCGTCCCGATAATAAACGAGGTACGCGTTGACGCCGTGGTGCGGCGGAACGCAGGTCACGTTCGATTGAATTGGCATCAGCCGCCGGACGGTTGGTGAATCGAGAGATCCTGTGTACAGCGCATTGTTTTCACGCTGTGCGCACCGGCTGTAAAGAGAAATCTGCGGCCATCCGGGAGGAAGCTTGGGCTGCGGTGAATTTTCTGTTCGAGAGCGGTAATCTGTTTGGGCGAACCACCGCACTCATGAATTCGATACAGCGGAGTGCGAATGCCGGCGCGCGCGCCATCGCAAACCAACTGATCGATGCCAGGGCAACAATTCCGATCAGCCCTGGGGATTCGGTGGAGACTCTCGATCCGCCGCGAAACGCACGATGACCGCTGATCATTTCATACAGCACCGGAACCGAACGAAAACATGTCGGAGCGAGCGTCTACGGCCTTTCCTTCGGCTTGTTCGGGGGACATGTAGGAAGCTGTTCCTACAATGATTCCCTCTTCTGTTAGCGGCTTCTCCTCTACAGTCAGTGTCTGTGTGGATCCACTATCTCCGGGCGCCGGCTCAGTCAGCTTGGCTAAGCCGAAGTCAAGCACTTTTACCCGTCCATCATCGGTAATCATGATGTTCGAGGGCTTCAGATCGCGGTGAATGATTCCGGCGGAGTGCGCCTTCGCGAGAGCATCTGCGATCTGGACCGCATATCGAAGCGCTGTGGAAAGCTTCAAGGGCTTGCGTCCGATCAACTCTTCCAGAGTCTTGCCTTGAACAAATTCCATGGCAATGAAGTGGACGCCCTCGGCCTCTGCAACATCGTGCACAGTGATGATGCCTGGATGATTCAAGGCTGATGCCGCCTTCGCTTCCTGGATGAAGCGCCGCGTCCGCACGGAATCGGAGACGTATTCGGGCGGCAGAAGCTTGAGCGCGACGAACCGGTCCAGGTGATTATCGTGCGCTTTCCACACGGTACGCATTCCGCCTTCGCCGAGCTTTTCGAGAATGTGATAATGCGCGAGAACTTTGCCTATCATCACTCTCCTAGTCCTTACCGTCCGCGATTCTACACGATCTGGCACAGGTCCGGGCTCACTGTCTTCTACCAGGCGTCTCGATTGGCGATTTTGACGCGGAACACGGGTTTCGTCCGCTCGGAGTCCTCTATCTCGTAGGTCTGGGCGGTTTTGGAAGCGTCGTACTCGCGCCATAACCATGTGAGCGATTCGGGAAGGTCCATGGCTCCCTGCGCGATGGCGTGCATGCCTTCGCCGAAACGGAAGTGGAAGTCGTAGCCTTTAAGCTTGAGCGAATTGGCTAGAAGGATGTTGTTCAGAGGCCAGCTTCCACCGTTGCTTTCGTTGTCGTCTGCTCCATCGGAGAGCCAAACGCGGAGGTTCTTCCGAGGTTCCCGGCGGACGCGGTGAGACACGATGTACCCGCCGTCCTGATGCTGTTCGGGTTTCCATTGCAAGGGAACGTAGCTGCCGATGTGTGACAGGACACGGCTGAATTGATCGGGTCGATACCAGGCGACGTTAAACGCGCAGATCGCTCCGGAGGATGCGCCTGCAATCGCTCTCGAGTATGGGTCGGGGCGGAGCTTGTACGTCTTCTCGACTTCGGGAAGAATTTCGTCCAACAGATATTTGCTGTAGCGGTCAGAGACGGTGTCGTACTGAATGCTCCTCATGCGTGTGCCTTCGGCTTCTCCACCGCTTCCCGGCGCTATGAGCACGTGGACCATCGGTGGAATCAGCTTCTTGTAGACGAGATTGTCCGACACGATCTGCAGCCGCAATCGGAGAAGGTCCAGGTTTCCGACGATGGTTTCGCCGTCCTGCCAGATCATTAGCGGGCGCCCCGCCGGACGTATCGGCGCCGGGATTCACATACACCCAATAGTTCGCCTTCATTCCCGCGTAGATCTTGCTCGTCAGGGTCTTCATCTCCGAGAGCTTGCCTTGCGCAGCGCCGGGCAGGGGATAGGAGTCGGGGTTGTACCCGGCGACGTCATATGTGCCGATCGAGCGGCCGTTGACGATGTAGTTGTAATTATGTGTCGTTCCCAGCCGCAGCGTCATCAGCTTGTACCAGAGGTTCGTGCCCGCGATGCTTGTCATGCCGACTGGAGGCTGCTTGTCAATTGACACGGTTGCAGGCTTTTCGGACTCGACCGCGAAGAGGAACTCCTGTCCCCAGACTGCGGCTCCGTCGCGACCTTTGAGGCCGGGCAGCCCTGAGGCTATGAGGTCTTTCAGGTTTGGGGCATTGGTGCGCGCGGCCTCTATGAGCTGCTGCAAGGGATGGGTTTGCGCCCAGAGCGACGAGACGGTGAACAGTGCAATTGCAAAGACAGTTTTCATGTTGGTCCAGGTGTCAGTTGTAGTATATGCGCGCGCTTCGATATTGCCGTCGATGCGTTCCGTTTGTGCGGCTCCGAAAAAACGGGAAAATTTGCCGATGTTGCGTGACATCCGGCGAGGGAATCGACTTTGTGAAGGAGGGTAGAGTCTTAGTAGAAGACAAACTATCGGGGTGGCCGTCTAACACTCAGGAGATGAATGGTTTCGGCATGATGCAAGGTCTACGGGGTGTTACGTCGACCCGGCTTGACTCGACCTCTTAGAACATACTCCCTCTTAAGGATTTGGATAACGGTGAATAAATTGCAAGCTAGCGCAGGGAGAAACTGACACATGCGCACTCTAACGTATACGTCGACGGTGCTGCTGGTGCTTTTTCACTGGCAAGCGCTTGGACAGAACGCCTCGACGCCGGAGCAACGTGGTCCCCAACCTTTGTATCAGGTCACCATCGTTTCCCGGACAACCAAGGCGCTCAACTACGGATATCTCTCGGCTCCGACGCGCATCGATTTCAAGGGCACGCCCGTTCTCGCGGAAGCGCGCGGCCAAGCCGTCGTGGAGCCGAAGCGCGGATCGACACTGTTGAAAATGCGCTTTGAAGATGTACTGCCACCGACACGATTTGGCGCGCAATTCCTCACCTACGTCGTGTGGGCGATCAGTCCTGACGGCCGCGCACAGAATTTGGGCGAGCTCGAGCTGGATGGATCCAATAAAGCGAAGCTAACCGCGAGTACGCCGATGCAAACTTTCGCGATGATCGTGACCGCCGAGCCCTATTATTCGGTGACGCAGCCGAGCGACATCGTCGTGATGGAGAACATGGTTAGCCGGGACACGATCGGCAAGGTCCAGGAAGTGAACGCCACTTACGAACTGCTGCCTCGAAAGCCGTATACCTTTGATGCCAATTCTCAGGCCACGCCGACCAAGCTCGTGAGCAAGGAAGAATATGAAGCGACGACGACACTGTATCAGGCGTTGAATGCGATTCAGATCGCCACAGCGCAGCAGGCCGATCGGTATGCGCCCGAACGCATTGCGCGCGCGCGGGATATTTATAACAAAGCTCGGGCTATGCCGGTGAGTTTGAGCAAAGAGATCGCTTCGTTGGCGAGAGAAGCTACACAGATTGCGGAAGACAGCCGAGCCATCGCGGCCAAGCGCGCTGCGGCGGAGAAGTTGGCGGACGAACAGCAGCCAACTCGTCGGCAGAGCCATCAAACTGATCAGGGCGGAAGAGCGGCTGCCCCGGATCGAATTGAGCGAACCCGCGCGGCGGCAGCGGGCCCTGCTCTAGCGTCTACGCCCCAGAACGTTGAAGCTCCGCCTCCGGTTCAGGTCGATGAGAGTCAATTCACGCGCAGGGATCCCAAGGCTGCGGAGAACCGCAAGCGATTGGCGGCTGCACTGCCGCGAACACTCGAGATTCTCGACTCTACACGTGGGATCGTAATAACGCTGCCGGGACAGATCGCTTCCTCTTCGTCGTTGCAATCCTATCTCATTCCGGTGGCGTCGGCGATCAAACCGTATAAGGACTTGCATATCGCGATCGAGGGTCACTCAGACATTCCAAATTCGATCGCCACGACGGAACGAGATGCATCGCGAGTACGTTCCGCGCTCATTGGCACCGGAGTCTCAGCGGATATCATGTCCGCACGTGGATTCGGTGATACGCGTCCGCGCGGTCCGAACAAAGACGAGAATCGCCGGGTGGAGATCGTGATTGCCGGGGATTCCATCGGAATTCTGCCTACATGGGATCGGACGTACACGCTGCAACCGTCGCAGGTCCGCCAGTAGCTGCTTAGTCGATCTTCGAGCTGACGATCAGAAAGACTCCGCGCTCGCTTTGATCTTTGGTGAGCTTCCCGACCAGAGCTTCTGACCATCCTTGATCGTCATTGCGGTGCGGATTGCAGTTGCGACATCACGCGCCGGTGAACCTCCTGGATGGCGTCCTCTGGAATATCCGGGTGGGCTTGAAGCAGTTCCCGATCCGATTGCAATTCGGCGATAAGCGCACCGCATGTAGAGCACTCGATTATGTGTGTAGCGACACGGGTTCGTTCCGATGCATCGAGTTCTTCACCGGCATAGAGAGCAAGGGTTTCCGGGTTCGGACAGACCTTCCTACGTTCCTCCCTCGAACCTTTTCAAAGAATTTGCGAAGTTTCACACGAGCCTTGGAGATCTGGACGCGCACGGTGGACTCAGTCGAGCCGAGTACGTGAGCAACCTCCGCCGTCGACAGACCTTGCAATTCCCGCAGAGCAATGGCCGCGCGCTCCCGATCGCTCAGGGATCGCATGCCCGCCTTCAACATCTGTTTATCCTGCTGACGGCTCAAGGCATCTTCCGGAGTCGGCTCGCCCGAACGCCAGTGCTGGGCATCGGCGCCGATCGCCGTTAAACGTGATCGTTTGGCTTTGCGTCTTGAGGTCGAAGCACGCGTTGATGGCACGCGGTATAGCCAGGGCGCAATCTGCGTGCCGTCGCGAAGACTTCTCAACTCGCGATGGAGCTTCAGGAAGACTTCCTGGGATATGTCTTTCGCGTCGTCCAGGTTACCGGTCAGACGTGCCGCTAACCGAAGCACGCACCGTTCGTGGACGTGCAGGAGTTGTTCGAATGCAGTGACGTCGCCGGAACGAGCGCGCTGGAACACGGTGCTTTCGGCTGCGTTCCCGGGCTCAGTGATCGGCAGAATCATGATCGCGTCGGACTGCACTGCACTTGTATAACGCGCAGCGCCCGCCAAACGCTTATCGGCCCGATGCGATTTATTCGATTCGGTAGTTCGGAGCTTCTTTGGTGATGATCACGTCGTGTACGTGACTTTCGCGCAGACCGGCCGAGGTGACTCGGAGGAAGCGTGCCTTTTCCTGAAGTTCTTTAATGTTCGCTGCGCCGCAGTAGCCCATGCCTGCGCGCAACCCACCCACGAGTTGGAATACCATCTCGGAAAGCGGACCCTTGTAGGGAACTCGGCCCTCGATACCCTCGGGTACGAGTTTCCCCCCGCTTCCTGGGAGTAGCGGTCGGAACTGCCTTGCGCCATGGCGCCCAGGGAGCCCATCCCGCGATAGCTCTTAAATGTGCGGCCCTGGTAGAGAATCGTCTCGCCGGGGCTTTCCTCGGTGCCCGCGAACAGACTGCCGATCATGATGCAATCCGCGCCCGCCGCGACGGCTTTCGATAAGTCGCCCGAGTACTTGATGCCGCCGTCGGAGATCAGCGGCACGTCGGTCTCGCGTGTCGCCCTCGCGCACTCGCGGATCGCAGTAATCTGCGGTACGCCCGAGCCGCTGACGACCCGCGTCGTACAAATCGAGCCCGGTCCGATGCCCACCTTGATGCCATCGACGCCAAGCTCGATCAGATCCCGAGCGCCTTCATAGGTGGCAACGTTGCCGGCAATCAGCTGAACTTCAGGCAACTGATTGCGCAGGTGCTCGATCGCGCTCATCACGCGTTCACTATGGCCGTGCGCAGTGTCAATGACCAGCACGTCGACCTTCTTCGCGACCAGAGCTCTGGCGCGTTCCAGGTAGTCACCCGTCGACCCAAGTGCTGCTCCGCATCGCAAACGACCCTGGCCGTCCTTTGCCGCGTTCGGATATTTCAGACGCTTCTGGATATCCTTGACGGTGATCAAGCCCTTCAGGTAGTAGTCCTCATCGACAACCAGCAGCTTCTCAACGCGGTGCTTATGCAGGATGTCCTGCGCCTGGTCGAGAGTCGTGCCAACGGAGACTGTGATGAGATCGTCTTTCGTCATCACAGCCGAAACAGGAAGGTCGTAGCGTGTTTCAAAGCGCAGATCGCGATTCGTGAGGATACCGACGAGCTTTCCATGTTTGGTAACCGGCACGCCGGAGATACGGAAGCGCTTCATGACTTCGAGTGCATCGGAGATCTTCTGCTCCGGGTCGACGGTGACAGGGTCCACGATCATGCCGCTTTCACTGCGCTTTACCCGGTCGACTTCCTCAGCCTGGCGGTCGATCGACATATTCCGATGAATGATGCCGACGCCGCCTTGCTGCGCAAGGGCGATGGCGAGATGGGATTCGGTGACGGTATCCATCGCCGAACTCAGGATTGGGATATTTAGCCTGATTTTGCGAGTGACGTGCGTGCTGGTATCGACCTGGTTGGGTAAGATGCCGCTACGCTGGGGTACGAGAAGGACGTCATCGAACGTCAGGCCTTCGAGAATCGTATCCGGAACCATGTAGATAATTCCAGGATACCAGCGGGTTCGTGAGCGAACTCATGAACCCGGATGGACGCTATGCCGAAGGCACGGCCGCACGGGAGAATTTCCCGCCATCACCGCCATCCTGGTCGAGGAGCAGGTGCGCGAGAACGATGATAAGTGCAAGCAAAAGCGCTGTCAGCCAATCCACAACGGATCCTCCGCCCCTGGGTAGATGAGAACCAGCCAATCTGGTTACAAACTTCCTAGAGAAGTATCATTGGACAGACTTTTTCGCGGTCCACTCGCTAATCCAGTCGAGAAAATTGCGATACCAGAAAACCGAGTTCTGCGGTTTCAGCACCCAATGGCCCTCATCGGGGAAGACCACGATTTTCGAGGGTACCTTCTGCAACTGAAGCGCGGTAAAGAGTTGCATGCCTTGGCCGACCGGTACGCGATAGTCCAGTTCGCCATGCATGACCAGTGTCGGTGTTTTGAAATCCTGGACGTAGTAGCTGGGCGAGAACTTGGCATATGTCTCGGGGTTCTCCCACGGCATGCCGTGAAATTCCCAGATGGGGAACCAGAGTTCTTCGGTTTCACCCGCCATGCTTCGCAGATCGAACACACCCGCGTGCGAAACGAAAGCCTTGAAACGACTCGTGTGGCCGAGCAGCCAGTTCACCATGTAGCCTCCGTAAGACCCGCCGGCCGCGGCGAGGCGATCGGAATCGACGTACGATCGGCCGGCCATATGGTCGACGACCGCCATGATGTCCTCGTACGGCTTTCCGCCCCAATCCTGATTGATATCGTCGGTGAACTTCTGCCCGTAACCGGTCGAACCACGTGGGTTTGGCATCACCACGACGTAGCCGGCGCCCGCAAACACCTGGGGGTTCCATCGATAACTCCAGGACTGCCCCCATGCGCCCTGCGGCCCTCCGTGAATCAGCAGCAGCAGCGGATATTTCTTTCCCGACTGGAAATCGGGCGGCTTCACAATGAAGCTATGGATCCGAGCCTTGTCGGTAGGATTCTCGACCCAAAGCTCCTCGTATGGCGTGAGTTGGAATTCGGCCATCAGAGCGTCGTTGAGATTCTCCAGAGGAACCGCCGCGCCACCTCCTGACGATGCCCGAAACAACTGGGTTGGCCGCGTGCCGGTTTGCTCGCCGTAGATCATTGTCTTGCCGTCGGGCGCAAATTGGACATCGCCGATGTTGCTGGCTCCGGTGATCACGACGCGTGAGGCCCCGCCTGACGCAGGGATCATCTGCACGGCAGTTCGGCCGCGGTCCTCAACGGTGTAGAAGAGGCGAGTCGAATCGGGCGACCAGGTGATCTCTTCGACATTGCGATCCTGGCCCTCATTGACGATCGTGGTCCGGCCGCTCGTTCGTTCAAACAACACCAGTCGCCACTTATCCGACTCGTACCCCGCGCGCGCCTGAGATCGAAACGCCAGGTACTTGCCGTCGGGCGAGTAGCTGGGTGACCGGTCCGCGCCCGCATTCAAGGTGATGCGCTTCGGCTCTCCTCCGCCGACGGGTACCACGAAGATATCGGTGTTCGTGCTGATCGACTGGTCCCGTTCCGTGTTCGAAACGTACGCGAGTTCCTTGCCGTCAGGCGAGACCGCATAATCATCGGGTCCGCCGAGGGAGAAGGGCGGCGTATCGAACTGGCCGGGAGTCAGATCCTTCGCCGGACCACCTTCGATTGGAGCGATCATCAGATGCTTGCGCGTTGAACTCTGCCAGTCGGTCCAGTGGCGGTAAAGCAGCGACGTGTATACGCGAGCCTTGACCTTGTTATTCTTCTCTGCTTCTTTCTTTGCTTTGTTGCAGGCTTCGTCCGGGCATTCCGGGTAGACGTCGCTGTTGAAGACGATCCACTTGTCATCGGGTGAGACGATGACGCCGCTCGCTTCCGTCGGAATGGTGGTGATTGCCTTCTGTTCCGAGCCATCCGCCTTCATCGACCAAACTTGCGACGATCCGCCGCGGTTGGAAACGAAGATGATGCGCTTGGAATCCCGAGTCCAGCGCGGACGCTGGTTCGTGCCCTCGGTCGTCAATTCCCGAGGTTGCCCTCCGGCGACGGGCGCCACATAGATCTGTTTCGGCTTCGTATTTGCGTTGACGTCAGGGCGCTCGACCGTAAAGGCGACCTGCGTACCGTCGGGAGAGAGTTGCGGCTCGCTCACCCGCGCTATTCGCATCATCGCTTCGGCATCAAAGCGCCGTTTGCTTGTCTGCGCGAACACACACGCCGACACAGCCAGCGCGGCTACCACGTAACGCATACTCTCGATTGTACGGCCTGCCGGACGGCGGCCCTTCTATGGATCAGTTCACTCGCGCGCGAAGAGCCTTCAAGGCCCGCAAGCCTTCCGATGCGACTTCACCATCGGCATCCTTTGAAATCCATTCCACTTGCGCGATGGACTCACGGTCGCCCGTAATTGCAAGAATTCGCGCGAGTCCGATCTTCTCATCGCGCGTTCCCTGACCGATGAAAGGATAGATCAGCCCGCGAATCGGCCCCTGCTTCGCCAACTCTATCAGGTACGCCTCCGCGATGCCACGGTACTGGCGTGAGTTCAAGGTGTGGACGAGATAGGTCAGCGGGGAGAACTCTTCCGTTTTGGTCTGGCCCAAAGCGACCAACGCGAACGCCGCGCCCAAGCGGGCCGGCATTTTGTTTTCCTCATCAAACGCCTGCTGCATTTTCGGGACGTCGCTTGACTGGTCCAGGCGAGCATAGCCCTCTGCGGCTGCGGCACGCACCAGGTCGTCCTTATCTTCAAAGCCTCGGTCGAAATACGGTCGACTTTTTGGATCCGCGAGGATTGCCAGGGAAGTCAGCGCGGCCCTCCGGACCTTTGCTGATTTCGCTGAGTCAAACACACGTTGCAGATCAGGGACAGCCTCGCGAGTTTTCAGCAGACCGACGGTTTCGATGGCCGCGACCTGCACGCGCTCCACCAAGTCGCGAAGAAGACTGACGACGCGAGGGCCGGCTGTCGTGTCACCTATCTTTTGTAGCGCAATCAGGGTCTCGAACAATACCTCGGTGTCCTTCGTCTGCAAGGCTTCCAGCAGGTCAGGGATCGCTTCCTTACCGCGCAGGATGCCGACGGCGCGGGCTGCATTCGCGCGAGACTCCATGCTGGCGCCGCCGCGAGTCAATTTCCCGAGCGCCTGAATCACTTCGGGACGGACGGTTACCCATGGATCGACGACGTCCCGATTCTCGCGATCAAAGCGGCCGCGAACTGCGGCGCCGAACCGGGCAACGCCAGTCGCGACATATCCGGGGACATAAAAATTGACCAGGCCGTCCGTGGCCCGGATCTGAACCTCAGGATCGTTGTCCCGGGTGGCGGTCACGAGAGGATCGAGGCTATGCTGCGTCCCGATGGTTACGATACTGCGAACGGTCTCGAGACGAACATCCCGGTCCGGGTCTGACAGGAGCGGCGTGAGAGTCGCGATCGCGGTTGAGCCACTGTCTCGCAGGGCGCGAACGGCCTTGATGCGTTCCTTGGGTTCCGTGCTTTGCAGATCCTGCCCGAGCAGGCATGATGCCGCAAACAAAAACGCCGCAAAATGTCGGTTGCACATATCCTTCTGGAATGACGTATCAACCGGCGAAATCGACACCGCGATTAGCGGACAAATTCAACTTCGATCCGGTGAGGGATTACGCCGGCTTCAAATCCGAGATCAAGCAGCTTTTGCGCCGCCATCGGGATCTGCTCTCCAGCATCGACTGTATAGTGATTCACGTACATGCCGACGAACTTCTCTGCGAGAGGCTGCTCCATGTCGCGAGCGAACTGCATCGCGTAGTTCAGGGCCTCGTCGGTGTTGTCGAGGGCGTACTGAATGCTTTCGCGCATCAGGCGGCAGCATTCGCTTTGGATCTGCGGATCGAGTGACCGAAGCAGCGCGTTTGCGCCCAGGGGCAGGGGAAGCTTATAGGTCTTCTTCCACCACCGGCCGAGGTCCAGAACGTTGTGGAAACCACCCTTGCCGAATGTGAGCTGCGCCTCATGTATTACGAGTCCCGCATCGACCACGTGATCTCGAACGGCGTCCGTGATGCGATCGAACGGAAAGACGACGGGTTCGAAATCGGGCTCGATGATCCTCATCGCCAGATAGGCAGTGGTCATCTTGCCCGGAATGGCGATTCGCTTTCCCTTCAACTCTTCAAGCTGCATGGGACGGGTGGCGATCACCATCGGTCCGTAGCCGTCGCCCACGCTGGATCCACTGGCCATTAGGACATACTTATCCGCGACATACGGGTACGCATGGTAGGAGATGGCGGTGAGTTCGTAGACGCCCTCCATGGCTTTTCGGTTGAGGGATTCGATGTCTTCCAGGACGTGCTTGATATTCACGAACCGCGAACGAATTTTCTTCGTCGCGAGGCCATAGAACATGAAGGCGTCGTCCGAGTCCGGACTGTGGGCGCAAACGATGTCCTTCACTGAAGAGCTTGTCATAGGGGTGAAAGAAGACACTATAGCACCGCAGCAGGGTACGACCGCCGGATCACATCGCGAGATCTTCCAGAACAGGTTGAAGCTGTTGGAACTGCATCACCAGATCGGCAAGCGCTTCTGGCGCTTCATCCAAACGCCCCCGGCGCCCGATAACTTCCAATCGATAGGAAGCCTCGATAGCCGCTTGCGCTCCAAAGTTTGCGACCGATCCTTTAAGGGAGTGCGCGGCTCGCTCCAGTTTCTTTGAGTTTCGGCTTGCGACCGCTTCCTGGATCTCGCCGATGAGAGCAGGGTACTCGGCGATGAAAATCGTCGTGATTTCTCGAAGCAGATCGACGTCGCCTCCGACCCGATCCAAGACTGCCGTTCGGTCAATACGAGCCGCTGGTTGGCGGGATTGCGCTTCCTCCGTGATGTGCATCTAACTGGCTTTTCGGCATCGCGCGGGTGGTTCTTTACGCTTTCTGATGTTTCGTCAGTTACTCTGCGCGATCGAGAAATTGAGAGCCGCGGCGAACGTTACCCAAATCCAGTAGGGGACCAGCAGGTACCCGGCAAGGCGATGGATTCGCAAGAAGGAGAACGTAGTTGCCCCGATCACCAGCCAGAGAACAATGATCTCGGTTGCGGCGGCGTCGGGGCTTCGCAACGCGAAGAAGAGGATCGACCAGAGGACGTTCAGTCCGAGTTGGTAGCCAAACAGCTTCAGTGCCGGGAAAGCGCCTCCGTGGAGCCGGTCCCAAACCAGCCAGGCCGCGACCGCCATCATCGCGTACAGACGGTCCAGATGGGACCGAAGATTCGCTGAGGAGGTGTCCAGTCGGGCTTATGTAGGCTGTCGTACCATCCGGTCAAACTGGCGTAGGTTGCCAAGCCTCCCACGGCCGAGGCGAGGAAGCAGATCGACAGAAAAAAGGTCAGACTCAGATAACGGCGGTTCGTCGCTGCGGCAGTGGTCATATCCGCTTAGATGCCCATTTTTGCCCGGACAGCTTACTTGATGCAACTGGGCCGCGAGCGCTTCTATCCTTCTTTCTTCTTCAACTTATCGTCGTTGTCGGCGATAAATTTACGGATCTCGTCGCCGCTCTGCAAGAGACGATCCCATTGCTCCTTATATAAGGTCACGGGGAAGCGTCCCAAGCCATACACGGAAACCGCGCCCTTTTCGCTCACCTTGATCGATATCGCTCCCTTTGCCGGACGGCCGGTCTTCAGTGCTTCGTTTTCGGCTCTTAGCCGTTCGAGTTCAGCTTGCAAGTCCTCGTTACTCATTGGTTTGCTGCCATCGTAGCACGGGAATGCCCCTGCTAGAATAGGAGTTTCTGGAGGAATATGGCGGCTTATACGCGCCGGAAAACGGTCGCGGTCAACGTTGGGGGTGTGAAAGTCGGCGGTTCCAACCCCATCGTCGTACAGTCGATGACCAACACCGACACGGCGGATGTGCTCTCGACCGTGAACCAGGTGATGGCTCTCGCGCAGACTGGCTCGGAACTGGTTCGCGTCACCGTCAACACCGATGATGCGGCGCGCGCCGTTCCGAAGATAGCGGAAACGCTGTATAAGTTCGGTGTTCGCGTTCCGATCGTCGGCGACTTCCACTACAACGGCCACCTGCTTCTTCGGAAATACCCCGATTGCGCCAGAGCGTTGGCGAAGTACCGCATCAATCCGGGCAATGTGAACATTGGCAAGAAGCATGACGACAACTTCCGCACGATGATCGAAGCGGCGATCGAGTTCGACAGGCCGGTGCGCATCGGTGTCAATTGGGGCTCGCTCGACGGGCGCTCCTCGACGCGCATGATGGATGAGAATAACTTCTTGCCCGAGCCGCTCGACGCTCGCGCGGTGACGCTGAACGCGATCGTCGTCAGCGCGCTCGAGTCGGCCGCCGCCGCCGAACGCTACGGGCTTTCCCGCGACAAGATCATTTTGAGCGCGAAGGTCAGCGGCGTTCAGGACCTGATCACGGTCTATCGTGATCTCGCTTCGAAGTGCGACTACCCGCTCCACCTGGGCTTGACCGAGGCTGGCATGGGCGCCAAAGGGATCGTTGCCTCGACCGCCGGACTCTCCGTCTTTTGCAGGAAGGCATCGGCGATACGATCCGCGTTTCTCTCACTCCCGCGCCCAATGGAGACCGGACCGAAGAGGTCATCGTTTGTCAGCAGATTCTGCAGTCGCTGGAGCTGCGGTCATTTACTCCCCAGGTGGCTGCGTGCCCGGGATGCGGACGCACGACCAGCACTTTCTTCCAGGAGATGGCGGAACAGATCCAAGGCTATCTCCGGAAACAGATGCCCGTGTGGCGCGACCAGTATGCGGGTGTCGAGGAGATGAAGGTCGCCGTCATGGGATGCGTCGTGAACGGTCCCGGCGAATCGAAGCACGCCAATATCGGGATCTCACTTCCGGGAACGTTCGAGGAGCCGGTTGCGCCGGTGTACGTCGACGGCAAACTCGTCACTACGCTTCGCGGGGATGGGATCGTCGACACGTTTATCGGAATGATGAATGACTACGTCGCGCGCACGTACGCAACCGAGGCAAAGGAGCTCTCGGCATCGCGATAGCCGACGAGATCCGGGCAGGTTCTTTGCGCGCGATCGCTCGCGCTGCAACCGCCATTGAGAACCGCGATCTCAACGCCATCGAGATCCTCAAGACGCTGTTCCCCTACACAGGCAATGCGACCACGTTCGGGATCACAGGACCGCCCGGCGCAGGCAAGAGCACACTCGTCGACCAGATGACGCGCGCGTTGCGCCGCGAAGGACAGCGCGTCGGGATTCTTGCTGTCGATCCCACGAGCCCTTTTAGCGGCGGCGCCATACTCGGCGACCGCATCCGCATGCAGTCCCATCATGCGGACCCGGAGGTGTTTATCCGATCGATGGCGACCCGAGGTCAGCTCGGCGGACTGGCTCCCGCTACGGCTGACCTGTCGCTATTACTCGATGCGGCGGGCTACGAGACAATCCTGATCGAGACGGTGGGGGTGGGGCAGGACGAAGTGGACATCGTGCGAATTGCAGATGTCACCGCCGTGGTTCTTATGCCGGGCATGGGTGACGACATCCAGGCCATCAAGGCTGGAATGATGGAGATCGGTGACGTATACCTTCTGAACAAAGCCGACCAACCAGGTATCGACAAACTGGAACATGAGCTCAAGTCCCTGCTTTCTCTGGCGCCGCGCCAGGATGGATGGTCGCCGCCGATTGTCCGCTGTGTAGCATCGGAGGGGGCGGGGGTTGATCCAGCGATCCAGGCGATGCGGGCCTTTCATGCCTCGAGGCTCGGGCGGCGGCGGCTCGTGCAAAACTGGAATATCCGGCTGAGGGCAATGTATCGCGAACGCGCGTTGGTTCGACTGGCAGCGGACGAAGTGGAACGCGCGGCCGAGCGGGTCGCGGCGCGCGAAACAGACCCATTTACCATCGTCAATGAATGGCTTGAACGGTATTAGCATCGACCATCTCGGGGTTGCGGTGACGTCGATCGAGGAGGCGCTTCCGTTTTATCTTGCGCTCACAGGACGAAACGAAGCCAATCACCGGGAACTTATCGCGCATGAACAACTTACCGCCGTCATGGTGCCGGTGCAAGGTTCGCGGATCGAGCTATTGGAGCCGCTGAACCCGGACTCGGTGATCGGCCGGTTTCTGGCGAAGCGCGGTCCCGGCCTGCATCACGTAGCGTTCCGTGTCGCCGACCTTTCCGCGGCAGTCGAGCGCCTTCGCGCGACGGGGGCGAAATTACTGAACGAACCCAAGATCGGGGCCGGCGGTCACCTTTACGTCTTTATCCATCCCGCTTCCACAGGCGGAGTTCTCATCGAGTTGGTACAGGAGCAAGGTTCTTGATCAAACCGCGAATAGGAATCATCGGAGGCAGCGGCCTCTATTCGATGCCCGGCTTCGAAGCCGAGCAGGAGCATTCTGTAGACACGCCCTGGGGCAAGCCGTCGGACAGCTACGTGGTCGGCAAACTCGCCGGGAAAGAAGTCGCCTTCCTCGCGCGGCATGGACGAGGGCATCGATTTTCGCCCTCTGAGTTGAACTTCCGCGCGAACATTTATGGATTCAAGTCGCTCGGGGTTGAGCGGATCCTCTCGCTGAGCGCGGTTGGGTCGCTGAAGGAAGAGCACCGGCCGCTCGATTTCGTCATTCCCGATCAGTTCTTTGACCGGACCCGTGGGCGTATCTCCACGTTCTTCGGCGAGGGCCTGGTGGCACACGTCAGCTTCGCCGATCCCGTGTGTCCGCAGCTATCAGAAGTTGTGGGGTCGGCATGTTCGAGTGCCGGCGTGAATGCCAAGCGTGGCGGCACATACCTTTGTATGGAAGGGCCGGCATTTTCGACCAAGGCCGAATCGAATATCTACCGTAGCTGGGGCATGGACGTCATCGGTATGACGAACCTTCAGGAAGCGAAGCTCGCGAGAGAAGCCGAGCTTTGCTATGTGACTATCGCCATGGTGACGGATTACGATTGCTGGCATTCCGACCACGATGCGGTGACCGTCACGGACATCATCGCGAATCTCACTAAGAACGCGGAAAATGCGGCGAACGTTGTGAGCACGGCGGTCGCCGCCATGCCGGAATCGCGATCCTGCAAATGTGGTTCGGCGCTGAAGCACGCGCTGATCACGAACCCCGCTATTGTTCCTGCGGAAACGCGTAAGAAGCTGGAGCTGCTGGTTGGCAAGTACCTCGGCAGCTGAGCTGCTGCAGCGGTGTCTCGACGGCGAACCCTGGACCGACGACCTGCTTTGTGCTGCTCTCGCGGAAGAAGACGGTCGCGCATTCTTTCGGGTGGTCGTCGAGCGGCTCGGGGATTTGTTTGAGCCGCGATTGTGCGACACCTATGCCCGTCTGTTCGCGCGAGTGCTCGAGTTGACGAATCCGGGGCTGCTTGCTTCGGATCTGGTGGCTCGCTACGAGCGCATTCGACGTCCCCGCGTCTGCGATCGTGATCCGCAGCAGGTATATGTCCTCTCTCGGGTCACATTGGCGCCGACGTTGCCGTCACGAGCATCGCCCTGGACGCAGCCAAACGCCGATTCCCGAATGCGGCGATATTCTTTGTCGGATCGCGAAAAAATTGGGAGCTATTCGCGGCGGACAAGCGAATCCAGCATTATCCGTTCGCATACTCGCGGCATGGTTCGATTGCGGAGCGAGTTGCGGCGTGCCCTCGATTATTCAAGCCTGATTCGATCGTGATCGACCCCGATTCCAGGTTGTCTCAACTCGGACTGCTACCGGTGTGCGCGGACGAAGACTATTTCTTCTTCGAAAGCCGCGGGTATGGAGGTGATGGAAGCGCGTCGCTGGCAGAGTTGACGACCCGGTGGGCGCATGAAACCTTCGAGGTGGAAGCGAATGCGTGGCTTGCGCCAAAGCCGAGCTATATCGATGCCGATATCGCGGTCAGCTTCGGTGTAGGAGAAAATTTCGAGAAGCGAGTGGCAGATCCGTTTGAAGAGGAGTTGCTGCGGCTTCTGACTTCGACAGGCGCGAGCGTTCTCGTCGATGAAGGCGCGGGCGGGGAGGAGACGGCGCGTGTACAAGGCCTGTGCGCTCGCGTCCCCGGCGTGCAGACCTCCAGCGGAGCTTATGCGCCCTTCGCTCACGCGATCACGCGCGCGAAGCAGTACGTCGGATATGACTCAGCCGGGCAACATGTCGCCGCCGCATCCGGTACGCCATTGATCTCGATTTTTGCCGGCTATCCCTCAGAGCGAATGTTTCAACGGTGGCGGCCCACCGGACGCGGCCGGATCGACATCATAAAGGTAGAAGACCCCGATCCCGCGCCAATCCTGGCGTCCGTACGTCAGAATTTGACTTTGTGATCGCGCTCGCGGATCGTGGTGCCGAAAGATTTTCCCATGACGTTCACGCCAGGCGTTACGGTACCGTCCACTTTCACGCGCGCGCCCTTGGTCGGAACTCCGCGGCTCGATAAAACATAGATCTTGCCAGATTCGTCTTCCACCTCGTAGACCCCGGCCACGAACGCGCCGACGGCGTTTGTCACGCGGCCCTCCACTGACACATCGCGGTTCTGATACCGCGACGGGTCCGCAAGAATGCGGCCGATGCGCGTGCTCCCACAACCGGTAAGCAGCAGCGCCGCGGGAATGAGCAGCAGCGAGAAACGTTTGGTCATCGCACCGTGAGACGCGATACGAGAACTTTGGTTTACACCCTTCCTTTTGAACATGAATGAAACTCAATGAGTTGTACGTGAGATGGCAGTGATGATCCGCCGATATGGAACGGTCGCGAGGTTTGGAATGCGAACCCACTCGCCGTCGCGCCAACTTGAATAGAACCAACGGGCGAGGATTGCGAGGTGCTCCTGCCGCTCGCGCCCACCGATCTTCCTGGGCTCGATGGAACTGACAGATTTCCTTCAGCCGGTGGTCCATCGACGCGGACTGGTCAGCCAGCGCGACGGAGAACGGGACGGGCTGCTGCCAGGCGCCGGCAAGCAGAAACCAGAGAAGGACAATATGCGGCTCTACCGATCGGGTTACGGCGACTCCATGGAGTTGCTCGATGTCGGTGACGAGTTCATCGCGTATTTTGAGCACGGTTTGGATGCGTTCGATGCGCTTGTGTTCGCGCGCGGCGGCTTCGAAGTCCAACTCCGCGCTGAGACGATCCCGAGCGTTTTCGGCGACGCGTAGCATTGCCTGCCCCCCGGTCGATAAAAATTCGGAAACACGGCGAGCTTCCGTGGCATACTCCTCGGGGCCCACGACCTGCTGACAGGGACGCAGGCACATGCCCATTTCCCCGTATATACATCCCGGGTGGTCCGGGGATGGAACCAAATCCTCCTGGCAACGCCGGAGTTGAAATAGATCCATGAACTGATGGTCAAACTCCTCGGCCGAGCCGCGGCTGCGGAAAGGGCCATAGTATTGCCCTGCAGCCCCTCCGATCCGAGTCGTGACCTGAGTCCGTGGAAACTCGTTGGCGACGATGAGTTTCACGTACGGGGGATACCGAAGTTTAAGGATGTGAAGATATTCGTCCGGCACATACTGCCGGGCGACGTCCCATAGAACGAGGGTGCTTTGCAGTCGTGAAGCAACCGGCCAGTACTCGATGCGCTCCGCTATGCTCCTCAAATTCAGCAATCGCGATGGCTGCAAGGAGGGTCGAAGCAAGCGCTTCAACCGACGGCGTAATAAGCCGGTCTTCCCGAGATAGGGTGCGCCTTCCCGGGGCCACACGACGAACACTGCTGCCCCTTGTGGAACTTCCTCGAGCGATTCTTCAACAGCGTCCGTGACCTGAAGTATCTGTGGATCTGGTGCAAACGTCACACAGTCGTCCGGAAGTATTGCAAATACTGCTGGCGATCGAGCGGACTCACGCGCGCCACTCCCAGATTTTCAACGACGTGTTCCGTGCGGCTCATACCGACGAGAGCCGTCGTGATACCCGGCGCCGATCTGGCGAACTGAATCGCTCGCTGCGCATCGGTTGTAAGGCCGGGCAAACTCGAAGCGAACTCGTCGGGCAGTTCTTTGGCGAGCTTTGCCTGAAGAATGCTGGCGCTGCTCACGACAGTGATACCCGCGCGGCTCGCCGCTTCGAGCACGGATATCGATTCACCGTCCACTTCTTCATGGCGCGAGGTGAACGCTTCGGGCATCGCAAGGTTATACGGCAGTTGGATAAATCGGAAATGATGACCCGGTCCGCCGACCTCGCGCGCAATCGACTCCATTCGGGTGAGCGAAAGAGCGTGCGGTTTGCGGAAGCCTTCCCAAGTCGCTGCGCCGTAATATTGAATTTTTTCAGTGGAAACAACACCTTCGAGAAATTCGAAGGCAGTTCGCAGGCGCGAGTAGAATTCATCGGGGTTCAAAAATCCGAACTGCGTTTCCGGATTGTGGAGGTAAAAGACATCGATGGTCTCGAGTCCCAGATTCACTCGCGACCTTTCCAGTTGATCCGCGAGGAACACGGGTGACATCGAGTGCATACCGCCAACAACGTCATGGGATGGAAGGTCCGCCGGCATCGCCCCGCGGACGAGATATCCCGCTTTCGTGCAGATCATCAGTTCATCGCGGTCTACCACCCTGGGCATCTGCGTGAGCTTGATGATGGCCTGTCCGATAGCGCGCTCAGACCGCTGATGGCGGTAATTCAATGAGGTGTCGATGAAGTTGATTCCGCCGCGAACGGCTGTCAGCACGGCCGCCGTGTATCCTTCGTCGACGTCGGGAGACATTGCGCCGAGATACGTTCCCAGGCCGAGTGAGGATACGTGGCAGCGTTGCGCTTCGCGGTAGAAAGCGTGCGTCTTTAAGCTCACCGTGTCGCGCAACGTAGCGGGCCGTCGCTTCGTGAGTAGCGCGTCCAAGCAGCATGATCGAATTGTACCGTTACGGTACGAGGGTTCCCGCGGGTACGGGGGGCTTGACAAGATATCTGTGATCCTTAAAATGTAGATGTTCGCCTTATGGAACGTCCTTGCGATCACGCTAGAACAGAAATGCTTGCCCGCCGTGATGGGATCGATTACGTACGCTGTCTCGACTGCGATCAGGTGTACGAGGCAGAGGATCTTGAACCCGTCTCCGTATACGACGAAGAACAGTAAATCCCACCCAAACGATTAGCAGGAATGTAGAAATTACCGCGGATGATGTATCCGTTTGTCACCGCCGTCGTGTGTCCGACTTGCTACGCGCATGGTCGGGCGTGCCGGCCCTGCGGCAGCCTGCCCGTGGAAGACTGCGTGCTGATAAGCTACGGACGCTATGAAACGCACAGTGATTGGCCTATTTCGCGACAGCAACGAAGCTCGCGCTGCGCTACATGACCTGCAATCGGGCGGATTTACGCACGAACATCTCAATGTTCTGGCGTACGACGGCTCCGGGGAAAGCACAGTGATAGCGCACCAGGGCAACGAACTCGGATCAAATACGACCAAGGGCGCCGCAGCGGGAGGTGTTGCGGGACTCATTCTTGGGTTGGCCGCTATCGCCATCCCGGGGGTGGGACCGATCGTTGCGGCCGGTCCGATTGCTGCCGCTCTGGCGGGCGCAGGTGTCGGGGTTGCGACAGGAGGGATGCTTGGCGCCCTGGTCGACATGGGTGTGCCGGGACATGAGGCCAAATACTACGAAGAGGCGGTTCGCAGCGGGGGCACCCTGGTAATCGTGCGGGCGGAGGCAGAAAAGGCCGAGGACGCACAGTCGATCCTTGATCGCCATGGGGCGCTCGAGGTGCATGAGAATGCTTCCGCCGCGCCGGCCGAAGGCTGGAACCCTGACGATCCGCATTCCGACGCTGCGAACTTTGGAGACGAGGGTGGGTCCAGCCAGTGGAGCCACACCGCCCTGACTGCCTCCGAGCGAAAAAGCAACGCGCGTGTCTATCCCGACAAGCGGAAAATCTAGTGACCAATACACCCGATCCCACTGGCACGGAATGAGATCATAGGTTCAGATGAGTTCCGATCTACTCGATTCCGGCGATCCGTCCCTGTTTGACGTACGCACGACCGCGCCTGGTCCACAAGGCTTGCTCCCTCTGACTGCGGATATGCTCCTCCATCGTCCTTCGGGCGATCTCTTCGGCTTGAGCCAGAACGCCGGCATGGGTTGGGATCCTTCAAAGCTCAATGGCAAGCAGGTATTGCTGCTGAGTACCCATGGTGGCATTCGCGCGGCCGATGGGACCGCGATCGCGCTGGGATATCACACGGGGCATTGGGAGGTCGGCCTGCTGATGCAGGCGGCCGCTCGGGAACTGAAATTGATGGATGCGGTTCCCTTTGCCGGCTATTGTACTGACCCATGCGACGGCCGAACCCAGGGAACGACTGGCATGTTCGACAGTCTTCCTTATCGGAACGACGCCGCGACCATTTTCCGGCGATTGATACGTTCACTCCCGACTCGCGACGCAGTGCTCGGGTTTGCGACGTGCGATAAAGGGTTGCCGGCAATGATGATTGCGCTGGCGGCCATGGGGTCAATTCCTTCCGTCCTCGTGCCGGGCGGCGTCACTTTGCTTGCGGAAGACAGCGAAGATGCCGGCCGCGCCCAGACGATCGGCGCTCGTTTCGCACATGGGCAGATTACGCTCGAGCAGGCCGCGGAGGTCGGGTGCCGGGCCTGCGCATCGCCTGGCGGTGGGTGTCAGTTCTTAGGGACCGCTGCCACTTCACAAGTTGTCGCTGAAGCGCTTGGGATGTCCTTGCCGCACTCGGCGCTGGCTCCTTCGGGTCACCCGATATGGCTCGATATGGCGCGCCGTTCCGCGCGTGCCGTGATGCAGATGCAGGCGAGCGGCAATTCGTTAAAACGCGTATTGACACCGGAAGCGCTGGAGAACGCCCTGGTGGTGCATGCCGCGTTCGGTGGATCGACGAACCTGATTCTGCATCTTTCCGCGGTGGCCCATGCCGCCGGGCTACGACGGCCGACATCGGCTGACTGGTCGGCCGTAAATCGCGAGGTCCCCAGACTGGTCGATTCACTTCCGAATGGGCCACGAAATCATCCGACTGTCCAGGTGTTTCAGGCCGGCGCCGTACCGGAAGTGATGCTTCATCTGCGGGACGCAGGACTCCTGAAGTTGAATGCGCGAACAGCCGGCGGACTCAGCATTGGAGAAGTACTCGATTGGTGGGAGGGCAGCGAGCGGCGTTCAGTGCTGCGGGCTAACCTCGAAAAGAGAGATGGCGTATCGCCGCACGACGTGATTATGAGTCGCGATGAAGCTCGGAGACGCGGATTGACGTCTACGGTGTGCTTCCCGATGGGTAATCTCGCTCCAGAGGGGTCAGTCATCAAGAGCACCGCGATCGATCCGAGTGTTGTTGACGCTGACGGGGTATACCGGAAGGTCGGTCCGGCCAAAGTATTCACGTCCGAACCGGCCGTGATCGGGGCGATCAAAGCGGGTCATGTGAAGGCCGGGGATATTCTGGTGCTGATCTGCCGCGGACCGTTGGGCTCGGGGATGGAGGAAACGTACCAGGTGACGTCGGCCCTGAAGCATTTGGCGTTTGGCAAACACGTCGCTGTGATCACGGACGCCCGCTTCAGCGGAGTCTCTACGGGCGCCTGCATCGGGCACGTGTCTCCCGAGGCTTTGGCAGGCGGGCCGATTGGCAAGATTGCAGAAGGGGACCTGATCGAAATCGTGGTTGACCGGAACACGATGCGGGGTACGGTCAATTTCGTCGGCGAGAATGGAAGGACGTTTTCCGCGGCGGAAGGAGAGAAAGTGCTGGCTGAGCGTGCTCCTCGCCCGGACTTGGCGGCCGATCCGGCGCTCCCCGATGATACGCGGCTCTGGGCGGCGCTGCAGGATGTGAGCGGTGGACCGTGGGGCGGCGCAGTATATGATGTTGACGCGATCCTTCGCGTTTTGGAGGCAGGGAAGCGCGCTCTTGCGAAGCAGGCTTCTCAGCAGTCGGCATGAAGAGACAGACGGTTGCTGCATTGCTGATCGCGGGCTTTTGCGCTGTCTTGCTGGCTGTGGTTCTGCGCGGGAAGACGGCCAAAAGCACCACCCCGGCTCAGCAAAGCTCGGAGGCGCCCCGGCCGAGTCCACTCGTTGAGCGTCTGCCGCGACCGCCTTTGAAATTCGTAGACGATAGCGCATCGACCCGAACCCGAAAGGCGGAGGCGGCAAAGCCGTCGGCGAAGCCGGCCGCATCCTTCGATAAGGTTGAAGGGACCAATTGGGCGGTCGTTACAGCTATCTACAAGGAGTACGACGCAGCGGAGCGGCGGGCGAAGAGCATGGCCGCCGCGGATTCGAAATTCCGGCCGACGGTGTTTCCAGAGAAGGGGCAGGGCAGCAAGTATATGGTCGTGCTCGGGTCGGGGTTGACGAGGACGAAGGCTGAGGAACTGCGTATCCAGGCGACCAATGCCGGACTGCCGTCCGATACCTACGTTACGGTACTCAATCCTTGAGTCGCAGCCAGCCGAACGTCTGGTCAGGCTGGCTGCGTGTTACTTTTCTCAGTTCGTTTGAACGGCTTTGCGGTAAGCCTGGTTCCGTCGTGAGAAGACCAGGAGCGCCGCTACGCCTCCCAACGTGAGCATCACACTTGCGGGTTCCGGCACTTCTCCGCCATCCACTGCGGTGAGCTTGAAGTTAGGACCGCCATAGATGGTGAAATTCCCGAAGTGATCTGTAGGAAGCCGCAAAACGTTGTCGTTTTGATAAAGAAATCGCGCGGCGTCGGATGCGACGGTAATGCTCGGGTCGACGACCAAACCGGTGATCTGGCTGCCGGCGTTTCCGTAGGCCCAACCGTCCGCGGACCCAAACGTCGTCGCAGCAATTGTGAATGTGCTGTTTGCCGCAAGGGTGATCGGACTTACGGCGTTGTATCGATAGTGACCCTCTAAAGGCGAACCAGTTCCGGCCCTTAGGATCGTGGAGATCAGCAAAAGGCCGTCAGAATCGAATATGCCGACCTCGTGATCCGTTTGAAACCCATCTTGATCCTCGTCGTAGTAACCGAGGGCTGTGATGTCGATGGCCTGATTGGTTGTGAATACAAATCCGAGACTCAACTGAGCGTCGTGTGTAACGGGCGCATCCGTAAACTCGATGGCTGCGCCGAATGACACCGCCGGGAGCATAAGAGCAGTGGCCAGCGTCAAAGCGGACAAATTCCAAATCACTTCTTCCTCCGATAACGAGTGCTAGTGCGCTGCGCGGGTCACGATCCCTTTTTTATGGAGCAGGAAGGCGCCGTGCCGGCTTTCACAGTTTAAACCGAAGGCGGTGGAAAAAAGCCTGTTTTATTAGTACTAAGAGTTCTAGGGAATTTACCTGACTTTTGCGTCGGAGGGGCACAAACTGACGATAATTCGCACGTGAACGCGACCAGTGTGTCGCTGATTAAGGAAGAAATAGCTGTAAATCCAGGGCGGGTGAGGTTGCCATTCAGCCCGGCAGTAACTCTTTCCGCCGGCTCTTCTGAATAATCTCGCGAGGGCTCTTCGGGTTCGTCTCGATCCATTGCCGGATCTGGGTCAAGGTGACAATGTGCTCGGGCGGGACGATGCTCACTCGGATGGGCGTGCGGGGCTCCGGTTGTTTAGCCCAGGCTTCCGAGATTGCCTTGAGTCCGCAGAGCGCGGCCTCGTACAGGGTTTCAGCTACGACTTCGACCGTGTGCTTGGTTCCATGCTCATCGACGAAGCGGATTCGGCAGGTGCGTCCCACGAGTCGAGCTTGCCATATTATTCGCCTTTTGTTTCGTCGACGGTGTCGCTGAACGCGGGTACAGGGCGGGTACCGGGAGCATCAAATTACGAAAGAAACCAAGTTGACGAAACTAAGGCATACGGACTGGTGGTACGAGCCGTTGACATGAGGAATGCTGGGTTCTTTGTAGGGTCTAAAGGGAGCTTCTAATATTGCCGTCCGCTGAACTGAATCTCAGTCGAGAGGTGAGCGTAAGGTTATGCGACTGCCGGTCGGATGGGAAGCTGGACAGGCGCGAAAATAGCCGCAGATTCGTCGCAGCTGGCTGAGTGAAAAACGAAGAGGCCCAGTGTCCGGGCAGCCGAAGCATCGGATGAAGTGGATTATTTGGGCAAGCGCATTCGCGGGAGTCCTTGGCCGAATGCCTTGGGATTACCCTGTGCTGCTCTCGCGGAATCCCAGTGCCCCTAGCTGCGGCACACATTCGCCGCGGTTCAAGTTTGGGAAATCCCGGCCTACGCCCGAGTCAAATGCCTGCATACCATTGATAGCCGTCTTCGGCATCCGCCGAGCCCAGGCCCGCACCGAAGCTCTTCAGCGTGTCAGTGACTGTCATCCGCGTAATCCACTTCACGCTCTTATAGCCGAGTTGGCCCGGGACGCGTAGCCGCAGCGGGCCGCCGTGCGGCACGGGAAGTTCTGCGCCGTTCATGCCGTACGTGAGGAGCGTCTGCGGATGGAGCGCCTCGTTCATGTCGATGCTGTCCCAACGACTTGGCTGCATCGAAAAGTAAGCGACATACTTGGCCTGCGCGAGAGTCCCAACCGCGTCCAGGAGGTGCGCCAACCGTAACCCCGTCCACTCCGCGATGAACGACCAGCCCTCTTCGCACGTCAATTGCGTGATCTGGCTGCGCGCAGGAAACTTTTTGAGCTGCGATAGGAGGAATGAACCCGGCCGCGTTACCATGCCATCTACCCGAATCTGCCACTCCGCAAACCCGGTCGCCCGCAGGCGTTGAAAACCCTCGCTCTCAGGCGGCCTGCCGTTGGCGTATGGGGTCGAGATCTCCCTGGGCGAGAACTCACGTGCGAGAGAGTGGCGCATAAGGAGCCGTTGAGAGCCATACGTCAGGGTTTTGCCGGGGCCATAGACGCCGCCGTGGTCCGGCGGGATCAGGCCGTAGCGATCCGCCAGCCACGCCGCGACCCCGAGCCCCGACACGCCGGTAGTTGCCAGTCCCGCAGTGAGCAGTTTGCGCCGCGACAGATTGATCATCATTGTTCCTCCATGACGCGACCGGTGATCATGGCTCGCGTGCGATCTTTGAATCCCGTGCGAACGACCATCGCGACATGCGCCAGGACGAATAAGACGAGCGCGATCGCGACGAAGAAGTGCAGCGTTCGTGCCGACTGGTGACCGCCCAGCACTGTGACGACGGCAGGCCACGCCGATGTGACCGCTGGCGACATCGCCAAACCCGTCCAAAACATAAGTGGGAACAGGAGAAAGACCACCGTGAGATAGGTCGCGCGCTGCAGCACGTTATATGACCCGCCTTCGGCCGGGCGTCTGAATGTCAGATGTTGCGCCACCACACCGGCAAGTGCCCGCGGCCTGAGATCGGCGAGCCGGGGCAGCAGGTTATCCCTGAAATGCCGGCTCAGCACACCCGTGAGCGTATACAGTGCGCCCGTGAGCAGCAGCAGCCAAGCCGTCTGAAAGTGGAGCGACCGGCTCCAACCGTTTTGATCAGGCAGCACAAATCCGTAGCCGGTCTTAACGGCCGAGCGGGACGCCGGAATGGGAAGCTCAAATAGCGACGGCGTCATCACGTTTCCGACCTCTCCCCAATAAAACCGCGGATGCGAGATGACGATCTCAGTGCCGCTCACCAGGAGGGCGAAAAAGCAGGCGGAGGTGATCCAATGTGTAACACGCACCAGCAGGGTGTGCCGCGGACATCGCGTGCGCCTGTGGGATTTGGTCAGCGTGGCTGGTACCGAATCGGCCACCCGGGAATCCTATCACTTTCAGTTGCTGCTGCCCAGCGTCGCTGGAACCAATTCTCGACGGTTCCGATCCCGGTCGCCCCCTTGAGGGCAGCATCGCGAGCGGATCGCCACCAACCGAAAGTTCGGCGGCAGCTTTAGGGATCGCTTCGGACGAGTTCCGCAGGGGACCGGCTGGTGCAGGGCGCGTTACGTAGCTATCGAGCGACTACTCGCAGAAGTGTCCCTCGAGCGCGTTTCGGTTCTCCCTGGGGACACGGAAGGGTGAGAGTCACAGAACAGCATTATGCGCCCTGGTAAGAGCTAGGCAGGAGCAACTAGAAGCTGACGTACGCCGAACCTGGAGCACGGATCCAATCATCTTCGCTGGCACGAAGGGTACATGCGAGGCACCACCAGAAACACTGTGTACCTAATCGACAGATTTAGTGACGGCTAGAGTGGTGGAGGCGGCGGGAGTTGGACGTCCGAGGGTGTTGAAAACACGTAAGTTATTAATTTCATGATCTGCGGAAATCGCTGAAAGCGATCCTTCTGGTACTTCATCGTACGGGTATCGTACGTAGCGTCATTTACCAGCGCAGAATCTCAGTAGACCCATCCTTGTCTGCGAGGAACGTGAATCGCTGCGGTGTCCACCGGAATGCGCTGCAACTGACACGGGGACGCGGGCGAACTGATCGCTTCGAGTCGTCCTCGGGCGGATGCTTCGTGCGAGTGTGCCGAACGACGATGTAACGGCCATTGCCGGAACCATCGGGGAATGTTATCGTGCGCTCCTCTGCAACGACAGAGCCAGTGTCCGGAGTGCCGCAGCAAACGGTGTAGTAAGCGTCTTCTACGGTGCGGAACACTCGGTAGAGTCGTCCCCGGTGCATTCGAAAAACCGCGAGTTCCGTTTCAGCAACTCCCTGTTCCTCCGCTGCGCGTCCGCACAAGTATATCCTTCTGTCCGTACGTGACAATCTCCCGGAGTTCGATCAGTTTCTCGGCTTGGTTCGCGTCCCAATGCCACCAATACCCGAAACTCCCCACCTGCATCCATCCATTTCTGCTGATCAAAGACGAGCGCAACGGTGCTTGCGGGTGACCCGGATAGCACGAAAATGATCTCTTGATCTTCATCTGAATCGAGATTGGTTAAGATCAGGCGAGCGTCCTGCGGCTGAGGGAACTCCGCCGAATCCCATGCCAGTTGTTTGGCTGCTGCTTGTCGATCTGTGACCGACCCGCTGATTATCCGTTGGAATATTTTCCGAGGATCATCAGCGATCCGCTTTTGTGGCTCAGGTTTGCTTGCAGGAGTACCGACCTTCTCCTGCTCGTCTGAGGTTTCTAATCGAACGTATTGCGCCACTACGGGCATGACCAGCGTGCTCATCGTTGCGGTGAGCACAGCCAGCTTTGCAATCATCCGTCCCAGTCTATTCTCGAAGTTGCTGAAACTGCTCCTCTAACAGATTCTGTCCGCGCAGAATCGCAAAAACGCCCGCATCCTTTCGAGTTTCTTCAAGGCCGAGATCGGCTGGTCCGGCCAACTGGCGCGGAACTCGCGCACGATCTCCACCGTGAACTCCTTCAGGAACCGATATCCCTTCAAGGCAGCAAAAGCCCGGAGTTGCTGGAAGAGCACCTTGTACTTCAGCAACGTTGACTCCCTGAGTCCCCTCGCCTTCGCGTCTGACTCGAAGGCCGTGATCGCGGATTCGAGGTCAACAGGTTTAGCAGCGTCCTCGGGTTCTCCCGCCTCCCAGCCATGCACGAGTTCGTGCGCACGCTTCCAGTTGCTGAGTTTCAGGGAGCGGCGGATGTACCGTCCTTCGGGCAAGGTGCCTTCGACCCAAAGCGGACAACGCAATCCCGCTCCGATTCCCTCCCTTTTGGCAAGTGAGAGCAGACTTTGAGATGCCGCCGGTACACGGTCAGCATGGAAACACACCGTCCATGCATCGTACGTGTATCGTACGCGAGATTCCTCTCACCTGTATGTGGCTGATTTTGTGCGGGGATGGAGTGGTGGAGGCGGCGGGAGTTGAACCCGCGTCCGAAAAAGCCCGCCATGCCAAGACTACGTGCGTATCCGGTTCGGCATTTTTCGTCCGCCCACCGGTGAACCGGCAAGATGCGAGCGGCTTAGCCCGATTGATCTCGGCCTAGGACTCCGAGCAGAAGTCTTTCAGCCTATCCTGCAAAATGACGCTCACTGACCGCCGTGCAGGCCCGCCGGCTGGAGCGGCTACTTAAAAATTAAGCAGCGTATGCAAACTGCGTGTTGGCAGTTATGGTTTTCCGATCGTTTTACGGGAGCTCGGAACCCGGCACGCCTCGACACAACGATTCAATCCCGTCGAATCCGTTGCGCCCCCAGGCTTTAATCCATCCTATCAGATGCTTGACGACCACGGGCGGTTGCAAATACTAGCGCTACAATAAACACTTGCCGCGATGATGCCCCCCAAGACCATCGCTCCTCCCGAACTCGAGAAGCAGACCGCACAGGAGCTGGAGCCTCTGTATCATGTGGTCCTCCTTAACGACGATCTCCATACGTACGATTACGTCGTCGAGATGCTCCAAAAGCTATTCTGTCATTCGGCGTCCGAGGCCTTCCAGCACGCCGTCGAGGTCGACACCACCGGACGGACGGTCGTGATCACCTGCGGATTCGCCGAGGCCGAGTTCGGCCGGGATCAGATCCATGCCTATGGACCCGATCCCAGAATTGAAACCTCCAACGGCTCGATGCGCGCCCTAATCGAGCCTGCGGGGCGCGGACCCCGAGCGCAGGACAACTAGATCGCGGCCGTGAGCCGCTTCAGCAGGTCGACTCCCTTGCGCATGTCGATCTTCTTCTGCTCGAGGTCGTCGATCTCACGTTCGACGTTCAAGCGTTCCCTTGTAGCCGACCTGCTTCAGCTTGGCGATAAACTTATCCATCCCTACAGCTCCCTCGCCGAGGGGCGCCTCCGTCCCGAGCGCTCCCTCGGGCTTCTTCGGAGGCCATGTTCCATCCTTCGCGTGCACCGAGAGGAGATGTTCGTGGAGCACTTCGACCGCCTGGATGGGATCGCCGCTGCCGTACATGATCAGGTTGGCGGGATCGAAGTTGATGCCGAGATTCTTCCGGTCAACGTCCTTCAGGAATTCCAGCAGGATCTCCGCTGGCTCCTGACCTGTTTCAAGCGCGAACGTCTGCCCGTGCAGAGCAGCATGATCGCAAATCCGTCTCACCAGATCACGAACAGCCGTGTACCTCGGATCGCTCCTGTCCTCCGGAACGAACCCAACGTGGCACGCGATACTCTTGACGCCGATTGCGGCGGCGAAATGGCTGACGTCCTTGGTCCGCTGCTCGCGTTCGGCTCGCGTACTTTCCGGGATGAACCCAACAGTCTTCTCTACCGTAGGGATGTCGGCGTAGCTTTCGCCGATGTAAGCGCAAAAAACCGTAACGACAGTGAAGTTCTCCTGCTCGAGGGCGCTTTTCCAGGCCTCGGCGGCGCCTTCGAGCGGCATGTCGCCGGGAACACCGAGCTGTCCACATGACACTCCGAGCGCCTTCACCTCGCGAAGCGTTTCGCGCGGGTCGCGTCCCGCCCAGAACATCACCCCAATTTCCAGGTCTTTTAAAGCCGGCATGAGATCTTTTCTCCGTTTCTTTTTCTGGCTTCCAGTAATAAACGAGCTAGTTTCACCGCAGCCGCCGAATCCTCAGGCGGGCAATAGTTTGGACGGGAACCGTCGACGCAGCAGGAATGGAAGTATTGCAGTTCGGCTTCAAAGCCGTCCTCCTTCCGCAACTCGACGGGCCTCTTCTCACCGGCGCAGTCATAGAGGATTACGTCATCTCCCCGCTGCGAACTGTACTCGAACGTGCCGCCATCGGCGACTAGGGTGTATTCCATAGAGAAGGGATACGCCTTTTTATGATGCCAACCGCCGGTGATCACGGCGGTGAATTCGTGCGAGTAATATAGCGTCGCGTTCAGCAAGTCGACACCTAACGCGAGGTCCTCGTAGCCGGTGGCGGATACCGATTCGGGCAGGCCGAAGAGCATCAGCGCGAAGTCGATGTCATGGATGAGGAGGTCGAACACTCCGCCCCCGCTCTTGTCCGCATCGGCAAGCCATTTGCTCCAGGCCGGCGCGGCGCAGCGACGTCGAAAGAGCGCTGACCGGGTTGTCCCGTACTGACGCGAGGCCATCGCTTCGGCCAGCGCACGGTACGAAGGCAGGAACCGCAGTACCTGGGCGGCCATCAAAATCTTTCCGGCCGCGTGCGATTCGGCGACGAGTTCGTCGGCTGATTTGCCGTCGAGAGCGATAGGCTTTTCAACCAGGACGTGCTTCCCCGCACGGATCGCAGCCAAGGCGGTTGCGTAATGCAGGTGAGTCGGAAGGCAGATATCGACAGCGTCGATATCCGGATCGTTCAGCAGTTCCGGGATGTCGCGGTATTTGCGAACGGCGGCGAAGTCGAATGCTTCGCCCTTGGTCCCGAGGTTGCCCTCAATCGCGCTGAGATCTCCGGAGAGTTTCGTTTCGTCGCTGCTATAAACGGCAGCCAGTTTCGCTTCAGGGATGCGACTCCACGCTTTCACGTGGGTGCTGCCCATGAATCCAAGCCCGAGCACGGCAATACGCATAGACACGGATATCCTAGCGCATGCCGCGCGGGCAACTTCGGTTGGCTACATACTGAGGACTTGGAACGTGAACCGCTCAGGCGGCAGAGACGCAATCGGGTCCGGCGCCATGTGCGACCAGGTGGTGTACGCCGTGGTCGCCAGGGTCGAGTTCAGATAAAACAGAAACTGATTCGAGAAGCATTTGATCGGCGGTGGTTCCCGGAACGTCAGTCGCATACCGACAGCTTTCTCCAGATCGATGCGGTCCGGTCTGACGGCCTTATCGGAAAGCAGCGTCACAAAACTGCAGCGGCTGGCGTGCGGCCACAAATCGGGGCGGAGGATGTTGCGGAGATCGCTGCTGAACTGAAACTGCGTCTCGCACTGGCGGATCCATTCGAGAATGCTGTCGCCCCACTGCCAGTGCATAACCAGTCCCATGTACTGCTCTACGAGGTTGATCGCGAGATCCATGCGCCGGCGCTCCGCCTCATGCGCATCGGTCCAATCGGTTACGGCTGCTTCGGAGAGGAGTTCTTCAGACTGGACGATATCGTTGGCCATATCTACGACTTTGTCCAGGCGCTTCACACCGTGGGAAGCGCACACCATCAAAGGCGGAAGTTCGTGTAACTTGTCGCCCGGTATCTCAACGAACCGCCGATCACCTACAACGTCCATATATCTCAAACCTCCGATGGATATATCGACAACAGAGTCGCGAAATTACTGATTTCGGTCATCCTGCCATAAGTGACGTCCGTTTTGCAAGACAAGTTTCGTAAGCCCCAGTACTAGTACGTTCGTTTGATACTTTGCGGGTATAGAAAGCAAAGGGCTCTGGCTATTGGTGGACAGAGCCCTTTGCTGCGTTGAGATGGTCTTCTTTGCTAAAGCTACTGTACTCCTTGCCAGTGTGTGAGCTTGCCATAGATGTCGAAGGTGTTGACCCAGATCTTCAGCTTCTGCTTCACCTTGTCGGGGTTGTAGTCGAGCGGAATGCGGAGATGGACCCCACTTCCTGAAGCAGAGGAGGACAAAAGCAGGCCGTGGAAATGCCCGATCGCACATACGGTGTTGTGCTGTGGCGGAGTCGACGGCACGAAGTCGGTACCCGCATCGTTGACGAGCTTGATCTCGTTTGTTGTGGCGAAGAAGATGATGTGACAGCGATTTGCGCCGCCCACGATGCTGTCTGCCAGGAGAATGTTTACCATGCTCAGGCTGCCATAGCCGGATGTGTGGCCGCTGTCGACGTCTATATAGGTGGGGACCAGCGTGTAAGCAGGTACGGTTACGTTGCTAATGTACGGTCCGGGCTTTGCGTTGTATGCAATCGCATTTGCCGTCCAATTCCCGAACTGCGTCATTCCTGTCCATACACCATTCACATCGAGCGCTTGAGTAAAAGTACCCATTACGCCCGTGAGATTACTCGTGAAGTGCACAGGTACCGTGACAGTGACGTCAGTCGCGCCCAGTGTTCGCGTCACCGCGGCTGTATTCACCGAGCAGTAGCTGTTGCCGAGCGTTGAACCGCCCGGTCCGACCGGAATACCGCTTTGGCCGCCGAGCCAGCCCGTACCCGCATCATCGATCAGGCGCATTCCATTGCTGATGCGGTTGTATTCAATCAAACACGATCCCTTGGCCGTGAACCACACAATGTTCGGCGTGGGAAGAATGAGCAGGTAGCCCAGGTAGTTTTGATTCACCCCGCCGGAATGCCGGTACACCGAGGTGAACGTCGCGCTGGTACCTGAGCCGTTCAAGGGAGCGACGGATATGACCGAGGGCTGCGCAAACGCAATAACGGCGCTGGCGATGAGTGCGAGCAATGAGAGTTTTTTCATACAAGGTATGGCTTGGACCTGAATTAGATCCATCCGCCACAATGTATGTTACATGGTCAGCTAGACGATGTCTTTGATCACTGTTCCATGCACTTCGGTCAGCCGCTCCTTGCGGCCGAGGTGCATATAACTGAGCGCATCCTGATTCAAGCCAAGCTGGTTCAGGATCGTTGTATGGATGTCGCGGAAATGGACCGGCTGTTCAACGGCTCGGAGACCGATATCGTCGGTCGCTCCGACCACGCGGCCGCCTTTGATACCTCCTCCCGCCATCCACATGCTGAAGCCGAGGTTGTGGTGATCGCGGCCTTTTCCACCTTGCGCTTCCGGTGATCGGCCGAACTCACCGCCCCAGAGCACGAGTGTTTCGTCGAGCAGGCCGCGTTGCTTCAAGTCTTTGATGAGCGCTGCAACCGGCTGGTCAGCCGAGGCGGCCATGCGCAGATGATTCTCTTCAATATCCTCGTGCGCGTCCCATTGCATGTTGCCCGGTCCGCCACCAGAGACGACGCATACAAATCGTACGCCACGTTCCACCATTCTCCGCGCGAGGAGGCAGCGCCTCCCATAGTCGTCCGTAGGCTCTTTCCCGATGCCGTACATCTCACGCGTCGCTTCGGTCTCCTTGGAGATATCGAATGCGGCTGGGGCTTCGGTTTGCATCTTAAACGCCAGATCGTAGGCGTTGACGCGAGCTTCGAACTCAGTATCACCCGGTGTGAGATTGGCCTCGTTCAGTCCCCTGATGAGCTGAACGGTTCGCTTGCGCTGATCGAACGAAATATCCTTCGGCAGATCGAGATTCAGAACGGGCTTGGCGCCCGATCGCAGCATGGTGGGCTGATAGACCGCGGGAAGGAAGCCGTTCGTGTACATCGGCTGACCTGCTTCAAGGGCGCCCTTCGGATCGGGGATTACGACGTAGGCCGGCAGGGAGTCCGTCTCAGCGCCAAGCCCATACAACGCCCACGAGCCCATGCTCGGGAATCCGGGCAGAATGCGGCCCGTCATCAACTGATACTGCGCCGCCGAATGCACGACCATGTCGGCGTGGCATGAGCGGATCACCGCGATATCGTCTACGATCTGCGCCGTATGTGGCAGCAGATCCGAGACATCGATTCCAGCCTTGCCGTATTTTTGGAACGTCCGCTTTGTCCCAAGGATCTTGGCTTCGTTCGTGACGAATTGGTATTTCGCTTCGCCGAATTCGGCCGGCCGCTTTTGCCCGTGCAGCTTGTTGAGCAGCGGCTTCGGGTCGAAGGTCTCCAGATGACTTGGTCCGCCGGCCATGAAAAGGAAGATGACGGACTTGGCTTTCGCCGCGAAGTGAGGCGGCTTCGCTGCCAGCGGGTTCGACTTGGACACTTCCGCGTGAAGCATCGACGTGTACGCCAGAGCTCCGAACCCGCAGAAGGCGTCGGTGAGAAATTCGCGGCGATTACGGGTGATACGAACGTGTTCGGCCATTGTGTCGTTTACTCCACGTACAGAAATGCGTTCAGGTTCAGCATCGCGAGCGCGAACTCACGAAGTGGCTGATCCCCGAGAAAGGCTTGCGCAAGCTGACGCTCCTGCAGCGTGGGAGCGCGTCCCGCTGCCAGCTTGTACGCCATATTCACCTGCTTCAGGCGGCTGGGACCCGCTTCCGTTTCGAGGCGTTTCGCGAAGTCCACCGCGAGGCGATTTGCCAGGTCGCCATTCATCAACTCGAGAGCCTGCGGAGCATGGGTGCTCGATTCGCGGCGCGCGCAACTGATATTCATGTCCGGGGCATCGAAGGCTTCCATGAACGGCAGTCGCAGATTGCGCTTGGCGATGAGGTAGACGCTACGCCGATTGTGCTCCTCGGGGTCAGGAGTGACCGCCCACTGCGAAGGCTTGTATAACAGATTCACGAGTTCGGAATCGACAGGCACGATGATGCTCGGTCCGCCTTGCTTGTCGTTCAAGCGCCCTGCAACGGACAAAGCGGCATCCCGGATCTCTTCGGCGTCGAGCCGTCGCCGCGAGTACTTCCACAACAGATCGTTGTTGGCGTCTTTTGCCATTGCAGCGGTCTCAATGGGCGAGCGGGAAGATTGCCGGTACGTGTTGGTGAGCAGGATTTCACGGTGCAGCGGCTTCCACTTCCAACCTGATTCGACAAACCGGTTCGCGAGGTAATCGAGGAGTTCTGGATTCGTCGGGCGTGCGCCCATCCGGCCGAAGTCATTCGCTGTCGCAACGATGCCGCGGCCAAAATGATACTGCCAGATCCGGTTCACAACGACGCGCGCCGTCAATGGATGGTCGGGCTGGAGAATCCAGTTTGCAAGCTCGGTTCGCGGTTTGTCGGTGTGCCACTCCTGTGTTCCGTCGGGCAGCAGGACACCGAGCGGCCGCATTCCGACCGCCTCACCCTTGTTCTGAAAATCGCCTCGCGCAAGAACGTGAATCGGAGTCGCCTTAGCAGGGTCGTTCGATACGGCGAAAAGCGCGGGCAGAGGTTCCGGAATCTTTGCTTCCGTCTCTTCGAGCTTCCGTTTCATGACGGCGAGTTCGTCGCCTTTCATGCCCTTCATCTGTTGGCGCAAAGCCTTCATCTCGGCAGTGACCGTGTCGTGCTTCGATTGCCAGGCGGCCTTTTCTTCTTTGGAGGCGAGTGTGATGTCGTTCTCGTGTGTCGTCGAGAAGAACGCCTGCATCCGGTAATAGTCCGTGTGGCGGATGGGATCGAATTTATGGTCGTGGCAACGCGCGCAGCCGAGAGTCACGCCCAGAATCGCGGCTCCGACGACATTGGTCATTTCCGTCAATACTTCATTCCGGCTGCTGGCGACTTCCTGATTGCCGGCGTTTTTGCGAAGCGGACCCAAACGATGGAAGCCGGTAGCGATCTTTAATTCTTCGTTCGGCGATTCGACCTCGTCCCCGGCAAGCTGTTCGCGAATAAATTCCGTGTACGGCTTATCCGAGTTGAAGGAGCGAATCACGTAATCGCGGTATCGCCACGCATCGCGCCGGTGAGTGTCGTACTCGAATCCATCGCTTTCCGCGAATCGCACGACATCGAGCCAGTGCTGTCCCCATTTCTCGCCGTAATGCGGGCTGGCCAGGAGCTTGTCGACGAGCTGCTCGTATGCTTTGGGCGATGTATTGCGGACAAACGCATCGACCTCGGCTGGCGTGGGCGGCAGACCCGTGAGATCGAAGTACAGCCTTCGGATCAGCGTTGCTTTTGACGCCTGCGGAGCCGGCCGCAACTCCTCTTTTTGCAATCGGGAAAGGACGAAAGCATCGATCGGCTGCTTCGCCCAGGCGCGGTCGATGGCCGACGTGAACTTCGGAACGACCGGTTCTGATCGCTTCTGAAAAGCCCAATGACGGCGTTCGACCGGCTTGTAAACTTCGAGACCGCCTGCCAGTAATAAAGACGCAGTGACACCGGCTAAAACGGTAAAGGTGCGGGCCCGCATGTTCTGAAATTATACCTGTTTCGGAACGATGGCGGATGGCCGCTGATATCATTTGGTTTCATGATGTTGGACGTGAATGTCAATCTGTTCGCGATAGGGCTGCTACTCACTTGCGGGACTGCCGTCGAGGGCAGGGCAGTGTGGATCGATACGGATCCCTCGGTCCAGAAGGGCGTTCATGAAGTGGACGATGGTTTCGCGTTGGTCCAGGCGTTTCGGTCCAAAGAGTTGCAGATTCGAGGCGTTAGTGTCGTATTCGGCAACGCGCCGATGAGTCAGGCTTGGCCGATTGGACAAGATCTCGTGCGTCGTTATGGGCCGGCGAATTTGCCGCTTTCGAAGGGCGCTTCCAGCGCCGCCGAACTCGGGAAGGAAACCGAGGCGTCTCGTGCGCTGGCCGCAGCGCTGAGGAAAGAGCGGTTGACCATACTCGTCTTGGGTCCGGCTACGAACATTGCAACTGTTCTGAAGATCCATCCTGAGCTGGGCTCCCGAATCGATCAGATTATCGCGGTCGCCGGACGCCGGCCGGGGCAAAGATTTCGCCCTTCCGAGGATGTTCGATCGTTCCGGGATCTCAACTTTGAACTCGATGCCCCGGCATTTCAGGTCATTCTGGATTCCGGTGTGAAGCTGGTCCTGGCGCCGTGGGAGATTTCATCCAAAGTATGGATGACTTCCGAAGACCTGGATGCCCTGATCAAGGCCGATCCGTCATTGGCGCCGATCATCGATGCGTCGCGGGACTGGCTCGATTTCTGGAAGCGTGACCTGAAGACGATAGGATTCAATCCATTCGACGCGCTTGCTGTAGGGTACGCGATCTCGCCGTCCCAATTCCGGTGTGAGGAGTTGGCGGCTGCGATCCGCGAGTTGCCGGATGACACGCAGAACCCTGCAGACGCAAAGAAGAAACCATATCTGCTCGTCGAAAAAGCGCGGTCCGAGGCGCGGACAGTAACGTACTGCCATGACGCTGGTCCGAATTTCAAGGGCGATCTGATGGCCACATTGCGAAAAGGAACCCGCTCCCATTGACGCTGCGCGAGCGCTTTGAACGTATTTATCCCGGCAGGTACTTTCTGGACCGTGATGATCGTGAAGGTTTACAGTCATGGCTTTCCGAGCGTCGGTGGATCGACACAGGCGAACACGTTGTCGAGGCTGAGCGAGCGGGTGAGGGCAACATGAACTTAACCTTGCGTGTTCGTACCGAGGTAAGGACGTTCATCGTTAAGCAGTCGAGGCCGTGGGTCGAGAAGTATCCAACGATCGACGCTCCGGATGAGCGCGCCGTCGTGGAAGCCTCGTTCTATGAAGCCGTCGCTTCCGCACGGGAGATTGCGGGCCTGATGCCGAAGCTGCTTGCCGACGACCAGAACTCGCGGGTGCTGATGCTGGAGGATCTTGGTCCGGCGCAGGATTGTACCGATCTTTATGCCGCTGGGCAGTTGTCCGTGACCGATTGCAGTGCGCTCCTGGCTTATCTCAACGCCCTCCACGACAGATTTCGTGATGCGAAGCTTCGGCCGGTCTTCACGAACCGTGCAATGCGCGCTTTGAACCACGAGCACATCTTCGCTCTTCCGCTGCGGGTGAATAATGGATTAGATCTCGACAAGATCACTCCCGGATTGGATGACGCTGCATCGCAATTGAAGAATGACGCGGCGTATTGCCGCCGAGCAGCGGAACTCGGTGAGTTGTACTCGAGCGATGGAGTGTGCCTTGTTCACGGCGATTTCTTTCCCGGAAGCTGGATACGAACGTCGGCCGGTTTGCGGGTTATCGATCCGGAGTTCTGCTTTTTTGGCGTGCCCGCCTTTGATCTCGGTGTTTTTCTGGCTCATATGTATCTCGCGAAGCAACGCGATGAGATCATCGATGCCGTCCGAGAGAAGGGCGCGGCGGAGGTTCTCGCCTTTGCCGGCGTGGAGATTATGCGGAGGCTGATCGGAGTGGCGCAACTTCCGGTTCGTTACGGCATGGAGGAGAAACGCCGTTTGCTGGACCTCTCGCGTAGGTTGGTATTGCAATGAAATGGATGAGTGCATCGCTGCTGTTGATCTCCTGCAGCATCGCGCAGTCCGCTTCTTCCGGTCCGGACCACGCGACCTGGGACAGCATCGTGAAGAAGTATGTATCGGCGGAGGCGCGTGTTGATTACGGCCGCTTGAAAAAGGAAGGCATTGCGGATCTCGATCGCTACCTGGAATGCGTGGCGGCGAAGTGGCCGGATTCGATGTCTCCAAATGCGCGCCGGGCCGCGTTTATCAACGCCTACAATGCCCTGACGGTCCGATGGATTGTCACTCACTATCCGATTGCTAGTATCTGGCGTACGAAACAGCCGTTTACCGGCGTGCGGCACACCGTGGATGGCCGCAAGATGTCGCTAGATGGAATCGAGACGTGGCTTCGGGACACGGGCGATCCCCGTGTGCATGCGGTTCTTGTCTGCGCGTCCATTGGATGTCCGCCGTTGCGGCGTGAGGCGTATGTCGACCAGCGATTGGATGCGCAGATGGATGACAACGCTCGCGCGTGGCTGGCGAATCCGGACCAGAATGAGTTCAGCTCCGCGCGCCGCACAGCAAGCGTCAGCAGAATTTTCTACTGGTACAAAGGCGACTTCACGAAGAACGGAAGCAGCGTGAACGCATTCCTGGCCAAGTATGCTCCGCAGTACAACGAATTCGTGAAACAGCCGAACGCGATTCTACGGTTCAAGCGCTACCATTGGGGCCTGAACGATACTGCGGGCATTGGCGACAACTACTCGTACGCGAGCTATGCGATCGACGCGGCGAGGAGCAAGTAGCCGCAGCTATATCTTCAAGCGGCACACGACGCCGACATCGTCGCAGTACCACATGTAACCTTGCCAGATGCTCATCCCGTGGGGTAGAGGATCGGACTCGGCCAACTGAATCTTCTCGACGATCTCTCCAGTGGTGGGATCGTGTTTAAAAAATGCATTCAGATTCGAATCGGTACACCACAGATATCGGCCTTCCCAGGCAATCCCGTGGGGGCGATTTCCCGCGGTCGGAAATTGCTGTTCGACCACCCAGGCTTTCGGGTCCATACGGTAAATCATGCGAGAAGGAGGCACAGCCATCCACAACTTACCGTCACGCCATTCCTGACCGTGCGCGCCGGTTCCGAGTGTATTGGGCGCTGCCTCCGCGGATTGGGCCGGCTGCGGTTTGGCGGGTGCAGCCGATCCTTTGGCGAGAGGGCTGCTTCGTCCCGGCGGATCCCACGTGGTCTTATAAATTACGCCGGCGCCCGGAGTGAAGTAGCGAGCCAGCGTCTTGCCTGTTTTTGCATCGGAACGGACGATCTCGCGATTGTAGGTCGAGCCTATCCAGAGCGCTTCGCCATCGAAGGTAATGCCGCTACCGCGATCGGAGCCGGTCGCAAAGCCGCGGATGAGCTTTCCGTCCTTGTAGCTGACCAGATATGCTTTGTTGTCGCCCTGGTCGAGAATCCACAAGCCATCCTGTGTTGCCTGCAGACCGTTCGGCTTCGGTCCGGGTGACTTGAAGACCGTCTCCACTTTTCCGGCCGTGCGGACCTTGATCTTGTCCAGGTTCCGAGGAGTGATCGAGGCGAGCGCGGGCGCTGCCGCTGCAACTCCGAAGAATGTTCGACGTTTCATCTTTCGAATCCTCCGTCTTATCAGTCCCAATCGCGAAAGAAAGAATGTTCCCGCCAGATGCGATCGCAACATACTGCCGCCCGTTCATCATATACGTCATTGGCGACGCTTTCCACGGCTGGTTTGCCTCGAAATGCCACAGCGTTTTGCCGGTCTTGGCATCGACAGCGGCGAATCCGCCGCCGGTCTCGCCGTAGAAGACGAGACCTCCCTCCGTCGAAAGCACGCCCGAGTAATTCGCTTCCGGCGGACCTACCTGCTGAATTTCCCAGACGATCTTGCCTGTCTCCATGTCGAGCGCTCGCAGATATTTCTCAGGCGGATTCTTTGGATCGCGGTGTGGGACGTATCCGCCGAGTTGCGACTGCTGGTAGAGGTTGCAGTCCTCTACCGCCATTACATAGAAGAGGCTCGTGTTCGGATTGAAAGCGGTCGAATACCAGTTCGTCGCGCCTCGGACGGCGGGGCAGGTGACCGTTCCTGTACGGGTCGGTTTGTTGCCTTCGACTAATTCCGGACGACCGTTCTTGTCGATCCCGCTGGCCCAGGTGAGCTTCTTCACGAACGGCTTGCCCAGCAGGAACTCGCCGTTCGTGCGGTCCAACACGTAATAGAACCCGTTCCGATTCGCCTGCAACAAGAGCTTGCGATCGCGACCGCCGAAGCGCGTGTTCACGAGCACCAGCGGCTCCGTCGCGTCCCAATCGTGCAGGTCATGCGGCGTGAACTGGAAATACCATTTCAGTTTTCCTGTTTTCACATCGAGTGCGACGACGCAATTTGTGTACAGATTGTCGCCCTTGCGATCCTCACCGTCGGTGTCGGGGAAGGGGTTGCCGGTGGGCCAATAGAGCAATCCTGTTTCCGGGTCATACGATCCGGTAAGCCAAGTCGAGCCGCCACCCACTTCGATCGCTTTGCCGCTCCACGTCTCCGATCCCGGCTCGCCGCGTTTCGGGACAGTCCAGTGCCGCCATGCAAGTTCGCCAGTCGTCACCTTGTACGCGGCGATGAATCCGCGGATCCCCTCGTCGCCACCTGCAACTCCTGAGATCACCAGATCACCCACAACAAGCGGGGCGCCAGTCGCGCCATAACGGCTCGGCGACTCGGGCATGACCACGTCCCACATCAACGCTCCGGTGAGGCGATTGAGGCAGATCATGTGGGCGTTATCGGTGTTGAAGAAAATACGGTCTCCCAGCAGCGCGGCTCCGCGGGTTGCGCCCTTTGCGGCATCCCCAGCGATGGTCCCTGCAGGCGTTCGAGGCCGCGAATAGCACCAGATCTGACGGCCGGTTTGCGCATCGATTGCGCAGACCTGGTTAGGTCCGGTCACGTACATCACTCCATCGGCCATGAGCGGCGTCATTTCGAGGCCGTTATATGAAAACGAATAGGACCACTGAAGTTGAAGACGGTTTACATTTTCGGTGTTGATCTGGTTGAGGGGACTGTGGCGATTGGCTTTGAGGTCACCGTTGTAGGTTGGCCACTCTCCCGGTTTCGGTTTCAGGACTTGCTCCTGAGCGTCTGCGGACACCGGAGCTTGCTGCGTCGCAAGTTGGCCAACAGGAACACCGCCGAGACGGCTCATGAATGCGAGCAGATCCCGCCGTTCCTGATCGGAAGCCTTTAGCGGAGGCATGATGGACTTCGCTTCCCGCTTGATCTCCGTATATTCGGAGTCCTTCAGAAGTGCAGCCGGCCGTCGAGCGTCTGCAGTTGAATGTCGTGCTTTCCCTGATTTCGCGCAAAGCCGCGGAGCGACGAGCCGTTTCGCAGGCGCACGTTGACCACGGCCCAGCCATCGTCCGGGCACCATGCCCATCCTGGACACGACGCGGTCGATCGATTCGCAATCCGGGCGACGGGATCGACGAGCGCCTGGTCCAGTTGGCGCAATGTCAGTTGCTTGCCGATGCTCGACAAGTCCGGGCCGTTTGTGCCCCCGCGACCGGAAACCATGTGGCATGATCCGCACTGACCCTTGCCGAAAAAGAACTGCTCACCGGCCGCGACATCGCCGGCCGGGTTTACATCGAACGCCGTCGCGTTCATCGAGTGCACCCATGTGGCAAGGGACTGCAACTGCTCGGTCGGCAACGCGAAGGGCGGCATCCCGCCTTGTGTGCCGGTGCGAATCACCTCCTGGATCTGTTTCATCGAGCGGCCGCGCAGCTTGCGGTTGTCGACGAGCGCCGGGCCGCGCTCGGTTCCCGTGGCGCGCTCACCGTGGCAGCCGGAACAGAGTGTCGCATACTGTTTCGGAAGCGCTGCCTCTTGCCCAGCCAGCGGAAGCACAGAAAACACTACGAGGAGGAGTGGAATTGTTCGCATCGTGAAGTTGCAGGTAGCTCAGCCAAATGATACATGATGAGCAATACCACAATGCCTACATCCGAAAAGATCACCCAGGTACGGGTCCACACCGCTCCAATGGCGCTGTCGTGGCTGACCGACTCGCTCATCGCCAATCCGATGTCGCGCTACTCCGAATACCGCGAACGACGCTCGACGTGGTTCGGCGAGATGACGGCGGCAGTCGTTGAAGTGCAAACCAACGACGGCCATACGGGGCTCGGATATGTTGGCGGAGGGCGGGGCGCTGTGGCGCGGGAGATCGTGGACAATCACTTCGCGTCATTGCTGCTGGGCAAGAGTCCTTTCCAGGTTGAACTGATTTGGGACCAGCTCTACAGCGCATCGACGATGTATGGGCGAAGCGGCGCGGCCCTTGAAGTAATCAGCGGGATCGACATCGCGCTCTGGGATGTCGTCGGACACATTACCGGCCGCCCGTGTATGACCTGATCGGAGGCGCGACCCGGGAGCGCATCCGTGCGTACGTTACCGGCAATCTGACTGATCGCCACATGGCGGAGGGTTTTCGAGACGTGAAACTCGCGCTGCCACACGGACCGGCAAGCGGGAAAGAGGGATTGCGGGAAAACGCGCGCGTGATCCGAGAGGCCCGGATGAAAGCGGGGGCCGATGCTGACATCATGCTTGATTGCTATATGGGGCTCGATTTGCCGTATGCGATCGAAGTCGGCCGATCGCGCGCGAGCATGGTGTGCTGGGATGGAAGAGCCCTTCCCGCCGGAGCAGATCGATTTATACTTGCGGCTGCGCGAGGCCGTACCTGAGATCTTGCTGACGGCGGGTGAACATGAATTCAGCCGGTGGGCGTTCCGTCCATTGCTTGAACGCAGGGCGATCGATATCGTTCAACCGGATATTTATCGTGCGGGCGGATATCGGAGTTAAAGAAGATCGCCGCGTACGCGAGCGTCCATGGAGTGCCGGTCATTCCACACGGGATCGGGCGCCCACGTATCACTTTGTCGTCTCAACGACCAATTCGCCGCGCGCCGAGTTTGTCGATGTCTTCGCGCAGGGCAATGAATTGCTGCTTGAAGGCGAGCCCATTCCGCGCAACGGATTTATAGAATTGAACGATGCCCCCGGCTTTGGATATAAGCTGAATGGGCGTGTGCTGCGTGGCGAAGCTCGCGTCGCGCCCATTTGGTAAATTCGTCTCCGGAGAATAACGTGAATCGAAGAGATTTTCTAGCAACAGCTTTGCTTGCGCCGGTCGCAGCACCGGCTTTTCAAGCCGAAAAAAGCAAATTAAAGATCACCGGCGTGCGGCTCGTGAAAACCAAGGACCGCAAGGCTGCGCCTGCGTACACCCCCGCTCCAGGATCGTGGTCAACGGGAGGGGTGGAAGTCGCAAACCCCATGTCGATCTACCCCGATATAAGGCCCAGCGGTCGTTGTTCATGGCCGACGACCCGAGAATGGGGGGATTTACCGTCGAGATAACCACCGACAAGGGTGTGAAGGGATACGGGAAAGGCGGTCCAGCAGGCGGCGCATCGTCGAAGGGCATCTCACGAAGCTGCTCTTGAAAGAAGACCCGTTCAACATCGAGCGGATCTGGGACATCATGTGGCGATCCACCATGCACTACGGCCGTGCGGGCGCAGTGATCAACGCGATCAGCGGAGTGGACCTGGCGCTTTGGGATCTGGTCGGCAACGCCCTCGGCGAGCCTGTGTATAAGCTGCTCGGCGGCGAAACGAAGCCACGCTTGCCATCATATTGCACCGGCAATGACATCGAACAGCATGTAAAGTATGGGTTCAAGCGGCTTAAACTCGCCATTCCGCATGGTCCTGCCGACGGCAAGGAGGGCATGCGGAAGAATGTCGAACTAGTAAAACGAACCCGAGACATCCTGGGCCCGGATGGCGACATCATGCTCGATTGCTGGATGGCATGGACCGAGCGGTACACGCTGGAAATCGCCGAGATGTTCGAGCCGTACAAGGTCTACTGGATGGAGGAATGCCTGCAGCCGCACGACTACGAAGGGTTCGGACGCCTGAATGCGGCCATCAAGTCGACACGCATCGTCACGGGGGAACATGAATACACCCGGTACGGTTTCCGCCAGCTGCTGGAGCATAACGGCGCCAGCATCTGGCAACCGGACATCAACTGGTGCGGTGGATTAACGGAAATGCGCCGGATCGGCGCTCTTGCGGCGGCGTACGATATCCCGGTGATTCCACATGGCGGCGGACTGTAGCGAGGCCACCCACTTCATCATGGCAACGACGAACGCTCCTTGGGCCGAGATGTTCATGCCGGCTCCCGGTGGTCCGAAGGAGGTTTACGATCTCTGGGAGCAGCGCTACCAACTGACGAAAGGTCCTGAGGGGATCTACATGCGGCCGCTAGACAAGCCCGGGTTCGGTTGGGATATGGTCGTTACGTAAGGATTTCCGTAATCACGCGCCCGCCGATATCGGTCAGCTTCTTGTACCGGCCGGCGTGCAGGACGGTGAGACGGTTCTGATCGAGACCCATCAGGTGCAGCAGCGTGGCGTGCACGTCGCGCATCGGGATCTCGGAATCGGCGGCCCGGACCGAGAAGTCGTCCGTCTCACCGAACTTGGATCCCGGCTTGACGTTCCCTCCGGCCATCCAGACCACGAGCCCGTATTGGTTGTGGTCGCGACCGGGCTTATCCGTGGTCAGATTGTTGTCAAATGGTGTCGCGACCCATTTCGGACGCCCAGACAACGAGTGTGTCGTCCAACAATCCGCGCGATTTCAGGTCCTTCAAGAGTCCCGCAACGGGCCATCGACTTCTTTGCAATGGACTGGCAGACGATCCTTGATCGCGCCGTGATCGTCCCACCGGTCGCCGCCGGCGCCGTGCAGCACTTTTACAAAACGAACCCCACGTTCCACCATGCGCCTCGCGAGCAGGCATTGACGTCCAAAATGCTCGGTAGTCGGATCATCCAGGCCGTATAGCTTCTTCGTGGCATCCGACTCGCCTTCAGGTCAACCAGTTCGGGAGCCCGAGCCTGCATCCGGAACGCCAGCTCAAACGAAGCGATGCGCGCATCCAGCTCGGAGGTTTGGGTTCGTTCTGCTCTGTGCTTCTCGTTAAAGGCCCGAAGCAGATCAAGCTCGCGGCGCTGCTCGGCTTCGGAGATCCCGGGCCGGCGATTCAAATCGACGATAGGTGTGTCGCCATTTCTGAAGAGCGTGCCTTGATAGGCGGCGGGCAAAAAGCCATTCCCCATACGCCGGCTCCGCCAATCGTCGCGCCCCGACGGTCGCCCATGACGATGAAACCGGGCAGATCGCGATTTTCCGTGCCTAGGCCGTATGTGACCCAGGCGCCAACCGATGCCGATCCGGGGAACTGATTCCCGGTGAGGCTATGATACACAGCCGGCCCGTGATTATTGTTGTCGACCTTCACGCCGTGGATAAATGCGACGTCGTCGACGCACGTAGCCGAGTTCCGGCAAGAGGTCGGATACCCATCTGCCCGATTGTCCGTGCTGCTTGAAGCCCCAATATGGGGATGATCCGATTCGGCGCAGCCGAAAACGTCGCGAGCTCGCCTTCGGTCCGGTCCGCTTTTGGCATCTGCTTTCCCGCGTACTTCACCAGCGCGGGCTTGTACTCGAATGTGTCCATCTGGCTGACACCGCCCTCCATAAAGAGGAAGATGCAGCTTTTCGCCTTCACTGGATGATGCGGAGGTTTCGGCGCCAGTGGATTCGGGCTCTCACTCGCGACAAGCAAGTCGGCGAGCGCCAGCGATCCCAGTCCGAGGTACGACTTGAATAACATGTCCCGGCGTGTCGGTTTCATCGGCAGCTACTCCACATAGAGGAATTCATTCGAGTTCAGAAGCACGCGGCAGATACTGTCCAATGGGCCGCCATCGTCCCTAAATTGCGACCTCTCCTGCGCGGAAGGTTCGCGGCTGAGGATGCGCTCGAACGCTTTGTCGATCTGCGTTCCACGATCTTCTCCCGCCTCGGTTGCGATTCGTTTCGCGAGGAAGGACGACTCTTCATGAACGAGATCGCCGTTCATTAGGGCTAAGCTTGCAACGGGGTCGTCGTGGAGCTCCTTCGGTCACAGGACTCGCTAAAGACGTTTGCGTCGAAGGCCGCCATCATGGGAACGGCAACGATCGCCGCTGAAAAATATAGACGGACCGCCGCCTCGCATCTTCTTCGCGAGCGTTGGGCTCCCACATCAATCCTCCCGTCCTTCCGTAGCGCGCGAAATCAGCAAGATCACCCGGCAGCGCAGGAAATACGCTCGGACCGCCCATGTCCGGATTCAGGCGACCGCTCAACGCAAGGATGCTGTCGCGAATCGCTTCAGCCTCCAGGCGCCGCCGCTGAAACCGCGAAAGCAATCGATTGTCCCCGTCCTTGTCCTTCACCAGTGGATTCTCCGCCGATTGCTGATACGTATTCGACAGGAGCATGAGCTTATGCATCGACTTGATGTCCCAGCCCGACTCGACAAACTGCACGGCGAGCCAGTCGAGGAGTTCAGGGTGCGTCGGGCGATCGCCATTCTTGCCGAAATCGCTAGGGGTTCGGACGATACCTTCGCCGAAGTGATGCTGCCAGATGCGGTTAACCATTACGCGAGCCGTCAGCGGATTATCAGGACTGGCAATCCACTTTGCAAGTGTGATGCGGTGTCCACGAGTAGGGAACTGGCGGTAACGATCGGTTTCGAGTACCGCGGGTTCGGAGTTTCCGGTCAACGCGCTGGGGAACCCGGCTTGGACCACCTCGCCCGGTTGATTGTAGTTTCCGCGGAGCATCACGCGAGTCGGCGCGATATCCGGTCCGCTCGGCGGTCCGGGCACATTGGTGACCGCGACAACTTGCGGACGCCAACGCGCGATCCTTCGCTTCAGGATGTCCAGCTTGCCTGTCAGCTCAGCATGCCGATTCTTCTCTTCAAGCGTAAAAATAGACTTGCCTGAATACTTCGCCTGCGCCTCTGCCTGGACATCTTTTATCTCCAGGGCATCGAACCGCTTTGCCGGGTCGACCGAGCCGCTCGAGTACGCCTTCTCCATCTTGGCCATCAGTTCCGTCTCATACGCGTCGAGAGGAGCCTTCTCCTCAGCGTCGCCCGTACGCGTTGCGTCTTCGAGAAGAGCTGCATGCTTCGCCTGTTCCACCTCGGTGAAAATCCGCTGGGGTTGAAGCTTGATTTCCAAACGCAGATCGGCCGTTGTGTACGGCTTTCCTTGCGCCTGTCGAGCCTTGCCTTCAATCAATTTAGTGAGAAGCTGTTTTTCGAACTCGTCGAGTTCTTTCTTTTCCGCGCCGGTCTTCAGCTCTTTTTCAAGCTTCGCGATCTCCGCCTCGGCTCTTGCCTTCAGAGCCTTATCTTTGTACGGAACCTCGACTGCGGGACCGGCTTGAACGGCATTAAAGAAAGCCTGAAGACGGTAGAAGTCCTTCTGTGGAATGGGGTCGTACTTATGGTCGTGGCATCTTGCGCAACCCACCGTCAATCCGAGAAATACGGATGATGTCGCCGTCGTTACCTCAGACAAGTAATTCTGCCTGACCTCGGCTGCAACGAGATTGGATCGATCCCATGGCGCAACTCGCAAGAATGCTGTGGGGATATAGCCTTGAACATTCGGCTGATAGTTGTTGCGCGTTTTGCTGTGCTCGTCTCCGCCCGCAAGTTGCTGGATGACGAAACGATCGTACGGCATATTCGAATTGAACGCCTCGATCACCCAATCCCGATAGCGCCACACGTTCCCGATTGCGCCATCGCCTTCAAGACCGCTCGTCTCGCCGTAGCGAGCCAGATCGAGCCAGTGGCGGCCCCAGCGCTCTCCATAGCGTTTGTCCGCAAGAAGTCTGTCGACAAGCTTCTCGAATGCTTCATTGCTCTCGTCGCGAAGGAACGCGCTGAGTTCCTCCGGTGTTGGAGGTATACCCACGAGGTCTAGAAAAACGCGCCGCGCCAGTGCTCGTTTATTCGCTTTCGGCGCAGGCTGCAGACCTTCCTTTTCGAGCCTCGCCAGGATGAATGCGTCGATCGGATTCTTCACCCAATTGGCGTCCCGGACTGCCGGTGGATCCTTCTTCACCGGCTTTTCGAACGGCCAACGCCACTCGGTGGAACTGACCAGCTTGGATGGCGGCAAGCCGCGGATCCATCCCGTGATCAGAGTGATTTCGGCATCGGATAGCGATTTGCCCATGGGCATCTTGGGCGCGAGTTCGCCTTTCAGGATGCGGATGAGCGGACTCTGATCCGGATGACCCTCGATGACAGCCTTGCCGTGCTTATTGCCGCCGGCGATGACGGCAGTCGCCGTACCGACGGAGAAGCCGCTTGTCTTGGTTTTCTCCGAGTGGCAGGATGCGCAGTTCGACTGCAGAATCGGCGATACCGATTGCCAGTTGTCGGACTCCGCAGCGCAGAGGTATGCCGCGAAGCAGAAAGATATCAGGGCCGGTCGAGCAATCGAACTCATCACACTACACTTAGTTAATCAAAAATAATGCTCGCGTGGGTAAACGTTAACGCCGCTGTGCGGTTACAACGTATATAATGATGCTGCTAAAGGACTTACCTATGATTACCCGGCGAACTATGCTCGGTTGTGTTGCAGCCCTTCCGGTTGCAACGGCGCAATCCCCTCTTACACCACGTGAGCGTGTAGACCGCGCGCTTGCAGGCAAGGCGGTCGATCGCCCCGCGTTTTCCTTGTGGCATCACTTCGGTCTGGAGAATCAGGGTCCGCGCGCTCACGCGGAAGCAACTCTCAAGTTCCATCGCGATTACGGCACAGATCTCATCAAGGTGATGAGTGATTTTCTGTATCCCAAGCCATCGAAGCCTTGGGATCTCAAGGAAGAGAAAAGTCCGTTTGCGCCACAGTTGGAGGCGCTTCGAATTATTCATCAAGGGCTTGGGAAGGCGGCGCACTTTGTCGAGACGATCTTTAATCCATGGAATGTCGCCGAGAAGCTCTCTTCGAAAGAGGAGGTGCAGCGGCTAAAGCGCGAGCAGCCGCAGAAGCTGCTGGACGCGCTGAACGTAATCGCTCGGTCAGAGGCGAACCATGCCCGACTTGCCGTTCAGGCCGGAGCGTCCGGAATATTCCTGGCGATTGCGAACGCTGATTCGTCTGTGCTGAGCCGAGAGGATTACGAGAGATTTAGCGCGCCATTCGATCGGATTGTGCTCGAAGCAGTGCGGACGGCTCCTCTGAACATCCTGCATCTGCATGGAAGCAAGATTCACTTGGCGTCCTTTGAACGAGGCTGGCCTGCTGCGGCGATCAACTACTCGGTGAAAGGGACTGGCGTGCCGCTCTCTGAAATGCGCTCGCGATATGCCGGAGTGCTGATGGGCGGCATCGACGAGGTTGACTACCGGAATTTGTCGGTCGGCGCCTTGAAAGATCAATACCAGTCAGCCGCGAAACAAGCAGGGCCGAAGTTCATCCTCGCTCCCGGCTGCTCGGTACCGAACGAAGCCACTCCGTCAGAGCTAAGCAAACTGAAATCTGTGTTTGTATAGCGAGGTCGCGTCATCGCCGCTGATCGGGCTCCCTGGCGCGAATCGCGAGAAACTTCTTTCGCGCTTCTTCAGCCTTGTCGTGCTCGCCCAATCGGTGATAGACGCGCACCAGCAGATAAAGGGGCTCTGCGTAACCGGGATCCAGAGCAGCCGCGCGCTGCAGCCAGTTTAGGCAAAGATCGGTTTTGCCAAGTTTCTCCAAAGCTTTTGCGCCTATATAAAAATTGCGAGCGGATTGCGGATTGCGGTTGGCCGCTTTGGCTGCGGCCGCGTAGGCTCGCTCGGCATCTCCGGTCTGCACCAGAACGTCAGCGAGATTCGCGTACGCCAAGTCATATGGGGAATGACTCGCTTCAGCGAGTTTGATGGCCTGAAGAAAATGGGCGACGGCCTTCTCGCTATCGCCGCGGGCCTGCCAGCACAGGCCCAGATTGTCCCATGCTTTGAATGAAGAAGGATTCTGTTTCAGAATACGCTGGAACTGCCCCATTGACTGTTCCACGCGACCTTCCTGGTAATAGATTCGGCCCAGCATGTACGCGCCGTCTTCGTCCGCCGGATGCTTATCGAGCAGCGTGACGAAGGTGTTCATCGCTTCATCGTAGTGGCCTGAGAAGTACTGCGCATTCCCTTTGATCTTCAAAGCGGCCGCATGCGCCGGATCGGTCTGCAGCAGAATGTCCGTCGCGGATGCCGCGTCGGCGAACTTGCCTGCCATTAATAACGCATTCGCCTTTTCAAGAAGCAAAGCTCGATTTTCTGGACAGGCCGCGAAGGCGTCCTGGAGTTTGCCGGAGGCTGTTCCGTAGTCACGTGCCGCGGACGCCCGGCGCGCCTCGTCCGCCAACGCAGAACTACGCGCGGCGTCACAGGTTCCGGGCGCCGAAGCAGCTTGCGCCATCAAGAAAATCGTAAAAAGGCTGACGGCCACGCAGAACCTACTGAAGCCTTGTGAGTTCCTGCCGAACTCTTGGAATGATGTGCCCGTATTGCCCCGGAGATGCTTTGGCGAGAAAGGTTTCGAAACTCGATCGCGCTCGAGCCCGCTCGCCCGCCATCTCGTAAAGAATGCCGAGATTCATATGCGCCTCTACCAGGTCCGGGTCGAGGCGGACGGCTCGCTCAAAGTAGCCCCGAGCGGCTTGAGGATCGCGCTTCTGGATTGCGACGAGTCCGAGCCCATTCTGCGCTGCCGCGTAGGTTCCATCGTTCGTCAGGATCCACTGGAAGACGCGCTCGGCATCGGCTATGCGGCCTTTTTCGAGATAGCCCGTCGCTAGATTATTCTGGCTATCCAGATCCGCAGGGTTTATCTTGGCTGCCTTCTCATATTCGGCGATTGCGCGATCCTTCTCGCCGCGACGAACCAGCAGATCGGCAATGCGGGAATGAAGGCGCGCGCTCTCAATCCCCTTTGCCAGAGCCACCTCGTACAACTGCATTGCTTCATCGTGCCGAGCGTTCTTCTCCAAGCGGCCGCCCAATTGGTAGTACAACGATGGATTATCGGGATCCTCCACGAGGGCCTGTCGCAGCAGATCGATACGTTTGGCTTCGGGAAGGTTCGTCTCAGCCGACTCGGCTCGATCGATGAGGTGGAGGATAGCGATGGCATCCTTGGGATCTTTGCCGCTTCCGGTCAACTCGTATGAGCGGCCCCCACTCGACAGGTACCCCAGCGATTTGAGCTGATCCATCACGCGTTCATCGACCATCGCTGTATCCACCTTCTCCACGCCCTTCTCATCGGTGGAAACCAGATGTTTGATCTGAGCCTCGAATTTCTGTACCTCGGGCGCATGTTGTTGGATGATGTTGTTCAACTCCCGTGGATCTGAGGTCAGGTCGTACAGTTCCGGCCGCGGCGCACGGATGTACTTCCACCGATTCGTGCGAATCGCCCGGAGCTCGGACCAGTTCATGTTCATCTTGGGATACAGCGTTTCGGCGTATGCAATGTCGGTTTCGACGCTCTTACCCGAGAAGGTTGGGACCAGGCTGAGCCCCTGAACCTCATTCGGTTTCGTGCCCCCCATGACATCGAGGAGGGTCGGCAGAAAATCGATACTCCGCGTTTGCTGCTTGACTCGTGCCCCTGCGGGAATCCCGGGACCTGCCATTATGAACGGGATTCGAAGGGTCGAGTCGTAGATGAAAACTCCGTGTGTGTGCTCATCGTGATCGCCAAGACTTTCGCCGTGGTCGGCCAGTACAGCGACTATCGTCTTGTCCGCTGGCGACTTTTTTTCGACGGCAGCTAACAGACGTCCGAGCTGCTGGTCAGTGTAGGCGATCTCGCCATCGTATGGGCGGCCCTTGTACTTCTGGGCAAACTCCGGTGGCGGATTGTACGGGATATGCGGATCGTACAGATGCACCCAAATGAAGAATGGATTTTTCGATGTTCTTCCGTCGAGCCATTGAATCGCACGGTCGACGACAACGGATGCCTTGCGCTCCGGGTCATCACGGAATTCGCTCCGTTTGCCGGGCCGTGGCATCTCGTCGTCATAGACAGAAAAGCCGTTGTTGAACCCAAAAAGCTTCTTCAGGACGGCGGAGCCGACAAACGCCGCGGTGTCCCAACCTTGCTCCTGCAAAATGCGCGCGAGAGGCCGCGCGGTCGATTGCAGAACGAAGCCGCCGGTATTGCGCACCTTGTGCACGTTTGGATTCTGACCTGTGAAAATGCTCGCATGTGACGGCGGTGTCAACGGTGTGGCCGCGACTGCATTCTCAAAGAGAACGCCATGCTGGGCGATGCCGTCGATGACGGGTGTCGCGATGTTCTTATAGCCGTAGCATCCTAGCCGATCTGCCCGCAGTGTGTCGATCGTGACGACCACGACGTTCAATGGACGAAGTCGTGCAGGTTGCTGCTCCGTGCTCGAGGTCTTTGCCGGTTGACTGGAACTGCACCCTGTAAGTGCGATGAGAGCAAGAGAGCAGATCAGTCGAAAGGGAATTTTCGCGACACACATCTGGTAATCAATCTAACGTGAAATGAAATGCCGCGCGCAGACAGCGAGCCCTGCGCGCGGTGAGGGAGTATTGATGCCGAAGCTTTGTCAGAATTCGAATCGGCCTTCTAGCTGTATGGTTCGGCCTCCGCCGCGTTGGACAAGCTGACCGAATGATCCGGGGTCGCCGATGTCGAGCCCAAGGAAATCTCGTGTTGTTCGTTTGAACAGGTTATCGGCGGTTCCTCCGATTCCGAAGAACATCTTCTCCCGTATGTAGAACCGTTTGCTCATACGGAATGTCTCTCGCATCCGATGCGGTCCTCGCACATTGGGCAAGAACCTAGGCGCGGTACCTGGTCGTAGTGGAATACCGTTCGGTGTGGTGGGCGGTACTGTGAATGCGGCCGGATTCAAATACGGTGTACCTTCCGTGAAGTCCGTCTGGGATGGAGCGCCCGTTAGTTTCTGATGCTCACTCGCTACAATGTCCGGACGAACATTCGCCGCGAATCCCACGGGGATGATGAAGCCGGAGTAGTTAACCTGGATGGGCAGTCCCGAAGTGTAGTTGTGAATACCGGCGACTTGCCATCCACCCAGGATCGCATTCGCCCAGCCTAGATTCCAGCGCCGCCCCTTTCCGAACGGCGTTTCATAGACCCAGGTCAGTTTGAACTCGTGAGGGGTACTGAACTCGGTGATCGAACGATCGAGTGAACGATTGTAGTAGTCCTGCACGGACGTGTAGTACGCGCCCGGTCCGTTCGCGTCAATATAGCCGATCGCCTTGGAGAACGTGTATGCTGCCAAGAACCCCAGATTATTGGTGAGGTGACGAGTGACGGTCACCTGGAACGAGTTGTAATTCGAGTTCGTGTTGTATGGGAACTGCTCGTCGACTCGCCCGTACTGGGGATATGGGCGTAGGGCCTGTGCGACGGAGAAACTCGTGTCGAAACCTGGGAAGGGAATATATTCGGGATGGTCGGAAACCGGGTCATTGAGGATGTCACCCATCGCGAGTAGTCGCGATGGCAAGCCGTTGTAATCGGTATACCCGCTTCCGGGTGTGCCGCCCCACATTCGTGTGCCCTTGTTTCCCACGTACGCGAGTTCCAATACGGTTGATCCCGGCAATGCGTACTGAATCGTGAAATTGTAGTTTTGGGTGTACCCGGGACGATTTGCGTCGCGGGCTGTTGTCGACACATCGAGGTAATTCGCCGAGTTCGGGTCCCTGTTCGGGAGCGGATTAGGTGCGTTCGGATAGGGGTTGCGCAGGTACAGGGTCGGATCGTCGGCGAAGCCCGTTGAACTCGTGCCGGCGATGGTAGGAACGTTGCCGTTGAAGCCGAACGTGAATCCGCCGTATCCCCAGTTGTTCGCAATCGGCGGCGTGCTTGTCATGGCATAGCCGCCGCGGATTACCATCTTGTCCGTTGCACGCCACGCAAATCCGAACCGGGGAAGGAACTGACGCCAGTAGGTGTCGTTTACGCGGTCCGCAAACACGAGCGCTCCGGGACGTCCCGCTTCGGGATTCGTTGCTGAGAGGCTTACCTGGGACATGCGATCGGTGACTTCATAGAAAGGCGGAATGATCTCCCAGCGCATGCCCAGGTTCAAGGTCAATCGCGGTGTGATCTTCCAGTCATCCATGAAGTACATTCCATGCTGCGGCTGGCGGAACCCTTGCGAATACCCTACGATGCTATGCGTTGAACTGTGTACCGCGCCAAGCAGGAAGCTTGCAAAAGCGTTGCCGGTGGCAGTCAGTTGGCCTGGCAGGTCGGTCTGTCTGGCGCTAAAGGTAAATCGACCGGCGTCAGACAGCGAACGCGAGTTATAGAAGTACCGCTTGTACTCATAGCCGAAATGGAAAGTGTGGGAACCCCGCAGCCACGTGAGGTCATCCTGGTAGATCCAACTGCCATTCGGGCTGTAATCGGCAAACCCGACACCCATGCGCGCGATGGAGTTGCCTTGCAGAGGTGATCCCGGCCCGTTGAACTGAAGATATGGAAACATTGTCCCCGGCAGGTTCTGAAGGCCCACGGCTTGAGCGAGGTCAGCATTAATGGTAGTAGGATACGCGCCATTCTGATTCAGGAAGCGATTGAAGCCGGCCGCAACACGATTGATGATCGTTGGAGTGATGGTCGACGTAAGCGATAAGCGGACAAGGTGGCCGGGCGTGATTTGCTGCTGCCACGAACTAGAGGCAGGTCCTGGCAATGGCAAGAATCGTCCTGCGCCGTTGTTGTAACGGCTGCGGTAGCTGTGATTGTAATAGCCGGACAGTTGATGTTTAGAACTGATCTGGTGGTCGCCCTTAATGCCCCATGTTTGGAGATTAAACTCAGGGGAAGACGTGATCGTCGGAATATTTCGTAACAATGTGGGCATTGTCGGGTCCACGATCCCGACGTTCTGAATGATGTTCCGGGCAACAGGGTCCCACCGCTGCTGCGGGATGATATTGCCGGGAAACGGGTCGCGCACGATTGCATCGCCTATGCGCCGGGTCGTAGAAGGGTCATAAAGCTGTCCGAAAACGATCGGGCGGCCGAGCGCATCGGTTCCCACCTGCGTCCCAGACGACGAATTCCCGGTATAAGCCGGATCGAGCAGTTTCGAGAAGTCGCCCCGCTTGAACTCGACCGTAGGCACAGTACCGAGTCCCGTGAACTGTTGCTGGTTCCGTTCATCCTTCTCGAGGTTCGTGAAGAAGAATGTCTTATTTCTCCCGTCGTAGATCTTCGGAATAAAAACTGGACCACCAAGGGAATAGCCGTAGTTGTGTTCGCGATATTTCGCTTTCGGACTGCCGGCCGTTGTCGTGTTCAGATTTGCTGCGTTGAAAGCTTCGTTCTGGCCATAGTAGAATGCCGAGCCGTGTAGATCATTCGTACCCGAGCGCACCGTGAAATTCGCGACAGCCGTCTGACCGCCGTTATACTGTGCGCCGATTGCGCCGGTCTGCAACTTGAACTCGCCGATTGCTTCAGCCGACGGACTGAACTCAGTGTTGTTGCCGCCCGATAGATCGGCGCGGCCGATCGGCATACCTTCAATCAGGATCTCGTGCGAGTATTGCTGCCCGCCATTGATTGAACCCTTGAAGGAATCTCCGGTCGTACCGGGCAAACTGTCGAAGATGAACTGCTGGATCTGACGTTGACCGTCACCCACAACGATCGGCCAACTCTTGTATTCTTCCGGCGTTATATATCGGCCAACTTCCGCCGAGCCCGACTCCAGTAGTTCGGGAGTGTCGCTAACCACTACCTGTTCAGAGACACCGCCAACCTCGAGCTTAATGTCGACGATCTGGGTCTGAGCAACGCGCAGTATGGCATTCTCTGCATTCGCCGTCCGAAATCCGGGAGCAGTGACACGAATCGTGTAGGCGCCGGCAGGAAGATATGGCAGCGTGTAAGTTCCGGTGTTCGTAGTCGTAGTCTTAGTTTCTACTCCCGTGGCAGCGTTGATGGCGATAACAGTTGCCCCGGGAACGCTTGCGCCGGCCGGATCGGTGACCGTGCCAGTCATGGTGCCGACAGGCCCCTGTGCGACCACAGGCGCGACCGCAGCAAGAAATATCAGGCAAGATAAAATCGGGATGCGAAGCATGGAAGGCGACCTCGGAGCGAGACACTAACGATACGTTAAAGCCAAAGCCAGACTAGGTCAAGCATTTTGCCGTGACCCAAGATGAACAGCGGACGCAACCTGTGATGAAAATGTTTCCAGCCTTTTTAACGTCGTTACTGATCCGGCTCTGACATGCGGAACCGCGTAAGGCTGCTGCTGGCTTACTGCCTATGGGTACTAAGTCCAACTGTGTGGACTAGTGTCTGGGTCGGGGCACAGGCTACTGTCGCGCCAATTCGTTTTGAGAGAGTCGCGGTGACCGGAGACATTAAGTTCGTCCTCCACAACTCTCCAACAGCGCAAAAACATCTTCCCGAAACAATGGCGGGAGGCGTTGCGACCTTTGACTATGACGGCGACGGCTTAACCGATGTCTTCTTTACAAATGGCGCTGCGATGCCCTCACTGGTGAAAGAAAGTCCGCGACATTGGAATCGTCTATACCGCAATATGGGCAATTTCAAGTTTCGGGACGTGACGGAGTCTGCCGGACTGCAAGGCTCCGGTTATTCGATGGCGGCCTCGGTTGCCGATTTCGACAACGATGGACACCCTGATGTTTTTGTGGCGGGCGTACATCACAGCATTCTGTATCGCAACCGTGGCGACCAGACGTTCGAAGATGTCACCGTGAAGTCCGGGGTCACGAGCAGCGAGTGGGCGGTGGGCGCCGCCTGGCTGGACTTTGACAACGATGGTCTTTTGGATCTGTTTATCGTGAACTATGTTCGCTGGGATCCATCGTTCAACACCTTTTGCGGCGACCAGGCGCGCAAGATACGTTCGTACTGTCATCCCCGTCTGTTTGAAGGAACCAGCAACCAGCTTTACAGGAATCTCGGCGACGGACGCTTTGCAGATGTCTCTGAGTCATCGGGCATCAAAAAGTGGAAGGGGAAGGGAATGGCCGTCGCCGTCGCAGACTACGACCGGGATGGATTTGCCGACCTCTTCGTCACGAACGACAAGAGCCCGAACTTTCTCTTTCACAATCTTCGAAACGGCCGATTCGAAGAAGTGGCCTTCGAATCGGGTGTGGCGCTCCCGGATACCGGAACCGAGATGTCGAGCATGGGAGCCGATTTTCGCGACCTGGACAACGACGGCCTGCCGGACGTTGTGCTAACCGCTCTCGCGGGCGAGACGTTTCCTGTCTTCAAAAATCGCGGCGGAGGTTCGTTTTCGGACATCAGCCTTCGATCGCAAATGGGCCGCCTGAGCCGCAGATATAGCGGCTGGGGTGTGGGCATCGTCGACTTTGATAACGACGGACTAAAAGATATCTTCTCGGCGAACTCACACGTAAATGATTCCGTGGCCGCCTTCGAGGCAACCGAGTACAAGCAACACAGCGCCATTTTCAGAAACCTGGGCCAAGGGCGGTTCGAAGACGCCTCCGAAGCTGCTGGAGCGGATTTCGCTCAGGCTGTACGCGCGCATCGCGGATGCGCTTTCGCCGACTTTGACCAGGATGGCCGAATTGATGTCGTGGTCACGTCACTCGGCGACGCGCCGGAGTTTTGGCGAAATGCAACGCCAGCGGGGAACAAAGGTCTTGTCGTGAAACTGACGGGTACCCGTAGTAATCGGGATGGCATCGGGGCCATTGTACGGATCGGCAATCAGACGAATCATTTGTCCACCGCTGTCGGCTACGCTTCATCCAGTGACTTTGGGCTCCACTTTGGCCTCGGCAGGCGCAACAAGTTAGAGCAGGTCGAGATACTGTGGCCGAGCGGTGTACGGCAGACACTTTGGGATGTAAAGACTGATGAGACACTTCACGTCCGTGAACCGGCGGACACTCAGTGATTCACTGAATACCTGGATCTGAGTCGCTGGTACTCGGCCAGCGCCTTTTGTGCCTCGGCACTATTCTTCGTCAGTTGATACGCGCGGAATAGTTGAAAGTGTATGCTTCCGTCTTGATCGATGGACGTGGAGGCAGCGAGCAGTGGAATCGCTTCCTCCGGCTTCTCCAGTTGGAGCAGCGCCTGTCCCAGCGCCGCGCTCGCAGGCAGCAGGTCTGGATTGATCGCAAGCGCCGATCGTAAGTGCGGTATCGCCTCCGACGGGCGCTGAAGATTAAGCAGTGATGCGCCGTAAAGGAACCGAACATCCGCTGTCGGCTCCTGCAGAAGAGGCTTCAGCGTTTCCAGCGTGGCATCATAATCTCGGTTCCGAAACAGAGACCATGCGAGACCGTACCTTATTTTGCTGTTCCCTGGCTCTATCTTTAGCGCCTCCGTCCATTCAGTCGCAGCTTCGTGCCATCGAAGGGCTCTATTGAAAACTTCGGCGTTGCGCATGTGTGACTGGACGGATGGTGGTAACGCACTTAGCCGGTCCCAGGCCTGCGCGGCGGCCGCCTTATCGCCGACTGTTTCATAGGACGTGGCGAGACCATACCAGACTCGAGGGTTCGTCGGCAGTAGTTCTCCGGCGCCGCGAAAGTGTTGGATCGCACTGTTTGGATCGCCGGCGCCCGCGAGCGCCTCGGCGAGCATGAGTCGGCCATTACGCTCGTGTGGATCGGCGGCGACCACCCGCCTGAGTGCATCGACGGCATCCTTGAATCTGCCGAGTTCCAGGTAACTCGCGCCCAGGAAAAGGTTTGCAGGCAGAAGGTCCGGCGCAAGCTTCAGGGCGTCCGAGGCACTCGCGGCAGCCTCACGAAAACGTGCGGCTTTGTATTCGGCCACACTGAGGTTCAGATGCAGGTCGGCGCTCGCAGGTTGAGCCCGCAGCAGATCCCTATAAATGGCGGCGGCTTCCGTCGGGCGTCCATCTGCAAGCAGCCGCCGAGCCCGTTCGTACGCCTCGCTTTGCGCGAACGCAACCGGGCATAGGCCGATGAGGAGTATGGCTAAGCGCATCAGAATACCGTTCGCAAACTCCGACGCAGGGCGAACGCACTGAGGATCGATAATCCCATGAACCAGACAAGCCAGTGAAATCCATAGACAGTGGCTCGAGGATACGTGATCGAAATGCTCTTGCGACCGAACAGAGGTTCGGGCAAGTACGCAATTCCTGAGCCCGCCACGACCCGTCTCTGCAACGGTCCGATTCGCACTACTCCTGACGTTTCGTGCGACGGGCGGATTCGCCAACTCGTCTGCCCCGTGGCTTGTGCGAAGACCGGCTTTGTTTCGACCGCAAGCGGCGCCGGCGTCGCGATTCTATCCTCTCGCGAGTCGATTGAAATCACGGCCGCCTCCCCGACGCGCAGCGGCGCACGACCACACAAAGCGTCAAGCTGCCACAGGACGAAGAGCATCGGTACTGTCAGAATCAACAGGGGGCGAAACAGCCGCGCCATCAATCGAACCTGATCCACGATCAGCGCACGTTGCGACTGAAGAATCTGAGTCGGATCATCCTGGAACAGTCGGAACTCCAAGAGGTGCGCTTGGGATACTCTCCTCAATCGCGCAATTTCGTCCTGGTCAGACCAGCGGCGTACGACAAGCAGCGCAACTACCGTCATTGTCACGCTGACCAGAGTAATGATGGCCACAGCGCCGATGCCGAGTTCGACTTCACTCACTCGAGGTATCCCAAGCCCTTCAACTTGGACTCGACATCGGCGCGTGAAGTCGCTTCTTCGAGTCTTGCTAACTCGCGCTCGAGTAGATGCTCGACGAACTCGTCCACTGAACTGTATCCTGCTTTGTCAGAATGAGTCTGTGCGCGCTCATACAGAGATTTATTGAGCTTCACTGAAGCTTTCGTTGACAACATTCACCTCCCATCCTAATCTCGTTGTCAGAAAATGGCTCGTCCCTGCATTGCGGGCAATGGATCACTGTCGAACAAACGCAAGATCGCGACCGGCAGATCTCGAAGCGCCGGGTCATCAAGCCGTATCGTTTGATTGCTGAGTAGCACGCCTGGCACGGCAGAAGCGTCGACGCAGTGATCCCCGATCCATGCGTCACGATTGTCATCGATCACCTCTCCGGCGGTCGAACCCAATCCGGTGTCCCATGACGCTCGGTATCCCGGACTGTAGCCCACGATAAGGTCCGGCGCGGTATCGGATTGCTTCGGAGCGGCCACGGAGCTTATGACTCGAGCCTGGGTTACGGGGTCGCGCACCTGGAGCAATGAGTCGATGATCTGCCTGAGTATCGCGGCCCTGTGCCGTTGCGCGACAATCCCTCTGGATTCTCGCCCCCGGAGATTCACGTAAAGACCATTCAACCCGAGCGCATACGCCTGAGTTTTACTCCAGTCCACGCCCACGAAACCTTCCCCGCCAGGTGGGCCATTCAGGGCCAGAAAACCCTTCTCATGCAGCCAGGCATTCAGTTGAAAACTGCGATGGAATCCAGTAAACCCGTGATCGGACATCACGATGAATTTTGCGGCCGGCGCGCTTCGTCGAGCCTCACCAATCGCCTCATCGACGGCTTGGTACGTGTTGAGAAGTTCAGCTTCATATCGTCCCCACAGCATGTGGGAGTCTTGATCTACGACCGAGAAATAGGAAAACAGGAAGCCACCACGGAAGTTACGCAGGCAATACCGGAGCAACCGCATCTCGTCTTCAAACACGAGGCGGCTTTGAGACAGATACTCGGCAAGATTGAATACGCCGTGCCGATAAGCGGCGGTATCCTCGGCAATGCCCTGAGTGAAGAAGCGACCCGTCTCTTTCGCAACGTCGCGGCTGAAATCATCTGGTGACGAAATGGGCAGGGCGGGCCGACGTGGATCGAGGTTCACTGGCGTTACATAGAGCTCGAAGCGAGGCGAGAGCATTTTCGCAAACAGGCGGACCGCGCCCCGAACGGACGCCACATGCGGGATGAGAGGAAACTCAACGGGGAGCCACTCCGACCACTCGCGTTCCTGCACGATCGCGATTGAGTCCCCAATGGAAATGCGAGCAGCATGCGCGTTTGCATCAAGATCCAGGATGATAGGCACGCTCACTGTCCGCTGATCCTTGCGAAGAGCGTTTTGAGGTCCCGCCAACGGAAGCACCACGCGTCCGTTCGGCTGCACATCCACTCGTTGTATGTGGCCGCCAGAAACCTCCCGCGTGATCTCCTCGGGTTCGTCAGTGTAGAGAGTGAAAGTGCCGAAAGTGCCGCGAAGATCGGGCACGCCCATACCAGCGAGGGCTCGACCTGCCTTTGCCGGAGGATAGTTCGTCGGCACGCGCATCGTAGTGACTGGCACGCCGCGATCGACCAGCAACTTCCAAAATGGGAGTCCGTTCCGCAACGACACTACGCGGCCCGATGAGAGCGGAATCAGCCATTCGCCGACACTCAACTGAAAGCGCGGCGGGTCAGTTCGATTCATCGACGAATATGGCGAGAGCGTCTGGGGATTCCGATGAACGAAGTCGAAGATCCCGTGGTCGGCTGGTTCCAATCCGGTAATAAACGTGGACCATGCGACGGGACTTTGCGGAGGAGTCGTAGTTTTGAGTCGCCGAAAACCACCGGTATCGCGGAGACTCCGCAGATTCGGAAGAGAGTCCCAGTGCCGCTCGAGAAATAGCGGGTCCATGCCGTCAACACCGATGACAATGACGCCTGGATCAAAATTTCGCGCCACGTCACGGCACGCCGACAGCATGGCGATCGCGGCAGCCAATCCAACGACACCGAGCCTCATGCGGCGCGGAATACAGGCTTTCCTTCCATCCACGCGGGACGCGGGACGCCGAAGAGCCACAACGCCGTCGCCGCCATGTCTTCAATGCCCGGATCGGATTCGTCGATTCGCCTGTTTGAAAACAGCACGCCAGGCACCAACAAGGGGTCGACGCAATGATCGCCGCTCCACGCCTTATCGTTATTTTCAAATACGGATCCACTGACCCGGCCGACGGCCGCATCCCACGACGTACGGTAGCCATCCGCGTATCCAATGATCAGATCGGGAGCAGCATCGAGATAAGGTCCTTCGTAAAGTGATGAAGACGAATAAGCCTTTCGAATGGCCAGATTTCCTGTTTCCGTGTCGCGTAATCCCGTGAGCTTATCCGCGAGTTCCCGTTTCAGATCCACTGCTTCGGACTCGGATACCGTTCCGCCCGATTCGCGGCCGACCAAGTTCAGGTAGAGTCCCCCCAGTCCCATTGCGTACGCTCGAGTGCGGCTCCAGTCCACGCCTTCGAAGTACTTTCCGCTTTCGGATGCGCCGTCTTGAAGCGCAAGATAGCCGTTCTGCTTAAGCCAGGTATTCAGGTTCACACCACGCCGGAATGAGCAGAAACCGTGATCTGATAGCACGAACACGGCCGTTTTCTCGTCCACATACTTCAGCGTCTCGCCGACAAGACGGTCCATGTCGCAGTACAACCGCTCGATAACTCCAGCGTGCGGTCCTTGCGCCCTCTCGTCGAGATACCGATAGAACATGTGCTGCACACGATCGGTGGTGTCGAACACGCAAGCGACGAGTCCGCGGCGCGTGCGGTCAAGCGCGCTGAAAAACATCCGCTCACGCTCCTGCTTGATCGATTCTACTTGAGCAAGGAAGGTGTCCTCATCGAGCACCGATTCGTTCAGTGCCCAAGTATCTTCCGCCATGCCGACAGTCGCGAATGGCCCCAGTAGTTTCGACAGATACATCGCGTAGTAAGCTGGCTGGCTGATCGGTAATGCGGGTTTCTCCGGGTCAATCTGTACAGGCGTTGCATACAGAGTAGTCTCGGATCCTTCCTCCGTTAGAAGAAACCTTACGATTCCGTGCACTGAAGCTGCCGCCCCCCTTCGAAATACAACCTGTATCCATGGCGTGTACTCACGCAGCCTGAGTCGATATTGATGCCCGCTGATATCGAGGACTCCGTGTCCGATCCGGAACGGGACCGTACACTTGTCCGGCCCTTCAAGTTCACCGGTCAGTTCTCCGCTCGCCCGCCGAAGTGGATACCGGCTGCCTCCTTCGGCCTCTCCTTGCACCGGGCGTGTGCTGAAAGATGAGAAACTCCCCTGCGTACCGCGAAGGTCTGGCGTGCACATCGCGGACAGAAGACGTCCATTGAATTCCTCGGGAGGGAAGGTGATTGGCACGCGCAGGATTGTGCTCGCGATCGCGTGCTCGCCAAGGATCTTCCAAAACGTCGTGCTCCTGCGGCGCGACTCGACAGAGGGCCTCGAAAGGGGAATGCTCCAGCGGCCAAGCTTCAGGACTCGGGTGGCGGGGCGGACACGGGATGACGACAGTTCCGGGACGTAGGACTTGAGATCTCGGTTGAGGAAGTCGAAAATGTTGTGCTTTGCCGGGTTTACTCCAGTTGCAAATGTAGACCAGGCCACTGGAGAAAGTGCCGGGAATGTCGTGCGGAGCCGCCGGTAGGAACCTTCGGCCGCGAGCTTGCTTAAATTCGGCAACTTACCTTCCGCCATGAACCGCTCGGCTAAGTTCGGATCGAAACCATCTAGCCCAAGGAAGATTGCCTTCTTCACTCTTGCACGGCGATACCCGTTTCTTCCCCGCGCGATCAGCCAGAGCATGCGAAAAGGCCATGTCACCAGAGAGAAGACAGCGAGCGATAGCGAGGTCGCTAATGTAAGCAGTGAGCCGAAAAATGCAAAACCGGCGCCGGGTCCAATATACATCAGCGGAGTTTCCCTTCAAGAAAAGGGACTTCCATCACCTTTTCGTGCTGGACGGGGCCGTGGCCGAAATACCCGTCCTCACCAAACAATTCTCCGTGGTCGGATGTGATGGTTATATAGGTATTCTTCGGGACCAGATCGAATAACTCTTCGATGACGTCGTCGAGATATCGTACGGCTTCGATTTGGCGGCTGCGTAGAGTTTTTAAGGCGCTATTCGTGAAGCGCGGCTTCGCCGTTCGGCGGAGTTTGCCCCCAACCACGAGATCATCAAGATGTTTGAAAACGCCATGCACGCCGCTGATGCGCGGCCAAGCGTCGACAGGCTCAGACGGCAGAGCGTAGGGATAGTGAGTTTCCCCGACATTGAGTAAGTAAAACGACGGACGCTCTTCGTCGAATTTCATTTTCTGCAGCATGGCTCGCATATCATTGTGCTTGTCCATGAGCGTAAATGAATCGAAACCGGTGTTAATCGCCGTCGTCGGATTCAGGACGGGGAGCGACACCATCGCGTGTGTGCGATATCCGAGCTTCTGCATCAGCACGGGAAGCCATAGCCTGGGAATGAACGAACGGAACTCGATGCCCTCTCCTCCCAGCCGTTCGTTGAAACGCACGAATTCCCGCTGGTAATACTCCGACGCGTACACATTGCGTGGGCTGGTATGCGGCATCAGCCCCATCAATAAGTTGAAGTGGGAGGGTGCTGTCCACGTGGCGTAGGACCAACGGCGCTCCGTCTTTCCGAGCTTTTGCATCGTTGCTGGCCGTGCCCGCTTGAACGAATCATACCGGCAACTATCCAAGACGATCAGAACGTAATTGTTGTACTGGCCAGCCAACGATCCTCCGGAATTCGCATCGATGATACCGCACAACTCCTAGTGTGGGTAACTTATTCGCGACTTGTGTAGGTTACGTCGGGCGCGCATCTAGTATGCCCGGAGCGCAAGAACTTAGGTATCAACTCTCAGATAAGTCCGGTGGTTATCTGGTAAGTACTCGAAGTGTGATGACGCTCTGAAGACTCATCAATTTCCCGCCGATCTCATTCTTGACGAGAGTCACTTGCAATGCGTTCTCACCTACTTTACATTCACCGCTGCAACGCTGGGTTGACTGGCATTGTGCGAGGAACTATTCGCGTGTACGTGGCTCTTTGACTGTCATGGCACGCTTCGCATTATTCGGGCCTCCGTTACCTAGTCACCTTTTTTTCGCAGCATCGGTCGGGCGTGAGCTTCTCCGCCGCGGACACACGGTAATTCAAATTGGGCTGAGAGACGCACAGACCGCAATCGAGCAGCAGGGCGTGCCGTACGCGCCGATCGGCGAACGGGACCATCCCAGAGGTGAAGTTACAAGATTCCGTGACGAGTTAGCTAAGTCGAAAGGCATCGCCGGTATTCGGCTGGCGATGGACGCAGTCACGACAATGAATACGACCGTATTTCGCGAACTACCGGGAATCTTGGATACGTTCAGAGCCGATATGCTGATCGCCGACCAGGCTGAGCCGGCGGCCGGTACGGTAGCCGATCACCTGAGTCTGCGCTGGGTAACGATTTGCAACGGATTGCCTATTCATCGCGAAAGAAGCGTCCCGCCGTATTTCACGAATTGGGATTTTAGACCGGATTGGGTTGGCCAACTGCGCAATGCCCTGGGCTACGCGTGCTTCGACAGAATTACATCCCGCATTCGGCGGGGTGTGATTTCTCAGCGGCGCCAGTGGAGATTGCCGAAGTACACACATGCGGATGAGGCAAATTCCCAATGGCTGCAAATCAGTCAATTGGTTAAAGAATTTGATTTTCCGCGAACGCAACTTCCAGAGCATTTTTACTACACGGGTCCATTCCGGCGTGAGACTTATAACAGCGTCGAATTTCCGTGGCATAGACTCACGGGCCGGCCAGTGATTTATGCCTCGTTGGGAACCCTACAGAATGGTTTTCTGCATGTATTTCGCATCATTGCTGAAGCCTGCAAGGATTTAGGGCACGATCTGGTGCTTTCGGTAGGTACAGAAACAGATTTAGACGAACTCGGGGAGTTGCCCGGGTCGCCGGTTGTAGTCGGATTCGCTCCACAGATGGAAATCCTGGAACTATCGCGAGTCTTTATCACCCATGCCGGACTTAATTCGGTGCAGGAAGCGCTTTTGTACGGTGTGCCTTGCGTGGCCATACCGATCACGAGTGATCAAGGCGGAGTCGCCGCTCGTCTGAGCAGATTGGGTGCCGGCGAAAGCTTGAACGTCAGACGACTCACTCCCGAAAAGGTACGCGCGACACTTCGCCATGTACTCGAAACCCCATCATACCGTTCAGAGGCTCGGAGACTCCAAAAAGTGGTCGCGGCAAGCGGTGGCGTTTCTCAGGCCGTAGATCTTATCGAGCAGGCCCTCGAGGTCCGCGTGCGCCTGTGGAAAGCCGCAAGTGTTTGAAACCAGGGTACTCTCCTAATTCCCTCCAGCCGCGCAAACGCCGGTATCCGATTTAGCGCTGCGCAAAAATGTTTCAAAATTTTGTTTAACAAACCGTTAGATCTGACAATTCACTGGGGCGATGCCTAAAGATTCATGAAGATACTGGCACAAATGCGCTAGTATGATGTCTCATGCGTTTGTTGTTTTCCCTCGCTTTCTCGCTGTTGTTGTCGGTTGCCTATGGAGCTGATACGACACTCTTATATGAGCCATCCTCGCCGGACATAGGTCCATTTCCAACAGATATTCTTACCCAGCGAGATTCAAGCCAGTTGACTGGGAAGCGTGTGAATTTACCATTTCCAGCCGGTTGCGGCCCAGAATCAATGGAGTCGGCATGTTCCGATGTCGCTCTTTTGAATCAATTAGATGGATTTAGTGTCTATCCGCAGATCCGGTTATGTTTTTCCGGTCCGATAAAGCCCGGTACCATATCGGATGGCCTCTTCATCGTCCCGCTGACCCAGTTCTCGCCTTGGATCCGAGCGACCCGAGTTGTTTACGACAGCACCTCGAAGTGTGTGCTCGCTAAGCCAGAAAAGGTGCTCGACGGCGGAAAGCTTTACGCCCTGATTGCAACGTCGTCCATTCGTGATGCCAGCGGCAAATCAGTAAAGGCGGATCCTCGATTCATCAATTCGCTGCTGACTTTAAGTAGCAGCTACAGCGATGAGGGTAGCGGAATTTCGACACTGCTGAGTCAGCTAGGCGGGACAATCGCCGGCGCATCGTTTTTACTACGCTCCAGCGCGAATGACTGGATCCAAGACGCGCGGTCATTCGTTGTTTCGGATCCGAAGTCATCTGCGCTGTTTCCGGGTTTTACAGTCGCGAAGCTCAATGAATTATCTTCGATCACTTGGTTGGCGCAGACGAAGGTGAGGGGCATAACGCCATCGGATCTGACGTCCGCATCAGCGCTCCCGCTTGACCGTCTGGATGGTGTGGATCGCATTGCAGTTGGGACTTTTCTTATCGCCGAATTTCCTTACGAGACTCTGACAATTCCTCAGGTTCCTACTAAAACCGGCATTCTCAAACAGAGTAATACGTGCTTCCGATCCCGGGAGTACCTGAGGGTTATGCCCCGATCTCCTTCCATGTTTTTCTGCCGTCCGGACCTAAACCAGCGAAGGGTACCCTGTCGCCATTTATGGCCACGGGATGGGAGATGACCAGTGGATGGGCGCGACCACGTACATCGCTTCAACACTCGCCAAACGTGGAATCGCTCTGATAGGTGTCGAAGTCTTCGGCCATGGCTACGGACCGGCCAGCCTCATTCAGCTTGGCTACCGAATGCTCCGCCAGTCTTTGTTTCTTCTCCCGGACGCACCATTCCCGTGGACGGTGTTAATTTCGATATTCGCAAAAGCGGCTGTGTCGTCCTTCCCGGACCGTTCGCGACTCGCGACTGCTTCCGTCAAACAGCGGTCGATATGTTCGCTCTCGTGAAGCTGATCACTGCCAATCGCGGCCTCTCCAGCCAATTGGGCCTCGACCCGAACCGGATCTCTTACATCGGTCAGTCATTCGGAGCTGTACTCGGTTCGATGGTTGTTGCCACGGAGCCCCGTGTAAAAACCGCAGTACTGAACGCAGGTGGTGGACCGGTCGTCGATGTCGCCAGAATGCAGAACCCGCCGGAACTTGCGCAAGTCTACCTGATGACACGCACGCCACCTATCTTGACTCCCGATGTCCTTACACGCTCCAAGGAGACCCGCCAGGCTCACGAACGATGCTAGCACCGTCGAAAGCATTCGATGTGGCCGAGTGGTTCAACATGCCAGGCGATCCTCTTGCCTTCGCATCGAGTCTTACGAAAAAGCCCGTTCTCTACCTGATCGCACTCGGTGACCAGGAAGTTCCGAATCCCACAAATTCTACCTTCATTCGTGCCGCTTCTGGGCAGAGTTCAACTTGGTTATATCGTCCTGATCGTGCTTGCGAGATCGTGGGCTCTACGGCTCTAGCCGTCGCAGCCTCACCGCTTCCTCTCCGAACCATTCATGTACGCGTCAACCGCTCGAACATCCATAGCGATGGCAGCGCAGCAACAGGTCGCTGAATTCATCGCGTCCGACGGTAAGAGCAGCGTGGATCCGGACAGCTATCTCACGCCACCCTTTAAACCAGGGGACAATCTTTTCGAAGTCCCTGCTCTCTTCCGGACAGTCTGAATTACGGGCCACCTTGAGCTGCGCGTCCATAGCAACCGGGCAATATTCCAGACGACCGATAGTTGCTATCCCGACAGCGCCGGCGTCTGCGAACTCTAGCTGCTCCGGAACCATTTGGATAGCGCCGCTTGGGCATTCAGCGGCGCAGATCCCACAGCCTTTGCAGTAGTCATACTTGAATTCATAGACTGGACCCTTACCGGGGGTTTTTGCGACGGCATTATCAGGACAAAATCCGTAGCAGTTGTCGCACTCGAAGCAGTTCCCGCACGACAAGCAGCGGCTCGACTCGAGGAGCGCGTGCGTTTCATCAAGATCTCCGAGAACTTCATCGAATGTTGTTGCCCGCCGAACTGGTTCCAACACCGGCTGGGTTGATTCCTCGACCTGCGAGTAGTACCAGGGATTCAGCTTCTCGAATGTCGCCAGACCGTGCTTCGGCGCCGGTACGAACTCCTCGCCTCGAAGAAAGGCGTCGATGTTCCGAGCGGCCTTTTTACCATGCCCAATCGCAGCCGTTACGGTGCGCTGTGTCGAGACCATGTCGCCGCCGGCGAAGACACCCGTATGAGGTGTCATCATGTGTTCGTTTACCCGAATCAACCCGTTCTCGTTTTCCAGGTCCTTCAGCCCCTCCATAAAGCTCATATCAACGTCCTGACCGAGCGCGAGCACAAGGGAATCGGCTTCGATATTCTCGAATTCTCCAGTGGGTTGTGGCGACCCGTTCTGGTCAAGAGTCATCTTCTCTACCGTGAACGAGTGTTCGTCAGCACGACGAATCGCTGAGAGCCACTTCACCTTTATTCCTTCTTCAACCGCATCGCGAAGTTCAGATTCGTGTGCAGGCATCCTCTCGCGAGTACGGCGATAAACAACCAGAGGTTCCTCCGCTCCAAGCCGGCGTGCGATGCGTGCAACGTCCATCGCGGTGTTTCCGCCCCCATACACAACCACCCTACGTCCCAGTTGAGGCGGGTTGTCATCCGCTGTGTTTCGTAGGACCGACAATGCGTCCAGGATGTGAGCGCTGTCGCACGCCGGTATGTATGCGCGATGTGCGATCTGCGCGCCCGTACCGAGAAAGACCGCGTCGAACTTGCCTTCACGCATCAATTCTGCAAGGTCGTCCACTCGGGTGTTCAACACGAATGCAACGCCCAAAGCAGAGATACGGGCAATCTCCGCATCAAGGATGTGACGCGGGAAGCGGAATTGAGGTATCCCGAAACGCATCATCCCGCCGGCCGACGGTCCGGCTTCATACACCGTCACCGAATGTCCCAATCGCCGCAAATGATATGCAGCCGATAGGCCGGCCGGGCCTGCGCCAACGACGAGGACGTGTTTACCGCTCTCGCTCGCTGGCCTGTCGAAGGTCCAGCCGTGACGGATTGCCTCGTCCCCAACGTACCTCTCAAGGGCATGTATGTTCACGGACTGGTCAAGCGAGCTTCGATTGCAGGCTGTCTCACAGGGGTGATAGCAGACACGCCCCATCGTGGCGGGCATCGGATTATCCCGGACGAGAACGCGCCAAGCTTCCCGGTAGTTACCCATCGCGGCGTAATAGAGCCAGCTTTGGATGTCTTCGCCGGCCGCGCACGAGTGATTGCAGAGCGGCAGCCTGTGTACATACACAGGACGCTCAGCTCGCCACGAGCCGGTGTGGTTCGTCAGGCTTGACTCGGGGTTGAGCGTTGTTGCGAATGGCTTCCTCATAATCCGAACCTCCGGATGTTGTAGTCGGCAATTGCCTGATATGCGGCAAGCGCCTCGTCGTTGCGCTGTGGACGGAACAGGTGGCGGAAGCGCTTCTGGATCTTGAGGTAATCCTCAACGGGGACTCTGGGCCCAATCGTTGTCCTGTCGGCGACCTCGCCATCCTTGGCTTCGAACAGCGGAAATAACCCCGACTGCACCGCAAGGCGTGCGAGGAGAATCGTCTGGTTTGATTCCGTTCCCCAGCCCAAAGGACATGGCGAATGAATATGTACGTATCGAGCGCCGCGGATAGCGACGGCCCGCGAGATCTTGCTTTCGAGGTCGGCTAGATGCGCCAGTGACGCTGTCGCGACAAAGGGAATTTGATGCGCCATGGCGATCAGCGGAACGCTCTTGCCGATGTCCGGAGATGAGCCCCGACCGGATCCCAGGGTTGGAGTGGTTGCGGTTCGAGCCATCGGAGGCGTCGCGCTGGACCTCTGCACTCCGGTATTCATGTAAGCCTCATTGTCGTAGCAGATGTAGAGCACATCGTCATTGCGTTCGAACATGCCCGAGAGGCAGCCCAGGCCGATGTCAGTAGTGCCGCCGTCCCCGCCTTGCGCTATAACGCGAATGCCGGTCTTTCCTTTGACCTTCATCGCCGCAGCGACGCCTGTTGCTACGGCCGGTGTGTTGCCGAAGACGGAATGAATCCAAGGAATTCTCCATGCGCTCTCTGGATATGGGGTCGAGAAGACCTCCAGACAGCCGGTGGCATTCGCGACGACAATCTGCCCACCGGCTGCACGCATCGCCGTATCAATAGCCCATCTTGCCGCAAGAGCCTCCCCGCAGCCTCTACAGGCACGATGCCCGGAGGTCAGCGAGTTGTTGCGATACTCATTTGCCTGAGTGCTAATCATGCTCGGCGTGAGCAGTCGATTCCCAACGGTCAATGCGCCGGCCTGGCAAAACGCATCGATTCGGTTCGTCATAGGACCAACCCCCTTTCGGCTCCAGTTTCGATAACAAGTCCTGACTCGCGTCTGATCACCGCCTCGTTGAGATCGAGGTATGTGACAGGAGCCAAGGATCTATCGCTTGCACGCCTGAGCGCGCTATATAGCGAGCCTTTGGTGATCGGACGCCCTCCCAATCCGGCGATCACAGCGTAAGTTTGAGCCGAGGCGCGAGGCAGCGCCATCCGGACATCCGTGACCAATGGTCCGTCTGCGCCCGGCGAAACTGATCGGTCTAATACAACGATCGCATTCGCGCGCGCTACCGCTTGCCGCAACGCCTCATATGGAAACGGCCGGTAGCAGCGGATGCTTATCGATCCGGCTCGTATCCCTTCCACCCGCAACTGGTCGACCACATCCTGAATGGTCCCGTTAACGGATCCCAACGCTATCGTGATCAGCTCGGCGTCGTCAGTGCGATAAGTTGAGAGCAAGCCGCCCGCGTTCCGACCGACGACCTCCTGGAACTCGGCCGTGATCCTCGGAATCACCTCGAGCGCCTTACGAACACCCTGATCAGCCAGATACCGCACTTCTGTAAACGCTTCCGGGCCCACCAACGCGCCGATTGTCATCGGATCAGCCGGATCGAGCGACATGCGAGGCTGGAACGCGGGCAGGTATTGATCTACTTGTGTTTGTGAAGGTATATCCACGGCCTCGAACGCATGTGTGAGGACATATCCATCCATGCAGACCATAACCGGACACGAGAGCGCCTCCGCCAGCCGGAACGCCTGGATGTGCAGGTCAACGGCCTCCTGGTTGTTTTCGGCATGCAACTGAATCCAGCCTGCGTCACGCATCGACATGGAATCGGACTGATCATTCCAGATGTTGATCGGAGCGCCTATCGCGCGGTTCCCAATTGTCATGACGATTGGTATACCCAGTCCTGAAGCGTTGTATACGGCTTCTGTCATGAACAGCAAACCCTGGCTCGAGGTTGCCGTGTAAGCCCGGGCGCCGCCCGCGCACGCGCCGATTGCAACTGAGAGGGCGGCGAACTCAGATTCCACGTTGATGAACTCGCACGGCTTTAGATCGCCACTACAAGTGATTTCACTCAGCGTTTCGACGATGTGTGTCTGTGGCGTGATCGGATATGCGCATATGACCTCTGGCCGGCAGAGCGCTACCGCCTCGGCAACTGCCCTGGATCCCTCAATCTGCTTGCGCATAGTGCGCCTCCTTCGAAAGCAACTCGAAAGCAGCCATCGCCGCCGCCACATTTGATATGCCGACTTCCCCTGGGAACTTCTCACGAATTGCCGCGCAAATCGAGTCGGCTCTGAGCTGGCTTGTCAACGCCGCGAACCCACCCAGGAGCGCAGCGTTCGGAAGTCCGCGACCGGTGTGTTGGGCAGCCAGTTCTGTTGCGGGAACGGTACACCATCGTTCGGACGCACGATCTTCAAATCCTGGGATCGAGTAGAATTCGGCCATCTGATGAGGCGAGTTGATCAACACATATGCGTCCGGTCCAACATCGTCCAGGAGTGGCAATTGACCAAGAAGCGTCACATCTTGAATGATCAAAGCATCCGGCCTGACTACGGGCTCGCGCAGACGTATGGGTTTGGTGTCGATGCGGCAGAATGCCACCACGGGAGCTCCCGTCCGTTCAGAGCCGAAACTCGGGAATGCTTGCGCATGCTGACCCTCCAGAAATGCAGCGACCGAAAGCATCTCGGCTGCTGATACAACTCCTTGGCCGCCGCGGCCGTGTACACGGATCTGAAACATACTCACCTCGCGGCTTCTACTCGCAAGCGAAGCGCCAATTAATCTGTCGTGTCAGCTAGACGATGAGGATGGTTGCTGGCTTACGGATCGTGCGCCAAAACCCACATCCGCCTGCATTAAGTGCGCTAGTGCACGCACATCTGTCTTGCGGCGAAGAAACCGGGAACTCACACTATCCGCACACGAAGCCGAAACTGCGGTCATTCGCTTTGCGTGACGAGCTCGGGTGAGCGCTTCCGGAAGGGCAACCGAAGTGCATACGCTAACGGCAGGAGGTGTTACATGTTGGACCTTGTGACGCGAATGACTGCGGTCGAAGGCGAACAAGCGATCCGCAAAGATCCCAAGCTGACATGCTTGGCCAAGCTTCCGACGGAGGACTTGCGATCCTTCTGCGAAATAGCAGTGCAGAGCATCTCCATTTGGGATGCCGGGGAGGATCTGTCGGCGAGTGCCCACTGTTTCCACCAACTTGGGCGATTCGGTGAACACCATAGTATCCCTGTCACGGAGATCGTCCGCGCGCTGAAGCGGCTGCAGACGGAACCGCGAGAGGATGCGTTGACTCTTATCGACGTTGCGCGTTACTACATCATCCGCGGTTATGAAGATGCGTCCCGCTGATGGTGGCTGGACGTGAAAGGAGCCGAGTATGCCTTATCGGCGCAGTTTGTACCCGAGATGTCGTGTGCACCGGACGCGATGACGACAGTGAGCGCCGCTGCACATATCATGCGTGAGCGCCACGTGGGAAATCTCATCGTTGTAGATGGGGTTGACAACGCACGTTCCTGTCGTGATAGTCACAGATCGGGATATCGTGGGAGCAGGAACGTGAAAAGATCCTCCGCACGTGAACAGCAAGGGCGGCTACTCTGTAATCTGTAACACGAGCCTCACCCAGGTACGAGATGGAGATTGCAGATACGCCGCCGTTACCCTTATGAATCTGACCGACCCGCTGAAGTCTACCGTAAGCCCCGCATCCTTCGCACGCATGCTTGATCACATTCACTCTTTTCCGGCCATCGTGAACAGGTACGGATCTTGACTTCGGGATCATTGAGCGTGCTTGTAACGGCTCCATACGTAGCGCGAAACCGGAGCGGAGACGGTGAGTGTGTATGACCCGACGGTGAGCACGGGAAAGCGTAGCTTCGACGTTCGTCGCTGAACGTGGGCGCCTATGTACACGCCAGGAATCGGGGCTCGCATCGGAGATCACCACCCCCACTGGACCTGCGCCAGGCCAGGCAGCGCTGCAACAACGCTCAAAATGGCGAGGGAGCGCACAAACGTGATCCGCAAATTTAGCAGATTTAGCTTGATGTTCGGCCTCAAAAGGACAGACGGTAGATCTCGCCGGCCTTTAGCGTGAGTTTCACGGTGTCACCGGTCCCCTGCTTGATCGGCGATTGCAGCCTCTGTCCTTTTGGCGGACGCAAGGTAACATTCCCCGACACGCCTGGCGTTAAAACCGCTTCAATCAGCTTTCCTTTCGCCCATTTCAAGTCGACACCAATCGCTCCGCGTGCGCGAAGTCCGGTAATGGCTCCGTCTGGCCAGGCGCTCGGAAGGGCAGGGAGGAGCGCGACCTCACGCGCATGGCTCTGAAGCAGCATCTCAGCGATTCCTGCCGTTCCTCCGAAGTTACCGTCAATCTGGAAAGGCGGATGATTATCGAAAAGATTGGGGTAGGTCGATTTTGCGAGCAGCGCGACTATATTCGCATGTGCAAGGTCGCCTTCTTTGAGTCGCGCCCAGAAGTTGATGATCCAGGCGCGGCTCCATCCGGTATGCCCGCTTCCCGCCTGCAGGCGGCGCTCCAGTGACACTCGTGCAGCACGAGCCAAATCCGGAGTACCATGCATCGTGATCTGATCGCCTGGATGTAAGGCAAAAAGATGCGAGATGTGACGGTGTCCCGGATCGGGTTCGTCATAATCTTCCAGCCATTCCTGCAATTGGCCATGCTTACCGATCTGCAGCGGCGGAAGCTTTTTCAACGCGATCTTCAACTGTTCTTGAAATGCCTTGTCGATGGCCAGAATGCTCGCTGCTTCAATCACGCGAGTGAACAGCGCATGAGTGATCTCGACGTCCATCGTGGGAGACATGGTCAACTTCGCGATGGTTCCATTCTTGTCGCGGTAGCGATTCTCCGGAGAGATCGACGGTCCTGATAGCAGGCGTCCTTTGTCGTCCTCGATCATCGATGACAAGAGAAACTCCGCTGCTTCCTTCATCACCGGATAGGCGCGCTTTTCTAAGAAGCCGCGATCACGTGTGTAGTCGTAGTGGTCCCGGTAATGAAGCGACAACCACGCGGCGCCCATCGGCCATATCCCCGAACCCACACCATCGATCGGTACCGCGTGTCCCCAACCGTCCGTGTTGTGGTGCATCACGAAGCCTTTGGCTCCCCAGAGCTTCCTGGCGACACGACGACCGTCTTCGCGCGCATTTTCAACCAAGTCGAACAGAGATTCATGAAGTTCGGAAAGATTGGTTACTTCCGCGGGCCAATAGTTCATCTCCGTGTTGATGTTGATGGTGTACTTGCTATCCCATGATGGCGCGAGTTGATCGTTCCAGATACCCTGGAGGTTCGCGGCCATCGTGCCAGGACGGCCGCTGGCGATGAGCAGGTATCGTCCGAACTGGAAGTAAAGTGCTTCGAGAGCGGGATCCGATGCGCCACTTTGCACGCGCTGCAATCGTTGATCAGTTGGAAGATTCGGGGCAGCCGATCGCAAGTCGAGACTTACTCGGCGAAAGAGAGTCTGGTAAACGCGAACGTGAGCTTCGCGAAGAGTCGCATAATCCTTCTTCGCCGCTCTGAGATACCGGCTGCACTCTTGTTCGGGATCTTTTCCCTTGAAGTTCGTCGCAGCCGCAACAAAGATCAGCGCCGAGTTCGCGCCATCGACGATGACTTCTCTGTCTGTGCTGCGAGTCGTTCCACCTTCGGCAGCAACTTCCGTTAGCACTCGGAACTTTGTACCGACCTTTCGTTCGTCTGCGTGACGCTCGTCTCGGGCAATCGCTTCACCATCCAGCGCGATGCGACGGGGAGCAATGGTTGACGTTTTTGCATCCTGTTCCCGACTGAGCGCGGCAGTGAAACTGACGAGCCCAGGCTTGTCGCATGAAATGTTCATCACGATAACCTCGTCGACGGCGCTTGCGAAGGTCTCGCGTGCGCAGCGCGCGCCGGATACATTGAACTCGACCTTTGCGGTCGCTGTGTTCAAGTCGAGAACGCGTTTGTAATTCTGGATCGAGCCCATCCCTTTGAACTTCAGATAGAGATCGCCTGCGGGTTGATAAGGAGGCATGCGGCGAGGTTTCGCGATGATCGTCGCATCGGCCAGCGCTTCGGCTTCGTTCAGCTTGCCTTCTGCGAGCAGGCGTCGAACCCTGGGCAGATTCGCCGCGCCTTCGGGGTTGAGGCGGTCGCGCTTTTCTCCGGCCCAGATCGTGTCCTCATTGAGTTGCACGTGCTCAAGCTCGATGCCGCCGAATACCATTCCACCAAGCCGGCCGTTCCCAATCGGAAGAGCTTCCACCCAGTTTCTGGCCGGTTGCTCGTACCAGAGTTGGTTTGGCATCGCGTCCTGGGCGTTCATGATCCCGAACGTAATCGACAGGAGTGTAGCCATCCCGCTCAGCTTCGACATCACGGTCCTCACTGCTGGATATTGTCTCAAGCGGGGCAGAGTTGACACTGTCCTAGTACTATTCCGACCCTATTTCCCCGCAAAAGACCACTAAATACCCGAGGTCATTTTCCGGTGTTCGCTGCTACCATGGCAGGGCTATGCGGTTCTTGGGGCTTTTACGACCGTTCGCTGCCGGTACCTTGTGGTGTGCCGCAGCGCTCTTTGGTCAAGAACTCGGGGATGCTCCAATCGCTCCGCCCATTCCGAACACCTTGAAGCACGGTGTTGCGCATGCGACGGCAGCTCCGTTCGCCGCTGCCGATTGGTATGACACATCGAATCGCGAGGCGATCCGTACCGCCTACAGTAGCTTGTACGCGCCGACGAATGGAACGCCTCTCGGTTACGTCGGCAGTCCTGCGACTGGCGTTGCGGGCGATACCTCAACCGCGTACAAATCCGCGGTGTTAACCCGCATCAACTTTTTTCGAGCGATGGGTGGGGTTCCTTCGATCAGCGGACTTGACGCGGTCTGGAACGCGAAGGATCAACTGGGCGCTTTGATGCTTTATGCAAATCAGGCGCTGTCCCACAGCCCGCCGGCGAATTGGGCTCGATATACAGCCGACGGCGCCGAGGCTCTCGGCAAATCGAACATCTGCCAAGGCATGCAATCCGACGCGGGATGCGTCAGCTTGTTCATGGATGATCACGGATCGAACAACACCGCCGTGGGTCACCGCCGTTGGTTCCTGTATCCGCAGACGCAGAAGATGGGCACAGGTGACATACCGGACTCATTCAGCCGGCTCTGGAACGCCGTTTGGGTCGTCGAGGAGTCGACGGTGTGGAACGCTCGTCCTGCAACTCGCGAACCGTACATTGCCTGGCCTCCAAAAGGGTACGTGCCGTATCAAATGGTTTACAACCGCTGGTCGTTCCACTATCCGGGCGCAAGTTTCGCCGCGGCGACGGTGAGCGTGAGCAGGAGTGGATCTCCGCTTCCGGTTCGCATCGATTCCGCCGCATCCACAACCGGAATGAGCGCTCCGGATAATCAGATCGTATTCGTGCTCGATAATGCTTCCACGACGAACCCGACGACGGCCGTAAATCCCGGGGCCGATACGACGTACACCGTCACGATCAGCAATGTGAATGTCGACGGGAATCTACAAACATTCACATACAACGTCATCGTGTTCGATCCTGCTACTGCAGGCCCACAGGTGGGGCCGGGTGCGCCGTCTGTCGTCTCGTTCAGCCCACTCAGCGGATCAGGTACGACGGGCACGTTTACGGCAATGTTCCAGCAGTCGAGCGGGAACCACTATCTCGGATACATGCTGTTTCTTCCGACTCCGAACATCGTTTGGTACACCGCGACCGGCTCTTGCCTGATCGAGTACAACAGGTACAGCAACGGCGTGCGGCTTATCAATAATGCGGGGACTGGCTGGTTGGGCGGACAATCGGGCATTCCGATCGGTCCGGGAGCAGGCGTTCTGACCAACAATCAATGCAGTGTGAATGTCGCAAACGTGGTGGCGAGTGTCTCAGGTCACTCAATGACAGTTACTGCCCCCGTGACGTTCTTCGGAGCTCTGGGACCTGTCGTGGGTACGTTCATGCAGGGTTTGGATTCTAACGGCGTGTGGACCGGTATGACGCAGTTCGGCAGTTGGAACTTGCCGGGAGCCGCCCAAACACGCATCGGGCCGACGATCGCGGGCGTATCATCCACGGCAACGTCCGGAACGCAGGCGACCTACACTGTCACGGCTTCGCACACCGGAGGAGCGAACCAATTATCAATGATCCACCTGCTGACGAGCGCCGCCATCGTGGGCTCGCCTGCCTGCCAATTCGTATATTTCCCGGCCGCAAATACTCTGAACCTTATCAATGATGCAGGCACGGAACTGGTGTCGCCAACGGGAATAGTGCCGGGACAGCCCGGATCGCTCACGAACGGTCGTTGTTCGGCAAATGCCGCCGCGAGTTCGCGGACGCTGGGAGTGAACACGGTTACGCTCATGCTGCCTATAACCTACAAGCCTGCGTTCGCCGGACAGAAGCGCGTATACGTAAACGCGTTTGACAATAGTGGCTCGTTGACACATTGGGTGCAGGGCTCGTCTATGCTGGTGCAGTAGATGGATGGACTGCAGTTTCAATGCGTGCCCGGGTGTACGAACTGCTGCCGGGTGCAGGGTTGGGTGTACATCACTGAAGATGACCTATTCCGGGCTGCGGCGTACGTAAACCTTCCTGTCGCGGAATTCGAGGCGAAGTATGTGGTGCGCACGAAGAACACTTTGCGTCTGCGAAAGCCGCAGGGGGCGCAGTGCCACTTTCTGCGAGATAACGGCTGCTCGATCCACCCCGTTAAGCCGGTGCAATGCCGGCTGTTCCCATTCTGGCCGGAACTGGTTGAAAACCGGGCAGATTGGGATGAAGCAGGCAAGAATTGTCCTGGAATCGGCGGCGGTCCGCTGATTCAGATTGGCCGGGCAATGGAGGTCGCGAGTGAGATGCGGACTGCCTATCCATCCCACTACGAGTGGAAATGACAGGCCGAGCCAAGGCACAGTCCAGATCGTCCTCCAAGATGTGGTGAAATAAGAGTTACACCCCACCTCGAGGAGCCTCTAAGAAATTGAATTCAGCGATCCTCGCCCTCGAAGACGGAACAGTCTTCAAGGGCCGTAGTTTTGGTGCGCGCACGGAACGGTACGGAGAGGTTGTTTTCAACACCTCCATCACCGGATATCAGGAAATTTTCACTGATCCGTCCTATGCGGGACAGATCGTCGTCCTCACGTATCCCCAGATCGGAAACTACGGTTCGAACGAGGGTGACAACGAGGCTGCCAAGCCGTTTATCGAAGGTCTGGTCGTGCGCGAGTTCTCGCCTGTCGCGAGCAACTGGCGCTCCGATGCAGACGCAGACGACTTCCTCGAGAAGAACAACATACCCATCGTTAGCGATATCGACACGCGGTCGCTGGTCGGGTGCTGCGGACTCGGGGAGTGATGCGCGGCGTTCTCTCGCCACCGGACGCCAAGGAAGCGGACCTCGTTGAGAAGGCACGCGCCGTCCCCGTCGATGGCGGGGCTCGATCTGGCTACGCGCGTATCCACGGCCCGCAGTTACAAAGTGGCATCGAGGGTGTCGAGCCCGTCTCCAAATCGGAACGAATCGCTTCAGCCGGCGATCCGCTGCATCATGTCGTGGCCTACGATTTCGGCATCAAACGCAACATCCTGCGCAAGCTCGTGCAATCCGGGACAAAAGTAACCGTGGTACCTGCGTTGACTCCGGCAGAAGATGTGATGCGCGCTTAAACCCGACGGCATCTTCCTGTCGAATGGGCCCGGCGACCCGGAGCCGCTCGAATTTCAGCAAGCCCAGTCCGGAAACTCATTGGTCAGACGCCGATATTCGGCATCTGCCTTGGCCATCAGATCCTGGCGCGATCGCTCGGCGGGAAAACCTACAAATTGAAGTTCGGCCACCGCGGCGCAAATCATCCTGTCTTGAACAAGGTCACCAACAAAGTTGAAATCACATCCCACAACCACGGATTCGCGGTGGATGCCGACTCGCTGAAGGACAGCGAGGTCGAACTTACGCACGTCAACTTGAACGATGAGACGCTCGAGGGATTCCGTCACAGAAATCACCCGGTATTCTGCGTGCAATACCACCCCGAGGCCGCGCCCGGTCCGCACGACTCCCACTATCTCTTTGACGAATTTGTAAAGCTTATGAAAGAAAGCAAGGGGCGCTGACGATGCCAAGACGAAACGACATCCATCGCATCCTCATCGTAGGCTCGGGACCGATCGTCATCGGCCAAGCGTGCGAGTTCGACTACTCGGGAACGCAGGCGTGCAAGGCTCTGCGAGCCGACGGGTACGACGTTATCCTGATCAACTCGAATCCGGCGACGATCATGACGGATCCAGAACTGGCCGACGCCACCTACGTCGAGCCGCTGACCGTCGCGTTCGCCGAAGAAGTGATCCGCAAAGAGCGCCCCGACGCGCTGCTCTCGACTGTGGGTGGACAGACGGCGTCTCAATCTCGCAATCGAATTGGCCGAAGCGGGCGTCCTCGAAAAATATGGGGTTGAATTGATCGGCGCTAAAGTCGAGTCCATCAAGAAAGCCGAAGACCGCCTGTTGTTCAAGGACGCGATGCGGAAGATCGGGCTCGAAACTCCTTATTCGCAGCTCGTCAACACGGTTGAGGGTGGGGTTGCAGTTTGCGGCCAAGAATGGATACCCCGTCATTCTGCGTCCCAGCTTCACGATGGGCGGGACTGGCGGAGGCATTGCGTACAATCGGGAGGAGCTCGAAGATATCCTTGAGCGGGGTCTGGACCTTTCGCCCGTTCACGAAGTGCCTGATTGAGGAGAGCGTGCTCGGCTGGAAAGAGTACGAGCTCGAAGTCATGCGCGATTTGGCCGACAACGCGATCATCGTCTGCTCGATTGAGAACTTCGATGCCATGGGTGTTCATACGGGCGACTCGATTACGGTTGCCCCGGCGCAGACGCTGACCGATCGCGAGTACCAGATGATGCGCGATGGCGCCCTTCGCTGCCTCCGTGAAATAGGCGTGGACACAGGCGGTTCGAATGTACAGTTCGCGATAAATCCGGAGAACGGGCGCATGGTGGTTGTCGAAATGAATCCGCGCGTGTCCCGCAGCTCCGCGCTGGCCTCCAAGGCCACTGGATTCCCGATCGCTAAGATCGCCGCGAAGCTGGCTGTCGGTTATCGCCTGGATGAGATCAGGAACGACATCACCAAGATCACTCCGGCGTGCTTTGAGCCGACCATCGATTACGTTGTCGTCAAGATCCCTCGATGGCAGTTTGAGAAGTTCCCGGGCGCCGAGCCGGTGCTCGGAACGCAGATGAAGTCGGTAGGCGAAGTGATGGCCATCGGCCGTACCTTCAAGCAGGCGTTAGGCAAGGGTATTCGGTCGCTCGAAACCGGCAAGGCTTCGACAGCCGAAGTGATCGACGAGAGCCTGATTCCGACAGCGGTTGATCACACCCAATCCGGAACGGCTCAGCTATATTCGATTTGCTTTCGAGCGCGGCTACACGGTCGAGCAGATTCACGAAATGACCGCGATCGATCCTTGGTTCCTTAAGCAGATCTGCGAGGTGATTGAACTCGAGCAAAGCCTCGATGGCCGGACGCTGGACTCGATCACGAAGGACGAGTTCCTGCGCATGAAGCGCGACGGATTGTCGGATGAGCGGATCGCCCGCGGTGTGGGTAGTACGTCGCAAGAAGTTCGGGAGAAGCGAAAACAGCTTGGCGTGGCCGCCGTCTTCAATCGTGTCGACACTTGTGCGGCGGAGTTTGAGAGTTTTACACCCTATTTATATTCGAGCTTCGAGTCCGAAGACGAGTCTGGGGCGACGGATACACAGAAGGTGATGATTCTTGGCAGCGGTCCGAATCGTATCGGGCAGGGAATCGAGTTTGACTACTGCTGCTGTCATGCGTCATTTGCGCTTCAGGATTTCGGAGCCGAGTCGATCATGGTCAACTGCAACCCGGAGACCGTGTCAACGGACTATGACACGAGCGACCGCTTGTACTTCGAGCCGCTTGACGCTCGAGGAAGTGATGAACATTGTCGACACGGAAAAGCCTACCGGGGTTATCGTCCAGTTTGGCGGTCAGACACCGCTGAATCTGTCGCTACCGTTGAAGCGGCTTGGCGTGCCGATCATCGGAACCGATCCGGAGAACATCGATCTCGCCGAAGACCGAAAGCGATTCGGAAAGCTGCTTGACGATCTGCAGATTCCTTCGCCTGCGAATGGCACTGCCACTAGTGAGCAGGAAGCCATCGAGGTCGCTCGGCAACTCGGATTCCCGGTACTCGTGCGTCCCAGCTACGTTCTCGGTGGACGTGCGATGGTCATCGCGTACGAAGAAGACACGGTCCGGCAGTATATGCGCGAGGCGGTCACGTTCTCGCAATCGCGGCCCGTGCTGATCGATCGTTTTCTTGAGGATGCCACCGAAGTCGATGTCGACGCTCTATGCGACGGCGAAGAAGTGCTCATCGCGGGCATCATGGAGCACATCGAAGAGGCGGGCGTTCACTCAGGCGATAGCTCCTGTGTGCTGCCACCGTTTTCTCTGAAACCCGCCGAGATCGAGACGATAAAGACGCATACACGGAAGCTCGCGCTCGGCTTGAACGTGATCGGACTGATGAACGTGCAGTACGCGATCAAAAACGGCACCGTGTACGTGCTCGAAGTAAATCCCCGCGCATCACGAACTGTGCCCTATGTCAGTAAGGCGACCGGAGTGCCGCTGCCAAAGATCGCGGTCGGTTTGATGTTGGGGAGGAAGCTCGCCGATCTTCGCGGCCTCATCGGCGACACGGAAGACGGAGTGTTGATCGCACCCAAGTTCTTCGTCAAGTCGCCGGTGTTTCCGTTCAATAAGTTCCCTGGTGTCGACCCTGTCCTCGGTCCGGAGATGCGGTCAACCGGCGAGGTGATGGGAGTCGGAGAAAACTTCGGCGAGGCATTCGCGAAAGCGCAGCTTAGCGCGGGTACACCGCTTCCGAAGAAGGGGATGGTGTTCATCAGCGTGAACGACCGTCACAAGCCGGACGCGGTGGAACTTGCCAAGCGATTTGTCGAATTCGGCTTTGAACTTGCTGCGACGCGCGGCACGGCCGCTGCGATACAGCGGGTCGGCTTGAAGTGCAAAACGGTATTCAAGGTGAATGAAGGTCGACCGAATGCCGTGGACTTGCTAAAAAGGGGGGTCACTGCAGATGATCATCTACACAGCGACCGGCGCGCATTCCTTCACGGATGAGAAATCGATTCGGCGTGCGGCCGTGGCCTATCGGGTCCCGTGTATCACGACGATGAGCGCCGCCAAGGCGGCGGCAGAGGCGGTCGCATCGCATCATCGTGATCCGATCCGCGTGTGGAGTCTGCAGGAGATTCACCAGGAGCAGGCAACGGCTCCCGCTGTCTGATCAGCGCTGTCTCTCGTAGCGCGGACGGACTCTGCGCCACCTATGGTCGGGTAGTCGCGAGAACGGCCTCGAACACCAGCGATCAACTTTCGACCATTCGCGTCGCGTCCCACTTGCACGGCCGGCCTTCGGCGAGACTCGTGTTGGTCAGTAAGGACGGACCCGCAGTTCTCAACCCGAATACCGAGTCTTCGAAGAACGGCTTTCGGGTTCGAACGGCGTTGTAAAAGTTGCGATGGTGCTCCAGGTGAGCGCTGTGATTCCGGGGAGCATTGAACTTCATTTCCGACTGCGCGCGGATTGAGTCGGCGTTGACGGCTTGGGGCGGATGCTCCTGCCGGTATTTCCGCAGGAACTCCTCTCGTACCTTCTCCGGGAATGTATCGATGGTATAGCCAGGTTCTGTCTCACGAGGACCTTGGCTAACGTCAGACCATTCAGGCCTACGGTCATCTGGCCTTCGCTGCCGACGAATCGGAAGCCGAAAGACTCCGTCACATTGCCACAGGCGAGGTTCACACGAATCGAGAAGTGAACTCGGGATGAGTGTCCGTCTTCGGATAATCCAGTACACGCCAGCATCACGTCAGGAGCATCCCTCCCGTCCTTCCAGAATCGGGTGCCTCCGCAAGAGTAAATCGCGGGTAGGGCCGATCGATCCGGTGACGACGTGAAGTCCGGTAAGGAGGTGAACGAACAGATCGCCGGCGAACCGGTGCCGTAGTCGCTGTAGTTGCGCCAGCGGAATAAGCGGATCGGTTCGAATGGGCGCTTGGGAGCGTTGCCGAGAAATCGATCCCAATCGATGTTTGTGGAGGCGCGTCCGGGCGGAATCGAGTACTGCCACGCCCCGATGGCAGTGTTGCGGTCCAGCCAGAGTCCACCATGTTGAGTTCCCCGATCGCGCCGGACTTCAACATCTGGGCGGCCTTCTCGAACACGATCGAACTCGCATACTGGCTGCCGACCTGCAAAATTCGATCGGTCTTTTTGTGTGCCTCGAATGACCTCATGGCCTTCGAGATCTTCTTCACCATCGGCTTCTGGCAGTAAACGTCCTTTTTTGCCGCCAACGCATCCTTGGTGATCGTCGCGTGCCAGTGGTCCGGTGTGGCGATGATTACTGCATCGATGTCAGGACGCGCCAACAGTTCGCGATATCGCGCGTCGTGAACACGCCGGAGCCATAGACCTCTTTGATTCGCGTTAGGCGGCTATCGTAGATATCGGCCGCTGCCACGAGTTTTACGCCTGGAAGACTCGTCGCTGTCCGCGCGTCGCCCTGCCCCATACCGCCGGAGCCGATCAGTCCGATCTGGATCTTGTCGTTCTTCGATGCTTGCATATGTTTATCCTTTGATCGTCATGGACTGCGGATCCCATCCGATGGCGCGCTGCTCATAGTAGCTCGTCAGGGAAAGGAGGGCCGGCCCGGCGGCGCGGAGTCCGAACGTTGAGTCTTCCACGACAGGCTTGCGCGAGCGCACCGATTCGATAAACACGCGGTGATGTTCGCGGTGATCGTTGTACCCTCTGGGCGGGTTATATGTTTCTTCTGCCTGGGGGCGGATGGCGTCCGCGGATGCGCGCTGTGCTGGATACTTCTCGCGGTATTCCTTCAGGAACTGCTCCTGTACGGCTTTCGGGAACGTGTCGATCGTGTACCCTGGCTCCGATTCGCGCGGTTGTTTCGATACCGTCACGCCGTTGCCGATCGAGAGCACACCTTCACTTCCGACGAAGCGGAATCCGGAGGTCTCGCCCGAACCATTGACGAAATTAACCCTCAGCGCCAGATTGAATGCCGGATGGCTTGCGGTCTGCGGGTAATCGCAGAGTCCGAGCATGATGTCGGGAACGTCCCGGCCGTCCTTCCAGAAACGGAGTCCGCCGGTCGAGAATACGCGCGTCGGACCCACGGCACCCATGATGAAATGCATGCCCGAGAAGAGATGGACGAATAGGTCTCCCGCCACCCCTGTGCCATAGTCCGCGGTAGTTGCGCCACCGAAACAGGCGGATCGGCTGGAACGGAACTTTCGGCGCGGAACCCAGGAACCGATCCCAGTCGATGGTTGTTGGAGAGGCATCCGGTGGAACCGAATACTGCCATGCGCCGATCGCGGAATTGCGGTCCCACCAGGCCTCGATCATGTTGACCTGACCGATCGCCCCCGCCTTCAGGAGATCTTTCGCCTTCTGATACACGATGGAGCTGACTCGCTGGCTACCGACCTGAAGAATACGACCGGTCTTTTTCTGCGCGTCGACCATGCGCTGTCCGTCGGCGATCTTCTGCACCATCGGCTTCTCCACATACACGTCTTTGCCCGCATTCATGGCATCGACCGAGATCTGGGCATGCCAGTGGTCAGGAGTCCCGATGATCACCGCGTCGATATCGGGCCGCGCAAGCACCTCGCGATAATCGCGGGTCGTGAAAACTTGATTTCCCCAACGCTCCTTGGCTCGAATCAACCGGCCTTCGTAGACGTCTGAGGCGGCTACGATCTCCACGCCGCTTTGGGCGAGCGAGGAGAGTGCGTCTTCCGTGCCCATTCCTCCCGCGCCGATAAGGGCGATCTGTACCCTATCGTTCGCCGACTTGGATTGCCCTTGTGCCGCGAGTGGCACGGCCAATCCGGCTGCTCCGCCGCCAATATGAAATTACGTCTGGTTGGAGACATCTCTCCTGGAATGGAAAAGCCTGCCGGAATTCGGTAGGCTCGTTATTTTTCGTTGAAATTCGGGGGATTACTTCTTCGAGTCGCTCGAAGTTGAGGTGGAAGGCGAAGAAGTCGACGGAGAACGAAGAGGAAGACGATGATGAGTCAGAGTGCTGGCCGCGGCTTCGACTCTGTACCGCCGTTTTTTATCGCCGCTGTGGGTCGGGTTTCCGCTCTTCGCGTAATCCGTGACATACCATCCACTCCCTTTAAACTGGAATGCCGGGGCGGAAAGCAGCCGTTCGACCGATCCACCGCATCCCTCATGGGTCTTTAATGGCTCGTCAGAGAAGCGCTGAATCAACTCAAACACTTCACCGCATTGGCCACACTTATATTCGTACATTGGCATGTGGGTTTGTTAACTCCTACTGCTGCGTTGTCAAAGGATTCTTCGTGTTCAGGGCTTCAGGTCGTGAAGCCGCCTGCGCGCCGCTGCCGTCTTGCCCTTGGTAAGTACTTCAATCGCCTTCTTTAGACAGGACATCTTCGTCTTCTTTCTTCGGCTGCGGCTCTTGAGGCGGTGCTCCTGACCCTCTTCGGCATCGACGAAGGCCTCGGCTTCAGTCACCATCACCTTCGGTGTTACGCCGGTGTCTTGGATTGCTTTCCCGGACGGCGAGTAGTATTTCGCCACCGACAAGATCACCGCCGCACCGTCGTCCATCGTGATTGCCTTCCGAACTGCGGCATCACCGTAAGTGCGTTCTCCGACGATCTCCGCACGTTTTCCGTCCAACAGACTCGCGGCAACGATCTCAGCAGCGCTTGCCGTACCTCGATTGGTGATGAGGACGATCGGCTGAGTCTTGTAAGCAGCCTTAGCCGGGTCGGCATCGAAGCTCTGCTTCTTCCATTTCTGGCCTTGGGCGTAGGTAATGGTGCCCTTATCCAGGAAAAGATTCGCAATCGCAACGCCATCCTCGGGTTTACCGACGGCCGAATTTCGCAGGTCAAGGTGAACTTTTTGGCACCTTGTTTGAGGAGACCATCGATCTGCCTGGCGACTTCTTTCGATTTCCCGGTTCCATCGCGGGAATCTGAACCAATCCTATCCCGTCCGGCAGGAGCTTCGAGGTCACCGCGGGATAATGTACGATCGCTCGGCGTTAAGGTATCTTCTGTGGCTCCGGTTTTCGGACTCGCAAGGCGGTTATGTCGATATTTGTTCCTGGGTCGCCTTGCAGCAGGAGTTCCGCGTACGCGAGAGGCATATCGCGAGTCGCGATGCCGCCAATACTCTCGAGCATGTCGCCGGTTCCGAGCCCGCCTTCGCCGCTGCCGACCGGGGATCGAGTCCACCACGCCGACGTATCCGAATTTGCGCGAAAGGACGATTCCCACCCCGGCTTTCTTCGTGTCCTGCGTTTTGAGGAACTGCTTATACTGTTCCGCGCTGAGATAGCTTGCGAACGGATCCATCGATTCCAGCAAGCCGTTCATGGCGCCGAGCGTCACATTCTTGATATCTGGCTCCTCGACGTATTCGCTTTTGATCCGCGAAAGGACCTCGGAATAGACGGAAAGTTGGCGGTAGGGTTCTTCCGGCGACGCGCTCTGTCCCATGACAGCGCCAAGCAGAAGCAGATACGACGAGAAACGTCGATGATGTTACGACTACAAGCTTGAAACGGCTATTCATATTCAGCCTCGAACAGGATTTGGGCCGATGATCTTTATCATAACAGGTTATGATTGTTGGTCGAACGCTTTGTCATTGGACGCCAATACCTTAAGAACGGTTGCCCGGTTGGGATGAGATCGGCCAAACAGACGCATGGACTGCTTCTGGCCACTGTTTTGATGCTTCTCGCCATCTCGGCGATTCGACCGCATGATTATTTCACATGGTTGCTGGAGGTTGCTCCGGTCCTGATCGGAGTCCCCCTGCTGATTTGGACGTATCGAAGATTTCGTCTCACAACTCTGGTCTACGCCCTGCTTTCTCTTCATGCGTTGATTCTGATCGTTGGTGGCCACTACACGTACGCTCAAGTTCCTCTTTTCAACTGGTTACGCGATACGTTCGGCCTTTCACGGAACCATTACGACCGGATTGGGCACTTCGCACAGGGCTTTATTCCGGCCATCCTTACGCGTGAGATCCTGATCCGGCGTACCCCACTGAAACCCGGCAAATGGCTTACCTTCCTGTCGGCCGCAGTTTGCCTCGCCTTTAGCGCCTTCTACGAACTTGTCGAATGGTGGACGGCAATGGCAACAGGCGAAGCCGCAACCGCATTCCTCGGAACCCAAGGCGACCCGTGGGACACGCAGTGGGATATGTTTCTGGCGCTGACAGGCGCTTGCATCTCTTTGATTTTGCTCAATCGAGTTCACGATCGGGCGCTTCGATCACTCCCCCGGTAGCTTCTTTTCCAATTCCCGGGCAAGGTCCTCGACCGCCGTATGTTGACTCATCGCAACCCCCTCAGGATCGTTTGCGTCCGGAAGTCCGAAGTGTTGGCATAGCTGCCTTTGGAGCTGAAGAATCTTCGTAATCTCTTTCTCAGCGAGCAGGTCGATCTGCAGATTCAAATGGTCGCGCTGGTCCGCCCTGCGACTCATCCTGTTTTGTTTGATGAGGATGAAGGTAGCCAGAAGCACCCCCTCCAGAGACACCATCATTGTCATCAAGATGTATGGGTATGGATCGAACGGCCGTATAGACGGTACCGCGCCGGAATTCACCACGAACCAGCCAGTCAACACAACCAGGTGCAAAATGACGAATTTCATGGTGCCGGCGAACCCAGTGATGGCATCTCCGATGCGGTCTGTGGCTGTGCGGTGCTCCAGGAAATCCTGCTCGAGGCGAGCGACGGTCTCGATATTGGCGTGGACCTGACCTATCGTTTTATTTGCCATCGTGAGTACGACTCCACTGGAACACTAACGGTGTCGATGGGAAAGGATGATCGGACAGTAAACGTTCCGCAGTCTACAAACGTCAGCTAAAATAGTGTTTCTCCGCGTGAAGAGGATTGTTTTATCTCTTGTGGCCGTGTGCCCTATGTTCGCAGGCGAGTACGCCGTCCTGCAGAACGGCTTCCGCATCTACGCGGATCGTCACGAAATTGTCGATGGCAAGACACGCCTTCACACCGGCTCAGGCCATATGGAACTTCCGACCGGCGATATTGTCAGGTTTGAAGTCGAGGAGTATGTCCCTCCTCCTCCACCGCCGCCTCCGAAGACCGACGTAGCCGAAACGAAGGCTCCAGCGCCTCCACCGACTCCCCAGGAGCTGGTTGAGCTTGCCGCTGTGAACAACGGTCTGCGTCCCGAGTTCGTTCGAAGTGTCGCGGCGGTTGAATCGGCGTATCGAACAGCGGCGATTTCGCCCAAGGGCGCAATTGGGTTGATGCAACTCATGCCCGCAACGGCCGCAGAACTCGGCGCCAATCCGCATGATCCTTTGCAGAATGCGGATGCGGGAGCCCGCTATCTCCGCCAACTTTTGTTGAAGTACAAAGACACCCCCGATCCGGTAAGGCTCGCTCTCGCCGCATACAACGCCGGTCCGGGGGCCGTCGATAAGTACCGGAATATTCCGCCGTACCGCGAAACCCAACAGTATGTGGAGCGCGTGTTGCGGAAATACCTCGCTGAACTGAAGTAGTAGCTAGTCGCTCCCGCGCTTCGCCTTTTCGCCCATCGCCCACAGAATTCCGCCCAAAAGTTGCTGTGTGAACAGGGGCTCAGCGTAATGCTCCTTCTTATGGCCCAGCGCGATGTAGTACTGACGCCCGCCATCGTACGTGTTGTACGAGGACAGCGGATACTCCGCATGCGTTTCGGTTCGTTTCGGATCGTCTATCTTTGAGGGATCGGTGGTGAGGAGCACCTTGATGCTCGGATTGATCCGGTCGAAGACGTAGCACTCGTCTTCCCACTCGAATGTCGGGGGTAGGCCTTTCGTGGCGGGATGCGTCCGGTCCTTGACTGTGACCGTAAATCGCTGCAATTTGGGGTGGCGAACGAACCTGCCGCCCATCACCGCCGCAAAGTAGGGCCACTGCCGCTCGGTTCCCGTGGCGATGTGAATCCCGACGACACCGCCTCCAGCCTGCACGTACTTCTTGAACGCCTCACGCTGCGCATCGGAGTCGAAGCCTTCGTTGTTGCTGTTGCTGAAGACAATGGCTTTGTACTGTTTCAGATTCTCGGGAGTGAACACTTTCGGATCGTCCGATGCATCCACCACAAATCCGTTTTGCGCACCGAGGTTCCGTATTGCGTCAACACTGGTCGCGATATTCTCGTGGACGTAGCCTTTCCCGTTCTTCGTGTAAACCAGGACTTTCTTCTGCGCGCCAGGCGTAAAAGTCGCCAGAAGAACGAGAGCTATCGCAAGTTTCACCTGCCATCTCCAGGATGGTCCTGAAATACCGAGGTGGTTCCATCGGCTTTGAACAAGAGGGTGCGGTAAGAATCACGACGCCCACCCTGCTCCATTCCGGGTGAACCCATAGGCATACCAGGGACGGCAATTCCCGCCGCCTTAGGCTTGGTCTTCAGAAGCCGCGTATATCGTCCGCAGGAACATGTCCTTCCACCGTATATCCACTCACGACAGCGGTGTGACAGGACGCGAGCTCACCGGAACGCCATATTTCTTCCGAGACTCCGATGTGCTCACTACCTCCTGAACGTCGACCGTGAAGCCATTCGTCTTAAGGTGTTCCACCCATTTGCCGCAGCATCCGCAGGTGCGGGTCTTATAGACCGTGACCTTCTGAGGAGTTGCGGCCCCCATGGTGAAGGGAACGAGCATCGAGAGTGTCAATAGAGCACGCAGTACCATAGCTACACCCATCGTAGCGAACTCGTGAGCTACATTCCTTGGCCTCTTCCGCGTTTGTGTGAGGAGGAAAATCAATAACATGCGACCGAGCCCATCAACCTATATGCAGGCTGCCCGCGAGGCAGTGAACTATGTTAAGAATAAGATGCCGTATGGCAGCGTGAACAGTCCTGGTGACTGGGTCAGTAAAGCATTCGTGGGCCCGTTCATCTCGGCCTATAAGCAGTACAAAGGCTTCAACGAAGGAATCATCCCTGAGCTCAAAGCCATTGGTAAAGCGAATCCGAACTTGAGCAAGGAAGAGAAGAATCTCATCATGATGGAAGTCTGGGCCAAGCACGCGGTGAAGATGCAGGCCGGAAACTGCTCCCTCCAGGCGGCGCTCGCATTTCAATACCTACGGACGGAGAAGAAAATTTTTCCCGTCGAAGTAATGCAGTTGCGGCATAAGAATCACGGTTTCGTAATCCTCGGCCGGCCCGCCGATACCGACCTGGAAAACTTCGCCGACTGGACCAAGGATGCGATTCTCTGCGATCCGTGGCGGCACGATGCGGGTATTGCCGCCCAGCTTGTCACGTGGTTCAACGAGACAAAGGTCGACCTGATCTGTCGCGTTGAAGCGTGATCCTTACAGGAATGTTTTGAATTCCATCACGTCGCCATCCTGGACGACGTATTCTTTCCCCTCAGTGCGCAGCTTTCCGAGTTCCCGGGCTCTGGCAAAGCTGCCGCACGCCACGAGATCGTCGTAGGCGATGGTCTCCGCGGAGATGAAGCTCTTCTCGAAGTCGGAGTGAATGACACCGGCCGCCTGGGGAGCTTTATCTCCGGCGTGAATCGTCCACGCGCGGGTTTCTTTTTCACCAGTGGTTAGATAGGTCCGCAGTCCAAGCAGATGATACGCCTCTTTGATCAACGTACCCGTGCCGGAGTGTTTTACCCCGAGGCTCTCGAGGTACTCGGCGCGTTCTTCCGGCGGAAGTGTCACGAGTTCGGACTCGATTTCCGCTGACACCACAACCGACGTAGTACCGTGGTGATGCGAAACGTAGTCGCGGACCTTTGCTACCCACGGGTTCGAGTCGGGATCGGAAAGTTCTTCTTCGGAGACATTGCACGCGAACAAGGTGGGCTTAGCGGTCAGGAGGAAGAATCCCTTCATCAGCGCCGCCTCTTCAGGAGAAGTCTCGAGACTGAAGGCGAACTGGCCTGCGTTCAAGTGCGGCTCGAGTCGATCGATGAGGTCGATCTCCGCTTGAGCCTTCTTGTCTCCTCCTTTAGCCACCTTTTGCTGTTTGGTCCGACGTTTCTGGATACTCTCGATGTCGGCAAGGATCAGCTCTGTATTGATGACTTCGATGTCCCGGATCGGATCGACCGTGTCCATCACGTGTTCGATGTCGGCATTTTCAAAGCATCGGACGACTTGAACAATCGCGTCTACCTCACGGATATGGCCCAGAAACTGGTTGCCAAGTCCTTCTCCCGCGCTCGCGCCTTTCACCAAGCCGGCGATGTCCACAAATTCAAAGATCGCGGGTACGATTTTCTGGGATCCACTGATTTTGGAAAGGACCTCTAAGGCGGTCGTCCGGGACTGTGACGATGCCTTGATTCGGCTCGATTGTGCAGAACCGGTAATTGGCCGCCATGGCCTTCCTGGTTTGCGTCACCGCGTTGAAGAGTGTACTTTTGCCGACGTTCGGCAGACCAACAATACCTGCTGAGAGCATGAACTTCCAGTGTATCGGTCATCCTTGCATCTCTTGATCTACAGCGATTTCAAGGCGTTCATACGGAACTGCGCCGGAGCAGAGTTGTGGCCGAACATGGTTGTTACGAGAGCTGCGACAAGGAACAGCCCTGAAGGGCCGTGGCGTGATATGGTCCGATTGTGATGAACACACGCCGTAACACCCTGATGGAGAGCATATGAGCGAATCGAAATTCGTAATCCTCGGTGGAGGCATGGTTGCCGGATACGCGGCCAAACAGTTCGTTGAGTCGGGCCTGGCATCAGGTGACCTGGCGATCCTCTCAGCCGATAACGTCGTACCTTATGAGCGTCCGCCCTTGTCGAAGAGCTTCCTGGCCGGAAAAGATACCGAAGATAGCATCAAGATCAACCCTGAGAACTTTTACGAGCAGCACGGAATCGAGATCAGGTTGAATTGCGAAATCTCGGCCGTGGATACAGGGCGCAAGCGGCTCACTTTGGCGTCCGGCGGGGAACACCGGTTTAGTAAGCTGATCGTGGCCACCGGAGCTCGGCCGCGAACATTGGACATTCCTGGGAGCACGCTCGCGAATGTCCATTATTTACGCTCGCTGGACGATTCGAAAACGATTCGCGGATCCGCCGGGAAGGTCAAGCGTGCGGTTGTCATCGGAAGCGGCTTCATCGGGATGGAAGTGACGGCGGTACTGGCCCAGCAGGGAATTGAGACCACTATGGTCCTGCGCGATGACCGAATCTGGAAATCGTTTTTCACACCAGAAATGTCGGACTTCTTTGAAAGCTACTACGCGGCACGAGGCGTGCGGTTTGCCAAGATGTCTTCCGTTCGCGAGCTGCGAGGCGACAACACAGTAGCGTCTGCGGTTCTCAGCGATGATCAAACGATCCCGTGCGAAATGGTCGTTGCGGGCATCGGCGTGCGGCCGGTAACCGAAGTCCTCGCCAACAGCGGGATTGATGTTGGCGACGGCGTGATGGTCAACGAATACCTCGAAGCGAGTCGCCCAGACATCCTCGCCGCCGGCGATGTCGCGAATTACCAGGACATCCTTTTCGGCAAGCGACGGCGCGTGGAGCATTGGGATAACGCCGTTTCGCAAGGACAACACGTTGCGCGCTCACTGATGGGAGAACGGAATCCATTCAGACACGTGCCCTACTTCTTTTCCGATGTTTTCGATCTCTCGTATGAGTTCTGGGGCGACCCGTCCGGCGCGGAAAAGATCATTCATCGCGGCGACCTCTCAACCAGCAGTTTCAGTGTCTGGTGGCTGAAGCAAAGCAGGCTGGTCGCGGCATTCACTATGAATCGGCCGGATGAGGAGCGCGAGGCCGCCCCGAAATGGATTGAATCCGGCAATCGCATTTCTGCGGCCCGTCTCGAAGACACTTCGCAGTCCATCCTCGACGCGGAGGAGCGTTGATTGGCCGCGGGTTGATAGAGTAAAGCCGATGAATCGCCGCGTTTTCCTCAAGCTCTCCGCAACGGCCGGAGCTAGTGTCGCTATTCCGACTGCAGCGGCCGCGCGAACCGGGAAGCCGAACGTGGTCGTGATTATGGCGGATGACCTCGGCTACGAATGCTTGCGATGCAACGGGGGCACGTCCTATAAAACGCCGAATCTCGACGCCCTCGCGGCGTCCGGCATCCGCTTCACACATGCCTATGCTCAGCCGCTCTGTGCGCCTACGCGGCTGCAGTTAATGACCGGACAATACAACGTCCGCAACTATGAAGCGTTCGGAGTGATGAATCCGAAGGAAAAAACCTTCGGCCACATGATGAAGCAAGCGGGCTACAAGACCTGCATCGCCGGAAAGTGGCAGATGTATAGCTACAATCCTCCTGACTACCAACCGGAGTGGCGGGGAAAAGGCATGCTGCCCAAAGATAGCGGCTTCGACGAGTACTGCTTATGGCACGCCGGGCACACCGAGGACAAAGGCTCACGCTATGCGGATCCTGTTGTGCTTCAGAACGGCCAACTTCGCAAACTGAAGGATGAATACGGCGAAGACGTCTTCGTGTCGTTTCTATCAGAGTTCATGGATCGCGAAAAGGAACGGCCGTTCTTCGTCTACTACCCCATGGCGTTGACGCACGCGCCTTTTGTGGCGACGCCGCGAAGCGCCGAGTGGAAATCGGGAGACCGGCTGAAATCTGACACTAAGTTCTTTGGTGACATGGTCGAGTACATGGACGAATGCGTGGGCAGAGTTATCAGCGCAGTCGACCGCCTCGGATTGCGCGACGAGACATTGATCATTTTTTATAGCGACAATGGGACGCCTAAGGAGATCACATCGCGCATGGGAGACCGTATTATCCCCGGTGGCAAGGGCGACACCACCGATGCCGGAACTCATGTGCCAATGATTGCCAGTTGGCGTGGAACAACACCCGCCGGGAAGGTGCTCGATGATCTCGTCGACTCCACCGATTTTCTACCGACTCTCGCCGAACTCGCGGGCATGAAAGTTCCGGCAGGATTAATTGCAGATGGACAAAGTTTTGTTCCGCAGTTACGCGGGAAGAAGGGAACCCCGCGCGAGTGGATCTACAGCTACTATGATCCGCGTCCGGGCTGGGATAAAGACCAATTCTCACTTAAGATCTTCGCTCGCGACAAGCGGTACAAGTTGTACAGCACCGGTGAATTGTTCGACATCCCAGCGGATCCGTTTGAAAAGCAGCCTCTGCCTGCCGGGCGCGAATCACGGGAAGCGGCGGCTGCACGCGTACGCCTCGCGCGAGTGATTCAGAAAATGGCCGGCGTCTCACGTGTGCAGCCGCGTGTCACGAAAGCAGGACTGCATTGACCCAACGCGCGCCGATTAAGGAAGTGGCAGCACTGGATCAGGACCGGATGCTTTCGGTGTCGAGATGACTCGCACGATCTTCCTGTCAGGAACTGAAATGACGATCACCTTGTCCTGATCCTGGATACCCGCGTAGGCAAGTTTCCCATCGGCTGTCATGGTGAGAGACAATGGCCGGCCGCCGAGCGGAACCATCGCGGTCTGTTTCTTCGAGCGGACGTCAGCGAAGGCAACCGCTTCACCGGGTTGCAGATTGTAGACCAAAGTATTGCCATCGAGAGTCACTGCGACACGTCCTGGTCCTTTACCTGTGCTGATCGTGCCCGTGCGTTTTCTCGATGCAACGTCAATGATGGAAATCGAGTTGCCATCGGAGTTGGTCAGGTAGATTATCTTCCCGTCTCGTGAAAACGCGGCGCCTTGCGGGCGATCATCCGTCTGGATCAAACTGACGTCTCCGGATTCCAGGTTTACGGCCGCGAGGGTCTTTGACGCTGTGTTGCTCACGTACGCTGTCTTCCCATCCGGCGCCAGGATTACCATGTGCGGATCGCCGCCTTTGACGTCGTACTTCCTGAGCACTTTTTTCGAGGCAAGGTCGATCAACAGCAATCCATCCGGATTCTCGATGGTCACAACCATACGGTTGTTCTTTGTGTCGATGTCCATGCCATGGGGGCGCCGGTAGGATCCGAGGTCGATGACACCCGTTCGTTTCATAGTGGCTACATCGATGATTGAGATCGTATTTCCGCCCTCACCGGGTTCCGTCATCCAGAGGATTCCGTTGTCCGAAATGTACAACTGCTTTCTGTCAGGCGAGAAAACTATTTCATGAGGATGCTTGCCGACTTGTGCTCCCGCTACCCTCTTTCCGTCCGATGTATAAAAGCCGACTGCTCCCGCGACCTTCTCTACAACCGCCAGCGCAGGCTTCTGAGCACCAACCTGCGAAACCGCGAGAGCGCCAAACAATGCAATCCGCCAAATCATTCTCTAGAGTTTATCCATTTCATCGCTGAACTGTGTACTGGAAGCCATCGATTGTCTCAGTATGATCTCCAAACATACGTGTCAGAGTTGTGAACTCTTTCAACATTGAGTTCAACAGGGCGATCATGAGTTCCGCAGCCATAGGGATATCTTTCTTCGAGCGGTATGACTACGATGCGGCCGAAACACCTGCGTCCGATTTCTGGATGTGACGTCGGTTCAAGCCTCGCCGGCGTTGACTGTTGATCCGCGCCATCCACACGATTGTCGTATCACGAGAGAGCAGTCTAACAGTACGTTGCGAGCGGGCAATTTGGGCCGCTCGATTCGTTCGAGCATCACACGCAGAGCCGTCTCTCCGATCATCCGGCACGGTTGACGAACTGTGGTCAATGGAACCGTGAGCAACTTGGCGTATGAGACGTCATCGATCCCGACGATGCGAACATCCTCGGGAATGCGGACGCCTTGCGCGAGCAAGGTCTCGCATCAATTGGCCCGCGACCCTATCGTTCGCGCAAACAAACGAGTCATGCTTGTCGCGCTTCCAGACGTACGTCAAAGTCTCGCCTGGAATGCCAGGGAATCTCAACTCACTCGCCGGTGCTCGGTCGTGAGCCGACAGAGCCTCTCTGTCCCCGCTTATTCGAGCACCCACCGTAGAGGCTTGATACTCAAATGAAACAAACCCGATGCGGCGTGCCCCGAGCCGTAGCAGGTGTTCCGTCGCGAGATACCCGGCGCGATAATTATCGATCCCGACAAGATCACACCGTTCACGCGCTGAAGGATTCTCTGGACGCCGGTCCAATAAGACGACCGGAATACCGGCGCTTCTTAGCAGTTTCAGTACGCGCCGGTTCACCTTGCCGGTATTCGACTCGAGCGGAGCGAAGAAGACGCCGGAGACCGAACGATTGATATAGTGCCCGCAAAGCTCGAGCATCTGCTGTTCCTTGCTGGAACCCGCGGTATCCGAGTGAGCCCATAACAAAGCATGCCCGCCAGAATCGGGTGAGTTCGCAATTCCCCGGCATATCGGCTCGAAGATCTCCGTCTCGCCAAGGTCGGGAATGATCAAGCCGAATACCAACTCGCATGACGATCGCGTGACATTCTGAGAATGTACGAATGTACCGGACCCCGCGACACGATCGACCAGCCCTCGCTGCTGCAGGTCATGCACGGCACGGCCTACGGTTATTCTTGAAACGCCGAACCGTCTCACCAGTGCAGCCTCGCTCGGCATCTTTTGTCCGGCTTTATAGCGGCCCGTCTCGATTTCGCGACTCAATGTGTCGAATATCTGGCGATGCTTGGGTTTAGCCGCGTTACGGCTCGACATGGTTGAAGCTGTTATAACAGCTTTCTCCGAACGTGTGCAACCTGCTATACTTCGAATCATCTATGTAAGTGGAGGCTTCACTGAAGAGAAGCCGCTTCTGCCCGCCCCGTCGCTTCGCCACTAATCATGATTTCCTGGACCCCTGCGTATTGGTCCTGGTGTCGTACTGCTGCTCATGAAAGGAGAATCAGTTTTGCCCAATCACGACGGTGCATCGAGGAAATATCTCCTGGTCAGCGATTTTGACCAGACACTCAGTTTTCACGATTCCGGACAGGTTCTGAGTGAATTATTGGGAGTTCCCGATTTCAACGAGCGAGTTGCCGGCCTCGAACAAATTCACCTCGTTCAGCAGGGCGGTGAGCTAGCCTACCTGCTGCTGCACGACCCTGACTTTCGCCAGGTGCGCAGAGAACATCTCATTGAAGTTGGGAAGCGAATTCGATTGAAGGCGAACATCTCGCTACTTTCGAAGATGCTGAACAACATCGATGGACGCCAGTTTACGTTCTACGTCGTTTCGGCCGCACCGGAGGAAGTGATTCAGTCTGCGCTCGAAGGGATTGTCTCGCCAGAGCATATATTCGGAACCCGGTTTCGCTACGATGGAACCGGCGAAATTCAATCCATCATGCGTTTACCTGCCGGTTACGGCAAGGTGGCCGTACTCGAGGATTTGCGAGCACAGCTTCCTATTGCGCACGATCGCGTCATCTATGTCGGTGACGGCAGTTCCGATGTTCACGTCATGTTACACGTGAACCGGCTTGACGGGTTGACCATCGCGGTTTCTGAAAATCGTTATCTCACCCAGATCGCACGCCGCACCGTTCTTAGTGACAACGCGCTCACGGTGATCGTTCCCATTCTCGAGGATGTATTGGGGTGGGACAGCATCAGGATCCGATCTTTCTTCGACTCGCATGGCTTCGCGTTACGCGAGTGGGACAAGGTGCGCACGGATACGATTACGCTTTGTCCAACCGCTGCCGCCGCACAGGTAGCAGCGAGTGCGGGATCATGATCGCGGCCGAGACTGCGGTCGGCGTGAGTACACCCGTCCCGAACCTGCATGCAGCCTGGTGGGGTGTTGTAGCTGTGTTTCTGGTGCACGGGCTTGTGGTCTCGACCTGGGTGTCGAGGATCGCTGGGGTCAAGTCAGCGCTGCGATTGAGCGATGGTGCATTAGGAATAGCCCTCTTCGGATCCGCTATCGGGTCAGTTACGGCGATCCCGATCTGCGGATGGGCTGCATCCAGATACGGAAGTCGACGAACCGTGCAATGGACCGCCGCGGGATTCGCATCTTCGCTCCTGGCGCTGGCTCTCGCGCCGAACTTGCCCGTGTTGTTCGCGGCGCTGTTCATCTATGGCGCTATGGCTGGCGCGAATGACGTTGCGATTAATGCGCAAGCTGTTGGCGTCGAAAAGCGTCTTGGCGCCCCGACCATGTCGCGATTTCACGCCATGTTCAGTCTCGGCGGCATCATCGGAGCGTCGGTCGGCGGCGTATTAGCCGCCAGCAGAGTCACTCCGACCTTTCACTTCGTCACGGTGGCCATAGTCATTCTCGCGGGCGTCATCCTTACAAGGCCTTTAATGCTTGACACGCACGATCGTACGCAGTCGTCCGCGCGTATCTCTCTCCGAACGCCACCACGAGCCCTCATGCTGCTGAGCGCGATTGGATTTTGTATCTTCCTGTCCGAGGGCGCGATCGCCGACTGGACTGCCGTCTACATCAAGCAGGTTCTGAAAACCGGCGAAGGGATGGCTGCCGCGGGGTACGCCGCGTTCTCCGCAGCCATGACCATCTTTCGGCTCGCCGGGAATACGATCACCGCTCGCTTGGGCCGTGCCTGGACCATTCGCGGTGGGGGCATCGTTGCCGCGTGTGGCCTTGCACTGGTCGTCGCCGCTGACTCGCCATTCACGGCACTCGCGGGATTTGCTGCCGCCGGGGCAGGGTTCTCTTCGATAATCCCAGTCGTGTTCGCCGCGGGTGGACGAATCCGGGCGGTTCCCGAAGCCGTCGGCGTCGCGACGGTCAGCGGACTGGGCTATCTCGGTTTTCTCGTTGGTCCCCCGCTCATCGGATTCGTATCCGAAGCGACCTCGTTGCGTTCAGGGCTCCTTGTCGTAGTGATCTTAAGCGCAGTTGCCGCCGTGCTAGTCAGCGCTGTCGAGCACAGCGGCAATCGACGCGAGAACCCGCTGGCCGATGTGTGACAGATCCGTTACACACTCAACACAGGACACGGCGATTCGCGGATAATTCCATAGCTTTGTGCTCGCAACCGGCCGAGCGGGCCTGGGGAACTGCGCCCGATAACCACCAAATCGGCAGCGGTCGCGCGTGCGATGCTTCCCACCACGTTGTCCGGCGAACCGGTCTCGACGCAATATGTTATTGACGTGCCGTTTTCGGGTGCCAATTTCTGCAGTCGCGAAAGCGCATTTTCGCGATGAGCGTCGGACGTCGCTGCTCCTTCGAGCACATGGACAAGCGTTAATGGCGCGCCGTATTCCGCGGCAACGAGAACCGCAGCCCGGCAGACTGACTCCGCTCGATCATCGAGCGCGACTGCGCACAGGACGTTCTTGACTCCTCCGGGAGCGCATGACTGATTCTCATCGTCAGAGTGAGTCGTTGTGAGCACCGGAACGGACGCATCGTTCAGGACCTTGGCCGTTACGGACCCGAGGAGAAAGCGACGAAACGCGCCCTTGCCACGCGTTGCCATGATGACGAGGTCCACATGCATTTCTTCTGCAGTCTTCGTAATCACTCGCGATGGGTCGCCTTCGACGACTAAGATCTCCGGCTGCAACGCGGCAAGCACTCGCGAAACTACGTTATGTATTTCTTCGAAAGCTATGTCACGTCTCGATGGTTGATGGAGGAGTCCCTCTCCGAGGAGTTCTGTCGGGTAGGAGACCGATTCCAACACATGGAGCACCACAAGCGCCGCTCCGAATCGATTTGTGATCAACTCGGCGCATTTAGCAGCGGTTTCCGCTCCTGCGGAGGCATCACTTGCAAAAAGGATCTTCTTCGGACGACGTAGCTCTACTTTCATCATCTGCATTGTCGCAGCTTAGACAAGGAGAGCTTCGGTCTGGCTAACGTAAAACCTTTCGGAAGAGTTCCTCCACGATCTGCCGGTTGTCTTTCGTGTAAAGGTACTCGTTATATACCCAAGGATCGCCAAGCGCGATGACAAGGCCCTTTCCTTCTCTGATGCTCGTCATCATTGGTGTTTCCCGTTCCGCGAGGAGAGTAGTTGCATTTTGTGTCGTCAGCCGAAGGGGTGCAAGGTCGACGGCGTAAAACTTCAAACCGGGTGTGAACCAGCCTCCGGGCGACATCTGGAGCGTGAGCTTGCTTTGTCCGCTAGCGTCCGTGTGTTTCCGTTCTTCGAATTCGATCCCGAATCGTCGTGCCAGCGCGTTCATTCTTGTGAATTCGGAGTTGCCGGGATCGTTCCCCAACAGCAGCAGTGTCCCTCCATTGCGCACCCATGACTCCACTGCATCGATCTCCGTATCGGTGATCGTATTCGGGGACGCTGTCTCTTTCGGAGTATCCGGATCCACGATGATCAAACAATCGATCCCGTGCAAAGAGCGCGCATTCAGAGCTTCCTTTATAGTCCGCGTTTCGGCGCCCAATCCATGAAGCATTTCAGCGAGTCCCGAGAAGCCGCCCGCGTACGAGCCTTCCCACGCGTAGTGCGGCTGGGTTTCCCGATTATGCCAACCGTCCACGGCCACCACCTTCGTTGCTTTCGAATTCCACACAGGATTCGCAAACGCGCCGTTGCCCGCGATGTCCCACACGGCAAGTCTCGCCCAGCGCCAGCCTGGCGTATCGGCGTCGAACTCTAGTTTGTGCTTGCCGAACTCGCGTGTAGTCTCGAGCGAATACATCTTGCGGTATGTTTTCTCTCCATCGCCCCAAACGAGTTCCGCGAACTGCAGGGGCAGCGTGAAGCGTAGTTCCGCGGTAGCCCGCAAGCTGCCGGGTTTTATCTCTCGAATCGAGTGATCCGGCATCAGGACCTCCCCGGTCGAGATGAAGAAGTCGCCTTTCTCCATCGTCCTTAGCAACTCGCCGTAGCTCCCAAATCCAGGCAGTTTCTGCGCACGTACGTAGTTGATATTCATATGCGCGTACAACTCGTGCGTGTGGTCGATCTGGAAGACATCCACCTCGGCAAGTAGTCTCTTCCGCAACCCCCAATTGCTCATATCGTCGAGCAGTTTCAGCGATCGCTCACCCAGGCGCGGAGATGACATATCTGCAGGCATTTGCTTCCAGCCGGAGCCCCAGTAGGTGTTGTCGAGAAAGTGCTCGGTGTATCGAATTCTGTCGGGAAATACTTTCGAGCCCTTCGTTCGCGGATGAGTCTGATACGCAAATCCTTGCTCTCTCCGCATCATGTCGAGCAACGCTTTCGCACTCCCGATCGTGTACACGGTCCCATAGCCAGGAACTTCAGAAACGCTTGATTTCGAGTCCGGCGGCGCCATATACCAGTACACCGGCTTCGGGAATGCGACTGCCCAATGACCTCCGTAGTGCACATTGGCTTCCTCTGACGGGATCAGCAGAAAACCCGTATCAGTCTGTGCACGGCAGAAGTCGTAATACGCTTTCAGTTCCTTCAGCCGTAACTCGGTCATATCTTGCGGATGACCATCACCGTGAAAATCGGCAATCATTGCCGCATCCACGCCCATGTCCTTCAGAACGGGCCTGAAAGGAGGGACCCAGTCGGCTCCCTTCGCCAGCGCCTGAACCGTATAAGCGAAGTGCCAATGTGGCGCAAGAGTGACATAGCCGTCCAGCCGTGGAAATCTGTCGCGATTCGTGTAGCGAGTCACCTCGTCAAGCAATGGCTGTGCTTCCCCGTCACTGAGCAGAAAGAATACATTCATCCTCTGGCCGGTACCCGGCGGCGCATTCATCCACGGATAAAAGCGTGAGTTGTCGTCGGGCAGCTGGCGGATCCCGAGTGACACTTGACCTCGGAACGATGTATGCCATAGATAACCCATGTTCGTCGTGAAATCGCGAGGCATGAAGTACTTGTGCGGAGCAGGGAACACCGCGATGCTCCCACCTTGCGCTCGGGCAGCCAGCGTTCGGTAACGAACTTGAACGGGTAGCTTCTCTGACGTGTTCGGATGCTCGATTCGCAGCTTGCCTTCCGTGTCGTAGTACGTGACTTCGGACTCCATGTTGTTACCCGGCCTCGAATCGCGAGGCACGGCCATTCGGAGCCCTGCATCATAGAAGTAGGCGAGATCAGGCTCGCTCAGTCGTTGCCACGGCTGCCTGCTGAATCAATCGACTTCCTGGATAAAACACGTACCGCACCGAGCCCGTGAAGCCTCCCATCTGGAACCCGTCGAAAGAGATCTCCACCCGGTCGCCAAGGGTGATGGCCCGTGCCGCGGCGAGCTGCAGGTTCCCGATGTGACTCCGGGTGCCATTGGGGTGACTCGGAGGAAAATCGAAGAACTCGTCGAACCCTTCGCGCCGCTTGCCGGTTTGGCAGGTGTAAAGCGGAGCCGCGTTCTGCACAACCGTCTTGCCGTTAACCCCGATCGAGGCTATCAGCGGTTTGGCGGGCTCGAGGATCAGATGCGTCTTCCAGGGTCGCTTGGCTCCGTCCTGCCATCGCACCACTACTACGTCGCCGTCCTGCACGACTGACACCGGGCCAGCCGTTACACCGCTCAAATCGATTGCGACCGGCGCGGCTACACAAAAGGCTGGAATGACGCCGCTAAACCATCGGAATACCCGCAAAGAGATCAAAGGTGATGTACCTCCGTCAGACCTTAGCGTTACACAGTTTGAACATTACATTCGACAGGACAAAATGCTGTCGCTTACAATAGCCTGTAACGGTCGAGTGGGGCATTTCACCCTGTCGAAATGTCACTCGATCGATGGACTGCTGCAATCGGGCGCATCGCGAACGGAATGTGTGTTAACGGAATCATGAGGTCACCGTTATTGCTTGCCATAACTGATGTGCCCTTCTAAGCTGCCAAGGTGCAGCAGATGGCCCTTTGCCGCGTTAAAACTTGGCGGAGTACTACTGGGGAAACCGAGTCCAAATCCAAGGAGACCGGAGAGTTCCAGGCCTGAGAATGGCGAGGCCAAGGAAAACAGTAAACACTACCGACCGGCAGCGGACAACTCAGCGGCCGTCCGATCCGTTCCAACAATCTGCCGTTTTGAGCACGATCTGGCTATTCGGCGCCATCAGTCTCGGCGCGTTGGTTATCGCGTTTATTCTTTATAGCCCGGCGCTAACAGGACCGTTCTTATTCGATGATTTCGGGTTGCCGTTTTATGTGCCTTCTTTCGCCGAGCACGGGCTCGGCGCGTGGCTCACGGGTGTCAGGCCGATGCTCATGTTCTCGTACTGGATCGATTTTTGGCGATGTTCCGGACCAAGATCCGGCAACATATCATCGGTGAATCTGCTGCTGCATGTTTTGAATTCCATTCTCGTATTCGTTCTAATTTCACGCATTCTTCGATTCCAGTCTGTCGATCCCAAACGAGGCGCCCTAGCCGCGGCGATTGCTGGTCGCGTTTCTTGTCCACCCTCTTCAAACCGAAGCTGTCGCGTACATTGGCCCGGAAGATCCGAGTTGGTGTGCGGTTTCTTCATGCTTGCGACCCTGGTGGTTTTCTGCAAACCGGACTCTCTGATCCGGTCACATGGCGCTCCGCGATTCTTATCTTGCTGCTCTACTGTCTCGCAGTTTTGTCCAAGGAGCAGGCTGTGGTCCTGCCCGCCGCGTTTCTCGTGATCGACATGGTGCTGCGGCGCGGCACACTTCGAGAAAGCCTCACAAAGGGATGGCGTATTTACGCGCCTATAGCTGTCCTCGGTGTAATCGCGGTGATTGGAGTTCTGGCATTACTTGCCCGTTCGTCGACCGCTGGTTTCAACGTAGTCGGGATGCATTGGTATGAGTACTTGTTTACACAATTTCGCGTGTGGCTGCTCTACCTGCGACTTGCTATGTTGCCCTTGGGCAGAACGCCGATTACGACATCGCGTTGTCGCACAGCTTGACCGAGCACGGTTCAGCGCTTGCCTTGCTCGTTTTGCTGATCGGCGCGTTTATCGCATGGCGTCTCCGCGAGCGCTTCCCACTATTGTTCGCCGGCGTCCTGGTTTTTGCGAATTCTTTCGCACGACGTCCACAGTCATTCCGATTCAGGACTTAGCCGCCGAGCGTCGCATGTATGCTCCTTTGGTCGGAGCTTCTGCTCGTCCTGACTCAGGCGCTTGTCCGAACGAGGTTAGCCGAAGGAGCGCACAACCGCTTTGGTAGCGTTTCTGTTGAGTCTGTTCTCTGATGACCTATGAGCGCGCAAAGGTCTGGGGCAGCGATGTCGCATTCTGGTCTGATACCGTTTCGCAGTCGCCCAACAAGCCTCGTGGTTACACGCATCTCGTATACGCTTACATTCACGCGAATCGTTGTTCGGATGCCGTGAAGGCGGCGCAGCGTGCGCCAGAAGGCATCAAAGACACACCGGAATTCCTCGGAATGCTCGGGCATGCGTATACATGCGAAAGCCGTATCCCTGAAGCTGTCTCGGCGTTTGAACGGGCAGTTCGTAAGTCGGACCCGGCGTTGGGCGATATCTGGCATTAGCGTCATCGTATAGACGCGCAGGCCGCATTGCAGACGCCGAAGCAGCCGAGGAGAAGGCGATGAAGCTCCCGCCTCGCACTGCCTACGACTTCACCATGCTTGATGCCTTGAAGAGGATACAGACGCGGTCGCGCTCCATAGGACGATAGAGCATACGTCCTAAACAGCCGCTGCCGACGTCATTGGATGCAGCTCGCCGAGCATCGTAGGGATCAATTCGGAGACGGTCGGGTGAATGTGCATCGCGTGCTGCAGCACCGTATAAGGGGCCTTGCAGTACATGACGTCGAGAATGCAGTGAATCGCTTCGTCACCTTCAACGCCCAAGATCGCGGCTCCTAGGATTTGCTTTGTATCGGAGTCCACAATGATCTTCATGAATCCTTGCGTCTCGCCCTTCTCCACGGCGCGGCCCACCTTGCCCATAGAACGATTGCCGATTAGCGCCTTTCTTCCGCTGCGCCGAATCTCATCTTCGGTCATGCCCGCCCGACCGAGCGGAGGATCGATATATAGGGCGTACGCCTGGATGCGATCACTGACGTAACGTTTCTCAGTCCCGAGAAGATTTGCCGCAACGATCTCGAAATCGTTGTAGGAGGTGTGGGTAAAAGCGCCTTTGCCGTTGCAATCTCCCAACGCCCATATGCCAGGCACGCTAGTCCGCAGTTCATCATCTACCTGGATATAACCGTGTTTGTCGCACACGATGCCGGTGTTCTCGAGACCGAAGATCATCGGTGTTCGGGCGTCTCCCAGCCGCAATCAGAACGTGGGATCCACGAACCGTGTCACTGCCCCCCGAGCAATCGGCCCGAATTTCCACTTCGTCACCAACGCTAGATACAGCGATGCAATCGGCATTGAGTCTGATGTTAATCTGCTCGTTTTCAAGGATGTGACGGATACCCTCGGAAATGTCCGCGTCTTCACGGCCCAGCAGTCGAGAAGAGCGCTCAACAATCGTTACCTCACTGCCGAATCGTCTGTACATCTGCCCGAATTCAAGGCCGATGTAGCTGCCGCCGATGATGATCAAATGCTTCGGCAGGTGATCACACTCAAGGATGGAGGAGTTCGTCAAATAGGGTGTGGAGTCAAGTCCTGAGATGTTCGTGGTTGCCCGGCCGCCAACGTTGATGAATATCTTCTCCGCCGTAAGGACAGCATCACCTACTTCAACGACGCGGTCGGACGTGAATCTCGCATGACCGCGGTAGATTGTGCAATTCGGGGCGCCATTCAGCCACTTTTCAACGCCGGTCCGGGAAGCTCCCGAGACTTTGTCCTTACGCGCCTTGACGGCTCGCATATCTACATCGATCCGGCCCGCGATGTTTACGCCGAAATCGGCGGCGCGGCGTGCGATATACGCCGTTCGCGCGCTAGCCACGAGGGTCTTGGTCGGGATGCATCCCGTATTGACGCAAGTACCGCCAAATAGATGACGCTCGATGATCGCGACCTTCTGTCCCGTGCCGGCTAGTTTGGCGGCCAGTGGCGGTCCAGCCTGTCCGGTACCGACGACGATGGCATCGTAGGAGAGCGTTGCCATAGATCTAGACCCACCTTATCCCGCAGAACCGAGGCGTTCTACGTCGTCTAACGAGCGTCGCAACCGCCGCCCGCGCCGCACCAGCGTGAGGACATAAAAAAGAATAATCAGCCACGCGGCAGCGAAGCCGTAAAACATGTATGTGAAATTCCTGCTGTCCATTACTGCATCACCTCATGTTTTGATAATCGAATCGCCGCAACGCGGCGGCCTGCCTGCTCCTGCTCAAAACGTATCAATACAAGCGACGTAACCAGGAGCATAATCGCGAGCCAGTTCAAAAGAAGAACCGACATCATATCCACCGGCAGTTCCATAGGCTGGGGATGCTGTGTTCTCCACCATCGAATCGAGTACCAGACAACAGGAACATCGCAGAACGCAAATATAGAAAATACCGCGGATAAACGGGCTCGCTGAGTCAGATCGTCAATGTTGTTCCGAAGCGCAAGATATGCCGCGTACAAAACAACACAAAGTAAGGCGGAAGTGAGACGCGCGTCCCATGTCCACCAGATTCCCCACGCCACCCGTCCCAAAATTGATCCGAGCGTTATGCCAACGAGCAGGAATGCAACACCCACTTCGGTGGCAGCGACTGCAATCGAATCCCACCGAAGATTTTTGCGGACCAGATACATTATGCTCGCCAACGCGGCGATAGCCACACACAGGAACGCGGTCCACCACGCCGGGATGTGGAAGAACATGATCCGGTATACAGGTCCTTGATTAGCCTCGTCCGGCAGAATAAGAAAACTCAGGTACAGGTTCCAAACGAGTACGAGGCCGCCGGCTGCGGCGCCCGCGTATGCTACGGAAAAGAGCACGGTGTTGGTTAGTGTACCGGAAATCGGATGCTATTTGTGTGTCTGGTAATCCTCTTGCGGGATCATGTATCGCGTCCGCTGATGGTTCATCAAACGCTCTCGCCATGCCCATTCCACCGTAACGTCACGGGTTGTGCGTGGACCCTGCACGGCGAGCGAGATATCCTGCGTTGGGAACTTCGGCGTACGGTCGGCATAGAGCAGCCCGTTCGCCTCCTGATAAGTATCCGCGAACTGCGTATAACAAAAGCCCGCGAGCACATTCAGCGAGCGCACTACGCTTATCAGTTCCATAACCTGCTCCGCAAAGGCGTCCTGCGACTCCGATCGCGAGTACCCCCACGTCTGCTCGGGATTGGGTGAAAATGCAATCCCGCCGAACTCCGTCAGCATGATCGGCTGGCCCGTATGCGCCTCTTCATCGAGAAGCAGGATGCGACCTCCCGGCCGCTCGCGTTTGAACAGCCGGGGTAGCCCTTCCTCAGTTCCGTAGCGTCGCGCAATGCGTTCAGGATTAGCTTCATAGTCATGAATGCCGATCAGGTCGGTAGCGACACTTTCCCAGCCGTCATTTCCCACCACTGGCCTTGTTGGATCAATCGTTTTCGTCAAGTGATACAACGACTGCACCCAATGCCTCTGAGCCGGGCTGTCCGGTAGATCCGGTACACCCCATGATTCGTTGAACGGAACCCACGCAATGATGCACGGATGGCTGGAATCGCGCTCCATCACCTTCATCCATTCGGAGGTCAATCGGTCGACGGACTCACGAGTGAAGCGGTAGGCGCTCGGCATCTCTTCCCAGACCATAAGGCCGAGCGCGTCAGCCCAATATAGATACCGTGGATCTTCGATCTTCTGGTGCTTCCGGACGCCGTTGAACCCCATGTCTTTCGCGAGTTCCACATCGCGGCGAAGCGCGTCATCGTCAGGCGCCGTTTGGCCCGTTTCCGGCCAGTAACCCTGATCCAGAACCATGCGTAATGGATACGGCCTGCCATTCAGTACAAATTTGTCGCCCTGAGCGCCGATTGAACGCAGCGCTGTGTAGGCAATTGCCTGGTCAATCAACTCCCCGCGGCCGCTCCAAAGTTTCATCTCAACGTCGATCAAGTTTGGTGAAGATGGCGTCCAAAGCAGTGCGTTACGGTAGTCATCGATGCCGGGGTCCGACAAGGCAATGCGACGATGAACTTCACCGGCTATAACGGTATATGTGTCGTCTGCAATCAACTGATCCCGGAAACTGAGCTTAACGGTCATCCGCAAGCCATCGCGGCGTTCACCAAACAGCCTGGCTTCGAACCCGATCTCCCAGCGTTCGACTACGGGCGTGAAGCGAATGTAGCCGATGTACGTGGACGGCACGCGTTCCATCCACACGGTTTGCCAGATGCCCGTCGCTCGCTGGTACCAGATTGAATGCGGCTCGAGTTGCCAGTCCTGTTTACCACGAGGCTTCGCAAGGTCGGATGGATCGTCATAGGCGCGGACGTATATGTGCTGTGGACCGTCATCCGTCAATAAATCGGTGATATCTGCCGAAAAAGGGGTATATCCGCCTTCGTGCTCTACTGCCATTTTCCCGTTTACCCATACAGTGGCGCTGTGATCTACTGCGCCGAAATGGATAATCAGGCGTTTATTATTTCCGAGCTTCGGCGGTTCAAACGTGCGGTGGTACCAGACCGCGCGAAAGAAGCCGGTGTTTTCGATTCCGCTGGCGGATGTTTCCGGTGCGAACGGAACCAGAATTGTCGTCTTCCAGTCCACCTGATCCGGCATGCTCCATCGAGCTTCTGCATCAATTGCAAAGTCCCACCGACCGTTCAGGTTCACCCACTCCGGACGTTCCAACATCGGGCGCGGATAACCGTGCGAGCGACTCAAAATATGTCCTCCTTGGGTAATATGTAGGAGACGCTGTCTCCTTAACCTCGTTTCAAATACTCCGCTGCATTTTTCAAATCTGCGATAAATCGCGCGGTTTCTTCACGCCGGGTCTTTTCATCGGGCGCCCCGTAGGATCGATGACGGGTGGACTGTAGCCATCGCTTTTTTTGCGAATGGCGCATCCAGCAGCACACCACGTTGTTGAGTTACCCGGAACGTACGGCCTAGTAATGCCTGTGCGGCCGTTGCTCCCAGGCAGACGACCAGGGCCGGTTGCACCAGCCGAATCTCGGTCTGAAGCCAGGGAAGGCAGGCTGTAATCTCTTGTGAGTTCGGTTTTGCGTGGATGCGCCGCTTCCCTCGCGGCTCCCACTTGAAATGCTTTACGACGTTGGTGACATACGCGAGTTCGCGATCGATTCCCGCGTCCTCGAGCGCCTTGTCAAGCAATTTGCCCGCCGGCCCGATAAACGGATGCCCGGCCAAATCTTCATCGTTACCCGGCTGCTCGCCAATGAGCATGATCTGTGCTTTTGATTTACCCTCGCCAAATACGGTTTGAGTACCCCGCTGCCACAGGTCGCATGCATGACACCCCGCGGCGATTTCACGAATCTGGGAAAGAGTGGCCTTGTCGGGAATCAAGGATGCGGCCGTACTCAGCACCGCTTTTTGCGACGGCATCGAATTCCATTATCTCCTGAATGCCAACACGTCGATCCTTGACACAGATCGTGTGGCGATGCAAAATGAAAGGCGAAGAAAGGGCGAAAATACGCCATGGATCGTGCTGCACTTGCCTCTCACCTGCTCACCAATGTTCAAGTCCAACAACAACTCGAGAGGGAGCTTCTGCCGACGGGGATCCAGGGCTTCGATTCGTCGATCGGCGGACTCCCCCGCGGCGCCATCACCGAAATTTACGGTCCCGCTAGTTGCGGAAAAACAACATTCTTGCATGCGCTGCTGGCCAATTCCTCTGTCAAAGGGGAGTTCTGCGCGCTGATCGACGCGTCCGATTCATTCGACCCTGTTTCCTCCGCGGCAGCGGGAACGGAGTTCGCCAGATTGCTGTGGGTCCGATGCACTGGCGCGGAACAGGCAATCCGGTCGGCTGATCTTCTTGTTCATAGCGGGGGATGGGGTGTAGTAGTGCTGGATTTGGGCGATGTTCGCGCTGAAATGATGCGAAAGGTGCCGCTTTCGTACTGGTACCGCTTCAAACGCGCCGTCGAAAATACGGCGGCCGTTTTCCTCGTCCTGGCGTGCGAACCCCATGCGAAAAACTGCGCAGCCATGTCGCTCGAGCTGCCTCCTGGCAAACCCATATGGTCAGGTAACCATCGCGATTTCCAGTTGCTTCGCGGCATGGAAGTCCACGTCGCTCCGCGGAAACCCATGCGATCTGCACGAGCTGCCTTTCAGGCAAAAGCTCTGGCGTGACGCGTCATGTACGCCTGCATCTACATCCCCGGATTGGGCGAGGAGCAAACTTCCGCGCTCCGAGCCTGCGCCGAAGCCTTCTCACCCAATATCGAGTTCACACCCGAAGCTGCAATCCTTGACATCCGAGGGCTCCGAAGTCTGTACGGCCCACCGGAATCCATCGGCAAGGCCATCGCACAACGCGTTACACACATGGGCGCCCGCGTGGGCATTGCGTCGAACCCGCATGCCGCGATGGCCGCCGCTCGCGGCTTCCTGGGACTGACTGTCATTCCGCCGGGCGAAGAAGGGCAGGTGCTCTCATCTTTATCCCTCGACTTCCTCACACACACTCGCGATGATGCGGACGACGAACTTCACACCACGCTCGTGAGTTGGGGCATCGAAACCTTCGCCGACCTTGCCGCCCTACCAGAAAATGGCATAGCCGAACGCCTCGGCAGCGCGGGCGTTCAACTGCGGCGCCTCGCCCGGGGAATGACGAACCGCCCGCTCGTTCCCGCCAAAGAAGACCTCCTCTTCAAGGCGGACATGGAACTTGAACATGCGCTGGAGTTGCTCGAACCGCTGCTGTTTATTCTTTCCCGGCTGCTAACGGAGGTCTGCAAATCCCTGGCCTCACACGCGCTGGCCGCCAATGAATTGAACCTGGTCCTCGACCTCGAGAAGAACCGCGAGTACACCCGAACCTTGTGTCTCCCGTTTGCGACCCGCGACGCGCAGACGTTCCTGAAACTCCTGCAATACGATTTGTCAGCGCATCCTCCTGAAGCTCCAATTGTTGGAGTCCATTTGACCGCGACTCCGGTCCATCCGAGAGTTGTGCAAGGCGGGCTTTTTATCCCGCTCGCTCCTCAGCCGGAGAAACTGGAATTGACGCTGGCGCGCATCGCTGCAATCGTCGGGCAAGGCAACGCCGGCACACCCGAACTCATCGATACTCACCGCCCGGGCGCATTTCGCCTGACTCGATTCGAAGCGAAGCAGATGGACGAGCCAGGTAGTCTTACGTCAGATGAGCCAAGGCTAGCGATCCGCGTTTACCGGCCTCCTTTACGAGCAAAAGTTGCTTCACCGCATGGTTACCCAGAGCGTGTCAATGCCTACGGAATAAATGGACCCGTCTGCGCATATGCTGGCCCATGGCGCACATCGGGCGATTGGATTACGCAGGAGCCGTGGGCGTGTGACGAATGGGATGTCGCGCTGCAAACGGGAGGGGTCTACCGTCTGCGGCATAACGCGACAAACGAATGGTTCGTCGATGGCAACTATGATTGAAAGCATGTCGACCATGTTGCCCTTGTTCGATGATCCGTCGCCATCGTTCGACCGCGAACATCTCGCCCATGAACTCCGGGCCCTTGCGAACGAACAGATCTTCCTGGGCGGCAGTTCATGGAAGTACGAAGGCTGGCTCGGCCAGATCTATACACCGCAGAAATACTACACGCGCGGCAAGTTCTCGCAGAAGCTCTTCGAGCAGCGGTGCCTTGCGGAATACGGCGAAACCTTCCCAATCGTTTGCGGTGACTTCTCGTTCTATCAGTTCCCATCGCCCGAGTTTTGGACAAAGCTGTTCGAGACAGCTCATCCCCAAATGAAGTTTGCCTTCAAGGTCCCCGAAGAGATTACCTGTAAGACTTTCCCCTCACATCCGCGCTACGGACCACGATCAGGCATGCCAAACCCCGCATTCTTATCGCCGGAGATGTTCGAAGAAGGATTTTTGCGGCCGCTGGAGTCCTATCGTGATCGGATTGCAGTGCTTATCTTTGAATTCGGCACATTTTCAAAAAAGAGCTACCCGCACCCTCAGGATTTTTTCACCGACCTCGATCGATTCCTCGCTCGACTGCCTCAGAGCTGGCGATACTCCGTCGAAATTCGCAATGACGATTACTTGGATGCCGCGTACTTCGACGTCTTGCGCCGCAACAATGTTGCCCACGTCTTTAACTCGTGGAATCGGATGCCACCGCTGCACAAGCAAATCAAAATCGCCGAGGCCTTCACGACGAGCTTCACGGTTGTCCGGGCGCTCTTGCGCGCAGGCCGGTCCTACGAACACGCTGTGGAAAAATTCGCTCCTTACGACCATATTCAGGACCCGAATCCGCAAGCCCGCGAAGCCATCCGCGCTGTAATAGATCGTGCGCGGAGGCGTCGCGAACCTGCCTACCTGTTCATTAATAACCGTCTGGAAGGCAACGCTCCAATGACTATTAAGGCCATCCTGGACGGCGACATGTAACACCGGCTCTCCTATCGCATCTCACTCCATATGATCCGTGATCACGTGTGCGATATGGATGTGGACGAGCGCACTGCGCCCCAGCAGTATGACTACGAAGGCGACACGTACTATTTTTGTTCCGAGAAGTGCAAAAACAAGTTTGTAGACGATCCGGAAAGCTACGTATCCCGCCAAGAATCCAGCGCCAGTTGAAATTGCCTCTAATCGACAGCGCTGCCGTCCATCATTGATCTATTTCAGCCACCAGCGGTCGCCGAAAAAATCTGCTGTCTCCTCGCTCCATGTGCCAAACTTTGTTGTCATATATCCACCATCGACGGTAAGCGCCGCCCCGCTGACATAAGACGCTGCATCCGAAGCAAGAAACGCAATTGCCGATGCCACTTCCGTGGGAGAGCCGCTACGACCGAGAGGAATATGCCGAAAATATTCCCGCATCGAGCGGAGGTCCGCGAACTTTTCTTCTGTTAGACGGGTCCGAATTAAACCTGGGCACACGGCGTTTACACGAACCTGATGCGGCCCGAGTTCATTCGCTGCGGTGTGCAGAATGCCGATAATTCCCGCTTTACTGGCGTTATAAGCCAGCAGCGAGGGCTCGCCGTCAACAGAATTTGTGGATGCCGTCAGCACGATACTGCCCTTACCGCGCGCGATCATCTTCCGGGCGGCAATCTGGATCGTGTTGAACATTCCTGTGAGATTCACATTGATGATGCGATCCCACTCGGACGGCTTAGTCTCGACCAATGTGGCTTCACTCACCGTTCCAGCGCAAGCAACGACAATGTCGATCTCATGACCGGCCTGCTCAAAAGCAGCTTCCAGCGACTCACGATTCGTCACGTCAGCGGCTGTTCCATGCGCGCCGAATCCAGCAGCACGCTCCAGCGGATGTTCATTCGCCATGTCGAGCACCCAAACATCCGCGCCGCTTCCGGATAGCAGCCGCGCAGCAGCCAGCCCGATCCCATTCGCTCCACCTGTTACGACCGCCGTCTTACCGCTGAAGTCAAACTGCATTCCCTCATGGTACCCGCGCCCTCGGTGTTGATCCGAAATGCCGGGCAAGCTTCGTATTGCTATAATCGAAAAAGCAGCCAGGCTTTATCGCCTGGCTTTCCCTGTTTATGAGTTTTCTCGACAGCCTCGAAAGCAATCTGAAAAGTCTGGAGACCAGTGAAGAACGCACCGCGGATCTCCAGCGAGACGCGCACCATCGCGCCAATGAAAAGGCGAAAGCGCTGGCGGCCGCTCCCTTCGCGGAAGCGCTGAAAACAAGCACTTTCACACAGGACTTCCTTGGGCACGTGACGCGCATCGGTTTTACCCAGCGCACCAAGGTACAGCCTACATGGCTCGGCAGCACCCTCCGTCTGCAAGCCAGAGAACGGCGAATGGAACTCCGCCCGACGCCCGATGGTGTAATGGCTTTTTACTTCGAAGAGGACCAGGAAAAAGGGAGTGAGCGCGTCGATCTCGAAGGCAGTGCCGAGGACTTGGCTAAACGGTGGCTCGCCGCTTAGAAGCGTGACGCCAGAGCACTGCGATTACAGCCAGCACAGGCACGGCGAATAGCACGCCAAGCGGTCCGAACATAAATCCGCCGACAAGTACGGCCAAAAACACGTAGAGGGGCGACAATCCGACTCGCCGTCCGAGTATCCTCGGCGTGATCCAAAATCCTTCCAATCCCTGGGCGACAACGAACGTCACAAGTACACCGATGTAATTCGCGAGACGTCCGTCATTCAGCAGAACGGCGTATGCTGTAATCGCAAGCCCAAGGAGAGAACCGACAAAGGGAATCACATTCAGGAACCCGGAAAGAACGCCGAGAATGGGCCAGAAGGGTACGCCGGACATCGCGTATCCCAACGAGTAAATGCAGGCGAGAATCGCTGCGACCTTTATCTGTCCGGCAATATAGCCTCCCAGTGTGCGGCCGACATCTCCGAGCAGTGATCCCTCTGGCATACGAAATGTGGACGCAAGATCGCCTACGGCTGTAACTTAGCAATGTTGTCGAACATCTTTTCAGAGCCGCGATTGATGAATAATTGAGAATCCCGCCATGCAGATCCGATTCGTCCTGGTATTAATCACACTCACTTCCATCCTTTCCGCACAGCAGCAGCAGCGACCGGCCAGACGCATGAATGCAGGAACTCAACAGGCGGTCGCTCAGCAACCGGAGCAGCAGGTTCCTCCTGGCGGGATTGAGGGTCAAGTCGTGAACGCAGCGACAGGTGAGCCGGTCAGGAAGGTTTCCCTCGTTCTGATGCCGGTGATGTCGAGACAGGGACAGGGACAGGGACCGGGTGGTTCATACTCGACAAACACGGACGCAAGCGGCCAGTTTTCTATGAAGGATGTTAAGCCTGGAACATACATGCTCATGGGCGAGCGGACAGGCTTCGTGCGAGGTTCGTATGGCGCTCGCAGCCAGATGCAGCAGGGAAGTCCGCTAACGATCGCTTCCGGTCAGGTGGTTAAGGCGATCTCGTTTCGGCTCCAACCTCATGCTGTGATTTCCGGTCGCATTCTCGATGAAGACGGCGAACCGTTAGCCAATGTGCAGGTGCAGGCAACTTCGAATCGCTATATTCAGGGCAGGCGTCAACTGGTACCCAACGGTGCCGCATCCACCAACGACCTTGGAGAATATCGCATCTTCGGGTTGGCGCCAGGCCGATATTATGTCAGTGCGATTCACCGTTCTCGAATGAGTTACGGCCCGATGAGCAGGGCCATGAGCGGAAATCCGGACGTGCCCGAAGAAGATTATGCGCCGACCTATTACCCGGGTATGACGGATTCCTCGGGAGCAGTCCCGATCGCAATCGCCGCGGGGCAGCCTGTCGGCAATATAGACATGAAGCTTGTTAAGACGCACACGGTCCGTGTTCGTGGCCACGTAACCGGGGGCGCAGGTCGAGGTCGCACGATGGTCATGTTGAATCCGAGAGATTCCATGATGGGCATGTTCGACCGCAACCTTTCTGCCCCGCAGGGACCCGACGGGAAGTTCGAGATTCGGGGTGTTACGCCGGGATCCTACTGGTTGACGGCTCAGTCCTCTGATGACGGAGTGCGGTATGTCGCTCGAATTCCTGTGAACGTTGGGAATTCGCCCGTCGAGGGCGTGGAGGTGACCTTGAAGCCGGGAATGGAGATCAGTGGCATTGTATCGAGCGAAGGTCAGACCAAGGTCGATCTTGCCCAGGTAAACATTTCTCTACAACCGAAGGAGTTTGCGCCTATGATGGGCGGCTCCTCCGCCCGTGTGAAGGACGACGGAACCTTTGTGATTCGCAACGTGTTTCCTGATACGTATCACGTGGCCGCCTTGGCGGGAGGGCAATCGTTCTACGTCAAGTCACTGATCGTGGGACAGCAGGAAGCGCCGAAAGGCGAAATCACGATTGTGGACGGCGCTCCCCCGTCGCTTACGGTCGTTGTAAGCTCCGCCGCGGCGCAGGTTAGCGGATCGGTCTTCAATGAGAAGAAGGAACCTGCTCTCGGCTCTACCGCGGTTCTAATCCCGTCGGCTGACCGGCGCGACCAGCAGCAGTACTACAAAACCGCAACAGTTGACCAGAATGGGACGTTCAACTTCACCGGCATCGCTCCGGGCGATTACATTCTTCTGGCGTGGCAAAACGCAGAGGCGGGCGCATGGCAGGATCCTGAGTTTCTCGCCCGGTTCGAAACAAAAGGGAAGACGCTTCACGTCAAAGAAAACGACGTCGTCACCGCCGAGTTGGAAGCGCTGAATGCGGACAGCGGACAATAGCGAATTATGCTTCTGATTTCTCGAGCCACTTGGTTTGACTCACCGGCTTGTATGCGCGGAGCAGGGCGAGTAACTGCCTGCAATCAGAACTCGCCAGAATAGCGGCGTGGTGCGCCGGGGGGATGAATCGTTCCTGCACACCGTGATTGAACATCGCTAGCAGCCCATCGTAGTAACCGAGCGTGTTTAGAATTCCGCAGGGCTTATTGTGAATGCCGATCTGGTTCCACGTCAGGACTTCGCAAAATTCTTCGAATGTGCCAAATCCGCCCGGAAGAGCGACAAAGGCATCCGAAAGATCGGCCATCATCTGCTTCCGCTCATGCATGCTGTGGACGATGTGAAGCTTCGTCAGATTCGAATGCGCAATCTCACGATCGACCAGCGCCTGCGGCATAACCCCGATTACCTCGCCGCCGGCCGCAAGAGCGGCATCGGCGACAACACCCATCAAGCCTACTCTTGCGCCGCCGTATACCAAGCCAATGCCGTGCTCGGCGAGTAAGGATCCCAATTTCGTCGCCGCGTCACTGTAGTGGTCACGAGCGCCGTAATTCGACCCGCAGAACACGCACACTCGATGAAGATGAACGGGCATTCACTCCACTGTACTCGTTGAATTCAGGTCGGTTCGAGGATATTGCCGGGAACGTCCGCTGCCATTTCCCTCTCGAAGTCGAGTGAATGAAGATCATCCGAAGTCGCCGCGGGATCGATCTCGAGAGCATCAGCGCGCCACCCGCTACTGCTTCGGACGAACCGAGTCTTCTTCACGGGATGGAACTCACTCTGCAAAGCGGAGTACTGCTGTACGTCGATGCGCCCACTACTTGTCTGGACTACTTGAAAGCTATTGGGCTCGCCCCGGCTGCGTGTGGATAACGCCGTCCCAGCCTGGACAAATATGGCGGAGTTACCGGCAAGCTTGTATCGAATTGCCGTTGGAGCAGCATGACTGATGTGCATGTGCCCGGCAAGCAGGACGTCAACCAATGCGACCACGCGCTTCATGGCATGCGAGCCGATCAACTCAGCGACCCTATACGATTCCGGTAAGTCAAAAGGATGATGGGTGACCAGGATGCGGATGGCGCGTGGCTCCGCAATGCTCATCATCTCTTCCAAGTGGTCGAGTTGCCATTCTCGAACGCGGCCAGCGCGAAGATGAGATACTCGCGCGGTGCTTAGGCCGAGGATGGAAATCTCCGCATCGGCGTAAAAAGGCTGCAGATCATGTGTGATGTGCTGCTTATATAGCTTGAGCCGCTGCGTCGCGCGTCGCCACGGATTCAAAAATGCCATGTCGTGGTTCCCGGGTACCAGAATGAGACGCCCAGGCAAAGCTCGTAAAAATGCGCTCGCTCGCTCGAATTCGGACGTCCTGGCGTGTTGCGTGAAATCCCCAGAGATGGCGACAATTTGTGGATTGATCTGTTTTACACGTTCTATCAGACCCGGAACGAGTTTCTCGTCTATCCAGTTGAAGTGAAGATCTGAAAGGTGAACCAACGTTCTCATGGCATCGGCGCCAGAACTTTCAACGAACGGGGAAGAATGCGGTAGTGCAGCGGCGTGTCCATGACGTCGATCTCGCCATCCAGAGCAACACCGATGCGCTTGCCACGATTCGCCTCCACCCAGACCTCTTCGGCCGGAAAAATGTCGAAATCGTCGGGTGCGTGAAATTGGCCGGTAGCCAGCTTCAGCAGCAGACGAAATAACCCCCACCTTCCACGATCGCGCATGACGTAAACCCAGAGCTTCCCCTCGGTTATCGATCCGCGAGCGCCAAGATGGTAGCCGACCATGGCGTGCCGGTTGTTTGCGATCAACACATATGGTGTCTTCCGCTCGACGTCGAGGTTATCGGTATGAAAACGGACACGCAGCAGCGGGTATCGGCGGACTACCGAAGCGGCAGCCATGAAAAGCGCCAACCGCTTCGACCCGACCCGCTGTTCATGCCGGGCTTTCAGAAACCGATAAATCGGATATAGTCCCAAGAATGGAGTTATTGATGTAAATTTTGCCATTGACCTGAGCGACATCTACGTCAGTCGACACACCTTCGGTGATGACGCGCACTGCTTCGTCCAGATCTAGCGGCAGATTCAGATCGCGGGCGAAGTGGTTCAGCGTTCCAACCGGCAAAATCCCGAACATCGCGCCGGTTTCCACAACGCCCGCCGCTGCTGCGCTGACCGTTCCGTCTCCACCGCCTGCTACGATGAGATCGGTGCCGGATGCAACTGCTTCCCGTGATTTTTGAGCGAGATTGACGCCCGCCATGACGTACTCGACATCCGCGTGAATTCCTGCTGCCTCGAACATCCGGCAAAGGCGATCGGAAGCACCCTCTTTCGCATCCCATCCGGATGAGGCGTTCACAAAGATCTTCGCTCGAGTCAGAGCAGATGTGGCCATCCACCACTACGAGCAATTGCATCGCCAATTCACGCGATGATGACGAGTAGGTCCTTGGCCTCCACAGTGTTGCCAATTTCCACGAGCAGTTCCTCTACCTTGCCGTCGACCGGAGCATAGACCGTGGTCTGCATCTTCATCGCTTCCATCACGAGCAGGCGATCGCCTTTTTTGACGGTTTCCCCGAGTGCGACGGTTATGGACGTAATAGCTCCCGGAATCGGGGCGCCCACGTGCCCTGGATTGTTCGGGTCGGCTTTAGCCCGCTGCGATGACTCGACCTTGAGTGACTTGTCGAGTACGGTGACTTCACGGGGTTGCCCATTGAGTTCGAAGAACACAGTGCGCGTTCCATCAGGGTGCGCCTCGCTGATCGTAAGGAACTTCGTGATGAGGGACTTGCCTTCTTCGATTACGATCGTGATCTCGCTCCCAGGCTCCATTCCGTAAAAGAACTCCGCGGTTGGAACTACGCTGAGGTCGCTATATGCATCGAGAGCGCGATCGAAGGTGAGGAATACGTCCGGGTACATCAGGTAGCTCATCAGTTCGGTGCGAGTTGCTTCGCGACCGATCTTGCTGCTAAGTTCCTGCTGGGCGACCGTCAGGTCGACGGGTGTGAGATGTTCACCTGGACGGCCCGGCTTCGGCGTGCCCCCATGAAGGACCACATCCTGGACGTCTTTGGGCCAACCGCCTTCCGGCTCACCCAATGATCCGGAGAACATATCCACAACCGAGTTCGGTAGCGTCACATTGTGGTTTGGGCCCAGCCGCTTGAACTCTTCTACGGTCATACCGTGGCTGACGAGGAAGATCGCCAGGTCTCCGACTACCTTACTCGATGGAGTCACTTTCACGATGTCACCGAATGCAAAGTTGACGTCGGCATAGGTCTGGGCGATCTCGGGCCACCGCGCGCCGAGGCCCATCGCTTCGGCTTGCTCGCGCAGATTGGTGTATTGACCGCCCGGCATTTCATGCAGGTACACCTGTGCCGTTCCCGATTTCGGAGCGGAGTCGAATGGCCCGTAGTACGTACGCACAATCTCGAAATAATTGTCCACCTGGTCCAGCGCTAACAAATCGACCTCCGTATCCCGCGGAGTATTGTTCAACGCAGCCACAATCGAATTCAGGTTTGGCTGACTCGTGGTTCCGCTCATCGAAGCGATGGCTCCGTCCGCGACGTCGACACCCGCTTCTGAAGCTTTCAGGATCGAGCTCGCGTTGATGCCGCTCGTATCGTGCGTATGGAAGTGGATCGGCAAGCCGATTTCGTTCTTCAGGGCGCGCACCAGTTTCTCGGCTGCAAACGGTTTGCAAACTCCTGCCATGTCCTTGATGCCCAGGAAGTGAGCGCCCATGCGTTCGAGTTCCTTCGCCATTCGGACGTAGTATTCGAGCGGGTATTTGTCGCGCTTCGGATCGAGAATGTCGCCCGTATAGCAGATCGCGCCTTCACAAATGCGTCCCGTCTTCCGGACCGCTTCCATTGGGATCTTCATATTCGGCAACCAATTCAGCGAGTCGAACACTCGGAAGATATCGATCCCCTGGGCCGCCGATTCGTAAATGAACTCCTGCACGACATTATCTGGGTAAGCGGTATACCCAACAGCGTTCGATGCCCGCAGCAGCATCTGGAAGCAGATGTTCGGGATCGCTTTTCGCAGTACCTGCAGACGCTCCCACGGATCTTCCTTTAGAAATCGAAGCGCGACGTCGAAAGTAGCGCCGCCCCACATCTCGAGGCTGAACAGATTCGGAAGCCGGTGCGAGATGAAATTCGCAATTGCCAGCATGTCGTACGTACGCATGCGTGTTGCGAACAGCGATTGGTGAGCGTCACGTAGAGTCGTGTCCGTCAGCAGCAACCGGGTTTGCTGGCGAGTCCACTCGGCGAATTTCTCCGGGCCGAGTTCATCGAGCAGTTGTCTGGTTCCGTTGGGCGGCTGCGACGAGTCGTGCGGCGGGACAGGAATCGGCTTCAAGTGCTCCGGCTTTGGCTTGCCGGCGACTTCTTTATTGCCATTTACCGCAATCTCGCCGAGATACGTCAGTAGCTTTGTCGCCCGGTCACGCCGTTGCGTGAACTGGAACAACTCCGGCGTATCGTCCAGGAAACTCGTCGTTGCTTCGCCACGCTGGAACGTGTCGTGATTCACCACGTTCTCGAGGAACGGGACGTTCGTCTTCACGCCACGAATGCGGAACTCGCGCAGAGCGCGATCCATGCGCTGGCATGCTTGCTCGAAATACCGCCCCCACGCCGTTACTTTCACTAACAGCGAATCGTAGTACGGTGTGATGACCGCGCCGCCATACGCCGATGCGCCATCCAGGCGAATGCCGAAGCCCGCGGGGGAGCGATAGGTCTGGATGCGGCCATAGTCCGGCACGAAGCGGTTCGAAGGATCTTCCGTCGTAACGCGGCATTGCAGCGCGAAGCCGTGCAGTGGCACCTCGTCCTGCTCGGGAAGACGTATGGCAGGTCCATGCAACTCGTGGCCCTGCGCGATCTGAATCTGTGAGCGGACCACGTCAATTCCGGTGACCATTTCGGTGACCGTATGTTCGACCTGCACTCGCGGATTGACCTCGATGAAGAACCACTCACCCGTATCCGCGTCGACGAGGAACTCGACCGTGCCGGCATTGTAGTAGCCGGCTGTGCGGGCGAGTTGGACCGCGGCGTTCGCCAGTTCGCGGCGGATGCGGTTGTCGAGATTTACGGCGGGCGCGACCTCTACAACCTTTTGATGACGCCGCTGAACCGAGCAGTCGCGCTCGTATAAATGCAGGATGTTTCCATGTTTATCTCCGAGGATCTGAACTTCAATATGCCTCGCTCGGCGGATGTAGCGCTCGAGAAAAACGGCCTCGTTACCGAACGCTGCGCCCGCTTCCTGGCGTGCTTCTTGTAGGCGAGCCTCGAAATCCTCCGGCCGCTCGACAACGCGCATACCTCGGCCGCCGCCGCCGAATGCCGCCTTTATGATGAGCGGGAATCCAATGCTCCGCGCAGCGTCGATCGCAGCCTTCGCGTCGGCGATCGGGTCTCGCGTTCCCGGCACCGTTGGGATCTTCGCTTCATCAGCAAGACGCCGAGCGGCTGTTTTGTCTCCCAGAAGTTCGAGCAGACGCTCACTCGGTCCGACGAAGGTGATTCCGTGCTGTTCGCAAGCGCGCGGAAGCGCAGGGTTTTCCGACAGAAATCCGTATCCGGGATGAATCGCGTCAACGCCCTTTTCCGCAGCTAAAGCAACAATGTTTTCAACATCTAAATAAGCTTGTACCGGCCCTTTTCCTTCGCCGATCAGATACGCTTCATCCGCTTTGAATCGATGGAGACTCAGCCGGTCTTCTTGCGAATACACGGCTACCGTGCGAAGTCCGAGTTCGGTCGCGGCGCGAAGGATGCGAATCGCGATCTCTCCGCGGTTCAGGGCCAACAACTTTTTCATGGGGATCTCCCTCAAGGTAACATAGGGAACTCTTTAGCCCTTTTGCTCGTATTCACAGCACAAGGAGCTGTTCCGGATGAAATCTGCGCTGTTAACTGTATGTAGCCTCTCAATTTTGATGATTGGCTGCGACGACATGATGTGGGGCGATCGATCGGACCGCTTCACCGAGAACTTCTCATACTCGTATAACTTGAAGCCCGGCGGGAGGTTATCGGTCGAGAACATGAACGGCTCGGTCGAGATTACCGGTTGGGATCGCGATACGGTCGAGATCACGGGCGTGAAGTATGCGGCGACGGAAGACCTGTTGCGCTCGATGCGCATCGACGTCCAGTCGTCGGCTGACTCGGTGCGCATACGAACGATTCCCCCTGGCGCTCGCCGCGGCAACCTGGGAGCCCGGTACACAATCAAGGTGCCGCGTAAGACCGAGTTGGAGCGCGTCGTCAGTTCAAATGGCGGTGTTCAGACCCGGGACATCGAAGGGACAGCGAGAATTCGCACGTCAAACGGGGCTGTCCGCGCGAACAACACGAGAGGCGCCTTGGAAGTCGAGACATCGAACGGCTCCATAGATGTCAATGATCATTCGGGATCCATCACCGGCCACACGTCCAATGGCCGAGTGCATGTGGACCTTTCGAACCCGGAGCAGGGCAGGCCGATTCGGCTGGAGAGCTCAAATGGCGGAATAACGCTGCGGATGCGAGAACTGAACGGCAACAGCGTTCGCCTCTCCACTTCGAACGCCTCGATCAGCCTCGCGCTGCCGGAGAACGCGGGCGCCCAGCTGCGCGCGAGCACGTCAAACGGCCACGTGCAAAGCGACCTCCCGGTTCAGGGCAAGATCGAGAAGAATCATGCTGACGGGAAGATCGGGGCAGGCGGCCCGTACGTCGAGTTGACCACTTCAAACGGCAGCATCAATCTGCAGAGAATCTAGAAAAGAAAAAAGGCCGGCCTACAAGAGACCGGCCTGGGAACGAGATGGCTTCCTTCTTAGAAGATGTAAAGAGGTGTCCCGGGCGCCTCGGAGGTAGCGCCAACAGTTACCTCTTCGCCGTTCTCGTCCTTGTTGATCGGACGGCAGAAGATCCCGGAATCGCCGAGGTACACTTCGAGTTCCGCAGGGCGGGGGAGCGAACCTTGGATGATCGCTTCCGACAACGGGTCTTCGATGTATTTCTGTAGCGCACGACGCAGCGGACGTGCGCCATACGCGCGATCCGTGTTCTTCTCCAGGACGTAGCGTGCTGCCTCGTCCGTGAGCCGGATCCGAATCTGTTTCGCAACGAGATTTATGTTGATCTGCTCCACCAACAGGTGAATGATCTTCAATAGATCTTCATCCGTCAGTGAGGTGAACAAGATGGTCTCGTCGAGACGGTTGAGGAATTCGGGATTGAATGCCCGCTTCACCTCAGCCATCACCAGGTCCTCGACCTTGGCTGGAATGGAATCGGAGAAGGCCGCGAAGCCCATCCCCTGACGTTTTTCCAAGTGCCGTGCGCCGAGGTTCGATGTCATGATCAAGATTGTGTTCTTGAAATCGACTGTGTTGCCGAGTCCGTCGGTCAACTGGCCGTCTTCAAAAACCTGCAACAAGATATTGTAAACGTCCGGGTGCGCTTTCTCGATTTCGTCAAGCAGCACGATCGAGTACGGCTGCCGCTTCACACGTTCGGTGAGCTGACCGCCCTCCTCGTAGCCGACGTAGCCGGGAGGCGAACCGATGAGCTTCGATACCGAGTGCTTTTCCATGAACTCGGACATGTCGAAGCGAATGAGAGATTTCTCGCTGCCGAACAGGAACTCGGCCAAAGCGCGGGCCACCTCGGTTTTACCGACACCGGTCGGTCCGAGGAACAGGAACGATCCTGCGGGCCGTTTCGGAGATTTCAGGCCGGCGCGTGAACGCCGAATCGCGCGAGCCAAAGCGCTGATCGCCTTGTCCTGACTGATGACGCGGCGGTGCAGTTCCTCTTCGATACGGAGAAGTTTGTTGACCTCTTCCTCTTTGATCGCCGTCATCGGCACGCCGGTCCACCGAGCGACCACATCTTCGATGTCGTCCTTCGTGACTACGCCTGTCGAAGTGTCATCGAGGTTGTACTTTTCCCGGAGGACACGAAGGTTCTCGCGTTCCTTGCGTTCCTCGTCGGAGTAAAACCGGGCTTTCTCGAATTCGTGATTCGCGATCGCATTCTCCATGCGGTGCACGATGAATTTGATGCGTTTCTGGATATCGGCCACCTCCGGGGGCAGCGTCGTCTGCCGAAGCTTTACGCGCGCTCCGGCTTCGTCGATGAGGTCGATAGCCTTGTCCGGCAGGAACCGGTCAGGGATGAATCTCGACGAGGTGAAAACTGCCGTTTCGATCGAATCGTCCGTGTACGCCACCGCGTGGAACTTCTCGTACCGTTCTTTGATTCCGAAAAGGATGCGAATCGCGTCCGCCTCGTTCGGCGGCGGGACCTTCACCGCCTGGAAGCGGCGTTCGAGCGATCGGTCCTTCTCGATCGATTTCCGGTATTCGCCGGGTGTCGTCGCGCCGATACACTGGATTTCGCCTCGCGATAGAGCGGGCTTGAGGATATTGGCGGCATCCAGAGAGCCTTCGGCTGATCCCGCGCCCACCAATGTATGCAACTCGTCGATGAAGATGATGGCGTTCTGATTTTCCATCAATTCCTTCATGATGGTCTTCAGGCGCTCTTCGAATTGCCCGCGATATTTCGTGCCCGGCAACGATAAGTGAAAGATCCAGCGCGAGGATGCGCTTGTCCGCCAGGAACGACGGAACATCGCCATCCGCAATCCGTTGCGCCAATCCTTCAACGATGGCGGTCTTACCGACACCCGGCTCCCCGATCAGCACCGGATTGTTCTTGGTGCGCCGGCAGAGGATTTGAATGACGCGATCGAGCTCGTGATCGCGCCCGATCAGAGGATCCAGCGAGCCGTCCATCGCGGCTTGCGTGAGATCGCGGCTGAACTCCGCGAGCAGAGAACTTTCCTTCGGCCGGTTGGCCGACATTTTTTCCGAGGACTGGCGCGCAATCTCCTCACGCACCTGTGACAGTCGCAATCCGCGTTCGTGCAGAATCTCGGCTGCGAATGACTTGTCCTCGCGCAGCAGGCCGAGCAAAAGATGCTCAGTCCCGATGTGTTTATGGCTCAGGCGTTCGGCCTCCTCAGCGCCGTACGCGAGCACCCGCTTGCACTCATGACTCAACGGCAAATCCACCGAAGTCGACACCTTTTCGCGGATTGTCGTGTGGGACTCAATCTGCTTACGAATCGATTCGATGGCAGCGTGTGAGCGGAGGAAGCGGTTGGCCAGCGCTTTATCCTCTCGAAGTAGTCCAAGCAACAAGTGCTCGGTTTCGATGTAGGGACTGCCGAACTGGCTCGCCTCATACCGCGCGAAAAAAATCACGCGCCGGGCCTTCTCGGTATACCGTTCAAACATAGTTTGTACCGTCTTCTCCCCTTGCAGTGTCCAGGGGCGCTCCTTCGCCCTGCAAGCCGGCGAAGTGGCCCTGCTCCATATCTTGATTATCGCTTTGAACGATGCCGCCGCGGGGAATGTCCTCCACCAGGTGCCCGGCGTCCAGCCTGAGTACCCTGTCGCAGCGGCTGGCGAACCCGATATTGTGCGTTACGAAAACTGAAGTTATCCGGTTTAAACGATGTACCTCATTAAATAGATCGGCTATTTTTTCTCCTGTCTTATGGTCGAGATTTCCCGTGGGCTCATCGGCCAGTAAAACTTTCGGATCGGTTACCAGCGCCCGCGCGATCGCAACCCGCTGCTGCTCACCCCCGGAAAGCTCACCCGACCGATGCGATGGCTCGCGGCCCCAGGCCCATCTGATCCAGTCGCCTCATGCGCCGCCGGTGCGGCCATTTGCGACCGGCGCCTCTCATCAGCAAAGGCATCATCACGTTTTCGAGCGCCGTGAACTCCGGCAGCAGATGGTGAGTCTGCCAAACGAACCCAATTTGGCGATTCCGAAAATCGGCCAACTCCGCCTGGCCCGAGGCTGGTGATTTCCCTGCCGCCAAAAACAATCCTTCCCTGATTTGGACGGTCGAGACCGCCTAAAAGGTGCAATAGAGTAGACTTGCCCGCGCCGGACTCGCCGATGAGAGCGAGTCGCTCTCCTTGGGGATCTCGAGATTGAGTCGCTCGAAAATGACGAGTTGCGAGTTCCCGGACGTGTAGCTTTTTGTCAGGTCGATCGTGCGGATCGCGACGGGAGTGTCCGTTGGCAACGTCTGTTCTTCATCTTAGCGCGTCAGTCTGCCGTAAACGTGCCGTTCAGGACCCAGTGGGTAGTCTTTCCATCGTTGTCGAACGCCGCTGAATAGATGTTTTTGGTTCCGGTAAAGATTCGGTTGAAAGTAAGCGAAGCTCCAATCGATACGAGAAACGCTGGACTTTGGCTGGTCGTAACCGAACTGGCGGCCAGATCGAGCGTGCACCGGCTGTTTGAAACCAAATTATTCACTGGCCCGACCAGACCCGTACCCGAACCGTTGATCAGGTACAAAGGTGTCGGGCTGGGGCCGGGAAGGTAAACAATGTGACAAGGTGCCGGGTCACTGATTGAAGACCCGATCAGGATGTGGGCCGAGGCCAGATTCGGCGAGGCAAAGGTGGCCATTGCATTGATGGCTGAGAAGGAGCCGCCGGAGTAGGCCGTACCAGAGACCAGGAAGGGATAAGCGGTGTTGCCGAGCTTGGCCACCCAATTCCCGAACTGCGTCATACCCGTATATTCCCCGAGTATGGAAGTGCACGACTTCTAGGCGATCCAGCGGTTGCGTTCTCGGGTCCGATCCTCTAAAGATGCGATTGACGGCATCGTTAATCAGCGGCGCCGGTGGTCCCGGTATGGTGTTATTCACGTTGATGTCTGCCGCTTGCGTGCCGTCGCCGTAAACGAGGACGAGATGAAATCCCGAAATGATGAAGTTTACGCTTCCTCCTGCTTTGATCGTGACCTCTTGGGGCGTGATGTGGTGACCCCCGATAGCGGGCGTAAAAGGGAGGAATCTGTCAGTTGGGGGATTGGCCAAAGCTGACCGTCGCATTAGAAAGCGGTCCGCTGATGGATTCGTGCTGAGTGGAGCCGGCGCTGAGCGAGCATACTGCCGATGCCGGCGATTTGCATGGCGTTCCGCCGACTGGTGTTCGTCATCGGAGTTTCTCCCAGATTGTCAGGGTATTTCCCCTGAAACAATCCGTCGTCAACGAGTCAGGAGGATAGCCCAATCTAAGCGTCAGAACAACGCAAGATTTTAGCGGCTAAGTCGAGCGGCGCCGACACGGATAACATATGGGCCTCAGGTATGTACGTTGTTCTTGGACTCGTGTTCGCTTTACTCGTCTGGTCGCAATCCCCCGTGAGACGTGTTCCCGTCATCATCACTTATGAGGTAACCGACGGAATTCAGAGGACCTGGAGGGAGACGCACTACTACCGATCCGATGGATCAATGGCGCACACCATGCCATCTCCCGGCGACACTGCGCCTCCTCAAATGGAGGTTGTCGTAGAGGGTCAGCCGAAACGTTCATTTGCAATAGACCATCTCACGAAGCTGTACATTGAGTTTCCGCTGTCGGTTCGCGCACAGCGACTTTTGCGCGTTGCTACGAGTTGCGAATCGGCTACGATCCCTGCGGAAAAATGCAGCCCGCTCGGAACCGATGAGATTCTCGGATACCGCGTGCAGAAAGCTACATCGGTACCTCTTAATAGGCCTAAAACAGTGTACGAGACATACTTGGCGCCGGACCTCAACTTCGTCCCGCTGCTCAGGCTCACCAATAATGGCGAAAGGGTCACTTATCGGCAAACCGCGATCTCCGTAGATACAAAGGAACCGGACGATACGGTGTTTGCGATTCCCGATGACTATCGCAAGGTGAGTGAAATGTCAGAGTTCTACGGCGCAGGGGAACTGGCCCGCGGACGCTAACATCCAATAAAAATTATATGACTCACACCAGGAGTTCGCGATCGCGGACGCCGAGCAGAAACAAAATGCCATCCAAGCCGAGCGTAGATATCGACTGTCGAGCGCTTTTGCGGACTAGCGGCTTAGCTCGGAACGCAATACCTAATCCGGCGATGCTCAGCATCGGAAGATCGTTGGCCCCATCGCCAACCGCGATCACTTGCTCCAACATGAGGTTCTCCGCTTCGGCGATCTGCCGCAAATATTCGGCCTTCTTTGTTCCGTCTACGATCTCGGTAACAACCTCGCCGGTCGCAACCCCGCCGCGAATGTCCAATTCGTTGGCGTGAAGATAATCGATGCCTAGCCGCCGCTGTAGTTCCTTGCCCACGAATGTGAAACCGCCTGACAGAATCGCGGTCTTGTAGCCCAGTTTCTTGAGCGTGCCGATGAGGCGTTCGGCTCCTTCCGTCAAAGGCACGTTATCGCGCACTTTATTCAGGGCCGATTCAGGAAGTCCTTTCAGCAACGACACTCGCTTGCGAAAACTACCCTGGAAGTCAAGTTCGCCCCGCATCGCCGCCTCAGTGATCTTCTGAACTTTTTCGCCGACACCGGCCAATTTCGCGAGTTCATCGATTACTTCGGTCTCAATCAGGGTAGAGTCCATGTCGAAGCACACCAGCCGCCGATTGCGACGGTAAACCGTGTCGTGCTGGAAGGCGATGTCGATGTCGTGTTCTTCCGTGAGGTGAGCGAGGGCAGCACGCATTCCATCCTCGTTGCGAGGTTCACCTGACGCGGCAAGTTCAATGCACATGCGGCTCGGGCGATCCGATTGCTCGAGAGGTATACGTTCGGATAGCCGGTCGATGCGGTCAATGTTCAGACCCGCGCCTGCGACAATGCCGCTGACGGCCGCCAAGTGTGCGCCCGAGATGTCCCGACCCAGCAATGCGACAAGGAACCGGCGTTTGCTTTGTGATTCCACCCACGCCTGATATTCCTCCGAAGAGATCGCAGTGAACCGGACCTGCACGCCGACTTCGTGCGCCTGGAGCAGTAACTCGGTCATCACGGGACACGAGCGCATCTCATCCGTCAACTCCACCAGAATGCCCAGAGTAAGAGCGTCGTGGATGACGGCTTGGCCGATATCGAGGATCCGAGCATTGAACTCGGCGAGTACGCGCGTCAGTGAGTGAGTTACCCCCGTCTTGTCGTGGCCTGTAATGTTAATAAGGATTACGCGAGACTCTGAAGATCTGTGCATCTTTCACAAGTGTAAGGGGGCTATACTGGTGGCCTCGAAGGAGGATCATCCTTAATGGACGTCGTGCTTATTACCGGCGCCAGCACGGGTTTCGGGCGCGTTACAGCGGAGCGAGTGGCCCGGCGAGGCTTCCAGGTTTTCGCGACAATGCGTGACGTTGCCGGTCGGAACGCCACCGCTCGCGCCGAGTTGGAGGCGATCGCCCAGAGCGAGCGCATTGGGTTGGACGTAGTGGAATTGGACGTAGCAGACGACGGATCTGTGGATCGCGGAGTTGCTGAGATTCTCGAACGAGCTGGACGTGTGGATGTAGTGATTAACAACGCCGGCTTTGGAAACCTCGGTGTGACCGAGGCGTACACGGTCGAGCAGTTCCGGCAGTTATATGAAACCAACGTGTTCGGGGCTGTTCGCGTGAACCGTGCCGTGCTTCCTCAAATGCGTCAGCGGAGCAGTGGGCTGCTCATCCATATCAGTTCCGTGGCGGGTAGGTCGACTCTGCCGTACATGAGCCTGTACTGCTCGAGTAAATTCGCGCTCGAGTCGATCGCAGATTCGTACCGCTTCGAATTGGCTCCGTTTGGAATCGACTCAGTGGTCGTGGAGCCTGGTGCTTTCATGACTCCAATCTTCCAAAAGCCGTTCTCCGCCGCCGATGAAACCTGCGCCGGTGAGTACGGAACGCAGAATTTTAGCTATCGCATTCACGAGCACTTTCAGGAGGTCCTGAGCGCTCCTGACGCCAGGCCCGCCTCCGATGTTGCGGAGGCGATTCTAGGGTTAATTGAAACGCCGGCCGGTCAGCGCCCGTTTCGTACCGTGGTTGCCGCGACCTCGAGTTTCTGGCCCAATACAACGAAGGAGCGGAGATGGTGAGGCAAGGAACCGCGCAGGAGTTCAATGTGACAGAGTTGCTGACTTTGCTTCCGCATGCCGGAACCGCAGCCGAATGAGGTGAGGATTGAACATCGATTGGGTGCGCAAGCATTGCCTCTCCTTTCCCCACGCCACCGAGAATGTCCAGTGGGTTTCGAATCTGGTGTTCAAGGTTGGAGGAAAGATGTTTGCCGTCGCTTCTTTGGAACCGGGCGAGCACGCTTTTTCATTCAAGTGCACTCCGGATAAGTATGCCGAATTAGTTGAGCGTCCGGGAATCGTTCCAGCTCCTTACCTGGCGCGTGCGAATTGGGTGGCGTTCGAGTGCGACGATGCGCTCCCCAGGACCGAGACGAAAGTTACCTGCTACGCGTGTCGTACGATCTTGTTTTCACGAAACTTCCGAGGAAGATCCGGGCCGGATTGGGCTGAGATGTAGATTTCTTTTCGGGGTAGTGATAGCATCGCGATCAATGCTGCCTGACTACATCGCTAAAGCGATTCGAATCCGTCTACGAACCGCGCGCCATGGTTCATGAACACCGCGCCGACCTACGCCGGCATCTTCCTTTGGGTCGCGTTTTACCAGGCTCTTGCCATCGGATCGATAGACCGTGCGAGCCTGGCGGTCTGCATGGCCGCTCTGGCCGTGGCGGGCGTGTTGAGTTATCTGCTGTACTACTATGCTCCGGCAATGCTGGGCATGAAGACCGGCTTCCCTTTGTATGTCGTGGGGAGTTCGACGTTCGGAACAGCCGGTGGATACCTGATGCCCGGGCTCTTGATGGGCCTTTTGCAGGTCGGCTGGTTTGCGGTGGGTACGTTCTTCGCGACCAAGTTTATCTTGAGCGGTATCGGCAGCGATGCCGCGGTGGGAAGCCCGCTATTCACGATCATCGCGGTGATTTGGGGCTACACGATGGCGTACATCGGCGCGAAGGGGATCCAGTATGTGGCTCGAGTATCCCTGTATCTGAACGGCATCTCGTTCCTGATGGTTCTGGTCGTTTTCCTGAAGACGATGGGCGGTGTGGACCAGCGCACTCTGACTGCGCCCGAAGATTCGTCAGGAGCATTCAAACTGCTGGTACAGGCAGTGATCGGTTTCTTCGCTACGGCGGGCGCCGCCGGAGCAGACTTCGGCATGAATAGCCGCGATGAAGGAGATGTCCGCAAGGGCGGGTTCTTCGGTATCGCTCTCGCAATTCTCTATGCCGGCGGTCTTCCGATTTTGTCGGTGGCCGGAGCGCGAGCCCTGAATCCGAACATCACCTCTTTTAGTTACGACGCGGTGATTGCTTCTCTCGGCGGGTTGCTCGCGACATCGATGTTCTTTCTGTTTGCAATCGCCTCGATTCCGTCGGCGTGCTTCTGTGCCCTTATCGCCGGCAATAGCTTCTCGACGATGATCCCGGGTGTGAAGCGCATGTCGTCGATGATGGTCGCAGTTACGGTTGCGATTGTGCTTGCTGTATCGGGCGTCGCTGAGAATCTGATTGGCTTCTTCACCATTGTCGGAGCTTCCTTCGGTCCGATTTGCGGCGCGATGACGGCCGATTATCTCTTGTCAGGCAAGAGGTGGGCCGGTCCGCGCGAAGGAATCAGCATCGCCGGGTATGGAGCTTGGGCGATTGGATTCCTCGTTGGCATTCTGCCATTCCTTCCGGTCTCTCCGGAAGTCAAGGAGATGGCGCAGCCGGCCGTCGTATATAGCTACATCACGGGATTTGTGGTGTATGCGCTGCTGGCGAAAATGGGGCTGGAGCCGAAGCCCGTATCGGACGCCGTTCCGGGTTCGCTTCAGCGGGCTCGGGCATATTGAACTTGCGACTCCGCCAGTTGCTCGGCGTAGTCTTGCTGGCCCAGATGGAGACGTCAGCGTTGGAAGCTCGACTGCTTAGCCGTCGGCCCTCACACGTGCGCTCTTCACGAATTTCTTTGAGAAGACGGTTGCACGTCACGTCATTGATTACAGATCCGGGTACGGTCGAGGCCGAGTGGAACGTGTCCTTGGCCGAATCCGAAATCGCTGACGATGCCGACGACGCTGAAATACACGCCTGAAGGTTCGAACCTGTTGTGGGGTCGCACGGAATACAGCGTGAACTTTGACACCTTTTCAAGCGCGCTAATAGATGGCAAACGCGTGACCCATTCCAGTGATCATCTGGCGGTTGCAGCCACTACACTACTCGCGGATAGGGAGCACTGGAATGTCGCGATTGCTCCGGTCGTGACGTTCGGCTTTCGAGATCAACCTGGATTTCGCGCGGGTCTGACGGCGATCACCGCTACGATCGCGGCCGCAATTCAGGCGGTGCGACGATCACGTGGACGGGCACCGCTGATCCAACAGACTTGAATCCCGCAGGTACATGGGACTTCGGCTCCGGGTATGGACACGTGTTCGGGTCGAGAACGACCGTTCATGTAGACGGGCAATTCGAGCGAGCGACCGGGTACTCGGGAGCATGGTCCTTTTTCGAAGGCATTGAATTTCAGTTCACGCCGGCGGCGGCGGTCGAAGTCAGTGGCCAGCACTTGAACGTTACCGGCGGAATATTGGATCATCAACTCGTCGTCGGTCTGACCATCAATTTCGGAAATCCTGCGGAGAAATTGGCGCAGGTCTTCCGACGGACGAAATAGTGATCCCGCTCAGCCGCGCGAAAGAACGGATCAAACCGCAACTGAAGCCCTACTATCATGATTTCAGGGGAGGGCGATCTGACTCCTGCGAGACTTCTCGTCCTATTGACATGCACGATATGTGCTGCTGAAAAGGTAGTCTGGCTCGACGTACCGTATGTCAAACAGATTAAGTCCGGCTGCGGAGCGGCGGCCGTCGCGATGGTCGTTCAATATTGGGCGCGGCACAATCCCGATCTGAGATTCGCGGCCGACGAAACGGAGCGCATCGACGAGTTGCTGCCCGCGTCGAGGCGGGGCATCCGCGGCGCTGCTTTAAAGGATTACCTCACCAAACGCGGCTTCTCAGCCTATGTCTTCGATGGCGAAACGAAGGATCTGCGAAACCATTTCGAAAAAGGACGGCCCGTCATCGTATGTCTGGGTTTATCAGGTCCGAAAGCGCCGCTTCATTATGCTGTAGTCGTGGCCATTGATGAGGAATCTGTCTGGATGCACGATTCGGCGCGGGGCAAACTCGTTCGAGAGCCTTTGGATCGCTTCGAAAGCTCATGGGAAGTGACCGGACACTGGGCGCTGCTCGCTGTCCCGCGTCCCTCGGAGTGAGAGCCGCCATCCTGCTGCTGGTGCTCGCGTGCCACCATGTGGGCGCGGCAGCGCCGAATGAATTGGCCGATGAGTTACTAAAGCGTGCGATTTCGCTTGCGACATCGGGTCAACTCGAAGACGCGGAACAGTTACTCATCGAAGGCAAATCAGTATACGATCGGGACGCGCGTTTTCCCATCGAACTCGCCGGTGTCGCTTGGCGCAAAAAGGAATCCGCGAGTGCAAAGCAGTATTTGCGTCAAGGTCTCCGGCTCGATCCTTCCGGAGCGTATGCGAACGAGTTCCTCGGCAGTCTCTATCTGCTCGACGGGAATCTGCACGCTGCCCTGAAGTACTGGAACCGTATACGCCGGCCGATACTCAGCCGAGTTATCTTCGCGCCGGAGCCACCGCTCCAGCCAGAATTGCGTGAGCGCCTACCCGCTGCTTCGGCGGGCCAATTATTGACGCGTGCGCGCCTCGCACAGACCGAACGGAATCTCGATCGCCTGTATATCTTCTCCGATCCACGATGTGAACTCACGCCCGCTTCGGACAACAAATATACTCTCACGGTACGCGCTCCGAACGTGTCGCAGCCTCTCGCCGGAGCCGCCGGTCGATTCTTACCGCTTCTTCGAAGCATTCCATACCAGGCGATCAACCTTGATTGGCTCAATATCAAACAGCGAGCTATCATTCTTACCTCACTGTGGCGCTGGGATGCCGACAAACGTCGCGTTGCCGTGAAGTACCGTGCCCCGCTGATCCACGGCAGCTACTCGGTGTGGACGGATCTTCGCGATGAGGTGTGGAACGTCGACCGGAATGGATTCGTACTTGATGGGGAGGATGTAAGGAGCGCAGCGCTTGGAGGTGAGATCGAATTTGAACTCGGGCGGGGAAGTTTGTGGACGCCTGGCGTCTATCTTGTCCCGCCATACCTTCCGCAAGGGCGCTTCTCAGGACTGGCTCGCGAACGCCACGGTCTGGGAAGTGCGCAATCGCTTTACTTTGCCCCGCTGGCGGTATCCTGAACGGCGAGTTCTAGTCGATTCGTCAATTACGCTGCGCACCGGCCGGAATATTCTCTCGTGCATCCTCGCGTTTGGTCGGGGCTGAGTTCGACGCCGGTCTGCGGTGGCTTCCTCGCAGCGTGATGATGTGTATTCTGTACGGGCTCGTCTGCGTGCGGGAGCACTAACGGGCAATCTGCCCGTTGACGAACTCTACGCAACGGCAATGGAACGGGATAACGATCTATGGCTGCGCGGCCACGTCGGTACGCGCCACGGCAGGAAAGGAAACGCGCCAATGGGCACGCGCTTCGTGATGAATCAGTCAGATACTTCCCGCCGGCTGCTGCGGATGCCGTTTCTTCGCGTCGACGCAGGACCGTTCTTCGACGTGGCGAACGTCGGCGGACAGTACGGGCTTGGCTCGCACGGGTGGTTGTACGACACCGGTGTACAGGCCACTATCTCAACGTTTGGAGGATTCCAGTTCTCAGTCGTTTACGGACGTGACTTGCGCGATGGAAACAACGTTGTGTATACCGCAGTGTCACGCAGACGTTGAAAGCTCCGGCCCCGGAGCATCGGCTTCCGCAACGATGCTGACCACGACGATAATCACGACAATAAGGCCGATCAGCGCGAGAATGCCCACAATGAGGCCGCCTTCCACGTCCTTCTCCGAGGCGCGCGCCCGGTCAGACAAACGCGCCAGCTCGTCATCGCTCAACGTGGCCACGGCTACGCGCATCTGCTCCTCGCTGACGTTCGACTTCTTAAGGGCGGCCGCTGCTGCAGGATACGATAATACGCGCTGGATATCTTCCAAATTCTTCGCGCGATCCTTGGCGGCGCTTTTTACTTGTCCCTGCAGCTCCTTCAGGGGAACGATGTGCTCCTGAGCCGAAGCTTGCGGCATGGAGAAAATCGTAAACACTACGAAAGCCATGGTGACGGATAACGGCTGCTGAATCGGAGCCTTCATGTAACCTCACTTGGGGTTATGTTCCCGCGACCGCGGAGTCCTGCTGCGACGTGGGATGCCAAACCGCTAAAAAAGTTTCTGTTCGAGGAGGGCGGTGTCATGATCGAATAGAGAGACCATCCATGGGCGCCAAGCTGGATCCCCGTCAAGAACGTGCAAGTCTCCGAAGCGTGCGGCCGCTGGCGGACCAGGCATTCTCCCGGGCAGCTGGAGCGCCGCTCATCAAAGGAAACTACGTTCAACTGCTAAGGAACGCGGGCGAGAACTATCCAGCATGGCTCGATTCTATCGGAGCGGCAAAGCGTCACATCCATTTTGAGAGTTACATCATTCATGAAGACAACATCGGGTTGAAGTTCGCCGACGCCCTGATAGCCAAGGCGCAACAAGGCGTGCGCGTCCGCCTTATCTACGACTGGATGGGAGGCTTCGGAAACGCTTCGCGCAGGTTCTGGAATCGTATGCGTGCCGGCGGGATCGAGGTACGATGCTACAATCCGCCCCAACTCGACAGCCCCCTAGGCTGGCTTTCGCGGGATCATCGCAAGATGCTCGCGGTGGATGGAGAAGTCGGTTTCATCACCGGGCTGTGCGTGGGACGGATGTGGGTAGGAGACCGAAAAGAAGATAGAGCCATGGCGTGATACCGGCATAGAAGATACGGGGGCATGCGGTAGCCGACATCGAGCAGGCGCTTCGCGAACGTCTGGGCAACGATCGGAATCCGATTCCGGATCGAGAGATGCTTCGTGGCGACGATCTCACACGCGCGGTGATGTCAGCCTGCGTGTCGTGGCGACCGAACCAGCGACAGGCCAACCTACTGCGTGTGGATCAATTGAACGCGGCTCTCGCGCGAAGAACGTTGTGGCTGACCCGATGCATGCTTCGCTGGGACCACGACCTATGTTCAGGCTCTGAGAGCAGGCAGCCGCCGACGGCGTTGACGTTCGTCTTCTTCTACCCAACGGAACGGATATCCCGCTTCTGAGACCTCTATCGAGGGCGGGGTACCGACCTCTGCTCGAAGCGGCGTTCGCGTGCTCGAGTGGAACGGCCCATGCTGCACGCGAAGACCGCGGTGGCTGAGGACGCTGGGCCCGCGTTGGATCCTCGAATCTCAATGTCGCTAGCTGGCTTGGGAATTTCGAACTGGACGCAATCATCGAAGACGAATCGTTCGCCGCGGAGATGGAGGCAATGTACCTGGAGGATCTGAAGAACGCGACCGAAATCGTACTGGATAAAAAACACAAGGTTCGGGCTCCTGGCGCGCCGCGGTCGCGGCGCGCCACGGCAACAGCCGGCGGAAGTGTGAGTCGGCGGCGGCAGCGCGATACGCATCGGAACACGTCGGAGCGGCGTTCACAATCCGCCGGGTTATCGATGCGGTGGAAGCCGCGGATCATGCTGACGGGTGGTCGTTTGCTTCTTGCGCTCGCCATCCTCTTCAGTTTCTTTCCGAAGGCTTTGGCCTATCCCGTCGTTGTACTCTTCCACCTGGAGTGCCCTCGCGCTGTTATACCAAAGCCTACAACCTCCGTCGCGAGCGGCGCTGAATCTACCCGACCTGGACACTCAGCATCGAAATCGATCCGCCATCGACCCCCTCCAGTGGAAATGTAAGAACTTTCGCCTTTCTGCCTCGTACCAATCACGTAAAGCAGCGGAAGGTAATGGTCCGGTGTAGGAATTGATAGCATCGCGTCCCGTCCAAGCTTTTCATATTGGATGAGCGGCTGATATTCTTCAGCAAGCAACATCTCCCTGGCTTCTATTTTGAACTGGCCGCCCAGTCATATGGATCGGGCATATGACGTCCATGAATACGTATGGAGGTTGTGAACGAGATTGCCGCTGCCGGCGATTCAGGATGCCTTCATCCCGCAGCGGTGCGAGTTTCCTGCCGACTTCGAAATGGAACGACGCCGGTTGCGTCTCGTCGATGCTCAATTGCACCACAGGGACATCCGCATCCGGTATGCGTGACACAACACGGACCATGTTCCGTGATCGAGCCCAGGAGTTATCGAGTTTCACCGGTAACGGAGCAAGCATCTCTTGCACCCTGCGTGCGAGGTCAGGGTCCGCCGGGAGCAGGATACTCCACCGCATAGAGTTCGCGCGGGAAGCCGCCGAAATCATGATCGTTCTGGCGCTGTGCTGATCGTAACCCCTGTTCCAGGCGCATACCAGTGCGCTGAAATCGACCGAATCGCTTTCGGCTTCGGGTTTTGATTCCCGATGCGGCGCCACCCCGCGGTGTATTCGTTGTCCATCAGCGTGTTCATTGGATTGCCGTGTCCGAGAGATGTGCTGGCACTGTTTCAGGCATAGGAAGGCCGACACATCAAGGGCAACGTATTTTCGGGGACTTCCGAAGGCTGCCCGGAAGTCTTACGACGTCACTGTTAACGGCACACAAGGCGGCGAGAGCCGCGTCCATAATCCTCGTATGCGAAATGCAGAGGCGATTGTTCTCTCTTCAGGAATGTCCCAGCGCGCAGTCTCGCTCGACAGGGCGCGGCTCCGGCGCGGTCCTGATGTTCCCTTCGTCCCGACGCCGCAGAACGTAGGTCGAAGCCGTGCCAAGCTGGCCCGATGTGAAAAGGAGATATTCTTACGATTTGGGTTCGGGCGATCGCCGTATGGTCGATTCCGCAGCAAGCTATCATGTGTAAAGGAACCGGCATCGACATCGACCCCGAAGCGCATCCAGGAAGCGAATGAGAACGCAAAGAAGGAAAGGCGTCGGAAAGCATGGTGCGCTTCCTCAACCAGGACTTGCTCGAGTCCAATTTCAGCGACGCGACGTTGTGACTCTGTATCTCTATACCCGGATCAATCTGAAACTCCGCCCGAAGCTTTGGAAGGAGCTGGAGTCTGCAGCACGCGCATCGTGTCGCATAGCTTCGACATGGGCGATCGGGAGCCTCAAAGAAGACGGACGTCGACGGTGAATCCTATATTTCTGGAACGATCCCAGCCAGACGTGCCGGCGGAATAAATCAATGGAAGCGGCCCTCGACCTCCACCACGACAGGAATGACAAGCCGACCGGTTCGGAGACCCGGCTCGAGAATAACTGTATGGCGCTCGTCGTGACGTCCCGTGTGGCAGGGCCGCTCCGGGCTTGATCGAGATTTCGTATGCTCGCCGCCCGTCCGTGTTGGTCTTCGGCGTCACGAGCAGCCGACGGGTGCGCGTCGAGCGCGACGAAATTCGCTGAAGCCGCCTCGCCCACGCAGTCAGACGTTTCGTTCCGCTCTCGCCTTTGACATTCACCGCAAAAACGAGCCGGCTTGGGAGCCGCGGCGAGCGCAGCTGTGGCTGCGCCGCCTGACGGATAAAGAAGGATCTTCCCGCGATAAGCGCTGCTGCTTCGCGAGTGGATGGCGTCCTATTGGGCTCGACTGCGAGCTCGAGCCGCGACGCTTCCGCGACCGCTAACCATGGAACTGAGATCCCGATTGAAGCCGGACAACCGGAAGGCTTCGAGTACGGCGGGAATCGGAAATTCTCCACCCTCGGCAGAAATTTCAATTCTGCCCTCCGTGAAAGTAACTTCGCATGAAACCAGCTTCGGCACAATTGGCGGGGCATCGGCTTCGCCGGATGGCGTGACGCCAGGTGGCTGCACACCGGGGGAGGGCTGAGCGTCAGGAACCGGAACACCGGGAGGCTGAACGCCGGCCGGCTGAGCACCTGTTGTTGGCTGGACCCTCGGTTTCACGCCCGTTCCGGTTGCTCCCGGCGCCGCCCCCATAGGCAGGCCAGGAGGCAGTTGCGGATGGGTGCGCCTCCGGGACGAGCGCCAATCCGTGATGCGCCGGGGGTGGCGGCGGACCGCCCCGACCGGAGTTTCGGCCCGAGGGGCTCCTTGGGCGCCATCAGGCGCTGCGACCGGAGCTGTGACCTGAACGCCGGCCGGTAGCCCAGGGATCGTTGGCTGCGTCTCGGGCGGCGTGACAGTCTGGGTAGCAGGTGCAGTGTTGGTTCCTGGAGGGACGAGCAACCTGGGCTGCCCATAACACCGCAGGCAGCGAGCGCCGCGGATGGATCCGCTGCCTCCGCCAGTGCGGACGCCATGACCAGAGTTGTGGTGAAAAGGATATGTATCACTGCTTCAGAAACTGCTTGATCGAACGCAGCGCCTGCCGCGTCCGCTGATCGTTCTCGATCAGCGCGAACCGCACGAAGCCTTCTCCGAGCGGACCGAACCCGATGCCCGGCGAAACGGCAACCAGCGCCTTCTCCAGCAGCAGCTTCGAGAACTCGAGCGAGCCGATGGATTCGTACTGCTCCGGAATCGGAGCCCAAACGAACATCGAACCTTTCGGCTTTTCCACCGGCCAGCCGGCCTTGTTCAATCCGTCGACCAGTAGATTGCGGCGCTTCTCATAAAGTTTGCAAATCTTGCCCGGTGTCTTCCTCACACTCCCGCAGCGCGATGATTGAAGCAATCTGAATCGGCTGAAACACGCCGTAATCCAGATAGCTCTTAATCCGAGCCAGGGCCGCGATCATCTTCTGATTGCCAAGACAGAAACCGACGCGCCATCCCGCCATGTTGTAGCTCTTCGACATCGAGAAGATCTCGACAGCAACGTCCTTGGCGCCTGGAACCTGAAGGATGCTCGGCGCCTTGTAACCATCAAAGCAAATATCGGCATACGCGAAATCATGCAATACCATCGACCCGTGATTTCGCGCCAGTTGGATGATCTCCTTCATGAAATTGAGATCTACGCACTGAGTGGTCGGGTTGTGCGGGAAGGAGATCAGAATCAGCCGCGGCTTCCGGGTACTGCGTCGATACAGGTCTTCGAGCCCGTTCAGAAATGTATCCGGATTCGGCATGGGCAGCATACAGGCATGTCCCTCTGCCATCACGACGCCGTACTGATGGATCGGATAAGCCGGATTGGGGGAAACTACGGCGTCACCCGGACCGATGACCGCGAAAAGCAGGTGCGCAAGCGCGTCCTTTGCGCCGATGGTCGCGATCGCTTCTGTTGCCGGATCGAGGTCAACTCCATATTTCGTCTTGTACCGGTGGACGATCTCTTCGCGCAGTCGTGGGATGCCTTTGGACAGAGAATAGCGGTGGTTTCGCGGATTTCTGACGGCTTCGATCAACTTGTTGACGATGGGCCGGGGTGTAGGACCATCCGGATTGCCCATCCCGAGATCGACCACATCCTGCTGATCCGCGCGCAGCCGTGCCTTCATCTCGTTCACAACGGCGAAGACGTAAGGCGGCAGCTTACTTATGCGGTAAAACTCATCGGCAGGAGCAGACATACACGTATTGTATCGAAGGGCTTCCGCAAAGCGCGCTGGAATTAACAATTGCGCGCGACGTTACATGCAGTAGTATGTTCTTCCGGGAGGGTTTATAGAGGTTATGAGGAAACTCGGAGGAGTATTCGCGCTCACAGCTGTGTCGCTGTGGGCGCAAACAGCCGAAACGATTCCGTTCCGGGCGGTCATGCTGCCGTCCAACGAGGTTCCGGCCGTCAGTATCAACGCAAGCGGCGGAGCGACGATCTGGCTCCATGTCGTTCGCGATGCGCAGGGACGTGTCATATCCGCATCGACGGACTTCAATGTAACGTATCAATTCCCAGGCGAGATTCGGCTCACCGGGCTGCACATCCATAGTGGACGGGCGGGCGAAAATGGCCCTGTAACGATCGACTCCGGAATCCGCGGCAGCGGAACCTGTCGTCAGTTCAACTGGCCGCGGCGTTCTTAATTATCAAGGCCAAACGCTGCCGACGAATGCGGACGGACTCGCCACAGTCAACGGCATGCTCACGGATCCGAGCGGATATTATGTGAATCTCCACACCACCGAAAACCCCGGCGGCGTGATTCGCGGCCAGCTACAGCGCGCCGAAATGGTAGTCCTGATGGGCTTAATGTCACCGGCCAATGAAGTGCCCCCGATTCCGGGAACGAATGCATCCGCGTTCGGAACGGTGGTCGCGCTCGCAACCTGTGGGGAAACGCCGATTCGCGATTGTGCGCGGCCCACCTCCGGGCAAGTCATCTTCGATGCCGCGTATTCGGGTTTCCCCGAAGGCGAGAGCTTTTCCGGTTTCCATATCCATGATGGGGCAGCGGGCGTCAATGGACCCGTCAGAATCAATACTGGCCTCCAAGGTGGGGCCAATGCAGTTCCGGTAAATCCTGCAGGCGGCATACTGCACTACGAAGTGGAAGTTCCCGTCGACAATGCCGACTCCGCGAATACTCTCGCCGGGATCTTCCGGAATCCTGCGGACTACTACATCAATATCCATACTGTTGACGAACCCGGGCGGTGTCATTCGGGCGCAGCTCCGCAGAACCGACAGGATGCAGTTCCGTGTGAACATGACGACGGCGAATGAAGTTCCGCCCATCACCGGAGTCGATGCCAGCGCGCCGGCCGTCTTCACGGCGCATACGATCCGAAAGGCGGATGGGAGCGTGGCGGGAGGCGTTGCAATCTTCGACGTCAACTATCGCTTCCCTGCGGCGGAGACCTTCACAGGACTCCACATCCATAACGGAGCCGCCACTGAAAACGGCCCCGTTACGATCAATACGGGTTTGAGCGCGACGAATAACGTCTCCACAGCGTCCGGACATGGGAACATCTATCGCATCGTGAACGTCACCAGCGCCGCGGCTCTGGCTACGTTAAATTCACTCGCAGTCAACCCCGAGGCGCACTACATCAATCTGCATACCACCACGCGCCCGAATGGGGTTGTGCGCTCTCAGCTTGCTCCCGCCAACACCGCGCTGCCTACGGTCACCGCCGTTATCTCCGCGGTCAGCGATCCCGCCTTGCGGATGGTCGCACCCGGCGGGCTGATGACGATCTTCGGCGCGAACTTCGTTAAAACGCCAACTGACATCGGCAGCGCTTTCGAAGGAGCGAAGTTGCCGACCTCGTTCAACGGCCTTCAGGTCACGCTCGGAGGCAAGCCTGCGGCCCTGCTGATTGCGATGCCAACGTACATCGTGGCTCAGGTTCCAGTCGATGCCAGTCTCGGCTCACAGCCGGTCCTTGTCCGAAACGGCAACGGCGAGATGCGCACGGCGGCCACGGCCGAAGTCGCCCGAGTCGCGCCTGCTTTCTACTTCGGTCCGGACGGAGGAGTGTTCACAAAGACCGACTATTCATTGGTGACCGCATCGAACCCCGTTCGCGCAGGCGATCAGATCTGGGCGTATGGTACTGGTTTCGGAGCGGTTGCCCCGCCGGTTGAGACTGGAGAGTTGATACCGACCGATACCATCTACAACACCGGACCCGTCATGCTCACAGTCGGAGGTCGTGAGGCTCGAGTGCTGTACTCGCTTGCGTCACCAGGATACGTAGGTCTGGATCAGGTTCTCTTCGAAGTCCCGAGCGGTGTAAGTGGAAACGTGCCCGTGCAAGCTAACATGGGAAGCATCCGTTCGAACTCCGTAATGATGCCTGTTCGTTGATACTAGGTAGGCTGTCGCCAGCTTTCCCTGTTACACCACCGTGCGTACGGGTCCGTACACGGCGGTTCGGCGGGTTGAGCTATCGGCAGCCAGCTAATCTTGGAATCCCGAGCGAGTCGAAATAAGCATTGGGCAGTGCAATCGAGAGTGCCGGGCTGTTGGAAAGCCGCCACGGACCATGAGCGCTGCCCGCCGTTTGAGCGGCGAGATCTTTGCCCACACCCCGGTGACGTAGCTCGGCATACCGCATCCACCCTCGCTTCCACTGCTTCCAAATCGCAGATCGCAGCCTGCGCCGGAACCACTTCTCAAGACCTTCCAACACTGACAGCATTTCACACTTCCCAAAGTACCCAAGCCAGCCTCGAAGATATCGAGCCAGTTCTTCGGCCATCCGTTCCGTGCTTACACCCCGCATCCGACGCGTCAGTTCCCGAACCCGCTCCTTGAACCGGTCCACCGCTTTCGGCGCAATCCGCCGCTTGGGTATGCCTGCCGTTCGTGAAGCTGAACCCTAGAAACTTCCGTGCCCACGGCCGCGCCACCGCACTCTTCTGCTCGTTCACCTTGAGCCTGAGCTTCTTCGTGATGAACCGCGTAATGCTTGTCATCACCCGCTCTCCGGCCCGGCGGCTGCGAACGTAGATGTTGCTGTCATCCGCATACCGCGCAAACCGAAGTCCGCGCCGCTCTAACTCCCGATCGAACTCGTCAAGCACGACGTTCGACAGCAAGGGCGATAAAGGACCGCCCTGTGGCGTCCCCTCATCCACCGGACTCACCAGTCCGCCTTCCATCACACCAGCCCCGAGAAACGCCCGGATCAGCTTCAGCATTCGCTTGTCGCTGACCCGTTCGGCGATCTTCGCCATCAGTTTGTCGTGATTGACCCGGTCGAAGAACTTCTCCAGATCCAGATCCACCACCCAGCGGTATCCGTCAGCGATGTACTTCTGCGCCGCTTCTACCGCCTGATGCGCCGACCGCCCGGGACGAAACCCGTAGCTGTGCTCGGAAAACATCGGGTCCCATCTGCGTTGCAGTACCTGCATCGCCACCTGCTGGATAAATCGATCCAGCACCGTTGGAATGCCAAGCGTTCGCATTCCTCCATCCGGCTTCGGGATTTCTACCCGTTTTACCGGCTGCGGCTTATACGTCCCGCTCAACAATTGTTCCCGCATCGCTGGCCAGTGTTGTTTCAGAAACTCTGGCAACTCATGGACAGTCATCCCGTCCACGCCAGCGCCTCCTTTGTTGGCCTTCACTCGTGCCAATGCCTGCTTGCAGTTTTCCCGCCCGCAGACTTCCTCCATTAACTGTTCGCTCAATGGCCGGGCTTTCTGTCCCGCGCTTCGCCGCAAGCGATTCGGTCCCTTCGATGGCAGCCCTTTGAGCTTCACCCGTATCTTCTGCCATGAAGGCCAGCTCTAGCTGGTTCTTCTGCCGCTTGTCGCTCATGACTCGCGCCGCTTATTCGCCGCTCCCATTAACCCCTTTCGGGGACCGTTCGGGCCTTCAGCACTCGCGTGCCTAATACGCCCTCTGCTGACTTCTGCCGCCCGGTCAGGACCGATCGCTCAATCCTCAGTCTTGAATCCAAGACAAACGGCAGATCTCCCGAGGTAAGCTCGACCGCCTTCAACGCGCAACCGCCGGATTTACATCCAGTGCCCTTGATGGATATGGACTTCGCCATCCTCTGCCCGCTCGTCCTGCACCATATGCCTCTTATCCGGTTCTTGTTCATCGGCTCGCGCCTTTGCTCCACGCTTCTTTCAGACCCTCCGTCACCGGAACGCCCTTGCGCTTCGCTATGACTTCACCTCCATCAGGTTGTCAAAGGGACTTTCACCCTCAAGCTGTCGAACATGCTCGGCACACAAAGAAAAGCCGGCTCTCTTGTACAGAGGGCCGGCTTTCTCCGAGAATTCTTGTAATCTATACCCGGGCGTCGCGCCCCTTCACACGGTCATACATGTGCTGGTCGAAAGTTGTGCCAAGACCCTCGTTGTAGAGGCTCACCAGGCCTAGCGCCTCTTTCAAATCTTCCTGAAAAGTGTGGAGCGCCTTCAGATGTTCCGCCAGCGCAGGGACCTTCCGGCCTTTCGGCGTTCGGAAGAACTTCTGATACCCGCCGTCTACCAGCAACCCGATCTCGTCCCCGACCACCACTCCGGCTTTTCCAACAACGGGCGTGCCGTCGGTTCCGTCTTCGATAACGGCAGCGCATCCGAGCTTGCTGACTTTGGCGCGCGAGCCCTCGCCCTGCACCGTAAATCCAGCCTGTCGGACTTTCGTCAGGAGATCGCTGAAGCTTGCCTTCTGAGGTTTCTGATTGCGGAAGAACATGCGGTTTCTTCATTATACGTGGCGGGGCCAGCGTTGTTCTCGAGCCTGATTCGGCGTTTGGCATAATGCCTCAGTGCCCCACATCCTAGCCTTCGACGAAGGAACTACCAGTGCGCGTACGGTTCTGTATGACGAAACGGGGGAGCGCCTTCTCATGCGATCGATTCCCCTCACTTCTTCTTACCCAAGCCCTGGTTGGGTAGAGCAGGATGCGGAAGAAATCTGGAGCGCGCAACTCCGATCCGCCTTGACGGTCCTTGCCGAATCGAACGCGGCGCCCGCGGCGATCGGCGTTACAAATCAGCGCGAGACGACCATCGTCTGGGACCGGAAGTCGGGACGTCCGCTGGCGCCCGCAATCGTCTGGCAATGCCGGCGCACCGCTGACGCTTGCCGGAAGATCGATGCGGCCTGGGTTGCGAGGAAGACCGGTCTGGTCCCGGACGCGTATTTCTCGGCGACCAAAATTCAATGGATCCTCGAGCATTCGCCTGAGGCGCGTGCGATGGCTAAAGACGGTGAGGCGCTGTTCGGAACCGTCGACTCGTGGCTGATCTGGAAGCTGACAAACGGCGCGGTGCATGTGACAGACAAGACAAACGCGTCTCGCACGATGCTGATGGATCTTGCAACCGCGGAGTGGGACGCCGAGTTGCTCAATTACTTCGACATACCCCGCGCCATGCTCCCGCGTATCGTGGACTCATGCGAAGTTGTCGCGACAACGGCCGGTGAGCATTTGGGCCGGGAGATACCGATCGCAGGCATCGCCGGCGATCAGCAGGCCGCTCTGGCCGGCCAAGCATGTTTTCGCGCCGGCCTCACCAAGAATACTTACGGCACGGGATGCTTCGCATTGATGCATACAGGACACAACGTTCCTGTCTCTAAGAACCGTTTGCTCGCTACCGCCGCCGCCGATGGCTACGCGGTGGAGGGAAGCATCTTCGTTGCGGGCGCTGCGGTCCAGTGGTTGCGGGACAAGCTCGGATTGCTTGCAACCAGCGCCGAGTCGGAAGCTCTGGCGCGTTCGGTGCCGGACACGGGGGGAGTATACGTTGTGCCGCATTCGTCGGCTTGGGCGCCCCGCACTGGAAGGCAGACGCCCGAGGGTCGATCACGGGGTTGACCTTGGGCACGACGAGAGCCCATCTGGTTCGAGCGACGCTCGAAGCGATTGCCTACCAGACGCGTGAGTTGGTCGACGCCATGCAGGCCGACAGCGGCGCACGATTGGCGGAACTCCGCGTAGACGGAGGCGCCGCGCAGAACGAGTTTCTGATGCAATTCCAGGCCGACATCCTGGGATGCCGTATCGTGCGTCCGGCAGACACCGAAACAACAGCTCTCGGAGCAGCCTACCTCGCCGGTCTTGCGACGGGCATCTGGAAGAACACGGAAGAAGTTGAGCAGTTCTGGCGCGCGGAAAAGATCTTCGAACCCGAAATGACCGTGGACCAACGGGAAAATCTGTTCGCCGGATGGAAGCGCGCTGTGGCCCGCGTGTGACCCTGACGGAACGCTTCGATCGAGCGCTGGTGTTTGCGAGCGAGATACATCGGACGCAAAAGCGGAAGACGTCGAGAGCGCCCTATGTGTCGCACTTGCTCGGAGTCTGCTCGCTTGTCCTCGAGGACGGCGGATCGGAGGACGAGGCCATTGCGGCGTTGCTTCACGATTCCATCGAGGATCGCGCCCGGGTGTATAAGGGCGGGGCGCCGGCGTTGATGGAGGATCTTTGCCCACAACGCCAACGATGGTGGCCCAGGGTCGGTTCGCCTCGCCGGCATCAGGACCGAGGGAACGCGCTGTCCAATGGGGTCCTGCCCCGCGAACTCCTTGCGTGCAATCGACTCACTAATGAGAATTGCCACGGGGAGCGCCCGCACCGTCATGCTCATTCAACATGCGGCCACGGCGAAGCGGAATGTGCATCGTCTCAAGGTACCCGGGACTTATCGCATAGCGAAAAGCCGCCTCGCCCAGTGGGTTGTTGTCCTTTTCAAATTCGATGCCATAAATATCCTGGTCCCCGCTGAGCGGCAATTGGCTGGTGAGTCCTGCGGAGGCCACGCCAGGAATATGACGGACGTTATCGAGAGCCTGTTGAAAGAGTTGCAGTGGCGCAGCGTCAC
>CAWGVL010000035.1:0-28050 GCA_963825845.1 Bryobacteraceae bacterium | reverse complement strand
GGAATCGAGAAACGCCTTCCGGTCTTTTCGCAGTATGTCGAGCGAGCGGTCGTAGAACGGGGTGCCGATATTAGCTCTTTGGAGAAATCCAAAATCGCCATTGGTCGGATCGGTGTAGACCTTATCGTCTGAAAACTTCGCATCAAAGTAGTCTTTGGCCGTGGTCAATCCTTTGACAACGTTGGAACCGATCAGAGTCACTGCCACAACACCGCCACCGACGCCTTTGATGGTCTTGCTACTTTCCGTATCCATGAGGGCGATTTCTCCTGCGTTGTACATCTCGAGCATCGTAACGTTGAGCGATTTTGAGCCGCGCGTCTTTTTCTCCCGGTAAAGATGGTTGTGGTAGAAGCTGATGAGCCGACCATTCACGTAGGAGTTTGAGCCCTGCTGGTAGCTGGGTCCGATATGGTCAACCTCCGGCGATGCCCTGCCTCCGCATTCATCCAGAGTTTGCCGTGCATCCGCGGGTTCTCCGGGATAGATATCGCCGGAGGGGATGTCGGATTTCAATTCGCCGCCGTTCTTCCAGCGGTTGAACTTTCTGAGGATCTCACGCTGAACGGTGTCGTAGGCCGCTCCGCGGCCGGATTGTCGTAGACGGCATTTTGGTGAAGACGATGGGTATCGCCTTGTCGCGGCAACGCTGGTTGACTTCGTCCATGAACTCCAGCAACTGATTCGGTGGCGATTTCGGCTGCCCGTACGGTTTGTAGTACCGCCGTGTCTCCTCCTCGATTGAGATCCTCTTCTGGTCCGGCACGCTGAGGGCGAGAAATTCCGCGAACAGGTTCTTCGCCGCCCAAAATTCGATGATTTCCTGCTCATCCGGAATCGTAGCGGCCTTGGTGCAACGGTTTCCCAAAGAAAAGTGTGTCCGGAGCTTTTTATTGCAGTAGACGCGCACATAGAATAGACCGGGGGATCCGCGGATCGCCGACCTTGTCGTCGTAGTACAAGATGATTTCGATGTGCCAAACCTTGTTCACGGTGTTGGCGGTTCTTAGCGAGAGATCGATCAGGGTGGCATCGGAACCGGTTCCCCCTTAACTGTTCCACCATCGACGTCCTTCTGATCCACGCCATCGATCAGTTTCCCGATGGTTCTTTCCATCGTTCGCCACTTTCCACTTTGGTTGAACTGGCGGTTCATGGGGACGATGCAACGATAGGAGTCCGCTCCATCGATTTCCAGCGCGACCAGGTGCCCCCGGTCAAACTGCTTCAGTTCCTCAATGTCATCGTTGTTCAGAGTCTTGCCGGAGACCAAGGGCGGCGGCGGGTCCCCGACCGGTTCGATCCGGTGTGCCTGATCGGCCCCTCCAACGTCGTCTGACGCTTTCTCGCTGCCTTGGTTCCGGGACACTTCTGGAACTGCACATTGATGTTGTCGACCTTTATGGTCTCGGACGTCATGCAGTCCGCGCAGAGGTCGATGCTGAGCTTGGTTGGAACGCATGCCGGACAATACTCCTTCACGCAGCCCGCGCACTTTCCCTTTACATCTACGCAGGTCGTATGGCCGCAGTGTGCGCCAAGGTTAACCAGGTGGCCAACCTGGCATGGCCTTGCAGACGGCAACGGAGCAATAGAGGCAGATGTCCGAATTGGCGGCGCAGCAATCGTGCCCAAGTTTGTCTTTGGGTTTTAGATGCGAAGGCTGGCAAGCGCTGCATACCCGCTTCTTGCAGACGGGGCATTCGGCGGAGTTATCAGGGCAACATGGATGATCGTTGAGATCCTTGCCGAGATCGAGATGTAAGTCTTTGCACTCGGCGTGGCAATAGACGGCGTTGCAGCTTGGACACCGCGAAGCATTGCCAGGGCAGCAGCGGTGGCCTTTGGCATCGTCTACCTCCGTGTGAGTAGGCTGGCAAGTGCTGCAGACCCTCTTTTTGCAAACATTGCACTCGGCGGAATTCGTGGGGCAGCAGGTATGCCCCGCCGCATCGGGTCCAAGCGCTGTGTGCTGGTTGGCGCAGTTGGCGGTGCAGTGCCTGGCTCCGCAGGCGTTGCATTGAGCGGAATTCGTGGGACAGCAGGCGTGGCCCGCGGCATCGGGTCCAAGCGCTGTGTGCTGGTTGGCGCAGTTGGCGGTGCAATATCTGTTTCCGCAGGCGTTGCACTGGGCGGAATTCGTGGGACAGCAGGCGTGTCCGGCGGCATCGGGTCCAAGGGCTGTGTGCTGGTTGGCGCAGTTGGCGGTGCAGTATCTGTTTCCGCAGGCGTTGCACTGAGCGGAGTTCGTGGGACAGCAGGCGTGCCCCGCGGCATCGGGTCCAAGGGCTGTGTGCTGGTTGGCGCAGTTGGCGGCGCAGTATCTGGCTCCGCAGGCGTTGCACTGAGCGGAGTTCCCGGTACAGCACAGGTGTCCAGCGGGATCATTAGCCAGCAAATGCGCGGCATAGCAAGCCGGCCTGGAACAGAAACTCCCGTTGCAGCGATTGCACGCGACCTCGACATAAGGGTCGAGCAACATCAAGCAGGCCTGGCACATTCGCCGCTTGAGCGCGCCGGGGTCGTCACGATCGCCAGGGGGACGCTTGCCGAGGATACTTCTGCCCTGATCTGCCAAACTAGCGGACCTCCGGCCTCATCGGCAGAACCTCGATTTGCTCCCACGCGTCCTGATCGAGACCCGGAAAGCTGATCTGGCAGGATCCGCTCTCCTCAAATCCCTGAGCACGCGCAAAACCTTCTTCATCAAGGAATCCGCTCACGCGATCGCCGTTGGGAAGCACCAGCAGGTACTCCTCCCAAGGTATCGGGCTGCCATCTTCGCCTATCAGCTCAATTTCAATCCAATGATTTGGCTTGGTGGAATCAAGCGGGCAGCGTCTGACCACCTGGCCGACTTCGGTCTTTCCGAATGTGTCCGCCATAAGCGGCTATTCGCGACCCTCGCTGCTCTTTGTTGAGAGTGCCCACTGCCGGTATCGGTCGAGCTTTCGTTCCGGGTCCATACCGTAGCTGCTGAGGATAGCAAGAGCCTGTTTGGGATGCGTGCCCGGCGGAAATCCGCCGCGATGGAGGCAGGTAATCTCAATGAAAAGCGCTACATGCTTCTCACTCACCAGACCGAAGCGGGGCGCGTCAGCGATGCCCCGATCCACGCTTATGGCGAGTGCCGGGCCCTCGATAGCGATTCCGTTCGCCGCCAGAACCGAGCCGAGATGCGCGATCAGGCGCTTGCGGAATTCAGTTCGCCGGTGGTTTGCCAGCGCGTCCATTTGTTCTTTGCGAATTAAGAGCACGGAATTACGACCAATGCATGCCGCTTTTGAGCGAAATTTTGAGCGGCGTAAGTGTATATTGTATCGATTAAATTCAGTTGCTGCGGAATGCCGCGCGACGTCCCACAGGCGGCCGAGGCCGGCCGGAAAGCTTGGCGATGAAATATCCGGCGCGATCTCGAGGGCGGTCGATTTCAGCTTGAGCGAGGCTCTGGCAGCGAATCCAAAGTCCGCCTGAGCGTGGGATGCCGTCTGAGATTGTGTTCTGGATGGAAGAGCTGAGCGAATCGTTGATAGCGGGCTCGAAAGCCCCGCAGCGAACCGATGGCCACGAACGAGTGTACGATGGTCTCGAAGGCAGATATTTGACAAGACAGCTTCCGACGTTTCAGGGTCCCATACGCGTCGTAATCACTGAGCTGTTTTTTGGGTTTACAAGTTGTACACCAGTGGGTGTAGCATGCTTCGCCATGCACTGGATTAGCTCAGACTTGATCTGACAACTCTATGTCAGTTGGTGAGCGACTGAAGCCGTATGCGCTGGCCGTCGTGTGCACGACGACAGCGGTAATTGTACGGCTGCTCATGAACCCGGTAGTCGGTATCCGTCTTCCTTACCAATTCTTCTTTCTTGCTGTCGTGATCTCGGCCTATTTCGGTGGCTCGAAATCCGGCATTGCTTCCGCGCTTTTGGGCGGCATCGCAGCACTCTACTTTTTCGTGCCACCCGTCGGAGCGGTACTTCCTATTGAAGGCGCGGACAATCAGCTGGGGTTTGCGGTGTACCTGTTCGTCTCGACGATTCTCATTGTGTTGGTGGAGGCGCAACACCAGGCGAACCGCCGGGCACAGCAAGAAAACGCGGCCCGTCAACGGGCGGAAGAGGAGGAACGCAAGCAGCGCCAGCACTTTGAGATCACTCTGGCCAGTATCGGCGATGGAGTGATTGTTACGGACTGTGAAGGAAGGATTACGTTTCTCAACCGAATCGCTGCAAAACTGACGGGGTGGCAGGAAAGCGAAGCTCTCGGCCAGCCATTTGAAAGTGTGTTCGTTCTCAGGAGCGAGCGAGACCGGCGAGACAATCGAAAGCCCGACGGCAAGAGCAATGCGTGACAAGCAGGCCGTGGCTATGGCCAACCATGCCATCCTTCTCAGGAAGACCGGTGACGGGATACCAATCGATGACACCGCAGCGCCGATCCTTGATGCTGCAGGGTCGGTCGTAGGTTCAGTACTCGTGTTCCACGATATTTCTGAGGCGCGCCGCCGGGCGCAGGGATTCTCGACAGTTCCAAAGGCTGATCGAACTCTCTCGCGATGCCATCATCGTGACCAACTCCGAGCGGCGAGTCACCGGTTGGAATCTAGGCGCGCAGGAAATTTACGGGTGGACTACCGAGGAGGCACGCGGCAACAACATTTACGAACTGCTGCGGACCGAGCAGTCCGTGATGGAGCGGATCGACACGGTGCTCATGGACGAAGGCCACTGGGACGGCGAATTGGTCCAGGTCGCCAAGAATGGTAAGGAGGTGAGATGCGAGAGCCGGCAAGTGCTTCTTTGTGATGAAGACGGTAAAGTTGACTTTCTGCTGAAGATCAACCGGGACATAACCGAACGGAAGCGCATGGAAGAAAAGCTCCTTCAAAGCGCAAAGCTAGAGAGCCTGGGCGTGCTCGCCGGAGGTATCGCGCACGATTTCAATAATTTGCTTACTGGCGTTTTGGCAAACGCCGATCTCCTGTTACTGGATGTCGGCGAAGGGAGCACGACACGGTCACACGCGCAAGCAATCTGTAAGGCCGCCGAAAGAGCGGCCGAGTTGGCTCAACAGATGCTGGCGTATTCAGGGCGAGGAACATTCTCAGTCGAGCCTGTCAATTTGGGGCAGTTCGTTCGGCAGACCGCTCTTCTGATCCAGGCTTCGATACCGAAGAACGTGACGCTGGAGTTCCAGTTGGCCGAGGACGTCCCGTTGATCGATGCCGACCTGTCCCAGCTTCAACAGCTAGTGATGAACATTGTGATCAACGGAGCAGAGGCGATCGGCCCCGAAGGCGGGAGTGTCACGATAGCCGCGAAATCGCTTGCGGTTGACGAACTGTATTGCCGTAGTCTCGCGCTGGGCGAAAGTCTGAAACCTGGACGATACGCCGCTCTGGAGATTACGGATACGGGGTGCGGCATGGATAAAGAGACTCTGGCGCGAATCTTCGAGCCTTTCTTTACGACGAAGTTCGTCGGAAGGGGGCTCGGTCTGGCAGCCGTCCTCGGGATCGTGAGAGCGCACAAGGGCGCGATAAAGATCTATAGTGAACCTGGGAATGGCACGACGTTCTACGTCTTGCTGCCCGCTAGCACTGAGAAGGCTGCGCGTGAACCCGAGCCACCCACGTCACCCGTCATTGTCCAGGAGTCAAAAACGGTTCTGGTGATAGACGACGAGGAAATTGTTCGATCAGCCGCGACCAGTGCACTGCGGCGGCTTGGGTATGCGGTTCTTAGCGCCTACGATGGCTCGCAGGGAGTGCAGGTTTTCCGATCTCTTCACAAAACGATTTCCCTCGTCATCCTCGATCTGAGTATGCCGGGGATCAGCGGAGAGGAGACCCTACAGCAACTGCGGACGATTAACCCCGACACGCCGATTCTATTGTCCAGCGGTTTCAGCGGAGTCGAAGCTTCACGCCGGTTCGGCGATTCCGGCGTGGCCGGTTTTCTGCAGAAGCCGTATACGGTGAACACACTGGCTCGCCATGTCAGTGCGGCAATCGACACCGACGGCAACGACTGAGGAATGGGTCTTCGGCTCCTTCAGGCCGATTTGGTGATAGCGCCTGCTGGTCATCACCAGAGTCTTGAAAATTGTAAGCTTCCAAACCGGATTCTTCTGGTCATCGTTGATGCAAAGAACGACTCGGGAGCGCCAAACCTTTGTTCGGCACGTGTATCGGGCCTGTTATAAAGCGGCCGGTGTGACGAACAGCAGCGGGAAGATGATCATGGCTTTGGCTCAACAACGTCACAGCTAATTGACCTTCCGACCGAATATCCAGAAATAGTAGGACTAGCTGCTCGTTCTTATCATCACAGGCACTCGAGGAGGACACCGATCAGGCGTCATGTGTTTCGACTAGCGTCTCAGCGGCTACCATCAGCCCGGTAGTTCGCGCGACGAAAGTGCAATCGCCCTAGCCTAGCAATGTTTAGTCGTAAGAAGATCCTGCGCTGGTTGATGTGGGTTGTCAGCGTCGTTGTTGTGCTCTCTGGCCTGACGCTGGATCTCATGCAGACTAGGCCCGTCCGCGGCTTCGCCTTGACGAGGATCCAGACTTACCTGCGCGAAAACCTGGGTTTGGTACTCCAGGTCGGGTACTTCAACTACGACCTGCTGTCCTCGAAATTCGAGTTCAAGGAAGTCGGTCTGACCGGTTTTCCCTCGGAAGCCCAGCCGGCCCGTCTCATGGCAAGAGACGTTGTGGTCACGATTCCAGCCTGGCGTTTGGCTTTGGGATCCCTCGACAGCGCGCAGATCCGGATCGATGGTCTGGCCGTGAATTGGGCGATGTCGGGGAATCGCCCGGTTAACTGGCGTGCGATGCACCGCGCTGGAGGCGGGGGTATGTCCCGCCTACCGACCATCTCAGTAGTGAACTGCGACATCAATCTGCATGACCACGAAAGTGGCGCTTCCATACACCTTCCCAACGGACGACTATCCATCGGTTGGAGCCCAGTCAGGAATGAACACGGCATCACGTTCGGCAGTTCTTCGGGATATCTGGAGTGGAATCGGGCGCGCCTGCCACTCGATCAGTTTCGGCTGAACGCAGCCCTCGCCAGTTCCGGATTCTCACTATCTTCGTTGCAAGTAGTGTCGGGCGCATCCAGAGCAGAGATTAGCGGTACGGCCACCGAATCTCCGGCGCGGTTCGAAGCACGGGGCACGTTTGACGTCGACCTACACGAACTCGGCGCCCCATTTGGTTTCACAGACCCGGCACAAGGCCGTATCAAGGCAGAACTTTCCGCCACCGGGCCGGCGCCGAGTTGGCAAGTCAGGGGGCAGTTCTCCAGTGACCGCCTCGTTGTGCGCGGAACCCCGATCACCGATGCCAAAGCGGCAGCGCTCCTCGATACAGCGACCGGTCAGTTGCAGATCTCCGATCTTTCTGCCCAAGTCTTTTCGGGACAGTTGACCGCCCAAGGCAAGATCAATACAAGAGAAGATCAGCCCAAAAGCGAGATGGCCGCCAGGCTCGCTGGTCTCGATCCCCGGCAGGTGGCTCGGGTCGTCGGTTCCGTCATTCCTTACGGCCCAAGAGCGAGCGTGGAAGTCAGCGCTTCCTGGCCTGGGCTGGAATGGCGGCGCGCCAGTCTAGCGGGCACCGCGCGTTCGCTTTCGGCCAGGTTGAAGTTTCGGGCGGCATGCGATCCGAAGTCGATCCGTGCATCGCTGCAAGCAGCTTTGGGCGATGGGGCCACCACCGAAGGCGACATCGCCGTATCTCTCCCGAAACAAGTCCTCTCCGGGGAGTTCACCGGCAGCATCGCGAGTCTAGGGGAAGTTAGTCGGGAAGTACAGCATTTTGTGCGACAGCATCGTGACAGTTCTTTCGAGCCGCCGCTGACGGATGGGGCTGCGCACTGGTCAGCAACGCTGGCGGGCACTTTAAAGCTGCCTACGGCGACCGTACAGGCCACGGTGAACGGACTCTCTATCGGCGACTGGAAGAATGCCGATGTGCAGGTGGATGCAAACGTCGCTGCCGATGGGGTCGCAATCCAACGTGCGCGTCTTCAGTGGAGCGGTCAACAAATCGAGATGACCGGGCGCGTGGACGGCCTGTCTGCAGACGTTCCGCTGCACCTTGAAGGCACAGTCGAAAGTAGTTCTTTCGGCTCCGTGTTCGAGAATCTCGGATTCGCCCGGCTCGCCGAAGGGTCAGTTTCCGGACCCGTGCGTATTGGCGGCAGCATTGCTCACCCCGCTGTTGAAACCACGCTCAATCTCGGCGATTTGACTCTGCTCGGAGAACGATTCTCACGGACCATCGTGGATGCGCAATGGCAAAACTCGGAGTTGAGAATCAGTCGCCTCCAGGCAGAGCACAATGGCGGATCGGGAACTCCCGGTCAGGTCAATGCGAACGGATCTCTCGACATCAGCACCCGTCAATACGTGTTCAGCATGATGGGACAGGGTCTCCGCCCAACCTCCAGCGGCAATCGGCCCGTTATAGGAACATTCAACGTTGAGGCAAATGGAAAGGGCACGTTTGACAATCCGACACTCAGCGCGCGAATAAGTGGCAACGACGTCCGGATTGGCGAAGTAACGGTCGGCGAACTGCGCGGCGAAGCAGAGGCTCGAGATCATCGCGCATCTGGTCTCGTGACGGCCCCGGCCTTAAACATTCGAGTGGCATCGAGCATTGTCATGGAACGCGACTGGCCGTTCGAACTCGACCTCCATGCAGAGAACGCACGACTGCAGACGAATCCTGCAAGCTCATTCGATGCAAGCGTGCACGGAGCCGGCTCGCTTGCAGCCCGCGGATTGGAGCGTATGACTGCCGTCATCCGGAACTTGCGATTGGCAACGCCTGGGCAAGAGACGATCAACGATGGACCTGTTCAGATTTCCTATGCGGACCGGCATGTCCGCGTAGAACATCTGGCGCTCACTTCCGGGGACTCAAACTTGAGTGTGACGGGCGTAATACCGCTGTTTGAAGACGGGGCGCCCGGCAGCCTTTCACTACAGGGGCGCGTTGTTCTGGACCGCTTTTCAACCTTATTTCCGGAGACGCATACTTCGAACGTGCGTGGTGTCGCGCAGATAAGTGCGACCCTCACCGGAAGTGGCCAGCACTGGACCCCAACGGGGTCGATAACAATCCAGGATGGCGGTTTCAGTTCGCAATCGATTCCACTTGGCGTCGAGAATCTATCCGGACGCTTCAGCATTGAGGATGCGACCATCCGCACGGAACAGATCAGCGGAACCATTGGGACCGGAAGGTTCTCAATCGCAGGATCTTTGCCGCTTGGTTTGATCTCCACGGTATTCCCAGCTCCCACGACCGATGCGGGACAACCTGCGCGTGTTTCGGGGCATGTTGACGATCTGCGTTTTACGACCGGAAAGGACGAGAATGAAGCAACAGCATCGTTCGGCTTCAAGATAGCTGCTGAAGCATCCAGCTTGGATCTGGATGCGCTCCAGGGCACGCTCGAGTTTTCCGAACTCCGGCTGCAGACCGCGAAGAGCGATCTGCGGCAGACCACTCCTGCGCGCATCAGCATTGCACGTGGTGTAGCACGGCTGGAGGGCCTGAACGCAAACGGTCCTAACGCATCGCTGGCGATCTCGGGTTCTATCGACCTTAAAGGGGAGCAGCAACTCAAACTCGATGCGGCCGCGGACATGCAACTCGCCGGGCTCATTGCGCCCCTCGAGAGCGCTGGGCGCATCCAACTGGAAGCGCATGCCGGAGGCACTCCGATCGAGCCCCGAATCACCGGCTTTGTCACACTCCAGCAAGCTGCCCTCTCACTGGCGGACCCGCAACTGCAGGCAACCGAAGTCAACCTGAAAGCAACTTTCGCAGGAGATGAGATCCAAATAGGCGACGTTCAGCGGGACGCTGAATGGCGGCAGCTTCACAGGAGGAGGTGATCTGAAAATCAGACGCGGGAATGTTGTGAACTCCAGTCTGCAAATCAGCGCCAGAGACGTGCTCCTGGAGTATCCGGCCGGTGTGAAAACGACCTCCTCCCTCGGCTTGAAATTCGTTTTGCGCGACAATCGCCCGACTCTGGAAGGCCACATCGAAATTCAGGACGGGTATTGGGACGCGCCGTTCGAACTATTCGGCTCCAGCCAGAATCTGGATCAGACCGACGTGGGTACCCAGGCTCGTGCCGCGAACTCCCCGCTACTGGACGTGGGGATCGTTACGAAGAGGCCCGTCGAGATGGACAACAATCTCGGCAGGCTCGCTGCTGACGGCGGACCTTCGTGTGGCGGGTACGATTAATCAGCCGCGTCTTTTAGGAAGCGTCGAGCTCGAACAGGACGGAAGAATCTATTTCGGTGATCGCACGTATTACATCGAACGTGGCACAGTCCGGTTCCTGGATTCGCCGAAGCCTATACCGGAACTCGACATCCATGCCTATACGCGCGCCGGCGACTATACCGTGAATCTCGGTCTCACCGGGGCAACCGAAACGAGGTTACCACCACTTTCACCTCGGATCCGCCGCTGTCCAGAGATGACGTCATCGCGGTCCTGCTGACGGGGAAAACGGTGGCGGAAAACCCGGGAGTCGATCTCCGGTCGCTCGAAGGTTACGCCCTCGCCACGGGAGCCATGAACGCCTCTTGAGCAGCCGGTTACACCGCACGCTGGGAGTGAGCCGCGTTAGTATTCAGCCCAGCGCGGTCGCGGCCGAGTCCAATCCCGGCGCCCGTATCACGATCACCCAGGATTTCACCCGCACGTTGCGGCTGATGTACTCGATGAATCTGTCGGACAGTAATGACCAGATCTGGGTCACGGAATATGACCTGTCCCGCCGCTTCACCACCCGGGCTGTGAAGCAAAGCGACAACAGTTATCGCGGTGAGTTTCGGCATGACATCCGATTCGGAAGTTCGTCGATACGAACATCGTCAGCGCCTCGCCTTCCCATGCCCAAAGATCTCCAACGTGGATTTCATCGGCGCAGGCCCGTTCTCTCCCGCCGATCTGGCGAAGCGCTTCAAGGTCAAGACAGGACAGAAAGCCAATCCGCGAAATTGCGGAAGTGTTCAGAGAAACTCACTAAATTCCTGATGAAGGAGGGATACCTCGAATCCAGGCTCCGCGTTGATCGCGAGGATGACGGTCAGGATATGAGCCTCACCGTGCGAATCGAACTCGGGCCCAGAGTGGAGATGGCTTACGAGGGTGCAAAGCTGTCGCGCAAGCAGAAGGCACGGGTTCGCGATGTTTGGCACGCGGGTATCTCGAACCAGCAGCGTCTTGACGCCGCGAAGGACGCGATTCTGGACTATCTTCGCTGAAAAGGGATACCTGCGCGCTCAGCTAACCCCGGAGGTGCTCGCTAGAGACGATCACAAACTGGTGCGCTTCGATCTTCGACCAGGCACGCGCTACCGAGACGTGAAGATCGTAAGTCGAAGGCGCCGGAAGCGACCGCGCCCGGGACATCCTGGCACTTCTTCAGCAGCCGTCAGTTGCGCCTGTCCGTTTATCGCGATCCTCGCCGGGCGTCGGAAGCGATCAGGCGATTTTACGAGCAACGCGGCTACCTTGCGGCAAGTATGGCATGCTCCGGTCCACGAGTTGGACGCGGAGCGGCGGACCGGAAAGATTGTGATTCCGGTCGACGAAGGACCTGTGTTCCGGGTCGGTGCTCTTCAATTCTCCGGTAACACGGCCCTGACGGCCGAGGATCTGCGAGCCGGCTTGCCGCTGGAAACGGGCGCGGTATTTGAACCGGCACGTCTGGAGCCGGCCTCGACTGCGCTGAAGCTCAAGTACGGCAAGCTCGGGTACGGCGACGCCGATATTGATTACGAGATCGACCGGCACGATGACGCGCCTCTGTGGACGTATCCTTCAACAGTCGTCGAGAACAAACAGACTTCGATCGGCGCCGTGAACGTGGAAGGCAACCGGCATACCAGTGCGGATTTCGCGCGCAGCCAGTTGCGGGTTGCCGCAGGGGAGGTTGCGAATACGGCTCTGATTCGTGAATCCGCTAAGAACCTTGCACAAACCGGAGCATATGCTTCCACCGATATACAGCTGCAGCCGCCGTACAATCCGGCGCCGGCGACAAGCGTGTGCAGGTTGCCGACCTGGTGGTCAACGTTGCCGAGCCGAAACCCTTCCGCCTTCTCTATGGAGGCCTCTATGACTCGGGCGGCGGCCCCGGGTTTATCGCTGACCTTCAGAATCACAATTCGCTGGGCGCGGGACGAATTCTGGGCCTGCGACCCCGCGTCGACCCCGAAACCAGACGAAGCTCGGCTCTATGTCACGCGGCCGTTCTGGCGCCAGCATCGCCTGTCCACGACGATCGGTACGTACTTCACGCGTCGAGACCGAGATACCACCAGACCAGCCCGACCGATCAGCTTGGGAGTCAGTATCCAGCAGGATCTGCCGCTCCGTTCCAAATGGCTGCTGTCCTATGGCTACCGTTTTGAAAAACAGCGTGGCTTTGTCCCGGATCCTTCAGCGCCTGACATTAAAGCGGACGTGGTCTCTGTCGCGCCGGTGACGTTTACGATCTCGCGGGACACGCGGGACTCATTTCTGGATGCGACGCGCGGTTCTTTCATCTCTCACGGCTTCGAACTTGCGCCGGAGTTTCTCGGAAGCGATTATCCATACGCCCGCTACTACGTGCAATACTTCAAATACTTCCCTCTGACGCGCCCGCGTCCGGTTCCATTTGGCGAGCAGCCGCAGCGGTCACGCTTTGTGTTCGCCAGCGGGTCGCGTCTGGGTCTTCAGAAAGGATTCAACGAGGAAGGAGCGGTTCTCACCGACCGCTTCTATGCAGGCGGCGGAACCACCGTACGCGGCTTTAGACAGGACGAACTCGGTCCGAAGTTGGCGAACGGACAGCCTGCCGGCGGAAATGCAGTTCTGGTGCTCAACAATGAACTTCGATTTCCGCTTTTCTGGATCTTTGACGCTGTCACTTTCGTAGACGTTGGCAACGTGTTTCCAAGGGTATCGGACTTCAGTTTTTCGGAGCTGAGAGGCGCTGGCGGGTTTGGGCTCCGCATACGAAACCCATTCGTCGTGCTCAGGTTCGACTACGGCCTCAAGTTCGAGCGTAGGGCAGGAGAGAAGGCGGGGGCATTTTTCTTCAGTATCGGACAAGCGTTTTAAGCCGGTTGAACGTTCAGTCTTGCCATTCCCTTTCGATTTGTGTGAATGGTTACATCGACACTGTGTCCTCCTCTACAGTTACTGCAGACGCCCTGGATACAGAGAGCTTTTGTGTTCACGGTACTGTGAAACTACGGACGGTCTCGCCCGGTTGTTCAAGTTTTGCATCTGAGTCCTGAGACTGAGCGTCCTAGTCCTACCCCCTCTGGAGGTGGAAAGTTCCTCATGGACTCTACGAGACTCTCTGTCCTTTCGCTGGCAGCGATTATCGCGCTCTCAGCGTGTGGTTCTAGAACGGAAAACAAAAGCGCCAGCGAGGCTGCGCGGGCCACTCCTACACCGGAAGCACCGGCCAGCCAACCGGCTGGGCAGCCGCCCGCCAGCACGCCGGCGCCCGCGGCATCGCAGCCTGCGGCGCCGACACCTACCCAAGCTGCGCCAACGCCCGTCAAACCTCCGGAGCCTAAAAAGTACGTGCTTGCTGCAGGTACACCGATTTCCGTACGAACCGTTGGCGAGGTCAACACAAAGGCAGCTAAGAACGGAAATGAGTTTGAGGCGACACTTCAGAGTCCACTTGTAGCAGACGGCCGTACTCTGGCTAAGACAGGAGCGACGGTGGTCGGACGGGTCGTGAATGCCGACCAGGGCGGCCGGGTGAAGGGTAAGGCATCATTGACATTGGCGTTGGCGCGCTTGCGCCTGGCAAACGGTCAAACCGTTCCTATCCAAACCAACACCGTCATGCAGGAAGCCAAGAGCGGTACCAGTAAGAACTTGAAGAGGACTGGCGTCGCCACCGGAGCCGGGGCTATCATTGGAGGCATTGCGGGTGGCGGAAAGGGTGCCGCGATCGGGGCTGGAGTTGGCGCCGCCGCGGGCGTTGCAACGAACGCTGCGACGCGCGGGCCTGCCGCTGAAATTCCTGCTGAAACGGTGCTCAATTTTTCGCTGGCAAATGACGTCGTCGTAACAGAGAAGCCTTGAGGCCAGTGATCGGCGCCAGGCGGTGGCGCCGATCATCGTCAGAGCGGACTCTGGCATCGAAGGGAACAACACCGGTCATCGCCTGAGGGCCGTGCGCGTTATGCCCTCCGATGCCAGTCGGCGCAAGAGGGAGCCTGCCGCGGCCGCCAGGTTTCCGGGAAGTTCTGCTGAGACGGGCTCGCTTGCGCGCACGATCTGACTATGGACGGCGCGGTCGGAACCTGTGAATTGGAATTCGACAGCTCCCACGAGGCGTGTCTCCCCCGCAGACTCGAGATCCCAGACGAGCAGCGTTGCAGCGAGCGCGGGAGCGCTCCCGGCGTCGACGAGCCGAACTTCAGAGCTCGAGGCTAATTCAGCCCGCAATGCCGCGTCCAGATATCGATCAGGTGTGGAGGCCCACCGCCAAACGTTGTCCTCGGTGAGCTCACCGTTGGATTGCTGGTGGAGCAGCCGACGTCCGATGTGTCCGCGTGCTTGCGTTTCGAGTAATCGAACTGGAACAGGGTTGCTCGGGGTGGTTTGCTGTATCGAGGCTTCGGGCAGTTGTGGCTCAATTACGCGCGCCGATATTACGTCGGGACGGCGCAGCGAGCAGGCAAGCCCGCAACCAGAGGCTAACATCAGGACAGCACAGGACTTTGACCGGAAGGCGTCAATCATTTGCTCTTCCCCCCGGTGGATCGTGGACCAAAGATAACGGACTCCGGTTGCTCTCCGAGGAAACGGGCGAGTTGGCGCATCTCTTCGAGGGAATCCCTCATGGCGGGGAGGGAGCGCCGGAGATCGTCTGCTGCGAGACTGGTACGTTCCGCCGAGTCACGTGCCGACTGGGTCGTCGCAGGAAGGTCCGCTGCATTGATCGTGGCGCGCGTCTCCTCGACGAACTTGGCGAAGGCCTCCTGCGACTCGATAAGCCTGTCCAATTCAGTCGTGATCCGCTCGATCTGCGCGAGCTGGGTACTCGTCGTCGTGAAGAACTTCCGCGAGTCGGCGCTCAACGCCGGCAGCTCGCTCTCGTGGATAATTCGCTCGATGTTGGTGAAGAACCGGTCGCTCCGGTCGAGGCTGTCGGGAATCCTGGCGACGATCTCCCGAAGGTTCTGCAGCGTCAACTCGGCGCGCTCCAGCACTTCCGGCAGCCGGTCCCGTACCTTCGAAAGCAGGTGGGCATCGACGGGATGTACGCCCGATCCGGCGTGAACCCGAGCGTCATCGGCGGCGGCGGGTTTTCCGGCCGATCGAGCAACAGGTAGGCCTCGCCGGTCACGGGGTTGCCCACCACCTGAGCGCGCAGTCTTCGAAAACGCGCCGCCACTCGGCCAGCTGCCTGGATCCGCTTGACATTGGCGCCGATGGTCGTGAGGCGGTCGCAGGAACATCTCGAAGTCGATCTCGATGCTGTTGCCGAGCGGGATCCACGCGGATTCGGACACGCGGCCGACCGGCACGCCGCGGTATCGCACCGGGCTCGAGATTTCGAGGCCGCTGACGTTTTCGCTGGTGTAGGTGACCAGCGTCGATCACCTCGCGGCTCCTCAGTCCGCTGGATGAAGAGCAGCGCCGTCGCGAGGACCACGACCAGCTGCAACGACGAGGAACAAGCCGAGTCGCGCGTAGCTCTTCTCGACGGCCATGGTTCAGCCTCCTCGGGTCGCGGACACGCCCGGCGACGACCGCGTGAAGAAGTTGTGCACGAACGGGATCGTCCGACTCGTCGCGCAGCTTGCGCGGGTCGCCCCGGGCCACGATCCCCTTCGCGGCCTTGTCCAGGACGATGCAGTTGTCGGCGACGAGAAAGATGCTCGGCAGCTCGTGGGTCACGATGACGATCGTGATGCCGAGGTCGCGGCTGAGCGTGACGATCAGCTGATCGAGCTCGACCGCGCGTGATCGGGTCGAGCCCGGCGGACGGCTCGTCGAAGAACAGCAGATCGGGCTCGAGCATCAGCGCGCGCGCGATGCCGGCGCGCTTCTTCATGCCGCCCGAGATCTCGCCCGGCAGGTGCTCGGCGAACGCGCCGAGGCCGACCAGTTCGAGCTTCGCCTGGCACGAGTTCGCTGCGCGGTGGCGCCGCGGATCGGGCGTCCACGTCGTCAGCGGGAGCGCGAGGTTCTCGGCCAGCGTCATCGAGCTGAAGAGCGCGCCCGACTGGAAGAGCACGCCGAACGGCGGCACGCCCTCGTAGCGATGCGGCTCGCCGACGCCGTCGATGTCGATGCGGCCGGCCATCGGCCGCTCGAGGCCGATCAAGTAGCGCAGCAGCGTGCTCTTGCCGCTGCCCGAGCCGCCGAGAATCGCGAACGTCGTTCCGCGCTCGACCTCGAAGCTGACGTGCTCCATGAGCACGCGCGATCCCCAGCCGATGCGCAGATCGTCGACGACGATGTGCGGTCGCGGCTGACGGCATGTTCAGATGCCCATCAGCGCGTAGAAGAAGCGTGAACAGCGCGCTGATCACGATCACGCCGAAAATGGCCAGCACGACGGCGGTCGTCGTGCGCGCGCCGACCGCGGCGGCGCCGCCGCTGCGTGGCCAGTCCCTGGCCGCAGGCGATCAGCCCGATCGCGAGCGCCAGAAACGGGCGTCTTGACCAGTCCGCCGAGGAAGATTGCTGCGCGGTGATGGCGTCCGCGGTCGCCATGAACATAGGCGCGCGGCGGCATGTCGGTGATGACCGTCGTCGCAATGAAACCGCCGACGAGCGCCAGCACGTCGCCGATCCACGTCAGGAGCGGCACGACGCGACGAGCGCGAGACAACGCGGGCACGACCAGCCATCTCACCGGGTCGAACCCCATAGCCCGCAACGCGTCGATCTCCTCCGACACCTTCATCGTCGCCAGCTCCGACGCGAGACCGGCGCCCGATCGGCCGGCCACGACGATCGCAGTGACCAGCGGCCCGAGCTCGCGGAATTGTGCGACGACGACGAGCTCGGGCACGTAGACGATGGCGCCGAAGCGCCCGAGCTGCGAGACGCCGAGAAACCCGATGATGACGCCGACCAGCAGGTTGGCGGCGCCCGTGACGAGGACCGCGTTCGCGCCGATCTCCTGGAGCAGCCGCGGCAGCGATCGCCAATCGACCGACCTCGGGTGCACAATCGCCTTAGGTAACGCAGTGGCACTGCGTCCGATGAAGTCAAACGCCAGTGTTACCTTACCCGGGAGCTCGGCAGCCGCGGCGCCAATCCGCTCCAAAAGGTTCATCCTGCGCAGTTGCGCCGGGCGATTCACTCCCCGTCCGCGATACAGTGCGACGAGGCGCGCCGCTTCCGGGTTGTGGTCCTCCACAACATGCGTTCGGCAGCCGCTGGCGTCCAGACGGTCCAGTAAACGCGCCAGCAGCGCCGCGCCGGTACCATCGATGTGATCGATATGCGCCAGATCGAGATCGACCGACTGGCACGTTTCGAATTGCGAACGGACAGTGTCCAGGGATCGTGCCACTGCGGTCGCATGGAGTAGATCGAACGCGCCGGAAGGGACAACATATCCGTGATCGCCTTGCCGATCGGCTCGGATCGTGACTTCCATGGAGCGATCCTTTTGTGTGCTTGGAGAGGTCATGTGGCAGCCCATCCGTAGCCTAAGGATTCGAGTCGCACTGATTTGTGAGCACGCCAAAGCCGCCGCTCAGGCGGACCGGCGTGACACAGAATTCTGTCGGTGGCCTGCTGACAGCTAATAGCTAATGCGCCAGAGAAGTCGTCACGAAGGATGAACACGACTTACGCCGGCCCTCTGCCGTAATGCCATTGACGTCAATCTTTACTCTCCGAGTCAATGCGGCCGCCTGAGTCCTGCGATAGCAGTTCGCAACAGCAGCCGCTCTTGAGTTCGGAGTCGGGCTCTTGTATCGGTGCTTCGGGAGACGCCGTCAACCCGCTTACTTGCCAGATTCGTCAACCGTCTCAATCAACAGCACTCCTATCAACGCTGGGGGCTCCATCGCTTTCGAAGCGGGCTTCTCACCGGTGACCCTTCGTGTACGAGACACGGTAGTAGTCGGTACGGTCGTAACGACCGTGCCCTTCAATACCATGCCCTCGCGAAGGTCGGCCAACGTCATCTCTTTCCCATTGACCGTGAACTTTGTGCCTTCGGGAACTTTGACGTGCTTGATCTTGTCGCCAGAGGCGATGGTAAGGTGTGGCGGTTTGGCTTCTAACACTTTGGCGTTTACAGTTCGCACATCCGTAACCAACTCTTCTTCGGTTGTCGTCGTGATGGTCTGTGTTAATTTCGTTCCCGGCTTGAGATCCTGGACGTAAACCGGTTTTCCGTCGACGGTGAGTTTGTAATCGCTGGGAACCACAAAATGCTTGAGGTTGCCGTCTTCCATCTTGACAACCAGGTCGTTCCCCGAGACGTAGACTACAGTTCCCCGGTTCACATCGACCTGATGCGTAGTCTGCGCCCATGCGCCGATCGAGAGTGTGGAGAGCAACGCGAATGTGCATCTTGTCCAAAACGTATTCGCTCCAATTCTGTCCATGAACTCGCTCCTTTCACTTGAGGGTCTTGGATTTCCGACGCAACGTTCAGATGATCCAGGCGCGTAAGAGTTAGCTCCAGCTAAAACGTGCGTCCGAGAACGTCGGCGACGGGCTTATTTGTTGTTCGGTTGTTCCCACCGGCAATACTTCCTGTCCGATCGTTCGCCGAACAGAACGCGTCACACTGTTGTCCGAACCGTTGTGCCGCGAGTGATGCGGCCTTGCGAGTTAGCGACTCATTTATTGTTGGCCGATATGTTGGAACTTGATTGTCGGCAGAACCTGGGGGCGAAGAAATCCCATAAGATGACGCTATGGCCGCCTATAGCGTCAACGCCATAAGCCGCCGCCCGCGTGATTCTCCGAGACACGACGGTGATGAAAAACTGCGTCACCCCTCGATTCAGATGCATCACAAAGCGCGAACCAGCCTCGAGACCGAAGGCCCTGGTCCGAGAAGCTGAAGATCTCTAACGAATGAATCTTCGACGTTTCGAGCACGCACTGTTAACGCTGGGGGTGACCATTTGTGTGGCTTCTCTGGGGGTGCTCGGTTATCGGGAGATCTGCTCGCGCATGGCGATACGTTCTTTCGAGGCGGCGGCAAGCGGCAGTCAGAAAATTCAAACACCGGTTCCCGTTCTCGAGGTGGGTGTCGCCCAGCCGGATTACAACTTATGGTCGGCCAAGCGGATTAGCGCTTATCGGGATTCGCTGGCGCGCCAGTTTACGCCGGCGGTGGGGATCCTGCGCATTCCGAAACTGGGAGTCGAAGTGCCGGTTTTCGACGGTACTGACGAATGGGTACTGAACCGCGGAGTCGGCCGCATCATCGGGAGCACCCGCGTGGGCGAGTCCGGCAACATCGGGATCGCCGGGCACCGGGACGGCTTTTTTCGAGTGCTGAAGGACATCGCAGTAGGCGACCTGATGACGATCGTGTCGTCCTCGGCTACGACGACTTATGCCGTGGACCAGATTCACATCGTAACGCCGGACGATGTAAGCGTACTGGCGCCACGGGCGGGTCCCTCGGTCACGCTGGTGACCTGCTACCCCTTCTACCACCCCGGCGACGCCCCGCAAAGATTTATTGTTCACGGCCTTGAAAAGCAGGATGACACAAGTGAGTCGCGGCAGCGGTGATTACCGATGCAGTAGACACGAATAGATCACGAATAGATAAGGAGAACCAAGTGATGGATCGAGACGTAATCAGGCGGGCCCTTTTATCGGGCCTCAAAACCCTCGCGGGGCTGGGCTGCATCATGGCCGTTGGCCTCGCTCAACAGTCGGCGACCGTCGAACGGGGAGAAGTCCTCGGGGTCAGCGGCAACGACATCGTAGTCAAAATGGACACGGGAGAAGTCCGGCACTACACGGCTCCTCCGGGAGCGACGGCCAACGTTGATGGCAAGCAAATCACGGTCGCGGACCTGCGGCCGGGGATGAAGCTGCAGCGCACCACCATTACGACCACGACCGAGAGACCGGTAAGATCCGTGAGGACTACCCAGGGAACCGTGTGGCAAGTCAACGCTCCCTATGTGATTTTCACGGGTACGGACGGCAAGAACAAGCAGGTGAAAGTGCCGGACGGCACGAAATTCACGATCGGCGGAGAACAGAAGACCGTTTTCGACTTGAAGAAGGGCATGAAGTTCACAGCGACGATCGTGACCGAGTCGGCCGAGACGGTGGCCAGCACGACGCGGTCTACAACGGGCACTGCCCCGACGCCCACGAAGCCGGTGGTCGCGAGCGTGCCGGCGAAGCTTGAGGGCCCGATGCTAATCGAAGAGGCTCCAGCTCCGAAGCCGGCCCAGGTCGCGAAGTCAACGCCACCGCCGCCGGTACAGGTTGCGAAGTCAACGCCGGCGAGTACTCCGGAGCCCGCGCCGGCGAAACTGCCAAAGACAGGCAGCCCGCTTCCGATGATGAGTCTGTTGGGCTTGGCGCTGAGCTTGACAGGCTTCGGAATCCGGCTGGCGCGCAAGAGTTAACTCTGTCTCACTTCGCCCGCCGGCCGGCATCACTCGCGGCCGGCGGGCGTCTGTTCCCACCCGGGATCCCTGCAGCGACATAATAAGTGCCAGCAGTTGAAGCAGGTGCGTACATCCTACTGCTGCGGTCGAAACTCGACTATTCTCACCGCCCCGCATGCGCATCTCGCAAAGCCATGAGAACGCGGAAGAGTACTTCTTTAGGCACAGTATTGAACGCTGAAACGATCCTGGCCAACGGTCGAAGCCACGCATGCAGTTTCCTGTCGACTCGGATGCCTCCACGAACGAAGTTACTGCTGGTTCATCCTACATCCCCTTCCATAGGCAGTTCGTCTCCTGGTGGCAGAATTCGCTGCAGTCGCCGTCGCGCAGCAGATTCGGCGTCACGTTGCCGTAACTCTACCGGAGGCCGAGATTACGCCAGGACCGCCTGCGAACTGAATACTCTGGCAAACGCGTTTTGCACGCTCCTCTAAAGTTCGCGTCAGGAGATCTCTGTGCTCTTGACCGCATACTCACGTGGATACGGGGCGACCCACAATTGAAACTATCACCATCGCCAGAGAACCTAATCCCGACTATCGGCTGGTTCCCGTCGAAGTGAAATGTGGACACTCGTCAGCGGATGGAGCGTAAAGGCTCGCTTCGAAATCACGACAATAGTCGGACGCGAAAAAGCAATGTCGCGACATAGGTAAGGTCTTATGGTCTATCAACACGACCCGCCCCGCTGTCTGATGGGTTCGGAGGTTCACAATGGACATTTCGGTCAAAGTAACTGTATTGCTGACGGTTTGGTCCGCGGCCGAACTCACGGCGCGACCTCAAACCGACGTGGTAGTGATGGCCAACGGCGACCGCTTCACATGTGAGATCAAAAGGCTGGAGAGAGGAGTACTCTACGCGTCGTTCGATTATGTGGATGGCACCGTCGCTATCGAGTGGTCCAAAGTTGCACGGGTGGAGAGCAGCCAATTGTTCATCGTGCATGTGCAGGACGGCTCGATCTATGAAGGGACAATCCGAACTCCAGAGACTCCCGCACGGCAGCCGGTGAAAATCGAAGTACTCGAACCGGCAGAGAAGCCGAGATCGCTGCCGCTGGCGAACGTCGTTGAACTGGCTCAGACCGCAGAGTCGCTTTGGAGGCGCTTTTCCGGCAACTTTGACACCGGCCTGATTTATGCGAAAGGGAACAACAACACGCAGTACAACGTTGGCGCTGAACTGCGCGTCAGAGGTGAGCATTGGCGCGTGGCAACCGCCTTCCTTTCGACGTTCTCCAACAGTTCCGGAGCATCCGCAGCGGCACGGAACCAAACCCGTTTCTGGGCAAGGAAGCTGATCGGCGATAAGAGAGCATGGTACTACTCGGGTGCATCGGAATTTCTCCAGAGTTCGCAGCAAGACATCAATCTTCAGACGACGCTCGGCGGCGGGTTCGGCCGATTCGTAAGAGACACCAACACCACGCGCATTGCAATTACTGCCGATCTGGCGTGGCAGCAGACAAGGTACGGACCTTCCAACAGCAGTCAGAGTTCTCCCAACGCACTGGCCGCAATGTTCGTCGGCGACTTACACTTGTTCCGGTTTAAAAAAACCTCGTTCGATGCCACTGCGAGCGTATTGCCTCTACTCACTGAGAAAGGACGAGTGCGCAGTTACATCAATACCGCCTATTCGATTCAACTCATCAACAATCTGTGGTTCAAGGTCTCGCTTTATGGCAATTGGGACAATAGGCCGCCCACGAATCTCTCAGGGAGTGACTATGGCGCGAGCTCCGGTATCAGCTACTCGTTCAACTGAGTTGCATCGAGGCCGCATCTTTGGCCATGATTTCGTCGGGAGCGAGCGTGACGGGACCAGTGACGACGACTCCATGATCCTGCTCGATGAACGAAGGTTGCGTAATCAACTGAACGCGTCGTGGACTCACCAGTATCAGAGAGCGGAACGCATTTGTCTAAACAGAAGGACACAGCAGAACACGGCCAAGACGTGGAAACTCGTGTCCTGCCGCAAATTGGTAGCCTGCATCTCGCTACGAGCCACCGCCTGCTTACGGCTGATGGCTGGTTCGCCACGAAAAGTCGTATCGGAAACCGATAGTGAACACGTTGTAACCCGGTTCGCCCGCCGCTGTTGTGCTATCCACGTCAATCCTGCTCTCTGAGTAGACCTTCCCGTTTTTTGCAAAGAACCACTCGGCGCCGAGGATGAAGTAGCTGGTCTTGAAGTTAGGATTCAGTAATGGATCCCGAACTTTCGGGTCCTGTAACGTGTAGCCGCCAATTACAGCGAAACGCCCCACGTTTATCCGCGTGTACACCTCAGCACCTACTGCGTCGAATACGATCGGAGTCGATTGACCGTTCGGAGCAGCTACGAACGCTACGTCGCCATTGTGTTGGCGAGAGTAAACGGCTCCGAATTGCAATATGCGCCAGTCGATACGAGTCCCGACTGCCATGTAGTCGGAGTTACTCCCCATACCGCGAAGCTGCTGCTGTGTCGGGGACCAGTTAGTTCGGGTGTAAGTCCCACCAAACTTCACGCCAGGCAGAATCTTGAACTGTAGCGAGCCTCCGGCGCCATCGGTGGTTGTGTCGTTCCCGGCGCCCCGAAACTGCCCCTGAACTCCTACTTCCAAAAACTTCAAAATGGTGTTCCGGTAATTCACGATGCGGTCGGCGCGGCCTGTGCCTGTCTGTCCTCCGTCCGTTCCCGCCACGTATGCGTGTGTGCCCTGTCCGCCGAAGACGTTGAATCTGTCAGTGGTATATCCGGCGATGTCGTATTGCACCGCATATTGTTTACCGATGGCAACTTTGCCCAATGGACCGAAGTCGACGCCGACGAACCCGAGCCGCGCCAGAAACACCGGATTGGTTGTGGTCGCGACAGATCCGAAGTCGGTGTCCGAACCCGCGGCGGAGAGATTGAATTGCGTTTCGCTCCGTACCAGGTTTACTCCCCATTCCGTACCGGCGAACATCTTAATCGCGCCCCTGGTGGCAAAATTCATACCTACTCGGGTTGCGTTGTCCTGCACCTCGAGGTCGTCCCGGAAACTCGCGAGGTGGGTACGCAACTGACCATATGCCTCGAAGGTGCCAATAAAGTTGTCAGCCCCGCTGCTTTCCTTCGTGCCGCCCAATGCAAAATCACCGCCGCAGCCATCCGAAACCCAAACCCCGGCCGAGTCATAACCCCATGTGTTCCCGAGCAGGCAATTGGATTCACCGGTCGAGCGCAATAACGCAACGCCCGCCGCTGTGTCCGCCTTGCAGACTTGGCGTTGTCCCTTTGTCGAAGTGCAGGTTATAACAGTCGGCATAGTTTGGTTCGGTGTTGATGATTGTCGCCAACGCACATGGGGGCATGTATAGACAAGTCATGACCAGCAACACGCACGTGTAAGAGAAAACCGCTCTTACACCACGAAGGTACGCCGAGATCCAACTGACAATACGTAATGCGATCGCTGGAATGATGCCAGCAACGAGAAATGCGGCGGCAAGAGAGACGCCACATGCGGCCAAGACAGGCCAAGGCAATTCGATCAGGTTCGGTATAATCGCGCCTGCAGTCATGAATAGCTCACTTTCTCAGCTTCGTCGAGCTTCTGATTGCTCCCCGCATCAGCCGACACAAGGGCGCTGTCGCCTCCGCCGACTGACACATCCGAATTGCTAACTCCAAGACTTAATCGACTTACATCTATTCTCGGAATGGAAGCCAACAATGACGGCTATCTGCAAAGTGTTCGCGTTATAGAGCTGCCATTGCTCGGCCGTCTTGGAACTCGCCAGAAGATGTGGCGGCACATTGTGCTGACTTATTTATTTCCGTACGGCTTCCATCGCGGCGGTCGATTTCTGTTAGCGGCTGACTACGGGGATATAGGCTGACTCACTTCGAAAGGAGAAGTCTCTGAGCAGTGTGCGAGTGCATATGGCTGCTGGCATCCGCGCGACCGGGATGATGCGCCCTCGCGGCGGTTGTCACCGGCAGTCGCTAAATATTTTGAAGCCGCAGACAGTTAGCCTGCATCTGCGGATCTACCTCAGATCGCGCTGAAAACGCCCGGCGGCTAACGGATCTTAAGGATCTCGATTCCTAACCAGTGTGCGCACGTGTCGGTTGATTGACGTGAATCCAGTAACTCAACTTCCTTTAAAGCTTCCTGTGCAGCACGGTCCCCCGGCCTTTCGCATGCATTTCAAAGCTCTATCCGGCGGACGCGGGCTGTCTTAATCTGGAGCTCGCAGGTGGCTGCGCGGCCGTTTACTTGTGCCGGGTTATACAGATCTCCAGTTACTGAGATCTAGAAGGAGGCCGAGGTGAAAATCAACATCGTCGCGATTTGTGTCGCAGCAATTGCACTGGCGGCCGTAGTGTCTAGCGGCAGGATTTCGCCGGATCAAAGGCGGGAAAAAGCCCGCAAGATGGCATCGGCCACTTTGGCGGAACTTTACAGCCTTCAACCCGCCTCTCGAGGGAGTCATCCAGAAATCGGCAGGATACGCGGTCTTCGACAATAAAGGTACGGACCTCCTGTTCGTGAGCACCGCGCGTGGGTCAGGCGTAGCTGTGAATTCAAGGACCAGCCAGGAGACTTTCATGAAGATGACCTCGGCGGGCGCAGGACTTGGATTGGGAGTAAAGGATTATCGGGTGGTTTTCAGGTTTGACACGCCGCGCGCGCTGTCGCAGTTCGTCAATTCGGGCTGGGATTCTTCAGGACAAGCAGATGCGGTCGCCAAGGCGCAGGAGTCAGGCGCCGCAAACTCTGGAGCGGCCAATGTTGCGCCTGGCGTGTGGGTATACCAGATCACCAAGAATGGTCTTGCTCCACAGTTGAGCCTGCACGGTACGAAGTACTTCAAAGACGACGACCTGAACAAAAAGAAATCGCGGACTGAGTTGGCGGGTTTCGCGGATTAGCGCAGACGAGATCATGTTTAGCAGTCTGTGGCGATGCAGCCGAGTTCTGTGGTGTTCCTTTAGTCGCAGGCTGACTCTGAACCACAGGAAGAAAGAAGTGAGCAATGGCTGACAAAAGTTCATCGATGATTGCGGCGGCAAAGGCGACGCTGGTAGGCGGAGCCATCTTCCTGATTCCAGGATTCCTGGCGTTGTTTGTCATCGGTAAGGTTTTCGGAATGCTCAGGACACTGGCCGCAACGCTTGGGCCGCGACTCGGTATAACAAGCTGGGTTGGCGGCCTGATTCTGGATCTGGCAGCGATTGCTGTCATTGTGTTCCTGTGTTTCCTGGCAGGACTGATAGCGCGCCGGGCGGCGGCCCGGCGCATGCGTACCAAACTGGACCAGGTCCTGTTGGGGTCATTTCCCGGCTATGCAATCGTGAAGAGCCTCGCGGACAACATGCAACAGAGTGAGGACATCGCAAACAGCTTTGTGCCCGTGTTGCTGAAGTCCGACGATACATGGCAGATGGCGTTCGAGACAGACCGCACGGCGGGTGGCATTGTAGCGGTCTACCTGCCTGGCGCCCGAATCCGTGGTCGGGCAGCGTGGTCTTCGTTCGCTCCGACCGCATACATAAGCTGCCCATCTCAATCGCACAGGCGCTGAAGCTCAATCGCGCGCTGGGCCGAGGCGCAGAATTGTTTGCAGCAGAAGTCGAAGCCCTCAAAGCGAAAGCTTGATGGTCCGTAAAGCGGCGGGTTGAGCCACCGGGGAACAATTGTCAACGGGCTGAGAGCATCAGCCGACACCGGGGCCAGGTGCGCTTCATTGAGCGGCTGTGAGGGATAGCGGGCTGAGTCTCGAACCATTCGAGCATCCTCATGCGCATCAATGTGTGCTGATTGCAAGACTTCGGAATATTCTAAATCAACTCTGGAACACGGCTCATCGACGACCTGCGCGGGCGGCCTGCTGCCGAATCACAGGCGCCTATGTTAAGCGCCTGCAGATCGCTCCAAATATCAAGTCCGCGATGTTGTCCGGCCGGATAGTCGTAGTACGGCGAGAAAACGTCGGCAGAACGTTCGAATCCAATGGACCGGCGTAAGCGGACGAGGCGGCTTAGTCCAAGCCGACAATCCCTGGCTAGATTCGCCATGTGATTGATGGCGGAAGGAAGGATCAGATACGTGAAAATCCTGACAGCAACATTCTTGGCACTGGCCTTTACTTCGGGCTCTTATGCGGCTGAAAACGAAGAAATCAAGCGGCTAACCACAGCCGCCGAGGCCCTCACTGAGATTCAAGGAACTCCGGACAAGGGTATTCCAACTGACTTGTTTAATAAGGCGCACTGTGTCATTGTGATCCCAAGTATGAAGAAAGCGGGGTTTATCTTTTCGGGTAAGTACGGACGCGGATACGCTTACTGTCGTAATCCTGCAGGTGGTTGGGCCGGCCCGGCGGGGATGCGAATTGAAGGCGGTGGGTTCGGACTGCAAGCGGGCGGTTCCGAAACCGACGTGATCATGCTGGTGATGAGTAAGAAGGGTGTCGAGGGCCTTCTTAAGAGTAAATTTACGCTGGCGGTGAGGCCTCTGTAGCTGCCGGACCAGTTGGTCGGGATACTACCGCGCAGACGGATGCCACGATGCGGGCGGATATCCTCTCATGGTCGCGAGCGAGAGGTGTTTTTGGAGGACTGTCCTTGCAAGGCGGGACACTTCGAGCCGACGAAGACGCCAACAAAGCTCTCTATTCAAGCAACGTCACAACGCAAAACATACTTACGGGAAAGACTAAGAATCCTATCCATCTGATGCATTCGCCGAAGCGTTGGGAATCCACGGCGGTATGCAATAAGCAGACTATGGGTACGGCGAACAGGCATTTGCGCCCGGTGGGGCCGCAGTTGCTACGTTTTGAAATTTCGCTGTAGATCGCCGGGCTGACCTGCCCGCTCGCTGTTTTTGATCGATCACTGCGGTGCGTGGAATCCTCGGCATCGCCCTTACGGAAGCATCTAGCCGGTTGGCGTCAGCGAGTTATCGCGCGCCGCAGGATCGAATCAGCTTCGGAGATACCAGTCGCACGGACATGGGCTGGCGAATGGCGTTCCTCAGATCGACGTTTTACATACAACGAAAACTGCTATGCCGCCCAGTGCCTGACTGCGGGGCCGGTGCTGCGCAGTGCCGACCTCGCCTGTCGATATAACGCTAATCGCCTGAGCATTGGCAATGAGCCAGGAGTAGTTGAAGCTCATACTCCTTCTCATTGGCCTGATCCGTTCGGCATGGGTTTCTAGAGAGTGTGTTGCCTGACGATAGGAGCAGGTCAGGAATCAACGCCTCAGCCGGAGGAAAAGTAACTCGAACTTAATCGACGAATCGAAGACAAAAGCTCATCATGCCTTTAGATATCAGGTACCACATAGTTGTTAGAAAGCCGCAA
>CAWGVL010000034.1:0-58097 GCA_963825845.1 Bryobacteraceae bacterium | reverse complement strand
CGCCTTTAAACAACAAAATCGTCGGGATCCCCCGGATGTTGTAGCGGGCAGCGGTGCCGTTGTTGGTGTCAACATTCAACTTACCGATCTTCGCCCGGCCGTCGTATTCCGCCGCGAGCGCGTCGATCGTCGGCGTCATCTGCCGGCAAGGTCCGCACCACTCGGCCCAGAAATCCACCAGGACCGGCACGTCCGCGTTCAAAACATCTGTATCAAAACTTGAATCATTAAATTCGAGAGTGTTGGCGCCTGCCATTCAATTCCTCCGTCAAGTAAGAGATGATGAAACCCGGCTAATGGATTCAGCCGGCAATGCGACGGTACAGCTCACTGTATTCGGCCGCCGATGCATTCCACGAAAAATCTGCTTGCATCCCATTCCGGACTAAAGTGTTCCAACGAGCTTTGTTCCGGTAGGCGTTTGAGGGCGGTCCGGATCGCCTTCAAAAGCGCCTGACCCGAGTACTCATGGAACTTGAAACCGTTCCTGTCATTGATGGTATCATCCAGCCCGCCTGTGGCCCGCACAATTGGAACGGCGCCGTATTTAAGGCTGTATATCTGGTTGAGCCCGCAGGGTTCATCGCGGCTCGGCATGAGAAACAAGTCGGCTCCAGCTTCAATCTTGTGGGCTAGTTCGTCGCTATATGTGACTCGGACGGCGATCTTCTCGGGATATCGTTCGGCGAGCTGCTGGAACATCTCCTCATACCGCGGTTCACCGGTTCCGATGACCGTCATCAGCAAATTCTCGCGCGCGAGATCATCGGCGATAGCTTCGATGAGATCGAATCCTTTCTGGTCAACGAATCGAGACACGATTCCCACCACGGGTGTATCCAGTTGATCGGCGGGCAAGCCAAACGTCTCGAGAAGATCCTGTTTGCAGGCGAGGTTTGCCGCCGAGATCATCGCTGTCGTACGGACACGCAATATAGGCGTCCTTTTCTGGGCTCCATTCCTCGTAGTCTACGCCGTTCAAAATTCCGGTGAGAACGTCCGCACGGCGTCGCAAAAGTCCGTCGAGCCCGAACCCATACTCGTCTGTCTGGATCTCCTGGGCATATGCCTTGCTGACCGTGTTAAGCGCGTCGCTGTAAACGATTCCGCCTTTTAGGAGATTGATCTGTCCATAGAATTCCATCGATTCCGGGTCAAGAAGATCCTGCGGCAATCCCAGGGCGCGGAGGCTGGTGGGCGGGAAGATTCCCTGATAACCGAGGTTGTGGATCGTGAGCAGAACTTTTATTCCGTAGTACGTCGGATCGAGGCGGAACTTCTCGCGCATTAGCACCGGGACGAGAGCCGCCTGCCAGTCGTGGCAATGCAGAATATCGGGCAAGAGCGAGCGGACGATGCCCAGCACGGCACGCGAAAAGACTCCGAACCGAATATCGTTATCGGGATAATCTTTGACGCCTTCGCCGTAGAGAGCAGGACGATCATAGAGATCAGGGCAATCGATGAAATAGAAGCTTACGTCGCGATCGATGATGCGCTTCACCGCGCACTCCCAGATCGTGTCGCCCATGGAAACCAGCATTCGGTCGTAAACGCGCTCGGCAGTTCTGGTGTACGGTGTTGCACTGGGATAGAGCGGCACGGCAACCGCGACTTCTTCACCACGGGCTCTCAAGGAGAAAGGCAGGGCTCCTACGACATCGGCGAGCCCACCCGTCTTCGCATACGGGTACGCTTCGGAGGCGGCCATAAGGATCTTCATTCTCCTTCGATTGTGACGGCAGTTACCCGCTATGGCAACGGTCGTGCTCCATTTGTTCGCGTGAACGATCGGGAACTATTGTCCCTCACCGTTATCGTTTTGCTGACGGGGTGTGCCGCGCGTACGGGGCAAACGCGCGCCCGTTCGATGGACGCCGCATTCCACCTCACCATTCCAGCGGGCTCGCAACTGATGATTCGAGCAGTGGAACCGATCGATGTGACCGGCGTCGCTGGGGGGAAGGCATGGTCGGCCGTTCTTGCCCGCGATGTGCTGGGAGCGACTGGACAAGTTCTGATCGCGGCAGGTTCGCCTCTCACCTTCGGTGTCAACCGTGACACAAACGGCCTGAGGCTTACCATCCACTCGATCATGGTCCATGGAAATTCTTACATCACTTCTACGCCGGTCGATGCGTCGGCAGAAGCAGGGCGACGGCTGGAGCCGTGGGGCCCGTCGGCAAAGGTCCCCGATTCTCTGACGGCAGGTGAACGGATATTCGTACCTGCTCAGACGCTTCTGGCGGCGAAACTCGGTGCAGAGATGCAGCTGCGTTAGGCTTGCTCCATGACGATTATCCCCTCCGAAGCGGGCCCGGCGAATATATACAAGTTGATGATCGGAGCCATCGTGCCGCGCCCGATCGCGTTTGTGTCGACGATCAGCCGCGCCGGGGTTCGCAATCTTGCGCCGTTCAGTTTCTTTACGGCTGCAAGCGCGAATCCTCCCGTTGTTTGCTTTGCGCCGATGGTTCGAGGCAGCGACGGGCAGCAGAAGGACACGCTTCGCAACGTCCAGGAAACGGGCGAGTTTGTGGTGAATATCGTCTCGGAAGAGTTCATCGAGAAAATGAACATCTGCTCGGCTGAATTCCCGCCTGATGTTGACGAATGGGAGAAGTCGGGGCTAACGCCCGTTGCGAGTGAATGCGTCAAGCCTGCTCGAGTGCAGGAATCGCGCTTTCACATGGAATGCAAGCTTGTCGATGTCGTGAGCGTGAGTAAGCAACCGCTCGGGGGAAGCCTGGTTTTGGGAGAGGTACTGCGGTTCCATGTAGCGGATGAGTTGTTCGACAATTATCGGATTGCGCCGGAGAAGCTCAGGGCCGTCGGAAGAATGGGCGGCCCCTCGTATGCTCGAACGACGGACCGCTTTGATTTGGAGAGGCCGAAATTGTAGCAGGCGAGCGCGTGATCTACACGTCGCACAAGTCCAGCGCCTGACCCAGCGATGTGATCGGATCCCGCTTCGGAATAAATTCGTGTGCCATGTAGCCCTTGTATCCCATATCGACAATGGCCTGAGAGATGCTCGGTAATTCAATTCCTGCGTCTCGTCGATCTCATTCCGCCCAGGATTGCCGCCAGTGTGGAGGTGCCCGATATATTGCAGGTTCTCCTTGATCGTACGGATCACATCACCCTCCATGATTTGCATGTGGTAGATGTCATAAAGCAGTTTGAAGTTCGGAGAGCCTACTCGTTTGACCAACTCGACGCCCCATGTCGTGTGGTCGCACATGTAATCGGCGTGATTCACCTTGCTGTTCAGTAGCTCCATGCAGACAAGCAAGTTCTTGTCTTCGGCCATGGAGATGACTTTCTTCACTCCGATCACGCAATTCTCGAGGCCTTCTTCATCCGACATGCCTTTGCGGTTTCCGGAGAACACGATAATGCTCGGCGCACCATGCTCCGATCCCCGATCCACAGACTCACGGAAGCGCTCGGCAATACCCGCATGATTCTCCTTGCGATTGAAGCCGTCAGGGATCGTCGTCCCACCGCCAATCATGGTGGGGACCAGGCCGAACTTTTTGTAGACCGGCCATTCTTTCGGGTCCGCGAGGTCAACGGACTGAATGTTCAACCGAGCGCATTCCTTCGCGAAATCCTCGACCGGGATCTTGCTGTAGCACCAGCGGCAGACTGACTGCTTGAGCCGCAGCTTGCGTTCCACCGGTTTCACCTGGGACGCAGATGATATTACTGCTGCGCTCATGCCCAAGCTCGCCGACTGAACGAACGCTCTCCTGTTCATGCCCGACATCTTATCGAACTTTCCTCTGTTCTTTCCCGAGTTGCAACATGAATTTCGCTTCGGCTTCCGTTACCGCACGTTTGAATCCTTCGGGGTCGACGAAGGCATTCGGATCGTATGATGGCTTGTACTTCTCGCGCAGACGATACTGCGAACCATGCCCTGCAAGGAAGACGTCGCACGCCAAAGCTTTCTGCACGCGGAAACTTCTGGCGAAGTCCTTTTCGATCGACGGATATTTCGGGTTGTCTATTAGTGGTGCGCCGATCACCGTCGGGATATTGGCGAAGATCACATTGTAGTCGCGGCCACCTTCGCGAACCCGCATCGAGTAGGTGACACTTCCGCGGGTGTGCCCCGGTGTCAGGTGAGTATTCAAACGCACCTCGCCCAACGCGATAACCTGCCCGTCCTGCAGCACTTCATCCACCTTGATGGGAGCGAACCGGAAGTCCTTCCCGAGAAAGAAGTCACTGGCTCCACCGTCTTCGAGGACGGGCTTATCGGGTTCCGTTGCCATCATCCTGGCGCCCGTCTGCTTTTTGATCTCGGCCATGGCGGCAACATGATCGAGATGTGCTTGATTCGTGAGCAGGATCTTGATGTCGGCCGGCTTGAAGCCGAGGGTTTCGATGCTTTTCCGAATCTGAGCCGTTGAATCCACGAGCCCGGTGTTAATCAGGATGTGGCCCTTGTCGGTTGTTATGAGGAAGCAGGCGAGGTCGGCTGTTCCCACGTAGTAAACCGGTCCGACAATGCGGTGCCCCGGGAACGGTTTGGTCCACTCACTTCGATCAATCTTTGGCTGTCCGTATGCGGCTACTGCGAGGGTGAGAAGAGCTACGATTCGTCTCATCGAATCTGCTCGACGGTAATCGCGCCGTTGTGCTCCCAAGCGATATAGATGGCGCTTGAACCGGCCAACACAGGGAATGCGCCTTCGCCGAGCGTCACGGGGTCTTTAGCTCCCGGCTTTTTTACCTTCACGCTGGTCCCTTCGGTCCATGAAACATAAGGACCATCCTGTCCCACGGCTATAGAAGGATTCTTGCCTCTACCGACTTCGACTTCTTTCCCGGTACCCGACGTGGCATACACGCTCGCGTCACGGCGCCAGACTGAATGGACGACCGACTTGCTGTCCAACGCCAATCCGCCGCCATCCATGGGACATGCATTCAATAGCCATGTGCCTTGACCGAGTTTCTGAAGCGACCACGTCTTCGCGTCCGTCGAGACCGCGTAGTACATATCGCGAGAGCCTGAGACCCAATTCCGCCACATAGCATACAACTCCCCTTGCGGACCGATCTGAGCGGTGGGATGGCAACACTCGCATATGTGGCCATCAGGCGACACATAGATTTCCTGGTTGGCTCCCCAGGTCGCTCCGCCGTCTTTCGAGAGCGCGCCGTAGAGCCGCATTCCCTGGTGCCGAAGGTCGAGCCAAGTGATCCACACGCTACCGTCCGGAACTCCGGCCATGCCGTGGAGACCTTCGCGTGCGGAATCGGGAACGTCGTTGACACGAACACCAGAGGACCAAGTCTTGCCATTATCGGTGGAACGCCACGACATCAGATCGCCCGCGCGGGTCTCACCCACCGCCGCCGTGATCACAACGTTTGTTCCAGCGATTGCAATCCGAGGGCCTCGATGGAGACCGAGCGCCAGAAACTTCGCCTCTGCGACTTTTATGGGACGCGAGAACGTCTTCCCGGCATCGTCGGACCTCGAGAAATACACTGCTTTGCCCGCGCCATAGGTTAGAGCGACGGTCTTGCCCGCGACTGCGATTTGCGGCTGCTTCAGAGGAAGGTCCGGAGTATCCGGGGCAAGGCGAAAAGCGAAAAGAAATGCAACGACTAGCACGTACTAAGCGTAGCAGCGAATTTCGAATACCCGCGCATATTCCAGGCCGTTCGTTGCCTTCACATGGAGTCGCAGATTCTTCGCCTCGATCGGGTCGAATCTGTGCCGGTTCAGCCGCTGGTGATTGTCTTTGACTTCCGCCAAGGTCTTGCGCGACCCGCTTCCATCGTCATATTCGAGGACGTAGTCTTTGACCGTCTCTGGCTGGGGTTGACGCATCACCGTCCGTGTGATGCTATCAGAAGAAGAAAGCGTCAACTGACGTTGAAAGCCCGAGTCGAACGTCACCTGGACGCGGCGGATGCGCCGCGGCTTATCCCATGACAGTTCAATCCATTGCCCTTCCGGCTTCATAGGCGCAGACCAGCAGTGCCACTCCTTCGGATCACCCTTCTTGTCGGGGATGTTGCGCGCCACGCCATCCAGCAGGAGTGACGCTTTCGCTTGCGGCTCTTCCGCGGAGGCGGTCACCTTCGCCGATCGCGCCAGATCGCGTGCGTCCTCGTTCCGCGCATTCTTGATCGTCTGGTCGTCTCGCAATAAGCTCTGGCGTAGATCGGAGATCAACTTCTTATCATTCGCCAACTGCCGCGGAGAAAGGCCTCTCTCCACACATTGCGCCGCGGCGGTTCCAACCGCCTGTCCGATGACCGCGCAGGTTGCCATCACGCGTGTTGACGTAAAGGCAGTGTGTGTCGCGCTGATATTTCGTCCGGCCATCATGAGATTTGAGATGTTCTTGCTGTACAGCGACCGGAGCGGAATCTCGTACACCTCCGGAGTGCGCAGGACAGTATTGGGCGGCAGATCGGCGCGATCGAATCCACCCGGAGGGTGGTCATCCATCGGCCAGCCGCCGATCGCAACCGAGTCGGGGAATGTGGCGCTCATCAAGTCATGCTGGGTAAGGATGTGGTCGCCAACAAGTCGGCGGCTGCCACGTTTGCCGGGCATCATCCCGACCCAATCGAGCGCATAGTTCGCCGAGTCCGGATAGTCGCCACTGTTCTTGATGTAGTCCCACACGCCCATCACGATCGATAACAATTCGAACCGGATTCGCTCGTTGTCACGAATGATGTCTTTGTTCCCGCCCCATTCGATCCACCAGTATCCGTACTCCCAGTTCTCCGGGCCGACCTTTCGAAACTTGAGTTGCTCCTTTGTGATCTTTCTCGCCCATTTCGGAGCGGCAAACGGCATCGCCTTGCGATAGAGCTTCGAGGTGAATAAGATGCTCGATCCGAGCGTTTCTTCGTCAGTTTTCTCGGGCGCCAGCGATTCGTTGGAGTCTGCGCGCGCTTCGCGGCCTGTTCGCATCTCTGCGCCGGCTTCGAGACCGAGTCGAGAATCACCGGTCGCGTCCACGAAGATCTTCGCATTGATTCTGTACATCTGCTCGGTGCGGTCGCAGCGGGCCCACACCTGTCGAATTGCGTTGGATTTGGTTTCAGCCGCAAACACCGTGGTATCGAGCAGAAGGCGAATGTTGGGTTCGCTGACCACCTTGTCATACAGCAGCAGATCCCATAGCTCCCAGCATCGCTGTGGGTTATTAGCCGCATCATCCAGCCGAAACTCCTCAATCAAGCCGCTCTCGCGCCATCCCGGGCGTCCGCGGTGGCTGTCGGCGCCGACGATGTGCATCTTTACTTCGCTCGAGGAGTTGCCGCCCAGCCGCGAGCGGTCCTGAAGCAAAATCACTTTGGCGCCGTTCCTGGCCGCTGCGATCGCGGCGCAAACACCCGCGACGCCTCCACCGGCAACAAGAATATCCGCGTCGAAATCGACCTGCGTCATATGCGGCTCAGCGCGGGGGCCGGCCTTTCGGGCGCCATTTGGTGGAACGAGCGCATCCATCTTGCGCCTGATCTCTTCTGTGATATCAATGTTCTGCGCAGCGGTTTGGGCGGAAGCGGCGCCGGGGAAGATGGCCAGAGAGTAAAGGAAGTCGCGACGTTGCATACAGAAATCTGATATTTCAATTATGCGCTAGTCCAAGGAGGCGCGCAATGTACACTCACGTACGCATTCTCGCAATTTTGCACTTGGTATTTGGCGGCTTGGGCGTCCTCGCCTCGCTGTTCCTGTTGGTGATCTTCGGTGGGATTACGGGGATCGTCGGCATGAACGCGGCAGACGCTGATGCGCGTGTAGCCATTCCTATCATTGGCGGGATTGGCATTTTGGTTGTGACATTCACGATGCTGCTTTCGCTGCCCGGAATCATTGCGGGCTGGGGTCTTCTGTACTACAAGCCGTGGGCGCGCATCCTTACGCTGGTTCTTTCGGTATTCTTGCTGATTCACATTCCGTTCGGGACTGCGCTGGGATTTTACGGATTCTGGGTACTGCTGTCGAAGGAGACACTCCCCTTGTTCGAGAACAGGGGAATACAAGGGCCAGGAGCCAATCGCGCCTGGCCGGGTATGAATGTGTGAGCGTGCGGCGCAGCCGATCAGGACACGGAAGCGCCGCACGCGCCACCCTATGAAATGAACGAGTAGCGCAGCCAACTAACCCGCAAGAAGGCTGCACTATGCTGCGTTCACCCTGATAATAAGGGCGAAGGCATGCCAGCGCAATGAGTACCGAGCATCTTAGTACTAGCAAAGTAGATACAAAATTGCTGCAAAGCGTCAACAACTCCACTGCTCAGACTGGCAGAATAGAATAGATCCGAGTGTCACAGCAGGCTCCAGCGCCGATGTCGCCCGAACGGTGGTCTCAGGTGAGGACGCTGCTTGAACGGGTTCTTGCACGCCCGCATCACGAGCGTGAGGAGTTCCTGCGGCATCGCTGCGCAGGCGACGACGACTTGTATAACGAGGTTTGGCATCTCGTCGAAGCAAAGGCCGCTGATCCGAGTCTTCTGGATCGAACGGCGCCGGTCACCGGCAACAAGGACCCGCGCATCGGGGCGACGGTCAAGAATCGCTATCGAATTAAGTCACGACTGGGCAGCGGCGGCGTAGGGGTCGTATACCTCGCTGAGGATCTTCACCTCATGTCGCGCCTGGTAGTCGTGAAATTTCTGCATGAGCACGGACGAACCGATCCCGGCCGCCTGGTTAAGTTTCTGCAGGAGGCTGAGGCGCTTGCCCGACTTGACCACCCGGGGATAGTAGCGGCGTTCGACGCAGACGAGACGCCCGACGGGGCCCATTTCCTGGTGATGCAATATGTCGATGGGCGTACGCTGAGGGCGATGATCGACGATGGCCCGCTTCCATTTCACCAGGCTGCTTCGATTCTGAGGCAGCTCGGGTCCGCGCTGGAGGCTGCGCATAACAAGGGCGTCATCCATCGCGACTTGAAGCCGGAAAACATCATGCTTCAGCAACTTGGCGATGGCAGTCACATTACCAAGCTGATTGATTTCGGCGTGGCGCGCGTCGAGGACTCGTCGGTAAGCAGCGATACAGCAGTGATCGGGTTGGCGGGTACGCCGAGCTATATGGCTCCCGAGCACGTATCGGGTAGGCCTGTTCCGGCCAGCGACATCTTCTCACTGGGTGTGATCGCCTATGAAATGCTCACGGGACAGAGGCCTTTCACGGCGAAGCAGCCGTATGCGCTGAGGCAGCAGCAGAAACAGGGCATTGCTCGGGGTGCGATTCGGAGCCTGAGGCCGGAAACACCCGTCGAGGCTGAGAATGCGGTTCGTGAGGCTCTGGATTTCGATTCGGCGCGGCGGCCACAGAATGTGCGACTGCTTTGCGACACCATCGGTTTATCGCTGGAGGCGCATGCTGCTCCCGTTGCTCCGCGGCCCACGCGCCGGCTGTGGCTCAAGGCCGCGGTGGGAGGAACTGCGGGGATAGCGGCCGTAGGAACCGGGTTCTGGTTGTTTTCACGAGACCATGTTCCACGCGCCTCCGGAAAGCTTCTCGCGTCAACGAATGGAGCATTGGATCCTACGGAAAGTGGGTTCTTGCTTCGTGACAAACTCGAAACCGAACCGTTACGGAACGCGGAACGGACGGGATTCGACAGGCTCGCGTTGCGATCTCCCGAGCAGGGTATGTTCGTGAAGAAGCTCGCACTCGAGGACCTTCGATACGCGATGGAGCGCGGGTGGAAGATCTCATTGAAGGGCCGACCGGTTATCGGTGGGATGTGGGCGTGCGCTGATTTCCGTGCGTTCGAGCAGCCGCGGTATGACGTCAGCTTTTATCGCGAGCCGGATGGGCGTGCGATGGCTCTGCTTTGCACGCAGCATATCCCAACGTTCGAAGGTCCGAGATATGAGATGCCCGACCAGGGCGTGCACGCGCATCTTCTGGAGCTTATCTTCGATCCGGCGACCAAGACTTGCGAGTTGTTCGTCGATGGCCGCCGGCAGGCTGCCGGGTACTCGGGCCACCGGCAGCAACAGGCCAAGCACCCGGATGAAGCGTTCTTCTTCGGCATCTCGGTTTATCGCAGCGACCGCGCGGAAGCCGAGCTCGAATCGGTACGATTCGAGGTTCTATAGCTACTTCCGTTCCATCAGATATACGCAGTCCTCGAGTCGGGCCTTTCCGCCTTCAGTGACGGAGAATTGTCTGGACACCCATGCTCCACGGCTGCGGACTGCACTCCACAATGAGCTTCCCGCGAACTGGCCATCCTTGCGAAGCGCGTAGAAGTTGATATCGAACTGCTCGAGACGCTTCGGGTCGTTGTTGTAGTTGCGAGCGATTCGTTTGAGGACATCAAGGCACGCGTCCTTGGGTGACATACCATGCCGCATGTTTTCGACGACGCTGTGAGCACCGGCGACACGAATGTTCTCCTCACCGCGCCCTGTCGAGCCTGCGGCTCCGACATCCTGATCGACATACAGGCCCGCTCCGATAATCGGCGAATCGCCGACTCGACCCGCGATCTTCCACGCCAGCCCGCTTGTCGTTGTACAGCCGGACATTTCTCCCCTGCGGTTAAGCGCCAGGCAATTGATGGTTCCTGTCGGAGGATAGCGCGACATCTGGTATGCCCAGGCGAGCGTCGATTGGTCGGCGTTCGGAAACCGGCGCTGAAGAGCTTTGGGGACCGCCGGTTTCGCGCTACCCTCCGGCGCGTCCAGACCATCGGTCCAATTGTTGTGATTCGCTCCGTCTCGCAGGGACTGTTTCCACACAAGCCAGGCCAGCCGCGACTTTTCCGTGAGGAGTTCTTCCTCCTTGAAGCCCCACGCCTTCGCGAACTCGAGAGCTCCCGGACCGACCAGCATGACGTGGTCCGTCTGCTCCATGACGAGCTTGGCCACTTTCGATGGGTTCTTGATATTGCGTATGGAGGCGACAGAACCGCACCGGCGCGTCGGGCCGTGCATCACGCATGCATCAAGCTCGACAATGCCGAGTTCGTTTGGAAGACCGCCATAACCGACAGAGGTATCTTCGGGATCATCTTCCTGAATGTTTACGCCGGCGATCACGGCATCGAGCGTGTCCGCGCCGGAGCGAATCATCTCGAGCGCCCGGTCACACGCCCGTACCCCGTTGGAACTGGCGATAACGACTTCGCGTGCCGCCGGCTTGAGAACTCGCCGCGCTCGCAAGAGCCGCCGGCGTCAAGAGAACTCCTCGACGAGTGATCATGTTTCTTGTCAAGATAACAGCCCATTGACCAGGGTGGAGAATAGACCAATAAGGCCATGAGTATCGATCCGAACGCAGGTAAGCCGCCTGACCTTTCGAAACTGACGGACATTCCCAAACTGGTGACGGCTTACTACGCCGGACGCCCCGATCCTGCCGAGCGAAGCCAACGTGTAGCCTTCGGCACTTCGGGTCATCGCGGAACATCGTTCGCCAACTCGTTCAACGAGGCGCATATTCTGTCGATTACGCAGGCGATCTGCGAGTACCGGGCGCAGAATGGCGTCACGGGACCTTTATTTCTCGCGAAAGACACGCATGCGCTTTCGGAGCCTGCGTTCGTAAGCGCGCTGGAGGTCCTGGCAGCGAACGGCGTCCATGTGATGATCGACTCCGGGTTGGGATACACGCCCACACCAGCGTTATCGCATGCGGTGCTTGCCTACAATCGTGATCGATCGACGGGCCTTTCCGACGGCATCGTGATCACGCCATCGCACAACCCGCCGGAGGATGGAGGATTCAAGTACAACCCGCCGAACGGCGGTCCTGCCGATACGACCGCAACCAAGGCTATCGAGAACCGCGCGAATGATCTGATGGCGGCGGGATTCGCGACTATCCCGCGAATGCCGGTTGCCCGCGCGCTCTCGGGCGGAACCACGCATCGTTACGATTATGTTTCGGCTTACGTCGATGATCTTCCGAACATCATTGATGTGGAGGCGATCCGTGGGGCCGGGTTGAGGCTCGGTGTCGACCCGCTCGGCGGGGCGGGCATCGCGTATTGGGGAGCGATGAACGAGCGCCTGAACCTCGGCCTCGAGATCGTGAATCCGTATGTCGATCCAACGTTCCGGTTCATGTCGCTCGATTGGGATGGAAAGATCCGAATGGATTGTTCTTCTCCTTATGCCATGGCCAGCCTGATTGCGCTGAAGGACCGGTTCGACGTCGCATTTGCTTCCGATACAGATCACGATCGTCACGGTATTGTGACTCGCAGTTCGGGTCTGATGAACCCGAATCACTACCTCTCGGTCGCGATCAGCTATTTGTTCCGGAAGCGCTCGGGATGGCGCGCTGATGCGGGCATCGGGAAGACTCTCGTCAGTAGCAGCATGATCGATCGTGTCGCGAAGAGTCTCGGACGCCGGCTCGTGGAAGTTCCCGTAGGATTCAAGTGGTTTGTTGACGGTTTGCTGGACGGATCTCTCGGGTTCGGGGGCGAGGAAAGCGCGGGAGCCTCATTCCTGAGAAAGAATGGCCACGTCTGGACCACGGACAAGGATGGTCTCATTCTGGGATTGCTGGCAGCCGAAATCACAGCCGTCGAAGGAAAAGATCCCGGTGAGTTGTACAAGGGCCTGACGGAACAGTTCGGCGCTCCGGTGTATGAACGCATCGATGCGCCTGCGAATCCCGACCAGAAAGCGATTCTTTCGCGATTGTCTCCGGATGCCATCGACGCGAACGAACTTGCGGGCGATCCCATCGAGGCGATGATGACCACTGCTCCCGGGAATGGCGCGCCGATCGGTGGTTTGAAAGTACAGACGGCGCGAGGATGGTTTGCGGCGCGACCTTCCGGAACTGAAAACGTCTACAAAATCTATGCCGAAAGCTTTGCGGGTGAGGACCACCTTCGCACGATTCAGCAAGAGGCGAAAGCAATCGTCAACAACTGTTTCATCAAGGAGAAAGCATGAGCATCAGCGCAACAATTCTGCCCGAATTTGACCAGGAGATGGCGAACCTGAGAAAGACACTCGAGCGAGTTCCGGACGATAAGTTCGATTGGAAGCCGCATCCGAAATCGAACACGATGGGCTGGCTGGCGAATCACCTCGCGAATATGCCGAGTTGGGCCACGTTCACGATCAAAGAGGATGTGCTGAATCTGACCGGCGAATATAAAGAGCCGCAAGGATCGAACACGGCCGAGGTGCTTGCGATCTTCGATAAGAATCTGGCGGAAGGCCGTAAGTTAATCGAGGGCGCCACGGACCAGCAGTTGATGGCGACGTGGAAACTCTTGTTCAACGGCAAAGAAGTGATGTCAATGCCTCGCATCGCTGTCATTCGCGGCATGATCATGAATCATATGATCCATCACCGCGCGCAGTTGACCGTGTACTTCCGGTTGAATGATGTTCCGGTGCCGGCGCTATATGGGCCGTCAGCGGATGAGGGAAGCTTCTAGCGTAGTCGACAACTCCGTCAGGAAAGTCCTTCGAGCGGCCCTGTGCTATCGCCGAAGGACTTTTCCATGATGCCTATCCGGTGCAGCAACGCGAGGTGCAGATTGCAGAACGGCGTCTTCTCAGGAGCGCGCAGACGACGGCCGGGACGAAGCGTTCCCTTTCCTCGTCCTGCGAGGACTAGCGGTAGATTTTCGTTATCGTGACGATTACCGTCCTTCAAGGACGATCCGAATAGAATCATCGAATTGTCGAGCAGCGACTTGCCGCCTTCATCGATGTTCTTCAGCTTGTTCAGGAACCACGCGGTTTGCTCGACGTGCCAGGTTACGATCTTTTCGTACTGCTGCCGCTTCTCCTCTTCGTTGCGATGATGTGAGATCGAATGGAAACCGCCCTTCACACCCGGCAGGAAAGAGTAGTCCTGCTGCGTCTGAGCATCGCCGAACATGAACGTGCCGATGCGTGTTGAATCCGTCCAGAAGGCAAGCAGCAGAATATCGAGCATCAGGCGGACATGCTCCTGGTGGCTGGCAGGGATGCCTGCCGCGGGACGGTCCACCGGCGGTTTCCCCTCGTTGATCCATCGCTTCTGCGGAGTCAGCGTTGCAGAGATCCGCCGCTCCACGGATCGCACCGATTCGAAGTACTCGTCGAGCTTCATCTGATCGGCGGAACTTCCACGCTGCCGGACAGACTTGGCATCTTCAAGTACGAGGTCGAGGATGCTCTTGTCGTCCCGCTGTAACGAAGACAGCACGGCGGGGCTGTTGGGTGTTGTTCCCGATGTCGTTGCCGCATTCCGGAAGAGGCGGTCAAAGGCAAGCTGCGGGATGATCTCCTTCGGTACCGGTGTGTGCGGATCTCTCCAGGAAAGGAACGATCCGAGCATCCGCGGGAAGCCGCCTCCCGCCGTGTCGATGCCCGTGCGCGGAACATCGATGCCGAGTTCGAAACTCGGAAGGGCAGTTTTCGTTCCGATATGCTGCGCCGCGAGTTGATCGATCGACGTGCCACCGCTGTCAAGATCGCGTCCCGTAGTCCGCTCGACGTAACCACCGGAGAGCCATGCCGGATCTTTCGGCCAGTGGCCGTTGCGGCCAGTCGTGTTCTTGTGCCACAGATTTTCGAGCAGAAGGATATCGCCCTTCAGGCTTTCGAGCGGCTTTAGATGAGGAGTGAACTCATAATCCTCTCCATCGCCCGCTGGTGTCCAATGATCCGGACGCACACCGTTGGACCAGAAGAGAAACGCGGCCCGAAGCGGCGGTTCCGAGAGTCTCAAAGGGTCTGTGGAAGGCGAGGCATGAGACATCACGTCGAGCCAAGGCAACCCTAGAGCGGCTCCGGCGCCGCGCAGCAAAGTTCTTCGGGAAATGGGTTTGAACATGAAGGAGTTCTCTTCGCCGTTGCTATCGTCCAGCGTACCTCATTTGAAGGTCGGCGCCTTTGGCTTTCGCACCGGCGCGTGACTGATCCTCTCCGACATGACTACACCGCCTTGAACGTTACGGAACGGAGTGCTGAGAACCACTTCGCGGATCAGCGTTCGTGCCTTGTAATCATCCTTTGCGAGCGTATCTACGAGCTTCTGAATGGTGCACTGGTCTCCGTCTTCAAGGCTTCTGCCCAAAGCATACCCGAGCACTTTCCCTGTCACAGTTCGGATGAAGTCGTCCTTCCTCTCGAGTAGGACTTGGCGCAATTCTGCGGGGCCATCGAACTTCTCGCCGGAGGCCATCACTCCCGAGGCATCGATTTTCTGACCAGCATCCTGATCGCGCCACCGGCCCAGCCAGTCGAAGTTTTCGAGGCCGAATCCGATCGGATCCATCACGTTGTGACATGACGCGCATGCGGCGATTCTCGCGGTGCTTGACGAGTTTCTGCCGCATAGTGAGGCCGCCGATTTTGCTTGGCTCAATGTCGAGCGGCGGAATATCGGGTGGCGGTAACGGTACGTGCGTGCCGAGGAGTGTTTCCAGCACCCACGCTCCGCGCAACACCGGACTTGTCTGCTTGAAATGCGAACTGAGTGCCAGCACTCCTGCCAGTCCAAGGACTCCTGCCCGGCGGTTGTCCGGCCAGGTTACTTTCTGGAAACTATTGGCGCTGAGACCGGTGATCTGCCCATCGTATCCATAGAAGTTCGCCAGCCGTTCAGTCATGAACGTGTAATCGGCTGTCAGCAGTTCTATAAGGCTGCGATTCTGTCCGAGGAGGTGCTGAAACAAAAGGATCGGCTCTTCACGCAGATCGGCTGCAACCTCGGGCGTGTAGTAGTGCTGTACCTCAGTGATTAACGGCGCAACCCGGCCGCCGATGTCCTTGGTCCCGAGCCACTGGCCGACGAACGAGTTTGCGAACGCGCGCGAACGCGGATCATCAAGCATCCGATCGACCTGCGCGGCCAATACCTTCGCATCCTGCAACTTCCCTTCGTCCGCGAGACGCAGCAACTCCTCATCCGGTGTGGACGCCCACAGGAAGTACGACAATCGCGTCGCAAGTTCATGCTGACCGATCGGGTAGATGCCCGGCTTCTCCTGCCCGGTCTCGACCTGGAACAGGAATGCCGGCGAGACCAGTATCGTCTTAAGCGCGAGTTTCACGCGCTCTTCGTACGGATCACCGCGCTCCGCTGCGCGGTCGTACATCGTCATCAGCCGAGACACGGTGGCTGCGTCGGCAGGCCTGCGATAAGCGCTGCGGACGAACTTCGTCAGCAACCGTTCGGCGGCTTTGCGCGGCTCGGCGGGCGCTTCTCCCGGCTCGGTACCGAACACTCGATAGTGTGTCACTCGTTTTTCTGCCGAGGGCTCGGGAACCTTCTGATCGATGCTGAGGTTGTACATCTCGACGGGGATATCCCCGTTGGTGAGTTCGATCTTGTGGACTCCGCGAGCGAGCTTGACGGTGAGAGCCCGAGCAGTTGGACCGCCCGCCGGATCCCGCTGATAAACGAGCTTACCGGCAGGGTTTCCGTTCACCGTCAGAAGCATGAAACGCTCGCGATCCTTGGGTCTGTCGATCCAGACTCGAACGTTGTAATCGCCGTCGGCGAAGGTGGAGAATGTGGTCGTCAAGGCTTCTCCCGCGCTGACAGGTCTCGTGCGCGCGCCCTGTGGAGCAGGTGGTTCCATCGCAAACGCGGAGAAGTTCTTATTGAAGGCGGGCGTAATAATCGCCCGGTCGACGGCCTGCTGCGCGGCTTCCAGATAACGCTCCATCATGAGAGGAGAAACGTAGAGTGTTCCGCCGTGCGTGTCGAAACCTTCGCCGCCCGACCCGTCTGCCGGAAAGATCTCTGCAACCGGCAACTCGACGCCCAGGAGGTCACGAACGGTGTTGCGGTACTCGCGGCGGTTCAGACGTCGAATCGTGACGCCACCTGCGAAGTCTCCGGTGCTGCAGGCCGTCTGCCGCAGTCTGTCGTCAATCCAGGAGGAGATGCGAAGCCTGTCATCTTCCGTCAGCTTCGATGCTGCCGGCGGCATGGTCCTGTTCCGCAACTGCTCAGCTACACTCCGCCAGAGACCCCGGCGGCTGTTCATATCGTCGGCAGTGCCGGCCTTCAGGAAATCGAGGCGGTTCTTAGGACTTGCAGGATTGTGGCAACCGGAGCAATTCTCCGTAAGAACCGGCTTGACGGTCGTGGCGAAAGCATCGTTAGCGCCGGCAAGCGCAAAGCTGGAAGCGCAGAGCAAAAGAGCCGCCGTTGCCGAAAACCGGAAAAAACATTGCACCCTGTCACTTTACCTTTGTTCACGACGGACGTGGTGAGTCAGAATTGAGAGTATGAGTACTGCGCTGTTGCTGGATCCGGTTTACAAACAGCATCAGACCGGACCTGGACATCCCGAGCGGCCGGAGCGCTACGACGCTGTCAGATCCGGGCTTGAACGGGAAGCTTTGGTTCGCGATGCCGTCCGGATGAGACGCGGCGCGCATCCGAAGACGAGATCGCGATGTGCCATGCGCGGGATTATATTGCTGTAGTGAAACGCGACGTCGCTCGCGGCCCTCATGACTTGTCGACTGGCGATACCGCCATCAGCCCAAAATCGCTGGATGTAGCGCTGCTGGCCTCCGGAGGTGTCATGAATGCGGTCGACGCCGTCATTTGGGGAAAGGCGAAGAACGCGTTCTGCGCGGTGAGGCCTCCGGGCCACCACGCCACTGCGGTGAAAGGCATGGGATTTTGCCTGTTCAATAATGTTGCGATCGCCGCCAAACACGCGCAGGTTAAGCACGGCATCCGAAATGTGGCGATTGTCGACTGGGATGTTCATCATGGCAACGGCACGCAGGACATTTTTTACAAAGATGGCTCGGTGTTTTTCTTCAGCACACACCAGTCGCCTTGGTATCCGGGAACCGGGGCGGCCGGAGAGACCGGGGAAGGGGCAGGGAAGGGAACAACGATCAATTGTCCTTTTCCTTCCGGGTCCGGGCGGGTCGAGATTGTAGGAGCATTTCGTGAGCGGCTGGTGAGGGTAATGGATGATTTCAAGCCGGAACTGGTGCTCGTGTCCGCGGGATTTGATTCGCGTCTTGGAGACCCGCTTGGCCAGTTCAGGCTGACCGACGATGATTTCGCCGACCTCACCCGGATGATGATGGATGTTGCGGACAAACACAGCGGCGGCAGGCTGGTCTCGGTGCTCGAGGGTGGGTACAGCTTGGAGGGTCTTTCGAAGGCCGTCGGCACTCACGTAATGACTTTGACGCACGCCTGACAGGCGGATGGTTGTTGCGGATTGTGAGGTCGGTTTGGCGAGATGATATTTATGGCAAACAAGATACCGCCCGGTGAAGGTCTTGCGGTATACTCGTTCTTGAGCGGATTGCTGCAAAGCTGTCCCTCTGTCGGTCCTCGAAATTTCTCCTGTAAGCGCCCGTAGCTCAGTTGGATAGAGCGTCTGGCTACGAACCAGAAGGTCGCGTGTTCGAATCGCGCCGGGCGCACCATTCCTTTCAATCACTTATCTCGTCAGTTTGGCTTTCGTTTGCCGCCGCTGACAGCAACGCGGGAATATATCAGATCGAGAGCTCGCACCAATCTAGCTTCGGATTCCGGTGTGGCGTTGAAGGTAAAACTCCTCGTGGTGTGGTAGTATCCGCAATTTTGTGTAAACACCGTTCCGGTTGAGCAGCCATTTACCGCTGTTGAGCTGCCAGGATTCGATCTTCCCACAGGATCGTGAAGCGGCTGAGAGCGGCTTTCCAATGCTGCACAATCTCCCATCGGTCGACGACGTTTCTCAGGGCCAAGAACATAACTTCAGCGCCGCCTCCTCGCTCGGGAATGATCCGCGTGTCTTGATGATCTTACGCAGCGACATATTCAAAGATTCCACCGCATTCGTGGTGTAGACGAGCGGCGGATATCGGCCGGGTAGGCGAAGAACGGGATGACCCGTTCCCAGTGCCGCTTCCATAGCGAACTGATCGTTGGATAGCGCACATCCCATTTCTTAGAAAAGGTGTTGAGTTCCTGCTCGGCAGTTTCCACGGTCTCCGCCCGATAGATCGCCTTCAGATCCTGGGCGACTGCTTTGCGCTCTTTCCAGCTCACGTAATTCAGGCTGGCACGCGTGAGATGAACGATGCATAACTGCACCTGCGCGTGCGGGAACACGCTCTCGATGGCTTGTGGGAATCCTTTCAGCCCGTCTACGCATGCCAGAAACACATCTTTGACGCCACGGTTTCTTAGATCCGTCAGCACCTGCAACCAGAATTTCGAGCCTTCGTTGGCCGATGTCCATAGCCCCAACACGTCTTTCTGTCCTTCCAGGTCAATACCGATCGCAACGTACACCGCTCGATTTTCAACGCGTCCCTCATGGCGCATCTTCACCATCAGAGCATCCAGGAAAAGGATTGGGTATAGGTTTTCCAGCGGCCGGTTCTGCCATAGCTTTACTTCTTCGATAACGGCATCGGTGACTTCTGAGATCAGTGTGGGACTGACCTCGATCGCATAAATCTCGGCCAGATGGCCCTGAATCTCACGCGTGCTCATGCCACGCGCATACATAGACAGGATCTTATCGTCGAAGCCCGCGAATCGGCGCTGATGCTTGGCTACGATTTTCGGCTCAAGCTGCCGTCGCGATCCCGCGGCACCTCAATCTGTACCTGGCCAAAATCGCCCTTCAAAGTCTTCGGGCTCGTGCCGTTTCTCGCATTCGCGGCACCCTCGCCGGCCGTCCCATGCTTCTCATAGCCCAGGTGATGCGTCATCTCGGCGCCCATTGCGCCCTCGACCAGCTTCTTGGTAAGGCGCTTCATTAGCCCGTTCGCGCCGATTAGGTCTTCCGGGCCTTTGTAGTCAGCCAATAATTCTTTGATGAGCTCGTCTGCTTTGTCCATTCGGTCCTCCAAGTCTAGAGGAACGAACGTTTACACGAAATTCAGGACACCCTCTCCGTGGTACGAGCACTAGAGTGCCGAGAAGGATTCGAATCTCCTCATCCGTGAGCCCGTGCTCCTTCAACAAACTCGCCGCAGTGTGGCGTAGTCTGTGGAACGGTATGTAGTTTAGGCCCGCGCGCTTCACGGCACTTCGGTAGACGCGTGCCAAGTTCTCACATCGACCCCCGCGAGCCCCGACACGTTGTGAAAACGATACCGGTTTCTTCCCAACTACTATCCGCAGCGATGCGCTCGAGGGTTTGATTATGCTTGCGGCTGCTCAGCAACTCGCCGTTCCCGAGTGCAAAGGGGATCCGGCGTTGACTCGATTCAGTTTTACTCGACGCGGAAATCAACTTTCCGTCCACCCTTGCTGGGTTGACCGGATGTACAAACAGCTGCGCTCGAAGTCGACATCCTCCCATCGCAGTGCCAAGATTTCGCCCTGCCGGAGCGCGTACGACAGCGCTAATCGAAAGATGCCTTCGAAGCGATGCCCCGAGACGATGTTGAAGAAAGTGTTTGCCTCCGATACGCTCCACACGCGTTTGGCCTGTCGTTCAAAGCGAGGCAGTGTGACAGCTCGGCCACGTTTCGCTGAACCAAGTCCCACTTCATTGCAGCGTTGAGCGCCACACGAAGCGTGTCCCGCAGGATCTTAACGGATTTGACACTTAGACCCGAGCTCGCATTTGACTGATGAACTGTTGAACGTCCTGTGGGGACAGCTTCTGGAGTTGAAAGCAGCCAGACCGACTTTCAGGTGTGTTGTGATGGTTCACTTATAACTCTGATACGTCTTGGGTTTAACGGTCGGCTTCACGGTATCACTCAGCCATATTATCGAGAAATTGCCCCACCATCTGAGGTTCGATCTTGACTGGCCTTCCTTCGCGGTGCATTTGCTGTGCTTCGGCCATTGTTCGAACTACTTCAGAGTGGCGATGCCGCCTATTCGCACCTTTACAACAGCTACAATGTGGCGGCAGATTTGAAGAGCCTGACAATTTACGCCGAGACGTTGGTAATCCGCAGCCCACTGAGCCTGCCCGGTACGAACGTCAAAGTATATGCTCGTGAACTCATATTCGAGGATCTAGCGGGTCAACCCACCGCGTCCCTAAACACGGCACCGTTGCCCCTTGCAGCGAATAACGCGCCCTCTTCGAACGGTCAGGCCGGACAGCGCGCCGGTGATGTTTCACTATTAATAAGTAATTTCTTACCTGCAGGTAACACTGTACGCCTGATTGCCACTGGTGGCCGGGGGCAAGATGCAGGCCAAGGTCAGGAAGGTGCCCGCAAATCAGCTTACACACCACAAAACAAGGGATCGTCCTTTACGATTACCGTAATGACGGAAATGCTCAGATTAATTGGCCTTACGGGCAAAGGCCCAACGGCCGAGTGTTCGCGGTCGATGGGGTGCCCCTAGACCCGCCGTATCCTAGCGTCGTGTCTGTGACATCTGACCGTTGTGGTGAGTTGGTGATGGGACAGCCACCGAGATGGCCGGAAGACGGTAATGACGCTATTCCACCAGGAATTCCCGGACCTGGAGGGTCGGGCGGAACTGTTTCGGCAACGCTACCTATCCCGATAGCCGCCATGCAACTCTCGGGTGGCGGCGCGGGGCGCCCGGATCTCCTCAAAAGGGTGGTCCTCCTCAAGAACCGATTTTTTCCGGTTGGTTCCGAACACTCAACGGGACAAGTTGTCTCAGAGATCACTTCGATGCGCAGGTAATTGCTTTGCATACGTCAGTACCGGGCAAAGATGCGGCATCAATTCCGGGTACGTGGGCCCTAGCGGATCCTTCACGCTACTGCCAACTAACACGTCGTGGCTCCTCCACATTCGTTGCAGATGGTTGTAGGACATGCGAAAGACACGTATCGCGGCGGCAACTTAGATGAGGCCCGCCGAGTACTGCAGGACTATGCTGATATTCTCGATGCCTATCGGACTCCGCCGCAAGAACATGCATTCAGCTTCCAAAGTACGCGGCAGGAGATACAAGGGTTACTAATTCGCATCAACGGAAAGCTCGACTATTTTGGCAATACAGCCGGATGGGTGCCTCTCCTTTCCCTGGCGGCCTACGTGAACGCCTTTACGGCGGAAGTTGACGCAGCAATACCACTGTTGTACTTGAGCCGATGGCTGCAAGCAAATTCAGATCGGAATGCGCAAAGCGTCGCTGCCCTGCAAGATGGAATCTCAAAGCTCCAAAAGGACATTGAAGCTGCGCAGCCCGCTGCAAGGGAATCGGCCGCTGCCGCACCCGCCTTGCAACAGAGAATCACAAGCATTACCGCTGAAATTGTAGACCTCCAGACGGCTATCCAGCAGAGGAAACCGACCTTGGCATAGGCTGAGAAATATCCAGGACCGGAAAAAGGTGCCTCTGTGGAAACAAGGCTGCCGAATCATCGGGGCAGTCTGCCAAGCACTACCGTTCTACCAGCCCGCCCTCGGACTTGCAGGAACTGCCCTCACGTTCGCCTGCAACGTCGATATTGAAAAACCTCTTCCTCAGCTCTTTAATGATGGTGTCGCTATGTGGGACCAGCTTAAGGGCATCACGAATAGCAACACGTTGAACAAATCAGCACAGGATTGGAAGGCGTTTGTCGACAAGATCGACCCTAATAGCACCACATCGTTGAAGGACTTTGGGCAGGGATTGGTTGACATTTACAAGCAGCGGATTGAGCCGAATCAACAGGCAGTAATCAATGAATTCAAAGGTCAGCGAGTTTCCGACGCGGAGATAAAGGCCGCCTTTGATAACCTCAAGGCGCAAGACTCAAGCCTGAATGATCTAATCCAACGCTCCTCAAACTTGCAGAAGTCCAAAGCAACTTTCGCCACGGATCTAGCAAATCTGTTGCACAAGATGGCCGCCCAGCAGGCGACGTTAGCCGCGACCTGATTGCCAAAGACTCGGTTCAACAAAACGTTGCTTCAACGTCAGCGCAATTTGACCACAAGCTGATGGTTGGCTTTCGTGATCTCGAACTTCGAGCCAGAGATCGTCTGTTTCGGTATCAGTATTATATGGCCAAGGCGTACGAGTACCGTATGCTCCAGCAGTACCCATCTGATTTGAATCTTGACGCAACTGTCAATCAAATCGTAAAGGTGATGACGAACACGTACCCACCGGATCCGACGACGCTTGAAGGGATAAAGAGCGTGTACCTAACCTCTGTTCGGGAGATCATCGACAAATCCCTCCAGACTCGAGCAGCCAGTCGGTTGAAAAGCAACAGCTCCTGAAATTTGATCTGACGCCCGAGGAACTTACTGCACTGAATAAACTGCCGGTTGGTCTTGATCAGTGGCTGCCGGTTGATGTGTCGGAGCGGATTGGCCCATTGCTAGGTGAAGATAATCGCCACGTCGCCGACATAACGTTTGATCAGATCCAAGTTCAGCCCACCAGCCCTGTGGGTGCGTTTCCTCGGGGATGCGCATCCTTGTTGCGCACGACGGGCGTTCACTGCAAAGTCTGAATGGACGCCAGTACAATTTCTACTTTGGAGTCCGGCCCGAGGACACTCCGTTCTTCTGGGACGTGTCCTACGATATCTTGAGCGGCAGCGTGGACCAAGCGAAACCGGAGCCCATCAGCTATCTATCAGCTCATAAGCCTTCTGCGACTCCCAACGGCATCAGGACCCATCGGTTCTGTTTGCTCGACCGGGCGCTGACCGCGTCATTTTGTACATACGCCGGGAGCCCCAGCCCAGACATTTAATGCTCAGAGACCGAACTGAGATTGGGTGTGAAGGTTGATTTCTTCAGGCGCAACTCGAAGTTGGTGACTGTGTCTGTGCAATCGGGTGACTTTCAACCCTATGTTGCTGTGGATCGTAACGATGTGATCAGTCGGGCGGATGGGTCAGGAACCTTCCAGAGGACGTTTAATTCTGGAGATGTTGTTACGTGGTCGGCGGAAGCCTTTCCCACGGCAACTTGAAGTTCAAACATTGGAGTGACGCTCTGGGTAACGTCCTTGGTACATCGCCCAACTTTACCCAGACCGTTCTCCGTACCGATGTCCATTTATCCGTGTACTCTTTACCGGCCTCTGTTGCTAAGTCGGATCTCAATTCCGACGGCGTTCACGATCCTATTTGGCAAAACGATACGGACCGCACGCCCGTAGTCTGGTTCATGGGCGTCGCCACGGCAGCACGCCCATGACCGGCAAACCTATGAGCGGTCCGGTGCCCGGCTGGAGACTCGCTGGCGTTGCTGATCTAGACGGCAATGGTAAGCCCGATCTGATTTGGCAAAACGATACGGACCGCACGCCCGTAGTCTGGTTCATGGGTGGCGCCGACGGCAGCACGCCGATCACCGGCAAACCTATGAGCGGCCCGGTGCCCGGCGGAGAACTCGCTGGCGTTGCTGATCTACGGCAACGGTAAGCCCGATCTGATTTGGCAAAACGATACGGACCGCACGCCCGTAGTCTGGTTCATGGGTGGCACCGACGGCAGCACGCCGATGGCTGGCAAACCTATCAGCCGTCCGGCGCCCGGCTGGACGCTCGCTGGCGTTGCTGATCTAGACGGCAATGGTAAGCCCGATCTGATTTGGCAGAGCGACAGTGACTCTTACCCCCGTCGTTTGGTTCATGGGTGGCGCCGACGGCAGCACACCGATGACTGCTAAACCTATGAGCGGCCCCGTGCCCGGCTGGAGTATAGTTGGTCCTAAATAAGTGTCGAAGACGTGCTTCTGGCAGAAGGCCGACGAGACATATCTTATCGAACGCTTCGGCGATCAGTACCGCGACTATATGGCGCGTGTCGGTCGCTTCCTCCCAAAACGCGCGCACACGTAAATCACGTTGTTCGATCGCTTGGCGTGATTCGCGAGGGAATGAAGGCGTTAGCTCTTTATCGGAAAGTGAACGCATAAACGAACGTGTCGCGCCGATTGGCACGCGTGAGCAAACGCAAAACACCAATCACCGAAGAAGCACAATCCATATCCACGGCGGAACTCCGCCGCGAAGGCCGCCTCTTCCGAATCGCCAAAGCGCTGGCCTCCGGAGCCACTGTCACCGACATCGCCGAAGCCGAAGGGATCGGACGTACCCTCGCATCACGCGAAGCAAACTCGCCGGAGTGCCGGCAACTGATTGCCGAGTTCGTAGGCGATGAATGGCAGGAAATGCGCGCCGTGTTCTATCGATCCATGCGCGCGATCGAGCACGCGCTGAGCGCCAGGCGCGAGTACCTGACGAAAGAGGGCCAGATCATGCAGGGTGGACCGGACCACTATGCGCGTCTCGCTGCGACGAAGCACTTTCGTGATTTCCTGATCGCCAGCCGACCGGCGCCGAAGCAACCGGAGCCGAAAAACAAGCTGCTGACGCTTCCGGAGCTCGAGGAGATGCTGAGGGCGAAAAGGAAAGTAGGACGCAGGCGCAGACACACTGAAACGCGGTGGCGTGGTTTACCCTTTTCATCGCCGCACGCGCTTCTCGCGTCCCTACACGCGAGGCGCGACAATCCGCTTTTCGCGCGGTCGATTCGATAAGCCGTGTCTCAGTATGGTCAAGCGCGCAGATCGGTTGAGCGAGACAGGCGACAAAAGGCGACACTTTTGGCCCCCTTCAGATCGCCCCTGGGTCACGATTACGCGGAAATTCACCAATCAGTTGTGGTTAGCTGCCTGCCGCGTAGCGAATCGAGTGCAAGACGGGCGCGGAAAACACCAGCAGAGGCCGCGATTAAATCCGGACGTCTTTAGACATTTTCCGGTAGCCGGACATCACAGGCCGAACGCTGATCGCAGTCAAGTATTTCTCCCGTTCGTATTGCCTCAGCTAAAAATGTTACCGAATCGATAGATGTCGTTTTGAGGCGGCCTGCGGCCTGAGTGCTTTTTGCCCATCGATTTTTAGGTACACTGTTGCTGACCTTAGCTGAGGATAGAGCGCTGCGGGGACGCAACTCGAGCGCAGACTGAGGGGCCAGACCAAAAGGGGCGAACTACTCGCCCCTTCTGCCTTTGATCGAAGCCGCAGGTTGGGATGGCAGGAGAGCGAAAAATCCTGGGGGCACGGGGGCGAAGTCCCCGTCAAAGAATGATTCGATCCGCAAGAAGTCCGTTTATGTGGATCCCCGCAGTCACTGCCTGTGGCTCGGCTTCGTAATTGCAGCCAAGTACCAGTCGGCGGGCGATGGAAGTTCGCCAGTTTTTCACTCGCCGCTGAAGAGTTCGGTACTGACCTGGCTTAAACCGATTGGGCATCTCAGTATTTAGACGAATGAACAGGCCTTTCGCTGTTGTGTTGGGCTCCTCGCCTAGCCATTGCTGGAGAATGGGCCAGACCTCTTCGAAGGGATCGGGACGCGTACGCCAGATGTGGGGCTTTGCATCTTCCCGTCGTTTTTTGTACGGCGCACGGACCTTACCGTACCGCCAAGCGGTTGCCAAGCTCCGAACGAATTGATGAAGCTGCATAACCCTTGACTTGGTTGTTCGGCTGATGCTCCCGATGCGAGGCGTGCGATCTCCTCTTGCTTCTGCCGGATCTGGTTTAGAAGTTGCACTGGGTCCAACGTCGCAAACTCCCGTCGAAGTTGCTCCTTCACCATGTTTCCCACGCGATCATCGGCCAGTAACTGCTCGTAAGGAGTAGCCGGCGCGTGATACTTCTTGATCACTCTGGCCCCGTCCCGCGTTTTCGATTTCAACTTAAAAGAAGGCTGGAAGAAGTTCACGTATAAGCGTGCCACTTTATGCAAGTCAGCCAGAACAACCGTAGCCGCAGCTCCCTCAAGTCGGCCGTAGCCGACCAACTTCCTGATGACGGCTCCGTTCTTCTGCTCGATCCAAGCTTGGTCGTTCTTTTTGTAAGCCCGTGATCTCGTCAACTCCAACTTCCGCTCCCTGCAATAGCCCAGTAGTGTTTCGTTAATGAAGGCGCTGTCGTTATCTACATCCAATCCCAGCATCGGGAACGGCAATCTGGCTTGAAGCTCCTCGATTGTCATGGTCACCAGGGTTTGCTCTCGCACGATCAACGCAGCGGCTTCTGTCCAACCAGATGCAATATCGGTCAGCACCAGACTGTGAATGTGATTGCCCGCCACCGAATTCCCACAATGAGCCACCATGTCCATCTCGAAGAAACCAGGCGGCGGGTTCTTCCAATCCTCATAAGTTCGGATACTGATACTCTTCCGCAGCGGCGTATTGACAGATGTTCTCCGTCGTCCTTGCTTGGCACTAGCGCGAACCGGCCGCAAGAGACGGTCAATCGTTGCCGCGCTCATTCCAAGTAACCGTTCGCGCACCTCTCTATCCAGGCAGAGATGTCCGTGGTGTTCCATGGACTCCACAAAGGTCGCCAGAACTGCCTTGAGTCGTTTCCCACAGATTCGGTCTGCGGCTTCCCAGAGGATCGTCAGCGCCGTCACCTCGGCTTCGTTGTAGATTCGCCGCACGGGACGCTGCGAGGGCATCGCGGTCCTACCTCCACTCCCCAAGACTCGAATCGCATACTTCCGGTGATACCCGGCGATCTCTGCGAATTCGTCAAGAATACGCTTCTTCTCGGTCCGCACTGCGCTTCGATACCGTTCACGCACTGCTTCGATTAGTTCCCGTCTCGCTTCCATGCTGAGCCGTCTCCTCCCTGTTCCCGTTCGATTCATCTAGAACGGGTAACATTTTCATGAGGCAACGACCCCTCACCGGTAACAAAAATGGTGAGTCAATGCGGCCGAATTATGATTGTCCGCGATCAGAATGTCGATCGAAAGAGTTGCCGAAATACACGAGAACGGATATTGCGTCCTCAGGCAGTGTTTGCAAATAGACGTGGTCGATGCATGCAGGGAGGCAACTTGGCCGGTAATGCTAAAGCACATCGGCGAAGAGGGACGCCAAGCGAACCGTGGCTCTTACCGCCATTTCCTCCCTATGCGTTTCGAGCGGCCTTGCTTTGCTCCTGAGTTCTTCTTCGACGCCCACGTCCTTGATGTAATTCGTGGTGCTATGGGTCCTCGCGTCGTGGCCGACCAGTGGGGCTGCGACGTTCCGTTCCGGGGCTCGGAGTACCAGCAGTTTCACGTAGACTATCAGCGGCCTTTATTTGAGGAGATTCCGCATCTTTCACTACCTGCTTACATGCTAGTTGTCAGCTTCGGCTTGATCACCATAACTGCAGAACACGGCCCGATCGAAATTGCGATTGGGACACACCGTTTGACACGGGAGGAAGCGATCCAAGCTATTGAATCCGGTGGCAGCAACGTGCATAGCGTTCTCTTGGACATCGGCGACGTACTTATCCGCCATCCGTGGGCGCTGCATCGAGGGACGCCAAACTTGACCAATACCCCGCGAGCGCTCGCAAGCATTCGCTACGTACGGCGCTGGTACGCCGACGACAGTCGCGAGGTGGCCACGATCCCGTCTGCTGTATGGCAATCACTCTCGGAGGAACAAAAGATACTCATGCGCTTTCCGATCGAGAGATGATCTGTCTTGTGACATGGCCCCCAACCTAAGAGTAACGGCATTAGCGAATCCACTCGGTCGTATAACGCCCTAACCGTACATGTGGGTTGACGGCTCCAGCCGACAGTCAAACGATCGGTGCCGCCGGCGATCCGCGCGCGCTTTCCGTGCAGTCACACGTCCATGGATTCGTCCCCCGAGGAGCCATGACCGAGGTTTACACTATTGAACACTTTACGGGGTGGAAACTGCGACTTCGGACCGCTCGAACCTCATTCCGGTAGTCAGATTTTACAGGTGGAACTCACAAGCACTTTGAGCATCATCGCTGCCTCCATGCTTCATGGCCGCTTCCGCTCTTGTCTTAAGACGTTCTCTCCATCTGAATGCTTTCCGCAATCAGCGCTTCCCTACAGTGGCCTCCACAAGACTCATCGCAGAATAGTCAGTTGGCGGCGTATTCCCCACCAAGGTACCGTCGGTTCGTGTCCGATACCGTTTGGTAGCGTCAACTCCGGTGCTCTGAAGCAATTCCCGAAGCTCTAAACCAGTACTACGCAGAAACTCGGCCTCTCTTCCGTCCGGAATTCCGAAAAGCCAGGGTTCTCCAACGGCCGCCATCCGCTTTGCCTGGACCAGTGCTGCGTCGAATCATTGGAGGATCCGTCGGTTGGACGGGTACGCCGATGTGATCGATCACAGATTTCTTTATGAAGTCAGCAACAATCGAGCTCCCTTGAGCGGAGTGCGTGGCGACATACGTCAGCGTACCTCGCACAGCTTCCTCCGGCAGGTAAAATGAGACGCCCTCCCATATGAAAAAGCTGACCTGATCAGAACGATAACCAGCTTTTTGGAGGACCTCGCGAAGGCTGTCTCGTGTAAAATCGATTGGAACGTAAACCACGTTTCCAGGCAGGCTGCCAAGCACCTCGGAGATGCGGCGCTTTTTGTATTCCTGCGTAGGGCCAAAATCTACCTCGAACACGCGTGCTCTGTGCAGCACTTCCCGAAGTCGGTAGGCACGGCTGTCAAAACCCGCTCCAAGCACGACGATTTGTCTGTCTCCATTCCTGACTGCTTCTCTCAGCCGCTCGTCGATAAAGCGGGTACGGACCAGCATGGCACGGACGAGAGCATCATACTTCCGGGTTTTCCGCAATGTGTCGATAATCTGTCGTCAAGAGCTTTCGCCCATGGGGTGCCGGCAAGCAATTTCCGTTCCGTCTCCCCGAGGAAATGTTCCGCGAGCCAGTCGGGATTTCTAACGGAAGGATCCGGATCGTGCGTTGCAATTGCACGAGCTGCAGCAGTGATGACTGCTGTTCGCGAGGGCAAGCCGGGTTCAACGGACCTCCCGGGCTCCCTGAAAAGTATAACTGAAAGTATGACAATCAAGCAATCGATTCGACATAGCACTTAAACGATAAAATTGCTGGCCCAGTGTATCAATTCTTTAGCAGGCGACATACTCAGGAACGGTGATTGCGGAAGATGACACACGCATTGTCTGCTTACGCCGGAGTGGCACGCGTGAGCAAACGCAAGACACCAATCACCGAAGAAGCACAGCCCAAACCCACCGCGGAGCTACGCCGCGAAGGCCGGCTGACCCGAATCGCCAAAGCGCTGGCCTCAGGCGCCACCGTCACCGACATCGCCGAAGCCGAAGGGATCGGACGCACGCTTGCGTCCCGAGAAGCGAACTCGCCGGAGTGCCGGCAATTCATTGCCGAGTTCGTAGGCGACGAATGGCAGGAAATGCGTGCGGTGTTCTATCGATCCATGCGCGCGATCGAACACGCGCTTAGCGCCAGGCGTGAGTACCTGACGAAAGAGGGCAGATCATGCAGGGTGGCCCGGACCATTATGCCCGTCTCGCAGCGACGAAGCACTTCCGCGACTTCCTGATGGCCAGCCGACCAGCGCCGAAGCAACCGGAGCCGAAAGACAAGCCGCTGACGCTTCCGGAGCTCGAGGCGATGCTGAGGGCGAAGAACGAATCGAGCGTTGTGCGGGGCGTGAAGTAGAGTGTTAACGATGAAGGTTTTCATCAGCTGGTCGGGTGAACGAAGTCGCAGGATTGCTGAAGTGCTGCATCAGTGGACACCACTCGTAATCAACGCAGCAGAACCGTGGCTCTCCACAGCAGACATTGACAAGGGCGCTCGTTGGAGTATCGATGTGGCAGCGACTCTTGAGCAATGTTCGGTAGGGATTTTATGCGTTACGGCCGAAAACCAATTTGCACCGTGGCTGATCTTCGAAGCTGGAGCTCTTTCCAAATCGCTCTCGGCAGCGTACGTCTGTCCTCTTCTCGTAGATCTTGCGATTGCAGACCTTTCTGGCCCTCTCACTCAGTTTCAATGCACTACGTTGGATAAGCAGCAGCTGTTACACCTTCTCTCAACTATTAATCAGTCCATTGATGAGGGTCAGGGCCGTGTCAACCAAGAACAGCTGAACCGTGCTTTCGAGACTTGTCTGGCCCGAGCTCAATAAGCAAATCACCGCTGTCCTCGAGGCGGTTCCCTCAGCTAGCGTCTCGAAACGAGATAGTCGCGAGATTCTCGAGGAGATCCTCAGCCTTGTCAGGCGCAGAATCGTACCGATGACGACGCTGCTCTCACATCACAGTTGCTCAACGCATATCTCACGCACATCCAAACCGCAGTCTGCAACACTGCCGGCGTTACGACCATTCGATCTTCAACTGCGAACGGGTTCACGCAAATCGTTGCGATCAGACCTGATGGCACGGAAGCGCCACCTGTATCAGTGGCCACATCGCTGCTCGTGCGGGATGCTTCTGGTAAGGTTTGGCGGAGAGTAGCCGACCAACTCGTGGAGAACATCTCGAACTCGAGCGCTCACTCCGTATCTTTTCCTGATCTCGGCGTTAGATAAGCGAAAGCTTCGGACGGGTGGTTCCGTGTCGACCACTCGTTGTCGTAATCGTCTTACCGAACGCGTACGCCCAACGAACGGAGAACTGAAAGCGCCGCCGCTAAGGTAGGTTCCACGCGCGCGACCGAGCACGCGCTCAGCGCCGCGAGGCGATGCCGAACGTCACAAGGGCATCCAACAGATGAAGGGTCGGCCGTTGCCGGTAATCGGATACGACAGTATCTATCACACACCGATTCACTGGTCCTACTTAGACGGGCCTAGTCTTGAGTAACTCCTCGAGTTGCTCGACTCGGCGCCTCAGCATCGTAAGGCCCATTTCAAGTTCGCCCCAGTTAGCATACTGGCCCCGCTGAAACAGGTTGTTTGTGTTGCCGGCCGGTCCTTGTATCCGCTCCAGTTGCTCCGAAATCCACTGTTTATCTTCGTCCGTTAAGGCCAAGGTTCTTTCCTCCGCTTCTTTGTCTTCTCTTGGTTAGGGCGGTCCGGAGAGCATTCGCACAGTGAGCCGTCCTGAAATGTGATCGTTGTTATAACACTTCCAAGTGACCGCAGGTGCGAGTATATAATCCGCCAATAATGCAACGACCGCTGCGGCGTGATGAGATTGTCGAGTCTATTCGGTTCGTGGTGTCCGGGACAGTCACGATCCATGACGATGGCGCTACGACTGGGTTGGTCGCTCGCCAAGGTAACATCGAGGTCACCGTTCACATGGGGGAGGCAGGCCAGCAGTTAACGGCAAGGGTGTTGGCCGTAACACCATAAACTTCACTTCCCAACAACGGGCTTACCCAGAAGGATTCCAACTCCACTCTTCGTCTAGTACCCAGTCGCTAAACCGAGTTCATCAAGGCCGTTGTATCCGTCATTTATACGATGAGCATTACATGCGACAAGCCAAATCGTATCAACACACGCAAAATGCGAATGAAAGCGAAGCGGCAGCTGTGGAGCAGAACCAGGCGCTGCGCAGTCTATACTACGTCCACTACAGAGTTGGAGAATGCAATGGCCGCCAAGATGCCAGAGAACCGAATACAGCAGCCCTTGAGCACGACTGCGGTCCATCCCAGCGATCCGGGGAGTCGCTTGACCGCACGAGGAAAAGGAATGGCCGCTTCGATTGGAATTCGTGTGGCGGGGTTCCTTATGCTGGGCTCCATCGGCGCTACTCAGAAGTAATACTTACCCCGCGCGCAGTGGTTCCGCCCGAAGAGTCCAACTGGAGATGCGTGCTTTATCAGGGAGAGGGTGAGTTCATTTCGTCGACAACGCATCCGATAAAAAAAGTATTTTGGCGGGAATAAGTTTCAGACTCGCTTTCTCTTGTGGACATCGGATTTCAAAACCAACATAAGGAAAGCTCGCGTCATGCAAACAGAACACGAATCGCAGCGGCAAATCCCGCACAATCGCCAAGTGCCTTTAACACCCACCAGGCGGTCATGGAAGAACGGCTCTCGTCCGAACTCTCTGACGTGAGCGAGCTGGCGAGGAGGCCCACAAGCTAAAGTCCATCTCGGACGAGCATCGGGCGCATGTTGTCAGTCTGCTAGGGTGCGAAAATTACCAAAAATTACGCTCCTATATAAGAGAGCAGAAGCGACTCAAGGCGAAGCTGTTCCTTCCTTCCCGCAGTCCTGAGATGTCGAAGAGCGAAGTCGAGAAATTTCACCGCGAGCGGAGAGCTCGAGCGGTTAAAGAGGCGACGGGAGCGGCGAAATATTCGGCCAAGGAGATGAGGGCCAGAGAGGTGTTTGTGGAATGCACTACGAAGAGGGGGTTCCCAATAATCGAATTCTCCGTATCCTTTTGCCTTCGCGGCTTGGCAGCGCAACCAGGTTGGCCGAAGCACAGGTCTCACCGCCGGAGTCACTCGACCACATATCGTCACACGGACACCTCAGTGCCAACCGGGGGGCCACACAACTCATTGCAAAGAATATCGCATCGAAAGAAGATGCAGTCGGCCGGAATCGTGCCTTACTAGTTGCGACAGAATTGTCCAAAGTGGAAATCTTGGGCAACTCAGATAGCAGGGGAGTAATGAGACATCAAACAACGGCGGCGGTGATGGTAGCACTTGCATGCACCCTCGCGATTTCCCCGTTTTTTAGAACGGCGCAACAGAAGAAGCCGCAGCATGCCCGGTACACCGTAATCGATTTGGGCACGTTTGGCGGGCCCACTAGTACGCTCAGGGCGGCGCGCGCGTGCTCTCGAACAGCGGGATCGCTGTTGGTCGTGCGGATACCGCATCTACTGCTCCTGATCGGACAATTCAGCTCTGGCGAACGCGACTTGAGAAGCGTACAGCGCCCGAAATGTCCGGTGTTTTCAAGCCAGTTCTTTGATTTACAGAAAGGAAGAAAGGATTTCCGTATGGCACAAGCAAACCCTACCCCGGCGCCCGTATACCCGATCAACGGTTCAGATACGGAAACAGCCCAAGCAATTACCAGTGAACTCAGCCATCTGAACGCCGACCAGTTCGCGAGCGCGCACGTGCACTTCGGTGGAAGCTCAGGCACGAGCGATTCCGGTCTGTCGCCGACCGCCAGTGTGTCCAATCTGCAGAGGACTAGCGTGGTTACGAACCGCGGTAGTTCAGTTTTTGGCGGCGTGCTGGACCTTGGTGAGACGATACCGGTTAACGATCCTACCGGCCCACTACTCGTACTGCTGCAGCAGCTCGCTGACGCCGGGAACGCTATTAATGCGAAAGCCGCGCAACTCGGCGGAGTCGGGATCCCGTTCGCCGATGTTGACGTGGCCGGAACAGGATTCGTGCGGCGCTTCACGAATGCTGACATCTACTTTTCGCCGGCAACTGGGGCGCATGAGGTCAACGGAGCTATCCCGGGATAGGTATAACAACCTGGGCGGCGCGGCCGGCCCGCTGGGCCTGCCGCTCACTGATGAAACCGGAACTCCCGACGGCATCGGACGCTTCAATCACTTCCAGGGCGGCTCCATCTATTGGACGCCGGCCACGGGCGCGGCAATGGTACGCGGGTCGTATCCGCAATTTGTGGGCGTCTCAGGGTTGGGAGACGGGCCCTCTCGGATATCCTGTTGAGGATGAACACCGCTACGTGACCATCCTTCCGGCAACGGATCCATTCACCGCCTGGAGTTTGTTTGAGAACGGCGCCATTGTAACCGACGGTAAGGCCACGGCGATAGCGCGCACTGTGGAGGTGTCGCGCGAGAAGTTGCGCTGTCTGGTCCGGCAGGAGTTTGATCGCGTCCTCCATGAGTCGCCCGACAACGTGGGCCTGCACGCGCCAAGCGAAACAACCATGGTCACCGGCGGCTTCCCTCGCGCCATCACCTTCGTCATCCACGGCTTCCGCGACAACGGCTTGGCTTCCGATACGGATTTCGACATCACCGTAGCGCTTCGCTTCGGACTGGTCTGGGAACAGCAGACTTTCACGGAACCCGAGATGAAAAGCCTCGCGGCTTCGTTGGTACTGCGTCAGTCACAGCCCACGGCCTCGGCGCAGGAGATATCTCTGGTGCGGTGCGCGATGGAATCAGCAACGCATTCGCTACACCGCGCACCGTCGGACCGCCGATTCCCGCGGGAGGGAACATCGCCCCTCGCACGCCCGACCTGATCGACGTGGTGGCAACAGCCGAAGGCGGGTTGCGAGTGTTACTGAATCCACTCCCCGACTTCGCGACGGGTGGCATCCGTGTGATCGTTGCTCAGACCGCAATCGACCAGTTAGGCTGTTGACGCATCGCTCGCCGGGCGCAGCACATCATGAGCTGCGCCCGCTTCCATCGCAGAACCTCTGCTGCATCGTCGTTGCGATATCTCTCCTTTTCGCACCCTAATGACGCTAGACTTTCATCGAAAGTGGTTTCCCTCGCTTAATGGCCTCTCCCGTTCGGGGATTTCGGCCCTGCCGTTCCTTCTTTCCGCTCACCAAAAAGCTACCAAAGCCGCGAAGATCTACCTTCTCACCTTTCGCCAACGCCTCGGTGATGGTTGCGAGCACCGCGTCAATCAACGTTCCGTTTCATTCTTCGTGCCTTGGGTGGCCTGGGTCACGCGATCAATCAAATGATTCTTGGTGATTCCTATATTCGAAGGTAACGCAGGGGCGCGAGTACATGACGAAGAACGGCAGGTCGTCTATGGCGGGCCGAATTGTTATGCGCGCTCGTCCGCGACGAAGCACTTTCGCGAATTTCTGATGGCCGGCCCACCGGCGCCGAAAGCGCCGGAGACGACGGATAAGATGCTGACGCTTCCTGAACTCGAGGATCTGCTGAGGACAAAAGAGAAATTGCCGGACGCGGCGCAGACACATTGAACAGCTGGAGTTCGCCGCATGTCAGCGGCGAAATTTGCTCTACACTGGAAAGTCATGCCTGCCGCCAAGTTGCCCGAACCCTTACGCCTCCCGGACAAGCGGAGATTGAAAAACATGCAAGTCGGCGAGACATGGTGGATCACCTTCACTGAAATGCGCCTGGGTAAGGATTGGGAATGCTACCCAGTGTGCGGAAAAGATATCCTCGCTGTCCGGAGATGTCTCACTCACTGCTTGATTCTCCCGCAAGCCTTGTCCAGCGGCCAAAACAGAAAATTATAATTCTGTTTTTTGCAACCTGTAACGTATGTTGATCGTCTAATAAAGATGTAGGAGAAATCCTGCGGCGTTGGCAGGACGCGAGGCTGTACCGCAAGCGTGCGTAGCTTTCGGTGGTGTCAGGGAAATAAGCTCAGTTTGAAAGCTGAGAAACGTGAGCCAGTAAGTTAAGAGGCAATCGGAATCACCTGATGTGAGCGTTAGATCAGGCGCATTGTTCGGGCCTGTACCGCAGATGAGGTGCAAAGCCGATGATCTGGAATCCAGCCCAAGGCTACTCGACAGCAAGATGAAGTTGAGTCAAACGGGACCCATACGGGAACCTCAAGAATCCTTGACACTGAATCCTTGGCTGGGTTTAGTGTCTGCACTCCCCACCGTTTTTCCTAAGAATTCTCCACGGAAAAACGCATGCACACTGGACACTCTGATCAAGATTGCTGCACTGGGCTTCACGTTTGTTGATGGTCGAGAGCTTGTTGGCAGTCTCTTTCTGGCAGAAACACCTAAACCTGGCCTTTGCATATAATTTCGAGACGACATTACAGCATTTCTCCTTGTTCTCTCAAATTGACGAATCGTGCTAAGAGCTGTAGTCCTCTCGCGCGGCCCCCAAAGCCTCATCCATTCCGTCCAGGAACGCTTCCTTGCGCTCCTCGGCAGCTTTCCACTCCTGCTTACTCGGCGTGATGCCGTGCTCGCTCAGAATTGCCCGGAAGTCGGGTTTCGGAAGCGCAAGCGAGTCGTCTGTTATTACTTCCTCGTCAATCCCCAGCACGAGCTCGCCGACAAGCATGTCCAGCGCCTCGACACTCGTAAGCACAACCCATAGAGGCACCGCGCGATCTGTCCGCAGGAGCACGTCAGGGACGCGATGCAGTGCATGCCGGATTGCTTCGAACAACTGAACCGGACCTCCGATGGTTCCGCCGAAGCCATAGGATTGGGGGCCCTGACGCGGGCGCCGTCGCCGCTGATCCAGATTCTGCTCGAGCGCAACGCGCACACGCTCCGGATTCCACCGCCCGTCGGCTTCGCGTGGAATCTTTCCAAGGCGGCCGAGCTCATTCACGCGTTGCCGTGAGATTCCCAGCATCTTGGCGATATTGGGCGTGCTGACTGTGTTCTGTGAGTTTGAAGAATTCATTTGGAAAGTTTTGGAAACCCAATTTTGACCGTGTTGACTAGTGACTTCGCACCGTGAGCCCCCTTGTCCGCGCCAAATTGTAAGGTAGGACCCTAAACTTCAATTGGAAGCTCGGTCAGTCTGCGCGTCGCCGCCTCGCACAGACTCAAGCTCGCTTCCATCGATCCAGCGGTGAAATGCTGCGTTGAATACAAATCTCAGCGACGATGTCAGCACGCTTGGCCCAATCATTCAAGTTCAGATTGGTCAGAGCGTTCCAAGTCACGAGCAGCTCAACAACGTTGATTGATTCGTGCTTCCCGCCTTGGGTTGAGGCCGCCCCAGGCATGCCGGTGTATTGGTGTACCAGTGCTCCACCTATTTCACAAACTTCTATATCTGCATTTCCACCCATACACATACACGAGAATAAGTGGTTAAGTGGTGAACGTTCACAAAATAAAGGGCTTACGCTGGTACACAACTGGTACACGGAGTGGTACACGGCACTGAGAAGTGGTTCACCGATGTACGAGTGCTCACACGTCGCGCTGCGGGTGCACGAGAGTGGTACACCGACTCGCGCTGCTGCTGGTACACACAAAGGGCAGCAATCCGCGCAGTAGATCCCGAGTGGTTCATCCGGAATGTGAGGAGTATCTGTCAGCGCGCGACACGTCGCACATGGCCCAGAGACCCGAGATGTCACTACGCATTGGGGCCGCTTAATGGCTCGCTTCATAGCTCCCTGCCAGGCGCCGAGCGAGCCACCGGCTTTATCCACTGATAGCTGTCCGCCTCAAGTAGGCCGCGTGTCCGCCGTTCGTTCCGTGACCCCTTGGTTTTGGTGTTCATCGCGGCCCCCGGAGCGCATTCATGCGCGTTCGTAAAGCCGCCAATCCTCGATCCTCTGCAGAAGCAGAACAAAAGGCAGCAGCCCATCGGACCATGAGGGACTCGCAGCCTCCGAAACGTCCAGGATCTTTCGATATGATCTGCGCTGCGATTTGGTTGGATTCAAAGCCGGCCAGGTGACGGGTAGTAGCGGACTCTCGCCGCCTGTGCGCCGCACGTCCTCTCATACCGCGTCCTCCCGCTTATACCGCCATTCTCGAGCGTCACGCGGTCCGCCCAGGTATCGCTTCATCTTGAGCGCTGTCAATGCCCGGCCAACGCGCATACTGTCACCTTTAGTCCATTGCGCGCGGTCCTTCATGATGCACTGGCTCAGCACTTCTGACACGCTGACGGTGTCGCGATCGAGCGTTGCCAGCCACGCTTTAATGACTTCGTCCCACGCCTCCCCCTGGTACCTGTCCATTTGTTGTTGTTCGGCTACGCGGCACAATGCCTCCGTTTCAAGCCACCATGGGGCGTTTGACTTATACAGGTGAACGGCTTCCGCCCATAACTGATCCCGGTCGCGTTCTAACTCTTCTATGCGAATCAGTTCACATGCAATCGGCCAGAAGCGCCGGCCGCCAGTTTCGTCGCACAGGTAACCGGCCCCGCCGGGATTCACGGTTCCCGCGAAAACACACTGTCGTGGAGATTCAATTGGCACCCGCCCATACGGTGGTCTGAATCTGTCAGTGGAGCGGCTCGTGAAAGCCTTAACGTCGCCATTGTCCGACCTGTTCATTCCATTCAGTTCGCTGCACTCGATAACCCACACGCCAATGGTCTGCAGGGCTGCATCTTTGCTTCCGAAGTCCGCGATCTCATCTGTGAACCACTGTCCGGCGAGGGTCCGCAATGCAGTCGATTTCTTCAGTCCCTGCTTGCCTTCAAGGATGAGCACACAGTCAGCCTTGCATCCTGGCCGATAAATCCGCGCCACGGCTGCTATAAGCCAGCGCTGAAACACGGCCCGCGCGTAGTCATCGTTCTGGGCTCCGAAATATAGCGCTGCTGCTTGTTCAACGCGTTGCGTGCCGTCCCACGTTAACGACTGCAGATATTGCTTTACCGGATGGAATGGGTTTTCTCTTGCGACCGTGGCCGCCGCTTCGAACGCAAGCCCGGTGTGCACGTGGACACCATAGTCACGCTGCAACCAGATGCACGCCTGCGAACTATCGTCGTCCGTCCATTTGCCAAGGGTCCCCCAAGGACTTTTCTTGATGAGAGTGACGGATTGTGAGAACACGTCGAACGCCAGGCACTCTCGCATATCAGAGGCATTCTTAAACACCAGCTGCGCATTCGCGAGTAGTGGCCGGGGTTCGCCTGAGCGTGCGGCGACAATCATCTGTGACTTCCAGGCCGATTCGCGCATCAGCGCCGCGGCTACCGCATTCGTCTCCGCCTCGCGATCACCGTCAAGAGCTAGCAGCCGCACGAGGTTAGCGGCAGCAATGCCCACGGGAACTTTGGGCTGATGTGTTTCGAGAAGCGGTTTACCGTCCATCCCGAGCCTTACCATGTGGAGGCCCCATCCCACTGCATTGCGTCGGTTTGCTTCGGTTTGTGATAGAAGGCGATCTGGTCCTCAATGCTCATTTGCGAAAACGTTTCAATCTGTTGGTCAAGTTTGAAGTACTGAGCCTCATACCGTTCACACTCGTCGGCTATGCGGCATGTCTCCTCATCAAGGAGGCCATGGGTCAAGATGAACCGAAGCGCCGCGTGGTACATGCGCAGGCAGAACGTCCTTCGTTCTTTCATATCCTGGAGTTCTTTCGCCCGCCATTGCACGAACTGTTCGGCTTCAGATCTTAGGCGTGCGTAGCGCTTCCGCTCCTGAGGCGTAAAGGTGCGCTTCCCCTCGATCTCGAGGTTGAACGTCTCGGACAACCATGCCACCGCGCCGGCGCGATCGCACCCAAGCACGACTTGGATGAGGTCTAGAACACCACCTCCCTGTCCCGTGCATAGTCCCACCATGCGTTCTTTTTATCGTCGAGAGCGACATTGAATCCATCGCCACCGCGCCAAAATGCGGGAGCTCGGCCGTGCCTTAATTTGACACCGCCGAGTGCGGTGTACACGGCAGATATACGAACGTAGGAGAGCGCATCGCGTAGGGGTATGGTTCCACTCGCGTATCGTGGCGAATTTCCTTGCCACAGCACGATAGGGTTAGATACACTTACATCTAGAGCGCTTGATTGGTTGCTGGCCATCGGGCGTTTCCTTTCAAAGATTCGAGGTTTTTAGGCGCAGTTGCCCGCTGCGCCTTTCGTTTTTTATGGGCAATAAAAAAGCCCGCCAACGGTGCTTCACACACCGGGCGGGCCTAATTTTTGGAAGTTGAAGTTTTGTTTACGTCATCTACTGAGCGCCGCCATCATCCACGGCACGCGCTTCGTCCTATATCGAAATCAACTGGCGATCAACCCGGTTCGTCAAGGCACCGACACATCCGCATTGGCCTTCTCTGCCATGGAGGATGCTGGAAGTAAAATCCCAATCGCATCTGGGTGGATCCTCCATTGGCCACCAACCTTTCCGGCGGGGATAGATCCCTTCTTCGCTAACCGTCGGGCTGTGTTTGGGTGCACGCCGAGCAGGCGCGCAGCCTCTTCAATGGTGAGTGCTTGTTTCATTTGAAAGACCTATATTATTCGGAGAATAGTGAAGCGGAGTTTTTTGGTGCCGTGTATAACAGGCGTCTCGCCCATCAACCAGAGGGGCCTTCAGGCGATTATGCGTGCCGGCGCGGAACGTTTACACGAGTGCAGCGGATCATGTATGTTTTTGTTTTTTGGAGAAGGCTTTGCCAAAGAAGTACTACCGGTGTGTTCTACATCCAGAGAACCCACCACGGGGAGATTAAAGAGCGCCCAATTCGCTCGTTAAACCAATTTACACTATCGACGCCCAAGATGCAACAATTTCGATCGTTTACGTTTTGGTATTTTTCAACGATTCGCGATCTCGGCCGCGTAGCCCTGGAACGATGGACCAAATCACGTCGCGGTGAGTCCGTCGGCGTAGACGCGGCCGCCCTTGTTGATGGCGCGAGACCGGAAACAAAAGTACTGGCCGGACGGTTAATCATCACCGGAATGTGACCGCAGATCCACAGCATGTGCCGCAGTAGAACCTGGCGGTCTGCGCAAGTCCTCCTCATGGCGCGGAAGCTGCAGAACCAAGCAGTACTGTTTGCTCCGCGTTGTAACGTACTAACCCGAAAGGTCTGCGGTATTTTCACGATCGGTGCGAACGTTTCGCCTACCCACTTCCGGTGGACTGCCGATTGTCCAACCATGAGCCCGGGCGGCATAATCGCCATATCATGGGTGATCAGACCATCCCAACAGAGACACTTCGGGATCTTCTGCAATGCATTCAGGCAGCCCGGGACGGTGCTCCCAACCAGAGTCTATTTGCCATGCAATGTGATCTGGTCTTGCATCGTGTGGCGCAAATTCTACCAGGCGTGCTGGTTAAAAAGGTCTGTTTTAATACCCGCCGTCAGATCGGACTGCTGCTGTTGTTGGAAGTACAGAATTCGTCGCCGGAAGAAATCGAGAGGCTGATTGCAGGAATTCAAAAAGACCGGTCACGTAGACTCGAAATCGAAATGTAAGTGAAGGAGCGGATCCCGCGCTGCGCCTGTCGATGTTATCGCGAATCGCAACAGTTGAATTCGTCGCTTAAAGCGGAAAAGGCGGACGCCGTGTGTGGTTAACGTCCACCCTTGCTCCTCCCGCACATGCCAAGTATCGCATTGGCGTGTTTGTCGATGTTATCGCAACAACAGTTGAATGCGTCGATAAGGCCCGGCTATGTCACGACACGGGAGGGTGTGCGCCGGCCTTTGTCACGATAGTCAAATATGTTAACGCGGATCGCCTTCGGCTGTCTTAGCGGAGGTCACCCGGGGCGCATGTGGTTCTTAGATTTATGCAGCACGGAAGCATGTGGGATGGCCAGACAAAACGAGCCACCCCACACGCTGCTAATTAATGCTTAACCATGTAGGCCTGGCTGTCCAGGCATTGCAAGCAATAGCGTGGGTCTGGGGGAGTGGAAAACTTCCAAATCAGCGCCAACCGTTGATCGGCATAATCCCAAACGACCTTTACTGAATCGCCGTTCTTTCGCACTTACGATCAGGCTTATGAGCCGGGCTAAGCGCGAGGAGCGTGCACGAAGACGGCCATTTCGTGAATGTCATAGCAGCCGTCAGCCTGCGTCGACCCGACAGTATTGTCGCCTGGTAGTCCATCGCCATGCAGCACACCCTGCAGCCGGATTTCGCATAACCGGCGCTCCGGTGGTGTAAGCACGCTCAACTCTGGCGGTCGGGTGGTGTTTGCCAGTCGGCAGTGAATGATCAGCCGGACGGCCGAGAGACTACGGCTGCCTGCACAGAAGACGTGCCGGAGGCGATCCGGCTGTCAGCGCGGGCGCAACACACACCTTTTCCTAAGACGTTGAGTTGGCAGAGGGCTTTTGGCGGGGCCGAAGCCGCTTTCGCGAGAAAAGTTCCGGCGTGTGCATTACGGGTCGGCCCCATAACGTCGCGATCAGCATAGGAATGTTGTCAACAGACCTAAGAATGCGCAATAGAACCCCGGATCTATTGGTTTGATTAGCATGTTGAAGCGGGTCGATCGTAAAGTCACCCCCTCGTAGAGCCGGTCAGCGTCTTGTGTGATTGCCTGCGCTACATACCATTAGGCTGAAGGAGGCGCTCACGCGAGTCCCAACTTAATTAGGCGAAGCTCGCAAGGCGTAAGTCCTCAGCTCGTCGAGGGCCTTCGAATAGTGAGGCCGCGACCACGATGTATTGCGCCACGGGATGACGGCGCTCATTCAATCGCATCCCAAACAAACTGGAGCTGGACGGCGGCGCCGGGATGCTGTTCTTGCCAGAGCGGAACGAAGGCGGGTTCGACCCAGTGACGCAGCGACTGGGCGCGATGGAGGCGGGCGTGGCAGGCGGCGCAGAGAGTAATCAGAAACCGTGGGTGATGAACGCCCGGCCGGCGATGGTGGACGGCGAGTTTCCGGTCAGACCCACAGCTTCGACATCGGCGACGATCCCGGTCTAAAACCGCATCTCGATGGCCAGCAAAGCAGCGTCGGGAATGCGCTTCTCTCCAATAGCAGCGGGAACAGAAACCAGAACAGAACAGCCGGAGGTTGCCGCACCGGCAGAAAAGCCGGGCCTGGCCGCGCGGCGGAAGCGGCGCGTGTGGAGGATTGGGCTGCAGGCCCGGCCGAAGACTTGCGCTTGCGTGCAAAGCGCAGGATAGCAAATGGAAAGATTTGTGCGGAGGTCCTCAGCGCGGTTAGTGACGGCCAGACGGGCGTTACCAAGAACAACAGCACGACTCATACGACCACGGGATTTGAGTTATCGGCGGCTAGAGAACGGTTGGATTCCTTTGCAACGGGCTTGATGATTTGTAGCATCTGCGACGGCACTGGCGATGCGTTCACATATTTGGGGCAGTGACGCAGTATTGTACGGGCCTGAGGCTGCAGAGCCACCAACTTACTTAAGTTTATGGTGGCCTGTCAGTCTCAGGTGCGACTGGGAGGGATCGTAAAATGTCCCCATGGCGTTCGACTGCACGCAAGACAACTCGCTTGGCATAGAGGCGCTGCGGCGACGGTTACAGCGGATGGACGATGACGAGCTTCAGTCATTCGGGAAGGCGGCGGCGTTCGTATGCCGGCCGGAGCAATGCTATGGCGGCAAGCCGAGAGATGTGTTCGTTATCCAGTTGAAGGAAGCGCAGGCCGAATGGCGGCGGCGTCATTTCTGACGGACATACCCGTTAAAAGATCTAGCTTCGCCGATTTTCATAGTCCTTGCCTTCTGCTTGGAAACGAATACTCGTTACGATCGCAGGCCCGGCATTTGTCGCGAAATCTCCTATTGCCTAAACAAGGCAAACCGTCCTAATCCAGCCACACGGTGAACGAAGAATCAGCGAGATAGCCCACTGTCCCCCACTGTGCCAGGTGTCTCAAGTGTGTATCCAATTTATGTGACACAACTCCACCGATCGCGGCTCTCCCGGAATCCGCGACTAGGTTAGACCAGGACCATGCGTCGACATGATACAGGGCTCGCGTTGTGTCTGCTGAAAATCCTAAATGCATCTAATGGCCCTGGATTGACTCCGAGATACGCGATAGCAATAGCACCGGTTCAGAGACCCAGCTTCGCCGCCGGATTTTCGCGGAACAGCGAGCCATCGCGGATATAGCGGCGGACCATGGCGAGGGAGCGGTGGCCGGTCTGGCGCATGATGGCGAGCTCCCCTGCTCCATTCAAATACGCTTGCGTCGCTAGTCCCGCGCGCAAGGAATGGCCGGCATACTTCGCCGGGTCGAGGCCGGCGGCTTCCGCGGCACGCTTTACGACCAGGCCCACGGAATCTTTGTGCAGGCGAACCGTGCCGACGCGGCCATGGCGATCGACGCCGCGAAATAACGCGCCTTTAGAGATCGCCGCGGCCGTGGTCCACGCGGTGAGCGCCCGCACCGGGCAGGTCGAGGGAGTGGAGCCGTAGGGAATCCCCACGTCTCTTCCCTTCCCTTCCGGATCAGTTTTGGACCACCGGAGTTTTATCACGAGCCCATCCTCTGTCGGCTGCACATCCTCGACATCGAGCGCGGCGAGCTCGGAGCGGCGGAAGCCGCCGGCAAACCCCAAAAGTATCAGTGCGCGATCGCGGCGCCCGGCGAGATTGTCGGGCAAAGCCTCCACCATGCGCCGTACGTCGGCAGTGAGCAGCGGCGCTTTTATCTGTTGCGCGGTGCCGAGCGTACGCCGGATGCCTTTGAGGGTTTCGCTTACCGCCGGTTGCTGCATGGTCGCGGGCGAGGGATGGCCGGCGATTTGATGGGCCTTGGTGATGGCGGTCAAGCGCCGGGTCATCGTCGCCGGGCGGTGGGTCGCGGCGAGCGCGGCCAGATACAGCGCCACCGTTTCCGGGCCGGCCGGCAGCGGACAAAGCGCGTGCCCGTCGCACCAGTGACGAAAATGGTCCCAATCGGAGCGGTAGGCGCGAAGGGTCGACGGGGCTTTGGCGACGCGGACAAATTCCTCCGCTTGCTGCTGCAGGAGCCGGAGCGCCAGCGGTGGGAGAGCCGAAAGTGCAGAGGAAAGCGGATCGGGCAGCCAGCGGAATCATTGTTCTTCGGCCTCCTCCGCCGCCCTGCTCGAGCGAGCGGGCGAGCGCCCGGGCATCGGCGGGCGACAACACCAGCGCGGAGCTCACGGCCACTCCGGGAGGCAGCGCCCGGACCACCAGGCCGGGAAAGAAGGTGCACAGCGCCTGCGGGCGGCCTTCGGGATCGCGGTTGCCTTTGACCAAGGCGCTGTCGCAGTCGGTGACCCGGTCCGGGAGCGCGAGTACGGCTTCGGGGGAAAAGGAAAGCAGGCGGGGTCCGGCCATCCGCTCAGCATACCGCACGTTCTGGCACCTGAGAATGCCCGCTTCTCAGCTGTCAGATTCCGCGGACTATTTCATGTATTGGCACATCTGTGCCACAACGTGTTCTAATGGCCGTGATCCCAAAATGCCCCGCCAGCCACATTGGTTTCAACAGGTTGCCCCCGGCTTTAGACGAGCTCCGCGCCTCCCCTGTCCCCGTTATCGACCGCGCCGGCTTGGAAAAACTGCTCCGCGTTTCCCGCCGGACCGCGATCCGTTTGCTGCATGCCTTCGGCGGTTCCCAGGCCGGCCGGACGTTCCTCATCGGCCGAGACGAACTCATTGCGGCGCTCGAGCGGGTTTGGTCACGGCGAACCCTTTCAGTACGAGCTCCGGCCGCCGGATGCGTCTGGGAGAGGAACTCGGAAAGGACCAGACGGGATTGGCGGGCGAGGCAGGTGAAGCTCCCGGTTGCGAAAGACGAGCCGCAGGATTCCCTGCCCTCGGCATGCGGATCGTCCGCGCCGGCGTGCTCGAGGTCGAGTTTGCCTCGGCCGAGGATCTGCTGGGGACGTTGTATGAGTTTGTCAGAATGGCCGGTGACGATCTGGAGGTCTTTGAAGCAGTCTTGAGCGGCACCGAGGAGGCAAAGTAAAAATTTTCTTGCTCAATCGCCCCCACGGAGTGTTCAGGCTTGGTATACTAGTAGAAGTACGTCAGTTCTGACGCACATTCCACAGTATTTCGTTGATAAGTTCACTCGCATCGACAGTTCCCTGCTGTCGAGGGCCATTCCGTGCCAATACTCAGCAAGTAACCCGACTGCATCTAGCGGCTCGAGATCCGGGACTAATGAACCTGTTGAAGTTGAATAGGACTAATCATGAGCCTTGCGTCGCCTGTTGCCGCTGAAGAATCTGGTCGAGATCGCGCAACGGTACGACCTGCCGCACGCGATCATCTTGTGGATCCAGGTTGCCAACGTCTGTTGTCGTTCAACGCGGCAAGCGCATCGAATAGCGCCGCCCGAAGGCCAATCCATTACACCGCCTGTCCGCCTCGGGACCAGGATTGGAGCGCGCGCTTGCGATACGCAGTCAAGCACAGGAATCCAATCGGCAGCAAGGCGATTGAGGCGGGTTCCGGAGTCGTATTGAGCGTGCCAGAGCCGGAAGTCGACTCTGTACGCGTGACTATGTTGAGGATGCCATTGCCGGTGAGCGTACCGTTGTACGAGACAAACGCCCCAGTTCCGCCGGTAACGTTCAGAACCTGCGTAAAAGCTACGGCAGTGGGAGGAGACGTCAGGTCGCTCAAGCCATGAAAATTGCCGAAAAGGGTACCGTTTGCAAATGTCATTGTGAACGTTCCATCAAAAGCGCCGCTCGGGTCGGGAAAGGCCCTGTCACTCCAGTTCATGTCTCCAAGCGGAAGAAGCGATCCGCTGCCGGTACCAATCAAGGGTGGATTCGCTGGATCCCCTGTTATCGAAGACAGGGTGTATGCATAGGTCGCATTGATAGTTGCCGCTCTAGCGCTGAGGCCTGCGCCGAAGCAAAGCGTAGCGAGGGCACAGACCACCTTGCGCAAATAGATTTTTAGGTCCACGTTTGCTCCTTGTCATCCGGTCATGAAATCGTGCTTTTGGCACGGGACGAGTATAACCGGAATCGGTCACACTGGTTTATGGATTTGGCCTCAATGGCTGGAGCGCCGACGTGCTAAGCAGGAACAGGCAGAGGGGCACCGCATCCGGATCGCGCGTAAGGCGCACCGGCTCCTGAAGACAAGCTGCCGAGACCATGCAATGGCAAACGATCGAGGAAGCGAAGGCAAAGGACCGCTGGGAGTAGCGCGCGCACACTCGAAAACACTTCACAAGCCCAGAATCTTGCGCGCGAGGGCCTTATCTTCATCCGAACTCTCCGAATTGTCCAGAATGCGTTGCTGAGCCTCTAGTAAGGCATCTAGCTCGCGTTGTTGAGTGTCTGCTTGCGCCTCCTCGGCCGCGTGCCGCTGCTGCTCGGCTTCCCTATAGGCCCGGAATGATTCGCCTTCAAAGCATTTCGGCACAATGGTCGCTAGCAGCGCGAGTGGATTTCTCACATTCGACATTCGTTGCATTGCCCGTAGTTTTTGATCGGTGAAGTACAGGACCTCATCGGTGGTCGCTGGAGCGCCAGTGCTCTGCTCTGCTGTTCTGGCGCAGGCTTCGGTCATTCGGTGAAGCAGTTCATCGTCCGGATTGAGTCCGCAGCTCCGGACGAGACCGACTAGGCGCGGGTCGACCAGACGCGACGACGACGATATTCCTAAATACTTTCCTATATAGGAGGACCCCTGCGCTTCACTAGGTAGTGATTCATGCGCTTCACTAGGTAGTGATTCATTTGCGAACCGGTAATCGCTAGGTAGTGAGTCACTAGGTAGTGCTTTAGCCACCTCATCATAAGTAACGAACTTCACCCCCCTCCCCTTTACTACCCATTCGAGCCCTGCCGCCCGCCGGCGTTCGAGGATCTGCTTGAACGTGTACACCCGGTACTCGCGGGCCGACTGGGCCTTCTTATCCTCCGATCGGACCTGCTCGATTGCGAGTTTCTCGCTCAAATTGCGGATATTAACTCTAACGTTGGTGTCATGCATCGCGATCTGCCGGCCGAGCTCGACCAGCGACACCGAAACGCGGAAGGATCCGTCTGGCAGAACCTGACCATAGCGGGGATTCTTCCCGAGCCGGTACAGGCCGGAGAGCACGGCCTGTTCGCCTGGCGTGTGCGCTTCCTGGACGAATAGACACCGGTGATACCGCCGCTTGCCGAGCCCGGGTACATCTATCGTGGGCGTCACTCGGGGAAGCGGTTGCTCAGCGGCAGGCGAGAAACCGAGCAAGTCACTAGGTAGTGATTCACTACCTAGTGACTTGCTGCTTACTGGTGTTGTTTTACACATTACTGATTGCTGTTGAATCAGTACTACAGGTTGGCCTGAGCACTGGGTGAATCAGTCAGCTGTGAATCACTAGGTGGTGTTTCACTGGTAGTGCTTTCCTTGTATCCGATGCTTCATCCGGCCGCACCGGGAAGGGAACCACTGTCGGCGGCGCAGGAGTCCGCAGGTAAGAGAGCATGCCTCCAACGTTTGGCGCCGTCTCAAGCGATTCCCAGTCGAGTTTGTCTTCCGTTCGTTTACGCGCTTTGTTCGGGCGATTTGCTTGCCATCGGCCGAACCTGCGAGTAGGGTAAGGAGTTGGGTGGCCGCGTTGTCGTAATCTTCCAAAGCCTTTGATTTCGGATCGTAATCGGCCAGGAACTTGCGAGCGCGGGAAGCTTTCGAGATCGACTGATCGGTGCGGATCGGCGAGAGCAGGGGAACGTTGCGCTTTGACGAGATATCGTCGAGCGTATTCAACACGATATCGGTCATCGCGAGTCGGCGATCCATCTTGATCGGGAGCAGGGCAACGGGCTCAATGTTCAGCCCCCGGCGAAGCATTTTGTTCAGTGTGTCGGCCGCCTGAATGCTTGAAGTGGCACCCTGGACGCTGAGAACGTCCATGTCGACCGGAATAACGATCTTCTGCGTGTACACCATCGCGCAGGTTTGAAAAAGTGTGATCGAAGGCGCGACATCGATCAGCACCACATCGTAATCTCCTTCTTGGTCGGAGAAGACGTGCTCGAATGTGAACTCTCGGAAATTGGTTGCCGTTATAACCGACTCAGCCTCAAGCGTGTAGCGGTTGCTGCAAAGCACGTCAATACGCTCGTGCGCCGACACGAGGCACTCGCGCAGCGCGAGCTTCTGAATTAGAAAGTCGTACAGGAACGCTGTCGGCTTCAATCCAAGGACTGCCGCGATCGAGCCTTGCGAATCCGAATCAAGCAGCAGTACTTTCAGGCCCTTGTCGGCGAAGCACCGCGCGAGGGTAATGGCGGTGGTTGTCTTGCCCACTCCGCCGCGCTGGTTGGATATCGTCAGGCGTATCAAGATCTCTCCTTTGCAACCGCTCACGGACGGCATTCACTTCAGTTAGGGTCCAAGACCGGCGATTTTTGGCGAGGCGGCCTTCGGGCTGCCCGATAAGACCGTCGTGGAGCCACCGGAGCAGCGTCCGCTTATGGATCCCGAGCAGGCGCGCGACAGAATCGTCGGACAGGCCGTCAGGTCTCGGTGGTTTTTGTCTCCGCATCGATTAGGTCCAGCATAAATCTGCGACAAATCTTGCGCAAGTACAAAAGTATGACAAATGTGGCTGTGGTGCTCGTTAGTCCGCAGGTGCGCAAATGCGTATTCGGGTGTCTAATCGCGTTTAAAAGGGGATGAACACCGCGGGCCACGTCTACTTTTGCCGTCCGCCACACGACCTTTCGCCCGCGACGATCCGCGATCTGAAGCACCTTCGGGAAGGCCGGCAGCTTGCGCGATAGTGTTGCAATCCGGGAAGATCATTCCAGTCCTTATAAGATCCGGGCCCCTAGTCTTGCGGTTGCCCTGGATTCAAGCTGTGTCAATAACGAGTGGACAAACTGCGCCTGTCCTACTGCGTCACCTCGCTTGCATTCAGAAACCTGACCCTTCCGCAGCATGTGCATTGCCTCGTACCCGGCAATGGTGTGCCTTGCGCCACCAAAGGGTCGAAAATGTTGTTTGGCATCCGCCCTTCGCTGAATGCCTCAATGGTCTTGCTCTATCAAATTGTTTTCTGAATGCGAGCACCGCAATTTACAGGATCCAGGTAGCTTCTGTTGGGTCCCTGTGCTCACGACCGGACCCGACATGTCACCCTGTACCAGGGTCGTTGGCACGCTGGAAATAGCCATCAGGTAGCAAACGATAAATCAGGACGACAGACACTGGATGCATTAAGCCCGCGACGAGGAAGACGGGAGCATACGAATGATGGGTGACCGCGTATCACAATGCACTTGATCTCGATCAGTCAGAAGCACACACTTCTCGGCTGACACCTCAGAAGTTCAGAAGTAATGTGCACGAGATTTAATAACGCTCCCTGATTAGCCCCCTTGCACGCCAAGCGGCAGGCCCAGAGCCTCCTCGCTTCCTTTAACGAGATTGGCGTCTGTGTCCTCAATTAGAAGGATTTGATACACACGATCAGTCGTTCGCATCGGCTACATCCTCGGCGGCTTCGAGTGTGAAGCGGAACGTGGACCCGTTCTGCGGCTCTGACTCTACCCAGATTCGACCGCCGTAGCGCTCGACGATGCGCTTGCATGTAGCGAGGCCGATGCCGGTGCCGGCAACATCGGACCCGTGGAGCCGTTTGAAGGGGACAAAGATCTGCTCGAAGTGATCCGAAGCTATGCCAATGCCGTTATCGGTGACGGAGAATATCCACTTATCGCCGTCTCGAGCGGCAGATATCTGTATCTCTGGAGAAATATCGTTCTTTCGATACTTGATTGCATTGCTGATGAGGTTCTGAAAAAGCTGAGAAAGAGCTGTATGGTCCGCTTTGACAATTGGTAACGGGTCGTGGTCGACTTTGGCTCCTGTCTCTCTGATTGTGATTTGAAGATCTTCCAGCGCCTCAATAAAAGCGACCTCAGCGTTTCCTGATGCCGGCGCCGCTTCATGGACCTCACCCATGCGGGTGAACTGAAGAAGCGCATCAATCAGACGTGAGATTCGCAGGCCTCCATTGACTACGTGCCCAAAAAAGGTTTGCGCCTCACTATCAATCAATGGCCCCAACTTCCGCTGAAGCAACTGAACGTAGGCAGTCATCATCCGGAGTGGCTCACGAAGGTCGTGCGTCGCAGCGAATGTGAAGTGTGTCAAGTCTTCATTAAGCCGGCGAAGAGCGGCCTCGCTCCGCTTTCTGTCCGTAATGTCACGGGTGTAGACGGCGAGGCCTTCTGCAGACGGGTACGCATTAATTTCGAACCAGCGGTCCCACGGTTTATAGTGGTTTTCGAAGTGGACGGGTATACCGTCCGACATGGCCTTTCTGAAGAACGTTTCAACAGGAGTTCCGAGGCTGCGCGGGTATAGTTCCCAATGGTCTTTTCCGAGGAGTTCGCTCGCGGGAGTATTGAACAATGTTTCCGCGGCTCGGTTTACGACGGTAAATCGCCAGTTGCGATCAAGGAGAACGAACGCTTCTGTGATGCTTTCAAGAATAGTTCGTGAGCGCTTCTCCGCCGCTTCGAGAGCGAGTTCCGTGCGCCTGCGCTCCGTGATGTCGCGAAAAACAAGAACTGCACCGACGAACTGGCCGTCATCGTCCTTGATCGGCGAAACGCTGTCGTCGATGGGAAGTCGACGACCATCTTTCGTGATCAGCTCGGTATGGTTTATAGGGCCGACGATGTTTCCGGTCTCAAAGACCTTATCAAGAGGAATCTCCGCCGGGCTGTTCGACCTCTCTCGAACGATGCGGAACACCTCGTGTATTGGCTTGTCTTTCGCGTCCTTCTCTCGCCAGCCCGTCATCTCCTCAGCAAGTCGATTCATGAATCGGATGCGCTTATCGGTGTCAATCGAGATGACCGCGTCGCCGATGCTGACAAGCGTCTGTTGGAAGAGCTGTCTCAGCACGTGCTCATGGCGTCTAGAATCAAGCAGCCGGCCACAGATGTAGCTGATAAAGCTACTGACCGCTAAAAATATTGCCAATCCGAGGTAGTCATAGGAATCGGTGAAGACGATGGAACCGACCGGCGAGATGATGTAATCGGCCGCAAGAAACGCCCCGATGGCAGTAGTCAGAAGACCTGGTCCCAAACCTCCGAACGACGCGCTAACAACTGTCGCAAGGAAGAAGGTGATGTATGGAACCTTGTCCTCGAGCACAGAGGCGAGCGGGAGTCGAATGAAAAACGCCGCGATCGGGGCAACAATAGCGACTGTGTACGTTACCCTCGGATTAGGCGCGGCCCTTTTCGCGAGTCTGGCCTCCATAGCCGAGCGTGTTCTCCTTTGAACCGGCGGAATGAGCTTCAACTGCCTGATGGTGAGCGATGTAACGCAAAGATGAGCTTAGCTCTAGCGATGGTCGCGAGTCGAAGGCGCTGGCTCAGGCCGCCAAGCGCCTCTGCTCTTAAGACGCACGTGAATACTAAGATACACATGAAAACGTAAGTATTTGCCCACATTCGCAATGGTCTGAACGGATTCCAATTTTCTTATGACATTCCGGCCGACGACATTCAGGTTGTAGTACAGGCCTACTCGTCAGCCAATGACGGTGGATCGCAGAAGTGACTGTCGGCGGGCGAGGGAGCCAGGGGCGTGACAGAACATACCTTATCGTGTATGCCAGACGAAATGGGCATTGGCAAATCGTAGCAGAGCAACGAACTGCGATCATGCAGTAACATGACGCGCTGTCAAATGCAGCGTGCGACGGCTAACCTACCGCTGCAGCCGACGAGCGGCGCGGCGGGAACAAGCAGGCGCGGAGCGACTATCATCGCCGCTCGCGGCTGAGCGGCAAGCGTTAGCCGGACACAAATCGGCCGAGAACCGAATGCAAGAGGGCTCTCCAGTTATTACCGGTGCGACGGGTCAGGTCGGACGAGCGACAATTAAGTCAGCCGGATGAAAATGGGGTTGCTGTAGAACCAGAGATCCTGCCACGGGTTAAAGGTGCCGGAATCGGCCCGCGGCTCTTTGACGGCGGCGTTGGTTCCGCGAACGCGTACGTAGAAGCTCTCTTTCACGTTCCGGAATGTGTGCTCCAGGATCCGGTAAGGACCGGCCTCCTTCAGCCCGGATGACTCAACCTGCGCAACCACCTTCGTGCTCGCGTTGGTCATAGTGTCACGAGCCTTGGCGATGCCCGTGATCAGCCCGGTAATGAGATCGATGTGATGCAAACGAGGTATAGCGCCTCCGTAGTTGACGGCGGTATGAGGCTTCAGCGCGACTCGAACCGTGACGTCGGCACCGACCCGTGAGAGGCCCAGCGTACTACCCATGGGAGCGATTTGATCGCCGGACTCGGCGGTCAATTGAACTTCGTCTACCAGATCGCCAAGCACGGTAAACATGTTGCCGGAGCGAAGCGCGTCGAGTATGGCCATTGCGTCCCGCCGGGCCGCATGAACCCAAGTTTTGTTGTACTCGCCGGGATGAAAGTCATTCTTAGGAGGTGTTTCCTTGCTCTGCCCAAGCGGGGTCACATACCCCTTCGCGTCGAAGGTCGATCTGTCGATGACCGCTCGATCCTTGACGTGTCTGTGACTGTCGGAATTCGAGGTGATATACCAGGGGCGTCCCTCCGCAAGCAGGCTGTCCCATAGTCCGCCAACTTTGGCAACGAACCAGTCATAGCCTCCCCAGGTTCTGTAGGCCTCTGCGGGATACCTCGGCCAACCGGCGGCTCTTAGAGCGTCTCCGTAGTCACCTCGCCTGGTTCCGGGGGCGGGGGCGTGATGCCCGGGACTCCCTTCAAATCCGCGCATCACGTCGGGACCAGCATCCGCCCAGGCGCGGAACTCGTGCGGGCTATTCAAACCCTGGCGCGCAGGGTGGTTGGCAAAGACAAGCGGCTTTGGCGTAAGCTTCTGCAGATAGCGAATACCGGCGACCGCATCCTCCTCCGAGTCAGCCGCGGTGTTAGCACGTGAAAGGTTCCGCGCGTCGAACAGCGCTTCGAACTCGGCTATCGTCTTGGCCTCGTCCGACGTAGCAGGGAGAATAACGCTGCAATGTTCGGCATCGGGCGCATTCCATTCGAGACCCTGAAAAATAAACATGTGCCGAAACAGCTTGCGCGCGGCGAGCAACTCCGGATAGGCCTGTTCAAGTGCGACCTTGTCGTGTTTGGCGCTGCCATGATCAGTGATAACGCACCAGTGGATTCCATGGCGCGCGGCATTGCCTGCCTGCTCGCCGATCGAATACTGCCGTCGACGCTAAAGCGGGTGTGGATGTGATGATCGCCCGCAAGCCACACACCTGATGAATACGGCGATCGGGGCGCGCCGAAAGAAGAACGCAACCAGCCGAGCGTCAAGCCGAGCTGACCCGCTCGGGCAAGGAATCCGCGTCTTGACGAATCTTTCACTTTCGCGCCTGGAGAACTGCATCCTATCTGTTCGAACGGGCACTGACCGAGAATATCACTCATCCCGCAGCCGGTAAATGTCTAAGCAGGGTTCTCACCGTCCGGCCGCTCCGCCCGTTCCTACGCGCGTGCGTAACACGGTTCCCGAGCTAGGTGTTGGTCGCGAATCCGAAGCCGATCTCCCAGCTTTCACCGTCCAGAGGCGCCGCGCAAGCTAACAATACTTAAATCGGCTAGGAAAATTCCCAAGTGCGAAGACGGTTCAGCAACACGAAATATTCCATCGAGTATTTCAGTCCTAAAGATATTGACAGTTGTAGGACTCTGTTCGAGACTGAACCGCGGGCGCATAATTCTTCCCGACAAACCAGGAGCGTACCATGAAAATCACCAGTAAGATGGTCCCCGGCCTCGTCGCCGCGGGTCTGCTTGCAACGATAATCTCGGCCCAAGATACTGCGAAGAAGCCGTCCAGCTACATGCCGGTCGTGATTCCGGAAGATTTCACCAGCGTGATGAACCGCATGTCAGCCGCCAAACCCCAAATCATGAAGCGGCAAATGGCGTTACTCGAGGAGCGTTATGATCTGAGCAATCGGGCGATGCCGGGTGTCACGATGTTTCGGGGGAAACCGTCCAGGGCGGCGTTCGCGTGAAGCTGCGCCAGGGGACAACTTGGGAGAAGCTGGCGCAAATGACTCCCGATGACATTCGCAATCAGGATGTCTTCCCGGCCGGTTTCATGCCGCTGCCGCATCCGAATCATCCCGAAGGCGGCATGCTTTTTCCGAAGTTTCATATCGACGAAGTGAAAAAGCAGGAAGATCGTGACCTCACTCGCTTCGATCTCGATTTCGACCTTCCAGACCATGTAATGCCAGAGTTCCCTCCGCCAATCTTTTTGACGACTCGCCCGGACCTGGGAGATGTGTCCAAAGGCAAACTTGTCACGATCGACAACTTCTTTGACGTGTTCAACGGCATTCTGAATCCCAAGCAGATCGAGGGATTTCGCCTCTTGGTAACACCTTTTCCTCAGCAGCAATTCAATCAGAGTGAAGATCGCCGGTCCGTCAAGCGTCATCGCGGAGTCGCTTGCTTCGATTGCCATGTCAACGGCCACACCAATGGCGCGGCTCACCTGGTTGGCGACATTCGACCTCAGGAGTTCCGGCATCGTATCGAAACCCCGTCGCTACGGGGTGTGAACATCCAGCGGCTCTTCGGATCGCAGCGAGCATTGAAGACCGTCGAAGACTTTACCGAATTCGAGCAGCGCGCTGCCTATTTCGATGGCGATCCGGTGATTGCGACAAAGAAGGGCATCAGTCCGCTCGAACGCGGCAGCCAGGTTCATTTCATGGCAGAAGTCCAGGAACTGATGGACTTCCCGCCCGCGCCGAAGCTCGCTATCGACGGGACATTGAGCCCAAGGCGAGCCTCGGAAGCCGAGTTGCGCGGACAGACTCTCTTCTTCGGCAAAGCGAAATGCGGGACGTGCCATCCGGCTCCTTATTACACGGACAACTCGATGCACAATCTGCGCGCGGAACGATTCTACAAGCAGCAGACAATTAACGGCATGACGGCTTCCGCAGACGGCCCGATCAAGACGTTCCCACTGCGTGGCATCAAGGATTCGCCTCCCTACCTTCACGATGGCCGGCTTCTCACACTAGCTGACACCGTTGAGTTTTTTAACGTGATCCTCGAACTCGGACTCAGCACCCAGGAAAAGGCCGATCTGGTCACATTCATGACCGCGCTTTGACACAACGTTGCACAATGCGCTCTGAATCGCTGGTATGCAGGGTTCTCACCGTCCGGACGCGCCGGCCGTTCCTGCCGCGCGTGCGTAGCACGGTTTCCCGACAAGCGAAACTAGCCGAACTCGTCCAGTTTTCAATCAACGTTCTATTTCACTCTGCCCGCGGCTGCAGGGGCTGAGTGAGGCTTTTTCTGCGATCGCCGGGGTGTCTTCGTGGGACGTTGACCTTCTCGGGTGACGTCCTTGAGCTCTTGTCCTCACGAAGGGCGATAAAGCGGAATGCCGCAGATGATTAACGGGAGTCCACTCCACAAATTCGAATTGACCGACGAGGACGGGCTTTAACCACTTGCATTCCGCATCTTTGCGGCTGTTAGTCCTTGCCCCCACCGGCCGTGGCCGGACCGACGGGTGCGGCCCAGTTGATCAAACGCGAGGGTGTCCACTCCAGATGGGCCTGATGACTCTTGGGTCGGTGTTCGTGAATGGTGGTGGCGGCATAGACAGCGTAGCTGCGGATATGGGAGGGCGACTCGTGTGCCGCGATGGAAGATCTCCACCGTCATCGCCGTGTAGCGCGCGTCCAATTGTTGCCCCGCCAGTTGGAAGGGCACGCTACTCTGTTCAAGCCATCCGGCCCGATAGGACACTGGACAGCATGACGAATAGACGTGCCTCACGTCGAAAAGCTGAATCCTGAAACACCATGCACTCAGCCTCACCACGATTGGCATTGTGCTCTCATGGCTTACTCTCTACGTCTACACCGACCCGAAGACGCATCGCGGCTCGTTTTTCGGCAATGCCGTAGCGGACTGGACAGGCGTGCTTGTTACCGTGCTCGCGACAAAGTATTTCTACGAGATCGGCTCGGCGGAGAGCAGACAACCGGGGTGGCGCTTCCGGAACCGCACGATAGAGACTGTTCGGGACGATTCGTTAACCATATTTCTGGTGCTTACCGGAGTGGTTTGGACACTGCTCTACCTAAAAATGGATTCCGAAGGGAGGTGGGGACAGGTCGTGGGAAACATCGTGTCAGAGTGGACGCAACTCCTGGGCTTGTCCTCCTGACTAAGCGTTTGATGGAGGAAAAATCGAAGGAGAGCAAGCAGTAGCTCCTCTTCATTAAGGCTGTATCGGCGGCAACCCGGAAGTTGAGCGCACAACGCTAGCTCCCCGTGCCGATTGGCACGTGTGAGCAAAAGCAGACACCCGACACCGAACGAAACACTTCCACGATTTTCTGATGGCCGGACGACAGGTGCCAAAGCAGCCGGCGAAGAACACAATACGCATGTTGCAGAGCGAGCTTTGTCTGTCATCCGTACCATCCTCCAAGTACTATTGACGCCGTATGGGGGACCGGTTACTATCTCTTCCAAACAAGAACAAGTTACCGTGCACGATCAAAATCGGCGGGTGTTTCACATCTGGATTGCAGACGCGAATGAGGTACGCCATTACTGTGGAGAGAGGGTCGTCGTGGGCAAATGTTTCTCCGGAATGGGCGCTTAAGATCAAGGGCGAGTCGATCTGTGCCGACTGCTTGCGAATCCTACAAATTGAGATGGATGCACAGAACCCGCCCGGTCCTCTCTCTACGGCGGCTCCGAAGCTTCCTCCACGTTAATAGGCTTCGGCGATGAGCCCGAGTAACAACTTTAATCTCAGGAAAAGTCAAGATCCGCAGCATGCCTTTTCTTCCGTTGTCAATCGGCCTTTTTTCGTTGATAGTTTAGATATCCGAAGGCGACAATCATTGCCGCGACTACTAATCCTTGCAATAGCCCAATGGCAAGCCACGGATGAAGCCCCCGCAAGAAAGAATAATAATGTGAACGGAATTGCTATTGCGAGCAAGAGCATTACAACAAGCAAAGCCGTCTGCGCAATTTCTCGCGACCTCCGCGACCGGTATGCCGTTCTAAATAAAATAGCCTAAATCCGACGCCGGACATCGAACGCCA
>CAWGVL010000033.1:0-61757 GCA_963825845.1 Bryobacteraceae bacterium | reverse complement strand
CACCGCGCCGGCCGGGCCCGTCCACGTCGGAGCCGCGCAGCACGAAGCGATCGCCGCCCAGCACCACCATCGGCGTCGCGAGCCGGAGGCGCGCCAGCACCGACGCTGCCCTTCTCCGGCCTGCGGCGGCGGCCTCGCCGGGCCCGCGCGGATCGCGGATCGATGCGATGCCGCGGCGGACGCGCCGTGCCCACGTAGACCTGCGCCGGCGCCGCGGTCGACCGCCTCCTCGCGCGCAGGCGCACGTCGAGCACCCGCGTGGCGCGCGCGCCCTTGTCGTCGGTGACCACGTCGCCGCGGTGCACCGCCTCGAGCGCAGGCCGGCCAGGTTCACGGCCAGCCGCGTGGGCGCCTCGGCGAGCGTGCACCGCGCGATCGTGCACGTGCAGGCCGCGCGCCGCGGTCGGCTGCGCGCCCGCCCGCCGACCAGGAAGAGCGGCGCGCCCGACGGCGATCTTCCCCTCGACCAGCGTGCCGGTCACCACCGTGCCGGCGCCCTTCACCGAGAAGGCCCGGTCGACGCTGAGCCGCGCCCGCGCGCCCGGGCGCGGCGGCGGCAGCGTGCGCGAGCGCGCGCCGCACGGCCGCGCGCACGTCGTCGATCGCCCTCGCCGGTCCGCGACGAGCAGCACACCACCTCGGCCTCCCAGCGCTCGCCGAGCAGCTCCCGCGCCTCGTCCCCGGCCAGCTCGGCCACCTCGCGCCCACGCGATCGAGCTTGGTCACGCGCGACCACGGCGCGGCGGAGCCCGAGCAGCTCGCAGGCGGCGACGTGCTCGCGGGTCTGCGGCATCACGCCCTCGTCGGCGGCGACCACCAGCAGCACAGCTCCATGCCGATGGCGCCGGCGATCATGTGGTGCACGAGCCGGCGGTGACCGGGCACGTCGATGAGGCTGACCGAGATCCCGTCGCCGAGATCCCAGGGCGCGAAGCCGAGCTCGATGGTGATGCCGCGCCGCTTCTCCTCGGGCAGCCGGTCGGTGTCGACGCCGGTCAGCGCGCGCACGAGCGAGGTCTTGCCGTGATCGACGTGGCCCGCCGTACCGAGGACGAAGCGCCGCACGGCGCGCACGGTAGCAGAAACGCCGTGGACGAAGCGCGGCGGCGGCTGGGTGATGGTGGGTGCGGGTGACCGCCGCGGCCGCCCTCGTCATCGAAGCTCGTGGAGACGATGCATCGCGCGCTGTTCGTCTGGGCCACGCTGGTCGGAGTTGCCTCCGGCTGCAACGCCGCTGGTCGGCACCGACTGGAGCCCGTTCGGGAGCGGCGGCGGCGGCGCCGGGGACGCCGCGTCGTCGAGCGGCGCGGGGTCGGGCTCGGGCTCGGGCTCGGGCTCGGGCTCGGGCTCGGGTGGTAGCCGCGACAACTCCGGCGCTGCGTCGGCATCGTCGGGCGGGTGCACGTCCCCGGCGGCCTGCCCGGCACCGACGCGGCGTGCGCGTTCCGCACGTGCACGGCGGGGGCGTGCGGCACCGGCTACGCGCCCGCGCACGCGCCGTGCGCCGAGAACGGCGGCGCGGTCTGCGACGGCGCCGGCACGTGCGTCGTTTGCGTCTCCGACGAAGACTGCGCGGGCGAACACGCACGCTGCACGGAAGCGCGCTGCGAGAGCTGCGACGACGGCGTGCAGAACGGCGACGAGACCGCCGTCGACTGCGGGGGGCGGTGCGGGAAGTGCTCGGCGGGCGAGCCCTGCCGCGACAAACGCGACTGCGCGTCGCACCTCGACTGCGAGAAAACGGCGCTTGCACGGAGGATTGAGCTACGCGACAGGCACCGCGGCGGACGGATTCGCCGAGCAGGTGAGGCTCCGCCGACCATGAATCCATCGGCACCCGCACCCGGCACCACCCTCCTCGGCAAGTACCGCATCGACGGCATGATGGGGACGGGCGGCATGGGCGTCGTCGTCGCCGCGACGCATCTCGACTCGACATTTCAGCGCGTCGCGATCAAGTTCCTCCGCGACGTGAGCCCCGAGGCGATCGCGCGGTTCCAGCGCGAGGTCGCCTCCTCGTGAAGCTGAAGAGCGCGTATGCCGCGCGCGTGTACGACGTGGGCACGCTCGACGACGAGACGCCCTACATCGTGATGGAGTACCTCGACGGCAGCGACCTCGCGGACGATCGTGAGCTGAGCGGGAGCAGCTCCCCGTCGGCGCCAACGCCGTCGACTATATCCTCCAGGCGTGCGAGGCCGTCGCCGAGGCGCACGCGCTCGGGATGGTTCATCGCGATCTCAAGCCCGCGAACCTGTTCCTCGCGGTCGGCCCCCGGCGGCACGAAGACCGTGAAGGTCCTCGACTTCGGCATCGCGACGTCCTTGCCGGGCGTCGGGGTCCCCGACCGCAGCGACGCCGAGCTCGTCGGGACGCCGGCGTACATGGCGCCGGAGCAGTTCAATCGCGGCGCGGTCGTCGACGCCCGCGCCGACCAGTACGCGCTCGCTGCCGTGCTGTACGAGCTCGTGACGGGCACGCCGCCCTTCTTCAACCAAGTCCCGGGGCGGCTCGCAATCGAGATGACAGCGTGCCCCGCGCCACGGCTCGGGGCGACGGTGGACGCGCCCGCGGCGCTCGACGCGGCGGTCGCGCGCGCGCTGTCGAAGTCGCGCGACGACCGCTTCGCCTCGCTCGCGGAGTTCGCGCGCGCAATCGCGCCGTTCGGCCGCCGGCCCGGCTCGAGCGAGTCCGTCGCGCGCATCGCCCAGGCGCTCGGGCACGCGGGCGCGGGCTCGTGGCGCGCGGTCGGGGGTGGTGGAGCGTCTCGCCGTGCCGCTCGCGGTCGCCGCCGCCGCGCTCGTGGCGCTGGCCGCCGCGACGAGCAGCCCGATCGCGCCAGCCCGCGCGGCGGCGCTCGCGCTGGTCGCGCCGCACGCGGCTGCGCATAACCCGGGCGGTCGTTCGTTTCTTCGTCGAGTGTAGGCGCGTGGTCGGGTCGAATCGGGCCGTTAAAGCCGACTTCATGATACGTTTTCAGCATCTTGACCATGTCAGTTTGGCCTTCATCGTGGAAGGTCTCCCGAAAATGGTCGCGAGTCCCTGCAATATCGCGGAAGTGAACGAAAAAGATCTTCTTCTGCTTCCCCCACTCTCGAACGAGCGCCTCGCAATCTTCTCCCATTGCGATGAAGTTGGCCTGACAAAAGGTAACTCCGTTCGCGGGGCTTGGCACGATGTTCATAATCTTCCGGTAGTTTGCCGGCTCGTTACAATGCGACTGATGCCTCGAAGGGGCGATAACGGCGGATCGTCAGGATGAAGCGCCATCTGCACTCCGGACTTTTGCGCGACGGGAACGACAGCCTTCAAGAATATGTGATGTTCTCCCACATCTTGTCTTTGGATACTTCGCCCCATTCGGTCGGCCCCTGCGCCTTTGCTGCCTGAAGATCGAAGTCGGTGATCAGCGCGCCTCCACGGCCGGGAGCATCGACCTTGGTTCGATACCAGCTCAATCCAGCCATGAAGTTGTAACAAAGCACTGGAATGCCGACATCGCCGAGTGCACGGATGGCCGCATGTGCTTTCGATCTCCTCATCGCGTCCATCGACACCGAGCTTAATCTTCTCTGCAGGAACGGGATTACTCTCCACACCCGCAACGTGCATACCGATCTCCGCGAAGTCGGCTTTCGTCCTGGCCAGAGTAGCCTCGTATTGTTCCCGCTTTACTCGTCCTAACCCGGCGCCTACAATCGCATATTCACCCAATCTGCCGGCTCACTCTCGATTTGTGATCGGGTTTGAATCCGTTCATCGTGGCAAATTTCAAACCTTTACCACTGGTGGGCGCGCGACGGGGTCCACCAAGTTCGCTGCTCTTGGCAGGCATTGCATTCATACTCGCCGCAGCAACCGCAACAGCAGCGGCCTGCAGGCCCTTACGACGTGTAATATCCATCCAATTGATCCTCTGTCTGGCTGATCTTCCGCTACAGTATCAGAGTTTATGGCTCACCAAGGGTAACCAGCACGTTGTCGATCAAGCGTGTCGACCCGAGCCATGGCTGCTCGAAACGCACATCTCCCACAATCGTGTTGACAGGCTGCATCCGTGCGGCGTCGACTACCTCCATGTATTCCACTCGCAGATCAGCACCGCGGTCGAATACGTTCAACATCTCGGACTTGACTTTACCCGGATCCCGCTCACCCGCGATGATCGCGGATTGACCTTTTGTCAGCGCACTGAATAGCAGTGGGGCAACGCGGCGTTCCTCCGGCTCAACCTTACATTTCGTGAACTGAGCGCAAGTCCATCGTGTTCACGCACGGTCGCCACAGGAACGATCCTGACGGGAAAATTCAGATCGTTTACCATCTGCTGCAAGATGGTGAGCTGTTGAGCATCTTTCTCGCCAAAAAAAGCGATGTCCGGCTGCACGATATTGAATAGCTTCGCCACGACAGTAGCGACCCCACGAAAATGTCCAGGACGGAATGCGCCGCAAAGATGATTCCCCAATTCCGTGTCGACAAAGGTTGACGTGGGTTCCGGGTACATCTCATCAACCGAAGGCGCAAACACGATGTCGACATCGCGCGAATCACAATGTTCCATGTCGGAGGCGAGTTCGCGAGTGTATCGCTCGTAATCCTCCTTGCGATCGAACTGTATCGGATTCACGAAAATCGTTACAAGAACGACATCCGATTCCTTTCGCGCTCGTTCGATCAACGCGCCATGACCGGCATGGAGAGCGCCCATTGTCGGCACGCAGCCTATAGACTTGCCCTCCAAACGGGTTGCCGCTCTGCGCTCTCGGACTTGCGCAATTGTCGTGATCAGTTCTGTTCTCATCTACAGTTTGCCGGCGGCGGAGGGTGACAGGATCGAATGCTCAGCTAGCGGGAATGTCCCACTACGAACCTCCTCGATGTACGCTCGCGCGGCTTCGGAAGTCGCAGCGCCAAGTTCGGCGTACCGCTTAACGAAGCGGGGGACAAAATCTGTGAACAAGCCCAACGCATCGTAGCTAACCAATACCTGGCCATCACAATGCGGTCCAGCGCCGATGCCGATCGTGGGTATCGAAAGCTCTTCCGTAATGCGAGCAGCCAAATCCGCCGGGATACATTCGAGAACTATGGCGAACGCACCGGCTTCCTGCAATGCGTGTGCATCCCGAAGAATCTGCTCAGCCTCAGCCCTGTCCTTTCCGACAGCCCGGAATCCACCTAACTTGTGTACGGATTGCGGAAGCAATCCCACATGCCCCATCACCGGAACACCAGCTTCACTGAGCGCGCGCACAGCTCCGCATATTGCCACGCCGCCCTCGAGCTTCACCGCGGTCGGCCGTCCCTCCTGCATAAGCTTTCCCGCGCTCCGGACTGCGTCTGCAACGCTCGCCTGGTACGTAAGAAACGGCAAATCGGCCACCACGAGCGCCGCCGTAGCACCCCTCGTAACTGCGCGGCAGTGATGCACCATCATGTCGAGCGTCACACCGACGGTGCTATCCTCGCCCAGTACCACCATCCCCAGGGAATCGCCCACAAGGATCATGTCGATGCCGGCACGGTCCAGGAGCCTCGCCATTGTGGCGTCGTACGCGGTCAGCATCGAGATCTTCTGCCCTCGGCGCTTCATCTCGAGAAGGTCAGGTACGCGAACCTTCGCGCGTTGATCTGTCATTTCCTACTATCTTCGCGCGACTGTCAGCTCCAGGTGCGCCGCTTCAGCTGGTTGCACGGAATATGTAGCCGACCTTATGCAAAATTCGCCTTACCGATCTAGGCCGCCGTGTTCATTGCTTTGATCTTTGATTTCTCCAATAGATCGAGGATCTTCGGTACGGTGATTCGACTCGGATGCTGGCGAACCACGTCTGACCTCCATCGTCGCCGAGCCCACTACCGAGAGCGAAAATCCGTCGGTCTGGAGCAGCAGCAGGGTACGACCGCTCGGGCAACGCCAGCGGATAAGTGCGGCTGAACCGGCCGAGAGGCGATGTCGATTTGTCGGACGCACTGGCCGTCGCGTAGACTTCATAAAGACGTCGGCCGGAGATCACGCTTCAGTACTTCCTGTGTGCGCTGAACATGTTCTTCGGATGAGAATGATGTTGTCCGCGCTTCGGGTAGATTACTTAGCGGGTGGTTCATGGCGAGGCGCCCTCGTACGCTTCGACGGCGGCGAGCACAGTGTCGCGCGCATCGGGAAATGGCACGAGGCTTCGCATGAGGATGAGGAGGAAGTCAACCCACTCGACGAGCTCGGAAAGGGCGGCCGCCTTTGTGTTCGGTCTTTCGACTTTGGGTTGTTCCTTGGGCTGCTGCCTGCCGAGGTACACGTATCGGGCGGCGCCGGATTCGGCCGTAATTGGTCGCGACTTCGATCATGTCTGCGGATTATTCGCCGGAAAACCGCGAGCACTTTACCGTCAGGATTTTAGACGGGTACGCGGAAGTACGTCCATGCTGCCAGTCAATCGCGCGGCGCTTCGGTTCCTGTATCTGAGAGCAATCGGGCAGAACTGGTTTGAAGAAGGAATTCCGTCCCAAAGCGCCGTACGTATCTGCCGACGGTGCTCAGCGCTGAAGAGATCACGCGCATGCTGGATCTCACGACGACCTGAAGCACCCGCCATTCGCGAACTGGCGACAAGAGCGTACACGTTTGTTGCGGACGATCGATTTCGGAATCGATGCAAGGTTCAAATCTCGTAGAATTGCGCGGGCGGATGGCGGTCTACCGAGCACGACTCCGAATCTTCAGTGCTTCAGTGCTGCCGCGACAGACATTATTCTGCTGCCATCTTGGCTAATCGCACGGACAACTATGAAGGCGTTCGTCTTGAAGGGTTCGCGGCATGAATTGTCCGACCGCTCGCTGTCCAGGGGCTCATACGAGCAAATACACCCTGGCCGAGCCGATCGCTTCGCTCCATAGGCCGATCAGAAACCGGATGCAGGTCCAATCGGGACCGGGCGCAGGCCGACCAGATCCCCGGGCGAGCTCATTTTGCTGCTGCTTATATTCCCGCATTCACGTCTAATTGCTGAGCAGGACGTCGTCTGGCCCGAAAACGGTCACCCGCGTTGTCAGCCGGCCCTACCCCCGGTTCACCTTACCCGCTTGAAAACAGGGGAGTTAAGGGAGACGCGGTGGTAAATAAGCGCATACTGATTGTCGAAGACGAACGTGTGGTTGCGGAGCAACTACAACGAAGCCTCGCCGCGAGCGGTTATGAAATTGTGGGTGTCGTCGCGTCCGGCGAGGAGGCGATCACGCACGGTCGGCAAAGCCAGCCAGATCTGGTAGTGATGGACATCGTGCTCTCAGGCAAGGTGGACGGCATCTCAGCCGCTCAGCAACTTCAGCCCCTTGGCATCCCGATCGTTTACCTGACCGGCTATTCGGACCGCCATCTATTAGAGCGCGCTCAGCACACGGAGCCCCTTGGGTACGTGATCAAGCCTGCGAAATCCGAAGAGTTGGCGGCGGTCATCAAACTGGCTTTATTTAAGCGAGAGAAGGAGCAGGAGCGGAATCGAGCGGGGCAGAAGCGCCAGGCGGCTTACCGTGAGGCAGACGAGCAGTTTCGCCTCATGGTGGCTGGGGTTACCGACCTTGCCATCTTTACGCTGGACGTCTCTGGCAAGGTCAATAGCTGGAATCGAGGCGCCGAGAAGATAAACGGCTACCGCGCCGAGGACATAATTGGACTGCCCCATTTGATCCTGTTCACGGCCGAGGATCGCCAGCAGGGCATTCCGGAAAAAGAACTGGCACTCGCGGAGCAGAACGGATCAGCCGATAACACGCGCTGGCTGGTCCGCCAGAACGGCGAGCGGTACTGGGCCGACGGAGTTCTGACGTCCATTCGCGATGAATCCGGCACACTGACGGGGTTCACCAAAATTATAAGGGACTCAACCGGAAACAAAAGTACCCAGGACGAGCTTCAGAAAACAGAGGAGAGACTTCGCATTGCCTTGCGTGCTGCGCGGATGGGCACCTGGGAGTGGGAAATTGCTGCGAACAGGGATACGCTCGACGATAACCTTCGGGATCTGTTTGGGCTCCGTCCCGAGGAAGAGGTCAACACGATTGAAGACTTCTATTCCCTCGTTCATCCGAACGATCGCGGAGCCGTCATGGCGGCCTTTGAACGGACCCGCCAGGAAGGCATACACCTGAATACAGAGTTCCGGGTAACACAACCTGACGGCACACAGCGATGGCTATTGGATCAGGGTGAGGTGCTGGTCGACGAGCAGGGCAGGCCGGAGCGTCTGACCGGCGCCTGTGTCGACATAACTGAACGAAAGCAGGCTGAAGAGGCGTTGCGGGAGAGCGAGGAGCGTTTTCGGCTGTTCGTCAATGGTGTTCGGGATTATGCGTTGTTCCAGATGGACGAGAACGGCCGAATCGTGTCCTGGAATGATGGGGCTGAGCGCTTGCTCGGTTACTCCGAAGCCGAAATTCTAGGACAGTCCGTCTCGGTTATCTTCGTGCCGGAGGACGTAGCCGCCGGAGAACCCGAGCGAGAAATACGTGGAGCGTTACGCGACGGCCGGTCCGAGGATGAGCGTTGGCATCTTAGAAAGGACGGCACCCGCTTCTGGTGCAGCGGTGTGCTCACTCGAATCGATGATGATCACGGCAACAGGCGTGGTTTCGCCAAGGTCATGCGTGATGAGACTGAGCGTAGAAAGGCAAGAGAGCAGTTGACGAATTCCCTGGCAGAGAAGGAGGCGCTTCTCAAGGAGATCCACCATCGGGTCAAGAACAACCTTCAGGTGATCACCAGCTTGCTGACGCTGCAATCTGACACGGTGGACGACGAACACACCCGGACGATGTTTGAGGAATCCGTAAACCGGGTTCGTACGATCGGAGATATTCACGAACTGCTTTATCGCTCACCGGATCTGGCACGAGTAGACTTCAACCTGTATCTCAATCGCCTTGTCCACAATCTCTGTTCCTTCTATGGTGTCGACCGGGGTCGAATAGCGGTTCGCGTCGATGCACAAGACGCGAAACTCGAGATCGCTAAAGCGATCCCGTGCGGGCTCATCGTCAACGAACTGCTCACGAATTCACTGCAGCATGGGTTCCCCCAGGGGAGATCTGGCGAAATACGAATCGCGCTACAGTGCGTAGGCGAGGTATGCCTGCTGGAGGTCGCGGATAACGGTGTTGGTCTTCCCGAGGAAGTGACAATCGAGACCACCATGTCTCTCGGGTTGAAACTCGTCTCCGTGCTCGCGCACCAATTGGGGGGAGAGGCTCGATCTGAACGTAATGCAGGGACCCGTTTCGTTGTCTCATTCCCATCCTCCGGTCCCGAAGAGCAGGCATAACTGTCATGGCAGCCCGGATTTTAATCGTCGAGGACGAAAGCATTGTTCAGCTTGACTTGCAACGCCGGCTGCAGCGTATGGGGCACAACGTTGTAGGGATGGTGTCCAAAGGGGAGGAAGCCATCGCCAAAGCGGTGGAACTCAAACCGGACCTGGTAATAATGGACGTACGGCTTGACGGCTCAATGGACGGAATTGAGGCGGCGCGGCGTATCCGCGGGGAGCAGGGGACGCCAGTCGTCTACGTCACTGCCTATGCTGCCGTCTTCGAGGACGCAGCACAGCAGGACGTTTTCGGGCCGTGTGTGTCGAAGCCATTCCGGAAGACGGAACTGGAGACGGTGATCACCCGAATCCTGGCAGGCGAAAGCGGCTGATAACGGCAGTATGCAATGCCCGCACCCCGATATCTCAGCCCATGTAGCGAGAATCACTCGGCCCGCGGAAGCGTGAAAGAAAACACGGAGCCACGTTGTGGCATGGACTCCGCCCAGATCCGCCCGCCATGCGCTTCAACGATCTTCCGGCAAATCGCCAGGCCTATACCAGTGCCCGCATATTCTCTCTGGTTGTGGAGCCGCTTGAATGGAGAGAAGATACGTTCCGCGTGCTGTGGGTCAAAGCCGATGCCGTTGTCGATGACACGGAAGACGCACTCGTTCTCTTTAGTTGTAAGCGCAACGTGAACTCGTGGCGCCACGGAGCGCCGATATTTGATGCCATTCGCAACCAGATTCTGAAATACTCGAGCGAGCTGGGAAGGATCGGCTCGCACTACCGGCAGAGAGTCATGCGTTATGATCGCCTCACTCTCCGCAATTGCGCTGCGAAGGTTTTCGATCGCCCACTTCAGCGCTGCCTCCGCAGGAGTTTTCGGGATAGGCGCTCCCTGCGACAGGCCAGCCTGAGCATACGCGAGCAAATCTTCGAGCAACGTGCCCATCCGAGTCAATCCAGACTGCGCGTGCGTGATGAGTTCCTGCTCTTCGCTAGTGAGTCTGCCCTCCAGCCGTCTCGCCAGCAGCTCTATAAAGCTTCGCGCTGTACGCAATGGCTCCTTTAGATCGTGACCGGCCGCATAGGTGAACTGCTCCAACTGTCCCTGGGCGTCATGGCACAGGTCCTGCCAGGACTTGAGTTCCGCTTCGCGTTCCTGCAGCTCTTTCTCGTGACGGGAAATTGCGAGTTGAATGACGGGATGCAAGTCGACCTTCCGGATCGGCTTAGTCAGAAGTCCATAGCCGCCCGTTGTGTTCATCTCTTCGAGCGTCGCATCGTCATTATGCGCAGTGATGTAAACGACTGGAATCCGGAAGCGCTCATAGATGATCTTCGCGGTCTGCGTTCCGCTTAACGCGCCCGCGAGCCGTACGTCCATCAGCACAAGGTCGGGGCGGCTCTGTTCCACTATGAGCAGGGCTTGTTCACCGGAACCCGCCACGGCGATGATCGTATAGCCGAGCTTCTGCCAGGTACTCGCGCAGATGAAGAGCCGTTACGCCTTCATCTTCGACGATCAGAAGCTCACGGTGTCCCGTCTGGCTCGAATTCGATTCGTGAAGTGCCGGCACCATCGAGAGCCTGATCTTACCATTAAAAGATATACTTTGTGTGATGATCGCCACATAATCCTGACGCCAAATTTCCCGGAGGGCCAACGCTTTTGAACCCGTGTTCCCTGGGGCGTTCAAAGAAAGATCTGCGTTTCCCGAGGTATGGAGGAGCGCTCCAGGACCGCTTAGACCCGTCGGTCGACTACGGCGTTCTGAAGTCGCGGATGACCGGGGTGCCGCTTCCATCTAGCTTCATCTGGAAATAGCGGCTTCGACCGGCTTCTATCTGGTCAGGACGCTCACGTCGCAGCTACGGGCAAAGTCACTCTCGCCGAGTGTCCAGCTGGCAAGGCCTTCACTCTTATGTTGCCCATTGATGTCTAAGTTTTCAACTGCAACCAGGTCGGTTTGACGCAGCGGCGCCGGCGTCAGATTCGTCGCACGCGGCCTCCAACATCGGTCTGCGGACACAGGCCGAAGATCGCCTGAGCAGTCTCCGGAATCGTGATCCTTCGTGGTGGACTTGGGAGTTCTCCTTCATGAGTTTCTCCCGACAACCTGTCCAGAACAATCCCGAGCCGGCCCAAGGTTGTTTAGAACCTGCGCCGTATGTTAGGACAAAGAAAGGAAGCATTCAAAATGGCACGAATCGACGGAATCGATCCAAAACGGGCGTCTTTCTTGATGCGGCAAGTCTTCAAGAGGGTTCGCAAGATGGTCGGCCGCGACCTCACTCCGCAGAAAATTCAAGCGCGAGTGCCCCGTCTGTTTTGGTTCAGCAATCTGGGAATGTGGCTGTTTGACCAGAAAGCAAAAGTCCCGGGGCGGCTGCGAGCACTGGTCACGTTGCGGACGGCTGTGCGCGTCGGCTGTCCGTTTTGAATTGACGCCAATTCTGCCGGCGGCAGGATGTACGGCTTGACCGATGACGAAGTCGCGGCAATCCGCGACGGCCGGCATGAGGGATTTGCAGCGCCGGAAGCCGCTCTCTTGCGCCTGGCGGACGCGATGGCAGATACGCCGTCGAATGTGAGCGATGCGCTTTTCGCTGAGCTGCGCAACCACTTTTCCGTGGAACAACTGATGGAACTAACCGCGAATGCGGCGCTCGAAAACTATCGCGCTCGATTTAACCGGGTATTCGATGTGGGCAGCGATGGCCTGTACCGAAAGGGAATGAAGTTTAAGCTAAGAGGAAGCCCTTCCGGACAGGATCACGGTACGCATCTGTAAATCGCGACTTCGGAATCTCGTGTCGGCGCCGGTGCCGAACTCCCGGTCGGCCTTCAACGTCGCGAGTCGTCTGTCCATTGACTGAATCCGTTTGTAAACTTCCAACGTTATCCGTTACAAGTCCAACCGAGCCAGACCTTCGATGATTGCTGACAGTAGCGGGCATTTTAGGCCAGAGGTTTTGAAGCAGTGAGTAGGGTCGTGCTGGCCAACGGATTACCCCACCAGAATCTCCATCCCAGACGACGACACTCCACATTCAACGCTCCAAGCGTCCGCAACGCGTTTCCATAAACCTTCGTCGCGCGGATGTCGGCGATCACCACCCTACCTCCGGGTTTCAGAACCCGGAATGCTTCGCTGATCGCCTGTTTGCGATCCACAGTCGATGCGATGTTGTGAATCGCGAGACTGGAAACCACAACATCGAACGTTGCATCCGGGTAGGGGAGCGTCCTCATATCTGCTGTCTCGATGTGCACCCGATCGCTAACCCCTTCAAGGTATGCGTTCTGAAGCGTGACATCTTTGCTATTGCCCGATTGATCTTTCTTGCTCCAGATATCCACGCCGCTGACGCGACCCGTCGTCAACCTGCGAGCCACCGCCGTCAACACGGCGCCTCGGCCGCATCCCATGTCGAGTATGATCTCGTCGCCGCGCAGGTGAAGGCGATTCAGAATGCGTTCCCACTCGAGGAACTTGCCACGTCTCGTCGTGTAGCAGAAGCTGAATGTGTTCACCGAAAAAAAGACAAAGTAGAAGGTGAGTGCCGCGGCCTGCCGAATTGGCAATTGCCGCCAGGCCAGTGTGGCGCCGAACCCGGTGGCAACAGCCAATAATCCAAAGATCACAAGAGCATAAGGCGCGTCATAGCCGTAATCGCCGCGTCGCATCGAATCAGGCGCCATATCAAACCGAAATCGTGGAGCCGCCGTCGCCAGTGGACCTTTCCTCGTACGCGATGTATATGTGCGGCATCTTCCCCATCACATCCGTTCGCAGCGCCCAGCCCCGCCAGGCCATCGAGGGTGGAATGCTCAGCGGTGATCCGCACCGGCAGCACCCGCCGGCATGTCCCTCGTTGAGTTTAGTCTCTAATACCCGCGCCATGGCGTGGCACTCAGCGCATGCGACGGCAACTCCAGGTTCCGGCTCCGGAACTTGCTTCGCGATAACCCCAGGTTCCGTTCAAACTGCCGTCCGGCCGAGATTCGAACACTCCTCGGCCGTAGTTAGCTGCCCATTCCCATTCGAAGTAAAGGCGATTGCCCTCGATCCTGCCCGCCTTAATGGCGCCGACTCCAAGCCCGAAGCTGTAGTTGCCAGTGACGTTGTCATTACGGCGGACCAGCACGACTTCAACGGGAAAGGGGCTGGGTTCCAGAAATTGGACAACCTCGCCGCGATACGAACCGCTAAATAAACCAGGCGCGCTCGAATTGGACGACTCCGATTTTTTGCGCGGCAACTCGCCCGGGCGGCGCGGCGAGAGTGCCGTGAGATCACCTGCCTTCCCGCTCGCGACGAATCCCGCGCGGATCTCCGGATCATCCAGGTACTTGTCTCCGAGTGTTTGCAAGCCTATTGCAAGGCGTCGGTCATTGACATGGGCGGCGAGAGCACGAACGCGCGCACCCGTCAAAGGATGCGTAGCAGGTTGCGGGTAAGCCGACCAGTGGGCATCAGCCATAAAGAACACTAGCACGCCCAGCGGCGGAAGCGGCGTGCGTTGCATTACGACAGCCGCGAACCGGTCCGCCTCCTGTTCGTTGTGTATAGACTGCGCGGACGAATCGGCCGAATGCCGAAACATCACGTGTCCCATTTCATGAAGCAGGATGAATGTCCTTGCCGTCACGAAATGCCCCAGGGCGAGTTCGTTGACCTCCGGTTCGGAGAGTGCGTTCGCAGGGATGCCAAGCGCCTTCAGAGGCGCGGGGATTCCCCCGGGAGGCAGCTTTCCATACCGTAGGATTGCGGTGTACTCGGAAACCGTTTCGAGCGTGTAGCCATGGACTTGGAGCCAGGCATAGGCGGTGCACAGGTCATCTAAGAACTTCAGCGAAAATACGGGAAAGACAATGTGATCGCCGGATCCCGGAACATAAACGGAAAGCGGGCCATTACGCGCCTCGCCCTCTCCGAAATCCGGGAACACGATCTGGGGCGGCCGGTTTCCGAACTGGCGTTTCTCCGCGGTAAAGAGCGCGGGCCAAATTACCTCGTTCAGGATCTTATTGGTCGACTTCTGATATCGTTCGCCCCAATTGGCCAGCGTCGATCTGTCATAAACAGTAGTCAGATCGGCCGCCCCGCACGAAGCGACGCTTGAAAGCACGATGAGATACAGATACGCGTCGCGAATTCTCATTGACTTGCTCCATAGCGATACAAAGAGAGCGCTTCTTCCATTGCCGGCGGAGGGCTGGATTCTTCCGCCATCACCCACTCCTCGAACTTGGCAAACTCGCCAAATCCCTCGTTCACTTCACCCCAGAAAGGCTTCATCAGCGCAAGCTTCACCCGGCGCAAGCCTTGCTCGATGTCCTTGTGGTCGGACGGGGAGAGCTGCGGGTTCAGGTGCTTCGGGATGATGTTTAGCACGGCCATTTCTCTCCGCAGCAGTGCTCTCCCGTCAGCCTTCGTCTCGCCGCTATTTGTCGCAGCGTAGGCGGCGTAATGAATCCGTCCATGCTCGCCGTTGACTTCCAGCGGTTGGTACAGCGATATAGCGACTGCGACGATTCCGAAGAGAGCGAAGAAAACCCCCGGACCTACTCTGGAAACGACGACCGACGTATTTAGCGGAAGAATGAACTTGCCCGCGCTGTCTCGATAATCGGGCAGGCTCAAAAAGAGACGGTAGCCGAGGTAAATCGCCATACCGCCGATAACGACCGATATCAATCGTTCGAGGAAACGTAACAGAACAGGATCCACGCTGGTCATATAAAATCCTCGTTTCGAATGAGGTCACCTAACGCCAGCGGCAGACGAAGCGGCCAATTGTCTGGGGCGCGCCAAGGCTGGGTTTTCCGTCGTAGATGATCATTTCCCCGCCCGTATTGTCGAGAACACCGATCCTCAGTACACCTTGCGATGTTGCTATCAAACCTTCGAACGCTCCGGTTCGTGTGTAGCCCTCGTACTTTATTCGTCCCGAGATTCCGGCGGCTGAAACGGCGCCCGCGAACCTGACGTAGCCGTCGCCCACAGCGTTGTACGGAGCGTACTCTCGCACTCCTGCCAGGGCCGCCGGGACATTGCCCATCGTGCCTTGGCAATTGAGTTCGGACCGTTCTTGACCGCGCGACTGCGTGCACGTGAACAGTGCGATCAGCGCGCATGTAAGTTTCGTCGTTTTGTAGCTCATAACTGCTCCTTTCCCGAATCTTTATTTCACGTTCCGTGCCATCCGTAAGTGCAACAAAATACTGAGTCCGCACGCCGAATAACTATCGATACTGATAGCCGCACACATCCAAAGTGATTCCCGTGACGGGCTCGCGGCCGACGTGGTAGGTGTACTGAATGCCGTCGCGATGGACCTCGCGAATGACGCTACCTTCATCAACCGCACTGTTTGCGCTCGCCGGACACGACGTCCGGGTTGTGGACGGGAACCGGATTGTTGAGTCAGGGAGCGGAAGCATCTTGGAGCGCACGGCTCTGACTCGGGTGGACAAAAAGAACTTTGTATAATAAAGTATTCTGCATGCAGCGCCTGTGTTGCGCGATGGGGTGCAGGGCTCGAGGCGCCCGAAATTGTCAGGAGGGAAGATGCGGAAGGAACGAATGCCGATATGGCTCGCGATTGTGCTCGCGGTCTCGGGACTGCTAGTTGTCGCTGCAGGGCTTGGGGTTTTTGTAAGCGTCACTTCGAGGCCCCTGCATCCGGACCTGGCGAACGTGCCCACCGTAGCCCATTCGGCGCTCTCGCCGGCATCAGCGGCCCCGGTGGAAAAGGCGCGGCAGATCGCTCTTGCGCACCTGACTGGAAAGAACCTTCCAGGACTTTCGGTCGCGGTAGGTATCGATGGTGATCTTGTGTGGGCCGAAGGATTCGGGTTTGCCGATCTCAAGACCAGCGCGCCGGTGACACCGGCTCACCGGTTCAGGATCGGAACCGCTTCAACGGTCTTCACCTCGGCTGCAGCCGGCCTGCTGTTGGAGAATGGCCGTCTGAAACTCGAGGGCGAGATTCAGACGTACGTGCCTCCATTTCCCAGGAAACAGTGGCCCGTGACACCGCGCGTGTTAATGGGACATACGGCCGGTCTCCACACTGACGGCGGTGACGAAGGGCCGCTTTTTACTAAGCACTGCAATGAACCTGTGGAAGCGCTGCCGTACTTCGCCGAAAATCCGCTGCTGTTCAAGCCTGGGACCCAGTACCGATATTCGAGCTACGGCTGGATCCTGGTGAGCAGCGCTATCGAAGCCGCCGCGGACCAGCCGTTCCTCAAGTTCATGCGGGAGCAGATCTTCGATCCACTCGGGATGCGTGCCACCAGTCCCGACCCCCCGCCTGTCGAGACCGACGATGACTTTCCCCTAGCCAATTTGATAAGGGAGTTGATCTTCGATCCGAGGGCGAAGCGTGCTAGCAATCCTGACTCTACGAAGAAGCCCGTCCTGGACCGTGTCACGCCGTACTTCCCAAGGTTGGCAGCGAACCCTCGTTACGGTCTGCACCTGATGCGCCCCCTCGACTATTCTTGCTATGCGGGGGCTAGCGTATTCGTCTCCACTCCGTCCGACCTGGTGCGCTTCGGGATGGCGATCAACAGCGGCAAACTCCTGCAACGCGCCACTGTCGAATTGCTCCAGACGTCGCAACGCCTGGCATCGGGCGAAGAGACGGGTTACGGTCTTGGGTGGTACATCAAGACTGTCATGCTGGCAGGCAAACAAACGCGCGTGATCGGCCAAGACGGGGACTCACTGGGCGGGATGGTAGCGTCTTTGATGACGGTCCCCAAGTACGGTATTGTCGTAGCCGCAACGTCGAACATCTCCTATGCCGACACGTTCTCTCTCGCGGTTAAAGTTGCGGATGCCTTCGCGGAGCAGGCGAACCGTCCGGCGACGCAGGTGATGCTCCGAACGCGGTCAGTCGGCCGAGCGATGGGTTGGAGCCGCTACTGCTCGGCGAAAGTTACGTCGAAATTCCATGTCGGCCGTTGTAGCGCCGGGATGTGCTCCCCATTTGGTGGAAGTATCGGGCGGTACTCCCATGAAGGTCTAAGGCCAGAATAGGAGGTCCTTCGCTGAAAGCCTGGAGTCAGTTGTTCCTCATCTGCGGAACCTTGCGTCCGCCCCAGGCAATACCGAACAGCAGAGTCAGCGCGAGCGCAACCCCAGCCAATTTTCCGCCGTGCGATAACGCCTGCCTTTCGAACTCGGACGCAAGGTAGAGGACATTCATCCCGAGCATCAGGCATAGGCAAACGCTAATCCTCACGCCGATGCAGTTCGTCGCACTGGATTGCCCGCCGACCTACGCCGGCTGGGCTGGCGCGGCAAGCTGTCTCTTAATAGGCAGAGCTCGGATTCGCTTCCCGGTGGCCGCGAAGATCGCGTTGCAAATTGCGGGCGCGATCGGAGGAACACCCGGCTCGCCGATACCCGCCGGTGGAGCATCCGATTTCACGATATGTACATTGGTCACACGCGGCGCCTGATTCATGCGAGCCACCTGGTAGCCGTCGAAATTGCGTTGCTGAACCCGGCCACCGGTTGCGGTCGCTTCGCTTAACAACGCGATGCTTGTCCCGAAGACCGCGGCGCCCTCAAACTGAGCCCGGACACTTTCGGGGTTGATGACCAGTCCCGGATCTACGGCTACGTCGATCCTCGGAATCCGCACTTCTCCTGTGGGCGTAACTTCCACTTCCACAACCGTGGCGACGTAGGAGAGGAAGCTCCGGTGAGCCGCAATGCCGAGTGCTCGCCCATTGCCGGGCTTGCTATTCGCCCAGTTCGACTTTTGCGCGACCAGTTCAATCACATTTCTGAGCCGCGCAGTATCGAAGGGAAACTTGGGATTGAGGCGCATCTGACTTTTCAGACCTTCTTTCCCGAAGTCGATAGTACGAGGCTGTCCGATGAGTTCGAGCAAATAGTCGACGCGATCGCGACCGGCAGCGGCCGCTAACTCATCCGTGAAGGATTGGACACCGAAGGCGTGATAGATATTCGCTACGGAGCGGAGCCAGCCAATACGAACATGCGCTTTCGCGGGGCCGTTTTCCACGCGTAGATTCCGAATCTGGTACGGCATATCCGTCCAGCCCATACCGAGCTGAAACCCACCGTACTGCTCATTTGGATCATTCTGCATCGCAATCGGAGGGTAAACCGTCCTCTGCAGCCATGCTGTAGGCTTTCCACCTTCGCCCAGAACAGCTTTCATATACATGCTCGCGGGCGAATGGTAGTAGTCGAACTGAATGTCGTCTTCGCGGCTCCAGACGATCTTCACGGGTTTGCCCACCTGGCGCGAGATGAGTGCCGCTTCGGCAACGTAGTCGGGCTTCGATTTGCGGCCGAACCCTCCCCCGAGCAGGGTAACGTGGCAAGTCACGGCATCCTTGCTGATGCCGAGCGCTTTCGCGACTGTGTCCTGCACAGCCTGTGGATTCTGCGTGTTGGCCCACGTAACCACTTTTCCGTCCTTGAACTCCGCGACCGCCGCAGGCGGTTCCATCGAAGCGTGCGCCAGTAAAGGCGTGTAGTACGCGGCCTCAACCACTTTGCCGTCGCTCTTGCTGAATTCGGCGTCCACGTTGCCCATCTCGCGTGCGACACGTCCGGGCTTCCGAGCCGTATCGTCCATCGCTTTCCGATACGCAACTGACTCATACGAAGCGTTCTCGCCAAAATCCCAATCGACCTTCAGCTTTCTACGTCCCTGCAGCGCGGCCCAGGTGTTGTTGGCGACGACGGCAGCGCCGCCCAAAGGCTTGAATGCAAGCGGCGGCTGCGCAAGATCGAGCATCACCACCTGCTGAACACCATTAACTTGCTTGGCAGCAGAGTCGTCAACCTTGAGAAGTTTCGCGCCCATTACCGGAGGACGTTCGATCGTGGCGTACACCATGCCCGGCATCTTGGCGTCGATGCCGAACATGCCCTTTCCTCGCACCAGATCGTCCAGATCTGCGAGCGGCATGTCTTTGCCGATATACCGGAACTGGTCGGGAGTCTTGAAACGAGTCTCGTTCTGCGATGGCGCCGTTGCAGATGACAACAGCGGAATTAACTCGCCATAAGGAATGCGGCGGTTGCTCTTTGTATGGACGACAAAATGATTCCTGCCCTGAACCTCGCCCTCGGGAACCCCCCACTGGCCGGCGGCAGCGTGCTCGAGCGTTGTTCGCGCGGCCGCCCCGGCTGAGCGCATCGCGTCATAGAAATCGCGAACGGAGCATGATCCGTCCGTGTTCTGCGATCCGTACTTCACGTCACCGATGGCTTGAACGATGGTTACGCGCGCCCAGTCCGCTTCCAATTCGTCGGCGACGATCATGGGCAGACCCGTGCGACATCCGGTACCCATCTCCGAGCGATGCGCGATGATCTTCACGTCGCCGTTGACCTCGATGCCGAGATAGACGCTGGGATCCCAACGTGTGGCATCGCCGGCCGTCGCGGCCTGCTGTCCCTTGGCAACAGAACTGATAATGGGCGCGGACACAACGAAAGCCGTCGCGGAGAAGATGTCGTTCGAGGAACTCCCGTCGTGACGCCGGAACAACTTCGGCTTTCATGCCTTCACCCCCGACGCGAGCTTAATCGCCTGACGGATGCGCTGATACGTTCCGCAGCGGCAGATGTTGCCCTGCATCGCATTCTCGATTTGTGCGTCCGTCGGCTTCGGTGTCTTCTTTAGCATGGATGCTGCCTGCATGATTTGGCCGCTTTGACAGTAACCGCATTGAGGAACGTTGCATTGCTTCCATGCCTTTTGCAGGGGATGGTCACCTTCGCCCGCAAGCCCCTCGATGGTAACCACATTCTTGGCCTCAGCCGTCTTCATGGGCGTTAGACAGCTTCGGGCCGCCTCGCCGTTGATATGCACGGTGCATGCTCCACAAAGGCCCATGCCGCAGCCGTATTTGGTTCCGGTCAAGGTAAGATCGTCTCGCAGGTACCACAGGAGAGGCATGTCAGGATCGCCCTCGAATTGTTGTGATTTCCCGTTTACGTTAAGTCGAATCATGTGTTCCTTCCATCGCCTAACGGCATGCGCGTTGTTTATCGAGCGGAGTCGGCTCCGTCTTGTATGTACACCCGGCAGGGACGCGGCCACCCGGGTTCCCCCGCTCCATGGTTCGGATGCTGCCGCAGAGGAATACATTACCCGCACCCTCTTCTCGAATTCTTCCAGTGCTCCAGCATGGGTCCTGTATAGAACGCCAGAATTCTAACGGCGTCGTGCAGATATCTGCGATCTCTTCCATCTGCCCCTGTGCGCCCGCGCCGCAGATCAAGCATGTACGCCGCTCTGGCTTAGCGCATATCGCAGACAATCCGTCGGGCTTGGCGACAACCGGGACAACCGTCCTTTTCAAAGCTCCGCTACGCGTGATCCGCGGCATGCGCCGGCATCAATGACTGTGTTCCAGTTGTCGTAAGGCTTCAGGAATGCCGCATGGACCGATGCCCCGCCTACAAACAATCCTCCCTGCATATTCGACCTTTGTCGATTACCACCTTTTTTCAGTCCAGCTTCTTCTCTGACAGAAACTTCGACAGCTGATCCGCAATTTGAACATTGTTCATATCCGACATCGGGAAGTGAGTGTTGCCTCGGACTCCTATCTCCGGCAGATGCACGAGGCTGACATCGCCGCCACGGCGGTTCACGACATCCTGCCACCTCTTCGCCATATCGAGAAAAATGCGCCATTGCTCCTGTCCCGGATTCGCGCTCGGTTTCTCGGGGATGTTGTCGCCGTAATAGATAGCGATGGGTATTTTCGTGAGCAGCATGAACTCCGACTGAGACACGGTTATCGCGCTCAGCGCTCTGCCGCCGAGGGTCATAGCCGGCGGCACCTCCCTCCGGGAAAGGGAAGTCGAACCCCGGCTCATAAGAAACGACGGCGCGGACATTCCTGTTCTTGATAGCCGTGCGCCAGCCCAGCCCCCCGCTCTGTGAGTGAGTGACAAGAACGCCCGGCCCGATTTTGCTGAATAGCGCCGACACAGCCTCCGTATTCACCCGCACGTCGTAGGGTCCGGTGTTAGGGACCATCTGGCGAAAGAACTGGTCGAGCGCCTCCGGGTCGCGCGAGAACTGCACGCCCGGATAGAAATTCGGCCAGGCGCCGAGCCGGAAGATACCGAACCATAACTGCTCGTCGGGCGCAGCCGTGATGGCGATCGGCTGCGTGCCGCGAGCCGCGCGGCCACGCCGCGGCTGGTCGATCAGGTAGACCGGGAAGCGGCGGCGCAAGAAGATGGTTTGAAAGCCCTCGCGCCCGTCCGGGGTGGTCTCCCACGTCTTAGCGGACTGCCCGTGGCCATGCCAGAAGACGAGCGGAAGTTTTCTGGCATCAACCGGGACCTGATAAAAGACGTAAGCATGGTCGCCATGCAACGTCTGCCCCGCGGGATCGGCGCCGGCGGGGTTGAACGCGCCCTGCCTGATCGGATCGAAAGTGCCGGGAGCAGTGGTGACTGACCCACCGACAGCGAAGCTGCCTTGCTCCTCAATCATCAGCGGCTGTGGCTTACTCGCTTGCCGCTGAGCCATGAACCTGCACAAGCGAAAACTGCAACACAGAGCAGTAGTATCGCGACCACAGATTTACGACGTTCCATTCGTCTCCTCCCGAGCCTCTTTGGGCACCCGCTTTGGCAATTGGATTGAAGCTGGTCCGGATTGGACAAACCTACAACTCCTGGAGTGTAGGCCGGAATAGAATCTCGTTGATGTCCACCGCGTCCGGCTGACTCATCGCGTACAACACGGCATGCGCGAACGACTCTGCGGGAATCGCAAACGCCTCGTAAAACTGGTGGATGTTCGCGGCAACGTCCGGCTCGGTGATGCTGTTCGGCAGTTCCGTGGCGACTGCGCCCGGCGAGATCACTGTGGTGCGGATGTTGTAGGGCTTCACCTCCTGGCGCAGGCCTTCGGAGAGGACCCGCACCGCCGTCTTGGTGGCCGAATACACGGCGCTGCCAGGACCTACCTTGTGGCCCGCGACCGACGACACATTGATGATGTGCCCCGACTTCTGCTGCTTCATGTGAGGCAGCACGGCGGCAATGCCGTACAGAACACCCTTGATGTTCACATCGATTGTGCGGTTCCAGTCGTCGATCTTGAGACGCTCGAGTGGAGAATGCGGCATCAGCCCGGCGTTATTGAGCATGACGTCAACTCGCCCGTACGCCTGCATCGCCGCATTGACCAGTTCCCTGACCTGATCGAAGATTGTGACGTCTGTCGCGACTGCGAGCGCTTTCCCGCCATGAGCGGTCAACTCTTCCGCGAGCGACTGAAGGCGATCCATGCGCCGCGCTCCCAACACTACGAATGCGCCCTCGGCAGAAAGCAAGCGGGCTGTCGCCTCACCCAGTCCGCTGCTTGCGCCGGTGATAGCGACTACCTTTCCCGTGATGTTACTGTGCGTCGTCATTTCCGTTGTTGAGGTGCTCATACTGCCGGAACCTTAATCTTTCTTGAAAACTTCACGCGCTACGCCAACCGCCGTGACGGCATTCGGCCAGCCCGAGTAAAACGCGAGGTGCGTGATGGCTTCGACCAGCTCTTCCTGCGTCAAGCCATTGGCGCGGGCTCGGGCGAGGTGGGATCGAAGCTGGTCCGGACGGTTCATCGCAATGAGCGCAGCCACCGTCACGAGGCTCCGGTCTCGTTGCGACAACTGCGGACGCTGCCAGACATCTCCGAAAAGCACCTTGTCTGTGAGATCGGCGAGCTTGGGCGCGATGTCGCCCATTAGCTTTTGAGCCGGTGTTGGTCCTTCGCTGGCGCTCGCAACGGCTTGAGTAGCGACTGGCGCGGTGTACTGCGCATCGGTGACCTTTTCCATCCAGTCCGTGGATTTGCCGTCGAGTTGTTCCACGATGGCGATATGTGTCATCGCGGTATTTGGCGCGGCTCCGTGCCAGTGTTTTTGGCCGGGCGGGATCCAGACTGTATCTCCTTGCCGGATCTCCTCGACTGGATCTCCCCAGCGCTGCACCCGGCCGGTTCCTGCAGTAACGATCAGGGTTTGTCCCAGCACATGCGTGTGCCACGCGGTTCTGGCGCCGGGCTCAAATGTTACGCGAGCGCCGTATACCCGTGCTGGCGCGGTCCCTTCAAATCGAGAGTCGATCCGCGCTGAACCGGTGAAGTTCTCAGCCGGCGCCGGGCGGGAGGCTTCCGAGCCACTCCGCGTGATTCTTATCATTTGTAGATCCTTAGCTGTCTGGCTTTGCGCAACTGTCGCAAGCATGGAAAACGAGATAGCAATCGCTCCAAGGATTCTCATGGTGGTCCTTTGACGCGTGTTTAGCGGTCGATCATTCGCTGCGCAGCCTCGGAGTACCGGGCTCCTTCCACCGTGATTTGGGAGGTGGCGCTCTCAATCTCGCGGAGATCTTGGGACTTAGCTCGATTGAAGCGGCTCGAAGGTTTTCTTCAAGCCGATGTACTTTTGTTGTTCCCGGAATCGGTACCATCCAGGGCTTCTGAGCCAGCACCCAGGCGAGTGCGATTTGGGCCGGTGTGGCGTGTTTCTGCTGAGCAATTGTTTCGAGCACCTCGACAAGCGCCCGATTTGCCTTCCGCGCCTCCGGCGAAAAACGTGGCACGGTGTTGCGGAAATCCGTGCTGTCAAACGTGGTGCTCTCGTCGATCTTTCCCGTGAGATAGCCTTTCCCGAGCGGGCTAAAGGGAACAAAGCCAACTCCCAAGTCTTCAAGTGTTGGAAGGATCTCAGCCTCCGGCTCCCTCCACCACAGTGAGTACTCGCTCTGCAGAGCGGTAACGGGCTGAATCCTCTGCGCCCGGCGGATGGTCTCGACGCCTGCCTCTGAAAGGCCGAAGTGCCTGACCTTGCCTTCCTGGATCAGATCCTTTACTGCTCCCGCGACGTCTTCAATCGGCACGTTGGGGTCAACGCGATGTTGATAGAAGAGATCGATGACATCGGTTCTAAGGCGCTTTAGAGACGCGTCAGCGACTTCTCTTATGTGCTCGGGCCGGCTGTCGAGTCCAGCCTGTTTGCCGGTTTCTCGGTCGAGATTGAACCCGAACTTGGTTGCTATGACCACTTGACCGCGAAACGGAGCGAGGGCTTCGCCCACGAGCTCTTCATTCGTGAATGGGCCGTAGACTTCGGCCGTATCGAAGAATGTTACGCCACGTTCCACGGCCGTCCGGATGACGTCCGAACATTTCCTGCTTGTCTTTAGGAGGACCGTACCCGAAGCTCATTCCCATGCAGCCGAGGCCCAGAGCCGAGACTTCGAGGTTGCTTTTTCCAAGCGTTCGCTTTTGCATAATGCCTTTACCTGTCACATCCCCAGAGTAGGCCTGATCCCTCCAGTGGCGTTATCCCGATCCTCTCGATCTTTTGCCTGATCCTGTCGATCGTTGATATTCCTCTGGTTTTCGCGCGACTTGAGGGCTATCCTCCGATAAGGAAGGCCAATAGGTATGAAGAGCCGCAAAGCAGACGTGTCGCCGTTAGCAAGCCGGTTAGATGAGCTCCGCTCCGAGCTCGCTCAGAAGATTGCTCACCGTTTAGGAACGACAGAGAAAATGACAACGGTGATTCCCGGGCTGTCGCTTCATCAGCGGACCGGACCGACCGCACCGTGCGTAGCGGCTTACGTGCCCGGGTTGATTGTAATGGCGCAAGGCCGGAAGCGGGCCGAGCTTGGTCCAAAGACGTTCATCTACGATGAGTCGCGCTACCTTCTAACCTCTTTGGATTTGCCGACCGTCAGCCAGGTCGTCGAGGCGAGTCAGGAGCGGCCTGCTCTCGCTTTCGCGCTAAAGATCGAACTGCCGATCGTCCGTGAACTCCTCACGCGAGAGGACGTTCCAATTCCAGAGTTGCCGCCTGAGAGTCCGGCCATGACGACTGGCGAAGTTACGATCGAGTTGCTCGGCGCCTGCTGCCGGCTGATGGACCTTCTCACCACGCCGCAAGATATTCCTTTTCTTAGCGGGTTGATTCAGCGGGAGATCATCTACCGCATCCTCCAAGGAGCCGAAGGAGCACGGCTCAGAGCAATCGCCACACTTGGAGGACAGAGCCATCGCACGGCCAAGGCGATCGACTGGCTCAAGTCGAACTACGAAAAGCCGCTCCGGGTCGAGGAACTCGCGCAGATGGCGCGAATGGGCGTTTCCACGTTCCACCACCACTTTCGCGAAATGACCGCTATGAGCCCTGTGCAGTATCAGAAGCAGCTCCGGCTTCAGGCTGCGCGGGCGCGAATGCTCACCGATGATCTCGACGCCAGCAGTGCGGCTCTACAGGTCGGTTACGAGAGCGTCAGCCAGTTTAACCGCGAGTACAGCCGCTTGTTCGGTCAACCGCCCATGCGGGACATTCGGGCGCTTCGTTCGTCAGGCACGTTGCTCGATTCGGTCAGAAACTAGAGAGTCACTGCCATCGAATCGTGCTCGCGCCCTCCCTTGCGTCGTGAGCAGATGCCATTTGGGACTGAAATGCGATCCTCGCTTATTCGGCCGAACCACAGGTATATAAGGTTATTAATCGCCGGCATTCGACGATCCGGGGGGCTGTGCTATTTGGACAAACGCCCAAACGCTCGAGTGCGCTGCCGGTTCAGAGTAATTCGGCGATGACCCGCTCTGGGAGTTGTGCCTACAAAACGGCGTTCATGAATTTGATGTTCGCCGGGAGGCGCGGAATTTCTGAGCTGCCACCCACATTACGAGAACCGGACCTGCTACTACACGGTTTCGCCGCCGTCTTGGTCAGGCCGATGACGCCGTGCTTGGCGGCGGCATATGCGGCTTGACCTTTGAATCCTTTTACCCCCGGCGCCAGAGGAATTGTTCACGATGCACGCCGCCCCCGCGCTATAGCATCAACCGGATTTCGTACTTCATGCACAGAAATACGCTACGCAGATCGAGGTTGACGATCCGGTCCACTCTTGCTCGGTGACATCGGCGGCCGCAGTGATCGGCTGTTCGACGCCGGCGTTGTTAAAGGCCGCGTCCAGACGGCCAAACGTCTCGACTGTCTTGTCGCGCGCAGCTTTTACTTCCTCGGCCTGCGTTATGTCGCACGTGATGGCGAGCGCTTGCACGCCGAGTCCCTCGACCAAGTGCGCCGTATCCTGGCTGCCGTATCCGAAAGGTCGGTGGTGATCACATTTGCTCCTTCCCGCGCGAACGCGAGCGCAGTCGCACGACCGATGCTCCGGTGACAAACGCCACCTTCCCTGTAAACGCTCCCCTCACGAGTTCCTTCCTCCTCTGGGCTATCGTCCTTGTAAGTGGTATTCCGCGTCGCTGACGTGTTCCATCCAGTCAACGACTTTGCCGTCCAGGTTCTCCTGGAGAGCGATGTGCGTCATGCCAGTCGTGGCTGTCGCTCCATGCCAGTGCTTTTCGTCCGGTGCGAACCAGACCACATCGCCTGGCCGGATCTCCTCAACAGGCCCGCCTTTGCGCTGCACCCAGCCGCAGCCGGCGGTTACGATGAGGGTCTGGCCAAGCGGATGCGTATGCCAGGCGGTGCGAGCGCCCGGCTCGAAGGTGACGCTAGCCCCTTGCACCAGCGCCGGCGCCGGCGCCTGGAAGAGCAGATCGATCCGCACTGCTCCCGTAAACCATTCCGCCGGTCCTTTCGCCGATGCTTGTGAGCCCACTCGTTTGATTTCCATCTTTGCCTCCACACCTGATGCCTTATTGCTTATTCCGATGCCGAACGCGATGATTTCGTCAGGGCACTGTCATGCCGCCGTCCACCGTGAGGGCATGACCCACCACGTAGCTCGCACCCGGACTACAAAGCCAAAGCACGGCCGAGGCGATCTCCTCAGGCCTGCCCGCGCGGCCAATCGGAACGTGCTTCGCTATCTCGGCGTATGCCTGCTCGTCGCCGGCGACGACATCGCGGGCGACGGGAGTGTCGATCAGGCCTGGATTGACCGCGTTCACGCGGATGCCGTGCTTTATATACTCCAGAGCGGCGGTCCGGGTCAGGCCGACCACACCGTGCTTCGAGGCGATGTACGAACCGATCCCCGGGTTACCGGTCAACGCGCCGACCGACGCGTTGTTCACGATTGCGCCGCTACCCTGGCGTTCCATTTGCCGCAGCTCGTGCTTCATGCAACTCCACACGCCGCGCAAGTTGATCCCGATAACGCGGTCCCAGTCTTCGCGCGTACTGTCGGCAGTCGGAGCTATGCGGGCCATGACGCCCGCGTTGTTGAACGCGGCGTCGATTCGGCCGAATTCGGTAATCGTGCAGTCCACCATCCCCGCGACCTGGGATTCGTCACTCACGTCACAACGGACCGCGATTGCCTTATGACCAGCGGAAACCAGCTTCTGCGCGGCCGCTTTCACCGCCTCCTCTTTGAAGTCTGCAAGCACGACTGCCGCGCCCGCCGCCGCGAAAGCATTTGCGGTCGCTAGTCCCATGCCTGATGCGGCCCCGGTGACGAGTGCCACCTTGCCGCTGAAGTCCAACGGATTTACCATCTGCGTCTCCTTGGATGCCGGGTTCTTTGTCTTTACGGCCTCAGCATCGCCTTGATCGCGCGGCGCTCGTCCATGGCGCGATATCCCTCCGCGACCTGATCCAGGGGCAGCACCAAATCGAACACCTTTCCGGGGTTGATCTGCCCGTTCAACACCAGGTCGATCAGTTGGGGCAGGTAGCGGCGCACCGGGGCTGGGCCACCGTGCAGGTGAACATGGCTGAAGAACAGTTGCGCGCCACTTAGCTCCACCCCATGCGGAACACCAACGAAGGAAACGAATCCTCCAGGGCGGGTTGACTGAATAGCTTGCATCATCGACTCTGGTGTGCCCACACACTCAAGTACGGAGTCGGCGCCGATGCCCCTGGTCAGTTCCTTGATACGGTCCACTCCTTCTTCACCGCGCCCGGTCACAATATCTGTGGCGCCGAACTCGCGCGCGAGCTTCTGGCGCGATTCGTGACGGCTCATGGCGATGATCCGCTCGGCTCCCATCTGCTTCGCAGATAGCACACCAAGGAGGCCGACCGCGCCATCCCCGACGATGGCGACCGTGCTGCCCGGTGTCACGTTTGCCGCATCGGCGGCAAACCAGCCGGTGCCCATGACGTCCGATAGCGTGAGCAGGCTCGGCAGGAGGTCGTCGGATGGCAAGCCCGGGGTCGATACCAAGGTCCCGTCCGCGAGCGGAACGCGCAGAAACGGAGCCTGCGCCCTCGTCATGAACTCGCGACGCACACACGAGGATTGGTAGCCGTGTTGGCAATGGGGACAGGTGTTGTCCGACGTTGCGAACGAGCCGATCACGAATTGTCCCCGTTTGACGGACTTGACTGCGCTGCCGACTTCTTCGACAAAGCCGCAGTACTCGTGCCCCATGGGCGTCGGCCCGTCCATCGGCTGCAAACCCCGGTAGGGCCAAAGGTCTGATCCGCAGACGCATGTCGCGGGGATGCGGATCACCGCATCGGTGGGTTCGATAATCGTCGGGTCCGGACGCGCCTCGAAGCGCACATCACGCGGGCCGTAAAGAACTGTTCCTCGCATTAACTTCCTCTTTTCGGATATCTTTGACGACGTTTGTATTGTGTGTCGCTGACCTTCTCCATCCAGTCGACGATGTTGCCGTCGACTTGTTCCTGGAGAGCGATGTGTGTCATGCGTGAAGTGGCCGTCGCTCCGTGCCAGTGCTTCTGCCCCGGTGGGATGCGGACCACATCTCCTTCGCGATCTGCTGCACTGGGCCGCCCCACTGCTGTACCCAACCCGTGCCCTCCCTCACAATCAGGACCTGCCCGAGCGGGTGAGTGTGCCAGGCAGTCCGAGCACCGGGCTCAAACGTCACACGCGCTCCACCGACTCTAGACGGCTCGGCAACCGGAAAGAGCGCATGAATGCGAACCGTTCCGGTGAAGTATTCGGCTTGTCCCTGGCTCGCGGCCCGGGAGCCGCTACGTAGAATCGTGATGCCCTGCTTAGGCTGGGCGCTCGCCGGGCCAAGTAGAACGGCCAGGTTTAACGCGATTGCTAGCAGCTTCATGTCGTTCTCCTCGATGCGGGTTGCTGTCGTTTACCGCAGTAACGCAGCCATGGGATCGGAGTCTGCGTGGCCCGCCGCACTCGCGAGCAGCGGTCCTGGAGCAAAAGCGGCGCCAAGTCCCAAAAGATCACGCCTGCCCGTTACCGCGGGTCACGTTGGTGATTGGGATCATTCCATCGATTGCACATAGATTCATCTTTTGAGCGGGAACAGCTGCATCCCGCCACCGTTTACATGCGGTAGCCTGGCTTTTTGTAGAGCGTCCCTGGGCTGTTCACGATGTCAGGTTGGTAGACCTTCTCCGCCCAGTCCTCCGCACGGATCTCCTCAAAGGCGACCGACACAGACTCTTCGCCATAATGGAGGATCTCCATGACATCCTTCGTAATACTCTCGGCGAGCTTCTCTTTCTGCTGCTCTGATTTTCCCGGCCAGAGCTTCACGATTACGTGTGGCATGGTTTCTGTTTGGTTGAATCTCGATCCTTCAATTTCAGGGTAAGGGCTGAAAGCGTTTTTGGGTAGAGTGCGCAAGCTCAAAGGCCTTATGAGTAAGATTCATAAATGGTCCGAGACGATCTGAGCGTTCTCTCGGCGCTCCTGACAGTCGCAGAGGAGAGGAGCTTTACACGGGCCGCGAAACGGCTGGACGTTTCGCCGTCCGCGATGAGTCACGCCATCCGAGCTCTAGAAGAAAAACTGGGTGTGCGGCTGCTGTCCCGAACCACACGGAGCGTTGCGCCGACAGAAGCTGGAGAGCAACTGCTTGCGCGGCTGAGCCCGGCTCTCCACGAAGTTGAGGCAGCACTGAACCAGATCTCCGGCTTTCGTGACAAACCAGCGGGGCGCGTACGTTTGCTCGTGCCGCGCCTTGCAGTGTCGTCGGTGCTGGCGCCGAAACTCGGGAGCTTCGCGCGGGATTACCCGGAGATTTTGCTGGACGTTACCACTGACGACAGCCGTATGGACATTGTTGCCGGCGGTTTTGATGCCGGCATTCACTTCGGAGAATACATCGAAAAGGACATGATCGCCCTGCGTGTGTCGCCGGACCACCGGCCGGCCATCGTGGGCTCGCCCGCGTACTTCGAGTCGCATCCCAAACCGAGAGCACCGCGAGACCTCATACGTCACCAGTGCATCAACTTTCGACACGGCTCGGCAGGTTTATACCGTTGGGAATTCGAGAAGGGGAAGAAGTCCTTGTCGGTGGCCGTAAACGGACCGCTGATTGTGGACGACGTTGAGCTAGTGATCCGTGCCGCTATCGATAGCGTCGGTTTAGCCTTTGTGGGCGACGATCTCGCCGCGCCCCATCTGACCAGCGGCAAACTGGTTCGTGTGTTGGAATCCTGGTGCCAGCCATATCCTGGCTTCTTCTTGTACTATCCAAGTCGCCGGCAGCAGCCGCCTGCTCTATCCGCCTTGATCAATGTTCTTAGGTTATAGACCAGATGGTTTGTGCTGACCTGCCGGGCTCAATGGAGTTCGGCCAGGATAGCTCTTAGGGCCGACTCTGCCCATATTCGATGAGTGTTGCGGATATTAGGAAGTTGGCATCGAACGGCATCTTCGGAAACTGTCAGCGCCGAACTAGCCAGGTAGTGAACCTCAGCTCTCTAGCTTCGAAGGTGAGACGAGAGGCCGTGCCGCCGTCATTTCTCAGAGCAAACGTTCACCCGCGAGCGCGCTACTGTCCTCGCAATGCTACCAGTTCGGCGGCACTGACCGTACCGAGAGCGGGCAGATGTTTCTGATTTTCTGCTGTGGGTTCCCAATTCTGGTCGTGCAGCACATAGACGTTGTAGGCAGCATCTCCCGGTGCAATCGGGTTCATACACTCCAGCTTGATTGCGTCACCTTCCACAGTAAAAGACATGACGCCACCACCGACCTCGCCCGCTCTCTTGAAACCGAGCGCCGGGCGCGGAAGCAAGGACAGAATGTAACGGCCATGTTCGGGAAGGTAGAGCCACACCAAAGCGCCATGCACATTCCGGAATCCAGGCCCCCATGTGGACTGAACTGAGCGATCTAGGGTAATTCGGGGCTGGACGATTGCCAATTCTGCGTCTGAGATGAGAAAGTCTCGAGCAATTCCTGAAACGGTTGGTATCTGCGAGACATTGCTCGGCGCTGCCGGTCGCGGTGGATTGATCCGTATGTCGTCGATCAGTTTGGCGCCGGTCGCAGCTTCAACGAGAAGCACGATGCTGATCGTCTCGCCTTCCTCGACCAGACGGGGCTCAGGGAGTGCAGCTAACGGAAGCATGGTCCAGGCCAGATCCATTGGGCTTTGAGGATCGGTCGAGTTGAAGGGAGGCGTGGGCAGGATTCCTGCGGCCAGATCGAGTGGCGTCACACCTAATCTGCCGAAGGTTGCACGATACTTACCTGTTTGCTGTTGCTCCAGCAGCAACTCGTAGCCGAGATATGCGTGATTAGTTTTATCGATCAGGATCCGACTGTAGAACGTTGGCCCGTGTGTTATGCCTCTAAGCCGTGAAGATCCACTATACATTCGTGTTAGCGAGGAGGATGAAGGATCAGCGCGGATTGAGCTTTCCACGCGGACGAGGCCCATCTCTCTCCTCACCAGGAAGGGATTAGACGCAGATTGACCTTGGGCGAAGGCAGAAGCAAGGGCCATCGGTATGAAGCAGAAGGCGGTTACCTTGTGAATCAACCGCGCACGGAACCGGCGGACGATGGATCGACGCGAGTTCTGAGACATGGCATTCATAGGACTAACTCTAAGGATGCCGCAAATAGTCCTCCTAGGTGCTCTGGAGGCGCCTGCGACATCCGCCCTGAAATTTAGCAACGCAGGCAAAGCCGATGACCAACGTGGTAAAAAGCGTCAGCGCCGCGCGACCGGCTCAGTTCTTCAACTTCCGATAGCGCCACTCTTTCGCGCGGAACGAGTTTTCGTCGCCGGCGAAAGCGAACCCTCGCAGGTAACGCCCGCGATGGTCGAACGGTCAATCAACTAACCGTCTGATCGCGACTGCTTCCAAACCGGGCTCTCACACACCGTAAACGAGGATTGTTAGAATACGCAGATTCATGGTGACGCGAGAGGCCGGTGCCATGATCGGTCCTTATGAACTCGTCAAGCTCCTGGGCGAGGGTGGCATGGGCGAGGTGTGGAAGGCCCGCGATACGCGGCTGCACCGGCTAGTGGCCGTCAAGTTCTCCGACTTACGTTTCTCAGACCGTTTTGAGCGCGAAGCACGCGCCGTCGCCGCACTGAATCATCCGCATATCTGCCAACTCTACGATGTCGGGCCCGATTATCTCGTCATGGAACTGGTCGAGGGTCACAAGCTCCCTGGCCCCCTCGGGGTTGACGAGGCGGTCCGCCATGCCAGCCAGATTCTCGAAGCGCTGGATGCCGCGCACCGTCAGGGCATCACGCATCGCGATCTCAAGCCCGCCAACATTCTGGTGTCAAAGAATGGCATCAAGCTGCTCGATTTCGGGTTGGCCAAGCAAAGCTCCGGGCTAGCCGAGACGGACACCACGCTGGCGGTGACTGAGGAGGGGCAGATTGTCGGGACTCTGCAATATATGTCGCCGGAACAGTTACAGGGCCGCCCGGTGGACCCGCGCAGTGATCTGTTCAGCTTCGGCTGTGTGCTGTACGAGATGCTCACAGGCCGGCGCGCCTTCGAAGGGCATAGCTCAGCCAGCGTTATTGCGGCAATCCTGGAGCGGGAGCCAGCGCCGCTCGCGGGGGTTCCGTCGCTGGATCGCGTGGTAAGGCGAGCGCTGGCGAAGAACCCTGACCATCGTTTTCAGACCGCGTGCGATCTCCGTGCGGCGCTGCTCTGGGCAGTGCAAGAGCCAATTGCCGCAGCACCGGTCAAACCGGATCGCCGCTTGTGGATTGCCGCGATAGGCGCTCTCGCGCTTGCTGCCGCAGCAGGCTGGGCGCTCGCGCCTGTCCGGCAGCGTCCTGTCGAACAGCGCGTCCTGCGGCTCCAGATCGATCCTCCACCGGGCGGCCGTTTCGTTATAGGAGAGTTTGGCGGCGGCTTCTCGCTTTCGCCAGATGGCAGAACGGCTGCCTTCATCGCCTCGGTCAACGGAAAGACCGGCTTGTGGGTGCGGCCGCTGGAGGAGACCGCGATGCGACTGCTTGCCGGAACCGAAGGCGCTGCATACCCTTTCTGGTCAGCGGATAGCCGATTCATTGCTTTTCACGCCAATGGCAAGCTGCAAAGAGTCGATCGGGTGGGTGGCAGGCCCGTCCCGATCTGCGCTGCGGATCTCATTCAAGGCGGGGCATGGAGTGGCGATAGCATTTTTTTCACGAGCGGTTTGCAAGCTGGCGTGTTCCGGGTGTCCGCCTCGGGTGGTATACCGTCGCGCGTCATGGCTCCGGAACGGTCTCGAGGCGAGAATGTCTATCGCTGGCCGCAGGTGATTCCCGGCGGGCACATCCTGTACTCAGTTGAGGGCAGCATCCGGGAAAGCAATGGCATCTACGCCGCCGCCCTCACCCAACCCAGGGAGCGCGTGAAGCTGCTTGCTGCGGACAGCAACGGCTTGTACGCTACCGGAGCGGATGGCAAGGGGCATTTACTGTGGTTGCAGGGCGGCGTCCTGCTGGAGCAGGAATTCGATCCAGAAAGGCTAAAGTTTGTCGGCGAACCGCATGCGTTGGCCACCGACCTGACCACCACCATGTCTAAACAGATGGCGGTTTCGGCTTCGAATAATGGCCTGCTGCTTTATAGTGCTCCCCATACCCTGAAGCAGTTCACGTGGCTCGACAGAAGGGGGAAACCACTCGGAATCGTCGGCGAACCCGACGAGTACAACTTCATTTCACGGCTCTCGCCCGACGGCCGGCGCATCATTGTGCAGCGTGGAACTCCTGCCGTTGCGGATCTCTGGCTCATCGAGACTGCAAGTGGCGTTACGAGCCGACTGACACTGTCTTCGGGAAACTCTTACCCGATCTGGTCGCCTGATAGCCGCACGGTTCTGTTTACCAAAGTTGGCACGGGCGGCCTGTTTCGTAAGCAGGCGAGCGGATTGGGTGACGAAGAACTCGTTGTCCAGAGGTCAAGTCCGGCTTTTGCTGCTGACTGGTCCGGTGATGGCCGCTGGTTGCTGTCCACGGAAGCTGCTCCAACAACCAAGTTTGACCTGTGGCTTTTGCCTGTGACAGCAGATGGAAAGCTACGCTCCGATACGGGACCGCAATCGTATATGCATACCGTCTTTAATGAGACGTATGGACGTTTCTCGCCCGAACCGAATCCTCGATGGGTGGCATTTGAATCCGACGAGTCGGGAACAGAAGAGATCTACATTGATGCGTTTCCCGAACCACGGGGCAAGAAACGGATTTCCACGGCGGGAGGATTGTGGCCGCAGTGGGGAGCAGGCGGACGTGAGTTGTTCTACGTCTCACCAGACTTGAAGCTGATGGCAGTGAGCCTAAAAATGAGAGGTGAATCCATCGAGGCCTCTCCACCCCAGGAACTTTGCCGCTTGCCGATCGAGGGTTGGATCAGTGGGGTCTCGATTAACGTCACTCGTGACGGGCAGCGATTCCTGGTGCCGGCCAGTGATGAGCAGGCTCCGAGGCCACTAACGGTGGTCGTCAACTGGCCGGCAGTTCTGAAAGGATCAACCGGCACCCCATAGACCCGGCAATCCCACCGGGTCCGGAAAGGTCGTCCGTCGGATAAATCTCTGACGAAACGTAGCCAATCATCAATTTCGTGCTCCGCGTTGCTGCTGCCCGAAATGCGACGGTGGGTTCCCCAGCTTCGGCAGAGTCGATGAGATCCGAGGTGGTCGGCAACTGAAGTTGAGGTCAAGACTGTGACACGGCGATTGCGGTAAATGCGGTGGTGCCTGGGCTGCGCTGGGACGCCTCGGTTGCTGGCTGAGACTTTACAGGCCGCACTCGAACACGCGTAAAACAGAACGAAAATGTATGAGTGTCGGACGCTTCGGCTTGCGGCACTTTCGCTGTTGCATGCTGCTGAGATTTACCCGTGCCTCGAACGGCGAGCAGTCCAGCGGCCCGCCCCGGGCATTGCATTTGCGTAACGCTTCAGGCAAATCGGTCCCTCTGTCGAGCTTCCGAGGCAAGCCAAATTGTTCTGGACTTCTGGTCTACGACGTGCGCCGGCTGTATCAAACGGATACTCCATTTCGTCGACATTCATCACCCAGACGCCAGGAAAAGGCCTAAAGCACTTCACAGGCGCCACGGCCCGTGACGCTTCTTTAACTCCTACTGAAGTGAGGACTGCAAACGACGTTACGCCCAAGTGCGGCAGTGGACACGGAAGGTTCCGAATCCGCCGCGAGGCTCGCAGCTGCTTCAACAAGCAGACAGAGCGAAGAAAAGAACAGGCGAGGAATGAAACCGGACATGGGTCGAGGGAACGCGATGTTCCCCACAGTTCTGCCGAAGATGGTCCCAAGAGTATGACCTAGAGCGTTCCAGATCATCAGAGCCGAAAAGGATGCGTCCTCTACCGACGAAGCGGCCCGACAAGGCAAGCAGCATCAGTATTCCCGGACTAATCTGACCATCCACTTGTCGAACGTAGACACGGGCGGTGGCAAGCCCTCCTCGAAGCCTGCCACCGCGAATTTCAACCAGAAACAGGGATCGAGACTGAACTGGTCACGGAGTCGGCTGGCGCGCCGGCGCTTCGCCGCTCGTGGTCGATGCAGCCCCTCTTCGACATGGAATCGCAAGCAACGCGAAAACGCGGAATATGAGTCCCAGGATTACGATTCTCAACACGCAGCCGCGGGCCGCGACCTCGGCCAGAACATGCGCCTGATGGACCGCTACGAGACCCGTATGCGCCGCAGCTACGAACGTGCCCACCTCGGCGGCAAGCATGCGAGAACGGATGGAGCACCACAGGATCGATCCGAGTTGCTCTCGATGCCACATGGTCATGGACCCCATCGGATTCGGCCTCGAGAGTTACGATTCCGTAGGTAAGTGGCACAGTCACGAGGGCAATGTGCGGATCGATACTTCCGGCGTGCTCCCCGGACCGCAAGTCGCTCAATGGAGCGCAGGACCTGAAGCAGGTCCTGAAAGGACAAACCGAAAAATTCATCCGAAACGTAACAGAGAAGCTGCTCACCTATGCCCTGGGACGTGGTCTCGAGCGCCATGACGGACCCACCGTCGACCAGACCAGATGCGGAGCGTGCAGGTTAGCTAATCAATGAACCTGATCCTGAAAAAACAGCTTCAGCGACGCGCATCCGTGCGAGGAATAACGCGCCACTCTCGCCCTTCCGATGCTCGATGCGGTGGCTCCCGCGCTGGCTGCTCCGACCAGGGCGCCGGCCCGGCTGGCATCCTCTATTTCCCCAACAGCGCGCACATGAACACCTGGATACCTCAAACCAAGGGTGAAATCGCGACACTGCCCGAAGGAATCTCTCGTACGCTGGAACCGCTAGCGAAATATCGAAGCGACATTTCTGTGCTCGGTGGTTTGACCGTAAATGGCGGACGTGCTCTTCGCGATAGCCCTGGCGATCATGGCCGCGCGGGAGCAAGCTATCTGACCGGAGCGCACCCCAAAAAACGTTCGGGAAGGACATCCGCACCGGAGTCTCTATGGACCAGTACATAGCGCAGAAGATCGGCAGGCAGACACGGTTTGCATCGCTCGAGTTCGGCTGCGAGGAGCGTATCCAGGGTGGCAACTGCGACAACGGCTATAGGTGCGCTTACAGCCCCTGGCGCACGGAATCGACCCCGAACCCGCCGGAAGTCAGGCTTCGCGGTTCTCGAGTGCCTGTTCGGGAGCGGCGAGGTCGAGCGCCATCCCGCAGTTCGCGCGAAACTCGAACGATACCGGAAGAGCGTTTTGGATCCGTTCTACGGGACGCGGAACGCCTGCAAGGACAGCTCGGATCGACTGACCGCCGGAAGCTGGACGAGTACCTCTACGCTGTCCGCGAAATCGAAACCCGCATTCAGAAAACCGAACACGGCAATGCGCAGATTATTCCGAATCTCGATAAGCCGGCTCCGAGTATTCCGGAGAACGACAGCGACCACACGCGCATGATGTTCGACCTGATGACGGTTGCCTCTCAAACCGACCCAACACGCGTGGTCACATTCCTGACGGCCATTGAGCAGAGCAACCGGGCGTATCGCGAAATCGGAATCGCCGACTCGCACCACGGACTCACTCATCACGGCGGCAATAAAGAGAAGATCGAGAAGTGCATAAACATCAACCGCTGTCAGCTTGAACAGTTTGCCTACTTCATGGGCAAGCTCAAGGCGACCCAGGATGGAGATGGAACGCTTCTCGATCGCGTAATGGTCACCTACGGCAGTGGACTCAGCCAGGATCACGAGCATGACAAACTTATCGACGGTCATCACGGGTCGCGGCAACGGTCTCTTTACCTCAGGCAGGCACTTGAAGTATACGAACGAAACCCGCTTGCCAACCTGCACGTTGCGATTATGAATCGGATGGGGCGTGCCCGCCGAGCAATTCGCCGGCAGCAACGGAAAACTCGAGTATCTCTCCAGCCTCTGACGGTCAGTCGAGATGGAAGACTTCCGTGAGCCGCATCATCTGCTCGTCCGCCTTCATGTCCGGGAATGCCTTCGAAGAAATGGGCCATCTCGGTCTGCCACCTCCGATTAACGTCAGTGCCCGCCATGGCTGCGAGAGCAGCGTCGAAGCCCGGCGTCTCCAAATAGCCGACCAACAGTCCGTCGTTACGTAAGAACAGCGAGTAATTGCGCCACCCTGCGGTTCGAAGCGCATCGAGCATCTCGGGCCACACCGTCTCGTGCCGTCGTTTGTATTCCTCGAGCAGACCGGCTTTCACCTGCAAACAAAAGCACACTCGGTTCATCATGTCATCTGCTTCGAACGGTCGGATACTTAATCCCGAGTTGCTCTAAATAGGTGTCGTACTTACCAGGATCGTATCGGAGCTTGCGCAACTCCGGCATTGCTTTCTCCATCTTGTCCCGGTTCAACTCGATCGGCGGCTGCACACCCTCGGGTACCAGGCTCACCCACTTCGTATCCTTCGTCTGCTCCGCAAAGTACTGCTTCGCGGCCTGCAACAACTCAGGTTTCAACAGCAAATCGAGCGCAGTCATCGCCTGGGCTTTCGCGCCGGCTATCGTACCTTTATGCGCAATGGGTGTTGCCATTGCAACCCCGGAAGACCAGTGGTGGCCAACGACGTTCGGGATATTCCCTGGAAAACGCAGCACCACTGTCGGTACGTTCCACGACACCTCGGAAATATCGTCCGATCCCCCACCCCCTGGAATCCTCTCGCTGGCGGGCTGCTCGAGTGGAGCGACAGTGGCCTTCAGCCCATCCGTCTTCGAGCCCAGTTCCGCCTGAATCCCTTTCGCGAGAGTCTGATCATCGGTAGACCACTCCGGCATTCCGACGAGTTTGATGTTCTCCTGCAATGCCTCCGCGATCGGGCGATTGAAATGACCCGGCCATGTTGCCGCCATAATGCGCTCCGTCATCGTAGTGCCGGTCATCATCGCCGCCGCATTGGCGATAGTCGTTCCAAGGTCGTGCAGTTGCTTGATATTCTCGTAATCCCCCTCGCGAAAGTAGTACCAAACGGAAGCTTCAGACGGAACCACATTCGGCTGACTTCCACCATTCACGATCACGTAGTGGGACCGCTGATCGAGCCGGAGATGCTCGCGGCGATAGTTCCACCCGATGTTCATCAATTCCACTGCATCAAGTGCGCTGCGGCCTGCCCAGGGAGATCCGGCGCTGTGAGCGCTGCGTCCGTGGAAGTTGTAGATCGTCGAAACGAGACCCGTATTGCTGCCGCCGCCCCAGTTCGTCCCGAACGTCGACGCGATATGCGTGCTGAGCATCACGTCCAGGTCTTTGAACAGCCCGGCGCGAACCATGTAATTACGGCTGCCCAACTGTTCCTCGGCGACGCCGGGATAGATCCGAAGCGTGCCAGGAATGTTGTACTTCTGCATGATGCTCTTGACGACAAGTGCGGCTGTGACCGTCACAGCTTGCCCCGCATTGTGACCTTCTCCATGACCCGGACCGCCTTGAATCAGCGGGTCATGATAGGCGACCCCAGGCTTCTGCGAGGTCTCGGGAAGGCCGTCGATATCTGCCATCAATCCAATCACGGGCTTACCCGATCCCCAAGAGGCCACGAACGCCGTCGGCATTCGGGCAACTCCACGAGTCACCTGAAAGCCCTCTTTCTCGAGGATTCCCGTGATGTACTTCGAAGTTTCCACTTCCTGGTAGCCCAATTCGGAGAAGCTGAAGATGGAATCCACCATCACCTGCGCGAACTTCCGCCTGGCGTCGGTCATCTCCACGGCAGCTTGCTTCAGAACCTTCACATCCGGCGACTGCGCCCAACCTGAGGCAAAAACGCCAAGCAGCAGCATCAAGATACGCATCATCAGGAACCATCTCCTCCTAAAGGGTTTACAGTACCACCACGTTGTCGGAAAACGTCCAATCTATAACGCATCTGTCAAAAGGCAGTATCATCGCAACAAGGCTCCAGTATGAACCGCCGTGAACTTTTTTACTCCCTGTTGGGAGTGTCGTCGCTACCTGCATTCGTTCAGGCACAAAGCGCGACACCCGCAACAGGCGACTCAATTCCGAATCTGACGCTCCTGACACCCGATGCCGTCGCCTCGGGCGTGCTGCATTTCTTCACACCGCAGGAGTTCGCCTCATTCCGGCGGCTCGCCGATGTGATCGTACCCGCGTCGGACGGCGAACCTGGATCGCTCGATGCCCGCGCGCCGGAGTTTCTGGACTTTCTTCTGTCCGAGTCTCCTGCCGAAATCCAAACGCTGTATCGGAACGGCGTCCGGGAGTTGGATCGGAAGGGCTTTGCCAAACTCGGGCAGGCGGAAATGTCGAAGATCCTCTCGCCACTTTCAGACCCGTGGACTTACAGCGGCCCGGCCGACCCATTCGCCCAGTTTCTGCAAGCGTCCAAGATAGCTTTCTGGCAGGCAACCGTGAATTCTCGCGAGTGGGCGCAGGCGAAATCGGGCGGCCGGCGCAGCGCGGCGGGACTGAACTCGTATTGGTTGCCGATCGAATAAGGACGCGCCATGCAAATCAACAGTGAACTCACACACGACGTTCTCATCATTGGATCAGGCGCATCTGGCGGGATGGCGGCTCATGTACTCACGCAAAAGGGGATCAAGTGTCTCATGCTCGATGCCGGTCCTGCCGTCGACCTCGAGCGCAACCGCGTTCTGAGAGCCGTCTACGACCTGCCTTACCGTGGATTCGGCAAGCCCGGTCGATTTCCCCATGTGACGCAGGCGAACGAGTTCAACGCGAACGCGTGGGCCGACGAAAAGCTCAACCCGTATACATACGATCCATCCGATCCGTACTTCTGGGTCCGCATTCGCCTGCTAGGCGGCAAAACGCTGATGTGGGGACGCGCCTCCTGGCGTCTCAGCGATTTCGAGTTCAAGGGCAAAGATCACGACGATTTCGGCGAAAACTGGCCCATCTCTTACGCTGATTTGGCGCCTTACTACGATCGCGTCGAGCCGATGATGCGCGTGTCCGGTCGCAAAGAAGGGTTCGCGCAACTCCCCGATGGCAACTTCCTGCCGGACAACTCGAGTGACTCAGAGTCCGTGCAGCGATTCATCGCGAGCGCGAAGCGCTTGAATGTCCCGACCACGAAATCGCGAGTCGCCACAGGCCGCCTCGCAAGTTCATTGAACCTCCTTCTTCCTGCGGCTATCGAGAGTGGGAATCTAACGGTCGTGCCCAATGCTGTTGTGAGCGAGATCACCGTCGACAAAGATACGGGACGTGCGAATGGCGCTACGTTCATCGACCGTCTCTCAAAGCGCGAATACCACGTAAAGGCGCGAGTGGTGGTCCTTGGGGCATCCTGTCTCGAGTCAACCCGGATTCTGCTGAACTCCGGGATCGCGAATTCCAGCGGTGTTCTCGGGCATTATCTTTTCGATCAGTTCTACGTGAAGAGCATCGTGCAAGCGATCGTTCCGGAGGCTACCGGGGGCAAAGCGCCGCGGGGACTCATGGGCGGCGGTGGTTATATCCCTCGTTTCCGCAATCTGAAACAGCGCGAGAAGAAGTTCATCCGGGGATACGCCTATGATTTCGGGAGTGGCGGCACTCTTGCCCCTGCGTACCTTCCGGGCTATGGGTCCGACCTCAAACGCAAGCTGAAGGATGTGGAAGGCGCAGCGTTCCGGTTGACAGCGATGGGCGAAGTACTGCCCCGCCACGAAAACTATGTCCGCATCAACAAGAACGTAAAGGACGCTTGGGGGATTCCGGTCTTGCACATCAAGGCTAACTACACGGATAACGAGTTCGAGATGGCGAAAGACGCGATGAACACCGCGGATGAAGTCTGCCGTGACGCAGGCTTCCAGGTCCTCACAAAGCATTGGGAGATGGTCCCGCCCGGCGAGAGCATCCACGAACTCGGCACATGCCGCATGGGCAGCGATCCCAAGAAGTCAGTTCTAAACAAATTCAATCAATCGCATGACGTAAAAAACCTGTTCGTTGTAGATGGCAGCGCGTTCGTTTCGGGCGGCTCCCAAAATCCGACGCTTACGATCCTCTCGCTCACAATGCGAGCCTCCGAATATCTCGCTGAGGAGATGCGGAAGAAGAACATCTAGTTCGACAACACGCAATCTAAGCCGGCACTGCCGTGCACCGCTGTATCAGGTGAGACCTTGTGGGTCGCGCGCGTCGAGCTAAGCGTGCTCACGAAACGACTGCAGGCTGGGACTATTCCTCAAGAGAGACGTGAGGTCGTCGCGCGCCAGTTGTTTGCGGAAGCGGGGTGGGAAGCGGCTACACAGTAACTCAACAAACCATCATCGAACGTAATTTGCACGTTAACGGGTCAATCTGATTCCGTGATAGTTGTGCGCGCGCACTTCGGTGATGACGATACCCGACCCTTCAAGGATATTACTATCTCCGTAATCTCGCTTCACTCTGTTTCACAGGATAAGTTCCCCGTACTCCAAAGCAAAGCAGATAATCTCGATGCGGTACTGCCTGAGGAGTTGTATCAAGCGTACAGAACGGTTACATACTACTTGGCCTATCTCGACACGAAACTGCCTTGGAACAATTGTCAGCGGTCATCGGAACTCCAGCGTAGTGACCACACCCACCGTGCCATAGGTAGGGTGCGTCTCCGGATGGTACTCAGCTACAACCGGCCTGGACGGCACCGGCCCACAAGCCAGTTCCTCGGTAATTCCGGCTGAACCGCGCAGGGCCACTGAAGAGGCATCACTCACCAGCAGCAGCAGTTTGCTGCCACCGGCGGCGACGTGTAGACGCGCCCGTTTTCCCAGACAATCCACCTGAGTGAGCATTCCCTGAACACGGGCCTTCGTAGGAGCCGCCGCCATCGTCTCCGCACGCTTCACTACTGGAGCTTCGACAATCTTGTCCGCGTCGGATTCGATCATGTCGATCATGGCTTCCAAGCGGGCCGCTTCCTCAGGGCCACTCGCCACCTTCCGTCCTGCACGAGCAGCACTGCGCGCGCGAGGCTTGTCCCCAGACTTGTGATACGCCAGAGCCAGATTCTCCCATACCGAAGCGCGTCCGGGCTGGAGATCGGTCGCTCGCTTCAAATACGTGATCGCTTCCGCATATTGGCCCGAGCGGAGATATAGATAACCAACGAATTGGTGCGCGTCGAAGAACCGCTCGTCGAACGAGATCGCTCGCAGCAGATTCTGGATAATCAGCGGCGCCGGCTCGCTCAATTGCCGGAGGACCATTGCATAGTCATAAAACAATCGAGGGTCCTGGCTTCCCGCCTGCATAGCGCTTTCAAAGAACGTGCGAGCCCCGATGAAGTCATCGGTTCGAAACGCGAACTGGCCGAGCGCTACCCGCACGGACGCGCTTTGCGGATACAACGCCTCGAGCCGTCCATAAAAGCTGCGAGCTTCATTCGTCTTTCCGATCGCGAGAAGCAGATCGGCGAGGGCAAGCTGCGCATCCGCGTCATGAACGGCGTCGGCGGGGATCTTCCCCACATCGAATTTGGCGGCCCGGAAGCGCAGTCCCTCGAATCTGATATTGCGAACATACTCCTTCAAATCCTGCAGAACGACCGCGGAACCTTTGCCGAACGCCTGCTGAAACGAACGCCCGGGATCCTCGCCTGCCAAAATCAGCTGGATGAAATTCGCCAGTCCGGGCCGGTACTCCGGCGCAAAATTCAACATGTGAATCAACGCCCAACTCTGGGCATAGAAGATGCCGGCCTTGCCCTTTTCGTTGTAGTAGGGCGAGTTATGATCCACACTCGTCAGAGTCGGGATATCGAGCATTCGCTCCTCTCGGAGCGATGCCAGGTGTGATGGAATCAGGTCTCCGATTCGCACCTCGGATGCCCCGACGTCGGCCGTTGAAAAGAACTCGGCCGTCCCCTCGTTGAACCAAACGGGAACATGATAGCCGGCGTGCCTCAGCAGCAAGTGCGTGTATTCGTGGTACACCACGCGATACGTGTCCGTTCCCGTAGCCTGCATCGCGATGTAATCCCGAGCGTGTCCGGACTGATAATATCCGGCTGCATTCCGGTTAACCTGGTACGGCTGAAACTCCGCTTCGCTGCGAAATACGAACACGCGCACCGGCAACGGCATGAGGCTCCCGCGTCCGGTCCGCGCTTCAAAAACGTGACGGATCTGCTCGAGCCGCCGCAGGACCTCACGTCCTGTACCGGCGCCGCTGTTCGTAAGTACTTCGAAGTGTGGAGAATCCAGCCGGAGCCATCGATCCTCGGCCCATCCGGTCATCGCCCAGATCAGTAGGACGGCTGACAGCCTGCTCATCCGCGCCCGCCACATCTCTTAATTTGAGCACCTCCCCTACATGGGTGCCATAAGAAGTTTCGATTGGACCGGCCCCGTCCGTCTGGTTACGCTGAGAGGGTTAAGCGTCATGGAACCTCAGGTTAATCTTCTTCATCGCGTGAGCAGCATTGTCAGTTCCGAGCTTTCCCTCGACGAAATGCTCGGTGAGATTATCGGTCTCACTGTCCAAATTACAGAATGCGACGCATGTCTCGTGTATTTAATCGAGACAGACACGAACGAGATCGTTCTAAGGGCATCCCAGGTTCCGCATGCCGCCGATCTCGGAATGCTGCGAATGAAAATGGGTGAAGGTGTTACCGGCTGGGTAGCCGAACACAAATCCGTCGTAGCGCTCTCTTCCAACGCGGCGGCGGACAATCGCTTCAAGCGATTTCCGGCCCTGGTCGAAGACACGTATCGAGGCCTTCCTGTCGGTCCCGCTGGTCAGCGGGGGAGATATTATCGGCGTCATCAACGTCCACCATCGGGAGCCGCACCAGCACTCGACCGAATGAGATCGGTCTGGTTACTTTATCGGGGAGCAGATGGGCGGCGCGATTTCTCGAGGTGTTCTGGCTGAAGAGAATGCCCGGCTTACTCGAAGAAACGCAGGAAATGAAGCGCCAATTGGAAACGCGCAAGCTCGTAGAGCGCGCGAAGGGCATCCTGCAGCACCGTTATAAACTTTCCGAAGAAGAGCATATTTGCGTCTTCGGAACGAAAGCCGCCGCCTTCGCCGGCCGATGAAGGATCTTGCGGAAGCGATCATCCTCGCGGAAGATCTCAGCCGCAAGTCGGAAGCCGTCGCGACGGCCGACGTCCAAGCTTAAGGGGCGCGCAGTATTCCGTAAAATAGAATTTGCTGCCCTTTACGCCGTTCGTTAAGAACCCGCATCTGCTCACGATACTCGGGAATTTCGCGGTTCGCCGCCTGGACACCGCTCGGTTTCCTATGACCGAACGGCTCTACCGAGACCGAACCGGAGGTTCAGGTGCTGGTTCATGAGCAGCGTCCCGCAAAGCAAACCCATTGGGCACATCCTGATGGTTCATGGGCTGGAAGGATCGAGCAACGCGGGTTATATCCGCAGCATGTCCCAACTCGCGCTGCGAACGGGGTATGCCGTACACCGCACAAACATGCGCAGTTGCGGCGGAACGGAGTCGCTCTGCAAGACGATGTACCATGCCGGGCTGACGTGCGACACGCTGAGCCTGATTCGTCAGATCCGAGCTGAGCGAAACGAACCCATTTATCTGATCGGCTACAGTCTTGGCGGAAATGTCTCGCTCAAACTGGCAGGAGAACTGGGCGACAAAGCGGAGGGACTCCTGGATGCAGTCATTGCCGTCTCAACGCCCATCGACCTCGCCGCGAGTGTGCGGAAGATGTCCCGCCGGAGCAACTGGATCTATGAATCCCGATTCGTCGCGCGCCTCAAGGAGCGCATCCGCCGCCGCGCGCTGACGATGCCGGGCGTCTACGATATTGCCGCTCTGGACAAGTGCAAGACGGTCTACGAATTCGACGACAGGATCACTGCGCCGTTCTTCGGATTCGGCACCGCCGATAACTACTACTCCACGCAGTCCGTCGGACCAATATCTCGACAAGATACGCGTGCCAACGCTGTTAATCCAAGCCAAGGACGATCCGTTAATCCCTTTTGAGATCTTCGATCATCCGGCAATCCGTCAGAACCCATACATTAAGCTCATCGCGGTCGAGCATGGAGGTCATCTTGGATTCGTTTCGCGAAAAACGCCGCGGTTCTGGGTCGACCGGGTCGTGCTCCGCTGGCTTGACGAGGTCCGAAACGAACTAGATGACGTCTCGCGCATCATTCATGGAGTCGGCGGCCGTCGCGATCAGTTCACTGCGGGCGAGTAAACTCCGCAGCTTCCTGACGCTGCTCGGCATAATCCTGGCCACTACCACCCTCATTGCGGTGATGTCCGTAATCGAGGGCATGAATCTCTACATCGCAAATCAGGTATCCGACATGGGAGCCGAGGGCTTCCGGGTTCGTCGAATCATCATGATGGGCGGATTCGATGCCAAGAAATTCATGGAGATGCAACGCAGGAACCCGGAGATGTCGCGCGAGGAGTACAACTTCATTCGAGAAAATGCGCTCTTGGTCCGCGACATCGGCATCGAAATCTATCGCAGTGTCCAGATCAAGTACGAGGGGCAGTCGCTCGACTGGATCCAGTGTATGGGAGCGACGTCCAACATGGGCACGATCTCGAACCTCCAGGCGGTGAGCGGCCGATTTTTGTCGCGAAACGACGACGATAAGCGCCGATCCGTCGTGTTTATCGGCAATGACCTGAAGGAGCAATTCTTCCCGACGGTGGATGCGGTTGGCAAGCAGATCAACATCGACGGGCGCCCGTTCGAGATCATCGGCGTGGCCAAGGCGCGGGGCTCCGTGTTCGGAGAGTCTCGAGATAACTTCGTCATCATCCCTGCTGAGACCTACTTCAAAATGTACGGCTCGCGCCAGGGAATAGGCTTCAATGCTGTCGCGCACGATCAGTCGCAGTTGTACGCCGCTCAGGACGAGGTTCGATCTCTCCTTCGAGTCTCGCGTCATCTGAGGCCGGGCCAGGAGGATACCTTTGGGATCGTCGGGTCTGAGTCCCTTCAGCAGGCCTGGGAGCGGATGACCGGCGCGATCGCGGCCACCGCTCTGGCCGTCGTTTCCGTGTTCCTGGTCGTAGGCGGAGTTGTGATCATGAACATCATGCTCGCCGTCGTTACGGAGCGGACCCACGAGATCGGCATCCGCAAGTCGGTCGGCGCCCGAAGGCGGCGACATCCTGAATCAGTTTCTGGTGGAATCGTCAACGCTCGCGGGAGTTGGCGGACTCATCGGAGTGATGTTGGCCTGGGTTGTCGCGATCCTGGTGCGGAATCTTACGCCCGTGCCGATGGCCGTTCCGGTCACAGCGATCATCGTGGCGGTCGGAATGTCAACGGTGGTCGGACTCTTCTTCGGCATCTACCCGGCACAGCGGGCGGCGAAGCTGGATCCGATCGAAGCGCTGAGGGACGAGTAATGCACTGGATCACCTGGATGTCAGGCATCGGGATGGCGCTCGACAGCATACGCGAGTCAAAGATGCGTGCATTCCTGACGGTGCTCGGCGTCATTATCGGCACCGGCACGATTATCGGCGTGGGCTCGATCATCGCGGGCCTGGATGGGGCGATTACCGAGATTCTCCGCAGCTTCGGACCGAACACAGTGATCGTCTTCAAGTTCCGCGGCGGACCACGATTTCAGAACCTGACGCCGGAGGAATGGAAGCGCAAGCCGCTGACCTATCGAGAACGCGCGTCGCGATCGCCGAGCGCTGCCCCTCGGTCGACCACGTCTAGCCCGTACCTGTTCCCGGAATGCAGCCGGACCCCGAGAAGGCCCGCTTCAAGGGCAACGAGGTGCTATCGGATCCAGATTGGCGGGACCGAAGAAGGCTACGCCGCGCAACGGCACGGAAATGAAGTATGGCCGCTTCTTTACCGATCTCGAAAATCGCACGGCACATGCCGGTAGTTGTGATCGGCGAAGACGTCGCAAGCAACCTGTTCCCGAACATCGATCCGATCGGAAAGTGGATCGAGATCAACGGCAAGCAAATGGAGTTGGTCGGTGTAATGAAGCGCCCGGCCGCATCCATGCCGGGCGACTGACGACCTGCGCGTGCTGCTCCCGTATTTTCACCATGCGGAAGATGTTCCCGAGCGCTCAGGAGCACATGATCCTGGTGATCGCGAAGCCGGCTTGCTTCCGGAGGCGATGGACGAAGTCCGTATGGTGATGCGGCAGGAACGGCGGGTGAAATACACCGATCCCGACAACTTCTGGATTTCCACGGCGGAGCAGATGGTCGAGCAGTTTCACTGGGTCACCGGCATGGTGGCGCTGGTGATGATCGTCCTCAGTTCCATCGGACTGCTGGTGGGCGGAATCGGCGTGATGAACATCATGCTGGTGTCTGTGACGGAACGGACCCGAGAGATCGGCATTCGTAAGGCCGTCGGAGCAACGCCGGTTCGACATCGTGCTTCAGTTTCTGACGGAGGCGGCGACATTGACTTTCGTAGGCGGCCTGCTGGGAATGATGTTCGGTTGGACGATATCGATGATCGCGAGACTCGTGTTCCCAGCACTGCCGACGCAGGTGCCGTTATGGGCAGCGCTCCTGGGAGCGGGAATGTCAGTCGGCGTGGGTTTGTTTTTCGGAATCTGGCCGGCGAGCAAGGCAGCGCGACTCGATCCGGTTGTCGCGCTGCGCTATGAATAACTACTTCTCTGGAGCAAGAACTTTGGTGTTGCCGGAGAGCGTGAAGAAATTGTCTGAGACTCCCTGGTTAATTTCCACGGAATCCGAGAAGATCTCGAACACCTTCTCACCGTTCCGCTCTGCCAGGATGTTGTAGGGCCACCGAACACCACCTCCGACATCGCGGAACTTCGTATACATTGAGACATCCTCGATCCGCTCTTTTGTTTGGGGATCGCGCCGGACCGAGACCTGCCGAATCGGAAGCTTCGTCGATTGCTGGAAATACACGGTGACCACGTCGTTATTCGCGTCGGTAATGTCTACGATTTCGACGGGCGTGTTCTGCCACACGGTGGCTCCCTGCGATTCGATGATGAGACCGGGTTCCTTCAGCCGGTTTTTGAGAATGTAAAAGATATTCCGCTTCATCGCCTCAACCCAACGGGTGTACCGATCGGTCGGCATCGGACGCGCGCCGCGAAACGTCACTACATATCCGCCGGCATCCGTGAATAGCACGTAATAATCTTCGTCCTTGCCGAACGAGTTCCGTTCGCGCACGAAGAGACCATTATTAGCGGGCGTTTCCAGATATCTTGTATAGATCTTCGCAACCGAGAGGCCGGTGAGACGGTCGCGATAGAAGGAATATGCGCGTCCCGACTCCACGCGATCTTTCATCTCAAGGAACTTATCTCCGCCCATCGCAGCGAGCGCTTCCTCGACGATCTTCTTGCCACGCTCCTGCTTTGTCTCAGCGCCAAAGCTGGCCGCGCCAAGAAGGGACGCACAAACCAGCACCACACTCATCTTCATGGTTTCTTACTCAACTCCTGCTCAGTGAGTCCGCCGTTCAGCTTCCACTCGGACACAGTTGCTTCCGCGAACTTCTGACCACCCTGCTCTATGACGACCTTGTACGGCAACCGGATTCCGTTCACTTCCCGCCAATCGGAAAAGCTGGAGACAACCGTCGTGGGACCCTGCCTGCCCATCGATTGATAGGTATATTTAGCAGGAAGAGCGGAAGACGGATCGAACTCCACGCGGACGCTGTCGCCCTCTTTAGCAGAGATCTCGACCGTGTTATCGGCCACGGCGTTGATGGTAAGCGAGGGATTGCGATCGGACAGCATCAGTTCAAAAAAGCTTCGCATCTTCTCGCCCTGCATCTGCCGCAGCACCGGAGCAGGCATCTCCATGGTGCCCTGCGGACTGGCCAGCCAGTTCGTCTTGCCGTCATAAAACGCCACGATCTTGCCGAAGGGCAATTCCTGCGATTGCCGCATCGCCCCGGACCTCATCCACTGGTTCGTCTGCTTCGCATTCATCGAACCCTGTGGCGTATTGATTGACGCGGCCACCTGCTGAGTGTAATCGGTCACTGCGGCAATTTTCTCGGCTCCGCCAATCGCTTGCTGGGCCTTTTGGAGCAAAGCTTTTCCACGCTGCAGGCTTGCGCTGTCGGTCTTCGGCGGAGCGGTAGGCTTACCCGGTTCAGGGATACTGAGATCGATCTCTTTTACCGGGCCAAGCGTAGTCAGCGGCTTCCCAAAATCAGACGGCTTTCCGACGGCGACAATCGAGATCGCCTCGGGATTCAGATATTTTTTGGCAACGCGAAGCACATCAGCTTTGGTGACAGCCTGGACACCCTTCTGATACTGGAAGATGAAGTCCTTCGGATAGCCGTAATACTCATATGTCACAACGCGGCTCAGGGTCTTTCCCGGACTGTCGAAGTAGAACACGAAGCTATTCAGCACACTCTGCTTCGCAGTGGCCAACTCCAGGTCTGTGACCTCGGACGTGCGGATCTTATTGACCTCAGATAACGCGGCTTGTATGGTGTCTACCGTAGAAGCCGACTTTGTGCTGCCGGTGACCTGAAAGATCCCTGGATGATCGTAAGTCGCTCCCCAGCCGCCGCTGACCGAGTACGCGAGCCCGAGTTTCGTTCGGACATTCTGAAACAGTCGTCCTGAAAAACCACCGCCGAGAATGTCGGACATAACGGACAGCGCCGGATAATTCGGATCCCGCAGTTCGCCGCCAAGATGACCAAAAGCGAAGGATGTCTGCGTGACGTCCTGCTTCGCTGCCAGATAGACGCCAGGAGCGGGCTTCGACGTCACCGGAGGAAACGGCGGAACAGGAGCCTGCTTCACGTTCCAACCGCCGAATAGCTTGTCGAGCTTCGCGCGCATCTCTGCGCTCGAGAAATCCCCCTGGACGGCAAGGATAATGTTCGATGGAAAGAAGTAGCGCTGATAGAAAGCGATCAGGTCGTCACGTTTTATGTTGTCGATGTGCTGGTACTCCATGCGCCAGCCGTACGCGTTATCGCGGCCATAGATGATCTCCGGAAAGGTGCGGTGCAGAATCTCGCCGGGGTCGTCATTGCGTCTCGAGATCGAGCTGCGCAATTGCGACTTGGCGAGGTCCAGCTTGTCTTGCCGGAATTCGGGATTGGTCATGACATCCTGGAAGATCTCCAGTACCTGATCGAGATCTTCCTTCAAGGCGCTGAAGCCAACGCGCCCACTCGATTCGCCGATGCTCGATTCCACGGACGCCGCGACGTTCTCGAGTTCCTCGTCCAGTTGCTCGCTGGTCTTCGACTTCGTTCCGCCGCTTCGCATCACAGAACCGGTGAGTTCCGCGAGGCCGATCTTGTCTTTCGGGTCGAACAGATTTCCTGTGCGAACGAGAGCGAAGCCGCTCACTAACGGCAATTCGTGATCTTCCAGCAGGTAGACTTTGATGCCGTTCGGCATTGTATACATCGGAACATCAGGCACCTTTACTTCAGGCGGAATTCCGAATTTGAGTGACTTGTACGATGGAACGGTCGTATCGACCGTAGCCGTGATGTGTCCTTTCGCAGGCGCCTTCGGAGCGGCGGGAGCAGGAGCAGCCGGCTGAGCCCAAGCGGCTGACGTGACGAATAGAACAAATGCGACGAATCTCATCGTGAGGCCTCCTGAGCGGCGGCTTTCTCTTTCACGGTGTGAACGACCGTGCGATTCTCATCCGTAAAGTATTTCTTCGCGACTCGCTGCACATCGTCCGCGGTTACTTTTTCGATGTCTTTCAACCCCGTGAACATCACACGCCAGTCGCCATACATAACCGAGTAGTACGGGAGTTGCGATGCCAATCCACTGTTGCTGTCCAACTGCCGGATCAACCCAGCGCGAACTTTCGTCTTCACACGCTGCAACGTTGCATCGTCAACTTTCTCGCGCTTCAGCCGCCCTATGATGTCGAGGACTGCTTTTTCATTCTCTTCGATCGTATGCCCTGCCTGCGGCAGGTCGAACAGCACGAAGAGGTTGGCGTACTTTCCCGAAGGGAACGTGGCGCCTGCCTGAACCGCGAGAGCGATGCGTTTGTCACGGACAAGTTCTTTGTACAGCAATCCGGTGCGGCCGCTTGACAGTATGCCCGCGATCACATCGAACACGGGATCGTCCGGATCCGTCTGGCTCGGTCTCTTGTACCCCATCAGCAAGAATGGCTGGCTGTTCGTTTCGAGAACCGCACGCTTCTCACCTTCCTGTGGAGGTTCCACCGTGACTACTGGCGGCGGAAGGGGACGCGCCGGGATCGAAGCGAAGTATCGCTCGGCTAATCGTTTGATATCGGCTGCTTTGACATCGCCTACCACCGCCATGGTGATATTGCCAGGCGCATAGTATGTCTTATAAAACTCATTCGCGTCCTTGGCCCGAAGCGCTTCAATTTCGCTTGCCCAGCCGATCATGTTCCGGTATGGATGAGCCATGAACGAGGTCGCCATCAGCAGCTCCATCAGCTTGCCCTGCGTACTCGATTCGACCCGCATGCGGCGCTCTTCCCGAACCACGTCGCGTTCTTTATAGAACTCGCGGAACACCGGACGGCGAAACCACTCAGATGTCAGCAGGAACCATAACTCGGTCTTGTTCGCCGGAAGACTGTAGAAATACGTCGTGTAGTCCTGCGCCGTTCCGGCATTGAACCCTACACCGCCCTGCTCTTCGATCACCCGCGTGAACTCATTCGGCTGAACGTAGCTGTTGGCGGATTCGATGGCGTCCTTCAACTCGGCCTCGAGTTGCTGCAATTTCTTCGGGTCGGCTTTCGCAGCTTTTCTATGCTCTTCTTCGTAGCGGTCGTATACCTGCTCGACCCGCTGCAACGCTTTCTGCTCAGCTGGCCAATTCTTCGTCCCGACGGTGGTAGTACCCTTCCCGATCATGTGCTCGAACATGTGGGCCATGCTGCTCTCACCGGCGGGATCATCGACCGCGCCGGCATTCACGAAGGAGTTAAACGACACCACGGGCGCTTCGTGTCTCTCGTAGACAATCCAATGCATTCCGTTCGGCAGCGTGAACTCGGTAACGCGCTTTTCAAACTCTTGGAGGTTCTGCGCATGTAACAAAATAGGGGCGGCCGCCAGAATGAGCAGCCTGAGTTGTTTGGAGAACATCTGAGTGTGTGTCTCTCCTGATCCTGAAGATACTGAAGACCAGTCTAGTCTGACGCGAATGCGGGACTGATCGTTAGACGCGCCAAGACGTCAAGACGGTGCGTTAGTTCACAATCCGAAACTCGGGAGACGGGAGGGGATGGAAATGCTCCCGAACGCGCCGAGCCTGGGCGGGTCCGACTACGCGAGAAAGTTCGTCTTCCGGCGCCTCTTTCACCCGCTCCAGGCTGCCGAACTCTCTCAGTAACTTTGTCAAAGTCTTATCGCCGACCCCCGGTATGTCCCGTAGTTCTGATGTAAGGCGCAAGGCATTCCGCCGGGTGCGATGGAACGTGACCGCAAACCGATGCGCTTCATCACGGATCTGTTGGATCAGGTGGAGCACCGGCGAGAACCTATCGAGCACAATCGGCTCATCCTCTTGTCCCAGCACGTAGATCCACTCCTCGCGTTTTGCGATTGAGGCCAATGGCTGGTTGATGATCCCGATCGCTCTCGAGCGCGTCCTGCGCGGCATGTAACTGTCCGATGCCGCCGTCAATCAGAACCAGGCTCGGGAATTGATTGACCTTCTTCCTGAGATTCGGGAATACCGGCGGGTAACAACCTCTCGCATCGACGCGAAGTCATCATTTCCCATTACCGTTCGGATGATGAACTTCCGGTAATCTGCTTTCTTCATTCGGCCGTCTTCCCAAACGACCATGCTCGCCACCTTATCCGTGCCCTGGATGTGCGAGATATCGAAACACTCGATCCGCTTCGGCGGCTCCGGAAGAGAGAGCAGGTCTTGAAGATTCTCCTGGATCGTCTGCATGGAGGGCTTCAACACGCGGAACCGCGCGTCGAAGCTGTGCTTCGCATTCGTCTCCGCCAGTGCGAGCATCGCCTTCTTCTGCCCTCGCTGCGGAGTGTGGATCTCAACGCGCCGGCCCCGCTTGTCCGACAGAAAGTCCTCGAGATCCTCCAGGTCCTCAAACGCCACCGGCACGTGAATCAAGCCGGGGATATACGGCTGGTTCAGGTACACCTGCTTCAAAAGCGCCTCAAAGAATTCCGGCGGATTCCATTCGAGCTGGTCCTCCCAGAAGAACTCTCGCCGGTCGACGATGTGACCGTTCCGCATGTGGAACAGATTCACGGCGATGAGCGGAGGCTCGGCGTAAAACGCGAAGATGTCGGCGTCGTCTCCTTCCGCCGCGGCCATTTTCTGCTTCTGCTCCATCTCCTCGACGGTGGAGACCAGGTCGCGAAGATTCGCCGGCCTCTTCGAACCGCATATTCTCCGCGGCCTCTTCCATCTGCGACCGAAGCGTCACGGTCAGATCCCGATGCCGACCTTCCAGGAACATCCGCACATTGCGGACTGCCTGCGCATAGGCCTCGTCCGTGGTCAAACCGACTACGCACGGACCCAGGCACCGGTGAATGTGGTATTGCAGGCACGGCGCCTTGTGTACGCGGCTAAAGTCTACGGAACACGACGGCACCTTGAAAAACCGATGGATGAAGTGGACCAGCCGGTGCGCCAGATTTCCCGGAAAATACGGCCCGTAATAGGTGCTGCCGTCCTTTCGCAAACGGCGCGTCACGTATACTCTCGGATACTTTTCTCCGGTCAGCTTGATGTACGGGTATGTTTTGTCATCGCGCAGCAGGATGTTGTAGCGAGGCTTGTACTGCTTGATGAGATTGTTCTCGAGCGCGAGCGCTTCTTTGTTGTTGTCGACCTGGATAAAATCGACGTCCCGCGCCTCGCTGATCAGCGTTCCGGTTTTGGCGTCGGCCAGCCGGTCCTCGTTGAAATAGCTTCTGACGCGCGCGCGAAGGCTCTTCGCTTTGCCGACATAGATGATTTTCCCGTGCGAATCCTTGTACAGATACACGCCGGGCGAGGCCGGTAGGAGCGAGACCTTATGTCTGAGTTCTTCGCGCAGGTCCATCGTGACTTCTGAAGGCAGGCTCAACCGCACGGGTGCTACGTGCGGGTGCAAGTTATACTACTAGTGTGGCACGGTTTCGATTTGTACTGCTGCTCGTGTCTCTGCTGGCGCCGGCCTTTCCCCGGCCCCGATTCCAGGCTCCCGCACATTCTCAGGCTCCCACGCAGGAACCGCCGGAAGAAGACGTCACGGTCGACCCCAAAACCGAATACGTCTTAAACCCTCTCCAGGCCGAAAAAGAAATCCGCATCGGCAACTACTACATGAAAAAGGGCAGCAACAAAGCGGCTGCCCGACGATACGAAGAAGCTGTCAAGTGGGACCCGAACTCGGCCGAAGGCTGGTACAAACTCGGTGAAGCCCAAGGGAAACTCGGGAACACCAAGGCGCAAAAAGATGCCTGGACCAAGTACCTGGAGATCGAACCTGAGGGCAAGTTCGTCGCCTCCGTAAAGAAACGCCTCAACCAATTCAGAAGCCCTAGCCTGGCGGCTCGCCCATTCGCTCGAATTGCCTCGACCAGCGGACCGCGACTCCCGCGTCCCAATCCGGGAACAGTCGACCGTACTGCACATGCCACGCGATTCTCGGCACGGGCACCGCGCATTCGGCCAAGCGCACCGGCAAGATGAACACGTCATCCAGCGGCATCCGGTCGGCTGTCCGCAGCGCGTAGCGAACTTCGTACGGGAACTGCCCGCGCTTCGCGCACCGATTTCGACAGAGAAGCAGGCGATGAAGAAATCGCAGGTATCGATGGCACGTTCGACGCAGCCCCGCCAGTTCTGCCCGGGGAACAATTTTTCCGCGTCGAGCCACGGGTGGAGACCCGCCGGCTTCAGCGCTAGATACAGATTGCGAGGCTGCCGCGTAGTCTTCCCGTACGTACGAGATGAAAACCCGCGGCCCGCGGCAGGCACGAACGCGAGTCCGGCTCAGTGTGTCTGAACGCGCCGAGGCCATCGAGCTCGACGTCGATCCCTCCGTGAGGCATTGCCTAACTACGGCGCCGACGATTTCGTGTAGGTTTGTCGTTGACATTGATTTCCTTGATCACCTGCACCTGGCCCGGGAGCGAGTTTACCGACTCCCGGTACCGACGCTATCTCACCGCGCTTTAATTTCCGGCGTACGTCGTGAATAAATTTGTCCATCTGATCGGCCGCTTCGGCCGGGGTCACCGAAGATTTTTTTGCCAATTGGCGTATTACACGGTCCATACCCGCCCCTATGGTAAGAGCATTGTCATGACAATAGACGAGCTCTCGATCTTAGGTATCCCTGGAGCTGTTGGATCGACAAAGGTTGCTCGTTTGGAAAAATCTCCGCGAAACTGTGAACGCGTTTTGAGTGCGGCTCTAAAAGACATGAATACTATTTAATCTTCTCTTAACCATCCTTCATGAAAGCCTGAGATTATGACCGCAGACGCTTCGTCACGAAGGAGATTCCCATGAAAAAGATCATGTCCCTGATGTTCGGTCTTTCCCTGTCCTTGGTTCGGCCGCTTTCGCGGAAGACAAGAAGACCGATACGCCACTGCTCCTCCTGCAAAGAAGGAAAAGAAGAAAGCACAAAAAGGAGAAGACGACCACCACCCACACTACGCCGCCGCCGGCGAAGTAACTTTACCCGCCTTTTCTGTCGCCGCACGGTAACCGCCGTGCGGCGTTCGTGCGTTTTACCCGTTCCATAGTCCAGTCCCATATAGGTATCATCTCCACGAGCACGCCGGTTCATGATAAAGTTTTCGTAACTTTCGGCGTGGAAATTGCGCCGTGTAGCAGGAGGCGTCCTCAGAGATGAGTGGCAAACGCGGTACGTGTCTGTCGGCATTCCCCGTTGCATTCAGTCTCCTCTTTCCGATCGCCGCCACCGCTCAGCAGAACTTCCGCTATTCAAGAGCGAAATCCTTCCTGTCCTACAGAAGAACTGCGTCGGCTGTCACGGTGAAAAGCAGAAGATGGCATCGCTCGATCTCAGCAGCTTCACCGGGCTGATGCACGGCGGAGCCAGCGGACCCGCCATCGCGCCTGGTAAACCGGAGCGCAGCCTTCTGTGGAAGATGATCGAAACGGACAAGATGCCGGTAGGCGGCAAGCTGTCCGACGCAGAGAAGCAGTTGCTGAAAGCTTACATCGAACAGGGACGATTCCCCTCGATAGAAGCGGCGCAGATGGAACGTGAGGCGAAGAAGATCACGCCTGAAGCGCGCAACTGGTGGGCCTTCCGAAAGCCGGTAAAGTACGCCGCTCCCTCGGTTAAAAATCAACGTCAGGTACGGACTCCGATTGACACGTTTGTACTTGCGAAGCTCGAAGAAAAAGGCTGGAAGCTACAAAGCGACACCGACAAAACGACGTTGATCCGACGCGCGACTCTCGGCCTGACGGGCCTGCCGCCGACGCCTGCCGAAGTCAAAGCATTCCTTTCGGACGAATCCCCGAATGCGTATGAAAAGCTGCTGGACCGGCTGCTCGCGTCACCGCACTACGGCGAACATTGGGGACGCCACTGGCTCGATGTAGCCGGCTATTCCGATTCGGTCGGCGATGCCGCGGACAGTGAACGCGAAGTAGCGTGGAAATATCGCGATTACGTGATCAATGCGTTCAACAAGAACAAGCCGTACGATCGGTTTCTTACGGAGCAGCTTGCCGGCGATCAGCTGATCAATTACAAACCTGGCAGCCGGCCGAAGCCCGAGGAACTGGAACCACTCATCGCGAACAGGCTTTCTCCGGATGACGGCGGATATAACCGACAATCAGACGATTTACCAGGTCGACAAGTACTTCGATGCGTTGGAAAAAGCCACCGAGACCAGTCTGAAGGCGGTGATGGGCATGACCTTCCAATGCGCCCGCTGCCACGACCACAAGTTCGATCCGATTCTCCAGAAGGACTATTACAAACTCACTTCCGTCTTTCAGGCTGTCTGGGATCCGGAGAACTGGCTCGCGTCCAATATCCGTTTCGGCGAATGGCCGAGCCGCATGGTGCTCGATATGGAGCCCGAGAAGAGTGAGGAGTGGATCAAGGAAGTAACCAGCAACGGCGCAAAGCTTTACCGACGGCAGCAACTCGTCATAGCCGCAGTCTACGATCGCTACCGCAAGGAAATCAAAGCAGGGAAGCCGCTTTCCGACTCGGATCGCGATGTTATCCGCAAAGAGATCGCGGCCGACCCGGATCTCGACGTCGATCCGAAGGCGCCCACATATGGCATCACCGACACCGATCTGGAGACGCGCTTTCCGGAACTGCTTCAGATGAAGAAGGAAGCCGCCGAGCTTCGCAAGGGCCGCGAATACGAAGAACAAACCCAACTTCGTCATGGCGACATGGGATGTTTCGAAGGCGCCGTCGCCAACATACATTCTGATGCGGGGGAATTATCTCTCTCCCGGGGCTCCCGTTGCAACCAGGTATTCCCGCCGTTCTGGACGATCCCCAGCATCCCTTCCGTTTCCCGGATGAGAAAGACGCAGCGAATTGGAATCACACAGGGCGCCGCCTAACTCTCGCGAAGTGGCTGACCCAGCCGGACAATCCACTCACCGCGCGAGTCTTCGTGAATCGCGTCTGGCAGTTCCATTTCGGCGAAGGCATCGTACGCAGCGTCGACGACTTCGGAAGTCAGGGCTCTGTTCCAACTCATCCGGAACTGCTCGACTATCTCGCGACGAGCTTCGTCGACCATGGCTGGGATATCAAGTGGCTAACTAAGCAGATCATGATGTCGTCTGTCTACCGTCAATCATCCGGCGAGGATGAAGCAAGATGGCGGCCGATCCAAGCAATAAGCTCCTCTGGCGGAAAGCTCCGCTGCGGCTCGAAGCTGAGGCGATCCGCGATTCCATGCTGCAAGTAAGCGGCCTGCTGGATCGTGAGATGTTCGGCCCGCAGCAGCCGTTGAAGCGCGGCGATGATGGCCAGTGGCTCGAAGATGACAAGAAGGGGAATCCGAATCGCCGGAGCTCTATCTGTCGTACGGGCGAACGCGACCGGAGAGTTTCCTGCGCACCTTCGACTGTCCCGATATGACGTCCGATTCGCAGTCGCAACGGTTCCGGTCGGCGCTACCCAGCCAGGCGCTTGCGCTGTTGAACAATTCGCTAATCCGTCGAACGTCGCAGGCTTTCGCTCAGCAGGTTCTTGAACAAGCGAAGGGCAACGCGGAGCAGGCGTTGCAGCTGGCGTTTGGGGCGGCATATTCCCGCAAACCGTATCCCGAAGAGTTGGAAATCGCTCGACGGGTCATTTCAAAATCAACCGACCCGAAGGAAGGCTTGCGGCTGTTCCTGCAGGGCATGATGGGCGCGAACGATTTTCTGTATAGCTTCTGAGGATCGCGCAGCACGGCACGGAGGTATGGGATGAAGAAGTTGTATTCGCGACGAGACATGATCTTCGCGAGGCCGCCGGCGGATACGGCGCCGTCGCGCTCAGTTGGATGCTGCAGCAGCAGGGCGCATTCGCCGCGTCGACTGAGCCGGCCAAACCGAAGCTATACACTCTCGTTACCGAAGCAGCCGCACTTCCCCGCCAAGGCGAAACGCGCCATCTTCATCTACATCAGCGGCGGCCCCAGCACCATCGACATGTTCGATCCGAAGCCGGGCTCTGCTAAGTATGACGGTAAATCGGCGCCATTCGAGATCAAAGGCCGTGCTTTGAATGGATCGCAGCAGATCATGGCGAGTCCGTGGGCCTTCCAGAAGTACGGCCAAAGCGGCCGGGCAGTATCCGAGTTGCTCCCTAACTTCGCCAAAGTCGTGGATGATGTGTCTTTTCTCCGGTCGATGACAACGGACCGAATCGATCACTCCACCGCGCAGTTCACGTTTGTCAACTGGTCGTGGCATTACCGGATTCCCGAGCCTCGGGTCATGGATCGCGTACGGCTTGGGCACGGAGAACCAGAATCTGCCGGCGTTTGTTGCGCTCGAAACCGGAGCGGCCACCATCCAAACCCGTGCGTACTCGTCGGCGTGGCTGCCTCCGATCTACTGCGGCACTCGCATGGATGCGAACGCGGAAGCGCCGATGTTCGACATCAACCGTCCGAAGGACATGTCGGCGGAGCAGCAGTCGGAGTTGCTTGGAGATATCTCGGGATTGAACCGAACGCAAAAGAAAGCGTTCCCGCTCGACCAGGACCTTGAGTCACGCATCGCCAACTATGAGCTTGCAGCGCGCATGCAGTTGGAGGCCACTCGCGTTGCAGATCTATCGAAGGAAAGCGATGCGACAAAAGCTCTGTACGGGATCGACGATAAGATTTCGGGTCCCTTCTCGCCGCAATTGCCTGCTTGCGCGACGTCTCGTTGAAAGCGGCGTTCGATTCGTTACCGTCATCAGTGGCACCGGCGGAGGAGCGGGTTGGGATTGCCACAACAACATCCAGGGTTCGCTGCCGGGATTATGTCAAAGCATCGACCGCGGAATTTATGGCCTGCTGACAGACCTCAAATCACGGGGCATGCTCGATGACACGCTGGTGGTTTGGTCCGGTGAATTTGGCCGGCTGCCGACCATCGAGGCGAAGAACGTTCGCCCCGGACGCGATCACAATCCCTACGGCTTCAGCATGTGGATGGCCGGCGGCGGCGTTAAAGCCAGGTGTCGACTACGGCGATACCGACGAACTCGGCTACGCCGCGTTGAAGGAATACCGGCTCGGCCACAGCGACGTCCACGCCACGATCCAGCACCTCTTCGGACTCGACTTCAAGAAGAATACGTTCTCCTACGAAGGTCGCGACGAGACGCTGGTGGGCGTGAACGAGGCTCGAGTGGTCAACGAAATTCTCACTTAGGTTGTACGCAACGGAACGCGGTGATATGAGTATTAGCGTGAAAACGCCAGTACTCGCCTTTGCCGCTGTTCTCTTGTTCTCGGTCTCGTCTCCGGCGCAGGTGCGCAAGTTGCACACGCGCGACATGACCCGGCTCAGCCAGGTTCAAGTTGCCGAATACCTGAAGCGCAGCGATGTGATCTTCATCCCTGTCGGGGCCGTCGAATCGAACGGCATCATGCCCAGCGACCGCGATTATATCTTTGCCTTAGGATACGCGATGGCGATGGCGGAAGAGGTGGATGCGTTGTACATGCCCGGACTCCCGTGGTCATATCCGGGTACCACCGTTGTCGCTCCGTCTACGATTCAAATGCCTATCGCGGAGGGAGCTTCGCACCTGAAGATTCTCGCGAAATCGCTGCTGCGGCAAGGCTTCCGGCGGCAAGTGGGGATTTCCTCCGGACAGGGGCCGGCGCCGTTAACGGTCGGAACGCTTGTCCGCGAGTTCTTCGACGAGAAGCATGTACCCATCCTGTACATCGACATGGACCTGTATCTCCCGAAGCTGAAACTGGATCCCGCTGCGAGAAGCCGCGTGTTGTACGGCGCCCATCAGATCGCAGGCCGGCTCGAGGATCTGCCGTTAAAGAGCGACTACGGCGCTGCCGAATCGAGAGCGCTCGGCCCGGTACCCGAGAACAAGGGCCTCGCGGCGCTAGGAAAGCTCGGATTTTCCGGGAGCTTGACGCTCGGCTCATGGATTCCCGATGTGATGGCGCATGGTGGTGGGGAGACGGAACTCCCGCCAGCGTGGCTGATCGTGAAGCGTGGGGCAAGGAGGGCCAGGGTCAGATTAAGGAGATTGTGCGCAAAATGCGGCTGTCCGAAGCGATGCAGGCGCTTCGTGAGCACGACAAGTTCACGCAGGAGGTGATTATCCCGAAA
>CAWGVL010000032.1:0-31778 GCA_963825845.1 Bryobacteraceae bacterium | reverse complement strand
TCACCAGCGGCCTGGAGGGCGCATGGACCACGAACCCGGTGAAGTGGGACAACAACTACTTCGAGAACTTATTCGGCTATGAATGGGAACTGACGAAAAGTCCCGCCGGCGCTTACCAATGGAAGCCCACAAACGGATCTGCAGCAGGCGCGGTACCGGATGCCCACGATCCCTCGAAGCGGCACTCCCCAATGATGTTCACGACGGACCTCGCGCTTAGGACGGACCCCGCGTACGAGAAAATCTCCAGGCATTATTACGAGAACCCGCAGGAATTCGCTGACGCGTTCGCGAAAGCCTGGTTCAAGCTGACGCATCGCGACATGGGGCCTGTTTCGCGCTACCTTGGTCCTCTGGTTCCCGCGGAGCCGCTGCTGTGGCAGGACCCCGTTCCCGCTGTGGATCATGAGCTGATCGGCAACCAGGATATTGCCGACCTCAAGGCGAAGATCCTCGCATCTGGACTATCCATCTCCCAACTGGTTATGACTGCCTGGGCGTCGGCGGCAACGTTCCGAGGCAGCGACAAGCGGGGCGGCGCCAACGGCGCCCGCATTCGCCTGGCTCCGCAGAAGGACTGGGAGGCGAACCAGCCCGCCGAACTGGCAACCGTGCTTAAGAAGCTCGAGGCGATCCAGAAGGATTTCAACGCGCGTTCCGGCGCGAAGAAAGTCTCGATGGCTGACCTCATTGTTCTGGGCGGCTGCGCAGCCGTCGAGGCCGCCGCGAAGAAGGCCGGCTACGACGTGCAGGTTCCTTTCTCGCCGGGGCGCACGGACGCGTCTCAGGAGCAGACCGATGTGAATTCCTTCGCCGTTCTCGAACCAACCGCAGACGGGTTCCGGAACTATCTCCGTGAGGGAGACATGGGTCTGGAAGCCGAACTACTGTTGGATAAAGCGAACCTGCTGACCCTGACCGCTCACGAGATGACGGTTCTGGTTGGCGGGATGCGCGTCCTCGGCGCCAGCTTCGGGGGCTCCAAACACGGTGTTTTCACCGACCGGCCCGGGACGCTGACCCATGATTACTTCGTCAACCTGCTTGATATGAACATCAGATGGCAGAAGTGCGAGACATCGAAGGGCCTGCTCGAGGGGCGCGATCGTGCGACGGACGAACTCAAGTGGACGGGCACCGTCGTGGATCTCGTCTTGGGTTCCAACTCACAGCTGCGGGCCCTCGCGGAGGCCTATGCAAGTGACGACTCGAAGGGGGCGTTTGTTAAGGACTTCGTGACTGCGTGGAACAAGGTGATGAACCTTGATCGCTACGACCTGGCGCGAGCCTGATTAAGCGGAGAGCTGTCACCTTGTCAATATCCTTTCGGTTCCGCTGTTCCGGATCGGCGAATCAGAGGTGATGCTTTTGCCGGCACGCCAGGACCGCGCGCCCACTGTTTCTGTTAACGTCTTGATCGCTGAAAGTACCAGGTGGCTTGGAGCTCTCGGTCGAGTTTTGGAATCGATGACCATCAGGGTCTTGGATCTTGCTTCTTAACGCGGCAACGACCGCTCGACTCCAAGCTGAATTACGACTCAGCCGGACGTTGCCGCAGAACGATGTCAAGTTGACGCATAAGTGTGCGCGGATGAACGGTTCTAATGTCCCGCCCGAGATAACTGGCGATGGCCTTCCATGAATCGAGACGGTCGTCTCGGCGTGCCTCTGACCCGTTCATCAGTTAGCAGTATACGTTCAGACGAAATAGCGCGAAAACGCTTCCAACCCTTAATTTCGCACCTTTTCGCTTGCGCACGCAGGCTTACGGCCGTACCTTCTCGGCATGCCTCGTATACACGGACTAACTTCTGCTCTAACGCTTCTCTGTTCTGCGATTCCGGCGTGTGCCAGTAGCTTGGTCTACTTCATCAATGCTCCGGCCAACAGGCCCACCGACAGCTCTCTGTTCTGAACCGTTGACCTATCGACGGGGAGATTCACCCAGATCGGCGCCCCGGCACGAGTGGGAGGGTCCGCGGGCTTGGCGCCCGGACCCAACGGCATGCTATACAAACTCGCGGTTGGAGGCGATCTGGATGCGATCGACCCCGCGACTGGCGTGACGATCGATATTGGCCCGACCGGTTTGGCCGATTGTACATCGCCGGCATCGCCGTGTGGCCCGAAGTCCGCCAACGCGCTGGCCTCGCTGGCGGGAGTGATCCACGTGACCGACTTTGCGAACAATCTCTACCGAGTCAACGCGACGACCGGAACTGCGATGCTGGTGGGCCCGACAGGTATTCCCGCGGTGCCAGCCGCGCCTTTGACGGTGAACCCTGATGGAACCCTCAACGGATTCGAACAGGGATTATTCTCATCGCATGGCATGCTTTACTCCACATTTCAAGCTTTCACGTTTGACCCAATTACCTTCGCCACAAAGTCCCTCGTGGAGCCGCCAACACTATATCGGATTAACCCCACAACGGGAGCTACATCGGTAGTAGGGCCCACTGATTTGAACCTTGAGGTAGTGACAGACGTAGGGGGCCTGTTTACGCCTTTAAAGACTTCGACAACCAAATTGTCACACTAAATCTGGCGAACGGTAGAACCAGCTTAGTGCATAGCTTCGATCCCGCCCTCGGGTTTGTCACGGGGGTTGCGCCGACTCCCGAACCCACGTCAATTGCGCTGATGGTAATTGGAGTGATCGGACTGGGCCTTCGCGGGATGGGGCCATGTTGGCGCTCGCGCCCTTTCCTAAGACTGTGAATCGGTGCGACATTCTTGCTCTTCGCGGCGGCCGGACAGGGGTAGCTAACCCAAAGCAACTCGATCATGGCGTTCAAGATGCAAAACAACGATCAGCTTCTTTTGCCGTGATGCTCATTGGGAACTTCTTTTCAGCTAGCTGCAAAAGCTATCGGCTACGCCCGGAGGAGTACAGACGAACACCACCGGGGAGATACTCGCACGCGACGGAGTGTAATCCACGCGAAGCCCGAGACCCCCGTTCAGTACGGCAGGATATTTCTAACGTGTGGTCGCGATCCGGTAGTTGGGCCAGATAGGTCCTCGGAAGTCGGCCAGTCTTGGCCGTTTCCATCCGCGCGCCATGTAAAGCCCGGCGCTACTTCTTCAGTCGCGCTGCCCAATTCATGACGATAGTAATCGGAGTGGGCGATGCGTCGGCACTCAGTGTGTTGACAAGGAATCGCTGGCCATCGCGACTGGGCACATAATGAGTATGGTTGCGAGTGACACCTGGCTGCACTTGCGTTTGGAACAAAGCCTTGGGGATACCAAAAGACGGCCCCGTTCCAACTTCGACCGCCATCAGCTTCCGGTCTTCCGAGAGATAGTAGATCTCATGTCCATCGGCGCGCCAGCGTGGCTCGTACCCGCCGCTGGTCGAAACCGGCCACTTTCTATCGGACAACGGCAACGTTTGCACGTTTACCTGGTATTTGCCGGTTTCATTCGACGTGTAGGCGAGGAGCCGACCATCCGGTGAAATATTGCCGTGCATTTCGTCCGCAGGCGATGTCAGGAAGTTGACCGCCTTCTTATCACCTGTTGAGGCAGCACCCATACATCCGACCGCGGAACTCTGACTTTCGACGGTAAAAGGATGTTCTTGCCGTCGGGCGACCAGTCTGTGTCGATAAGCGCGTCGTTTGTTGGAATCCCGGAGGCCTGAACGGTCCGGTAGACCACAGCACTGTCTGTTCGCTTCCGCCTCCGGCGGCGCTTCTTCTGATGAAACTCGACTACCTTCTGAAAGGTCCGAAACAAAAGCTTGGCGCTGTCCGGAGACCAGATGGGACTGCTGTTGAACGCTCCGTCTCGCGGTAACACCACTGCGGGCTGCCGCGCGCAAGATCGGTCATCCAGATATCGATGTTGCCTGTCTTATCATCCAGCATCGAAGCGGCGAGCAACTTCTCATTCGGAGAGAAGCGAAAGTCCGAATAGGATCCTTCGGGCGCCAGTCGAATTCACTCGCTGGCCGGTGCGTCAAACCAGGTGAGAGTGCCCTTTTGCAGCAGCGTGCCAGCGTACGCAATCGTGCCAGTGTCGGAAACCGAAATTGCACTCTTGAAAGTGGTGCTTCGGCCCACATTCTCCGCTATGACAAACGGCTCCCCATCTGTTTCCAAACGAGCCGCATCAAAAGGCTGGCCGAATAGAATCCCACCCTCCGCGAACACGCAGATATCCGGGGCTTGCATAAATTGCGCTGTTGTTCATCCGCTGTGACAAGCTTTCGCTCCCGTGTCATCCAGGGAGCCTGCGTACAAGGCGTTCTGGGTTGTGCCGAGGCTAAGGTAAAGATAGCGTCGACCGTCGGGCAGAAAGACTGGAAAACGACGCGACGACTCTCGCCCTGCATCAATTTGTCTCATCAGAGTCGGCTTCCCTCCCGTAGCTGTCACACGCTGCAAGGGATCGTTTCCAGTCGAGAAGACAATAGCATCGTCATTACCCCAAGTCCCGCCTCGTATCGACCGCGTCGTGGGAACGACAACCTCAACCGCTCCTCCTGCTGCCGGAATCTTTTTGAGCTTTCCTTCTGCAGCAAAGCCGATCCAGCGGCTGTCCGTTGTCCAGAAAGGGTCTTCGTGCATCTTCGGTTCCTGGCAAAGCTTTTGCCACTAGCTGATCGAGAGACCGGCGCCAGAGCAAAGGACGCTCGCCCTCGGCTCTGGCGACGAAGACGATCGTGCGTCCATCCGGGAGACAGCGCAAACTGCGGCACGCTGAGAGTGATGTTGAATGCGCCCGAAAACATAGTCTTCTCAGGCGGGGTAGATCGCAAACATTCACCACTTCGCCGCCGGCGGAACGCGGCCCAACCACAGGCCTAATCCCAGCAGTTGTCGCGAGCATCACAGCGCCACCGCCGCGACCCACCACGAGGTACGGCCGGGTTTCCGAGTCGGCGGGGCGGGCAGAGTCATCGTTCGCCAGATGTCGCGAGCCGATTGCCAGCGATCATCGGGGGATTGCTCCAGGCACGTTCCGTACAATGCTGTCGAGTTGTGCCGATTCCACCGAGCCGCCCTTCCGGCACAGCTCGTTTGCCCGTCAACATTTCGTAAACACGTGCCCGAAACAGTAAATATCCGTGCGCGCGTCTCCCGGTTTGCCTTCCCATTGCTCGGCGCCATGTAGGCTGGCGTGCCCAGCCGGTCACCCGGCTGGGTGAGCGTCGCATCGGCGGACGCGGATAACATACGAGCCAGTCCAAAATCCAGCAGCTTGATCCCGTGCTGCTTCGTAACAAGGATGTTCGAGGGTTTCAGGTCGCGGTGGATGATCCCCTTGCAGTGGGCAGCATCCAGCGCACTCAGTATCTGACCCGCGTACTCAATCGCTCTTTCTCGTCGGTAACGGACCTTTGAGCGGCAAGCCTTGCACATACTCCATTACCAGATAATCTGGGCCCACATCATAGAGCTGACAAATGTGCGGATGGTTCAGCGACCCAATCGCGCGGGCCTCGCGAGCGAAGCGCTCACTGAACTCGGCTTTGCATGTCTTGATCGCGACTACGCGGTCCAACCGTGTGTCATGTGCTGTCCAGACTTCCCCCATACCGCCAACTCCGATTGGCTCAAGGATCTCGTACGGCCCGAAGTCTGTCGTGCGCGGCCAGGGGCATTTTCCTTAATCTAAACCGTCCCTGTGTCCATCTCGTGCAATTGGCGCATCACCGGATAATCTCGACAAGCCCTCATAATATAACCCTTAAAACCGGCGAGTTGCCAAGTACTTTTCCGTTAAAATTTGAATTGCCGGAACAGGAGGTCTAGACCGTTGCTGCGGTGAACTCTCATCAACAGGAAGCGTCCATTGCGTGACCAATCATTTGGCCACTGCCTTTCAAGGCCACTGGAGTCCTTACGGTATAGATTCCAGGGATTCCCGGATGAAATATGATCGACTGGCCATTGGGAGAAACAGATTGGGTACACATTCAATCCTGGTTCAAACGTGGAGCGAGACGAGACGCTCCGTTCGGCATCAACCAGCCAGAGGTCGGCGTCCCGAGCAGCGTGCGCGATTCGACTACTCTCCGACCATTGAGCTACGGCGCAAACTCAGTATTGACATCAAAATCCCGGCCGCCCGAACCGGATGCGCTGCGAGAAATCCGGCGCCTGATCTGAAACGCGCGCAACTGCGTTGATATGGGCGCGTTGCTTGAGTTCCGCAAGTGAGAGATTGCCCACCAGACGTCCCTGGCTATAGAGCATCTCGTCCAGCCGGCCGTTCAGGAGGATTCGCCAATCCCAGGCAGGAGCATCCGGCCCGACTGCCAGGACTGCCATTCTGCGGATATCGGTGGTGCAGTTCGTAGTTAGCGCGTTATACCACTCCGGCTGCTCCCGCAGCCGGTTGAGCGACCGGATGTATTCCATAAAAAGCGCTTGCGCTGCCCCCGGACTAGCGCGAAGCCGGAAAGCATAAACCTCCTCGCCTTGCCGGTAGTTCGTACGCAGTCTCACAACATCTCTTTCGTCCGAAACGATGTAGATCAACTCAAACTGACGGAAAAAACCTCGGACAGCCGAGTAGCCTTCGCCCTTCTCTTTCCTGACTTCAATGGAGAACGCAAGGTATTCATCGTCCCCATAGTGAAAGCTCAGAATGGGATGAGCAATCCATGGCGAGCCCCAGTAGGTGATAAAAATATCAGCACTGCGGATAGAGGAGAGATTTACGGCCCTGGTTTCCCAGCGAGGCGTGTAGTCGGTTTCGGAGCGATAGAGTGAATTACGGACGTTGTGAATCGCGACTCGATCCTTATCGATCTCCGCCCAGGCAGTCTCAGCGACGTCCGGCTGCCAGTCCCGCACATTTGCGGGCTGCAGTGACAGCCACCATCCAAAGACAATCGAAAAGCACGCGAAACCACACCCGACCGCCTTCCACAGGGGCCTAATCCAACCAACCAGACCAGCAATCAGGAACAGATACAGCGCGCCCGCGGGAGCGCGGGCACCCTTGAACGGCAGGTCAAAATACAATGCAGCGCTGGCCCAAAACGTCAGAGGCACGAGAAGCACAACTGCACAGATCATCAGGCGCGTTGGTCTGTCGGTCCTGGCAGAGTTCATCGCAGTGTATCCGACCTATGCGGCCGTAGCCCTATCTTTCCGGGTCGCGGGCCGGAAAGCTTAACGCGGGCGCGCCGGGAGAGATCCTGACGGAATTGCGCGGACGTACGTGACGCCTCGCGCGCTATCCCGTGCAAAGCGCGCATTGATCGCATCTGCTAGAATGCCCGGCCTACCCGGAAGAGAACCTTCATCGCCCCTTGATCTCCCACGGACGCCCCAAGGAAGATGAGTCCGATTCGAGTGGCGCCAAGGACGCCAAGCACGCCGTCCTGCCGCGGCGTTGCCCCTCCGGCCGGCTGCCACGCACGTCCCGCTTCGTAACCGACCACGGCGTAAAACTTCCCGAACATCGAAACTGACTCCACCGAAAACCGTCTGCGAACGTAAGCCGTAGCGAGGTAGTAATTGTTCCCCAGAAACTGACTGCGGGATAACGCACTGACTCGGAATAATCCACCGACCGGAAAGAAGTTACTGAGAGAATTTTCATTGACTGTACTGCCGCCGGCCGCGAGGAGGGCCAGAGAGTACTGCGGGTTCACAGAAAACGCTTTTTGCACCACTCCTTCATAAACCGGAAAGCCTCTCCGTACGTTCGGATAGCGATCGAACCAAGCCGTGTGCAAATCTAAAAACGAACCCTGCGTTGGAACCAGGAGATTGTTGCGCGAGTCACGGCGGAACACCGCTCTCGTCATTCCGTACTGGCCTGACAAGGGCTGCGGCGTGCTGGTTCCCGTACCGAGGGTCGTCTGGAAATACCCATACTCATACCCTGCCCTGAATTCTCTGAATCGACCGAATGCGTAGCCAAAATCCCCGCCCGCGCTGTAATTGTTTTTGTCGAAATCCAAAGTCTTTTCGCCCCTCGAATCGTACAGCGCCAGTTCGTTCCGCTGGAACGCGGCTCGCGGAGCAACGAACCACTTACCCCCCTGAATCCGGTAGTAGTACTCCGTACCGAGCACGTTGTAAGTGCCAATCGCGAAATCTGTCCGCCACTCTGACGCCGGTCCTCCATAGTTCAGGAAAGTCAGGCGTCCGCCGAAACCGAAGTTCATCCTATCTCCGCTCGCACCTTCGATAAAGATCCCCGGCTTGATGAAATGCCGTTCCACTGCCTCGCTCGCCCACGAGGATGTTCAGAATGTCCTTGTCCTGTTCTCTAAGAAACTCGTAAGTCGCCGTATCAAAGCCGCCTGTTCCGGTCAGCTTCAGCAGTTGTTGTTCAAGATGCTTCTGATTGAGAGTGTCTTCACCGACGGGCAGGATAGATTTCGACAGAGTTGCCCTGAGTTTCGGAGGCACGTTGTCAGAGATGCGGACCTCGTCCGGGACGAAAGTCCACAGGAACCCGTTTCACCCGCCGCGCCTCCGCGTAGGCCAGGTACTCCACTTCGCTCACCTGAAACTGTTTCAGCATCTGCGCTTTTCGTTCGGCAGCTTCGTAACCAATCTTCCGGAACTCCTCCAATCTTGTGTATTCGGCCGATTTCAGCCCTTTCAGCAAGGGCATCACGACCAGATCGGCCGCGGCCATCTGCGTGCGCTCTTTCTCCGTGATCATGTAGCTGATCGATCTGCCGGCGACGCCCAGAAGCGACTGGAAATCCGCTGGATTCGAGGGTAGATCCAGGGCGACGGCGATCGTGTAATCGGCGCCCATTCCCTTCACCACGTCCACCGGCAGATTGTTGGTCAAAGCCCCATCCACCAGCACCATCCCATTCGATGTTCACCGGGCGAAAAAGGGCTGGAAGCGACATTGTGGCCCGCAACGCATCGAACAGCGATCCCTGATCGAAGACGACGCCTTTGCCGCCGCGGAGGTCCGACGCAACGCAACGGAATGGCGTGGGCAAATCATCGAAGCTCCGCATATGGCCATATGGAGCCGCGAACCGGGCGAGCACCAAGCCCACGCCCTGTCCGGCCGAGAGGCCGGACGGCAACCCTGGTTTCCAACCTTTCAGCCCTATTTCGAGCGCCACTGGGAACTCCGCCCCGTCCTCTTTGCGACGGAATGCCAGGTCGCCGATACGGCGATGTAGACGAGAGCGCCTGCTGCCAATCTACCCGGCTCGCGAACTCCCGAATCTCAGCCGATGTTAGACCAGTGGCGTGAAGGCCGCCCACAAGGGCGCCCATGCTGGTACCGGCTATGTAGTCGATCGGGATGCGATGCTCCTCCATCCACTCGAGCACCCCGATATGCGCCAACCCCAGGGCCGCCCCTCCAGCGAGCGCTACACCCAGCTTCGGACGTTTTGAGGAAGGCCTTGTGTCCGGTGGTCCAGCCGCGCACAGCACTGCCTGCGTCAGACAAATTCCAACCAGCAGTTTCCCGAGGCTGCTCACAAGACCCCGCTACTTTGAAGCAACTGAACCATGGAAGTTGATCACCGGCCAAATGGATAACCGGCCCGCCGTCCCACACGTTATCGCCAGAGCCCGGATGAATCAGAGCGGTCGAAGACAGGCCAAGAACTGTGCTCCAGCAGGACCTCACGCGAGTCACAGACAAGGGCCGCTATTGCAGGAGCGGCACCTCCGCCAATAGTTGTAGCATCGCCAGTGTGTTCACAGTAGTCTCTGCCTGCAGCCACCTCGCGGCGTCTTTGCCCCGAGAGCCGTCTTGAACTGCGCGTGATACTTCTTCTTTAAGAGCCGTCAGCTGCTGTTCGTTGTTTAGCGCCGACCCAACGAGTTGATCGGCCACGCCGTCGGCCATCGACTGGTAGTTCTCCGCATATTTCTTCACGTTGGCGAGACGTGCGTCCCAGATGGCATCCAATTCCTTTTGGAAGCTCTGATAGATCGCCCAGAATTTCGCCTTGTCGCCGGCCTCCAAAGCCATGGCCTGATCAATTATCGCCTGTTTTTCCGTCCGCAGATCCTTCCGGGCTGCGTCGACCAGGGCCTTGAATGTGTCGCTGTTCGCCGTGCCGGCAGACTGTGCCCAGAGGCCTGCGGCAGCGGTATACATGCCGAAAACGAGAGCCACAGTCGTTTTAAATTTGAGAAGTTTAGAAGTCATCGTAGTCACCAGAAAGCAAAAATCATTCCCTTCCGCCAGCACGTCCCTGCAGCAGCATTCGAATCAGACAACAGGGGGGCCGGAACCGTGCGCAGATCTCCCCTTCCTCCGAAGAGGTATTGCGATCAACGCTTGCATACGCAGATGCGACGATGAGGCGCTAAGCCTTAAAAAATAGCCGGCAGCCTCTTGGCGGCGGTATGCTGCTCAGCAACCAGCTGTGAAACCCGGATAAGGATCATTATCGACATACACCTCTAATACCCAGTAAACTCCAGACGCTCGCTAACCCGGATGTGATGCACTCCGGAGTGTAGTCGCCATCTCGCGGATTGCGGCGACAGAGTCAGCGTTGGCCGTTATGCAACCGGATGCGACGTTACTAAATCCTTGGCGACAGAGACGATGTACGGCGCAAATAGCCGGATGCGGGACCGCCGCGAACCCCAAGGTCGGCGATGCGAAACAACCAAGTGGATGTAGCGGTGCAGTTGAATATAGTGTTATGTTGCTTGCGATCACCCGATTCCGAGGTGAGTTACGGCTTCTACGTGGAACAACATTGCGCTACTGACAGTTTTCTGACGATCACGCCAAGGATTACTCAGGACATCAGGGCAACTCTGACTGACGCCATCACTGATCCGAGCGACTCCGCAATAGCCGGCGTGAAGCCCATAATCTTGAGCGCATTTATCTTTCTGGTTATTGGGTCTCTTCCACTGGTAGCCTTCGGACCTAACATGAACGAGAACGCACTGCATGCGGCGGCGCAGAATGATGACGCCGCCACCATTAAGAATCTGCTTTCCAAGGGAACTGCGATCGATGCGCGCGACGGAAACGGCTGTACGGCGCTCCTTGTCGCGACTCATGGCAATAAGGTAAATGCCGCCAGAGCTCTGATCGAGGGCGGCGCCGACGTGAACGCGAAGGACAACATCAACGACAGCGCGTATCTTTATGCCGGCGCAAGCGGCCACATCGACATTCTGAAGATGACCCTCGCACACGGGGCCGATTTGAAGAGCACGAACCGATACGGCGGCACGGCTCTTATTCCTGCGTCGGAGCGGGGTCATGTCGAAACTGTCCGACTGCTGATCGAAGCGGGAGTCGACGTCGATCATGTCAACAAGCTTGGTTGGACGGCCCTGCTCGAGGCGATCATTCTCGGGAATGGTGGACCACAACATAGGCAAATTGTTCAATTGTTGGTGAAAGCCGGCGCGAACGTGAACCTCGCTGATCGAGACGGCATCACGCCGCTCCGGCATGCGCGAAAGCGCGAGTTCTCTGAAATTGAGAAAGTTCTCGTCTCAGCGGGCGCTCGGTGAAGAAACGACGATCCAGAGCGCCATTGGAAGGGTTCTTCCGCGACGCCGTGGAACTTCCCGTAGTAACCTGCCGTTACGCTTCTGAATCCGAATGGTTCTTTAAGTCCAGAAGCCGTTGTTTCTGATTGAGCCGGATTCGTACCGTGAAGCCATCGCTGCCGCCCAAGTTCGGGGGGCTCTCATCCGCCCGCCAGTATTAGACACATGACATCCGATGATGATGAGATAGTTCGTGCGGTATGGTATCGCCCGAGGACGGCAGCAGATTTTCGCAGGATTGCACTGAGCCTGAACGGCGCAACGCGACCGCGTGGAGACTGCGAGTTGAGAAAGATGCAATGACACGCCGAGAAAACTGTGGGCGGAGCGCAGCGGATTAACTGATAAGAAACGCGAGAAGCGAGAACTATGACGGAGACAAGAGCAAGGAACGCTAACAACAAAAAAAAGGACTTGCCCCCAGAACAACGCGAAGAACTACTCAGAACATTGAAAGCCCGTTTTGATAAAAACACGAACCGCCATAAAGGTCTTGCATGGGCTGAAGTACAAGCAAAGCTGGAAGCTAATGCTGACAAACTGTGGTCACTCAATGAAATGGAAAGAACAGGCGGTGAACCGGACGTTGTTGGCCATGATAAAAAGACGGGCGAATACATCTTTTATGATTGTTCAGCGGAAAGTCCTAAAGGCCGCAGAAGTGTTTGCTACGACCGTGAAGCGCTGGAGTCAAGGAAAGAACATAAACCAGGAGGTAGCGCCGTTGACATGGCAGCTGCCATGGGCATTGAGCTTTTAACGGAAGAACAGTATCGAGAGTTGCAGAAACTTGGCGATTTCGACACGAAGACGTCGAGCTGGGTGAAAACACCTTCTGATATCAGAAGACTCGGCGGGGCCCTCTTTTGTGATCGCCGCTACGAAACTGTTTTCGTATATCACAACGGCGCCGAATCCTACTACGCCGCCAGGGCGTTCCGTGGCTCGCTCAGGGTCTAAACGTTGCATCCGGCAATCACGATCGATCGTAATCAAGGATAGCTTCCGCCGGCCGTCCGGAAAGCTCCCGGTTGCAAGCGCAAAGGTAAACAACCTTCAGAATGCATCGGAATCACTCTGCGACGCTTGGCTCTGGTCTTGGTGGGGATGCTGCTCGGCAACCAGCGCAGCGTTTACAAAATGCACTTTGACGCGTCAGTTGACGCAGGAACCATGTCAAGCGGAAGCGGAACGAACTGGTGGATTATTCCGGGAATCGATGTGCGTTGCGCGGGAATGCGGTCGTCACACAATTTTCTTGAATCCGGCGAACGGCGCTAAGGCGCCGGTAGCACGATATGGCCGACTTGCCCGCAAGATCTGCGAGCAACTTAGCATTCCCTTTATCCGCTGATACACCGGCGCTTCTCGCTGCTAGCCGCAGTAATCCAGGTCGTCTTTCCCGATTATTGTAATTCTCTGTCTTTCGATGAATCGCGGAAATGTAAAGGGTCCCTCAAATTTTGGATTTCCCGGTAATAGTACAGTGCCGTAGGTCGCCTGGCTGTGAACTTGAGCATCTTCAAAAACTCGATCTCCTCTTCCGTCGCGTCGCCGCTTAGGGATTTATCCCTGAGGAATTCTTCAAACCCCGGCTCTAACGCGATGGGCTGTTGAGGTTCTTTTTCAACAAACTCAAAGCGTTTAGGCCTTCCCAAGGCCAGGCGCCGATTCAGGACGATTTCCATACCAAAGGTTTCGAGATCGATATCCCAGGAGTCGATCAGCGGGTCCAGGAAAAAAATGCAGTTCTCGACAGATACCTGGAATACGTCGACATCCAGAAACTCAAGAATCACTACCCTCATCTGTGCATAGCTCCGGCCGCTGAGTTGAGCCATTAGACGCAGCCAGTCTTCGTTTTCTAATTCCTCTCTTGCAACTCTCTTTGCTACATCCAGGAGTTTCTGTGTCACTAGACGTTCGAGCGCGCCGAAGGGCTCTTTCTCAAATATCCGGTGTATTTCAGTTTGTCGACCGAGTTCACATTTGCGAACTATCAATTCCCGGCAGTCTCTGAAGAGGGGCGCGGGCGGCTCCGCCACCCTTTTCTTTAAGTCCTCCTGACGCTGAACGTCAGCAAGTTTCGAAAGCTCGCCTTTCGGCAGCCTCAGGAACTTACCCATCTTTTCGTAGATATCTGTCCGGCCGGGCGCGGGAGGAGCCTTTTTGCGAGCCAGCAATTGTGAGATATAAGATTCGGTGACTTGCGTAGCGGCAGCCAGTTCTTTCTGATCCAGTCCTAGTTCCTTCAGCCGCCGTCTGATCACGAGGGGTAAATCCACGCTGCCTCCTGCTGCTTCACTCAAACTGGTAAACCGTGCTCCCATTATGAACCGAAATCACCTTGACAAGTATGTATACTTAACCGATACTAGTTAACGACTGAGCACTTCCGCCCACTCGCAGATCACCTGAACTAAGTCCCGTTGATCTGATCCCCTCCTCTTAGGCGCATAGGAAAACCGAGGAGGTTTCCATGTTCACTTCTTTTCAGCGTCCGGCCGGGCGCGAATACACGATCACAGTCACTCTACTTGCCGTGGCCTTGATTTTCATCCCAGCCTTGGCTTCGGTCTCGCAGCCATGGAGTTACTCGCCTGCTCTGGGAACGAGTGCGATCTGTTTGACTGTGGCATGGATCCACTGGAAGAGGTCTCGGACGCTCTCCCTTTCCGCGATTGCCGCCGAACAAAAGGCTGCAAAATGACTCCGGCGTGTGCTTTGGTGTTTTGCGGTGTTATTGGCACGTCCGTGCTCAGCGCGGCAGAACTCTCAACCTACCGTGGGTTCCAGTTCGGCATGGACTTGTCTGCAGCAGCACAGCAAGCGGGGGTAGAAGCTTCTGACGCGAAACGAATCCACGAGCGGCCGGCATTGATTGACGAACTGGAGTGGCACCCCGGCGGTTTTCGCAGTTCTGCCAATGCAGACCCGATAAAAGATGGTTTGCTTTGTTTTTACAAGGGTGAACTTTATCGAATTGTCGTTACCTACGATCGCGACCGAGTTGCGGGGATGACAGTGGATGATATCATTGCCGCCATTTCCGGAACCTACGGCATTGCGACCAGACCTAACGCTGAGATCGCTTACCACTCCAATTACGCCGAAGTGGCTCCGGTAATAGCGCGGTGGCAGGATTCCGAGTACTCGTACAATCTCGTGCGTTCCGGTCGTGGCGACAGTTTCGGACTGGTTATGTACTCGAAACGACTGGATACGTTGGCGGCAGCCGCGATAACCGAAGCGGTTCGATTGGATGCGGTAGAGGCGCCGGAGCGAGCAATCGAAGCCTCGCGAAAGCAGCAAGGTGAAGACAGGCTCGCGCTCGAGAAGGCACGCTCGGTGAATGCGCCGAACTTCCAGCCTTGAAAAATCGACGCAACACGGCGAAAGGAAGTACAGGAAGGTCAACCAATGATAGAAACCGGAACGCTTCTTATGGACAAGGGAACACCGGTTCCGCAGTTCTTCTCGATCGGAACCGAATCCTATCCGAATGCCTGGATACAGGTTACTGCGAATTCTAACTTTGAGAACTTCGAGAAAGAACTCGCGACTGCAGGATGGACCTTCTTTTACAGCGCGTGTGAGATCAAGACGATCGCCTTCGGCTTCGATAAGCAAAGGCGAACCGACGCTGCGCTGAGGCGGCTGATGTCAAACGCAACGCTGCAGAAATGCAATTGCCTGGAGATTGACAAAGTCTCGATGCACTCGTTTCTGGGGCTGCCATATGTGAGCGTATCCGCGCACTCGCGTCATCTCCAAAAAGGCTCGACGTTCGACCAATGAGATGCGAGCGGGGAAAGGATTAGCGGCCATGAAGCAAGCTCCCCTGAACAACTCGAGCGAAGGCGATCGCAGCCACGCAGCGGCGCGACGTGAGGCCGTCCGCGGTACTGTACCGGCAGAACAGGCCCTTGCGCTTTCGCGATGGGAAAACGAAGGAGGATCGCCGCTCTTTTTACCAGGTCTGCAATTTACGACCAGACCTCTGGTCGGCACCACCAGCCAGATCGAATGGGCTCAGTTGATCCGGACGCGTGTGAACGACGAGTTCAACCGGGTTGCGCTGTCATTCCGATCCATTGCAGATCGACAGAGCACCCGCAAACGGAGCGATACGGAAGCTATCCTGGCGATCCTCGAAGAGAAGCGCGTTGAAGTACTGAGCCAGAATCACGCCGGCTACTTCATTCGCGACTGGCAAGAGATCAGTGATCAAGTACGGCAGATGGTCGGCAACGATGCCCGTTATCAAAAGATAAAGGGTGAGAGGCCGGCAAGAGTTTAAGTGGAGGCAAATAGCATGAACATACGACCCCTATACGACCGAATTGTGGTGAAACGGATCGAGGAACAGGAAACCACACGCAACGGCATTGTCATTCCGGATTCCGCACAGGAAAGACCACAGGAAGGTGAAGTTATCGCCGTAGGGCATGGCAAGAGGCTCGAGGATGGCAAAATGGTCGACCTCGACGTAAAGGTCGGCGACCGAGTCCTTTTCGGGAAGTACTCCGGAAGTGAGACTAAGCTCGACGGCGTGGAGTTTCTCATCATGCGCGAAGACGACATACTCGGAGTTTTGAGTGTGAGCGCCCATGCCGTTAAGAAAACCAAGTAGTTTGAATCTCGACTCATAGGAAATTATCCATGGCAAAACAGATTATTTATAGCGACCAATCACGTCAGACGATTCTGCGCGGCGTCAACCAACTTGCCGACGCTGTCAAGGTGACCCTCGGACCGAAAGGCCGCAACGTCGTTCTCGAAAAGAAATTCGGTGGACCGACGATCACCAAAGACGGAGTCACGGTTGCAAAAGAGGTCGAGTTGAAGGATCCGCTTGAGAACATGGGCGCCCAGATGGTGCGCGAGGTAGCGTCAAAGACCTCCGACGTTGCTGGTGATGGGACAACCACTGCGACAATTCTGGCGCAGGCTATTTTCCGCGAGGGCGTAAAGGCGGTGACAGCCGGCGCCAACCCGATGGCAATCAAGCGCGGCATCGACAAAGCGGTCGAAGTGGCCGTAGAAGAGATCAAGAAGCTTTCAAAACCAGTCACCGGCGATATGATCGCGCAGGTCGGCCGGATTTCCGCCAACAGCGATGCCACGATCGGCGACGTCATAGCCCAAGCGATGCAGAAGGTCGGCAAGGATGGCGTAATTACGGTTGAGGAGTCCAAGACCATGACCACGGAGTTGGAGACCGTGGAAGGAATGCAGTTCGATCGCGGATATCTTTCTCCGTATTTTGTCACTGACCCCGAGCGTATGGAATGCGTCCTGGAGGATCCATACATCCTGATCCATGAGAAGAAGATCAGCAGCATGAAGGACGTCCTACCGCTGCTCGAGCAGATCGCGCGCGCCGGCAAGCCGTTATTGGTGATCTCAGAGGAAGTGGAAGGCGAGGCTCTGGCCACGTTTGTGGTCAATAAACTGCGAGGTTCCCTGAATGTCTGCGCGGTGAAAGCCCCCGGTTTCGGCGACCGCCGCAAGGCAATGCTGGAAGATATCTCTATTCTGACCGGCGGTAAGCCAATCATGGAAGAGACCGGCATCAAGTTGGAAGGTGTTCAATTGGGCGACCTAGGTCGCGCCAAGCGCATTGTTGTAAACAAAGACAACACCACGATCATCGATGGCGCTGGAATTCAGAAGAGCATAGAAGGGCGCATCAAACAACTTCGGACTCAGATCGAGGAGACCACCTCGGACTATGATCGCGAGAAGTTGCAGGAGCGGCTTGCGAAACTGGCCGGCGGAGTGGCAATCATCAAAGTAGGCGCGGCGACCGAGACCGAGATGAAGGAAAAGAAGGCTCGCGTAGAGGACGCTCTCCATGCTACCCGCGCCGCTGTAGAGGAAGGGATCGTGCCCGGAGGCGGCGTTGCTCTTCTACGAGCGTCGATGGCACTTGACAAGTTAAAGCTCGAAGACGAGGAGCAGTTCGGTGTCACGATTGTGCGCCGCGCTTGCGAGGAGCCGGTCCGACAAATCGTGGCCAACGGAGGAATGGAAGGCTCCATCGTTGTGGGGGAGATCAAAACCAACCCTGATCCAAACTTTGGTTACAACGCCTCCACCGATCAGTATGAAAATCTGGTGCAGGCTGGTGTTATCGATCCTACAAAGGTGACTCGCACGGCTCTGCAGAACGCGGCTTCTATCGCCTCCCTGATGCTTACGACCGAGGCGATGATCTGCGGGGTTGTGGAAGAGTCGGATTAGTCAGTAAGGAGTTAGGAGGTCCAGCATGAAACTCGTCACGTTGAAACTCACCACGAAAGAACTGGAGGTGTTAACCACTCTGGTCGCAGATCAGCTCTTTCGCAAAGAGTTCATAGACCCGAAAATGCCCGGCTACAAATCCAATGCCGAAGAGATGAGTCTTGGCAAGACATTGATCGGGCGCCTTCGATTCATGCTGGACCCTGTTTCTGCGAAGAGGACTACAACTCCGAGAGTCAATGGCGCCGCCAGTCGAGTAACGCCCATGGGACGGGTTGGATAGGTTGCCCTGATGCCATTTGAAGAACCTATTCTGCGGCCACTGACGTCAGTAGGCGTCCACGCCTACGCGCCGGCCGCTTCCGGGGTCTATGGAATTTCGAATACGCGTGAGTGGATTTATATCGGCGAAACCGACAACATACAAAGCACTCTGTTAACTCATCTGTTGGAACTGCAGACGTGGGTTGTGAGATCACAAGCAACTCGATTTGTCTTCGAAGTTTGTGACCCGGCAGCACGACCGAACCGGCAGGATCGCCTGGTTCTCGAATATGAGCCCTTGTGTAATCGGAGGTCGCCGCGCGGCTCAATGGTGAAAGCGGAAACAAACAGTCCACCGTAATGAGAGCACAAGGCGATTCATTGCCCAAGATGTCATCGTACAGCCTTCGCTTGGACGCGGTTGGCTATGGGAGACCGGAAGCCGTGTTCTTCGGCCGCCGCGCAGATGTGCGGTTTCTCCACCGAAGTCGTCAGGGATGTACAGTTGGCGTTAGCCCGCAGAGTCTGCAATAAGCTCAGCAGACAGCCGGACCGAATCTGGTCTGCCATCCGTCACTTCATCATCGTTATCTTCCCGGATTGGAGGGGCGGTTCGAGAAATCCGGTGTAAGGTGTAAAAAATGGGTTTTATGACCTCGATGTCCGAGCCCGGGACAGATCGTGATTATTCCGGTGGCGCGCGTTTCTTCAGCAGCTCCGGCCAGTTCAGTATGACTTTCAGCAGCGGCGGACCGCTCTTCCTTGGCGCGAGCACCAGGAATCGCTTGCCATCGGGCGCCACCTGGTAGCCGTCGCCAGCATCGGAGAACAACTCACGAGGACGCGAAGGCTCGACGGAGTCGGCTCTCAGCTTCAGCTTCACAGACATCAGTTTGCCGTTCGGCGCAGCGTAGAAAAGTTCCTGCCCTCCCGCGCCCCACTGGGGAAACATGCCGCCGCCCATTGATATTTGCCATTTCCTTTTCGGCTCGGGAAAGGACTGAACGTAGATCTCGTAACGGCCACTCTCATCCGACGTATAAGCCACCCAGCGTGGGTTAGGCTCCGGGGAAAACCGGCCGTGGCGCTCATCGAACGGCGTGCGGAGGTACAACCGGGGCTCGACTCCCGGCTCCGGCCTCCCATCGGAGGTTACTTGCAAGACCCAGAGATCATCTCTGGTCGCTGCGGTGGACTCTTCCATCAACAGGAAACGTCCATTGCGCGACCAATCATCTGGCCACTGTGGGTTCGGCGATCGTGTTATGCGCTCCTGCCTTTCAACGCCATTGGAGTCCTTACGGTATAGATTCCAGGGAATCCCGGACCGAAATACGATCGACTGGCCATTCGGAGACCAGATTGGGTACACATTCAATCCTGGTTCAAACGTGAAGCGCGACGAGACGTTACGTTCGGCATCAACCAGCCAGAGGTCGGCGCCCGAGCCGGTCGCGCGCGATGCCACCACTCGCCTACCATCGAGCGACAGGGCAAAACCGTGTAGTTGCCGGCCTCGCCGAACGTTCCCGCAGCCTGGCCACTCCGGTCGAGCCATGTGAATTGGGTGGGTTCAAACCCGGCATAGGCCAACGTACCCCGTGACAGCGTCGCAAACATCAGGCCAATCTGCGGTATTACGCGCACAGGATCGGTCAATGAGTATGCCTCCCCACGGAGTCTCAGGCCATCGGCATCAAACCGCTGCGCCATCAGGGTCGATCCCCTCAGCCACAGCAGGTAGCCGTCTGCGTAGAGTGCATTGGTATCGCTCGTTAGAAGACGAGTGGACTCCTGTGGTTTTGAAAGCGAGGCCGCATAGACTCCCGTATCCTCAGGCCTGCCGCGCCCCCAATACAGAATTCGCCCTCCAGGGAGGAGCTGCGGCCAATAGTGAGCGTCTTCGCCGCGTTCGTGATGAAGCCTGGTCAGTTCTGCCGATGGACCACCGGAAGCGGATATACGACGCAGGCCGCTCTGCACTGAGGCAAAAATGATTGTGTCATCGCTGACCCAGGCGCCACCGCGGCCCTCTGCTGCATCACAGATGGCATTCGGCGGGCCCCCGGCTACACTTATGCGCCACAGTTTGTTCGCAGCGAAGTAACCTATGGATCTTCCGTCCGGTGACCAGAATGGAGAGTGGGCGCCCTCCGTGCCCGGCAAGAGCCGCGCGTCCATGGCATCCAGCGGCCGGAGCCAGAGTCCGCTTCTTTCTTTGACGACAGCTCCAAAGGCCAAAGTGCGGCCATCAGGGGAAAGAGCGAAGTCGAAGAACTGACCGCCATCTGACGGCGCCAGTTGCAACCGGACTACGTGTCCGCCAGGAGAAGCCCTGGACACCTGCGACACAACCCAGCCGCCGACTAAACCCAACGCGAGCGCCGCGACGGCAACCCAGACCCACGCGAACCGCCGTCTCACCGGGGGCTGGTGATCCGAAGCCCAGTCGAGTGCTCGCTTCAGATCGAGTGCGGTCTGAAAACGCTGCTCCGGATCCTTTGCGAGACATGCCCTGATTACTCGGTCCAACGGGGGCCCAACATCGATCGGCGAAGGCTCTCGCTCAAGAATCGCAGCGATGACGCTTGCGGTCGAGGAGCCGTCAAACGCGCGCCTACCGGACAGAAGTTCATAGAAGACGCATCCGAATGCAAACAGGTCACTGCGATTGTCAACTTCCCGGCCCTGGAGCTGCTCAGGGGACATGTACTGTAGCGTCCCAACGACATGACCCTCTCTTGTCAGAGCTTCCGTGAGTGTTGAATCACCGCCGTTCAGCGCTGTGTTCTGTTTGGCCAGACCGAAATCGAGCAGCTTGATGCCTTGCCCGGTGACCAGGATATTCGCAGGCTTCAGGTCCCGATGCGTCAACCCCTTTTTGTGAGCCGCATCGAGCGCATCCAGAATTTGTCCCGCATACTCGACGGCTCGTTTCGTCGGGATCGGCCCTTTCAGCGGCGAACCCTCGATGAGCTCCATCACGATGTAGTTTGGCCCAACGTCGTAGATCTGGCAGATATGCGGATGATTGAGAGCCGCAATGGCCCGCGCTTCGTGCTCAAAACGCCGAGTAAATTCAGTTTTGGAAACCTTGATCGCCACCGCGCGGCCGAGCCGCGTATCGCGCGCTTTCCACACGTCCCCCATGCCACCGGCGCCGAGCGGCGCGATCATCTCATACGGACCGAGGCGAATTCCAGCGGCCAGAGTCACGGCGTTTAGAATTTTATTCTACCCGCCGCATCGCAAACTGGTTTTAACCGAGAAAACACGACACGTTATTTGCTGAACTGCGAAATCACGGGTGCACTCGTTTCCCGCTCGTCATTATTTCTAATCGGGCTGTCCCACATGTAAGCAGTGCGCGTAGTTCCGGGTGAACGAAGCAATGATCACGCATGCGCCACGATCAGACCGATCCAGTCTGAGAAATTCGCGGCAATGGGCGACCGATACCGGCCGACTTCTCGTCAAAGGGAGATCAGGTTCGAATAGGAGTCCATGGGTTCGAAGCGCTGTCGTTCGGGTGTCCCATGCGGATGTGAGTCAATTCGGTCGCCGCGACGCTAGAGGCGCCACGGCGAGGTTCCGGGTAAGATACGGACGGATCGAACGCGATCGGCTCGTTGCCTCGGAGACGTTTCAGACAATAGAAACCGTTCATCACCAGACACATCAGGAACGCTCCGAAACGAAGCCGGCCAAGCGATCTCAGCACTCGCAGCAGCGAGTACTTCAGTGAAAAGGCCTCACGCCAGAGGGCCCGGTGCGCATCGAGTAGCTGTTCCGGCGACATACCTCGAGGCTGGAATGATACGTTGTACCCGTTGTAGAACTCCCAGCCTCGGCCCTGCAGGATTCTTCCTTCTTCCGCCAGTTTGCTGTAGGCGGGAGTGCCGCGATAGGGCGTCAAGACGCTTAAGAACGGAACATCCACGCCTGTCTCGTAGAGTTGCCTGGCCATGGCCGTAATGCTCTCCGGAGTGTCGCCGTCGAAACCTGCGATAAAACCCGCCATGACGCAGATCCCGCGATCGTGCAGCTCTCGAATTCGTGCTTTGTAGGCGCCGATCTTGTTTTGCGGTTTATGCGCGTTTCGCAATGACTCGGCGCCGAAAGACTCGATGCCGAAGAAAATGCCGATGCAGCCTGACCTCTCCATGAGGTCCAGAAGATGTCGGTCATTGCCGATATCCATGCTCGCCTGGGTCAACCACCATTTCCGGAGAGGAATCATGGCGGTAAGGAGTTCACGGATATACGAGCGCTTTGCCGTCAGATTGTCATCCCAGAACCAGACCACCTTGCGCTGCCACCAATGCCGGAACCGGTCATACCGGATGTCCTTGATCACGTCCGCGATCGGGCGGGTGCGAAATCCGGGGTTGATGGTCGGAACAGTGCAGAACGAGCAGGTGAACGGGCATCCGCGCGTGGCCTGGACCACGCGCTGGATGAAGAAGTTCCCCCGAAGAAGTCATATCGCGGAGTCGGCAATCCGGCGAGCGGCTGGGCTGTGCCAGATGTACCGGCTGCGGAGCTTACCCGTTGAAGCGTCCTCGAGGAGTTGAGTCCAGATCGACTCCGCCTCGCCAATCACTACGCTATCGACATGCTCCAGCGCCTCATCCGCATTGAACGTGACGTGCGGACCGCCTGCGACGACAGGTTTTCCGCATTTTCTGAATTCATGGGCAAGACGATAGGCCTCCGGCGCGAATCCGGTAAAGAAGGACAGCGCAATGAGATCAGCGTCGGTATCGAAGTCAATGGGTTGCACCTGCTGGTGAATGACACGAACGTGGTAGCGAGGAGGCGTCAGGGCCGCTAGATGAATACCAGTGATCGGCGGAACGAAGTCCGCTTCGTGCCCGTGCCGATACCGGGGCATGTAAACAACGATTATCTCGACGCAGAACCGTTTCCCATTCACTGCATCGTGTGGCGCGCCCGGTCGGGATCGCGAATTTTCGAGTGAATTGCCCATCACGTCGACTTTATATCACAAAGTACTCCTCTGTAAATAGTAAAATTCCAACTCAGATGACGAGGCCGGCATGCGCCGGTCAGTCATTACGAGAGCGACAGCCGCCGACCAACCGCGGCGCACATTTCCGGTCGGGTACATTGCCGCGTCGCATAATGAGAATCCAATGATCGTTCTGGCGCTGGTAATTCTTCTCTCGCAGGCCGCACTGCCGCAAGAGCACGCGATATACAAAAGCATTGATCGCGGCGCTTACCTGGACCAAAGGCGGTGCCATCCTGGCGGGAAATCCCCGCATCAACAGCTTCGGCGAAACCACGGACAGGATCTTTGCAGGTACCGATGCGGGCATCTATTCGTCAGGCGACGGAGGCCAGACGTGGCAGAAAACGTCCGTAACAGCTCGCACCATCAGTTTTGCGACATCAGGTAACACCATTTATGCCGCTACTCAGAGCGTCGGTCTGTTCGCCTCCAAAGACCAGGGGCTCAATTGGACTCCGGTAACCAGCCTGGCATCCAAGAAGATTCGTTCGCTTCTTGCCGCACAAGGCCGCTTGTACGTAGGTACAGACGCCGATGGCGTAATGGTTTCACGCGACCAGGGAATGACTTGGATGGCCTACAATGCAGGACTTCCCCCGCTCAGCCAGATCTTTGCGATGGCCTTTGTCGACGATACGATTTTCGCCGGATTGTACGCCAAAGGTCTCTACGCCTGGAGCGAAAACGAACAGCGCTGGAGCAAAGCAGGGAATGTCCAACCGCTGGTACTCGCTGCTACCGGTGGTTCCCTCGCGGTGGGCCATAATCCCGGCGGGATCTACTGGAACGAAAAACCGAGATCTTCCGAGTGGATAAAAGCAGCCGGCGATTTCGAACCCGCTGCGCCGGTCTGGGAACTGGCGTCAGGCGACAAGCTTGTTCTGGCTGGAGTTGCTGATGGTATCTTTCGCTCGGAGGACTACGGCCGTACCTGGTCTCGTACGCGGAAAGGCCTTTCCGCCAAAAGTCCGGGCGCATCTTTCCTCATACAAGGCAGCACCATATACGCAGCCTTAGTCATCCCCTCTAACAGTCGCAAATAGGTCCGTCCCATCATGGTCCCGGGCGGGCCGGTGACTTCACAAGATGGCCTCGCTGTTGGCCTTCGGAGTTTAGGCACCTTCCCTTACCTGTGGAGTATTTCCTCCCTGTCACCGCAACCGCGCTAGCGCTCAGCGCTGCCGACGTTCGGAAGAAACCCTGTCAATAAGCCGATCAGTGGCAGAAAGGAGCAGACTTTATATACGAACTGAATGCTCGTGTGGTCCGCAAGCTGCCCTAAAACGGCGGCCCCCAAGCCCCCCATCCCGAACGCGAATCCGAAGAAGAGGCCTGAGATCATGCCCACGTTCCCTGGGAGCAGTTCCTGAGCATAGACCAGGATGGCGGAGAACGCAGACGCGAGCACCAGACCTATAATCACGGTTAGAATTGCAGTCCAGAAAAGATTCGCATAGGGCAGGATCAAACTGAATGGCAGCACTCCGAGAATGGAACACCAGATGACGTACTTACGTCCGATGCGGTCGCCGATCGGGCCTCCGGCCACTGTGCCGGCAGCCACGGCGCCGAGAAACACGAACAAAAGTACCTGTGCGCCCGTCACGGAAACCCCGAATTTCTGAATCAGGTAGAACGTGTAGTAACTCGTGAGGCTCGCGAGGTAGAAGTACTTCGAGAAGATCAGTGCAAGCAGGATCGCGATCGAGAGGGCGACTTTCTGTCGGGATAAAGTGGAATGCCTCACCGATCTTGTGCCACCCTTGCTTCGTTCCGCGATCTTCCTGCGATACCAACCTCCAATCTTTGCCAGAAGCGCGATCCCAGAAGGGCAGCCACCGAGAACCACGCTACGCTCGATTGACCTCTCGGAACCACCACAAAGGCAGCCATCAGGGGTCCGAGCGCCGATCCGGCATTCCCTCCAACTTGAAACAGTGATTGAGCGAGCCCGTATTGCCCGCCCGACGCGATTCGCGCCACCCGCGAAGACTCGGGATGAAAAACCGCCGAACCGAGGCCCACGAATGCAGCAGCAATCAGCAACAGCCCGAACGTGGGGGCTACCGAGAGCAGCAACAGACCAATGAGAGTCGAGCCCATGCCGAAACACAGTGAATAGGGCTGCGGACGCCGGTCGGTGTAAGACCCAATCACCGGTTGCAACAACGATGCGGTCACCTGATTTGTGAGTGTTATCAGGCCGATATGACCAAAATCCAAGTGAAAAGTGGTCTTCAAGATCGGGTACAGGGCCGGAACCAGCGACTGTACCAAGTCATTCAAAAGGTGGCAAAAGCTGATGGCCGCCAGAACGTTGAATGCCGTCTTTTGGCCTGATGCCTTATCTTCAATCCTGAGCATGCAAAATTCAGTTGTACCCCTTAGTTCTTCTGTTATACTAGTACTGTCTTTGCGTGCATCCGTCCTAACCCGCGAGTGCCTTCTGGCCGCCTCCGTTCCGTCCCCATCTGGTTCCGGTTCCTTTGTGCTGTCTGACAGAGACTAATTCACTATCTTCGTAGGATTTTCAATGACCAATATCTTTGTCGGCAATCTGAGCTATTCGACAACTCAGGATGAACTTCACGCCGCGTTCTCAGCCTATGGCAATGTAGAGCGCGTTAGCGTTGTTACTGACCGTGAAACCGGCCAGCCCCGCGGCTTTGCCTTCGTCGAGATGACCGAAGCCCGCGATGCTGAAACGGCTATTTCGCAACTCAATGGCGCTGAACTGAACGGTCGCGCCCTCAACGTCAACGAAGCTCGGCCCAAGGGCGAGGGCAATGGCGGTGGCGGTGGTGGCTTCCGTCGCTCCGGCGGCGGCGGCGGTGGAAACCGCGGCGGCGGCGGTGGCCGCGGCAATCGCTGGTAACTGATTAGCAGGGCAGGCGGAGCGATCTTCCTGCCCTTTTACTTTATCTGGACGGTCGCTCCGCCAGGAGTGCGCCTACATTCTGTTGGCGCTTGCAGTTGGCCGCGGCCCCTGCATCGACTTCGCGACTCTTTCTACCTCACGCATCAGCCGCAAAGTATTCCCACCATAGATCTTGTTGATTTGTTCCTGCGTATAGCCCTTTTCCAACAGCGCACGGGTTAGATTCGGAAACTTCGAAACGTCTTCGAGTCCGACAGGCGTACAGTCGACACCATCAAAGTCGCTTCCCAGTCCCACCGCATCAATCCCGGCGATCTTAACCACGTGATCGATATGGGCAACGACGTCGGAAAGCGTGGCACGCGCGAACTGGCTCTCGACATGCGCTCTCAATTCGTCCTGATCGTCGCCGAACTTGGCGTTCAGTTTGCTCTTCTCCTCCGGGCTGTCGGTCCTCACACGTTCATTGAGGAAATCGCACGCGAAGTTGATCTGAATGATACCGCCCTTCTTCGCCATCGCGCGTATCATGTCATCGGTCATGTTCCGCCGGGAATTTGACAACGCGCGGCAGGAAGAGTGGGACGCAAAAACAGGCGCCTGGCTCGCGTCCAGAGCATCCCAGAAGGTGTCGTCCGCGACATGCGATACATCGACAATCATTCCGAGTTTGTTCATCTCTCGAACTATGTCGCGCCCCAGTGCGTTCAAGCCTCCATGATGCTTGATATTCGTGTTTGCGATGTCGCCCGAAGAATCGGCCCAATTATTCGTGTTCGAGTGTGTCAGCGTCATGTAGCGAACACCGGCATCGTAGAATTCACGCAAGATCTTGGGGCTATCCTCGATTGCGTGACCGCCCTCCAGGCCGATCAGCGCCGCAATCTTCCCGCGCCGTTTTGCATTCACGATGTCATCTGCGGTGCGTGCAAACGCGAAAGTATTTGCATGCTTGCCTACGATGTCATTGCGGATCGAGCTGATGACTTTGCGGGCGTAATCGGCGGCCGTGTTCTGACGGGCATATCGGCCGGGTACGTACGCGGCGAAGAATTGCGCTCCGACATTCCCTGCTCTAAGCCTCGGAATATCGGTGCTTCCTTTGGCGACCTCTTGCCGATATTGAAGCCCTTTACAGTTTTCATTGGCACGTCGTTATGAGTGTCAATGATGAGTGCCGATCGATGCACACGCTTCACCTCGGCATCCGTCACCTGCCGGGGTTGCGCGTAGACGGAGCACACCGACACCAGCGCCAAAAGCGCGAATCGCATACTCACTATTGTCGTATGACGTCTCGCATCGAATGGCTGGTACCGCCTACTTGATCCCGAACTCCTGCTGCATGACTTTCAAGTTCTTCGCAGCCTGCGCCGCCAATGGTCCCTTCACCGCGGCGGCTTGCTTGGAAAACTTCACTGCGTCGGCAATCTGCGCCTTGTTCTTGCTGGCTTGCGCCATTTTATAGTTTGCGAGCCCCAGGTGAAACAGCGCCGAACCATATAGCTGCTCGTTGTCCTTGACCAGCGGCAGAGCGGAACGAAGCCGTTTGTCAGCCTCCGCGAACTTGTTATTTCCGCTCAGCGTCGTACCTGACATCCAGTAGGCGAGACCTGTCGTGACGGTCTTCTTCTTCTCCCAGTCGGCATCGGAGACTCCTTCCGGTTTGGAACGATTCATAATCTCTATAATTTTGTCGCTGTACGCGACCACTTTGTCAGCGTTTTTTTTCTGGAGCTCACTATCCGCCATAACGAGCAGCATGTCTTCCGAGAACTGGCCGCGTTGAAAGGCTCTCTCCCCGATACGCGACAGCAGCAGGCAAGGCATTCGCTTGTCGCGCCGCCACTGAATAGCGCGGCAGGACCATCGCAATATACTGACTGTTCGGATTTCTCTTTTCGAGCGCATCAGCCAGCTTCATGACCTTTTGCGGATCTTGCTCCGCGGCGGCCGTCGCATACAGCGAATACTCGGTGTACGTGTCGACCTGCTTCGCGAAATCGACTGCATGCGCGAACTCCTCGTCTGATTGGCCTGCACGCTTGGGAGCGGCGAGTTCTTTTTTGCAATGTCCGAAGTCACGCTTGACCACTTGAGAACTCCGTCCGCGTCCTTTTTGGCCTCACTTGCTTTCAGATTGGCGTAAGCGGCATCCACGTCCATGCCGTCGAGAGCGAGCAGTTTCTCACCCGTCACAATTGCTTTGTCGGAGTCGCCCGCTTTCGAGTAGGCAACCTGCATCTGCGAGTAGACCCAGCCAGTCGCATCGTGAGTGGGAAATTGCGAAGCGAACTGCTCCATCATGGCGAGTTTCTTCGCGGCGTCGGTCTCCTGTCCAATTTGCTGAAGCATCTTGCCTTCCGGAGTTTCCGCGTTTACAGTAGCGAGTTTGTGCCTTTGCGCTTCAGCAATGGAAGCTATCAGGAGCGCGCACGTGAGAGCGAACAATCGTTTACCCATAAGCGACGGCAGCATTATAGGCCCGACGGCGGGTAGTTGTAAACGGGTTGGATATCAAGTCGCGTGATCAGTACTTGACACAGTTGCGGTCCGACTACATTGGAGCGGATAAGCAGACCAAGACTCGGCTGCTAAACGAAGCGGAAAAGCGGACCAAGCTTGCGCGCAAGTATCTGATTGCGAAGTTGCGACCGGACGCGGCACCGCGGCCGAGCAAACCGAAACGTCGGCGTCCCACCTATGGCCCGGCGGTCAAAACAGCGCTCGCACAGTTGTGGCCGATCTTTGACTACCCGTGCGGGCAGCGGTTTGCCCCGATTCTGCGCATGGAAGTAAGCGGCTTCGCGCGCTGGGAGAAATCGGCCACTTTCCGACGCAGTCGCGGCCAAACTGAAGAAGGCCTCGCCCAAGACGGTGGATCGTCTATTACGCGGCGAGCGGCAGCGTCTGCAGTTAAATCGATACCGGAATCCCGCCGTGCATCCGTTGTTGTACCAGCAGATCCCGGTGAAGGTTCCAAGCGAATGGGATCGCGAGCAAATCGGCAACTTGCAGGTGGATTTCGTGTTGCATTGTGGGCAGTCGAGCGCGGGCCTTTTCGCCGTCACTTTGTCGGCCGCCGATATTGCTAGCGGCTGGTGGGGGGCGAGTGCCATGCTTGGCAGGTCGCAACATGGCACGTATACGGCGCTGGAAGCCATGTGTGAGCGTCTGCCGTTCCCGATGCACGAAATCCATCCCGACAACGACGGCTGCCTCGTTAATGAGCTGGTGTACAACTGGTGCCGCAAGCACCACATCACCATGTCACGATCTCGGCCTCTGCAAAAGAACGATAACGCGTGGGTCGAGCAACGCAACTGGACTCACGTGCGCAAGATCGTCGGCTATCGCCGCTTCGATACCCAAACGCAACTGGATCTATTGGATGACGTATATGCCGACCTTGCCCTATACAAGAACTTCTTCCAGCCGACGACCAAGCTGGTTCAGAAACGGCGTGTCAAAGGCAAGCTGCATCGAGTGTACTGAACACCGAAAACACCCTATCAGCGACTGCTCGAATCCGGGCAGCTGAGCGTGACCGCGTGCGAGCGGCTCAAGATGACCTACAGGTCCTTAAATCCAGCTGAACTCAAGCGCAGAATCGATCAACATCGTGACCGGCTATTTGCCACCTTTTTCCCCGGGCCGAAGCGCCGTCCACCGACCAGGAAAATGACACCACGCTTGGTCAGATCGTTCATGACCCAACAAGGCACATCTCGGTAAGGTCCTTAAATGACTGAAGCGCGTCGCGACTGTCGCGAATCTGAGAAATCTCCGCATATAATGACTCGGCGCATGCCCCATTTCCTCCGATGGTTGATCCTTGCACTCCTGACGACGACTGGATTGTCGTTCGCAGGCGACCCCGATTTTTCCGGGATCTGGACTCTTGATGAGTCCCGAAGTGAGTTGAGGCGCACGACACCGCAGCCATGGAACCGAATGAAGGTGGAACACAAAGATGTTGAAATTCGGTGCGTACCTGTCGGGCAGTCCCATCCGGATCCGAAAAAGGTAAGCCGCGTGATGCTGCACTTCGCGACCAACGCCAGGGAAACTGCTCACCCCATCGGCGACGGTAGGGCCAAGAGCATCGCCAAATGGGAAGGTTCCGCGTTGATGATCAACACGATTGTGAACGATCCACAGCGGAGCTACACGCAAATGGATCGATGGAAAATGTCCCGCGACGGCAAAGTGCTTACGATCCGTCGTCAGATCGTGTCCCTGCAGGGCGAAGTCGAATCGACTTTGGTCTACGAGAAGCAGTAGCTGCATGGATCGTGTGAAATAATCACACCGATGAAGACGCTGGTTCTGATTGCAGCCGGTATATCGTGCGTATCCGCCCAGGTTTTGCCTCTGAACTCATCGGGCGTATCCATGGGCCATCTGCATGTTGTCACTCCAGACCCCGAAGCGCACCGGAAACTGTGGATTGATGTTCTCGGTGGCAAATCCGTCAAGGCAGGGCCGATCGAGTTCGCAATGTTCCCGGGCGTTCTCGTCGCCTTTCGTGCAGGCGACTCAGCCGGGGGAACGGTCGGATCGATCGTCGATCATCTCGGGTTTGCCGTGCGTGACTTCGAGGGGACCAAGGCAAAAATCGCCGCCGCGGCGAAAGTGGTCAGCGTAAACGAGAAGGATCGGCAGTTCTTCGGTGAGTTCCCCGGCGGGGTCATCGTCGAATTCACAGAAGATACAAAGCTGGATGTTCCCATCAAGCATCACCACGTCCATTTCGCGACCCCTCAGATCGAAGAGATGCGAGCGTGGTACGCAAAGGTGTTCGGCGCGATTCCCGGTGTTCGTGGACGGTTCCAGGCAGCGGATCTACCCGGCGTCAACCTTTCGTGGAAGACCGCGCCTGCCCCCACCGCCAAGACGCAAGGTCGCGTGTTCGATCACATTGGTTTCGAGGTCTCTGATGTGGAAGCAATGTGCCGGAATGCCGAACGCGCCGGGGCCAAGTTGGATGGCAAACCGATGAATCGTCCCGATCTCGGCCTGAAGATCGTCTTCCTGACGGACCCGTGGGGCGCTCGAATCGAGTTGACCGAGGGCCTCCTGAAACTCCGATGAGCGGCTTCAGCCGCGAGCTTAGCCCCGTTTAGCGGCGGATCTCCGAGAAGATTCGCGCTCGATAACCCTGGGCTCGATCAGGATACTTCGTGGCTTAGGCGGCTCCCCCGCCCGAATGATCTCGAGCAGGAGATCGGCGGAAGCTTCGCCGATCGCAGTACTGTTTTGATCGACGGTCGACAGCGGCACGCGCAGAAGGTCCGAGTAGTGAACATTCCCTGCCCCGACGACCGCTATGTCTTTGGGCACACGCATACCGGCTTCGAGCGCCGCCTTCAAAGCGCCCGCCGCCACCGGATCGTTGTAACAAACGACGCCGTCCGGCCGCGGGTTGAGCGCCAGCAACTTATGCATGGCTGCGAATCCGCCCTCGTCATTGAACAAACCCGGCACGATCCATCCTGCCGGCACGTCGATGCCGTGGTCGGCGCAGGCATCAGAAAATCCCTTGCATCGGCCGACTCCGGTCGTCGTCTCGGGACCGCGAATGTGAGCCAGACGCAGGCATCCTTGCGAGATCAAGTGTTCCGTCGCAAGACGGCCGACGTATTCGTCGCTAACTCCGACGAAATTGGCCTTCACACCGGCTATCTGCCTGTCAATCAGCACATAGGGAACTTTCTCTTCTTCGATCCGCTTGAAGATCCGGGTCTGCTTCGGCGGTTGGGCGGACGCGATGATAAGACCATCGACACGCCGTCCGATCAAGCCCTCAATCTCCTGGCGTTCAACTTCGGCATCCTCTTCCGAGTACGCGATCACGATGTTGTAC